>NZ_JAENBP010000001.1 GCF_016481285.1 Streptococcus zalophi
AAACCACTTTTTCAACGACTTTACCATCATCAATTGGCATGATAACAAGTGTGTCTTTAAGCGGGCTAATAGCTTCACCTTTAGCATCAACAAGTGAGATGTCAAAGAGATCATAGTCTTGATCTTTTAGCACATTTGGTGTGTTTGGATCTTGAGTTTCTTTATGGTCAACACTGATACCAGAAATATGAGCTATTTCACCGACTTCTAGTTGAACCAAAACACCTGACGCATCATCTTTTAATTCACGTTTTTCTGTTGAGAAGGCTAGTTCTGGTATGTCATTAACAACACTTGAGCCATTTGTAAAGGTAATAGATGGTTTGTCTTCATTAACAGTACCACTGCCATTTGTAAATTCAATAGATGGTTTATCTTCTGTAGTTGGAGCACTATCTGGAATGTTGTTTATAGCTTCTATATAAGTATAGACGACAACAATATTTTGATCAGCTATTGTACCTGTAACATTATTGGAAACAGATTCACGGAAGTATCTCTTACCACCATGTTCGATAAATTGTTCAGGTGCTTGACTAGTAATATCATAGTTAGAACCAGTTGTTAAATTATTTAGAACAGTTGTTTCTGAAAGCACTGTACCATCTTTTAAAACTGATTTAAGTGATACTTGATAGTACTTCACTTCAGGTTCTCTTGAAGCTATACGTGCAATAGCTGGGTTACTATCACCATGAGAATAATGTGCAATTGCCTTAATATTTAATACTTGTTCACGGTTAAGATCTGTTGGTAGTGCAATATTCCAATAGGTATCAGAAACTTTTTCTACAACATTTCCTAATGAGTCTTGTAAATTCAAATCAGCTGTTTTTGTTAAAACAATTGGATCAGTGATATTATCAATGATAAGTTTAATACTTTGCCAATCACCTGGTTCCATGACAAGCAAGACATGATCTTCATCCTCAGCAACATCAATAAGGTTTGGTGAAAGAATTGGTGATGCTTGAGGTTTTAGAATCTCAAAAGAATCAAGACTAATTTTCTTATTCGCCATTGTGGCATTAGGATTCACTCGAATAGTGATGGTATGAGACCCATTGTCTAGACCTGTGTATTCACCGATTAAAGCTCGTTTTTCAGGATTTCCCGCTTGTTTAAAGAAAACAAGAGAATCCATCTGATTACCATCAATAGTGACAAGAGCTTCCCCTAAGTTGGTTGCTTTATTACCAAATACTCTAATACCTGTTCCTTCAAATGTTAACGTCAACGTTGCATTTTCAGCAGGGATAGCCACATTTTGTGTGATATCAGCAATTTTTTCAGTCGCTTTGTAGAGTTGAGGATCCGATGAGTTACTAAATGCTGATCCATATTGAATTCGTGGATCACGATCATCTAAGCGCTCTGGTGCATTTGGAGCACCCGAAATAATTCTAAAGGAGTCAAGAGATATTTTGTCACGCGCACCTGTTCTTGAAGCAGCATTATTATTTACTATTATTTCTAAAGTATGATAGCCATCTTCTAGGTCGTTAAATTGAGCGATTAAAATACCACTTTCTTTAGCACCAACTTTATGGAAATCAATCATACCACGATCAATGCCATCAATTTTAACGGTAGCAGTTGAAAGATCTGGACTCTTAATACCATATATTTCAATACCTTTACCTACAAAGTTGACTTTAGCAGTATAATCATCTTTTGTAAGGGTTGTATTGCCTGTAATATCGGCATATTTTTCTGTGCCACCATAAAGTTGAGCATCACTCCAATTACCAAAAGCTGAACCATATTCAATAGCTGGATCACGATCATCCATAAATTCTTGAAGTGCTGAGACAGTAACATCTAATGAATTTACACTTAGCTTATTATTTTTAACAGCAACAACATTGTAAATATAATTATGATTAGCTTGAAGAGTGTTGTCATTAAAATGATTTTCAAATGATCTAAAGTTTTCAACTTTTTGTGTCTCAACATTTAGACGATTGACAAAGTAATAGTCAGCACCTTCATATGGAGCATAGTTAATCAAGGCTTTATTGTATCCAATTCTTTTAGCTGTTACATTATTAACACGTCTAGCAATATCATAAGCATTAACATTTTCAGTGCTTGCACTAGGAAGAATGCCTGAGATATCAACATCAATTTTATTCACATTGATAATTGCTGTAGGAATGGTTTTCTTCAATGATTTGCCCCAATCCTCAGAAGCAATACTATAAATTAATGATGTTGGACTGTCCTGAGAGACAAAATAAGCAGTACGATTATCTTCTAAAAGAAGATTTTCAGGTCTCAAAGCCCAGATGCTCTTATCAAAGTTGAGACGGAAATGGTAATCATCTAACTTCTCAATAGATTGAACTTGAACAATAGGCTCAGTTTGTGCCAACGCATATTCCATATTAAAGGATTTAAAATGTAAACTGTAAGCATTATACCCTGGTTCACTGTGCTCAAACAAAATACCATAGCTATTTTCACCCATTTTAGTAAGGGAATTATAGGCATAGTCTCCTTTTTGTAAAATTTTATGGTTTACCCAGTTCAATTCACCATTAGGTAACACTTCTGCCACTCTAAGATAGCCGTTTGCTCTTGCTGGACCGTTGGCATTTGAAAGAATAATATATTCTTTATCATTATGATGAGTATGAACAGCTGAGAGTTGCACATACACATCAACCACTTCTGGTATTGCTTTTAAATCATGCCAAGTTTGTCCACTGTCAGTACTTGTCGCCACCTTAACACGTCCAGAAGGATTACGCATAAATAACTTCAAAGCACCACTATCTAGTTCAACAACTGTTGATTCTGTTAATTGCTCAGCAGATTGACTCATTGTTAAAGAGTGAATGGTAGTCCCATTTGATAAGGTTCTATCATCATTTGGTGAACCACCCATCTGCCAAGTTTCACCATGATCATCAGAATAAATGACGCGAGAAGATTGTGAGGTTAAATGATTAGGTGCTGCATAATTGGTTGAGTAGGTTGGAACAATGATACGTCCTTTATGATCTCCATGTTTTAAAACAATACCAGCACCAGGACCCACTCCGTGGAATTTCATTTGATCATTGGTTACCATTGGAGTAATATCTTTTGGATTTGACCAAGTCAAACCATCGTCTTCACTGTACTGCATCCACAAATAACTTGCTTTAGCTGCTCTAAATGGACTCGTTTTATTGGTCGTAAAGAAGATATTACCTATTAATTCGTTATTTTGGTAAATATCACCTATTGATGCTTTGGCAGCTTGATCAGATTCTAATTTTACACTGTATTGTGTCTCTACATTAGTTGGTGAATAGACTTTTCCATTTTCACGAATAGTGTAAATTCCTGATTCACCTTGATTATCAGTACGATATAAGGCACGATAACTCTTTCCTTCAACTGTGACATAAGGGGCTTCATAACTTGCTTTATTTGCTGGTAAACTATGAATAGCTTGACCTTCTAAAAACATATCATAAATTAAGATGATACGATCATTAAAAGGATCTTGCACTAAAACGGAATCAATGGTTACTGGTGATTGTTGACTACGGTTAGCTGCTCTAGGATTGTCCCTGATATTAATAGCATCAATGCGATTACTCCAAGTAGCTCCTTGATCAGTACTTCTTCTAATAGTAATTCCAATATTACCCCAGTCGCTGTGATGAGTTTCTCTTGCATCAGCTGCTGAAATTAAAGTACCGTTTTTGGTTGTTAACAATGCAGGAATACGATAGCTAAAAATGCCATCAGCTGCTCTTTGACCATTTTTACCACTTTCAAATACGGTGACATCTTCAGAGACTTTCATTTCATCAGTTAATCGTTCAGGATAAACGTCACGTTTAAAAATAGCAGATCTTTTGGCAACTTCTTCAGCCGTTAGGGCTCTATTAAAAATTGTTAAATTTTTAAGATCAAAAGGTGCTCCCCATTTCAAATCATTTAAACGAGGTGTTGCCCCAACCTGTAAACGATTCACACCAATTAAATCTTTAATAAATTTTGCAGAATGTTGATCAGAATAAGCTAACTCACCATTAACATAAACTGTTAATTTAGCAGTTGCATCACTTGCTGAATTAATAGTCATTGCAACTGAGTTCCACTCTCCGGCAATCAATTTTTGATTATTGGCAGTTGGTCTACCATAAAATTGAGTATTGCCATTTCTACCTTCTACACCAATAACACCCGCATTGGAATATAGTGTAAGATAATTATTAACATAATTGGTACTTGACGCAGAAAAAAGACTCTTAAATCCTGAATTAGAATCTAATTTCAATTCCATATAAACAGTTGCATCATTTAACGCCTTAACAGTATCAAGATGTTCATCTAAGTCAATTCTATTATTATTACTGCTATCAACGCGTTGATTATCAACTGAAACAACCTTATTTTCTTCATACAAACGGCCAATACTATCCACTTCAAGTTCAACAATTGGACGTTCAGCAGTTGTTGTTTCATCATTTTCTGAATTGGATTCAGTAGCTACTTCTTCATTTTCAGTAACACCTTCATTTTCAGAATTTGATCTGAAAGTGTTAGAATCTTCCTCAACAGCTAACGGTTGTTCAATTGTAGTTTCTGAATTTGTTTCTACATCATCAGATACTTGATCGGTTGCAATATGATTTGAATTGACAGAAGTCTCTTCAAGAATTACTTCTTCAATTACTGTTGAGTTTTCAGACGGAGCTTGTGTTTCATCTGCTAAAACTAGTTGACCACCAAACAAAACACAGCCAATCATCACAGATGCTGTTCCAACTGATAAACGTCTTATCGAGAAGCGATGACGTTTATCAAATAATTCTTTAGATCTTTTTCCCATTAAATTACCCCTTTATTTTTTTAAGCTAACACAATATATGTTAACGTTTTCAATTCCATTATATCCTTTTTAAATGAGAGATGTCAATATAATAATATATTAAAAACCACTTTCCACAGTTATTCACTAAAAAGTGATACTGTAAAAAGTGGCTAACATTCAATTAATGAACTCAATTACTTCTATTTTTATATTCTATCAACAACTTTTTCTAAATTCATTGAATTACTACCCTTAAACAAGATTTGATCTTGAGGTTCTATGATGTCTTGAAGACGTTTAATAAGTTGAGATATGTCATCAACAGTATTATCTTTCTTAAAAAAAGCTAATTTTTCTGTTGAGAATTTTTCTTTAGCCAATTGGTAAAGAGGATAAATGTCTTCACCGTAAAAATAAACAACATCAATCTGATCTGGATTAAGGCTTGTAATGATTGCTTCATGCATTTTTTTTGAAGCCTCACCAAGTTCTTTCATGTCCGCTAAAACGGCTATTTTTTTTCCATTTTTTTGGTTGGGAAGGCTAGAAAAAGTTTCTAGAATAAGATGCATGGCCGTTGGATTAGCATTGTAGATATCACTTAATATATCTGCACCATTTTTAGCTTTCTTCCATTGTGTTCGATTTTTTGTGAGAACAAGATTTTTTAAGGATGATTTAATATTTTCTTGTAAGACACCAAGTCTCTTAGCAACATAGGCTGCTATCATGGCATTTGTTGCATTATATTTACCAGTGACAGGAAGGTAAATGTCTCCGTCAATAAAATCAAGACTAAAGGTCAAATAATCCTTATATTCTTTCAAGTGATGAACTGTCAATGGTGTTTCTTCGCCAAAGAAAATGATTTCTTGGTTATTTGGTATAAAAGGTTTAATGAGTGGATCATTTGGCACAATTAAAAGACCATTGTCTTTCATCCCATCAACAATTTGAAGTTTCCCTTCAGCAATTTTATCTCGACTTCCAAAAAAGGCAAGATGAGCTTCTCCGATAAGAGTGACAACACTAATATCAGGTTTTGCAATTTGAGAGAGAAGGTGGATATCTCCAAGATGATCTTGACCCATTTCAAGCACTAATTTTTCAGTGGTGTCAGGCATATGTAAAATCGTATAAGGAAGACCAATCTCATTATTATAATTCCCTTGTGTTTTATAGGTTTTATAAGTACTTTCAAGTACAGTTGCAATCATATCTTTGGTGGTTGTTTTACCATTTGATCCTGTGACGGCAATAACTGACACAGTCATTTTTTCCAAATAGTATTTTGCCAATTCTTGAAAAGCAAGAAGCGTATCAGACACTAGTATATGAGGATAATCGACTTCTTTTTCACTAAATGTTGCAAGGGCACCATTTTGAAAAGCAATTGGTATAAAGTCATGTCCATCACGATTACCTTTTAGAGGTAAAAAGAGGTCCCCTTCTTTGATAAGACGACTATCAAATTCGATGTTATTGATTAAGCTATCTTTCAATTGACTAATATCATTTTTTGCACCTACTACTTGTGCGATTTCATGTATTTTTAATTTCATGTATTTCTCCTATTAAAAAAGAGCTAATTAGCTCTTTTATTATAGCATATTTTAAATCAGATGGTCTTCTCGTTTTTCAAACATCTCTTTAGCAAGCAAAACAAGTTCTTTGATCAAATCACTATAGCTAAGTCCCATATTTTGCCACAAAAGAGGATACATTGACCACTGGGTAAACCCTGGCATGGTATTTAATTCATTAAGATAGATGTGACCATCATTTGTTAAAAAGAAATCACAGCGTGAGAGTCCACAGCCACCAATAGCACGAAAGGCTGTTTCAGCATAGGAACGCATTTTTGTGATACTAGCATCATCTAATTTAGCAGGAATTGCCATCGTAATTTTATTATCAATGTATTTGGCATCATAATCATAAAAAGCAACATCTTTTACCACTTCACCAGGGAGGGTTGATTTAACAGCTCTGTTTCCTAGAAGACCAATTTCAATTTCTCTAGCAACAACACCTTGTTCTACTAAAACACGACTGTCGTATTTAAAGGCTAAGAAAAGAGCTTGTCTTAGTTCTTCATGATTTTCTGCTTTTGAAATTCCCACACTTGAACCCATATTGGCTGGTTTGACAAAGACTGGATAGTTCAATTCTGTTTCAATCTGATGAATTTTATCATCAATCACTTCACCTTCCATGACTGGTACAAAATCAACTTGAGGAATATTAGCTGCTTTTAAGACATATTTGGTCGTAATTTTATCCATAGCAACACTAGAAGAAAGAACATTTGTTCCAACATAAGGCATTTTTAAAACTTCTAAAAAGCCTTGAATTGAACCATCTTCTCCCATAGGACCATGTAGGACAGGAAAAACAACCGCATTTTCTTCATATATATCACTTGGTTTGATTTTTTGATTAAGAAGAACACTGTCATTTGTCATCAGTTTTTCTTTATCACTTGGTTTTTCATCAAATTCTTGTGTTTTGATAAAGTCACCGTCTTTAGTGATAAAAAATGTTTTCACGAAGAATTGATTATAGTCAATTGCTCGCATGATGCTTTCTGCTGACAATACTGAAACTTCTCTTTCAGCTGAACGACCACCATATAATAATAGTAATGTTTCTTTTTTCATGAGTCACCTTCTATATTTCTGTTCGATTTTCAATAGCACTTAAAAGCGTTACTTCATCTGCATACTCAATATCACTACCAACTGCTAGACCACGGGCCAAACGTGTTACCTTAATGCCAGCTGGTTTTAACACACGAGATAAATACATAGCTGTTGCTTCACCATCTGCAGTAGCATTGGTGGCGATAATAACTTCGCCAACCTGACTATCCATAAGACGAGTAATCAATCTTTTAAGATTGATGTCATCAGGACCAATGCCATTCATAGGGGAGATAAGGCCATGTAAGACATGATAAAGGCCATGATACTCTTGAATTTTTTCCATTGAAGAAATGTCTTTACTTTCTTCGACAACAAGAATAATACTTTGATCTCTGGTTTTGTCTTGACAAATCTCACAAATTTCGCCATCAGTTAAATTGCCGCATATAGAACAATAAGTTAATTCTCTTTTGGCAGCTAATAAGTTTTTGGCAAAATCATTAACATCTTCATCTGCCATTGAAATAGTATAAAAGGCTAAACGAGTTGCCGTTTTAATACCAATTCCTGGTAATTTTGTGAAACTATCTATCAACTTAGCGATAGGTGTTGGATAGAGCACACTAACCATCCTTTCTAGTTCATGGGATTCATTGAATGATAAAGATTAACAATATCTCGGGTAATATCATGACTAACAGTTCCAGTTAAGTCCGATTCGTGGGGTAAAACAACTGCCACAGCAATTTTTGGATTATCACTAGGAGCATAGGCAACAACATTTAAGTTTGATGTATAAACAAGTTTGCCATCTTTATCTTTCACATAACTTTCTGCAGTTCCCGTTTTTGCTGAGATGCTAACATTAGCTCCTTGACCAATTTTACGACCTGTTGAAAGCTGAGAATCACTATTAACCACTTGGAAAAAGCCATCTTGAATAATCGCC
The DNA here is from genome assembly GCF_016481285.1 of Streptococcus zalophi. Classification (GTDB taxonomy): domain Bacteria; phylum Bacillota; class Bacilli; order Lactobacillales; family Streptococcaceae; genus Streptococcus; species Streptococcus zalophi. The sequence continues at coordinate 8,411 of NZ_JAENBP010000001.1, forward strand.
ATTTCCTCAGGTGAGATAGCAACTGTATTTAAAGATTTTGGTTGAATACTTTCAATTAATTCACCTAATTCCCCATTGCTTTCTTGCTGGTAAATACCCTCAACAAGATGAGGTGCAAGACGATTACCACCATTTGCAACTGTTGCTGCATATTGAGCTAATTGCATAGTGGTATAGTTATCAAACTGGCCAAAACTTTCTGTTAAGTAATTGGCAACATCAAATTCTTCAGGAATAAAACCAGAAGACTCTCCCGGTAAATCAATACCTGTACTAACACCCAATCCGTATTGAGCAAACGACTCACGTAATTTAATCATAGCTTCTTTGGTATTATCAGTTGTTAGAACCATTCCTGGTACATATTCTTGACCTAAGATTTTAAGAGCCACTTGCACCATATAGGTATTTGAGGAATACTCTAACGCCTGGCTAGCCGTGATTGGCAGAGGATTAGTAGTAAACCATGATTTTATAGGAACTGAATTAGCTAATTGAATGGCTTGATCAAAAAGAGTCTGATTCCCTGCAATAACTTGATGCTCAAAGCCTGCTGAAATAGTTGCCCCTTTTACGACTGAACCTGGAGTAAAAACTTCGGTAATGGTCCCCAAAGCATTTTTTTGTAAACTCCCTGTTTTGATATCGTGCTGATAACCAGCCATCGATAAAATAGCACCTGTATCAACATCTAAAACGACCGCATAAATACCTTCAGAATTTTGGGTGTTTTGAAGAGCTAGTTCAGAATCAAAATACCGTTTTAAGATATCTTCAACACCTTCTTGAAATTTTAAATCAACAGTTAATTTAAGATTATTACCTTGTTGACCTTGTGTCTCAATATTATCACTAACCACTTGACCTTTTTTATTGACAACGATTTGTCTTGTGGTACGTTTACCTTGTAAATAATCTTCATAAGATTTTTCAAGATAGCTTGTCCCAACGCGGTCATTTAAGGAGTAACCTTTTTTAAGATAGTCATCTAACTCTTCAGCAGGTAAACCTGTTTTTTCAGTAGAAATGGTACCAATAACATCAGCTAGCGAATTATCAGAAACCATCCTATCCCAAGTTGATTGTATAGAAATACCTGGTAATTTTGATTGATTGCTAGCAACCATAGCTATTTCTTTAGGAGTGATAGCATCCGTTTTTAAGAAGGAAGTGTTAAAAGTTGGAGTGGCATTCATTTGTGAAAAGAGAGAAACCACTTTTAATTCTTCATCTGAAAAAGTAATAAGATTTTCAGCTACAGCATCTACTGCATTTTTATAGATAACCGATTCAGCTAATTTATTGCCAAATTCATCATATTTTTGATCGTCTGATAATGTCTCATAGATGTCTTGGTAGTTACTAGGTAGTGCTAGGTAGTAATCCTTTTTATCGCGTTCTGATACTGTAACATCAGATATTGTCACATAGTCAGATAATTTTTGTGCCGTTTCTCTAATTTCTTGTGCTGTTGAGGTGTAATTTCTTGTGTAGGCAACAACTTCATTGATATTATTTTTAGCAAGAGGAACACCATTAGCATCATAAATTTGTCCTCTTGGATTGGAGGTTGTTACTGTATAAGTCGTTAAAGCCGTGATTTTTGAAGTATAGAATTCCTTGTTAATCAACTGCATATCAGCCAAACGTAAAATCAAAATGATAAATAAAAAAACAATGATGAAAAAAAGTAGGTTAATGCGATTAGCAACTACTTTTCCTACTTTGACACGATTTTTTCTCGTTGGACGTTGATTATCTGCCATATCATACTCTACTTTCTAAAACTCTGACTCTTATTTTATCATAATTTAATAAAAAAAACCTGCTCGTAACAGATTTTTCTATTTTAAAAAATTAACATTTCTTATTGTTATTTTGATGACTTTTTATGATAAACAAGATAGTAAAATAAGGAGACAAAAATAGCACCACCGATAATATTACCTAGATAAACAAAAATAAAATTGCTTAAAAAATCACTCCAGTTAGCAGCCCCTTCAAAAATAGCGGCAGGAATCACAAAAGCATTCGCTACGCTATGTTGAAAGCCAATAGCAACAAAAGTCATAACAGGAAACCAAGTACCAAGAATTTTTCCAGTAGCATCTTTAGCCCCGTAACATAGCCATAGTGCTAAACCAACAAACCAATTACAACCAATGCCTGATAAAAAAGCTTGTAGAGGAGTTGCTGATAATTTAGCATGGGCAACTTCAATCACTTCCGTTTGATAAATACCTGATGCCGTTAAACCAACTAGATGACCAAAAACATAAGCAACAAATACCGCACCAATCACATTAAAAATTGTAATGACAAGCCAATTAGTTACCAAATCTTTAATTGAGATTTTTTTAGCAAAAAAAGCGGCAGAAACAGCCATCATGTTCCCTGTAATAAGTTCACCACCAGCTAGTAGAATAACGATTAATCCAATGGGAAAAACACTAGCACCAACAAATCCAGCAAAAGCACCAAGACTTTCAATGCCACTAGCTGCAACTCTGACATAAAGAAGGTAGCCTAAACTAATCATAGCACCACCAATAAAACCAAGAATAGCTTTTTGTAGAAAAGTTTTATGAATTTTATGTGCTCCAATTGTTATTGTTTTTTCTAATATTACCTCTGGTGTCTCCATGTTTACCTCACTTCTACTAATTTTCTAAAATTATTCTATTATTATAACAATTCTACATATAGATAGCAATATTTTTCACAATGTTTTTTAAGAAAATAAATAGTCTAGGCAAATGCCTAGACTATTTATTAAGAATTTTATATTTTATTTCCCAAGATAATATTCTTTTTGTACATTTAACTTGTCATCAAATTCAAAAACAAGTGGTGGGAAGTTTGGAATTTCAACGCCCATAATCTCATCATCTGATAATTGTTTGATGTGTTTTACAAGGGCACGAATTGAGTTACCATGAGCTGCAACGAAAACATTTTTGCCCTCTTTAAGCGCTGGTGCAATTTTATCTTCCCAGAATGGTAAAGCACGCTCTAAAGTTACTTTCAAGTTTTCAGCATCTGGAATAACGCTATCGTCTAATAAAGCATAACGACGATCAGTATGTGCTGAATGTTCATCATCTCTTGACATTAATGGTGGTAAGGTATCGTATGAACGGCGCCAGATATGAACTTGTTCATCACCAAATTCTTCTGCTGCTTCTGCTTTGTTTTTACCAGTTAAGCCACCATAGTGACGTTCATTTAAACGCCATGATTTTTCAACAGGCAACCATAATTGGTCTGCACTTTCAAGTGCTAAGTTAGTTGTTTTAATTGCACGTTTAAGAACTGATGTGAAGACGATATCAAACTCAATACCTGCTTCTTTGATTAATTTACCAGCTTCAATAGCTTGTTCAACACCTTTTTCTGAAAGGTCTACATCTGCCCAACCTGTAAAGAGGTTAGCCTTGTTCCAAAGTGATTCACCATGACGTGCAAATACTAATTTTGCCATTTAACATTCTCCTTTAAAATTTTGACGATTGTCATTGATTTACCTTTTCTATTTTACAAAAAATTTGTGAAAAAATCTACTAAAAGAAAGAAAAAACTTGAAAACACTGTTTACACTTGCTTAGACTTATTCTCACATGGTACAATAGTAAAAATCATTTTTGGAGGCTACTATGACATCTACCGCTACCACTGTTGGAACCTTTCATTTTTCAAACTGCTTGATGAATGCTGCTGGTATTCATTGCTACACCAGAAAAGAACTAGCTGATATTGATGCGTCAATGGCTGGCTCATTTGTCACCAAAACAGGAACGCTAAATGAAAGAGCCGGAAATCCTGAACCTCGTTATTTCGACACCGACTTAGGCTCAATTAATTCGATGGGGCTACCAAATCTTGGTATTGACTACTACTTAGAGTATGTGACTGAACTTGAAAAAAATCCAGACAACAAACCACATTTTCTCTCATTAGTTGGTTTATCGCCAGATGAAACACATCTTATCTTGAAAAAAGTACAAGACAGTGACTATCAAGGCTTGGTTGAACTCAATCTTTCTTGTCCAAATGTTCCTGGTAAACCTCAAATCGCTTATGATTTTGAAGCAACAGAAAAACTCTTGTCAGAAGCTTTCTCATATTATACCAAACCACTTGGTGTCAAATTGCCACCATACTTTGATATTGTTCACTTTGATCAGGCGGCTGCTATCTTCAATCAATTTCCACTTGTTTTTGTCAACTGTGTTAATTCAATTGGTAATGGCTTAGTCATTTCTGATGAAACTGTCGTGATTAAACCAAAAGATGGTTTTGGTGGTATCGGCGGTGATTATATCAAACCAACAGCTCTAGCTAATGTCCATGCCTTTTATAAGCGTCTTAACCCTTCCATTAAAATTATTGGAACTGGTGGTGTCAAAACTGGTCGTGACGCTTTTGAACACATCCTTTGTGGTGCTAGCATGGTTCAAGTGGGAACTGCTCTTCACCAAGAAGGCGTTGCTATTTTCGAACGCATTACTAATGAATTAAAAGCCATTATGGCTGAAAAAGGTTATGAAACTATTGAAGATTTCCGTGGTCAGCTAAAAACACTTTAAAACAATTAAAAGCCCTTTGAACAAGGGCTTTTTGTGTGTTTAAAAATCAAAATCATCATCATCTTCTTCATCTTTATGGTCTTTTTTTGATTGTTCTTCTGCTAGTCTTTTTTTAGCAGCAGCAATATCTTCCTGAGTTGGCTTGATATTTTTCGTTAACATCATAAAACTAATAATCTTTACAATAGAAAATACTGCCAATAAACCAACAACAAAATAAATCATACAAACTCTCTTTCAGGTTTTTTTACATTATATCCTTTTACTTTGAAAGTTGCAAGAAATGGAGTTGTTCTTAAAAGACGAAGACCATTTAAAATCACTAGAATTGTACTACCTTCATGGCCAACCACGCCAAGTGGTAAGGTTACTAATTGAAAGACATTAGCTAAAATCAATATCAGAATAACAGAAAGAGCAAAAATAATATTTTCTTTAATCACGGTTTTCATTTTTCGTGACAAGGCAATAGAAAACGGTAATCTAGTCAAATCATCCATGATGACACTATCAGCACTTTCAATGGCGATATCACTACCTGCGCCAATAGCATAACTAACATCGGCTAGTGCAAGAGCTGGGGCGTCATTTATCCCATCTCCCACCATGGCTACACCATGATGTTTTTCTTTTAATGTCTTAATAGCTGCTGTTTTATCTTGTGGAAGACAATTGGCGATGACGTGGTCAATCCCAAGAAGACTAGCAATATGTTGCGCTGTTTTTTCATTATCACCTGTCAGCATGATGGTTTTAATACCCATGGCTTGTAGTTGTGAAATGGCTAAACGACTTTCTTCTTTTATCTCATCAAAGAGGCTATAAAAACCCATCAATTCTTGATTGCAGCTAACAAAAACAAGGGTTTTTCCTTCTTTTTCTTCTTTTTCAATCGTTTTTGCAAGCTCTTTTGGTAGTTCTTCGATAGCTTCTAGGATAAAGGATTTTTTACCAATACGCCAAACATCACCCTGATAGCTGGCTTTAAAACCTTTACCTGTCACATCTTCTAGGTCATCTAAGGAAAGGATTTCAACTGTTTTAGTATACTCCAACAAGGCAGATGAAATGGGGTGAGTACTAGTTGCTTCAACGGTTTTCACAACTTGGTTGACAAGGATTTCTTCTGAAAGAATCTCAGTATGAACGACACTTGGCAAGCCCTTAGTCAGTGTACCCGTCTTATCCATAACGACCACACTAATGTCACCCATACGATCGATAATATCGCCACCTTTAACGATGAGGCCACTTTGTGCTGCACGGCTAATAGCTGACAGGGTGGCTGGCGTTGAACTCGCCACAAGAGCACAAGGTGAAGCCACAGTCAATAGAATCATGCCACGATAGAAACTATCCAGCCACTCCCAACCAAAGATGAAATGACTAGCAAGGATAAAGATTGGTACCAAAAGGAGAACTGCTTTAACATAATTGTCTTCAAGTCCTTCAATGAAACTCGCCGTTTTACTTTTATTCTCATGCGCTTCTTCAACCAGACTAACAATTTTAGCAAAGAGAGTATCTTTATTTTCAACTGTCACAGTCATTGTGATCTGACTTTCTAAGTTGATTGTTCCACCGATAAGACTATCGCCTTGATATTTTTCAACTGAAATGGGCTCTCCTGTCACCATTGATTCATCAACAAGAGCAAAATCACTTGTTAAAGTTCCATCAATAGGAACAGCTTCGCCTTTTCTAACCTGAACGATATCACCAATTTTTAAAGAATCTGTTGCTACTTCTATAACAGTGCCATCAGTTTCAAGCTTTCTAGCCACATCAGGTGTTAAAGACATTAATGCTGAAATGGCATTCTTACTTTTTTCCATGGCTAATTCTTCCAAACTATTAGATAGAGAGAAAATAAAGATGAGGATAGCCCCTTCAAGCCAGTAACCGATTATCCCAGCACCTATCGCTGCTAAAAACATGAGAATATCAACGTTTAAATGATGATTTTCCACTAAGTCTAGGAAACCTTCCTTGGCAGAATCATAACCACCAACGATGAAAGCTAAAATTAATACAAGGGTTCCAACATTTGGGAGATAAGACTGCACAACAAAACCTATGATAATAAGACTTAAACACAGTAAAGTTTTTAACATTTTGGGATTTTTCTTTAACCAATGGATGACTTTCATGATCGACTCCTTTTTATAACCGTTCTAATTAACTATAATTTAATTATAATCGTTATAAATAAAAAAGTCAAGTTTATTTAGAATAATTCTAAACAAAATAAAAAAAGCCTGTCAGCTTTCTTTATTTTTTAACTGGCATTCAGGACAAATACCATAAATCAAAAATTGCGTTTTTGTAATATTATAGTCGGTTTGTTCTGCCGCCTCTTTTTGAATATGTGAAAAATCAATATCCATAAAGTCGGTAATCTTACCACACTGCTCACAGACAACATTGAGGTGTTTATGACCCATAAAATCAAAATAGGTGGTGTTGTCATTACTAGGTTTTATTTCTGACACAAATCCTTCCTCAACCAAAAATCTAATATTGTTATAAACGGTTGCAAGACTTAAGTTAGGAAATTTAGGTTTTAAATCACGATAAATCATTTCTGCACTCGGGTGATCATAGGATTGTATCATATAAGAAATAATCGCTTTTCGTGACTCGGTGATACGAATTTTTTTCTCTTTTAAATGCGCAATCACATGGTCATAAGCATCATCTAAATTTCTCTCAAGATGTGAGTGTAACTCCATGTCTAACCCTCCTTTATGCTATTATACACTATTAGTATAGGAAAAAACAAGACTTTATCTTGTGCTTACGTGGATAGTAACTGTCTTTCGTTTTAAACACCATTTTTTGAGAATGATGGAAACTCTATCAGAAGAAAAAAACAACAGGAGTATCCTGTTGTTTGGGGTAAAGATTAGCTAGTGCAGCTCATTTTGCCATTTTCCATTTTCTATTGGTCGATAGAAAAATTCTGACAAGGTATCATCTTCAAATACCTTTAATAATTCTAATAAATCAAAAGCTAGATCCATATTAGGAAGTTCTGTCTTCTTCACCCATTTGACTTCGCCTTCGTCAGAGGATTGTGCCTGTCCCTCATATTGATTAGTACGATAGAGAAACACTAGGTAACGAGTACCATCTTGATTGTACCAGTGTTTCATCCCAACTAATTTTGGCTGCTTAATCGTTAATCCTGTTTCTTCTAACACTTCTCTCACGACAGCATCATGAAGGCTCTCTTTTTCTTCAATATGACCACCCGGAAAAGCAACACCAGACCAGCGATACATTTCCGGTTTTCTTATCTGAACAAGCACATTTCCTTTATCATCCTCTATTAAACACATATTCGTTAAAATCACTTCTTGACTGCGTGACATAAAAATCTCCTTAATCCAACATTTTTAATTCCAGTATCACATCGCGGATTTGAGCGGCCAACTCAAAGTCAAGGATTTCTGCTGCTTCTTGCATTTGACCTTGAAGTTTTTTAATCGCTTCTTGTCGTTCTTTTTTAGTCATCTTATCATAATCAAGTGGCTCATCGTCTTTAGCCACACTTTTTGTAATGGCGATAAGATCTCTGATGTCTTTTTTAATCGTTTTTGGTATGATACCATGTTCTTTATTATATGCCATTTGAATCTCACGACGACGTGCGGTTTCTTTGATGGCTTGACACATTGAGTCTGTCATTTTATCCGCATACATAATCACGCGCCCATCAGCATTTCTTGCAGCACGGCCAATGGTTTGGATAAGGCCACGTGTATTTCTAAGAAAACCTTCTTTATCAGCATCCAAAATAGCAACCAAACTGACTTCTGGCACATCAATACCCTCACGTAAGAGGTTAATCCCAATCAAAACATCAAAAACACCCAACCTTAAATCTCTAATAATCTCGGTACGCTCTAAGGTTTTAATATCTGAGTGCATATATTTAACCTTAATCCCCATCTCTTTGAAGTAATCGGTCAAATCTTCTGCCATTTTCTTGGTCAACGTTGTGATAAAGGTTCTCTCACCTCGACTGACACGTTCATTAATCTCACCAAGCAGGTCATCAATTTGTCCAATGGTTGGTCTCACGTCAACAATCGGGTCAAGTAGTCCAGTTGGACGAATAATCTGTTCAACAACTGTATCAGTCTGAGCCATTTCATAATCTCCCGGTGTGGCTGATACGTAAACAATTTGGTGGACATGTTCTTCAAATTCTTCTCTTCTTAGTGGTCGATTATCAAGTGCACTTGGCAACCTGAAACCATAATCCACCAACATTTGTTTTCTGGAGCGGTCTCCATTGTACATGCCTTTTATCTGCCCCATCGTCATATGACTCTCATCAATCATGATTAAAAAGTCATCTGGAAAGAAATCTAAAAGGGTAAACGGAGGCTCTCCCTCACTTCTTCCGTCCATATGGCGAGAATAATTTTCAACACCGTTAGTGTAGCCCATTTCACGAAGCATCTCGATATCGTACTCTGTTCGTTGTTTTAGGCGTTGTGCTTCTAACAATTTACCTTCTTTTTCAAAAACAGCTAACTGGTCTGTTAATTCTGCTTGAATTTTTGCAATAGACTCTTCCATTCGTTCTTCGTTGGTCATAAAGTGAGTAGCTGGAAAGATACCAAGATGTTCAACCTCACCGATCACGCGCCCAGTTAAAGATTCGATTTCTCTTATCCTATCAATCTCATCGCCAAAAAATTCAATCCTAAAAGCATGGTCATCACGACTGGCTGGAAAGACTTCAACCACATCGCCACGCACACGAAAGCGACCACGTTGAAAATCAATATCATTACGCTCAAACTGAATGCTAACCAAATCATTAAGTAACTGGTCTCTTGAAATCTCAAGCCCTGGTCGTAAGCTAACAACACTTTCAGCGTATTCAGTAGGAGAACCCAAACCATAAATGCAACTGACAGATGCCACAACAATCACATCATTTCTTTCAAGTAGAGCTGATGTGGCACTGTGTCTTAATTTATCAATCTCATCATTGACAGAACTATCTTTTTCAATATAGGTATCACTAGAGGGCACATAGGCTTCTGGTTGATAGTAATCATAGTAGGAAACGAAATATTCGACTGCATTATCAGGAAAGAATTCTTTGAACTCTCCATAAAGCTGACCAGCTAGTGTTTTGTTATGAGCAATTACCAGTGTCGGTTTATTAATCTTTTGAATCACCTGACTCATGGTATAGGTCTTCCCAGTCCCTGTTGCCCCTAGTAAAATTTGAGCTTTTTCACCACCTTCAATATTATCCACCAAAGCCTCAATAGCTTGTGGTTGATCACCTGAAGGGGCATATTTTGAAACTAATTTAAAGTGATTATCATTTTTTCGATTTATCATATCTTTACCTCATTAGTTATTTTATCACAATTCTCTCAATAACATAATAACATATTATTATGTTATATAATATTACATAATAATGATTATATTGATTTTTCTTTATTATATGTTATAATAGTTAACAAACATCTAGAGGAGGTACACATATGAAAAAGAGAGTCTCCATATTATTTTTAATAATTTTTTCAATTTTCTTTATTTTCAAACAAAACGTTAATGCTGATGATACCATTAGAATTGTCTCCGATTCTACATATGCACCATTTGAATTCAAGGACTCAGATCAAATATATAAAGGTATTGATGTTGATATTATTAAGAAAGTAGCAGAAATCTCTGAATGGGACTATGAAATGACTTTTCCTGGCTTTGATGCTGCCATGAACGCAGTTCAATCGGGTCAAGCTGATGCTATTATGGCAGGAATGTCTGTGACTGAGGATAGAAAAAAAGTCTTTACTTTTTCTGACACTTATTACGATTCCCAAATCGTCATTATCACGACATCAAAAAATAAAGTAACTGACTACTCTCAATTAAAAGGAAAAGTTCTTGGTGTTAAAAATGGAACCGTTTCTCAATTATTTCTTGAGGAACATAAAAGTGAGTATGGTTATTCTATCAAAGTTTTTGATACCAGTGATTTAATGTACAATAGCTTAAAAACTGGTTCAGTATTTGCTGTCATGGATGATAAACCAATTGCTCAATATGCTATTAGACAAGGACAAGATTTAAGAATTGAAATGCAGGGAGAAACTGTAGGAAGTTTTGCTTTCGCAGTTAAAAAAGGAAGTCAATATGAATATCTTATTGAGGATTTCAACAGGGCTTTGCAACAAATGAAAGAAGATGGCACCTATGCAACCATTATAAAACAATGGACTGCAGTTGATACAAACGCATCTGGTGATGCTTCTCAAAAGGCAACACCAGTAAAAGAAGTTTATCATCTGGTATCAGACTCTTCATTTGCTCCATTTGAATATCAAGATGACAATGGAGAATATGTCGGCATTGATTTAGAACTGATTAAGGCTATTGCGAAACAACAAGGGTTTACAATAGAGATTACGCATCCCGGTTTTGATGCTGCTTTAAATGCCGTTCAATCAGGTCAAGCTGATGGTGTCATTGCCGGCATGTCTATCACTGATGAAAGAAAAGCTATTTTTGATTTTTCAGATTCTTACTATACGTCTAATATTATTCTAGCCGTTAAAGAAGATAGTGCTATCACTGACTATGAGGATTTAGCAGGAAAAACTGTTGGAGCCAAAACAGGAACAGCTTCTTATCAATTTTTAGAAAAACATGCTAGTGAGTACGATTATGTCGTAAAACCCTTTGATGAAGCTTCAGGTATGTATGATAGTTTAAACTCCGGTTCTTTAGATGCATTAATGGATGATGAAGCTGTTTTAAAATATGCGATTGAACAAGGTCGTGAGTTTGAAACACCAATTTCTGGAGAACCTTCTGGAGAGTATGGGTTTGCGGTAAAAAAAGGAAGTCATCCAGAATTAATCGAAATGTTTAATAATGGATTGGCTGCTTTGAAAGAAAGTGGCGAATATGATAAAATTATTGCAAGCTATTTAGGTAAAAAACAAAGTCAGAAATCATCAATTGATGAAACTACCATTTTTGGTTTGGTTTCAAATAACTACCAACAATTATTGACAGGACTTCTGAGAACACTTGCTTTGGCTATTATTTCCTTTGCTTTAGCCATTGTCATTGGTTTAATTTTCGGGATGATGAGCGTTAGTCCTATTAAGGGACTTCGCATTATCGCTGCTATTTTTGTTGACATTGTTCGTGGTATTCCCTTAATGATTGTTGCTGCCTTTATCTTCTGGGGAATTCCCAACCTTATCGAATCAATGACTGGTCAACAAAGCCCTATCAATGATTTTGTTGCTGGTACAATTGCGCTTAGTTTAAACGGTGGTGCTTATATTGCAGAAATTGTTCGTGGTGGTATTGAAGCTGTAGCTGCTGGACAGATGGAAGCCAGTCGAAGTTTAGGGGTTTCTTATACAACTACAATGAGAAAAATCATTCTTCCTCAGGCAGTTCGATTGATGTTACCTAACTTTATCAACCAGTTTGTTATCTCACTTAAAGACACAACCATCATATCTGCTATTGGATTAGTTGAACTTTTCCAAACCGGTAAGATTATTATCGCCCGTAATTACCAAAGTTTTCGTATGTATGCCATTTTAGCAATCATGTATTTGGTGATTATTACTCTCCTAACCAGACTAGCAAAACGTCTAGAAAAGAGGTCTAACTAATGACAACATTAAAAATTGATGTCCAAGATTTACATAAATCATTTGGAAAAAATGAGGTGTTAAAAGGTATCACAACCCAGTTTCACGAATGTGATGTGGTTTGTATTATCGGACCATCAGGTTCAGGTAAATCAACTTTTTTAAGAACACTCAATCGTCTAGAAAGTATCACCAGTGGTAAAGTTATCATTGATGGTGTTGACTTATCAAATAAAGATACCAATGTTGATAAGGCTAGAGAAAATATTGGTATGGTTTTCCAACATTTCAATTTATTTCCCCACATGTCAGTGCTTGATAATGTTATTTTTGCACCTGTCGAGCTAGGAAAGTACTCACAAGAAGAAGCTAAAACGATTGGTTTAGAATTACTTGAAAAAGTAGGCCTTTCTGATAAAGCCACTGCTTTTCCGGGTAGTTTATCAGGTGGGCAAAAACAGCGTGTGGCTATCGCTAGAAGTCTAGCCATGAATCCTGATGTCATGCTCTTTGATGAACCTACTTCTGCTCTTGACCCTGAAATGGTTGGTGACGTGTTAAATGTTATGAAGGATTTAGCAGAACAAGGCATGACTATGTTAATTGTTACTCATGAGATGGGATTTGCAAGACGTGTGGCTAACCGCGTTATCTTCACTGATGGTGGTGAGTTCCTTGAAGATGGTAGTCCGGAACAAATTTTTGATCATCCTAAACACCCTCGTCTCAAAGACTTTCTTGATAAAGTATTAAACGTCTAATCAAAAATACCCAACACTATGTGTTGAGTATTTTTATAATGCAATGATTATTTTGTTTCTTTTAACTTTTTTTCTCGTTCCAACCGGTACTTACGATTAGGATTGAGCTTGTTAAACAGTTCTTCTAATTTTTCAGTTGTCCAAATATCAGCAGCTGAAACGAAACGACCATCTTTATCCTTGAATGATATTGGTTTATCTCCCATACTTATCACTCCCTAATCTACAAATTCAAACTCAAAGTTGCCAATTCTTACGATATCACCATCTTTGGCACCACGTTCACGAAGGGCTTGATCAACACCTAAGCCACGCAATTGGCGAGCAAATTTCATGATTGATTCATCACGCTCCATATTTGTCATGACAAAAAGTTTTTCAATCTTTTCACCAGACAATACCCAAGTGGCATCATCATCACGACTAATGGTAAAGGCTTTTTCTTCTTCATCAAAACCATAGTATGCTTCATCAAGCATCTGACTTTCTTCATAAAGAGGAAAGCTTTCTGTTTTAGACAATAACTCAGCTGTAGCGTCTAATAAAGCTTCCAGACCTTGATGGGCAATACCAGAAACAGCAAAAATCATTGGTGGATGATCAAACTCATCATAGTTTTGTTGTAATTTTTCTTTAAACTGTTTTAGATTTTCCTGACTTTCAGGCATGTCCATCTTGTTTGCCACAATGATTTGTGGACGTTCCATTAAACGAAGGTTATAGCTTTCTAATTCTTTATTGATAGCCAAGTAATCTTCATAAGGGTCACGTCCCTCACTACCACTCATATCAATGACATGTAAGATAACTCTAGTACGTTCAATATGGCGTAGAAATTGTGTTCCAAGCCCAACACCTTGGTGAGCACCTTCGATTAAACCAGGAAGATCAGCCATGGCAAACGATTCCCCAGATTTAGTTCTCACCATTCCAATATTTGGAACAATGGTTGTAAAGTGATAGGCACCGATTTTTGGCTTAGCTGCTGAGACAACGCTCAAAAGTGTTGATTTACCAACAGATGGGAAACCTACTAAACCAACATCAGCCAAGATTTTTAATTCTAACTCTAGTTCTCTTTCTTCACCTGGTTCACCATTTTCAGAAATTTCTGGTGCAGGATTTCTCGGGGTTGCAAAACGAATATTTCCACGACCACCACGGCCACCTCTTGCAACTATAAATTCTTGACCGTGTTCAACGAGGTCTGATATAACCTTACCTGTTTGGGCATCTTTAACAGTTGTCCCTTGGGGAACACTCACATACAAATCTTCTGCACCTTTACCGTGCATCCCTTTTGACATGCCATTTTCACCTGGTTTAGCTTTGAAATGGCGATTGTATCTAAAGTCCATTAAGGTTCTTAAACCTTCATTGACAACAAAAATGACATTGCCACCACGACCGCCATCACCGCCCCATGGACCACCATTTGGGACATATTTCTCACGTCTAAACGCGACCATCCCATCACCGCCACGTCCTGCTTTTACTTGGATTTTAGCAGTGTCTAAAAACATACTCATAACTTTTCCTACTTCTTTCTTAGTAGAAAAAAACGCTAAAAAGCGTTTTTCTACATGATTGCACTAAGTGCACTTAATATAATTGATCCCACTGTAATAAAAGCCATTAACAAAACAACAACAATAGTTATTTTTTCAAATAATGTTTTCTTACGTGGTCCATTTTCTCCAAAAGCCACTATGTTATACCTCTTCTTCTGATTTTCTCTTTATCTATCTTAACACGATTCCTAAAAACACGCAAATTTAAAGACGATAGATGTAGTCAAAAGCTTCTAAGGAAAACACCTTAGCCTAGCTTTTGTTTGTCATTTAGTCTTCTTTGTCTGAGAGAATCCACTCTAGAAATTCTTTACCAATTTCTGGTCGATAGTCTAAAGCTTTTTCTATCGCCTTATGATTAAAAATAATAATCATCGTTCTAAGAGATTTACGCATAATCTTTTTTTCTTTTGGTCTTAGGTTGACAATTTCTTTAAGCAGGTGTGCTAAAGTTTTTCGCTTGTTGTTTTTAATATCATCTAAACTTTCAACACCAATATCAAAAAACAAATCAAAAAAGATATTAAAAAAGGTTTCTAATTCCTTTCTTGATAATTCTTTTTGCCATAATTTAAAAGTCTCTTCCAAGGCCTTACTAATAATAGTAGTGTCTTTGGCAAGGAGAAAGTGATTGTCCTTAACTTGCCACTGAGATACTTTATGTTGAGAAAAACCAAATGACTTGCTTTCTACAATTCTTGTTTTTAAATCTGGTCTTAACATGACACCAACTATTGATTCTTTAGGAATAATAGAGATAATTTTTGGTTTAATCATTGAATAACAAGAAGTCTCTAGTAAAGAATCATAATGTCCAGGGGAGTCAAGCGCATAAATAGCAGTAATTTGATTGTGATAAGTTTCCTCAATCATGCTTGTAGCATATAGGGCTAAATTACCACCTTTAGAATGTCCAGAAACGACAACATTTCCTTGCCATTTAGATAAAAAGTCTGTGAGGTAGTTAAGAGCAGACTTATGTGAGGGCATGGTCTGCATATAGGTCATCTTAGCATCTTCTTTCCAGCCAATCAAACTATCATCTGTGCCTCGAAAAACCACTTGAGTGTAATTAATGGAAGGAAGTCTAAAAACCATGGCAGAAAATTGTTTTTCCACAACAGGATTAATATCATTGACATAAAAACCAATCTCAATATCACCATAGCGCTTTGAATCAATCATCTCTTGATATAAAGTGACTCTTTCTTTGGTTGTCATAAAGCTATATTCAGACTTTTTAAACAAACGATGGTTTTTTTCTTCAATTTTTTTAATTGAAACAAAATCTGTTTTATTTGGAAAATCAATGGCTTCTCCAATAGGTAAATAGCTTAATTCATTAATGCTTGCAATATCAACTTCATTGATAGGCAACTCTTCAAATAGTGTATTGCGATTTTTTTTGACATAATCAATAAAATTTGACATTTTTTTATTTCCGTTCTTTAAACTACTTTTTATCATAACATAATTTTAAGATTAAAGGGCAAATAACACGAAAAGATGCCCTATAAGAGCATCTTTTTACTTATTCTAATGTACCTTGCCAAGCACTAGTTCCACCTTCTATATTAGTAACATGAAAACCTTTTGCGCTTAAAAATTGACTAGCCATAAGTGAACGACTTCCTGATTGACAAATAATATAATACTCTTTTTCTTGATCAAGTGTTTGAAAACTAAACTGAAGATCACTAAGAGGTAAATTTTGAGCACCAGGAATATGCCCACTCTCATATTCATATTTTTCACGAACATCTATAAGATTAAGTGACTTTTGTTGATGCAAATCTTTAAAAGAAGACATTGGAATACTTTTAATCATGAAAAATCTCCTTTGGTCTTACAGCATTATAAAGTGAATAAGCACCATCTAAGTTCTTAACCTTAAATCCTTCTTGTTGTAGCAGACGTTCTGCAATGTAACTACGAAGACCACTATGACAACTAACAATATATGTATTAGACTTGTCTAGTTCATTCAAACGAGAACGTAAATTATCTAGAGGAATGTGGACGAAATCTTTGAAATGACCTCTCTTAACCTCTGGAGTTGTTCTCACATCTAATAGTTTGGTACCCTTAGCTAATTCATCAGCAAGTTCATGCCACTGAATGTTTTGACTAAGACCTTCTGCAATATTGATAGCAGCATAGCCAATCATATTAACTGGGTCTTTTGCTGAGCCAAATGGTGGTGCGTAGGTCAACTCTAATTCTGGTAAATCAAAAATCGTAAGATTGCCCTTAATAGCAGTAGCTAATACATCAATGCGTTTATCTACTCCTTTTTGACCAATACCTTGAGCACCGTAGATTTGACCTGTTTTAGCATTAAAAATCAGTTTGAGAGTGATATCAGTTGCCCCTGGATAGTAACTAGCATGGTCTTTTCCTGATGTGTGAACGACTGAGACATCATAACCTAAATTTCTAGCAATACGCTCACTAAGACCTGTGGTTGCTGCAGATAAATCAAAAACACGAACAATAGCTGTTCCAATTGACCCTTTGTTTTCTCTTTTTAAGCCGGCAATCACATCTGCTACTTGTCTACCTTGACGATTAGCTGGTGAAGCAAGAGAAACAAGAGCATCTTCTTGAGAGATCTGATGATTAACAACAATCGCATCTCCAACTGCATAGATATTTTTTAGATTAGTTTCATAATGGTCATCAACAACAATACCACCTCTAAAACCTAAAGTAACTCCTGCTTCTTTCGCTAATGTTGTTTCAGGTTGAATACCAACTGATAAAATCGTTAAATCAGACGAAAGGTTATCTCCATTTTCAAGAACGACACTCTTTCCTTCTTCTTCAAAACGAACAACAGATTGTGAAGTGATAACTTTAATTCCATTAGCTTCCAATGTTTGAAGAACAAAAGCTGCCATTTCTTCATCCAATGCCGGTAAAACATGAGGTGCTTTTTCAACAATAGTGACATTTAACCCCTTTTTGACGAGATTTTCAGCCATTTCAAGACCAATAAAACCAGCACCAACAATAACAGCTTCTTTAGATTGAACTAAATCAATGTGTGCCATTATCTCATCAAGATCAGGTACATTTCTAAGATTGAAAACATTTGTTGCTCTTTCAATATTTTCAATAGGTGGAACAAATGGCTTAGCACCTGGTGATAAAATGAGTTTATCATAAGTTTCAACAAATTCTTTACCATCGTGACGAACTGTTACAGTCTGATTAGTAGCATCGATAGCTGTCACTTCGTGGAAAGGTCTAACATCTAGATTAAAACGTGCTTGTAAACGTTCTGGTGTCTGAACCAATAATTGGTCACGATCACTAATTTCTCCTGAAACATAATAAGGAAGACCACAGTTAGCAAAAGAAACAAATGGTCCCTTTTCAAAAACAATAATTTCAGCATCTTCCATCAAACGTCTTAAACGCGTTGCTGCTGACATACCACCAGCAACACCTCCTACAATAACAACTTTTGTCATTTTTGTCCTCCTATTACTTTGCCTTGCCATTGACTCATACCACCACGTACATTAACAACTTTATACCCTTTTGTGCTAAGGTGGTTGGCTGCTTTTTTACTGCGCATTCCTGATTGACAAATCACATAAATTTTTTTATCTTTTGGTGCAACAAAACTATTGATTTGACTTAACGGTACATTTCTTGCCTTAGAAATGTGTGATTGTTTAAATTCTTCTGGTGTTCTGACATCAATTAACTGAACCGTCTTAGTTGCTAAGACATTAGCTAATTCATTGGTTGTAATTGATTCAAATGGTTCTGAAAATAATGCTTTTATATTTTCAATAAATGACATATAGACCTCCTTTTATATACCCCTACCGGTATATTACCATATGAAACAATTACTGTCAAAGAAAATGTTATTTTTCTTATTTGACGAAAATACAGACAAATAGTATATTAGTTATACAAGGAGTGAATCAGTAATGACATCAAAAAAAGATATTTTAAACCGCCTCAAACGAACGGAAGGACAATTAAGAGGCATTCGTAAAATGGTAGAAGAAGATAAAGAATGTATTGATATTGTGACTCAATTGAGTGCTGTTAGATCAAGTATTAATCGCATTATGGGCTTAGCAATTGCGAACAAAGTGATAGAATGTGTAGAACATCCTGATAGTGATCCAGTTAAACAAGAAGAAAAATTAAAAGCAGCTATTGATTTAGTTGTTAAAAAATAGAATAACACTAAAAACCACTAGAAAATTATTTCTAGTGGTTTTTGATTATGATTTTTTATTATCATCATCCATACTGAGGACAGATAAGAATGCTTCTTGTGGCACTTCAACAGAACCAATAGATTTCATCCGTTTTTTACCTGCTTTTTGCTTTTCTAAGAGTTTGCGTTTACGTGAGACATCTCCACCATAACACTTAGCAAGAACGTTTTTACGTAATGCTTTAATATCAGATCTAGCAACAATTTTTTGTCCGATGGCTGCTTGAATAGGCACTTCAAACTGTTGACGAGGAATGATTTTCTTTAATTTCTCAACAATAATTTTACCACGCTCATAAGCAAATTCTTTATGAACAATAAAGCTTAATGCATCTACTTTATCACCATTTAAGAGAATATCCATCTTAACTAATTTTGAATGACGATATTCAGAAATCTCATAATCAAAGCTGGCATAGCCACGTGTCGATGATTTTAATTTATCAAAGAAATCAAAGACAATTTCAGCTAGAGGAATCTGATAAATAACGTTAACACGATTATCATCAATGTAATCCATGGTTACAAAATCACCACGTTTTCTTTGTGCCAATTCCATTACAGCTCCGACAAATTCTTGCGGCACCATGATTTGTGCCTTAACATAAGGTTCTTCAATACTATCAATTCTGGTTGGCTCTGGAAATTCACTAGGGTTTGATACTTCCACCACCTCACCATCAGTGGTATTCACATGATAAACCACCGAAGGAGCCGTCATGATAAGATCAATATTAAATTCACGTTCCAAACGCTCTTGGATAACATCCATGTGTAGAAGTCCCAAGAATCCACAACGAAAACCAAAACCAAGTGCTTGTGAGGTTTCTGGCTCAAACTGAAGACTCGCGTCGTTTAATTGCAATTTTTCAAGTGCTTCACGAAGGTCATTGTATTTATTAGAATCAATTGGGTAAATCCCAGCAAAAACCATTGGATTTAATTGCTTATAGCCCTCTAGAGCTTCTGTAGCAGGGTTATTAGCAAGTGTCACAGTATCACCTACACGTGTATCAGCAACCGTTTTAATGGCTGCTGCAATATAGCCAACATCTCCAGTTGCTAAAAACTCACGACCGACAGCCTTAGGTGTAAAAATACCAACTTCTGTGACATCAAATGTTTTACCATTACTCATCATTTGGATTTTATCACCTGGTTTTACGATACCATCCATAATTCTGACTTGAAGAATGACACCACGGTAAGCATCATAAGCAGAGTCGAAAATAAGAGCTTTAAGAGGTGCTTCGACATCTCCTGTTGGTTCTGGGACGTATTCAACAATTTGCTCTAAAATCTCCTCAATCCCAATTCCTGCTTTGGCAGATGCTAAAACAGCCTCACTGGCATCAATTCCAATAACATCTTCTATTTCATGACGTACTCTTTCAGGTTCAGCAGCTGGTAAATCAATTTTATTGATCACTGGTAAAATTTCTAAATCATTATCTAGAGCTAGATAAACATTAGCCAAAGTTTGTGCCTCAATACCTTGAGCGGCATCAACGACTAAAATAGCTCCCTCACAGGCAGCCAAACTACGTGATACTTCATAAGTGAAGTCAACGTGTCCTGGAGTGTCAATCAAATGGAAAATATAAGTTTCACCATCTTTTGCCGTATAGTTTAATTCAATAGCATTCAGTTTAATGGTAATACCACGCTCACGCTCAAGATCCATGCTATCAAGTAATTGATTTTGCATTTCACGACTTGATACTGTTTCTGTTTTTTCTAAGATACGGTCAGCCAAAGTTGATTTCCCGTGGTCAATATGGGCAATAATCGAGAAATTTCTAATTTTTTTCTGCCGTTCTTTTAGTTCTTTTATATTCATATGTCTTTCCTATCAGATTTAGTCAGCATTACTATTATATATTAAATCGCTAAATTAAGCTAGATTGAAAAAATTAAAAAATCACTACTAAGTTAATTAGTAGTGACATAATGATCATTATTTTCCTAATTTTGCTTTAGCAGCGTCAGCAAGAGCAGTAAATGCTGCTGCATCGTTAACTGCTAAATCAGCTAACATTTTACGGTTAACTTCAACTTCAGCTAATTTCAAACCATGCATCAATTGTGAATATGATAAACCATTCATACGAGCTGCCGCATTGATACGAGTAATCCATAATTTACGGAAGTCACGTTTCTTTTGACGACGATCACGGTAGGCATAGTAATAAGAGTTCATTACTTGTTCTTTTGCAGTACGGAACAAGAGATGTTTTGAGCCATAGTAACCTTTTGCTAATTTTAAAATACGTTTACGACGTTTGCGTGCAACAACGCCACCTTTAACACGTGCCATTTATAATAATCCTCCAAATAATTCTATTAATATTCTATGTTTGCTTATTTAAGACCAGTAAGCATTGCTTTAATACGTTTGAAATCTCCACTGCTTACCATTGAAGCTTTACGAAGATGACGACGTTGTTTCTTAGTCTTACCATGGAAACGGTGTGAAGTATAGGCACGGAAACGTTTTAAGCCACCTGAACCTGTACGTTTAAAACGTTTAGCTGATGCGCGATGTGTTTTTTGTTTTGGCATTTTTAATACTCTCCTAAATAAATAATAATGTGTTACATTTATTTCTTCTCAGAAATAGGGGCAAGTTGCATAAACATTTGACGACCATCCATTTTAGCTCTTTGCTCGATGATCGCAATATCTTGTGTTGCTTCAGCAAAATCTGAAAGAACTTTTGCACCAATTTCTTTATGGGTAATCATACGTCCTTTGAAACGAACTGAAACTTTAACCTTATTTCCTTTTTCAAGGAATTTACGGCCATTACGAAGTTTGGTCTCGAAATCACCCTTATCGATGACTGGACTAAGGCGTATTTCTTTAACAGTCACAACACTTTGTTTCTTGCGTTGTTCCTTTTGTTTTTTCTGATACTCAAACTTAAACTTGCCATAATCCATGATTTTGGCAACAGGCGGTGTTGCCTGTGGTTGAATAAGTACCAAGTCAACATTAGCCTCATCAGCAAGTGCTTGGGCTTCGTTGAGCATTTTAATTCCTAATTGTTCGCCTTCAAGACCAACAAGACGCACTTCGCGAACGCGAATTTCATCGTTAATGAACAAATCCTTCTTAGCTATGTTCTTCACCTCTTTTATTTTTTAGAGAAAAACGAAAGCGGGCCTGATTAACAAGCCCGCACTACATTATATTTCATCATTGAAATGTGTTATGTAGAGCCAGACAACGTTAATTGCAAGGCGAGAAGTTCTCACTTCTGCTTTTCCCATTAGTACCATGATACTACATTTTATTTTCACTGTCAATGATTTTATTTGCTTTTTGTAAAATAAAGTCGACAACTTCGTCAATGCTTAAACCAGTTGTGTCTAAAGTAATCGCATCTTCTGCCGCTTTTAACGGAGATACTTCACGATGACTATCTTTATAGTCTCTTTGAGCAATTTCTTCTTTTAGGGTTTCTAAATCAGTCGGAATACCTTTTTCAAGGTTTTCTTTGTAACGACGTTTGGCTCTTTCTTCAACAGAAGCAATTAAAAAGATTTTTAATTCAGCTTTTGGTAAAACAACTGTACCGATGTCTCGACCATCCATGACAATGCCACCTTCAAGCGCAATGCTTTTTTGAAGGTCGACCAATTTTTCTCGCACTTCCGAAATAGCTGCAACCCAAGAGACATTTTTTGTCACTTCGTTTTGGCGAATAATATCCGTAATGTCAACATCACCGACAAAAACTCTTTGATTACCGTCATTACTATGCCCAAAAGATAATGGAAATTGATCTAATAAAGCAATAATTTCTGGAATTTGTTCGGCTGTCAATTGGTGTCTTAATATCAAATAAGTCATTGAGCGATACATCGCACCGGTATCTAAATAGGTATAATTTAATTTTTTTGCAATAATCTTTGCAACGGTACTTTTCCCACTTGAAGCAGGACCATCTATAGCAATTTGTATTGGTATCATTTTTTCCTCTTTATTCTACAAATACTTCATCTCCTGGATGGGCTAACCAAGAACCTGTACTCATTTTATCTGGGTTTAATTCATATAATTTTTCAAGTGAAATACCTCCACGTTCAGCGATACGTGATGGGCCCTCTCCAGCTTCTACGATGATTGTTTTTCTATTTTCTTTTGGTGTTTCAACTGTTGTTTGCGATTCTTTTGTTTCTTCTACTTGAGGAGTTTCTTGTTCAACGTTTTGCGTTGTTCGATTTGGGTTATAAAACGCCTCTTCAAGGGATTGTTTTTCAGAACCACCATTTGCTGTATAAATAACAATTAATAAAATACCAAAAATAATAGCAAAGAAGACAACTAATAAAATTGTCAAAAATGGCGTACTGATAACAGTACTCACTTTATGTTTTCGAGAGTTGTTTTGCCTTCTTTCAGCAAAAACCTTCATCTCCCATGGTTTCTTTACCATACCTTCTCCCTTGTTAATTCTTGAAATTAGTATTACAATAATACTATGAAAGTAACGATAATTCCAGAAAAATGTATTGCTTGCGGACTTTGCCAAACTTACTCCGATGTTTTTGATTACTATGACAATGGCATTGTTAAGTTTTCCAACAGTGAGGAGTTAATTCAAGAAGTCCCATACTCCGATGAGACACTCTTAGCTGTCAAATCATGTCCAACAAAGGCTCTTACGACACCGTAGGAGCTTTTTTATCATCCTTGTATGTTTCAAAATAATCAAGTTGAATAAAATTATCAAGCAACTCAACCTCTCCTTGAAAGGTGTCACAGACTACTAAGGCATCTAAAAAATATTTTTTAGGCCACTTTCTCATATAAAACAAGTGCTTTTCGCCATTTTTTAAGATTATTGTTACTGTTGATTTAGTAACATTTATTTTAGAGATGTCTGAAATCAATAACCTTTTCTTGAAAAACACATTTAAAGTGACAATCCTTAAATAGCCAGTTTCTTCAATAACAAAATAACGATGAAGACCAAATCCTGTCAAAAGAAGAAAAATTCCAAATAATAGAAAAATTTGAGAAGACATACTTGTCTTTTCATAGAGTAGAGATAGGGCAATAAAAATTGGAATGAAGGTTAAAGACCAATAGCTAATCAACCATGATAATTCTGGTTGAAAATGATATCTCATTTTTCCAAAAATCTTAATCATTGCTATCCTCCACTCTATTCTAGCATATCTTCATTTTTTAATCTTTGAAACTCGCAATACCGATAATGACATCAACGGCTTTTTCCATGGTTTCTAGGCTAACGAATTCAAAGCGACCATGCATATTTTCACCACCAGCAAAAATGTTTGGTGTTGGAATGCCCATAAAGGAAATTTTTGAGCCATCAGTTCCACCACGGATAGGTTCAATAACTGGTTTGATGTCTAAACTTTCCATGACATGTTTTGCAATTTCAACACTAGTCATATCTTTTTCAATGACTTTTTTCATATTATAATAACGATCAGATAGAGTCACCAGTACTCTTTCCTCACCTAAATCATTATTTATTTGTTTAGCAATTTTTTCCATCAATGCTTTACGTCTTAAAAAGTTATCGTCTTCAAAATCTCGGATAATATAGCTAGCATTTGCTTCTTCTACAGTACCACTTAAACTTAAAAGATGGAAAAAACCTTCATAGCCTTCGGTTAATTCAGGACGATCTGTTTTAGGTAGTTCTTTATGATAATCCATGGCTAATTGAAGAGCATTAATCATTTGTCCCTTAGCTGTACCAGGATGAACATTTCTTCCTAAAAATTTAATTTCAGCACCAGCAGCACTAAAAGTTTCATATTGTAGTTCACCAAGTGGCCCACCATCAACAGTATAGGCAAAATCAACATCAAAATCAGCAACATCAAATTTATTTGCCCCAATACCAATTTCTTCGTCAGGTCCAAAACCAACACGAATTTCACCGTGTTTTATTTCTGGGTGACTAACAAGGTAGGCCATTGCAGTCATAATTTCTGCAATTCCTGATTTATCATCAGCACCTAGAAGGGTTGTTCCATCCGTTGTAATGAGAGTTTGACCATGATAATTGTTAAGATTAGGAAAATCTTTTGGATTTAATTGGTAATTAGTATCACCAAGTTGAATAACACCACCATCATAATTAGAGATGACTTGGGGATTGACACCTTCTGCATTAAAATCAGCAGTATCAACATGAGAAATAAAACCAATCTTTCTAGTCATGGTTTCATCGTTTGCTGGTAAAGTGCCTACAAGGTAGCCATTATGTAGAAGATAATGAACATTTTCTAAACCGATATTCTCCATCTCAGGCTTCAACACATTTAAAACAAAATCCTTTTGAGAATCGGTTGTTGGTGTTGTCGTACTATCTGGATTGCTACGTGTGTTAATCTTAACATATGTTAAAAATCGGTCTAATAATTTGTCGTAAGTCATTGCTTTACCTCTTTGTCTAAATTCCTTTCTATTATAACATAAAACCAGCTTAATATGACTTAATATTAACGTGAAAAAAACCTTTCTTTACCATTTTTTTGCAAAGAAAGGTTTTTTATTTATGGCTTAATCATATCTCTTATTGGTAAGTACGATAATATCTTTTAATACCGGCAACAATCCCATCAGCAAGTTTTACTTGATAGGCAGATTGGCTAACCTTGTTATTTTCAGAACGATTTGATAGGTAGCCAAGTTCAACTAAAACAGCTGGTGCTGTTGTCTCCCTTAAAACTGCAAAAGTTTCACGTCTTACTCCTCTATCTGGCGCACCTGTTCTCTTAACCGTTTCTGATTGAATAGCATTTGCCAAAACTTGACTTCTTGCTAATCTTTCAGGATTATTATGATAGATTTTATTAATACGTGAGGGATATTCTTGATAATATTGGTACATGTAAGTTTCTATTCCACTAATATTACTATTAACTGATGCGTTAAAATGCATACTTAAGAATAAATCTGAATTAGAGGCGTTAGATTTTTTTGAACGATCTAGTAAATCAACATAAACGTCTTCTGATTCACGTGTCGTAACAACCTTATAGCCTTCTTTTTCTAAACGTTGTCTCACCAAGTTTTGCATTATTGTTGTTAATTCTTTTTCTGAATGACCAAAATAAGCAGCACCTGGATCTCTTCCACCATGACCTGCATCAAGATAGACCACACGATTAATCACATCATAATTTCCTTGTGATGCCGATCCTTTGATGCTAGAATTCAAAGCATGATTGCCTAAATTAAATCCAATTTCTTGGCCTTTTGTATTTGTGACATAAGCATGAACAGTGTAGTTACCTTTTTTATGCTGGTGATTAGCTTGGTTGATGTTAATAACAATTTGACCGTTTTTTACACTATCAGAAACATACCAAGATAAGTTTTCTTGTTTGCTTTCTGACCAAGCAGCGACACGGACAGATTTTATCTTTGGCGAGGTTGGTGTTTCAGAAATAAGAACATCCAAGGTTCCCTCATTAGGTTTATGATTGGTAACAACTGCTGTTATCTTACCTTGCTCTACTTTTTTCACATTAAAACCTGGACTACCAGCTAGACCAATCAAACGGTTGGCTTCTAGTTGATTATAACCATATATATGAACACTGTAATGACCACTATCAAAATTGTGATTTCTCACATCAATAGTTGATTTATAGCTAGTTGAAGAAATTTTAGCAGCTTTTTCCCATTTCAAATCATCCTGACCTTTGTTGTCAGACCAAACAGGAGTAACAATTCCATTGATATATAGGGGCACATCATTCACAACCACTTCATAGTTAGTTGCGGAAAGTTTATTAATAGCAACCTTAATATTTGGTTTAGAAATAGTTAATTTATCAGCTTTTAGTCCTTTTAGTTGACCACTTTGGGTAAGGTAAGTATGGATGTGGTAAGTGCCAAATCCTTTGTGATTAGTATAGTTAGCTGTTGCAACACCATTAGCATTAGCTGCGTACCATCTTAAATCATCTTGGCCCTTTTCATCTGACCAGACAGCAAAACGAATTTGTCTTAAATCTTTAACACTATCAGAAGTCAGTTTAATTTCAATCCCTTGTGATGTTAACTTTGAACTAATTTTATTGACGGGTTGTGGACGATTAATATAGTGTTTACCAAGATCAGTCCCAATGGTTTTACCATCACTGTAATCAGTATAAACATGAACAATATAATAATCACTCGTATTACTATGATCAGCAATATCTACTTTTGCAATCGCTTTTTTATTTGAAATAGTTGGTGTATACCATTTTAAATCATCTTGACCTTTAGCTTCTGACCAAACCGCCACCCTAACATAACGAAGGGATTTGGTTGATTGACTGGCATCAACGGCTACATTAAAACTGCTTTTGTTTTTATCGTAACTTTGAAGGCTAATTTTTGCGTATAAATCTTCTTGTTTATTCTCATGTTTAAAACCTGGTGTAGCCATTAAACCAATAAGTGATTTGGTTATTTCGCTATAACCATAAAGGTGAGCATGATAAAAACCAAAATCATTTTTATGATCTTTGACATTGATTAGCGTCTCGTATTGAGTTGGTGATAATTGCTTGGCTTGATACCATTTTAAATCATCCTGACCATTTTTATCAGACCATACTGGTACCACAATACTTTTTATGGTTTGAGGCACATCAGTCACATTAATGCGATAGTGATTGTCATCAACCTTAGTAATTTGAGCTTTAGGGGCAGGTTCTTTAATAGTAATCGTTGTTGCATTTAAGCCAATCATACGCCCACTTTGGTTGGCATAAGTATGCACATGATAAAGACCATAGGATTTATGGTTTTCATAACTAGCATAGGCAACACCACCTCTTTCGGCACGATACCATTTTAAATCATCTTGACCATTTTTATCCGTCCAAACCGCAAATAAAATACTTGTTTGTTGGGGAATTTCTCTTTGATATTGGAGACGTAACCCTATTGTTCCTTCTGAAACATCGGTCACAACTTGAGAATTAGCTGAGCCAGGTTTTGCTCTAAAGCCACTTGTGCTAGGTGCTTCCTTTTTACGATCAGCAATTTCTTCTTCCTCTTTAATAGTGCCACCATTGTTGATTGATTCTTGGTTTTCTTTGGAAAAATCCACTTCTTCACCATCAGAAACAAAATTTTGTGTTTCATCAACAGAACCAGATTCTTCTATTAAAAGTTTCTCAGAGGAAATTGGTTCTTCTGATGATAAGTTTTCTTGAGAAGAATTTAAACCATTCGTTGTGGCTGAACTTGATTCAGTAGTGGTTGTATCAGTTGATGGTTCTATACTAGCAACTTCTTCTATTTTCGGGACTTCTACCTGAACAGTTGTATCCTCGGCTAAAACCGTTGAAGGGTATAGCAAAATACTTGTAGCGATGGGTAGAATGAGTGTCCATTTCTTTTTTGAGAATAACATCATTTGGCCTCTTATCTTCAAATTTTTCCTTTATTTTAGCATTTTTAGGACGGTTCTTCAAGATTAATGCCAATGATATTAATCAAATAACAAATAAAAAAGCCTCTTAAAGAGACTTTTGGTTGTTGTTATTGGTAACTCGCGAAACTATAATAAAATTGTGGTCTCAATACTCGCCAATGAACCTTTGTTTGAACCTCATTATAGTTTAATTCACTAATGAGAAAACTGCCATCTGGATTAACATGTTCAACAAAGGCAACATGACCATACTGTGGTAAAGTGTAATCATGACCTCCCTTAACTGATAAAACGGCCCCTACACTTGGTTGATTGCTACGATGCCAACCTTGACTAGTCAAACTATTCACCCAATCTTGACCGTTACCCAACCAGCGATAAACAGAAAGTCCGTGCGTTTCTCTAATCCGGTTGTAGACATAAAACGTACACTGCCCTTGACTGTAGCTTGTTCCGATATTGTCATAACCTCCATATATTGTTCTTGATGTTGGTGATTTATATGTTAATAAGTTTTGATAATTTGATGGCATATAATACTGTGAAAAGTAAGCATAACTTGTTTCAATTCTTGCTGATAAAGATACCTGCGATAAGGGAAACCCTCTCGTTTCACCGTCATTATAAGTGATATAAACATGGACATGATAAAGACCACTTTTATTAGCATGATTTTTAACATCAGCGTTAATTAAAAACGAACCATTATTTGCATGTTGACTCTGATACCACTTGAGATTACCTTGATTGGCATCTGACCATACTGCAACACTTATCTGTTTAATGACTTTTGAGTGTTCAGTTTCATTCACAGTCACTGAAAATTGATTACTATTAGTCATGGAACTTCCCATTTGAGGACTATCGTAACTGGTAATGGCATCCACAGAAAAACCAGATGTGCTTTGTAAACCTTTCAAACCAGTATAAAGATCACTTCTTCCATAAAGATGAACATTGTAGTGTCCTAAATTAAAGCGATGGTTCTTAAGAGGCACTATTACCTGATAAGTGGTTGCATCAATTTTTGTCGCTTGATACCATTTAAGATCATCTTGACCATTCTTATCCGACCAAATAGGGACAAGAATATTTCTCATATGTTGAGGGACATTGTTTATCGTCACTTGATAAGCTGTATCTCTGATTTTAGTCATTTGATAATTAAGTTGTGATTTGTTTAATGTTAGAGTTTGAGAACCAATAAAACTAGATGAACTATTTTTAAACCAATAAGTATGAGCATGGTAGGTTCCAAAACCTTTATGATTGACATAAGGAGCAACTATCTCACCTTCACTATCGTGACGATACCATTTAAGATCGTCTTGACCACGTTCATCAGACCAAATGGCCGTCATTAAATAACCATTAGTAGGATTTATCGTGTTTGAAATTACAAAACCATCTGCTTCTGTTTCGACTTTAGGCTTAGAAATGTTAAAAGCAATTTGACCAAGATTTTTCCCTTCTACATGTCCATTTTTATCAGTAGTATAAACATGGGTAATGTAATGACCACTTTTAGATTTATGATTTTTAATATTAAAATGAAATACCATTTTCCCATTATCATCATAGCGAGCTTCATACCATCTTAAATCATCCTGTCCACCTTCATCCGACCAAATGGCAACTTTCATTTTAGTGATGTTTTTCTGATTAGATGGCTCAACTAATAAAACATCATAGGTGCCTAATGATTTGTTAATACTATCAATATAAATATCAACAGAATTTGTTTCGTTGGCAAAAATAGTGGTAGTAAAACAGATAAAATAAGACAGTAAGAAACAACAACTTAGTATTAAATCTTTCTTTTTATTCATTTTTCTCCTTTCTTTTGGAAGAAAATCGTTTCTCGTTGAGAAAATCATTTCCTCATTAAAGTATTCGAAAAGCTATTTTGTTTTTATGAGTAATATTAAAAGAGGCGTCTTTTTAGAAGACACCTCTTTTAATATTTAGAAAGTATAAATCAAAGATTAGAGATAATGGTAAAGATAACAAATTGTGTTATCTATATCTGAATATATAAGAAAATAAAATAGTAAATTAGTGGTACTAATCCAGATAAAACAATAAATGAGATCGTCTTTTTATTTGTATTAATTTTTTGAGGTGCAATAGATAACAAAAGTAACCAATATGGTAAAAAATAACGAGGTTGAACACCATCAATTTGAGGAGCTGCTACAGGAGTAAATTGTAAATAAAGAAGCAAAAAAGTAATGCCTACAATAACAATAAAACCAATTATTTTATATAAATTGAAAAAGAGAACGAATTTTTTATTCCAAGTATCACCATATTCAATAACTTTATCACTAATAAAAGTACTTAATGTCAAAGAAATGACTATAAAAAAGGAAGAAAGCATAGGTAATTGCATGTAATTTGCCGAATCAGCATATCCTAACTGCATTCCAAAAAAATTATAATTTGATATTTCTTTTACTAGTAAAATAAGAACTGTCTTAGGATTTGATTTAAGAAATGCAACTTGCTTAGAAATATCAGCCGCCACACCAAAATAATGACTACTGTCAACATTTCTAACTATAAACAACCAAAGTAATGTTATAAAAGCAAGAAATAAAATGAGTGATAAAAAATATAGGGACTGTTTCTTAGTGAGAACTTTATTATGCAACCCTACAATAATTAAAGGAATCATTAGAGCAACTAATAAAAAAGCAGGAGGTTTAGCAAAAACTAACCCTAAAGAAATAAAGCTATAAGTAATGATTTCATTTTTAGTGATTTTATCGGTTCGCTGTATGGCTTTATAAATTAAACTAAGACTATAAGCAAGAAATAAAGAAGTGATACCAAAAACAAAACTATCAGCTGTTACACTTGACATACTCAGGAAGAAAGGAGGACACAGTGCAATCAATATTAATGTTAATTTTCCAAAAGGTATGATTCTAATCGCCAAAATTAATAATACAAAAGAAACCAAAAACCCTGAAAGTCTCATTAAAATAAATTCAGTAGTTACATTCAAATGTAAAATTTTATTTATGAGGACAATAAAGGAAAAAGGAAAATATTGAAATGGCATATAACTAACAGCCGTTACACTAACTTTATAGATACTTTTATCATTAGACGTTATAGAATCATAATCTTCCATCCAATTGGGTTCAATTGCTTCAATTTCTTTATCAAAAAGTTTACTATTAAATGCTCTAGTTATAAATTTATTTTGAGTTTGAGAAATATTTCCACCATATTTTGTATTGTCTTGTTTTTGTGTTTTTAAAATATCACCATTAGCAATCTGAATACTTCTCACATAGTGTATTTCCTCATCATACCATGTTGCAGGTTGTCTTAAAAAAATTGAGGAGAGACCACTAATAAACAATAGAAATGTCAAACTTATTAAAACAGATGTCAAAAATTTATCTTTTGTTTTAAAGAAACCTTTAAAAATGTCCATCACTTCTCCTTTTTACAAATTGGAATACCACTATTGATAAAGTTAACCACACTATCATTGAAGTAATAAAGCTTAATGATGCTCCAAAAATTTGAAAATTTTCAACTAATTTATTAGAAAATAGTAAAGATACGATAAAACTTCCTGAATAAGGAATTATTAGATATTTTTGGAATCTCATTGCAGTTAATATATTGTCAATAGCGGTTGCAAAACTTCCTATTGAACCTCCAATCATTATGACAATTAATGAAAACCAATATTCCTTTAATTCTATATTGTATAGAATTTCCAAAAATTTAATTCCAATGATGCCACTTCCAAAAATAATTAATATACTTAGAAAAAATAAATTAGAGAATAACTTTCTTTGCAAAATTTTAAATTGATGAATTCTTTGCTTAGCAATTGCTATGGCCATTTCTGTGATAACTGGTCTAAAAAATAGCATCATCAAATTCATAACAAATGCAGGCATAAATAAGATGTTGAAAATCGTTTGAGAGCCAAATGCTATTTTGCCCAAATTTGTCATTGTCTCCAAAGAAAACTTTGGTTGATTATAAATAAATATAATTAGAAAACCATTTATAAAGAGTGGCAAAGTTTCATTCATTAATTTTAAACATTTCACAAATGAATCTTTTGACAAAAGTCCAGTAAAATCTACTTTATCAAAACCAATCGATTTCCTGATATCATATAACACTATAAATAGATATGATGATATACAAAGCATTTGTAAACTAAAAAGTAAATCTCTAGTCATAAAAATCAAAACAGCAAAAATCAAAAAAATTAAAGAATTTCGAAATGTTAAAGATTTACCAGCAATATCTAAACGTTCATGTTGCTGGAATAAACCTTGAAATAAGTCAGATAGAGCATCTGAGAGACGATACAATGAGACATAAAAAATGACTTGAGATTTATAGATATCATAATTAGTCATCATCAAGTAAATGATTGTAATTGCAAACATTAATAGACAGGAGAATAGTCTGGCTAAAAAGTATATAGAAAAAGAATACTTTTGTTCAATATCAGTCGCTTGAAAATTTCTAATTTGAAAAAGACCAATGACTACAAATAAATTTCCCAATGAATATGCAAATACATAACTATCGGAATCAACCGTATTTAAGAATCTTGAAACCACGATTAGCAAAACAACAGAAATTACAGCCGTGGAAAGACTTCCCATCATATTCCAAAAAAACATTTTTTGATAAGATGTCAATTTATTCATTTCTTTCCTCTTTTTTTAACAAGGCAATTTCTTGAGCTAGATGTTTTAATTTATGATTTTGAATAGAAATATTATTAGTTAAAGAGAAAATAATCATTAGACTTAAGCAAAAACCAAAGAAAAACAACATATTTGTTGGAGAATATATGCCTAATAAATTTGAAATAAATTTTAGAAAATTGGGGAACCATGTGAATATTAAGATGAAAAAAGCGAGTATAAACCATGAAAGAGAATATCGAATAGCAAGTTTATCATGCTTAATGAGATTTACCACCCATACAATAAAACTAAATATTAAAATACTTACAAAAATTCTAGCTATACTAGACATATCATTTTTTTCCTCTCAATTTTACAAATAATATTGCTAAAGTCACTTTAATCATATAATAAATAGACTTAGACATTGAAATAGATGAAACACCACCCATTCGTTCATTCATTATTACAGGAATTTCTTTGATATTATTCCCATTAATCAGTGTTTCCACTACTGTTTCTGGTTCTGGGTAATCATCCGGATAATTATATGAAAAACGTTCAATCAATTTTCTATTGACCATACGCAATCCAGAAGTTGCATCTGTAATAGTTTCGCCAGTCATCAATTTAATCAACCATCTAAAGTAACGAATACCTATACGACGTGCAAAAGAGGATTGGAAACCTTCGTTTTTTATAAAACGAGAACCTATTACCATATCAACATTAGATTCAGTCAGTTCTTGAAGCATTTTCGAAAGAAAACTTGGATTGTGTTGACCATCTCCATCTACTTGAACAGCAATATCATAACCATTTCTTTTAGCGTATCTGTATCCAGTTTGAACAGCACCACCAATTCCTAAATTAATTGGTAATGAAATAACATTAAATCCATTTTTTCTACAAATTTCAAGAGTACTGTCTGTGGAACAATCATTAATAATAACATAATCAAAATCTGGAGCATCTTTTTCGATTGAACTGATAGTTTTTTCAATGTTACTACTTTCATTATAGGCTGGAATAAGAATTATTTTCTTCACAGTTTTCTCCTAATTTTATCTTTGAAGTTTTTTTTGATTCTCAAGGTTAAAGTTAATGAATAATCATGATTTATTTAATTAATTTAAAAGTGTAATACTGTTCAATTATATCTAGCATTTCATCCCTAACTTCTGGCTTTAAAAAATCTATTTTGGAATCTTTAGTAGTAAATATAGAGTCCTCAGAAGAAAAGATAGTATCTAATTTGCTTGTACTTTTATTATTGAACAAAGTATCTCCTAGAAAATAGTTTTCTTCTGAAATATCAATATAATCTAATATCGTAGGTACTAGTGATAAAGAATTTCTACCATTAACATCTATCTTTTGTGGCATTACTCCTTTGTAATAGATGAAAAAAGGCACTCTATCAAGATGACCAACAGCTCTGTCATTACCAAAAGTACTAACATAGTCAGCATCAACATAAGTCGCATGATCAGTGGTGAAAACGATTATAGTATTTTTAGAAAGTTCAGATTGATTAAACATATCAATAAATGATTTGAATTGAATATCTAAATTATAAAACTTATTAAGATTTGGATTCTCCCCATTTCCAAAAACTTCATCATCAGAATCTAGACTAAGATGAGTCCCGAAAGTATACATAGAGATAAAGAAAGGAACGTTTTCTTCACCTTTTTCTTCCATTGTTTCAAACAAATACTGATAAGCTTTTTTGTCAGAAACAGTTGTCTTTATAGAATCTGGAGAAATAACTTCATCAAAATTCATACTATTTAAATATTTTGTGAAATCTCCATTATTTGGTTCTGTATTAATAAAAATTGTATTGTAGTTTTTATCATTTAGAACATCCTGCATACCAATAAGATAATTGTCTTCATAATTTGTCGCTTGGTAACCAGAATATAACTGTCCCTTAATTCCCAAATATGTTGCGAAAGTATGATTATAATAGTTTTCAAAAGAAAGTGACTCATCTTCAATTTGAACAGTATTAGCCATTATTCCTCTATCATCATGAAGAATTCTTTCAGATAATCCTTCTGTAAAAATAACAACAATATTTGGATTATCTGGTAAATTTTCCGGTTTACTAGTAGCATTTACAACTTCGCTCTTATAAAAATTTTCAGTAACTTCATTGTTTCCTATCCTATTTAATAAGTCCATTCTTTCTTGATGTATTTGAACTAAAGAGTAATAGTTTGTAAAAGGAGTGTTTTCAAAAATTTTCAGACCAACTACACTTATTTCTATTATAATAATGACTAAAAAAGATAAAATTTGATACTCTATCTTTTTTAGCTGTTCTGAAATAGGCAAAAAGCTAAAAAATAACAGTATAAGAAAACCAGAAGCATACAAAATAGCATGCCCTGACAAGGCTTCTAACGAATCTACATTTGTTAACATTGTATAAGTTAAATAAGAACCACCAAAAATTAAAATAACCTGTTCAATATTGTAAAGTAACATCAATATAGTATTAATAATATTAGCAATATATTTATTTACTTTAAAAAGCAGATTGGAAACAAAAAATATCATTGATAATTCAAGAAGTCCTGCAAATATGGGGATTAAATCTGAAGTCACTCTGTAAGTATACAAAGTGATAACTATTGAAAATAAATATTTAATAATGGTTGAATAGAATAATTTAGATTTTTTCATGATTTTACTTTTTTTATAAAACGTTTAATAATATATTTGATAGCACTAGCTGGACCTAAGAAAATATATTTAAAAGCGCCTTTAATTCCTCCTATATTATCAAAATTAACGTAAGTATTTGGTAGTGTATCTGGTCTAATATTTAAGACAGTATTATCAACAAAAGGAGTAATATAAATATCATTTCTAGAAATTCTGTAATCATAACCTCTGGCCCAGGATAAATACATTAATATTCTCTCAATAGAGTGCAAAATAGTGTGCTGAGGTAATGGTTCTTTAGGAATTTCGTCATCTTTAATATCCAAATCAAATAATGGTTTTAAAGCATCATATTTAAACCAGATAAAGGTTCCATAACTCATTATGAAATTATTTAATTTATCAAAATCAATTGACCTTCCAAGATTCATTCTTTCCCATAAATCATTCATGTCAGAAGCAAATTTATTTTCATTCCATGGGTCAACAATTTTGGTATAGCGAAAGAAAGTCGGAATATCTGAAATAATTAATCCACAGTTTTCATTATTCTCAAATGTCGATAGAATTTTTTCTGCTGGTTTTAGCATCATTTGGAACAATTCTTCTCTCCAAGAATCTCCAACCCAATAAGGATATTCTGGAGATTTCTTGGTGTGAAAATGGCCAATATAATCATAGTGAGCCAATGTCGTTTTTAATTTTAACATTGGTAAAATATCTCTACCACGGTTTCCAGTGACTAAAACAGTTGCTATAATTTCTTTTTCTTTTAGAATTTTTTCAATAGTTTCTTTTTTAGCATTTGAATCCGTTGTTAAAAATAAATCATAGTTAAAATTGAAAATTTCAAATTGCGTTAAAAAAGTTTCTAATAAATCAACATAATAGGTGTGTAAATGAATAGCTACTTTTTTAGTATTAGAATAAGGTTTTACTATATCTTTTAAAACTTTTCTATCTAAAAGATAGGCTGGAGTAGGAAGACTAATATCACTCATATGAGAAAGAACTAAGTCAATAGGATAATCTGATATTTTTTCTATTTCCTGCAAAACATAGGGTGATAAGTGCTGAGTTAAATCAAATGTTTTGATTTTAATAAAAGGAACCTTATGTTGTAATAAAACATGAGGATAATGAATAGTGAAATTAGAATGATAAAAATCATCTGCCAAAGGAACAGTATTTAGAACTGAAGCGTAGTTAAATCCAGCTTTTGTCAATAATTTAGTATACTGAGTTTCATAATTATCAATGACTTTTTGAACATCTGTATAAGATTCAATATTATTCCAAAAGGATTTAAAAACTTTTGATTCCATCAAACGTTTTTTAAATGAAATGAAATAAGATTGTAAATGTTCATCAATTGATACTTCTCTCGTTTTAACCGCTTTATGATTTGTCATTCCCCAAAAATCAATCATATCATTTTCTTCATAAAAGTTATAATATGATTCCATATCCCACAATGGTCCAAAGCAGGTATCGTTCATTACTGTTAGAGAATCATAGTCTGAAAGATGATCCATACCAATTCTTTCCATACCGTCACGCCATGCAGCAAAATCGTAACCTTTATTTTCTCTTTGGATAAATTCATTGAATAAACCCTTACTTTGTAAAATAGTCTTGTCTTGCTCTTTTAATGAACTATTAGTAATAAAAACAATTTTTGAAAAAAGAGGTTTCATCTTTTCAAGCTGATAAATCACATGAGGGCTCAATTTATTGTTTTTATTAAAGTGAACATAAAGTAACAAACGATTCATTTTTTTCTCCTAAATAGATTGATTAATTTTGTCGTTATTTGCCAACGTCTCGAATTAACAATAGCGTTGTATTTATTTTGAAGTTCATTATTACTTTCATTAAGAAAATGACATTGTTTTTCTATCTCCAATAATTTATTATTTTTATATGTTAATAATTTTTCTAAATAATCATTTTTTAACATATCAGATATACTTAATAATTCATAAGAAAAAAGGATTTCTTGTTCTTCAAATTGCTCAACATTATAAATAATTTGGGGATCAGCATGATCAAAAATAATAATATTTTCTATATTAATATGCGTTGAGAAAGTTGGTGTAATGAGTTGTTTTGAAAAAGCATCAACAAGTGAAAAAGATTTAAAGAAGTTTGGTGTTTCCGTTAAATCTACTCTAATATTCTTAGTTTTAGCTGGAGGTTGAATAATAATAGTATCTTCAAAACGCAAAGGAATTCGAAGAGCTGTTTTTTCACTGAATTCATTATTGTCTCCTGAAAAATAAACACTCACAAATTTTTCAGATGTTTGAAAAGGTTGGTAATTGGGATTATAATTTCCAATAACAGATGAAAGAGAATCAATTACCTTATTTTTACGATTGACATTGTCAAATCCATCTATTAATGATAAGTAATAGTGTTCAGGATTATTTTCTTTTAGTACTTCAGATGCTTTAATAGCCCTTAGCTTATCTTCTGAAAAATCATCTAGAATCTCAAACATTTGATTTTTCAAAGACTCAGTAGCACCTACCTCATAAATCTTACCGGCTCTATACATTTCTGAAATTGATAGGTAACCATCATTATTAGAAACAATTGTTGGTACACCATATCTAATAGCTTCCAAAAATACTAAACCAAACGTTTCAACTTTTGAAGTGAAAACACAAATATCTTTATCTGTAACATAGTTCCATGGCTGTTCTTTATTTCCTAGAAAAGAAACATTAGTTAGCGAATATTGCTCAATATAGGCATCACATTTTTTCTTATACTCTAAATCCCAATCACCAATAAAAATTAAAGGGATGTCCAATCGATTCAATTCTTTATAAGCAGTTAAAAGTTCTAATTGATTTTTGTTTTCATTAATTTTACTAATAGAAATAAATCGTATTGACTTTCCTACTGATAATTTTGAAGTTGAAAAATTTGGCATTGGAATAAAAGAATGAATTGTAGTAGTTTTAGGAAACAATTCTTTTAATTTCTTTGTCAGTGGTCCATCCACTGCAAAAATAGCATCTGAGCAATTATCAATAAACTCAATCTTTTCAGTATAATAGTCAAATTCATCCTTAGGAAATTCATGAATAATCCAAATATGTTTCTTTTTTTCTAATGATGCTGCAATGGCTCCTTGGAAAACATTAACAGTATTACTAATTACAATATCAATATTATTGTCAACAATAATATTTCTTATTTCATTGATATTTTTTTCATAGTAAAAAGAGCGTTCAAATTTTGTACCATGTAAAATACCCGGGGCCTCTTCCCACCACCAGTTTAAAATATCCAATTTATAATATTTAATATTATGAGCTATCATTTTTTCTTCATAATTTTTTTGAGTTGGATGGCTAATATTTGGAAAAACATTGAAAACCTTATAGCCTAATTCAGACAAATATGTCATTAAATTAGTAATAGATATCTCAGCACCATTTTCCAATGTTCCTGTTGGAGAAATAAAAAGAATATTTTTTTTCATATTTACTGACCTTCCCTGTCACTCCAAGTTCCATTTCTTCTAAGTAAACCCGTTGCTGCATCAAATTCTGACTTATCATCCACTTCAACCTTACGATTGATTAAGAAAACAGGTGAATCTGAAGCAGAACTGAAAGCCAAAACTCTTTTTTCATCATCTCTAACGCTTGCAACTAATTTTAGTTTTGCATTGTTTAAATATGGAAGAGAACACTTATAAATAAATTTCTTCAAACCTGTTCCAGCTGTCATTAAATCAATTGAGTTATCATTGTATAAACCATAGTTAGTATCTAAATCTATTAGAGAAATAGCTACATGAGTCTCAATATCTGATAAAACATTATAAGAAAATTCAAAAACTAATTCTTCATCAGGTGACACTTGATTTTTAGTCAATAATTTAATTCTAAAATCAGAAACTAATTGTTGCTTATTGCTGCCATCATTGTCTTTTGATGAAACATCTTCAATATTAACATTGTCAAAACTATACTGGTTAGCAACATCATCAGGATCTCCCTGCATTTTAATGAGACCATCTTCAATTAAAACAGCTTTATTACAGTATTTTTTAACGGCACCCATGTCATGAGTTACTAAAATAGTTGTTTTACCACTATTTTTACGCTCTAAAAAGTAGTCATTACACTTTCTTTGAAAGGCTTCATCACCAACAGCTAATACCTCATCAAGAATTAAAATATCACCTTGAGCTTTGATTGCTACTGAAAAAGCCAAGCGAACCTGCATACCACTAGAGTAATTTTTTAATTTTTGGTTCATAAATTCATGAAGTTCAGAAAAGTTTACTATATCATCATACATGGCGTCCACTTCGTCAGTTGTAAAGCCAAGCATAGCACCATTCATGTAAACATTTTCTCTTCCTGTTAGTTCAGGATTAAACCCTACTCCTAGTTCAATAAAAGAAACCATTTTCCCATCAATAGTAATTTTACCTTTTTCTGGAAAATAGATTTGTGAGATAATCTTTAATAAGGTCGATTTACCGGAACCATTTCGTCCAACAATACCAAAGAAATCACCTTTTTTCACTTCAAAATTGATATCTTTAAGAACATGTTGCTCTTTATATCCTTTTACACCTTTAAAACGATTCACTAGAGTCGTTCTTAAACTCTGAGAACTCTCTGTTGGCAATTTAAAATACTTACTAACATGTTCTACTTTTACTGCAATGTCATTTGTTTTCATTAAAGAATCTCCGCAAATTTCTTAGAATTTTTGTTAAAAACAATATAACCAATAATAAAAATAATGATTGGTAATAAATAAGGGATGGCAACTAAAAATGGATTTTGAATTAAATCACTAATAGTATGACTGCCTGAATAAACAACAAAATGCCTTAAATCTTGAATGATTTGTGCAATAGGATTTAACATCATCATCTTAGCAAACGTTACTTGTCCTCTATTTATAATGAATGTCAAAGAGTAAATAATTGGTGTCCCATAAAGACCAGCTTGTAAAATCACTTCCCAAATCGGACCAATATCTCGATATCTAACAAATAAAGTAGATAAAACAAAAGCAACTCCTGTAGCTAATAGGGCAATTTCAAAAAAAAGCGGAAAAACAATTAGCAACTTCCAACTAAGGGCAACACCATTAACAATAGCAAAAGCTAGAACAACAAGCATATTAATAGAATAATTAATCGCAGCTCCAACAACCGAAGAAAGTACAATGATTTCTTTTGAGAAATTTAACTTTCTAAGAAGATCTCCTCGGGAAACAATTGCCATCATCCCCATATTGGTAGCTTCTGTGAAAAAGTTCCATGTTACCATCCCAAGTAAAAGAGAAACAGCATAGTGGGGAGTGCCGTCATCAAAACGTAGGAAACGAACAAAAACCAAATACATTATTGTAAATAGTAATAGTGGTTTGAGAATTGACCATAGATGTCCGATTAAACTGCCTTGATAACGTAATTTAAAATCTGTTTTTACCATTTCCTGTAAAAGAATCCAATTTTCTTTACGAAATAACGTCATGTTGTTTTCTCCTGTAGCCTATTTTTGTAAGAATAAGTCCTCTAAAAACGAGGGTATGAAAAAGTCGATTCTTTTTAAAATCAAACTTTTTTAAAATGGCATATCTTTTTACAAACGATTGTTCCAGTAAAGAAGTATATGCGATAATCATCTCTCTTTTTTCTTTAGACAAATTAAAATTCAAGAGATGATGGGCTTGCTTTTGACTTTCTGTGACAAGCCACCAATATTTTTTAAATAGTAAGTGTGGTTTCAACCACTTTTTCATTCTTTTTGTCCATGTTCTTGCTCCAAGAACATTATTGTCGTGTTGTCGATACAATTGGGTTGATTGGTCTAAGTAAACAAGATT
This sequence comes from Streptococcus zalophi, assembly GCF_016481285.1. Taxonomy (GTDB): domain Bacteria; phylum Bacillota; class Bacilli; order Lactobacillales; family Streptococcaceae; genus Streptococcus; species Streptococcus zalophi. The sequence goes on from NZ_JAENBP010000001.1 coordinate 49,883, forward strand.
TCCCGTAGCACTCGCTATTAAAGCTAGATACCAATCATGCATCAAGATGTCATCATAAACTATCCATTTTTCAGCCAGTTCATGATTAATCAACATGGTGCCACCTGTTATAGTGTTTTCCGTTAATTCTTGATGAAGCGTTGTGTTTGCATGATGTGATTGCTTTTTTATCATGCTTTCAGCCATCATTTCAAGATCTTGATTAACTACCGATAAATCGGTATAAACTAATAATGGTTTGTTTGTTGGATAAGTTTTAGCTTTGGCTAAGGTCACTTCTAATTTATCTTCCAACCAGACATCATCTTGATCACTAAAAAAATAAAAATCTGCGGGTTCATGTTTAACAAGTGTATAAAAGCTTTTAATTACCCCAATATTATCAAATTTATCTTGATGAATGAGACGAATTCGTGAATCAGTTTTGATAAAATCATTGATGATATCTCTTGTTGTATCACTTGAACCGTCATCTCTTATTAAAAGAGTCCATTCTTTAAAGGTTTGTTTTTGGATACTTTCAATTTGCTCAGCAAGAAATTTCTCACCGTTATAAGTAGCCATCAAAATATTAACGTTCACTTAAAAATAATTCCTCATATTCTTTGACAATTTTTGCCCAAGTATAGTTTTCTTTGATGTGATTTTTAGCTGCTGTTCCAAGTTCTTTGAAATCAGATTTTTTATCCATTTCATTTAGTAATTCTTTTAAATCATTTTCTTGATTTTTCCAGTAATAAACAACGTCTTTAGCCGTTTGTCGATTAAAAGAAACATCCAACACTAAACTAAGATTAGTATGAGCTAGTGATTCAAGGAGACCTGGATTAGTGCCACCAACAGAATGCCCATGAATGTAAGCAAAGGCATTCTCACGAATATATGAAACCAATTCCTTATCATAGACGGTGCCAACAAATTTAATCCGCTTGTCTTGATCAAAATGAGTTTTTTGACGAAGACTTTCAAAATAAGGATTGCCTTCATGATTACTGATGATTACTAAATCTCTTTTGGTTTGACTGGTCATAAATTCTCTAATGATAGTTTCATAGTTATTTTCTGGAATAAAACGTCCTAAAATAAGATAGTATTGTTTTTCTGTTATTTGCCATTTTTGATAAAAACCTATCACATTGGCATCATTTGAGTTTAAATTTGACAGTCTTGTATCAGTTCCATAAGCGATAAATGAGGTTTTAGACCATGGGTAAGATGTCTCAATATAATTGTCAATTCCAAGGTTATCAGTAATAATAAGATTAGCATACTTTGTCATCATTTTTTCTGAGTATTTCAGATACATTTGAACTGGTTTTGGCCACTTAGACCGTTTCCATTCTAACCCATCAGGGTTGACAAATAGCTTCCCTCCAATAGCTTTTATTTTTTTAGCAAAAGGAGGAATAAAACCTCCAATGGTATTGCCTAATAAATAAAAAATGGGTTCTTTTATCTGTTGTTTTTGAATCAATGATAAAGAGTAGTTAATGGCCATCATATCATAGGCGATAACACGCGCAGAACCAATTTTAGGTGGCTTTATTGTGAAACAATCAGCTCCTAAATAATCAAAATGTTCTCCTTGTTTCTCATCTGAAAGACAAGCTACATGATATTTAATATCAGGAGATACTTGATGTTTAATTAATTCTTCAACAAATGTTTCGAAACCGCCATAACTAGCTGGGAGGCCTCTACTACCAAGGATAAAAACGTGTCGCATAATAACCTCATTCTATACAATACAATCATTTTATTATATCATATTTTCATTTCTTTGGCGATTAGAAAAAAACAGGCAAAAGCCTGTTTTTTTAGCATTTTTATTTTTTTTCTTGGCGATAAAATTCTTTTAGAGCATCTTGCCAACTAGGAATAACAAAACCTGTTGCTTTTGTTTTTTCTAAGCTCATCGTTGAGTTGAATGGACGTTTAGCTTTTGCTGGGAATTGGCTCGAGTCTACTGGTACTACTTCAACGTCTGTCTCTTTTAAGATTTCGACAGCAAAATCATACCATGACGTTTCTTTATCAGCATCATTTGATAAATGATAATAACCAAATGCTTTTCTATTGTCCGTTAGATATGTCATGAATTCTGCAAGTGTTCTTGTCCAAGTTGGACGTCCAAATTGGTCGTTAACTACCGTTAATCGAGAATGTTTTTTTGCGAGATCTTGCATCGTAAAGACAAAGTTTTTACCGTAGTTACCAAAAACCCAAGCTGTTCTAATAATATAGTATTGGCTTGAGAATTTTTCGACGGCTTCTTCTCCAAAACGTTTAGTACGACCATATTCTGTTTTTGGATTTGGTGTATCTGTTTCTAGCCATTCTTCTCCTAATGGTTTGTCACCATCAAAAACATAGTCTGTTGAAATATAAACAAGGGTTGCGCCATATTTTTCAGAAGCCTTTGCAATAATTTCTGTTCCTGTTACATTAATAGCATAGTCTAATTCTTTTCCCTCGTCTTCAGCAGCATCAACAGCTGTATAGGCGGCACAATGATAGACTAAGGTTGGTTTAACTTTAGCAAAAAAATCTTCGACTTGTTCTTCGTTAGTAATATCCATTTCACTAACATCAGCAGCAACATAATCAACATTTCTTTCATCCAAAAGGTGGCGTAATTCGGTTCCTAATTGTCCCTTGCTTCCTGTTATTAAAATCATATTTGACTCCTTTATTCTTTTAATTATTATTTTACACTAAACTAAAAATGATAGCAAAGAAAGAATTTATAAGTAGCATTAATTTTTATATTTTTGATGGATGAACATACCAGTTCTAATTGTAGCTAACAAACGATAGGCTGCATCTTGATAAAGACTTTCACTATTTTGAAGAGCCTCATCAAGATGCATTGGTTTATTGATAGTAGTTATTATACTTGAAACTCCACAATCATAAATCATTTCATAATGATCTAGTAAGCTACCAACGATTGCAAAAACTGGTATGTCTTGTTTTTTTGCTCTTTTAGCAACACCCGAGATAACTTTTCCAAAAGCAGACTGACTATCCAACTGACCTTCACCTGTAATAATAAAATCAGCATCTTTAATCTTTTCATCAAATGTCAAAACATCTAAAATCGTTTCAATGCCTGAGGTCATTTCTGCATTAAGAAATGCCATGAGTGAGAATGCAAGTCCTCCTGCAGCACCCACTCCTTCTTTTTTAGCCAGTTGTTTATGACTAACTTGTTCAACTAGTTGAGAAAAATGTGTCATCCCAATTTCTAAGGTCCGCATCATATTATCATCTGCACCTTTTTGCTTGCTAAAAGTATAGGTGGCACCATTTTTTCCTAAAAGAGGATTGGTAACATCTGATAAAATGGTGAATTGAACGTCTTTAATTCTAGGATGACTGTTTGAAACATCAATTGCATATACCTGTTCTAATTCCTCACCGGTACCTTTTAGAAGTTGTCCGTTTTTGTCTAAAAAACGAATACCAAGAGCTGACATCGCTCCCATACCACCATCATTTGTGGCACTACCACCTAAAGCGATTAGGATATGATTAACCTTATTGTCAAGTGCATCACGTATTAACAGTCCTGTTCCATAAGAACTGGTTTTCATAGGATGACGCTCCTTATTATTTATTAAGGGCAATCCTGACGCTCTTGCCATTTCGATAATGGCAGTTTGATTAGACAGCAGTCCATAACTTGCCTCTATTGGTTTTCCTAAGGGATTTTCTGAAATAATTTTTCTTTCACTACCATCTAATGCTTTAACAAGAACAGACATTGTTCCTTCTCCCCCATCAGCAACTGCAAGAGACACCATCTCTGCATGGGGAAACACTTTTGGAGTGACTTCTTCTAATAATTCTGAAATTTTTTCAGAAGATAAGGAACCCTTAAAAGAATCGGAAGCAAAAATAATTTTCATAAGCTTTTCCACCTGACTATGGATTGTAAATGTTGCTTTTTATATCTATTTTAGCATTAAGCTTCTGTTATTTCTTGACTTTTTGTTAAAATTCTTTGATAGATATAATCTAAACGTTCTTGATTAAGTTGACCACTTGGTTTGGGGATAATGTGTTCATACATATCTTTGACCAGATCAAGAACAGCCTTTTTATTGGTTGCAACGGCAGAATAATAAAGTGTCTCAAGTCCTTCTAAAACTGTATACATGACATCAATATCTTCTTTACCATAGTTTATAATTTGATTAAAGGAATGATAAAGATCTTCTTCAAACGTATAAGCCGTGTAGGCGATTTTAGCATTAGCATTTTCTTGAACGATGATATGATTGTTGACTGTTTTTGATATTGGCACTAATAAGAGACTTATCTTATGAATACACTGAATAGCAGTGTTTGGGTCGTTAACGCCTGGCGAAAGTGCTCGAACAGCAATTTCTTCTATTTTATCAATACCGTGTCTATAGTCGTTTTCATAAACTTTATTTTCAGATAAGATAAAGCAATCAGCAATTTTTGACATTAAATCATCATCAAATGTGGTGCTTTCAGCCTTATTAATATGAGCAAGAGGTTTTTCTTCATTGATAAAATCTCCAATCTTACAATCAACAATGAGTTCTGCATTATGGTCTTTTAGTAAATCAGAGATTTCACCAAAGTTGATAACACTTAAAAAACCGTTAGCATTAGGATATAGTTGAATGGATTGTGTTTCAATATCACTAAAGAAACCTTGATATTCTTCTCGCTTATCGAGTTCTTTTTCGATAACTGACAAAGTCACAGTGTAAATATCGGATAAAAGATTTTCACTTTTAGAACTTCTGATAACATTTTGAACAAAAATGATGAAATAAATCATGGAAACAATGGCATAAACCACTGAGACAAAGCCTGCAATAACTTGTTGATCCTCTAAAACATCACGCATAAAGACTAGTGCTGTGATACTGTAGAAAAAACCACCAAAGAAAATGCCTAACACTTTCATTGTGATTTTAGTATCTACAAAATTTTCAACCACGCGCGGTGAAAAATTGGACATGTAGTTAGACATGACGGATAAAATGGTAGAAAAAGTAAAGGTTGTGATGGTCAATTGTGCACCTGCAAGTGTTGCTAAAATAGTTTTGGCTAATGAGACTTTCGTATAGAAAATTGCTGGTATATAATCTCTAACATTAAAATGCCCTAAGTCAATCAGCATAACGATAGTAACTAAAACAATCGAGTATAAAATATATTGTGTGTTATATATCCAAGTTTTATGATTGTAATACCATAATTTTAATCGTTCAAACATTTAAAACTCCCAAAATAGTCTTTCCTTCATTATATCCTACTTCCTTTTTTCTGTCATTTTATCACTATTATTTCGACTTTTCTCTTTAAATTATAATTAGAATATAAAAACCACTGATATAAAAAACCAGTGGTCTAAGATTAATCAAGTTTTAATTCTTCCTTGACTTCTTCACCAAGAAGAATGCCTTTAGCACCATCAATAGCGATATGAACTAAATTTTCAATAGCTGTGTGTGTATGAAAGGCTACATGTGGTGAATAAAGAACTTTAGGATGTTTGAGGAGTCTCAAGAATAGTTCATCTGTCACTTCATCTAAAGACACTTTGCGATTAACAAATGGTCCTTCATGTTCATAGGTATCAATAGCAGCTGCACGAATTTGATTATTGTCAAGAGCATCTAAGAGAGCTTTTGTATCAACTAGACTACCACGTGCCGCATTAACCAAAATAAGATTTTTCTTGGCATGTTTCAATAAATCAGCATCAAACAAATGATAGTTTTCTTCAGTAGCTGGTGCATGTAGAGAAATAATATCTGATTTCTCAACTAATTCTTCAACAGTCGACACATAAGTCAAAATATCTTCTAATGCTTTATTTGGATAAAGATCGTAGCCCATAACAGTGGCTCCAGCCTCTTTAAATAACTTGGCTGCAAGACGACCAATATTACCTGTTCCAACAATTCCAACTGTTTTATGGCGAATTTCAGTACTAGTGATAGAATTTTGCCAACGAAAATCACCTTCTTGAACATTTCTATGAATAATATCAAAATCACGCGAAAAATACATAGCGCTGGTAAAAGCAAACTCAGCAATGGCAAATGGAGAATAAACAGGTACTCTAGTAAAACGAATGCCCAATTCTTTTAATAATTTAAGATTGTACATGTCAAATCCAGCTGAACGAGTTGCAAATACTTTAATACCTGATTCTTTCATCAAATGATAAGCTTCTTCAGGGATAGCTTTGACTTGTGAAGCAATTAACCCATCGTAACCTTTTTTAATATAAGACATGGTGTTTTCATCAATTGCTTCTGTATAGATATCCAGTTCAATTTCTGGGTGCATTTTTTGATAGGTTTCTAGTGCAACCTTTTCATCTTCTCTTGCGCTAAATAAAATCAGTTTCATTTTTTGCCTCCTTATGAATTCATTTCTTACTATTAAAATGCTTAATAGTAGTTAACAACCTTGATAACAATAATTAACAATTCTTTTTAATTAGCCAACTAGTAAGACTGTTCAATGAATTGTTCTATTTTTAGTAATCGTATTAGTTTTTTTAGTATAAAATCGTACTATTACTAATAAGACTATATTTCTAGTTATGATTATATAGATAATAATAGGAAAAAACAATCTTTTTTGGACTATTTTATTTTAATAGGACTATAATTTTTAATTATATTTTTTCTTTAAGCTTGATAATACTTGCTTTATTTGCTACAAAATCTCAAATAAAAAAGAGGAAATAATTTATTTCCTCTTTTTAGACTTTTCCTCAATAAAGATAAACCAACAATTATCTTTTATTAAAAATTAGTCGATTTCTCTTTTCTTTTTACCATATCCGTATAAGCTTAGAGCTGATAATAAAGCTAAACCACCTACAACACTTGTCATATTAGAATCGCCTGTTTTTGGTAATTCTTTTCTTGTGTCTGAAGAAGAACCATAAGACATTTGTTTGCTTTGCTCTTTTGTCATTGCCTGCTCATTAGTGGCACCTTTTTCAGATGATGGCTCTTTTGTATTTTGAAGGGTTTTATAAACCACTCCATAATCACTAAAATGTTTAGCAACAAAAGCAACAGCTTGTCGAGTTTGTCCTTTTTCATCAATGAAAGTCGTTGGAGTAAACGCTAGGCTTTCAGCTTTCTCGCTATTTGGTAGATAAATGACTTGAGCAACTTCTTTTCCTGCATCAATTGGTAAAATAACGAGGCTATCTTTTAGTGGATTAATTTTTTTACCTGAGTCATCAAGTAACTCAATGTCAAATAAATCATAGTCTAATCCTTTAAGCACTTGAGGTGTTTCTTTATCCAAGGTTTCTTTATGTGTCACACTAGCACCTGTGATTAGAGAAAGTTCACCTTTTTCAAGCTGGATACGAACACCTGTTTTCAAATCAACAATTTCTTTTGCTTCTTCTAAGAAGGTCACTTCTTCTAGCTGATGAGTTGTCCCTTTTCCTGTTTCAAAAACAATACTTGGCATATCTTCAACTGTAGGAGCTGTGTCTGGTACCTTAGTTTCTGGGACAAAGTCTGACTCTGGTAACTCATAATTAGGTGCTGTGTCTGGTACCTTAGTTTCTGGAACAAAGTCTGACTCTGGTAACTCATAACTTGGGAAAGTATCTGGAACTTTTTCCTCCAGTTTACCTATAAATTCTGGTAACTCTTCCGCAAAGACACCCTTGCCATTTTTAACAATACGATCATTAGTAATGTCATCATAGTAAGTCTTCACTTCATAAATTTCAACAGGATGGTTGTCCCATGATAATTCTAAATCAAGCAGATGTTTAACACTACTTGGAAGTATCACTTTGCTAAAGCTTGACTGAAGATTATCTAGACTTATCCAGCGACTAGCAACATTTCGATCATAATTTTCACTATTTTCAGCAACTCTAGCACGTACTCTTATTGGTGCTTGAGAAGTAGCTGTTGACAAAATAGTGATATGGTTGTGATTTGTATTTTCAGAAAGATGATAGGTTAACTTACCTGCTTCGTTATCTAACTGATAGGTCGTCAAAATTTTGCCATCAACAATGTGATTAGCTAGTGACTCTCTCGTTTCAATATTATTTGTTTCAACCGTTGGATCATTAACTGTCTTAACAAATTCACCATCATTTATCACAAGTTCAGTAAATGCCATGAAACGTTGTAGATAATCAGCTGTGAAAAGAATTCTCAAATAATTAGCTGCCACAGGTGATGTAAGAGTTCCTTCGATAAAACGATTGCCAGGATTTTCTGAATCATGTGTCCAGCCATCATCAAGTGAACTATCACGGGTAGGATTTGTGACACCATCTCCAACTGTTACCACATCAATCCAGTTAGTCCCGTCTGTGCTAACTTGAATTTTACCATCACGCAAGTAGTTTTGAGTACCATCTTGGATGTAGCCTCTTATCTTCTTGATGTTTCTTGTTGTTCCAAGTTTGATAACAACCTCACCGTCACGTCTTTGGAAATCGCTGAATTCCACGTGGCGATTAAACTTACCATCAAAAAGATCTGATAGATTATTGATATTACGAACATCATTTGCCCCATAATAGCTATTAATTCCCATTGTGGTAGATTCTAAGCTGTTAGGTAGAACTTCAACTGTTTCTAAAATCAAGTGGTAATCTTCAAGTGATTGTGTCTCATTTGTTTGGTTGACGAGACGAAGGTATCTAACTAAATTGTGATTTGCAATTTGATCTTTAGTAAACCACTCAACATTGTTTGGTGAATAAAGGAGACTTAACGGCGTATTAATCGTTTCACCACCAGATGTTTCTAAGGCAAGGTCTTGCAATTCATGAAGACGTTCTAAACGTAAACCAACATAGTCACCAGAAGCTAGTTGATGTGCTCCTTCAAGAATCAGTTTATATTGGTTGTCTTCTACATAAGTCTTGCTATTTTTTAATGACTCAACATTGGTATCAGTATAGTCAAGAGTTCCTGAATGACTTTCTAGCATAAATTGTGAAATACGCCACCACTTATCCATAGCCTGATGATTAGTAATGCGAATAGCTTTCGCAACAATACCAGTGTTTATTTCAATTTTTCTCTCACCATTGACATCTCTTAGTTTATGCCATGTCACAAGATCATCAGAGTACTCAATCACTCCTCTAGCAATTTTGTCACCTTGCCCTTGAGTAATTGTCACTTTGGTGATTTCTGTTGGATTTTCAACACTTACTTGGACCCAAGCGCCTTGAGGTGTATTATTTTGATTATTAGCATTGGCTAACATTGCTTCGGTATTAGGATCATTATCTAAAATATTATTTTGGTTTCTTCCAAGTTTATAGATAAGATTGTTGCTGTGGGTTACTGTTAATTCTAAATCACTATTATTTTTATTAGCTTCTAATGGACGATTAACAGCAATCTCGCGAACACCTAACCATGTATTACCTTTAGCGGCAGTGGCGATTAAGCGTACTGCTTTTGCAGTGATGTCTAGACCTTCCAATTGGATAAGGGCTTCATTACCAACAAGTCCTTCTTTTTCAATTTGAACCCATTCATCTGCTTCATTAAGATACTCTACTTTAGCTTGACTAAAGGTATCACGCAGATTTTCTTTTGTTCCCATCGCAAAGATAAGAGAATTGATTGCTTGGGCTTTACTAAATTCAAGACCGACATAATCACCAACAGCAATACTATTTGGTGTTGTGCTAAGAATTTTAGTAGATAAATCACCATCTAAAATACTATTGAGGTCACCACTTGCAATCGCACGATTTGTCATAAATGATTGTTGCACTTGACTAGGATCTAATGAATTTTCAACTTCTTTTGATAATTCATCTAAAAGTGTCAAAATAAATGGTCTAATATGTTGAACACCTAGTTCTGCATTTTGATAACCACTAACATACCAGAAACGATGGGTTTTTGAAGTGTTATAAAAATCTAAACCTGACTTATAATTTTCCCAAAGTTGAGTTGTATTGTCTGTTTTAATGTATTGGGTAGCTGTCAGCAATTTATCTAAGGCATTCATTTGATCGATAGTATTATCTAACCAGTAGATAATCTGATCTTTCATACGACTATAGCCATTAGCTTTATATGTTTCAGCTGCAGTCTTTAGCTTAGTGAACTCTTGGCGCAATTCTTCTCTTTCTGCTGAAATATCTTCGCCAGCTTTTAATTTGGTAATGAAACGTGTGAGTTTTGGTGCTAGTTCAATAGACTCTTCTAGTTTAACAACACGAGTATCCATATTTTGGTTAATCATGTGTTTTCCTAATTCTCTAAAGGCATTAGCTGTTTCTGATTCTTTAAAGGTGCCATTTTCAGCAAAATTAAAGGCCATGTCATTAACGCTTTTAGCTTGTGCAACTGACTTCCAGATTTTCCATGTGTATTCTGCTGCTGAGAATAATGCAATCTTAGAAGGTTCTGATTGTTGCATTGGGTTTAACATAATCCCAGCAATAAGACTTGGATCAACATTAGGTTGTAAGAATTGCTCACCGCCACCTAAAATGAGATGTTGTTTAGAGTTATCCGTTGTTGGCCAGTTAATCCAGAGTTGAACAGGGCGATAAGTGGCACCGTTTGCTGATAGATTTGTTTTTAAGTTATTAAGGAACTGGTTGGTTACTTGGCCCCAGATACGTCCACCAGTCAAGGTTAACGATGATGTTTCTGGTAAACCATTATTTAAAGAACGTAGCTCTGCTTCTGTTCCGTTACCCCAATATTCATGAGGAACAAAAATCATTTCTTTTCTTAATCCAGCATAATCAGCTTGTTTTTCTGTTAACCACTGGGTTAAATCAGCCATTAATTTGTTATAACTTGCTGCACCACCAACTGGAGTGGCTGCATCATCAGCTAGGATACCAAATTCTCTGACACCAACGTTTAATAGTTGTGTGAATTTAGCTTTGATAATCTTTAAATCATCTTCGTAAAAACGATAATTGCCTTGTCCATCTTTATCAAAACGAACAGGGTTTGACATGAATGGATGAATAGTCCAGACATAACGTGTTTTTGATTGGTTCCCAACACGCGCTAACATCTTGATTTCTTCTAGCTTATCATCTGGATAGAGTTCTCTCCACTTGCTATTATGATAAGGATCGTCTTTTGGCGCAAAAACGTATTGCGTCATTTTAAGGTCGCCACCATAGCGCATCAATTCTGCTCTATCTTCATTTGACCATGGATTACCATAATAGCCTTCAATGAAACTACGATTTTTAATATCAGCATAATCTTCAACAACGAGTTCACGAAGCACAGGCACATCACTATCTTTTAGCATATGTTTCAAACTGGTTAAACCATAAAACACAGCATCTGTATCTTTACCAAGAACTGAAATGGCATTGTCTTTAATCACAATGGAGTAAGCATCAATTTTATCAAACAAAGCGGCATCAATTTGTGACGATGCTTGGTGTTGACTTGCTAAAGTGTCTTTTCCTCGAATACCCAATAAGATATTTGGTGTTGTTGTCTCTAGTGTACTTGATGTCGTATAAGAAATCTGGTTGGCTTGAAGAATTTCTTTTGCACGATTACTGGTGTAGATGTCAACATCTTGACCAACCACCAAATGAACACCTTGATCAAGACGTAAAACGCCATCACCGTATGTTATTTTTTGAGGTGTAGGGTAAATTACATACTCTTTTTCAAGATAGGCTTGATCAGTAACCGCTGCATCAACCTCTTCTTTAGAGAAATCTGGTGTTGCTGTGTATTGATTTTCTAAGGCTACTGTACCATCAGCAGCTACTTCGACATCGGTTGCTTTAGCTTCTTCTAAAGCATCATTATCTGTAGAGGCTGTTGGTATAATCGGTGCTTCAACAGCATTTTCTTCATTTAGCTCAACATTAGTTGTTACTTCTACTTGGCTATTTTCTGATTTAGCAATAGTTTCAGTCTCAGAACTTATTGCTTGATCAGCTGTCACATCAGTAGTCGTTACTACTGTTTCTTGATTCACTTCTGCTAAAACGGTAACTGGTGATATACCAAAAAATAACATCCCAACAACAACTGAGCCAACCCCGATAGATGTTTTACGAATGGAATAATGATATTTTTTCTCACCCTTGTTTTGTTTGTGATACGCCATAACTACCTCCCTTAAATATTATTGGCAATCTTTTTTTACTAGGCAATAAAACAATAATCACTGTAAGCGTTTTATCATTGTTATATTAACATATTATTTCTTTTTTTTCCATACTTATTATCAAATTTTGTTCTTTTTTTACTACTTTCTGTTTTGATGATGTTTAACAATGATAATGGTTATTAAAACGGCTTTAGAAACTAACAAAAAAGAGAGTGGTAAATCAACAAAAAAGCTTTTCACGTCGGAAAAGCTTTTTTAGACGAAGATAGTATTATTTTGACTGTTTGCCATTTAAGATAAGATTTAAAACGACTGCAAAAAGTGTGACGATAACAATCCCATTGGTTAAAAACATTTGAAGTGTATTGGGTAAGCTATGGAAGATATTCGTGCCGTTAAAGCCAACTCCTGCTGCAATTGAAACAGCTGCAATAATAAAATTATTCTCATTAGATTTAAAATCAACGCTATTTAGCATCTGCATTCCTTGTAGGGCAACCATACCAAATAAAACTAGCATAGCACCACCAAGAACGGGACTAGGAATCATTTGTGCCATCGCACCAAACTTGGGAACAAGACCTAAAATGACTAGAAAGAGAGCTGTATAATAGATAGGACGTCTTGTTTTAATACCTGATAATTGCACTAAACCAACATTTTGTGAAAAACCAGTATAAGGGAAAGTATTGAAGATACCACCAAGTAAAACAGCAAAGCCTTCAGAGCGGTAACCATTTCTTAAACGTTGACTGTCAAGTTTATCATCTGTTAAATCAGAAAGGGCTAGGTAAACACCTGTTGATTCAACCATTGAAACCGTGGCAATAATACACATCATAATGATTGAGGTGATTTCAAACTGAGGTGCCCCAAAGTAAAAGGGTTGTGGCACATGTAATAATGGTGCCTGTCCTACTACAGAAGCATCAACAATTCCCATAAAAGCTGCTATGATGGTACCACCAATTAATCCGATTAAAATAGAGATGGATTTAATAAATCCTTTTGCAAAGGTATTTATCACTAAAATAATAGCAATTGTTACTAAAGCCAAAATCATTGATTGAGCAGTTGGTTGAGAAGAATTATCACCCATGTTACCCATGGCAACTGGAATTAAAGTCAAACCAATCGTTGTTATGACAGAGCCAGTGACAATTGGTGGAAAGAAGTTAGCAATTTTTGAGAAAATACCTGCTACAAGAATGACATAAATCCCTGAAACAATGAGGGCTCCAAACATGTAGCCCGTTCCTTGTTTTGCACCGATAATTGATAGTGGGGCAACGGATTGAAAAGCACAGCCCAAAACGACCGGTAGACCCACACCGAACTGTTTTCTTAACTGCAATTGTAAAAAGGTTGCAACTCCACACATAAAGATGTCTGTTGAGATGAGATAAGTCAGTTGCTCAGAAGAATAGCCAAGTGCACTAGCAATCATGATCGGTACTAAAATAGAACCTGCATACATGGCTAAGAGATGTTGCAAACCTAAAATAGCTGCTTGTGAGTGTTTTTGTTCGTTTAATTCCATCTTAAATATCTGCCTCCCCAAAAATAACCTTACCATTTTCAAAAGCTTTGATGCGAGCTAAAGACGTCACTGGAACTCCCAAATTTTCTAGTAAAGAACGACCGTCTTGGAAAGATTTTTCAATGACTATCCCAACACCTGCTACTTTTGCCCCTGTTTGCCCAATAATATCAAGTAAACCTTTTGCAGCTTGACCATGGGCTAAGAAGTCATCAACAACTAAAACAACGTCATCAGCATTCAAAAACTTACTAGCTATTGACACTGTGCTTTTAACTTGTTTGGTGAATGAGAAAACTTCAGCTGTTAAAACACCTTCATTCATAGTAATATTCTTAGCTTTTTTAGCAAAAATCATTGGAACATTAAGTGCTTGAGCGGTGTAAATAGCTGGTACAATACCTGAGGCCTCAATGGTCACTACTTTTGTAATACCATAAGTCTCATAATGCTTAGCAAAACACTTACCAATTTCTTGCATGAGCTCATAGTCAACTTGATGAGTTAAAAAGCTATCCACTTTTAAAATCCCTTCTCCGATGACGTGACCATCTTTTAAAATACGCTCTTTTAATAATTTCATTGCTTCTCCTTTTTAGATAAAAAAAGAGCTTGCCAAGATCTGATAATCTCTATAAGAGTTATCAGCCTTTTTGAGTTTCATTGGTTAATGAAAAATCTCAGCAAGCTCAAAGCCCACTTATTGTTAGACATTACGGTGTCTTGTAGAGACGCTGCGCCAATTCACAGCATAAATAAGTTAACAGTTTTATATTCTTTTTTAATAAAACTATTTTAACAAAAACTAAATCAAATGGGAATATGCAATTAAAAAAAATTATCAAACTTCTTGACAAAAAATGTAAAGTGAACTATACTTATTTTGTAAAGTGAACTATACATTTTATATTAATTTTAATGACTAACAAGAAAAATTTTTTAGTAATGGTTAGGAGGACTAGAAATGATTACTATTTCACGGTTATCAAAAAGCTACGGTGACAATCAGGTTTTAAAAGATATCTCGTTTGATATCCCTTCTGGTAGCATTTGTGGTTTGATTGGTAAAAATGGATCAGGGAAAACAACACTCTTTCATTCCATTTTAAATTTTGTCACTTATGAGGGTAATATCCACTTAGATAATCATGCTTTGTCAACAAAAGATTATAAACACATTGGCTATCTGCCAGAAGAACGAAGTCTTATGCCCAAGTTAACTGTTTTTGAACAAGTGCGTTATCTGGCGACTTTAAAAGGAATGTCGACAAAAGACATTGCTAAAAAATTACCTATGTGGATGGAGCGTTTAGAGGTAAAAGGAAAATTAACGGATAAAATTAAGAGTCTCTCAAAAGGGAATCAACAAAAAATCCAATTGATTATCACCTTGATTCATGAACCAGACTTCATTATCCTAGACGAACCTTTTTCAGGACTTGATCCTGTCAATACAGCATTACTTAAAAAAGTTATTCTTGAAGAGAAAAAACGTGGTGCCAGTATTATCTTTTCTGATCATGTCATGACGAATGTTGAAGAACTATGTGATGAACTCATTATGATTAGTGAAGGACGTCTTGTTTTAAACGGTAGTATACAAGCTATTCGAAATCAATTTGGTAAAACACGTCTCTTTGTTTCAGATGAACTTGATAAAAAGAAACTTGAAGATTTACCACATGTGGTCTCTGTTAATCACACTAATCAAGGAACTTGGCGTTTAGTCTTAGATGACGAAAAAGCAGGACAAGAATTATTCCAGTTAATCACAAATGGTCAATATGTCACAACATTTGACCAACAAGCTCCTACTATTGATGAAATCTTTAAAATGAAATCGGGGGTTGCACTATGAAACAATTACTATTAGTTGCCAAAGAATCTTATTTTAGACAAGTCAAATCATGGGCCTTCTTTTTCATGGTGATTTCACCATTTATCTTTATTTTCTTTTCCTCAGTCATGGGATATATCGGTGCTAGTACTGCGATGAGAGGCACTCAGGTTGCTATTGTTACTGAAGATAAAATGATTGAAGAAGCTTTTATGAGTCAACTAGATTATAGTAATGACTATCCAGATGCCAAAAAAGCGCAAAAAGCACTTGATGATGAAGACATTGCTGGCTATTTAGAGATTGATACAAGTGAGACACAATTGAAAGCCATTTATCACGGTGATAATCCTTTATCTGTCTATGACAAAGGGTTTGTCACCCAACTTTTAAATAGTTTTCAGCAAACTAGAAATACCTTGTCTGCCCAGCTATCACAGGAACAAATGACTCTTTTAGCAACTGAACCACAATTACAAGAAGACATTAAAGAAGGGGCACAACTTGAAAATAGTGGTAAACAAATTGCCTTTTTTGGACTAGTCATGCTGATGTATATTATTATTATCACCTATGCAAGTACGACTGCTCAAGAAATTGCCAATGAAAAAGGAACCAAAATTATGGAGGTTATCTTTTCTAGTATTCCGGCAGACCTTTATTTTTATGGACGTATCATTGGATTTTTAGGCGTTATTCTCACTCACGTAGGTATTTACGCTCTAGGTGGTTATCTTAGCTTTCTTGGCTTATCTCAATTTTCTGGCACCAAGGAAATGGTGGCATCGATTCAACCACTGCTATCAAGTGTTTTTGAACATCTTGATTGGAGTATGATTTTATTTGTTGTGTTGGGTATCTTTATTTACGTAATATTAGCAGCACTTTGTGGTTCTCTTATTGTCCGTGTTGAAGATGCTTCAAAAGCTGTCCAACCAGCCATTTATCTTGTTATCTTAGGATTTTTTGGGGCATTATCTTTAGGACAACAAGGTTATGATCACATTCTTTTAAAGATTGGTTCTTATATTCCATTTTTATCTTCATTCTTCATGCCCATTAGATTAATCAATGGCTATGCAACAACAACTGAAAGTATTATTTCCTTAATAATATTACTAGCTTCTGTTGTCGGATTAATTATTTATATTGGTAAATCCTACTCAGGTCTCATTCTTCAAACAGATGACTTAGGCTTTATTAAAAATCTTAAACGTAGCTTTTCTAAAAAATAAAAGCATAAAAAAATAGAGTAAGACAACTGTCTTACTCTATTTTGATAGGATTACTTTCTTGAGAGGCTTCTATTTTTTTAATATCAAAAATAGGGAATAACAATGGACTTAGTATAAAAGCAAAAGTAGCAAAATCAATAAATAAAGCTATTGGCTTATTAAATGTTGGCACCAAAAGTAATAATAGGAAAGGCCATAGCTGGTAGAGTTTTCCCAACTTGTTAAACTGTAAGACCAATTTATCCCCTTCGGTGACATTGAAAGATGCTACTTTACCTAAATAGGCTTTAACTGATAAAGTTGCTTGTGAACTAACCATTGGAATTGTTATGGTCTCTGCTTCATCAATTTTACCAATCTCTTGTCCGTTTAAGGATAATTGCAGTGGAAAATGAAACAATGCAAATTTAAATAGTTTTCGAGTCAGTATTATTGCCACAATAGTCTCCTTTTCTTAATTATTTAAATACCATTTTACATTATTACTAAATGATATTAAGAAGCTAATGTGCTTATAAAAGTCAAACCTAGCTTTATTTCATCAAATGAGAAGATTATTTTTACTTTTTTAGGTTACTTGAAATGCTTCTAATTTTTTTATATCAAAAATAGGAAATATAAAAGCTGATAACAAAAGCACAAAGAAAATGATTGAAATAAAATTAGGTATTGAGATAGGTAATAACATATAAATACCATAAAAAATAAAATATCGATAAAGGATTTGATTAAAACGATTGGCGACCAAAACCAGGTCATCACCATCTGTAACATTAAAAGAAACTTTTGTCCCAAGAAATGGTTTGACTATCAGGACTCCTTCTGACTTAGTAAGGGGAATTGTTACGGTTTCTTCTTCATAAATCTTCACGACAAAGTCACCATCTAGATAAACTTTAAATGCTATATCAGAAGTACCCAAATGAAATTTTTTTCGAGTCAGTGTTATTGCCATGATAACCTCCCTTTTAAAAAATTAAAGATGAACAATCATATTCACTTTTATTGTATCATAATATCATAATAAAAAGGCTAGAATTTTCTCTAGCCTTATGTCTTGTTACTATTCAAAATAGGTTTTGCTGATGACTTGCCATGTCCCAGAAGTGTCATCTTTTTTTTCTAGATAATCTGAATAATTAATTCTATAAAGACCAATCAATGAATCACTATTAGAAACCGAATCATCATTTTGACGTATGTCCACGTAAACTAGACCGTCATCACCTTCATAGAATGAATTTAAATAATCTTCTTCAAAATCACTATTATCAACATTTTTTGTCAAGTATAATGCTTTTATCCAGCTAATCGTTTTTTCTGCTGTTAAACTAGTTTTTTCTAATAAATCTGTCTCTCTTACTGCATCATCTTTTAAAGAAGGTGTTTTGTTTGTCCTTGTTGCCTTCATATAATAACTTGGTGCGTAATCAAACTCTTTATCAGCTCTAACTGACCATACTTGAGGGTAAATCACATCACCATCAATTAAGATACCAATATCATATTTAACGTAATGACCACCGTATCCAGAATAATGAAGTGCTGTAGTATCAGTACCAGAAGCGATTTCATAGCGATATAACTGATTTCCCAATGAAACAAGTCTATCAATTTTTGTCGTGTAAACCTTGCCATCAAATTCCCTAGTCACAGTCCCATCAGGATTAAAGGTGACGATATAGTTTAAGAAAGGATCATTTATTTCCCACTGGCCTAATAATGCTTCTGGAAAAACGCTTGTTGTGGTTTGAGCCACACTATTTTCTTGAGGGACTTGCTTAGCATTTTCATTGACTGTTTCTTTTGGTTTGTCAAAATTGCTTTTCAGCCCAGATTGACTATTTTTAATTTTTTTATTTTCTGTTGAGCTTGTTGTTGTCGTTTGTTTCACATTATGATTAAAAGAGTTTGATAACGATTCTTTTTGATTGCTACGAGTTGAAAAAATGAATAAAACACTAAATAGTAATCCTAACATAATAATGGATACTAATAAAAGACGTGATTTTTTCATAATTGATCTCCTTAATATCTTTTATACCATTATTATATACCTGTTTGTCATCTAATACAAACAATAATGTAATATTTTTGTAATATTTTGTAACTTTTTATTAACAAAAATAAATGATTGGTTTTGATTGTGATTTTAAAAACAATTACTATGTTATTGGTTTTCTATTTTTTCAAAACTATAATGAGAATATTTCTTTACAAAATAATCAATGATAAAGGTAATAGCTATTAATATCAGACCAAAAAATAACCTAATAGGAAAACTTAAGGAATAGGCAACACTAACAAATGGATAATATAGCATCAAAAACATCAGTAGCATGAATAGCCAATTATATTTTAAATAAAAACTTTCTTTTATTTTAATGGTTTCCCCGTCAAAAACCGTAATGATAGAACTTTTTAAACCTGTTTTAAAATCTCTAACTTGTAGTGTTACCTCTTTTGCAGGTAACTCATAAAATTGTTTGCGATGATATTCTTTGAATTCCTCTACAGACTGACCATTAATAATCACATCTAAGGGCGCTTCTGATCTGACATCTTCTTTTTTTCTAAGCAACAAAATTGCCATTTCTTTTCTCCTATCACCTGACTTCTTTAATCGTATTATATCAAAATACTTTCAGAAAGAGTCTAATAATGAGGGAATAAACTTCTTTAACTTTTTTATTCATCTTCTTGATCAAACTCTTCAGTCGTCACCACTGATTCAGGAGCTGTGGTATCATCAGAGACTTTGTAATAAGGTTCATACTCAGCCTTACTACTTTGACCAATGAGAATAGCATCCTGTTCATAAATAAGTTTTTCACCAGATGTCTTTGTGCCAGTAGGAACAATGGCTAAACTAGCCCCTCCTATCAGTGACTCTCTTGAATAAATACCAGCTTTTAATATATTATTTTCTATTCTAGAAATTTGAATGTCGTAAGTATCATTAACAATTTTCTTACCGTCATCATTATAATATATGATTGCCACTACACCCTTGTTATCAAAGATAATACCTTGGCCACTATAATTTTCCCATGTTCCAGCAATACTTGAAAAATCACCATTCGAAATAGCCTCTAAGTTAATGGTAGAAAGACTCTTATCTGTATTAGTTGGGCCTTCTGCTTTTGCTTCTTCTTTTGTTGTCACAGGATTTTGTTCAGTGTCTAAATTCATTTCTTTATTAGTAGCCTTAGACTCTTTTGTTGTCACTTTTGATGCTTTATCCTTTTGTTTAGTTGTCTGAACGGTGTTATCAGTCATTTTTTTTGCCTCTTGTTTATTTGTTTTAGAGGGTGTTAACAAAAAGATAGTCAAAACGACTAAAATGATTGAACCTAAGATTGCACCAAAAATAATACCTGATTTTTTCATGATAAATCTCCTAATCTTTTTTCTATCATTATTATACACCTCTTTGTCATCTAATTCAAATAATTATGTAATATTTCTGTAATATTTTGTAATATTTTATTGTTAAAAGTTTGTTCCATCAAAAAAATCACCTTATCGGTGATTTTTCTTATTTCTTTTTCTTCATCAGATAAAATCCAAGTAAGACTAGACTAAGACCTGATAGGATATTAAGGTATTTATTACCCATTGTTGGGCTAATGGCAATAAGAAAGAATCCAATGGCCATTAAAAATAGTGAACCATTTTTTTGTGTCATTTTACTCGCCTGCTTTGACTTTATTGGCAGAAATGACAAATGGTGTCCAAATCAGAAAGGCAACAAATAGGTTAAAGAGCGATACTAAGGCAGCCATTATATTACCTCCTGTTGCTAGATAAGCGTATAATCCTGGAGGAGTAATCCAAGGAACCGCTAGAAATACTGGTGGAATTAAACCAGAGGCGGTTGCTAGGTAGGCAATAGTAACACAGATTGGTGGAATAATCAACCAAGGAATAGCAAAGATTGGGTTAAGAACCATTGGAATACCAAAAGTAATAGGTTCGTTGATATTAAATAATCCCATTGGTGCTGCTAATTTAGCAACGGCTTTATGTTCTTCACGTTTTGAGAAGATAAAAATAGCAATGATAAGGGCTAACGTCACACCAGAGCCACCCATTTGTGCAAAGGCATCAAATGAACCACGTGTCCAAGTCCATGGGAGGTTAGCCACACTATGCGTTGCTTCATAAACGGCAGTATTTTCATTTAGTGCTGGGATATAAATACCATCTAAAATTGGGCCAAGAACGTTGTGACCATGAAGTCCAAAGAACCAGAATAATTGCACTAAGAAACTTAAAAGAATAACTGAACCTAGTCCTTGTGAAAGTCCCATTAAAGGTCTTTGAATGTACTCAGAAATAAGATCACTCATTGCTAAACCTGATAATACAAAGGTTAAGTAGGCAATAATTGAAGTCGCATAAATAGCTGCTGCACCAGGAATAATGGCAACAAAAGCTTTGTTTACTGCTGGTGGTACACTATCAGGTAACTTGATAGTGATATTACGTTTGGTTAAAGCAGCATAAACAAATGAGGCAATGAAACCTGTGATTAAGGCCGTAAATAAACCTGTTGCTCCTGCGTATTTTAAAGCAATAGCTCCCCATTCACTCACTTCAAGTGAAGAAACACCATCTGATGAAACAATTGTTAGTCCCAAATCTTTTAAGGAATTAACGACAGATGAGTCTGCCCCTTCTAAAGCAGTTGTAATGGTTAATGATTGAGGAAGTGTAGCAATAAATGCTGCAATTGAAATTAGCCCACCTGCTAAAGGATTTACTTTGTTCATAACAGCCAAGTTATGTCCTAAAGCAAATGAAAAGACAAGTGCCATGATACCAATCGTTCCGAAATAAACATAGCCATTAATATTAATCACAGGTTGCATGGCTTCAACAAAGCCAGTCATTCCCATACTTGTTGGAATGTCTCGTAAAAAAACATTTAATAATACCGCAACAGCACCAGCCATAGTGATTGGCATCATTGCTACAAAGGAATCACGGACAGCTACTAGATGTCTTTGCGATCCGATTTTTCCTGAAATCTCCATAAATTTAGTCGATAAATTTGACATTTCAAAATCTCCTCTTTTTTATTTTTAATATATTTTTGTGCTTATCATAAAGTCAATTCATTTTCTATCTCTTGATTATTTTCTTTAACATATTTAATCATACCAGTCAGTTGGGCATCAATTTGCCTTTCTAGACTTTTTTTCAGGATTTTTTCCATCAGAAATTGATTGGCTTTTTGAAAAACATCTGTAATCTCATTTTCTTGCTGATAAGTAATCAAGGTTGTTTGAGGTGCTTTTTCTTCTAAAAGATATGAAATATGTTGTTTGCCACGATTTGAACTAAAGGTAACACCGTAAACATTTGGTGCATCAAAATACTCTAGCGTGATACGAACCTGATGTTGATTTTTAGCACCAAAAGATTTGATATAAGTCAAGCCAGTTTTAATATCGCTATCTTCTAGTACCCTTTTAGTGCTTTCATAGTAATCTTTTTTTAAAGATGCCACGATAGCTTCAAATAATGCTTTTTGTGGAACCTCTCCTTGTTTTGTTACAATCATATCATCTCCTTAGTGAGAACTATCTATTTTTTCATAAAGTGCGATGACTTCTTTAGCCATATCAATAAACGTTAAAGCTGTCATCAAATGATCTTGACCATGGATTAATAACAAAGATAATTCAACCGTATCACCAGATGCTTCTTGAGTTAAAAGTTCTGTTTGTGATTTGTGAGCAATGTTTAATGCTTCATTTGCCTGTTTGATTAAGTCATGTGCTTCAGTAAAATGGCCAACCTTAGCTTCTCGAATGGCTTCAACGGCTTTCCCTTTGGCATCACCACCATGCATGATAAGCCCCATGACTGCTTCTAGATTTGCTGGTTCTGCCATTAGTCTTCTCCCATCATCTCTAAAGCAAAGTTTAGAACATTTTCACCATTCATAGTCCCATAATCAACCATATTGATATCAGCTACTTTGATGTCTGGTTCAAATTTCTCTTTGTATTCATTAAGCATGAATTTCACTTGTGGACCAACTAAGATGGCATCAATAGCTTTTCCACCCACTTCATTATCAACTTCAGAAACTGGCACAGCCCAAATATCTGCATCAATTCCTTTTTCTTTTGCAGCAGAAGACATTTTTGTAACCAGCATGCTTGTTGACATACCGGCATTACAAACTAACATAATATTTTTCATTTTTTCCTCCTTTAACCCTCAATCAATTGGGCAAATATATTAATTAAATTTTCATAAGTTGGTGTTTCTAAAAGCTTTGTTTGTAGCTCTTTGTTGTCGACAAAAGCTACTAGACTTGGTGAAACAAATTTTAAATAGTGATTTCTACCTTTTGATGGCGATAATAAAAAGATAAATCTGATGGCATTATGTTTGTCATCCCAAACTATAGGATGTTTAAAAATCCCAACAACAATCTGTTCAGAATAAGTCATTGGTACAGCCGGATGAGGAAAAGCTAAACTCTCTCCAAAAACTAGCGGACTGTAACTTTCTCTTAGAGTGATTTGATCTAAAAATTGATGAATAAACTGCGGTTCTACTGCTTCATTCAATTGTTCAATCAGTTGTTTTAGAGCTTTTGTTTTCGTGGTTTCTTCATCAAAATAAATGATCTTATCTTTTGAAAAAACAGCTGTTGCTATTTGTTTATCCTTTTTAAATTCAGAAAGAGATTTTAACGACTTTTCTTGTTTATAATGAGATTGCTCACCAATAAATTGACGAATGGCTTCTACATCTTCCTGATTTAAAAGCACACTAACATGAATAATTGGTGTTAAAAATAACAAATGATCTAAACTAATTGATGAGATGACCAAATCAATATTTTCTAGCCTTTCTTCGCTAACCTCATAATAGCTAACCACATCTGCTATCTTGAGACTGCCAGCAAATTCTTTTTCCAAACGATTTTTTAACATCATGGCACTGCCATAACCTGTAGCACAGACGACTAGCACCTTCATTTTATGACGATTAGCATATCTTTCAATTGCAGCCATGATATGAAGAGCAATATAAGCCCATTCATCATCGCCAATCTCATAATGAATGAGTTCAGGCATCGTTCTAAAGATTTCTTTAGTCAGAGCAAAAATATCAGGATAGTGTTCGATCACTTCTTCAAGAAGAGGGTTGGCTAAATGAATGTTATTTTCCATTCGAATTAGTAAGGGATTAAAATGGGCCAAAAGGCCATTAATAAGATTTGTATCCTGGTCTAAGGGCATTTGCGTTGCTTTTGCAATATCATTTAGCTTTTCTTTGAGATGTTGTTCCAGTTGATTTTTTGAAACACTCTTCTCAGATAGATTGGTTGTTGAATGTTTCACTGTCAGGTGAAGAGCGATGTAGTTGGCTTCTTCTTTTGGAAAACTAATAGATAATGCATTTTCTATTCTAGCTAAAATTCTCCTTGCAACTTTATATTCAAGTGATAATTCAATGTTTTTAGAAATAGGAAACACATCTAGAGGGTAGCCAGAGCGAATACGTTTTATCATTAGTGCAATATGTAACACCAAATTATGAATGACAAAATCTGATAGCCTGAGTTTAGCATCACGACATTCATCTAGAACAAAAATAGTTAGCTCTGCAAAATTGATTTTATCAAGGATGGTATCACCCACAACTGCAAACATGGACTCATCAAAACTATCAAGAAAAAAATAATCCATGATAAAATGACGAATATCTTCTTCTCTCCCCTTAACCCAGATGCCTTTTTGACTTGTTTTTAATGTTAAAGCATAAGGCTTAAGTCGTTTTTTAATATCGTTTAGAACACTTGAAAGAGTTGTCTTACTGATAAACAAATCACTTGTGAGTTGTTCAAAAGATTGTCGTGGCTCTTCAAAAAATAATTTATTAAGAACATAGTGCTGTCTATCACCAGCTTCTTCCACTTGCCTAATGTCTGTCATCTTTTTTTTCGATGCTAAGACTTCCTGCCAAAACACTTCAAACTCAATGGGGCGCTCAATGGTTAAAAGATAACCCTGTCCTTGTTTTGAATGAATAGTGGCTCCTTGATCCTTAACAGCTTGGGCCAACTGTTTTAAATATTTTCTAGCCGTCCGATCACTTGCTTTGATTTCCTCTGCCAATGCTTTACTTGAGACATAGGAATTTTTTTGTTTTAATAAAACGCTCATGAGGGCGATTTCTTTTTTTGATAACATCTACTTCTCCCTTAATCTCGATAAAGAAAGCGGTTTCTTATAATTCTATTTTATCAAATTTCTCCTAAGAAAGGGATCTGGTTTTTTCCTTATCGATAAAGAAATTTTCCTTAATCAGACAGTAAATTTAGACGAAAATCTTGCCAAGGATCTAAATAAGATAATAATACAACATCTTCTGGTATGATTTGAGCCACAAGATTTGCCTTTTCACTTATCTTAAATGAAGTTAATGCTATTTGTAACTCACCTTTATAACGTGTATAAAGATCATTATCAATGATAATACTTCCTCGTCTAACGTCCTTATTATCCTGTCGTTTAGGGATAGATTCTTCTGCAAAAACAAGTCGAGGTTGGGTAGAGCGAATCACATAATCTGACCTATCCCCACGATAGTGATGAGGAAATTGGATGATTTCTTTTTCAATAGGTGTTAAAGAAACGATTGATTTAACATCTAAACTAATACAATTCTCTTTAAAAATCTCAACACACGTTTCTAATTCTTTTTCAGAGATAAATTGATTAGCGATAATAATATCATCAATCAACCCTGTGGCTTTCATAAATTTTATCTGAGAACGTATGGGTAAATGACGATCTTTCTCCAAGGTTGGAAGACCTTCTGACAAGGGCCAAGGACCCTCATTAGCCGATTGGGCAGAAACAAAAGCTGCTGTCTTTATTCCATGTGACTTATAAAACTGTGACATTTCTATAAAATAATCTAAAGACAAGCCCGTAAATTCATGAGGATAGAAATTGTGACAAGCAATGAGATTAGAAGACTTAGCATTTTTATCTAATAATGCTGTCAATAACCTCTTATCAGTACTCATATTTAGTTCAATCTTAATATCGTAAGGGTTATGAGTGAGTGTCACAATTTCCTCTAGAGGGAGTGCTTCATCTAGACGTAAACCAGAAAGCCCAAGTTGATAAGCAATCGCAAGCAATTGGTTTTGCCAACCACTGTTTTTAATAACAGTAGGACTGATATCTAAGACAACACTTATTCCTCTCTCATTAGCGTAGTGAATAATCTTTTGATAGTTTTTAAATGTCTCTTCCTGCTTGTCAGTGTTTTGTAGCCAGCTCATAAAAAGTCTCTTTGCGCCATAGCGATGAAGCAAATCAATATAATCATATATTTCTTCAGGCGTGTGTGTGTCTGGGTAAAGTGAAAAACCTAGTTGTGGCATAAGACACCTTCTTTTTTATCTGGTAAAACGGTTGGTTAGACTCAATTCTTTAAACCAGTATCCTGACTTTTTAATAATTCTTTCTTGTGTTTCTAAATTGAGTTCAACTAATCCATAACGATTTTTATAGGCGTTTAACCATGACCAACAATCAATAAAAGTCCAAAGCATATAACCTTTACAGTTGGCACCATCTGAAATGGCACGATGAAGTTCGATGAGGTGGTCTTTGATAAACTCAATACGATAGTCATCTTGAATGATACCATCGACTTTAAATTTTTCTTCTCCTTCTACTCCCATACCATTTTCAGTAACTAGCCATTCAATGTTGCCATAGTCTTCTTTGATGTTCATTGCAATGTCATAAAGACCTTGCTCATAAATTTCCCAACCACGATGTGGATTGATTTTCTTACCAGGCATATCATAGTGCTCAAAATAGTAACTAGGCATAAAAGGTTCTCTTGGATCCGGTGTTTTTTCAGGTGCTTTAACACGTAGAGGCTGATAATAATTGACTCCTAAAAAATCTACGGTATTTTCTTTGATAATGGCTAACTCTTCACTAGAATAGGCAGGAGTTAAGTCATGTTTTTTAATGATATCAACCAGTTCTTGTGGGTAAACACCAAGTACAGATGGGTCAAGAAAGCTCTTAGTTTGGAATAAACCAGCTATGCGAGCGGCAGCAACATCTTCTTTTGACTGACTTCTTGGGTAGGCTGGTGTCAAATTTAAGACAATACTAATTTTGTGAGAAGGATTCAACTCATGACAAGCTTTTACCGCTAAAGCACTTGCTAATTGTGTGTTATAAGCTACTTGAACGGCTGCTTTGGCATCTACTTTACAAGGATAGTGGAGTTCTCCAAGATAACCACACTCAACAGGAACAATCGGTTCATTGAAGGTAATCCAAGTGTCTACAAGATCGCCAAAGGCCTCAAAACAAGTTCTAGCATACGCTTCATAAGCCCAGACAGTTTCCTTATTTTCCCAGCCACCTTTTTCTTGCAAAGCATAAGGTAAATCAAAATGATATAGATTAACGATAGGTTTAACGCCAGCGTCTATAATCCGTTGAAAAACATCTCGGTAAAATAGGATGGCTTCAGGATTAACATCTCCAGTGCCCTTTGGAAACAATCTTGACCACTGAATCGATGGTCGAAAAACACTATGACCTGTTTTTTGTAATAAGTCGATATCAGTTTTGTAGTTGGTGTAAAAAGTGGATGTTTTTTCTGGTCCAATGCCATTGTGGAATTTTTCTGGTGCAATACTATACCAGTAATCCCAGTTATTCATCCCCTTACCATCACCAGCTACACTCCCCTCACTTTGAGGACCAGAAGTAGAACTTCCCCATAGAAAACCTTCTGGAAAAACATATTCTTTTTTAGTAGTTTCAGTCATTTTATTTTCCTCTCTTTTTAATCATAATTAACGTATGATTGACTATCTCTCTAATCGCATTATAAAAAATAAAACAACTAATGTAAACCCTTTCAAGGACTAACTATTTCCTTATCACAGTGGAAATTATTCCTATTACTTTTTAGCTATTTTTACTGTCTTACCAATATGAACAACAAAAAAATCCTATTATCTTAATAGGATTTTATATTCAAAAATTAATTATTCTGAAGCTTCTATATCATTTCTAAGGGTATGCACATCAAAGGTTTTTTCTAAAAATGTCTGATTAGTGACTGGAAAATGCTGTTCTAGTTGATTAATAATACCAATTTCGATAGCACCTTTTTCCATCACAAAATCCATGACATGACCACCAAAACTAACATCATCTGACAGAAAGTGAAGATGAAAACCTGCAACACTAACGCCGTGAAAGAGTTCTGGCGTCCAAATACCAACTAGCGTTCCTGAGATGTTCTCTTCAGTAAATTCAGGTTGATGTTTAGCAATCTCTGCAAATCGTTCACCCGTCTTTGATTTTGGAATCATTCGCACATGCATCTTAGAAAAAACACCCTTAACTTTGACTGAGAAAAAAAGATTTTGGCTGTCAAGTTTTGCCTCGATGGTTTTTTTAAGATTTTCTGAATCAATAGTTGTATCTTCTGTCCATGACTTAGTTTTAGTATGATTAACAACTGCCGCATAAGGAACTAAAACGTGATCTTTCACCAGATTAACTTTAACTTCATTATTAGTGCCAGTTGCTTGATAGGCTTTACCGTCAAGAACAATCAACTCCCCATCAATACTATCAACTGTACCAACGCCAAAATTGCCATGTGTTAATAACTCTTTCAGTGGCATTGTTCCTTCATATAAACCAGCCATTAAGGATGCTAAGGTATTATGTTGAAATAAAGTTGTTTTTACCATCTTTACCTCCCATTAATAGAACTCATCTGGTAGAATAGTTTCTCCCAATTTAATATTATCTTTGTAATCAATTGGAATATCAATTAAAACAGGGCCTGATTTTGCTTCATTAATCGCTTTTTTCAAGGTGGCATCAAAACTTTCTTTGCTATCAACTCGGTAACCCTTAGCCCCAAAACTTTCAGCATATTTTACAAAATCAACTTCACCTAATTGAACACCTGAAGAACGACCATATTTCATTTCTTCTTGGAATTCAACCATATTATACTTACCATCATTCCAAATAATATGAACAATTGGTAAATGAAGGCGTGAGGCAACCTCTAGTTCTTGAGCTGAGAATAAAAAACCACCATCACCAGAGACAGAAATAATCGTTGTATTTGGTCTTACAAGAGCAGCTGAAATAGCCCATGGTAACGCAACACCAAGTGTTTGCATCCCATTTGAAAAGAGCAGGTGACGTGCTTCATAAGATTTAAAGTAGCGAGCCATCCAAATATAGTGACTTCCCACATCAACCGTCACAGTCATATCATCAGTGACTTGATTTTGTAAACTGTCAATAACGTCAAGAGGATGAACAAGACCTTTTTGACTGTGACGATCAAATTTAACGTCGCCAGACATATTTTTCTTGAGATTTTGCAGGTATTCTATTGAACCTTCAGGTAGTTCATAACCTTTAACTGCAGGTAAAAGAAGATCAATTGTATCTGCAATATCTCCAATTAATTCGCGTTCTGGTTGAAAGTAAGTATCAATTTCAGCTGGAACGACATCAATAACAATTGTGCGTGCTGAAATTTCTGCATTCCAGTTTCTTGCTTCATATTCAATAGGATCATAACCAATAGCAATAACTAAGTCTGCTTTTTTCAAAAGCATATCACCCGGTTGATTTCTAAATAAACCAACGCGACCAAAAAAGCTTTCTTCTTCCAGTTCTCTAGAAACAATACCAGCGCCTTGGAAAGTCTCAACCACAGGTAATTTAACAAATTCTAATAACTGACGAATAGACTGTGTTACTTTTTCATGTGATGCCCCATTCCCTAAAAGTAATACTGGTAAAACAGAATTTTTGATGGCTTGTGCTAAATAATTAATATCATTAACAGATGCTGTCCCAAGTTTAGGATCGGTTAATGGTTTAATAGCCTTAACAGAAACTTCTCTATCATTAACATCTTGAGGGATAGAAATAAAACTAGCACCTGGTTTTCCAGATTTAGCACGTCGATAAGCATTTGCGATGGTTTCAGAAATCGTGTTACCATCATGAATTTCGGCAGAATATTTAGTAATTGGACTAAGCATGGCCACATTATCCATTGATTGATGGGCACGTTTTAATAAATCAGCTCTTTTAACTTGACCACCTATCGCTAAAACGGGATCGCCCTCAGCAGTTGCTGTCACAAGTCCCGTTGCCAAGTTAGAAATACCAGGTCCACTTGTAGCTATAACAACACCAGGTTCACCTGTTATACGACCAATTGCTTGTGCCATAAAGGCAGCATTTTGCTCATGACGTGACACAATTAACTGTGGGCCTTTGTCTTCTAAGGTATCAAAAACCTTATCAATTTTTGCTCCTGGAATACCAAAAACATAGTTTACTTTATGATTTATGAGGCTATCTACAACTAAGTCTGCCCCATATTGCTTGGTTGATTCAACCATAAAAACACCTCTTTTCTGATATGAGAATATTATAACATAGATGGAAGTCATACTTTATTTTTTTAACCTTGAAACCGTATTCTTAACAAGAATACTTTTGATGCATAAAAAAAGAAGTTGGCTTGTAATCAGCCAGCATCTTTTTTAAGCTATTTAAATAAAATATTTTCTTCGGTTTCAATATCAAAAAAATGTGATCTATTCATATCAAAAGCAAGTTTTATTGCCTGTTCAGCCTTAACATCCTGTCTACTATGAACAATTGCCTTAATATTTTCTTGTCCAATACTACTATGAAGAATATATTCAGCACCCAAAAGTTCTGCAATTTTAATATTGGCTTCAAATGAAGCTTCTGGATAGGTGCTTAAAATCATTGGATCATTAGAAATGTTTTCTGGACGAATTCCTAGAATAACTGTTTTATCATAGTAATCTTTTTCTTTTAAGACATTGAGAATTCCGACTGGTAATTTCAATTGTATATCATCTTCAGTAATGAAAAATGAATCTCTTATAAAACCCTTTATAAAATTCATTGTAGGTGATCCAATAAAACCCGCAACAAATAAATTTTTAGGATTTTCATAAATTTCTTTTGGTGATCCAATTTGTTGAACCACACCTTTATTCATGACAACAATACGATCTGCCATCGTCATCGCTTCTGTTTGATCGTGTGTTACATATATGGTTGTTGCATTCATTTGTTTGTGGATACGAATAATCTCTGCTCTCATATTAGAACGTAATTTTGCATCCAAGTTAGATAGAGGTTCATCCATTAAAAATACTTTAGGTGATCTGACAATTGCTCTTCCAAGAGCCACTCTTTGTCTTTGACCTCCAGATAGTGCCTTTGGCTTTCTATCTAACAATTCAGTTAACCCTAAAATATTAGCGGTTTCTTCAACCTTTTTTTCAATCTTGTCTTTTGGCATTTTTTGCATTTTTAAGGCAAAAGCCATATTATCATAGACAGTCATGTGAGGGTATAAGGCATAAGATTGAAATACCATTGCGATATCACGATTTTTTGCGGCAACATTGTTCATCAATTCACCATCGATATAGAAATTACCATCTGTAATATCTTCTAATCCTGCAATCATTCGAAGTGTTGTTGATTTCCCGCAACCTGACGGACCAACAAGAGCAATAAATTCTTTATCTAATACATCCAAATTAAAATTTTTAACAGCTTCAAAACCATTATCATATTTTTTTTCAATCGTCTCAAGTTTTAATGTGGCCATATTTTTTTATTTCCTTTCTAATATCAATAGGTGAGAAGAAAAATCTTGATAAGTTTCTTTTAGTTCTTCTTCTTTTATCACAATTCCAATAGACATTAGTTCACTACCACTATAGGTTTTTTCATTAAGAAGATAATTAGATTCTTTATCGAGTCCTTTTAATTGAATTCTTTTACTCACACCATTAGCTTCTACTAAAAGATGATATATTCCTACAATAACTGTTTTCAAATCCTTAGAAACGACTTGCCATGCAACTAAATCATGATGAAATGGACTTAATAATCTTGTAAAGTGACCTTCTTGAAAAACATGTTGGTAGTCTTGATAAAACTTAATCTGTTTTTTAATCTTTTCTAACTCATCTGGTGTTGCTTTCATCAAGTCCAATTCATAACCGAAACTACCAAAGTAAGCAACATTTGCTCTTGTATCAAGACTTGTTAAGCGTCTAACCTGTTGATTAGGAACATCTGAAACATGACAACCCATACTTTTTAAAGGATAGACTAATGATGTGCCATATTGAATTTTCAGACGTTCAATGGCATCAGTATTATCACTTGTCCACGTTTGAGGTGCATAGTATAGCATTCCAGGATCAAATCGTCCTCCTCCACTTGAACATGATTCAAACAAGATATGAGGAAATTCTGTTATTAAAGCTTCATAAAGGCGATAGACATTTAAAATATAACGATGAAAAATTTCACCCTGATGATTTTTCGAATAATAAACACTAAATGCTTCTGTCATGTAGCGGTTCATATCCCATTTAATATAATCAATAGCATTTTCAGAAAGTAATCTATGGATTTGTTGATAAATATTTTGGTAGACGTCTTCGCGTGACAAATCTAATGTGAATTGATGTCTTGAATGAGATTGACTACGCTTTGGATGATGTAATATCCAATCAGGATGTTCTCGGAAAAGATTGCTATCCTTATTAACCATTTCAGGTTCAATCCAAAGCCCAAACAGCATACCAAAGTCATGAATTTTTTTTGCTATACCATTTATTCCACTTGGCAATTTTTCTTTATTAACAAACCAGTCTCCAAGTCCTGCGTAGTCATGATTTCTAGCACCAAACCAGCCATCATCCATGACAAATAATTCAACACCAACACTCTTTGCTTTTTCTGCTAGAGCCATAATTTTATCTTCATTAAAATCAAAAGACATAGCTTCCCAATTATTTAAAAGAATTGGTCTTTTTTTATCGCGCCAAACACCTCTCACTAATCGTTTACTATACAATTCATGAAATACTTGACTCATCCCATTTAAACCATTATCACTATAAACCATGACAATTTCTGGTGTTTGAAAAATTTCTCCCATATTTAGTTGCCATTCAAAACCATCAGGATGAATTCCCATTGAAATTCTTGTTTGCTCAAATGGTGTGACATCAATTTGTGCTAAAAAATTACCACTATAGACAAGTGAAAAGCCAATAACCTCTCCGTGATGTTCATCAGTTTGAGGTCGTTTCAAAGCAATAAATGGATTATGTTCAGAACTGCTTGACCCTTTTAAACTATAAATGGATTGAATTCCTTTATGAAGAGGATTAATACTAATGTGTCTTTCTCTCCCCCAAGCACCGTCTAAGTGTATCCAATCATAGTCACTATCTGGTAAATCAAGCGTCATGCTAAGTGCTCTAGAGAGTCTGATTTTCTCTTGTCCGAATTGTGCAAACCTAGCATTTCTTGTGATAACTGGTTTATTAGAAAACAACGTATAAGATAAACATAGTTGCGTTTTAGAGACAGTATCTTTTAATAAAATTTCTAGTGTTTGGGCTTCGTTCTCTTTTTCCACATAAACATGAGGAAGTCCCTTTAAACTTGGTTTACCATCAAAAATACGATAAGAGTCAAATATGAAATCTGATAAACGACTGCCATCATTTGAGATAATTTCAAAAGCAGGCTGAGAAAAGTCACCAGTACCATAACAGGCATAGTCTTGTCTTGTATGTTGCAGAGAAAAAGTCTCATCATCTTCATAAACATAAGCAGTTAGTGGCCGCTGTCTTTTTTCTAATAAGTAAGTATAAGAAGATTTTTCACTAACCCTTTTACCATAGTATAAATTGCCAATATGTCCATTTGGTAAAATACATATCACGTAACTAAGGTAGTCATTAAATAAATGAAATTCTTTTGTTTTTTCATTAAAAATAATTGCCATTTCTTTCTCCTACAATTTGCCACCTGATGTTGCAATCCCTTGAATAAATTGTTTTTGAAATAAAATATAAATTAAAACCATTGGCCAAATAGCTAAGACACTAGCAGCCATCAATTGAGGATAATTAATTGAATAGGCTCCTTGTATTTTTGATAGGGCACTTGAAAGTGTTGCTGCATCTGCTTCTGAATTAACGATTAATGGCCATAATAAATCTTTGAAGGCAAACAAAGCTGTGAAAATACCTAAGGCAATTAATCCTGATTTAGCTAAAGGTAGCATAATTTTAAAGAATGTCTGTCCAATATTACAGCCATCTAATTTTGCTGCTTCTTCTAAATCTTTTGGTAGACTAATAAAAAATTGTCTTAGTAAGAAAGTTCCAAAAGCACTGACTAAACCAGGGAAAACTAATGCAAAGATTGTATTTCTCATTCCTAACTCATTAATCATTAAATATTGAGGAATAACAAATAATTGAGGTGGCACCATCATTTGAAAAAGAACTAAGCCAAACAGAAATCTTTTGCCTGGGAATTCTAATCTTGCAAAGGCATAAGCAGCCATTGCTGAAAATAAAACAGAGCTAACAATTCGCCATAACATCATCATGATCGTATTAAAATATAAAATAACAAAATTATTATTACGAACCACTTCAGAATAATTTTCAAAATGCCAAACTGATGGGAAAAAACTAAATGGATTCATCTGAGTTGATTCTGTCACCGATTTAAATGATGTTAAAACCATCCAAATAAATGGAAGGAGCATTCCTAAAGCCGTCAGAATAAGAAATAGATGTATCCATAGTGTTGATTTTATTTGCTTTTTCATACTATCCTCCTAACCATAATGGACCCATTTCTTTTGAACTTTCATTTGAATCATTGTGATGGCTAAAATAATAACAAGTAATAACATCACAATCGTCGAACCATATCCTTTATCAGAATACTTGAAAGAATTATTATAGAATAAATAAACCAACGAAACTGTTTTATTATAAGCTGGACTTGTAATACCTTCCATCAAGTAAATGGAGTCAAAAACTTGCATCGATTGAATAATACTTGTGACAACAACAAAGAATAGAGTTGGTGATAACAGTGGCAAAGTAATTTTAAAAAATTGATTAAGGCTACTAGCACCATCAATTGTAGCTGCTTCATAATAATCATTTGGAATTTCTTGAAGACCTGCCAAAATAAGAATCATACTATAGCCTACTGTGCTCCAAATACCAATAATAGCTATTGAATAAAGTGCAATTTGAGGATTTTCTATCCAATTAATTGGAGAAATACCAATTTTTCCTAAAATAAAATTAATCAACCCAAAATCAGTATTATACAGCCATTTCCAAACCATCGTTACTGCGGCTGGCGCAGCAACCATAGGGAGGAAATAAATGGTACGGTAAAGATGTTTTCCTTTAATATTAGCATTTAATAAAACAGCTAAAATAATAGCAAGAATAATTGTGATTGGAACAACTAATAACGTATATTTAAGAGTATTCCAAGTTGCTTGCCAAACTTGTGGATCATTAAATAATCTTTGATAATTAGCCAAACCAACAAAAATATCGTTTTGTCCAAAATCTCCACTTTTATAAAAACTTAATCGAACTGTTTCAAAAATAGGAATAATATTTAAAATAATTAGACCAATCATTGTTGGAGCAACAAATAGCCATGCCCAAAAATACTCATTCCATTTTTTTTGATTTTTCATAATTGTACCTCGTAGCGTTATAAATGAAAAACTGGAGAACATTGCTATCTTTTAAGCAACCTTCTCCAGTCCTAAATTAGGCATTATTTTTCGGATGCCAATTCTTCATTCATCATTTTTGCTGTTTCTTTAGCAGCATTTTCTACAGTGTCGTCTCCCAAATAAGCTGGTTTTAATAATTCATACGATCTATCTTCCCATTTAGAAGTTGTGTTAGAGTATGGACGAATTTGTGCGTATTCAACCATATCAACATAATTTTTAATAGAAAAATCTTTATTTGATTCTATCCATTTTTGATCGGTTCCTTTGTAGGCTGAAATAGCAACCCCTAATTCTGCTTGCATTTCTTGACCTTCTTTAGAACCTAAAAATTCGATCCATTTCCACGCTTCATCCTTGTGTTCAGTATTTGCTGCAATAGCATTTCCTAAGCCATTGAAAATAGTTGAACGAGTGCCATCATTTGCTTTTGGTAAAACGGCTACATCTGTATTTTCACGAATATAATCATTGCTTGCAAAACCTGATAAATTCCATGAACCAAAGAGTGCCATAGCGACTTGACCATTTTGAAAGGCTTCTACCCTCTTTTGATCTTCAGTTATTTCTGGAGAAATTTTATCTTTAACAAAACTAATGTAGTAATCTAAAGCTTCAATAGTTTTAGGGTCATCATAGCCTGAGACTTTATCATCAGTAATAATAGTACCGCCATTTTGATAAACAAAATTATAATAGCCTTCTTGATTAATTAATGGTGCCATAAAACCATACTGACTACCATCAGATTTTGTTAATTTTTTAGCAGTTTCTTTTAAGGTATTCCAATCCCAACTATCATCAGGATATGCTATACCTGCTTCATCAAACATTTTTTTATTGTACCAAAGACCAATGGTATCGTAATCTTTTGGAACTGCATATTGTTTGTTATTGATATTATATATTTGTGTTAATCCTTCTGGATAATTTTCTAAATCAATAGCATCACTTTCTGAAATATAATCTGTTAAATCTAGAAGCATTTCATTTGAGCCATAACGATAAATTTCATTTGAGTGCATCCAAAATGTATCAGGTAATGAACCTCCCGTTGCACCAGCTTCTAGCATAGTCCAATAAGCATCCCACGAAACCACTTGAATATCAATTTTGATATTAGGATTTTCTTCTTCAAATTTATCAGCAATCTGGCGAATTCCAGGCTCTTGTCCAGAATCCCAGATAGCATATGAAATTTCAACCTTATCTGATTGATTATTAGTGTTATCTGAAGAAGATGAGCCACTATTACCACACGCAGCTAAAGCAAACAAAGATGCTGTTAAACCTAAATAATAACCAATTTTTTTCATGGTATTAACTCCTTTAAAATGATAACTGTCAAAAGCTTTTCTTATTGACATCTATATAATAACAAGATAGCGCTTACATTTCTATTATTAAGAGTGACCTATATTATATGATTTCACTATTTTTTGTAGTTAATTAATAAATAAAAGTCACTTTATCATATATTAAAGATATGATATAATGATTTTAATAAGTTCTAAAAATAAAGGAGATTTAGATGACTGCAGCTGAATTTCATTTTTTCGATAATCGTTCTTACGTTGATTTATACCCAATTCAATTTGGAAAAGAAGTCTGTGAACCTCTCCACTCTTTTGGACCATCAAAACGTAACAATTTTTTATTTCACTACATCATATCTGGTAAAGGAACTTTTTTTGATACTAAAAATCAAAAACAATATCAATTATCTGCTGGTCAAGGGTTTTTAATCCCACCAAATTATATGACTAGTTACGAGGCAGATTTTAAAGATCCTTGGACTTATATCTGGTTAGAATTTAACGGACTAAAAGCAGAGCATTTTTTAAAAAGAGCAGGACTTAGTTTAGATAATCTCATTTTTTCATCTAGCAATCATAACATTAATAATACTGTTTATGAAGAATTGAATTACATTATCAATAATTATAAAACAAGTAGCCTAAATATTTTAGCACACACCTATCTTTTTGCAGATGCCTTGATTAATGAATCAATGATTTCAACTAATAAAGAGCATGAAGATGTTAAAGAACTTTATATTCGAGAGGCTATTAATTATATTGAAAGAAACTATCCGTCTTCAATTAGCATTGATGATATTGCTGTACATTGTAACCTAAATCGTTCTTATTTTAGTAGATTATTTAAAGAACACATGTCAGTAACCCCTCAACAATTTCTAATTACCTATCGTTTATCAAAGGCAACTGAATTATTGAAAAATACTAAATTAACATTACAGGAAATAGCAGATGCAATCGGATACTCAAATCAATTTAATTTTTCAATCGCTTTTAAAAGAACTTTCGGCCAATCTCCTAATAGTTGGCGAAAAAATTATATCAATTCGTTAAAATCAACCTAAACACTTCAATTTTAAAAATAACTCAGTTTTCTTAAGGAGACCTATGAAAAGTATTTTAAAACAATTAAAACCTTTTGATTATGTCTTGACTTTTCTTGCTATTTTAATATCATTTATCCCCTTTACTTATACTTATTTAACAGTTAACCAAATGGAAAATTCCAAACTTATTGCTACTGTTAAAATTGATGGAAAAGTTGTTGATACTTATGAATTAAGTCCAAATGGACCACATCAAACTAAAACATACTATCCTCATGAAGGGCAATACAATATTGTTGAAATCAATCAAGATAAAATCAGGGTAAAAGAAGATAACAGTCCCGATCAGATTGCTGTCAAGTCAGGCTGGATTGAAAAAAGCGGTCAAATATTGGTCTGCTTACCCCATCAATTAATTATTGAGATAACGGGACAAGATAGTACTAATCCTAATGAAGAAGATGAGATTATTTTACCATTACAATAAAAAGCTTAGGTATTTAACATACCTAAGCTTTTAAAATAGTATTCCTAGTAATAACGTTAAGACATAAAGTACCGAAAAAAGGACAAAGCTTTTAATGGCTTCAATAAACGTTTTTGATTTGATTTGTTCTTTTCTAAATCGTTTGAGACTCTTCCAATTAAGCAAAAAGAACAGATAAATAAATAGACCGTACCAAGGAACAAATTGTCCTAAAAGGAAAAGTAACCAAACAAACCAAGGAAAAAGGTTTAAAACAGTGTATAGTGCCAAAGCATTTTGTGTTCCAATATAGTGCACTAGAGTGTAACGATGATTTTTAATATCTTGTTCATAATCACAAAGATTGTTGGCTAACATGATATTGGCAATCAGTGTTACTAAAGGTAGACTCATTAAAAAGACAAGTGCTATCTCACCAATATGCCAAGAAATAGTAAGTTGAGATAGGGTTATTTGAGTACTCATCAATCTTTGGGGAGATTGAATATAAAGAGCTAAGAAAAAGATACCAAATCCCATTGTGAGACCGGAAAAAATTTCTCCAAGCGGTAATCTTGACAATGGTTTTGGGCCATAAGTATAAAAAATACCGATTAAAAAGCAAATAATACCCATGGGTAAAAGTAAAATGTCCGTTAACAAGACTAATAGTAACGAGAAAAAGATTGAGATACCAAGCAGTAAGAAAATAATCTTGACCATTTGTTTCAAGTCAAGTTGGTACTTACCAATAACGTTTTCTTCTACTTTATAAGAAGCATCAATGGCCTTATGGTAATCTACTGTGTTATTAATAGCTGTCGTACACATATCAAAACTAATAACAGCAATGATAAAAATCAGACTATTTAACAGATTAAACGTATGATAATAATAATATGACCATAAAAAACCAATCGTCATCGGAAAAATACTGGCAACCTTTGTTTTAAGTTCTACAAATTCAAAAAATGAAACTAATGATAAATTTTTATTCCGCAATGTGGTAATCTCCATGTGTTAATTCAAATGAGTCTTTAAGACCATTACTAAGATGGATACCATGATCTTTATCAATGAAAACCGCTTCAACACCTTCAGTTTGGTTGACTAACTCTAATCCCTTATCAATTCCTAATAAGAATAATGATGTTGATAAACCATCTCCTTGTGTTGATGTTTTTGTAAAAACAGTCACACCAGAAATTTGATTGTCGATGGGATAACCGGTTTTTGGATCAATGATATGGTGATATCTCTTTCCATCTTCTTCTAGATAACGTTCATAAATTCCAGAAGTAACAATGGATGAATCCTCTTGATAGACAGAGCCTACAGTTACACCTCTCACCTGGTCAGGGTCTTGTATTCCAACTTTCCAACCCTCAGTATTATTAGGAGAAGTTCCCATAACAACAACATTACCACCTAAATTGATGATAGCTGTTGTCACACCTTTACTTGCCAAGAATTCTTTAACGCGATCAGCAATAAATCCTTTTGAAATACCACCTAATTCAAGGGTCATGCCTTCTTTGATTTGAACAGTTTTATCGGTATCGTTTAAGATAATATCATGATAGTTAATCATGGGTAGAGCTTGTTTGATTTCATCGTCACTTGGAACACGCGCATTTTCAGAACCAATTTGCCATAAGTTAGTCACAGCTCCAATACTAATATCAAATTTGCCATCACTTTCTTTTGACATTTCTAGAGCTTGTTTGATTAACTCAAAAGTACGATCATCAACTTTAGTTGGCTCACCCTTGGCATGATTAATACGATAAACATCTGAACCTTCTTCATTGGTTGATAAGAGTTTTTCCATCTCTTTAATATAGTTAATCGCCTCATCTAGTACTTCTTCTTGATTCTCATGATAAATACTTAATTGAACTACCGTGTGAAGAAGAGGTTCATTTCTTTCTTCAGCTGTTTTAACAACTGGGAGGTGACTTGCTGAGGTATCACTGGGTTTTTGATTAGACTGGGCACAACCCACAAGGATAAGTGACGATAGTAACAATAACATCCAATATTTTAATTTCATAGACTCATCTCTTTTACTTTATAAGATAGTTTAAAATAGAAATAAGGAGTGAGATTGTTCTCAGCTCCTCATTCTATGTCATTTTTTATTTCAAAAATTATTCAACAATTTCAAATGATACAGTTTCTGTATTACCTTCGCTTGCTGCTTTCAACAATGCTTCAGTACTGTTTTTGAAGTTTTCAGATGTATGAGTTGCTCCAGTTACAACTTCAACATCAGCACTTTGTTTTTCAAGTAAATCAGCGTTTAATTGCTCAATAGATTCTTTTGAAGAAACACCTGATTTTTCTTTCATGTTTTTGTTGTATTCTTCGTTTTCAGTTTTTCTCATGTTTCCGTCTTTGCTGTAGTAGTCAAAGTCAGATTCAGTAATTTTACCGTCTTTTACAACAATAGTGTGCATGATTTTGTTGTCGTGTGAATCATATTCAGACTCAGCTTTATATGTTCCATCTTGAAGATCCATCATCATTTCTTTTTGAGAATCATCTTTTGCCTCCATAGTTGTTGTTGTTTCCTCAGCATCAGATTTTGTGTCAGTTGAGTTGTTGCTACATGCAACAAGAAGAGTTGCAGCACCTAAAAGTGCAAGAGATTTTAATAATGTACCTTTTTTCATTTTAAGGACTCCTTTTTATTTTTTCATATATATAATATAATAATTTTTAAAAAAAATCTAGTATTTTTTTGTTTTTCTTAACATTTCTTACTAAAGAGAAGTTTGAAACAATTTTTCTATTAAAGAAACTATATCAACCATTTTTTCTTCGGATAAAAAGAGTTTTAATTGTTTAAATGATTTGGCAATATAACGATTAATTAACTGCTCTGTTGCTAAAAAACCACTTGTTGTTTTGATAAGATTTTGAAGATAAATTAAGTCCTTTTGAGACCAGTTTTCCCTTTTTTTCTTTGAAAGAAAAGGTTGAATCAGTTTATTTTCAGATTTGGCAATAATAAGGGGATAAGTATAAATACCATTTTGAACATCTTGTAATTGAGGTTTTCCAGAACTTACTTGAGGTTTCTTAAAATCAATTAAATCATCCGTTAGCTGAAAAGCCATACCAATAGATTGACCAACGTTAAAAGCAAGATTAAGTTCTTTAGCACTACGATGAGCTGTTATAACACCCATTTTTGTTGCCATTCCAAAAAGAAAGGCAGTTTTCCCACGAATTTGCTTGAGATATGCTTTGGCTGAAATATCCTCATTAAAACTATTCATTAACTGTGATAATTCACCAGATAAAACTCTTTCAATAATACGGTAATTATTTTTTGAATAGTGTAAGTCTTTACTACCTTTTAGAATATCTTCAAAACCTTTAAGTGCCAGCTTTGATGAATAAGATAGAAGATAATCACCAGCATAGATAGCGATTTTATTAGAAAATGATTGGTGCAGAGTTTCAATACCTCTTCTCGTTCCGGCTTGATCAATGACATCGTCATGTATTAGTGTTGCTAGGTGTAATATTTCAACAGATGCTGCTAAATAGAGTTTTCCAGTTTTTATTTCACCATCTGTTGCCTTAGCAAGCATCACTAAAAGACCTGCTCTGACATATTTACCAGAAGCATTGATATAATCAGTAATTTTTTGTTTCACTTCCGGATGAATCACTGAGATATTGGTTAACATAATCTCTTTTACTTCTTCTAATGCCTTGTTGATCTCAGGATAATTTTCCCACAATGTATGTATCATTTTATTCACCAGCTCTACTACAAACAAAAGCACCCATGATAAGTCATTATATTAAGAATTACCGATGGGCGTTTTATTTTTTATTTCTTAAGAATGATTATTTTTTATCAAAACCATAAATATGTTTTACTTTACCATAAATTAATCGATCTAGTCGCTTACCAATCCATGGCATAATCCAGTAATCAAGACCAAAGGCACGTCCCGCACCAGCCATTAAAGCAATCGCTGCTGGAACAAACCACATGTTTACCCAGAAGAACATTCCTGAAAGAGAGAACATTGCTACAAGACCAACAGTTAAGGCACTAACTAGCCAGACAAAGGCACCACCAATTAAAGCTAAACCAATACCAATTTCAAGTAAGGTCATCATTTTTTGCATGAATAGAGCAACATCTTGATTTGGCATCATAAATTTCATAATTGATGCAAACCAATCTGGCATACCTTTTAGGACTTGCATTGGTTCTTCACCGTAGGTATAGTTTAAACTAAAGACTTGTTCAGCGACTTGGGCTCCTGCATCTCCTGCTTGAGAAGCACTTGTTGTCGCCTCTGCTGATTCAGAAGCACCTGAAACGGCTTCTTGTAACCAAGGGAATGGAAAGACTACCTTGTCACCAAACCATGAGGTTGTACCAAAAAGACCAAATGCTTTTTTAATCCCTTCATAAAGCCAAACAGAACCATAAAACACACGAAGTGGAATAAGCCAAAGGTTATTCCCTTTACTTGATAGGTGTCCACCAAAGATATTACGTTTATGTTTAATATCAAAGAATTCATGGCGAATATAAGCACCGATGTTGTAAAAACTTCTAATGGTAAGGAAATAAATAAGGTTGACAATGTGTTTCATTAGCATCGCAAAGAAACCAGTCAAATGGTATTTATTCATGATGTAAG
This sequence comes from Streptococcus zalophi, assembly GCF_016481285.1. Lineage (GTDB taxonomy): Bacteria > Bacillota > Bacilli > Lactobacillales > Streptococcaceae > Streptococcus > Streptococcus zalophi. Next base: position 92,845 of record NZ_JAENBP010000001.1, read on the forward strand.
CAACACCATACCTAGAACCAATAGAAACCATGAAGCCATCATATTTTCCCTTAAAGGCATGTTTTTGACCACCAGTAATCTCAGCTATAATATTTTGCGCAGCAGTGTGACCTGTTTGCTCAGCTGCTTGAACGATTTGTGGTGTTGGTGCATCACCATTATTAGGATCTTCATAGTAAACCAAGTCACCAGCAACATATACACCTGGTTTATCCTTAGCTTCCATGTACTGATTAGCTACCAACCTACCTGCCCGTGCTTGTTCCATGCCATAATCTTTGGTATCGGTATTAGCTTTAATTCCTGATGTCCAAATAGAAGTATGAGTTGGAATTGTACGACCTGATGAAAGAACTAAATTTTCTTTATTAATCTCAGTAACAGCATCATTTAAAAGAACTTCTACCTTTTTCTTATTAAGGTATTTAATGGTTTTTTCTTGTTCTTTTTTAGTCACCATTTGAAGAACATTTGGTGTTGCTTCAACAAGCTTTAATGAAAAATCATTAGGATCTAATTTGAACTGGTTAGCAATAATTGGTACCCAATCAATCAACTCACCAATCATTTCAACACCAGTAAAGCCTGCACCAATAACTGTAAATGTTAAAAGGGCTTTGCGTTTTTCAAGATTATGCTCTTTCATAGCACGATAAGCACAATCAATCATATGTTCATGCAAACGCTCAGCTGCCTCAATAGACCAGAGTGTAAAGCCATTTTCTTTAACACCTGGAACACCAAAGTCATTAGCTTCAGCACCCATTGCCAAAATAAGATAATCAAATGGTAAAGTGGTGTGCTCAGCAAAAACCTTCTTTTGATCGTAGTCAACAGAAGTGACTTTATCAGTAACGAGTTTTACTTTTGGATACTTGCTAAAAATACGTTGTAAATCGTATTTAATAGCTTCAGGTTCAATACGTCCTGCAGCAACCTCATGTAACTCAGTCATGTATGTGTGGAATGAATTTTTGTCGATGAGTGTAATCGTTACCTCATCATTTTTTTTAAACGTTTTTGCCAGAGTTTGTGCTGAAGAAATACCAGCATAACCAGCGCCAACGATAACAATATTTTTTGTCAAAATTACCTCTCCTTTACAGAATTAATCCCATCCTATTATACTATTTTTTGATGCTAGAAACAAGTTATCATGGATAATTTTTATCAAACTTAAGACTAAGACCTCCTTTTAAGATTCAAAAATAATTCAAATATTATTCTCTCACCTAAGAAAATAAAATCGTAAAAAGCACTTGTCACACCTTTTAAAAAACTGTATGATGGAGGTATAAATCTATTGACGGTGAAAAACATAATGACTTCAAAATATTATAAATTGATTTTTATTACAATGCTTGCTTCTCAAGCTGTTGTTATTTCATTGGTTGAGCGATTGATTCCAACTCCTTTTGCCTTTGCACCGGGAGCAAAATTGGGGCTGGGTAATCTCGTTACTATCATCGCCCTCTTTAATCTTTCAACCAAAGATAGTGCAAAAGTGATTGGCCTAAGGTTATTTATCACTACTTTTTTAAGTGGTACCTTTTCAACTTTTTTATATAGTACAGCTGGTAGTGTACTTAGTTTTATTGCTATGATTTTTGCTAAAAAATTAGGACCAAAACGTGTTAGTGTCATAGGCATCTCTATTTTTGGTGGCGTTATTCATAACATCGGTCAATTACTTGTTTTTTCTTTTATCGCCAAATCATTCGTTGTTCTAAACTATCTTCCTATTCTATCTTTTAGTGGTGTTTTATCGGGATTACTCGTCGGTATTTCTGGTAACTATCTTTTATCGAAAGTTCATTTTTTAAAACAACTTAGCAATAATTAAAACCAACCAGAAATTCTGGTTGGTTTTAAAATTGACTACCATAACATTTTTATATAATTTCATAAAAATTTAGCCTATCAAAAAGAGTTCCTAAGAACTCTTTTAATATCACAAACAAATTTTTACGCCTTCACATCTGCATATTCAGCTCTTAGTTCAAACTCTCTTTTTGCAAAAGGGCATAACGGAATAATTTTAATGCCTTGTTGTCTAGCTTGGTCAACAATTTCTGCCACCAATTTCTTGGCAATACCTTGACCACCATAATTTTCATCAACGAAGGTGTGGTTAATCACCCATTTTCTGTTAGTCAAAAAATAAGTACACTCACCAATTTCTTTTTCACCATCATAAGCAGCTGAACGGTCATTTTCTTCTTCATAACGAATGGTTATCATGTTTACTGATACTCCTTATTTTCTTTTATAGCTTAAAGCACGTGATGGGCAACGATCAATGACTTCCATAATATGTTCTGTGGTGTCTTGACTAGGATCAATCCATGGTCTTCTTTTAACATCAAACACTTTTGGAGAACCCTTGACACATTCCCCCGCATGCTCACACATTTCTGGGCGCCAGTAAATAATTAAATCATCTTTTTCATATGTTTTTTCAATCATCTTTTTCTCCTTTATATAATCAGCAATTTAGTAACTGTTCTTTAGTAAATGAATAAAGAACAATTATTAGTTAATTAACTTTTTAATAAAAAACCACCTTCTTGTTCTATATTTATAATCATTATTATTTTAAACCTTATTTTTGAATTTGTAAATGATTTAACTCGTAACACTTTCTAAAGCATTAGTAGACCCATGTCATTAAATAAAAAAAGTAAACAAGCCTTTTGTAAGCAGGTTTACTCTTTTTATAATACTCTTTGACACTATTTGGTATTCACTATTATGAGGTTAAATGATTAAAATCCCAAACATCATTGACCCAGCCTTCATAAAAATCAGGTTCATGACAAACCATTAAAATTGAACCAGGATAGGCTTTTAGCGCACGTTTTAATTCTTCTTTAGCATCAACATCAAGATGATTGGTCGGCTCATCTAAAATCAAGACATTGTTTTCTCGATTCATCAATAAGCAAAAACGGACTTTAGCCTGTTCACCACCTGAGAGAACTTGAATTTGACTTTCGATATGTTTTGAGGTTAAACCACAACGAGCAAGGGCGGCACGAACTTCTGCTTGATTTAAAGCTGGAAAAGCATCCCAAACCGCTTCTAGAGGTGTTTGTTTACTGCTTTTAACTTCTTGTTCAAAGTAGCCTAATTCAATATAATCACCACGTTCTACCTGACCAGAAATTGGAGGAATAATACCTAATAAGCTCTTTAAAAGAGTTGTTTTCCCGATACCATTTGCACCAATAATAGCAATTTTTTGATTGCGTTCAAAAGTTAATTGTAAGGGTTTGGTTAAAGGGCGATCGTAGCCAATTTCTAAAGCTTTGGCTTGGAATATAAAACGTCCCGGTGTTCTCGCCATTTTAAACTCGAAAGATGGTTTTGGCTTTTCAGACTGAAGCTCAATTTTTTCCATCTTATCCAGTTTTTTCTGACGAGACATGGCCATGTTACGAGTTGCCACACGCGCTTTGTTACGGTTAACAAAATCTTGCAAATCAGCAATTTCTTTTTGTTGACGCTCGTAGGCAGCTTCTAGTTGTGCTTTTTTCATGGCATAGACTTCTTTAAACTGTTCATAGTCGCCGGTATATCTCACTAAGTCTTGATTTTCAACATGATAAACAATATTAATCACATCATTTAAGAAAGGAATATCATGAGAAATCAAAACAAAGGCATTTTCATAGTTTTGTAGATAACGTTTTAGCCAGTCGATATGTTCAGCATCTAGGTAGTTAGTAGGCTCATCAAGTAGCAGAATATCTGGTTTTTCCAGCAATAATTTTGCCAGTAGTATTTTTGTCCTTTGCCCACCAGACAATTCTGTCACATCCGTATCCATCCCATAAGTCATGACACCAAGAGCTCTTGCCACTTCATCAATTTTGGCATCAAGCGTATAGAAATCACGACTTTCTAGACGGTCTTGCAATTCACCAACTTCTTCCATTAAAAGATCGACATCAGCACCTTCTTCAGCCATACTCATATAAATCTCATTGATTCTAGCTTCTGTCTTAAACAATTCATCAAAGGCAGTTCGTAAAACATCACGGACAGTTTGTCCTTTTTCTAGGACAGCATGTTGATCTAGGTAACCTGCGGTCACATACTTAGACCACTCAATTTTCCCTTCATCAGGTTGCAAGCGATTGGTGACAATACTCATAAAGGTTGATTTTCCTTCACCATTTGCACCGACAAGTCCGATATGCTCTCCTTTTAACAGGCGAAAAGAGACATTTTCAAAAATAGCACGATCACCAAAGCCATGACTCAAGTTTTTAACTTCTAAAATACTCATTTAATTTCCTTTTCATTACCATTCTTAGTACTAACTGTTATTATAACAAAAAAATACTCCCTTCACTAGAGAGTATTTTAGTGCAATTTTTAAGCTTTTTCTAAATTGACCACAATTCTTTTCACAATTTCTTCTAAGAGTTTTTTTGATGTGGCAACATTTAAACGAGCATGACTCTTACCCATTTCACCATAGTCTAGACCTTCATTTAAAATAACCTTGGCATCAGTTTTTAAAATCCTATAAAGTTCTTTGTCCGATAATTGATACTTAGAAAAATCAAGCCAAAGAAGATAGGTTCCTTGTGAAGACATCACCTTGATTTTGGGAGCATGTTTGGCAAAGTAGTTCGTAACAAAAGTGACGTTTTCTTCCAAAGTTGACCGTAGGGCAAGTAACCAATCCTTGCCATCTTGATAAACTGTTTCTGTAACCTCGTAAGCAATGTTTGAAATCGATTGATGATTGGCCAATGTCTTTTCTTGAAAAGCCTTTCGTAAGGTTCTGTTTTCAATAATGGCAAAAGCTATTTTAAGAGCTGCCATATTAAAGGTTTTAGAAGGACTTGAAAGAATAATCGAAAATTCCTTAAAGCTATCATCAACGGTATTAAAAGAATGGTGTTTATGACCAAACAAGGTTAAATCTTGATGAATCTCATCAGAAACAACAATAACGCCATGTTTTTGACAAATCTTACCAATGCTTAACAGTGTTTCTTTGTCCCAAACTCTTCCACCTGGATTGTGAGGATTACAAAGAATAAACAACTTAACCTCATTTTCTATCATATCTGCTTCAAATTGTTTAAGGTCAAAAACAAATTGTCCATCATTTTCAACCAATGTATTTATTACTACCTGACGTTTATTTTGTTCAATAATTTTTCGAAAGGCCGGATAGACTGGGTCGTTGATGAGAATGGCATCCCCTTCCTTGGTAAACACTTGAAGTGCTGTTGCGATACCTGAAATAACATCATTGATAAAGAGAAGTGACGAACGACTAAAGGTGTAGTCATGCTCTTTTTCCTCCCAAGCCATCACAGTATCAGCTAAAGAAGGATTAGGATAACCGTAGCCGTAAAAATCTTTCTCTGAATAATTTTTAATTGCCTCTCTTAGACCTGAAAAGACTTTGAAATCCATATCAGCGACCCAAGCAGGAATAATATCAGGATCTTTTTCAGCCAGTTGCCATTTGATTGAATTTTGTCCCAATCTTTTGGCATTATCATTAAAATCAAATGAAGTCATCTTATTCTCCTTTACTGTGCTTTCAACATTTATTCTAACAAAATCACCAAAGAAAGAAAAATACTTTTAGTCATTTCACAGAATCATTTCTCACAATCACGCCTTAGTGATACGCATCTTTTTATCCAAACGAGATTTAGGGAGCTTAGCATTATAATCTTCCATTTCTTGTCGATAACCCAATGCGACAACCATTTGTGCACTCATATTCCTCTCTTTAAGTTCAAATTCTTGGTTGATAATATCCAAATCAATCCCTTCCATCGGAACGGCATCAATTGCCATTGAAGCAGCACCTAATAAAAGTGCGCCTACCGCTAAGTAACTTTGTTTAGCATGCCAGTGAGACTCGTCTTGTAAGTCTAATCGATGACTATTTAAATAAGAACGACGACCTGTATCTTGGTTTTCTTTACGTTGTTCATCACTAAAACGACCATCCGTATCTTCTTTTTCTAAAACAGTTGATAAGTGGTTTTCATCAACATATTTTTTACTGATAAAAACGATAACATGAGAAGCATTCATAATTTTAGGGTGATTATAAGCAAAAGAACCAATAGCTCCTTTGGCAATTCTCTTTTTCCCTTCTTCATTATCAGCCACAATAAAATAGGTTGGCTGTAAGTTGGTACTTGTTGGTGCTAATTGTAAAATAGCTTCTAATTGACTAAAATCCTCTTGAGATATTTTTTTATCTGGATTAAATTTTTTGGTCGCATAACGCCAGTTCATTGCTTCTTTTATTGTTAACATGACTTTTCCCCCCTAATGGTTTAACCACTTAATGCTATTATACACTTTTAAGACATCATTTTCTTTAGGAAAACAAAAAACCTGTTCACAAGGAACAGGTTTTATTTTGTTATTTCATTAGTTTTGAACGTCTTCTAACAATTTTCTAAATGGGACAAGACCTTCTGCTTGATATTCTTCAACAAATGCTTTGACTTCTGCTTCGCTGAATTTTTCAGTATCAATTTTTAATTGTTCTACTGGAATTGGACGGTCGTTTGCGATTTTAACGTCGATAACAACTGGTCCAGTTGCTTCTTTTGCTTTAGCAAAAGCTTCTCTCAATTCTTTAAGTGTTCTTACTTCAAAGCCAGTTGCACCCATTGCAGAAGCGGCATCACCAAAGTCTAAGTCAATCAAGTCAATTCCTGAGTGTGGTTGTGGCATGTCATCTTGTTCAGCTTCGATGAAACCAAGACTTTCATTAGTCAAGATAACATTGATAATTGGCATACGATACTTAACAGCAGTTGCAATGTCTTGCATGTTCATTGTCCATCCACCGTCACCTGAAATAGACCAAACTTGACGATTTGGATACTCAGCTTGAGCACCGATAGCTGCTGGAAGAGCATAACCCATTGTGGCATACCAAGCGCTTGTTGTGAAGGCTTGTTTTTCATTCATCTTAAGGAATCTTAAGCCATCAATGGTTACATTACCGACATCAACTTGGAAAATAGCATCATCTGTTGCCATGGCATTGATTTCTTTAAAGACTGGTTCCACACGAAGTGGTTCTGAATCGTCATCTTCAAAGCTAGCAATCCAGTTAACCCAGTTTTCTTTGTTGGCAAGAGCTACTTTGTACCAGTCAGTTTCTGGCATGTCTTTACCTTTTTCAAGAAGGGCTTTAATAGTCTTTTTAGCATCTGCTAAGATGGCAAGGTCAACTCTGTGACGTCGTCCAAACTTAGTACCATCAATATCCACTTGAATATAAGTCGCTTCTGGTTTAGCAAAATGATTTTGGAAAGGCATATCTGTACCAAAAGTGATAATGGTATCAGCTTCTTGAAGCATTTCAATACCAGGTTTTGTAGACACACGACCGGCTGCACCCATATAAAGTTCAAAATTATCAGGAACTATCCCTTTTGCAGGAGCTGAGCTAAGAATTGGTGCTTTTAATTGTAAAGCTAGTTTCATAATATCTTCACGCGCACCTCTTGTTCCTAAACCGATATAGATTAAAGGACGTTTAGCTGCTTGAAGAAGTTCTAAAGCCTTATCAACAAGATCTTCAGCTGGTTCAGGCATAATTGGTTTTTGATAGTTTGCTGCTGTTGAGATATAATTATCTTCAATTTCTTGCCAACCTAAATCTTTTGGAATAGTAATCACAGCAACACCTTTATGTGCATAAGCTTGACGAATAGCTTCATCAACCACATAAGGCATTTGTTCAGCAGTCATTACTGTACGGTTATAAATAGCCACATCTTCAAACATTGGATTTTCATTAAGTTCTTGGAAGTATGATTTATTCATATTGAAAGTAGGCACTTGACCAATAAGAGCAAGAAGTGGAATACCATCATGTTTAGCGTCATAAAGACCATTTAAAAGGTGAACAGCACCAGGACCAGCAGAACCAAATGTGACACCGATACGACCAGTGACTTTAGCTTCACCAACAGCTGCTAAGGCACCCGCTTCTTCGTGGCGAACTTGAACGTAGTTAATAGTGTCTTTACGATTGTGAAGTGCGTTCATTGTTGAATCAAATGAACCCCCTGGTAAACCATAAATATTTTTAACACCCCATGATTCAATAACTTTAATCATAGCATCTGAAGCATTTATTTTTGTCATTGTGACTCCTCCTTGTGTTTTCGAGAAAATGATTTGATTATGATATAGCAATTGTCATAATAGAAAAATCATTATCATCTAAACTAGAATTAATAGAATTTTGTTAAACAGTACACTTAAAATAAACTGATAAAAGGTACTTGATTAACTAACAGCAACATGATACTGCTCTTTTTTTAAAATATCAATTATTTTGCTCATACCTTTTTTAGCATTGTGAAAATCCAGTAAAACAAGAGGTTTAGATATTATATTTTTCGTTTTTTTACCTCACTAGTGCAGTTATTTTGTAAAAAATAAAAGCCCTTATCTTTTTTAGCAAGTGATAGTTTTTTTCTCACTACCATGACATTTTGCTATAAAGATAAGAGCTTTTTTATTTTATATCGTTATTGAAGAAGAGCTTTAATCGTTAAAAATAGTCCTTCCACACTGCCATCATTTGGAATATCAGTTATTTGATCTTTTATCCCTTTTACCCATTTATAGGAGTAAAGTACTCCTGATGGGTTTAAAACGACAATTGTGCTTTGAGGAAGATTGGGATTAAAAACGGTTAAAGACAGCTTTTCTTCCACACTAATTGGTACAGTATACTTAAACATGATATCTGCTTGCATCGTTTTACCAACCAAATAGCCATGTTTTGACAGTAATTCGTGTAGTGCTTCAATTTCTCTATCTAACATTCAAATTGCCTATGTTGCCTTTCTTATTTTTGTTTCTTTTTCCAATTCAAAAAGAATAAGGTAAATCAACTGGATACATAATTCTGAGCGTCCTGCATTATCAGTTGTTCCTGTCAAATAAACATCAAGCTGTGGACAGTAAAAAGCAAAGGCACCTGACAATCCTGAATGCCCATAAAAAGACAATCTATCTTCTTTTTCAAATTGCCCCATGGTTAGCTTCATATGACCACCACCATACTCTACAGGAGCATAATCTCCTTGAAGTGGTAAATAATGTGCCATTTTCTGCCAATGCGAGTTTTCAAACAAGCGCCCTTCAACAAAAGCTTGAATAAAAATCATTAAATCAGCTGTTGTTGAAACACCACCACCAGCTCCTTGAGCACTAGAGATGACCTTTGGACGTGCCAAATAATCTTCTCCAGTATAAAGAGGTGGAATCATTGCAAATTCACTACTTGTTAAAAATGAATCATTCATTAAAAGTGGGCTAAAAATATTTTTTTCAATACAAGCATCTAAAGACTGATGAGTGATGCTTTCAATGATTTGACCAAGAAGCATATAATTAATATCAGCATAATAAGCTTTTTTACTACCTGGAATAAAATGAGACTCTGTTTGTTTGACCCAATCTAACATATCTGAAAATTCATATGAAAAATCTTCTTGTTTTATTCTATTTTTTAATAAAATTGGCTCTTCATAAAACACATTTGGTAAACCACTGGTTTGAAATAATAAATCAGCAATAGTGATATGTTTTGTCTGGTCTTTTCCAGCATAGTGATGCAAGTTTTCCAACTTTTCTTTTGAGAAAAAATTCGTTATAATAGTTTTATAATCAAGTTTTTTTTGATCAATCAATTGAAGAATAATTGTTGTCATCCATAACTTTGTTACACTAGCTAAAACAAAAGGGGTATCTTCTTTGATATCTCCATGAGATAGCTGAATAAAGTCATCACTATGACGCTTTTTGAGACGTATGATTGCTCGAGGCAATTCATTTGTTTGTACAAATTTATCAAAAATACGTTCTAAATTGACATGTTGCATATTACCTTCCTCTCATTTTTTTACATGATAAGTAAAGAGCTATTGTTAGGATAAGTTTCATATAGAAAGTGTTTTATTATGGATATTCGTCAAATTTCTTATTTCCTAGCTATTGCAAAAACGCAAAATTATTCGCATGCTGCAAAAAGTCTGTTTATTTCGCAACCTGCCTTAAAACAATCCATTTCAAAAATGGAAGATGAGTTAAACACACAGTTATTTGTCTACCATGACCACAGACTTCATTTGACTGAAACAGGGCAATTACTGCTAGAAAAAGGGGAACCTTTAGTCCGTGATTTTAATCAGCTTATTTTTGATATTCAAAATAAAACCAAACATGAAAGACAGTGTATCACTATCGGTGTGACGTTTTTAACCATGTTACAATTTATTGATCAAATTTCTCGTTTTATTCGTCAAAACCCAACCATTGATGTTCATATTGTTCAAGAGGGCTCTATGAAATTACAACATCTCTTAGCTCAAGAAAAAATTGATGTTGGCATTCTTTCTTTTCCTCAAGTAGAACATGATATTATTATTGATCCAGTAGCCATAAACAACGCTAGCTATTCCACTTGTGTGGTTGTTCCTAAAAATCATCCACTAGCAACTAGAAAAAAAGTTGTCTTTAAAGACTTAAAAGAATCCTATATTGCTAGTCTTAGTGATCATTTTGCTTTAGGTGAATTAACAAAAAAACGCTGTCGAGAATTAGGAATTCTAAATCAAGTCATTATGACTCATAATGATTTTGAAATTCTACTACATAGTCTCAACAAATTGAACGCTGTCACTATCTTACCGACAGAGTTAAAAGAACTTAGTCCCGTAGAGGATTTGGTTTGGATTCCTCTTCATGATATTCAAAGTCAATACAAACAAGGTCTGGCTTATCGTAAAAATCCTAATCATTCTCAAGTAGTTAGTCAATTTATTGAAGCCATAAAGCATCATTAATGATTTGGGAAGGATAAGACTTGGTAATTTTCTTCTTGATTTGATACTCTAAGACCACCAAGTGCCAAAGCTTCCAACTCAAACTCACCAGGATAAACTTTAAAAGGTCCGATAAAGGCAACACGTTTTCTAACAGCCTCACAAAGTGCTTTTGAATAGGCCATACCACCTGTCATAGAAACCATATCAATAGGCCCATTGATACTAACTGCCAAAGTGGCTAACGTTTTAGCAATTCCTAAAGCTAGGGCATCAAAAACTAGACTTGCTTCTTTATCGCCTTGTGCCATTCTTTTTTCAACTTCTCGCAAATCAGCTGTCTTACAATGTGATTGTAGGCCAGCTTTTTTTCTGGCTAGATAGTTAAAATCATCAATTCCCATTTCTTTAATCTTACCAATAATGGCTTTTAAAGGCATTCCTCCTGATCTTTCAGCTGAAAACATAATCTCATCATCAGAGACAAAGTCTACAATTTCTCCTTTTTCATGAGCACTGGCGGTTGATCCACCACCAAGGTGAGCAATCACAATATTTAACTCTTCATAGGGTTTGCCTAAATCTTCAGATATTTTTCGAGCCACTGCTCTCATATTGAGATGATGTCCGGTTGAGGTGCGTTCAATTCCTTTAATTCCTGTTAATCTTGAGACATCACGCATAGAGTCTACGGTAACGGGGTCATAAACGTAAGCTGGCTTATCATTACCATAGTCTGCCATAATAAATTTGGCTAGTTTTGCACCAAGATTAGATGGGTGCTCTAATAAAGGATGATATTCCAAATGATTAATCAGTTCATCAGTTACCAAAATAGCACCAGGTTTAACAGGTCCAATCAGACCACCACGTCCAACGGCAACATCAATCTTATCTACCTGATGTTTTACAAGGACATTTTCGATGTCTTTTAAGCGACGTTCAAATTGATCAAAAACTTTGCTATAAGATTCTAAGTCCTCTGGAGTGTACAAAATATCTTCTTTCCAAAGAAGGTGATTATCTTGATAGAGAGCAATTTTTGTTGAGGTAGCCCCAGGGTTAATGGCAATAATCGTTTTCATATTAGTCTCCTATTCTTTAATCAGCATCTAGCATGAGAATTTGAGCTAGTAAAATGGAAGCATACTTTTCTTCAAAACTTGAACTTCTAGATGTAATAATCACAGGTGCTTTAGCTCCCATAATAATTCCTGCCATTTCTGAACCACCAAATAAAGTTAGTGATTTTGAAAAAACATTACCTGTTACAATATCAGGAGCCACCAAGATATTGGCATCCCCTTGTATTTTACCTGAATAAGCTTTTTCTTTGGCACTTTCTTTTGATAATGATAAATCAATTGAAAGTGGCCCTTCTACGATGATATCGTTTTGTTCTTGATAATCCTCAGCCACTAAGCTTTCCATGACTGATGATGGTAATTTGGGGATTACTGTTTCTGCAGCCGATAAAAGTGAAACTTTAATAGGAGTTACTTTTAAGGCCGTCATGACTTCTCTTGCATTTTTGATGATTACTTTAGCATTATCTCTATCTGCTTGTAAAATCAAACCACCATCAGTTACTGCAATCAGGTGATTGAGCGATGGCATTGAAAGAACAGCCACATGTGATAGGGTATCCGCTTTTTTAATGCCTGTTTCTCTATTAACCACTTCTTTTAGCACTTTTCCTGTTGGCAGATGACCTTTTAATATTGCTTGTGCTTTTTTTTCTCGTACTAATTCTACCGCTTTAAATGCTGCTTCTTGTTCATCTGCAATGTTGATTATTTCAAAAGAATCATCAGCTATATCATAATGACTCATTTTTTCTTTTAATTGCTTTTCATCATCAATAAAATAAGCATATATTCTTTTTTCTAAAATAGCTCTTTCAACACTTGATAACACTTCATCATCAGCAGCTTTAACAACTACTAAATGCATTGGGTTTTTGCTAGTTTTTATTTCCGGTCTAGCTTCTAATAATTTATCAATTAATAATGACATCCAATCACTTCCTAACTAAAAGGTATGTCTTTTCTTGCTACCGAAGTCTCAAGTAAGACATACCCTCAACCTTTAAATATTTAAACGATAATCTTCTGGAGTAACAATACCAAGAACATTCATAAACAAGTATTTAAACAGTAAGCCAAAGACTATCGGCCCACCAGCAAACACCAGTAACGTAATCAAGATATTAGTGATAGACCATCCACCACTCGCTAAATTGAGATGATTAAGAGGTCCAACCAGGCCACTAAAGCCAAAACCAGCACTCATTGGTGTGCCTTGAATGTTAAAGAGATAAGCTAACACACCTGTACAGGCACCTGAAGAGATAACAGGTAGCATAACTTTTGGATTCTTAACCACGTTTGGCATAGAAATTTTAGGTGAACCAATAAAGTGAGCAAATGAGGTTCCTCTTGTGTTAACAGCCCATCCTAAGATGGCAAAAGCAAATCCTGTGGCACAGACACCAAGATTGGCAGCTCCAGAACCGATTCCTGATAGGTTTATCGCTAGTGCAATACCAACCGTTGTGATTGGAGAGACAATCAGTATGCCAAAAATCATTGCAATCAACATACACATGATGAGTGGCTGCAATTGTAGTAATTGCGCAACGCCAAACCCTATCCACTCAGTAATCATGGCAACATAAGGTAAGATCAAACGTCCAAATAAGCCAACAACCAACATTAACAATGGTGGGATAACTAAGATTGTATAAGCTTTTAGGCCATTACCAACCCACAAAATAAGGGCAGCACCAAGAGCTGAGGTGATTAACATGTTAATGATATCTCCAGCTCCTGCCATCATGAGAACACCATCTTTCATCATGACTGAACCAGAAGCAAACAAGGTTGCTAAACCAAGTGAAGCGGATTGAATCGGATTAAATTTGAAATTCAGTCCAACCATGAAACCACAAACCAAGCCCATTGTTGCATTTGACATTGAAAGGCCCCATGATAAGGGAGTTAAAAATGGCATACTTGGGAGTAAAAGTTTAACAAGTTCTGAAAGGAGTGCTCCAGGGATTAAAACAACTACTGATCCTGTTGCAATACCATTTAGTACATTCATGGCAAATGCTTTTGCCGACAATTTATTTTCCATAATTCTCCTTTACTGATGAATACCGTGTCCTAGTAACACTTCGCTTGCGTCCATTATCGTTTCTGATAAACTTGGATGATTGTGAATGGTTAGTGTGATATCTTCTGCGGTCAGTAAGTTTTCAATGGCTAAAGTAATCTCACCAATCAATTCACTGACTCCTGGTCCCACTAATTGTGCTCCAAGCAGTTGATTGGTATCTTTATCAGAAACTAATCTGACAAAACCTTCAGGATGGTTCATTGATAAGGCTCTGCCATTACTTGCAAATCTAAAAGTGGCAACTTTAGGCGTTATACCATTTTCTTTAGCTTTTTCTTTGGTTAATCCTACCGTTGCAATTTCTGGTTGTGTATAAGCAACAGTCGGAATAACAAGATAATCAGCTGCAACTCCTGGCACTTGTGAGATGGCTTCTGCTGCTACTTTGCCTTCATAGGAGGCTTTGTGGGCTAGAGCAGGACCTTTTGTAATATCACCAATCGCATAAATGTGTTGTTGACTAGTTTGCATTTGCTCATTAACCGGAACTAAACCTTTGTCGTCAAGTTCAATACCTGATAACTCAACACTCATCATATCTGTATTAGGTCTACGACCAACCATTACTGCAATTTTATCAGCCAACACTTCTTCTTCTTTTCCTCTAATCTCATAGAAAAGATGAAGACCTTTTTTATCTTTCTCATAGCGGGAGGCTTTGGCATTAGTAATGATTGTCATCTTTAATTTTTCTGCCTCATCTAAGACTGGTTTAATCAGGTCTTTTTCAAAACCATTTAAAACACTGTCTTGTCCTTCTAAAACAGTGACATGACTACCCAAATTGGCATAAGCCATGGCAAGCTCCATACCAATATAGCCACCACCAATAATAGCTAATTCCTTAGGAATTTCTGTTAAATTTAAGAGGCCTGTTGAGTCTAAAATATCCTCATTAAATGGAAAAGCTTTTAATTCAATTGGACGACTCCCAACAGCCAAAATAGCATTTTTAAAGCGATAAGCTTCACCAAGGCCATCTTTTGGAGTAACAAAAACAGTATCTTTTGCGACAAAATGAGCTTCGCCTTCAACAATTGTTACTTTATTTTTCTTTAAAAGAGTTTTAACACCAGTTGTCAATTTAGAGACAACCTCTGTATTTTTCCATTCTTGTGCCTTTTTAAAATCCAATTGACTCTTACCAATTGTTAAGCCAAAAGGATGTGGCTTTTTAGCATTTGCATATTCATGTCCCACATGTATCAAGGCTTTTGAAGGAATACAGCCAACATTCAAGCAAACACCACCAACTGCCTCTTTTTCAACAATCACTACTTTTTGTCCGAGTTGAGATGCTCTAATAGCTGCGACATAACCGCCTGGCCCAGAGCCGATAACAATAGTGTCTACTTCATTTGTAAATCCGCCAACTACCATATCATCACCCCTCTGCTAATAATAAATCTGGGTCACTAAGATAGCTCTTAAGAAGATTGATGGCTTTTTGAGCATAAACCCCATCAATTGCTCGGTGATCAAAAGCAAAAGAAATTTTCATCACTTGTTTGAGAACAGGATTCCCCTCTTCATCAGGAAGAAAGACTTTGTCAATGCGACCAACATTTAAGATTGCAATTTCTGGAAGATTGATGATTGGTGTTGACCAAACACCTGCTGTTGCTGCTGCACCTACATTTGTCACTGACATCGATCCTTTACCCATATCAGAAGCAGCAAGTTTGCCATCACGAGCTTTTTGAGAAATGTCAGCAATTTCTTGAGCAATATCAAAGAGACTCTTACGTTCTGCATGGCGAATCATTGGTACCATCAATCCTCTTGGTGTATCAGTTGCAACACCAATGTTATAGTAGTGATGATGAATGATTTCGTTATTAGCCATATCGAGTGACACATTAAGGTCTGGGAAGTGTTTTAATAAACCAACTAAGGCTTTTACAAGATATGGTGTGAAGGTTAACTTAATATCTCTATCCGCTGCTAGTACTTTCATTTTATTTCTGTGTGCTACTAAGGCATCCACCTCAACTTGGTCAAACACAGTTACTTGAGCCACTTCACTGCTACTCTTAGATAATGCCTCAGCAATGGTACGTCTAATAGCTGGTAATTTTTCTACGGTTTCAGGGAAATCATCTCCAGATACCACCTTAGGACTTGCTTTTTCAACAACTGATTGTGTTTCTTCTGCTGGAATAACTTTTTCAGCAGGACCTTCTTTAACAGTAACTGGGTTTTCTACAAATCGATCAATATCTTCTATTGTTACTTTGCCATGATTTCCAGTTCCCTCAATCAAACGAATATCTACGCCTTTTGTCCGAGCATAACGACGTACTCTTGGAACCGCAAGTGTTCTGATATCAACATTCTCATCAACTTCTTTTGTTGCTTGTGGCACTGAAGTGGGTTGTGTTGAAGCAACTTCTTCAATAACTGGTGCGTCTTCTTTAGTTTCTGGTTTAGGTGGCTCACCGCCTGATTGATAAGCTTTTAATTCTTCTTCGGTTTCAGCAATATCTGCAATAGGTTCCCCAACAATACCAGTGTCACCAGCTTCCACATAAATTTTTGCTAAATAACCAGTGATTGGGCTTGGCAGTTCAACAACAGCCTTGTCACTTTCAATTTCTAATAAGGTGTCATCTTCATTGATTTTTTCACCGACACCGACAGCCCAAGACATGACAACACTTTCGTGTGTCCCTTCACCTGCATCAGGTAAAATATATTGATACATAGTGTGTCCTCCTAAAATTCTACGATTTCTTTTGCTTTAGCGACAATATCTTCTGCGTTTGGCATCCAATCTTCTTCAGCAAGACCAAATGGGAATATCGTATCTGGTGCAGTCACACGAGCCACTGGGGCATCTAAGTTCATGAATTGACGCTCAGCAATTTCTGACATGACTTGACCTGCTGTTCCTGCTTGACGTTGTGATTCTTGTAAAACAACAACACGGTGAGTCTTAGCAACAGATTTTTCAATAGTTTCATAGTCTACTGGAGAAACTGTTCTTAAATCAATCACTTCAGCACTGATGCCTTCTTTTTCTAATTGTTCAGCAGCTTGAACAGCAAGTGGTACCATCAAACCATAGCCAATTAGGGTGACATCTTCTCCTTTTCGAACCACATTTGCCTTGTCTAAAGGAACAGTGTAATAACCTTCAGGTACTTCATCTTTAACAGTACGATAAAGACGAAGATGTTCTAAGAAAAAGACAGGATCTTCTGACTCGATGGCAGAAATCAACAAACCTTTGGCATCATAAGCTGATGATGGAATAACAACACGTAGACCTGGAATTTGAGCAAACATACCTTCTAAACTATCAGAGTGAAGTTCCGGTGTATGAACACCTCCTCCATAAGGAGCACGAATAGTAACTTGTGCATTTCTTGTGCCACCAGAACGATAACGTTGTCTTGGCAGTTGAGCAATCAAAGCATCCATTGCTTCAATAATAAAGCCTGAGAATTGAATTTCTGGAATTGGGATAAAACCTTCTTGAGCAAGCCCAACAGACATATGAATAATGCCTGATTCAGCAAGTGGGGTATCAAAAACACGATTTTCACCAAATTCATCTTGTAAGCCAGCAGTAATACGGAAAACGCCACCGTTCTTACCGACATCTTCTCCAAAGATTAATGTATTATCATGTTTTTTCATGGCTTCTTTTAAGCCTTCTGTAACAGCTTGTGCTAATGTAAGAACTGGCATATTAGTTTTCCTCCTTAGCTTCATAGTAAGCAATTTGCTCTTTGATATTTTGTGGTTGTTGATCATACATAAACTTCAAAAAGTCTGTTATTTTTTGAGGAGGTGTTTTTGCCATTTCTGTCAAAGCATCTTTAGCCTGTGTTTTAACATCCTCATAAATAGCATCAACTTTTTCCTGACTCCACAAGCCTTTTTCAGTCAGATAGTTACCTAGGCGTTGTAACGGATCTTTTTTGAGCCATCCTTCTACTTCAGCATCTTCTCTGTAACGTTTTGGATCATCTGACATGGTGTGTGGACCATAACGATAGGTCATATTTTCAATAAGAACTGGGCCATTTTCAATAGCATACTCACGCGCTTTTTTAGTAGCATAATAAACAGCCACAGGATCCATACCATCCACACGAATAGCAGGGACACCTGCTGCAACAGCTTTTTGTGCCAGGGTAGCTGCTTTGGTTTGTTTAGACGTTGGAACAGAAATACCATAGCCATTGTTTTGAACAACAATGATTAATTGCGCATTGAAAACACCACCAAAGTTGAGGGCTTCATAAAAATCACCTTGTGAAGTTGAAGAATCTCCAGTTAGTGCTAAAGCAATTTGTTTTTCACCTTTCATACGTTTAGCAATACCATTACCAAGAGCTTGGATGGCACTTCCACCAACGATAACATTAGGTGAGTACATGTGAAGGTCATCAGGGTATTGATTGGCAGCAAAATGACCTTTGTACCAAAGGAAAGCTTGGGTTAAAGTCATACCAAATTTGACCGCAACCAAAACATCACGATAGGTTGGTGCAAAGACATCATTTTTATCTAGTGCTAACATGGCACCGTATTGACTTGCTTCTTGACCACCACTTGGGGCGTAGTTACTAAGAGCACCTTGACGATTCAATAGAATGACACGCTCATCCATCGCTCGTCCCCAAGTGATTGCTTCCATCAAGTTAACAAGCTCTTCATCTGTTAAACTATCCATGGCATCTTTATCGACAACATTTCCCTTTTCGTCTAAAACTTGATACATGGGAAATCCTTCTCCATATGATGCAGCTAATTCAGTAAATGTTACGTTACTAATTTTCATAGCAGTCTCCTTCCTTTCACTTAAATGATAGCGCTTTCTTTTTGATTCGTAAACTTCTTATTTCTTATAGCACTATAAGAATAATTATGTCATATTTAAAAATGCTTTTTATGAATACTCTTTTCAGTTTTCATGATCAAAGTCATTATCCATCGCTTTTGGTGATTGGTTTTACAGTTAAATTTGCTTATTATAAAACTTTTTATCATCATCCGTTGACAACTTAGATAGTTATCTTTTTATCTTAACTACTTTTATAATGATTAATAAAAAAAGAGAGAACGATTTTCGTTCTCTCAAAAATTTGTCTCTTTTCACCTCTTTAAGGTGATAAATTTTTTTTGATTTGTGAAGTGAGTGTTACTATTGCAACTCCTCTTCACGTTTTTTACGACCATAGCCATACAAAGCTAATGATGATAGGGCAAGTAAAGTACCAGCCACTACTGTATTTGTCTCATCTCCTGTTTTTGGTAAGCCTTTTTGATTGCTTGCTTTTTCCTTAGGAGTTTGGGTAGTTTCTTTAGTTGTTTGATTATCTTTTTTAGTGTCTTTAGACTCTTCATCTTTAGTAGATGGTGGCGTTTGATTGTTTGAAAGTTTAGTAACAGTCAATTTAGTACTTGCTTTACCATCATTAAAGTTGAGTGTTATATCGTGTTCCTTATCTTCGTTTGTTGCTAGAGTTTTTAAGTAGTCTGCTTTCAAAGTCAGTTTGGTTGAACCATCTGAAAGCTCATAATTGTTAGCATCAACGACTTGACCATCAATTGTCAAATTGAGGAATTTAGCCAAATCACCATCTGAAACAATGGTTAGACCAGTTGTTTGTTCAGATTGCCAAGTTTGATTGGCACCTTCAATAATCTTGTATTCAACGGCTTCTTTAAAAGTAACATGTGTTGACTTGGTCTTAAAGACATAAAAGTCATTCACTAAGTCATAAGCGATTATATTATTTTGATCATCATAGAAAATAGGATTGTCAATAGCTGCTTTGGCGATAGAATAAGTCAATTCTTTATTTAATGCTGGTAAATCATTACCATACACATCAGTTGCTGTGATTTGTCCACCACCATTAATGCTTAAGAGAATCTTCTTATCTGAAGTGCCTTTTTCAACAGTTATTGTTGAACCAGCAAAAGCTCTTGTTCTTCTATTGGCACGATACTTAGTCACATAGTCATTTTCAGCAAGGTATTTAGCGTGAGCTACCATTAATTCTTCACGAATTTCTTTCATAGTAGCAAAAGCTTTCTCAGCTAATTCATTATTGTTTGCAGTTGCTGCTTCACTGGTTTGTGGGCCGTCTAAAACAGCTTGGTTCATAATTTCTTGTTCTGCTGGTGTTAATTTGTCATTAACAATTTTCATGAATTCATCACGGTTAGTTTCAACCATGTGTAAAATGTCCATTGCTATCCAGTACATAGAGTCTTCAGAAAACTCATTCGTTTGATTTTGAATAGCTGCAATTCCTGTTGTTTGATTTGGATAATACGGCACATAAGGAGATACTAATGGAGAGCCCATAGCAAGCCACATCACACCAGGATAAGTATCAGTCATTTTTTCATGATCGAGCTGGAAGATATGTGCTTCCATGGTGTTACGATTTCCAATCGGATAAAGACTTGGATCACCTAATTCATCAGCCACTAAACCAATATGATCCATACGATTTCTAGTAAGAGCCATTAAATCTTGTAGGCTAATACTTTTTTCTGGCGCATCTTGTAAGAAATTATAGTATTGATCTTCAAGAGTCACATTAGCGTCTGGATTGAGGTGTTTGATACCAGAATAAACACGAGAACGATTGGATTCCACTAATTTCTCAGGAGCATAAGAACCAGCTAAGTCAATAACTCGTTTTGCTTCATCGCCTTTAAAAGTACCAGCTTTTTTAGCCACATCAAAGATACCTTTAGAGTAGAGGAATTGACCGTTTTTAGAAATGATGTAATTGTCAAATTCTTCGCCAATGTCTAATGTCACTTCATTGAGCCAGAAAGTATTTGGCATTACTGAGAATTTATCCTTAGGATATCTCATTGCTACAAATTGATGACCACTGTAGATTTCCATATACCAAGTGTCATCATGGTCAGCTACAACTAAATCATTGCCTTCAGAAGCGCCTTTTGTAGCCACTTCATTAGCAATAAGTTCCACTGCTTGATCTGCAGTATCAGCACTAGCTAATACAACAGTTGGAAGTACTGCCTCAGTAACCCCTTTTTCAACATATGGGTCAACGGCATCAATCTCATCTCTATAACTTGCTGAAACAGTCATATCAACAACTAAACCTTTATCATTGAAACCTGCTTCATCAAAGATACCATACTCTGGAGTGGTATCACTAACTGAAGTGAATTGGTTAGAGTCTTTTTCCATAACATACTCATAACCACCATCTTCACTGGTAGAGACATCAACAATTTTATCGCCAGCTTTATATTCACCGGCTTCATGAACTTGATAAACCTTATTATGATTCACTTCAAGATCTTCAGTTCGACCAAAATAAGCTTTGCCGTCTTCAGTTAAATCACTACCAACAATAAAGCCTGTACAAGCATCCACTGTCATAGTGAAACTAAAAAAGACAAAACACAACATGATAACTCCTATGAAATAGAAGAATTTCTTCATAGGTTTTCCCCCCTTTCATTCGTATTATACCTATTACTTTTTATAAAATCAATAGAAAACAGGTATTTTTTGAAGCGCTTACAAAAATAATTTCTAACTTGAAAAATGATTGAAAAATCCTTTGAATATTACATATAAACTGATTTGTGATATAAAAAACAAAATTGTTTTTCATTGAAATACCCTTGTTATCTTTCATTGATTTTCTGAAAACGTTTTTTGTTATAACTAATATTCAAAAAGAAAAAAGCTCTCAACAAGAGAAACTTAAAATACCTTATTGAGAGTTTATCATTCTTTAAAAATTAGTCACTGCTTTCGACCTTGTCTCTATTTTCTCTCTTACCTGTCACAAACATGGTAAAACTAGACTTAGTCAAAATTTCTTCTTTGTTATTTCGAATTAAAACATCAATAATCTTGGTCGTTCTACCATTATGAACAATCTGACCTTCAATCGTCAAGGTCTCATCCAAATGACCGGCCTTTAAATAATTAATGTTTGACTGCAAAGTAACCGACTCAAAACCAGTAGTCCTTACAACCAATCCACTGACCTGATCAGATAAGGTAAACAGATAACCACCATGAGTGTTGCCGTAGTAGTTAAGAGAAGAAGGCGTCACCTTGGTAGTCATCACCACATGCCCTTCTTCAACTGTCTCCATATGATAATTTTCAAAAATTCGTAGTTCCTTAAAATGAATGTCTTGCATTAGTTTTCTTCTCTCCTTTAAATCAAACAGATCTTATTGTACTTTAGAAATAAAAGTCTGATAATTATTATGATTGCTCTAATTGCTGGATAAACTCTCTTACTTTCTCATCAATTTCAGAAATAATCTTTATAAAGGCTTGATCTGATTTTCCTGTTGGGTCATCCAAACCCCAATCCTCTGTGTCATAATAATAGGGAAGAGCTGGACAACTGACATTACAACCCATAGTAATAACTTGTTCAACTGCCGGAATATCAGTTATTAACTTAGGTGTTTGAGACTCTTCCATATCAATACCATAGAGCACCTTCATAAGTCTCACCGCATCAGGATTAATCTGATTTTTAAGAGCAGTACCAGCAGAATAAACCTCGGCAATATGTGAGCCATATTTTTTCATCAAAGCTTCCGCAATCTGACTGCGACAGGAATTATGGACACATAGAAAAGCCACTTTTTTCTTTTTCATAGCTAACCTCTTTTACTTTTTTATAATAAGTAACATCTGACTTCTAGTATACACTATAATGAGCAAAAGTTAAAAAGGTTGGTTTTTAGTGATTGAAAGCCAAAAAATGATACAACCATTATAAAAGAGGACTTCGTTAGCCCTCTTTTTATCTTGAATAATTGAAAGTATTAGATAAACAGCTGCATATTGGCATTTTCACTATCACCAATAAAGGTCGCAACGCCTCCATACTCAACGAAATCAAATAATTCTTCTTTTTCTATCCCCATCAGATCCATACTCATGGTACAAGCAACAAATTTCACACCTAATTGATGGGCTTGTTCAATCATATCTGGCAAGGAATCCACATTTTTTTCTTTCATGATGTGTTTGATCATTTGACGTCCCATACCACCCATATTCATTTTGGAAAGTGGCATATCATTTGCTTTTGAAGGAAGGAAAATGTCAAATAGTTTCGCTAAACCAGATTTCTTCACTTTTTGTTTTTTCAGCATTGATAAGCCCCAGAAAGTAAAGAAGATTGTCACTTTTTTACCATAAGCTGCAGCGCCTGAGGCAATAATCATTGAAGCTAGCGCTTTATCCAAGTCACCACTAAAAACAACCATAGTCATGCCATCTTTGGTTTCTTGCAAGACTCCTTCTTGAGCTAAAAGAGAATTTGGTCCTTTTTCACTAGGAAGGTCTTTGCCTTTGACTAAGCTAACGAGAACTTTATTGCCCTCAATTCTATTATCAACTATCGTATTACCAGTGTTTTTTGCCCAATTCTCAATATCTGCACTAAAGCCAAAATCACTCGCTTGGATATTAAGAACTTGGCCATCTGTCATGCCATCAACTGACTCCTTAACTTTTAAGATAGGACCTGGACACTGCAAACCGCAGGCATCAAGAGTAATGGCATCTATATTCTCAGAAATCGTGGTCGTTTTTTCTTCTTTCTTTTCTGGAATGGTTTCTTGTTTAAAAGAAATCAATTGGTATTTTGATTGCTTATAAGTCTTGTAGCCACCATCTAGGTTTTTAACCTCAAAACCAGCTTGTTTCAAAATTCTAGCTGCATTATAGCCACGTTGACCTACTTGACAGTAGACATGAATGGTCACATCTTTTGGTATTTCGTCCAATCGATTTCTTAGTTGGTTCAAAGGAATATGCTTACTGCCATCAAAACTGCCTGTTGCTAATTCAAATGCTTCTCTAATATCTAAGAAATAAGCACCAGAAGCTAGCAGTTGATCAACTTCGTGCCACTGGAATGTCTCAACCATTTCTCTTTTAATATTATCAGCTGTGTAGCCAAGGAGATTGACAGGATCTTTAGCAGAAGAATAAGGTGGGGCATAGGCTAATTCAATACTTGCCAATTCTTCTACTTTAGCACCAAATGTCATTGCTGTTGCGATAACATCTATTCGTTTTTCTACTCCTTCAGTACCAATCGCTTGTGCGCCCAAGATTTTGCCTTCTTTTGTAAAAAGAATTTTTAAGGCTATTGGTGAGGCACCAGGATAATAACCAGCATGTGAATTAGGGTGAATGTGAATGACATCATAATCAATGCCTGCTGCTTTTAATTGTTTTTCATTGTTTCCAGTACTTGCTGCTGTTAATTCAAATACTTTTGCAACTGATGTTCCTTGGGTCCCTGGATAGCTAGTATCAATACCATTAATAATATCAGCCACTAAACGCCCTTGACGATTGGCAGGCCAAGCAAGAGGAATATTAGTCGCTTCTTTTGTGACCTTATTGACAACTTCAATAGCATCACCAATGGCATAAATATCTTTGGCAGAGGTTTCTAAACGTTTGCTTACCTTGATGCCGCCTTTAAACCCTAACTCCAAACCAGTTTTTTTTGCAAGACTATTTTCAGGAACAACACCTATCGCTAAAATAATCATTTCTGTGGCTAATTCTTGACCACTAGATAGGATTAGTTTTTGACCATATTCTTTGATTTCAGTCACACCATCTGAAAGAATGAGATTGACTTTATGAAAATTAATTTGCGCGTGTAATTGTTGAGCTATTTCAAAATCAAGGTTTGGCATGACTTGATTTGCCATTTCAACCAAATTGACCTGAATCCCTAATTCAACAAGGTTTTCCATCATCTCAAGACCAATAAAGCCTCCTCCAACAACTGTTGCTGTTTGAATGGAGTGAGTTGCAATATAGTCTTTAATTAAATCCATATCGGGAATATTTCTGAGAGTGAAAATATTGTTTGCGCTCTCTAAGCCCTTAATAGGTGGGACAATTGGTTTAGCTCCTGTTGAGATAATTAAATGATCAAAAGTTTCGACATACTCACGATTATTTTTGGCATCATAAACAGTAACCGTTTTTTCATCTGGATTGATGTCAATTACTTCTGATAAATTTCTAATATCAATTCCGTATTGACTACTCATTCCTTCGACAGTTTGCAACAAAAGATTGTCACGGTCTTTAATGACATTACCAACATGATAAGGAAGCCCACAGTTGGCAAAAGAAATATATTCTCCCTTTTCAAATAAAATAATCTCGTCTTTTTCATTTAAACGTCTCAACCTTGTTGCAGCAGTAGCACCACCAGCAACACCACCAATAATTACTATTTTAGCCATCTGTTCCTCCAAACAATTTTCTACTTCTTTAGATTAAAAAAAATCTTTTGACATTTCTATAATCGCAGCATTTATATACCCCTTTGGGTATATAAAATATAGCATACCAGAAACTGATTTGTCAAATATGATTTAAAAAGATGACTCTGATCAGAATTAGATTATTAGTTATCTATATTTCAAATAAAACTAATATTGACAACTTCTAAGATTTTGTTGAAAAACTAAACATGGCATTTCTTGTACACAAAAAAAGGTTATATTCTGTACTCAGTACAAAACATAACCCTTTGCAGATAGTGTCATAAAGATAAATCAAATGTAAAGACAAGATTGTTATCGTTTAGACTCATCTTTTTTAAAATATTATTTGTTTGAGATTGCTGCTTGTGCTGCTGCAAGTCTTGCAATAGGCACTCTAAATGGTGAACAAGAGACATAATCAAGACCAAGCTTATGGAAAAATGCAATGGAAGAAGGTTCGCCACCATGTTCACCACAAACACCTACATGAAGGGCAGGATTGTTTTTTCTTCCCAACTTAACAGCCATTTCAATCAGTTGTCCAACACCTTTTTGATCGACTTTAACAAAAGGATCACTTTCAAGAATATTGTCCTCATAGTAAGACTCTAAAAACTTAGCAGCATCATCTCTTGAGAATCCAAATGTCATCTGTGTTAAGTCATTTGTTCCAAAACAGAAGAAATCTGCTTCTTTTGCAATTTCATTTGCTGTTAAACAAGCTCTTGGGAGTTCTATCATGGTACCCACTTCATATTTGAGATCAATGCCTGCTGCTGCAATTTCGGCTTCTGCAGTTTTAACAACAATATCTTTAACCACTTTAAGTTCTTTAATCTCAGATACTAACGGAATCATGATTTCAGGTTTTATCTCCCAATCCAAATGGGCTTTTTGAACAGCAAGAGCCGCTCTGATAACTGCTGCTGTCTGCATTTTGGCAATTTCAGGATAGGTAACAGCAAGACGGCAGCCTCTATGGCCCATCATTGGATTAAACTCATGTAACGAATTGATGATATCTTTAATATCATTAACAGATTTACCTTTTGTCTTTGCAAGCTTTTTAATATCTTCTTCAGAAGTAGGTACAAATTCATGAAGAGGTGGGTCAAGGAATCGAATAGTAGCCGGATTTCCTTCTAGCGCCTCAAATATTTGCTCAAAGTCCCGTTGTTGGAGGGGAAGAAGTTTAGCAAGTGCTTCTTCTCTTTCTTCAAGAGTGTCTGAGCAAATCATTTCACGAAAAGCATCAATTCTACTTTGTTCAAAGAACATGTGTTCTGTCCGACAAAGCCCTAAACCTTCAGCACCCAATTCTCTTCCTTTTTTAACATCTTGAGGAGTATCTGCATTTGTACGAATTCCAAGAACTCTAAATTCATCTGCCCAATCCATAATTCTTTCAAATTCATCAACAATTTCTGCTTCTTTGGTCGGAATTTCTCCTTCATAGATTTTGCCAGTTGTGCCATCTAGAGAAATCACATCTCCTTCATGAAATTCTTTTCCAGCAAGTCTAAATACTTTATTAGCCTCATCCATAATAATTTCTGAGCAACCAGAAACACAACATTTTCCCATACCACGCGCAACCACTGCCGCATGAGAAGTCATGCCACCACGAACCGTGAGAAATCCTTTAGCAGCTTTCATTCCTTCTATATCTTCAGGAGACGTTTCTAATCTCACAAGAATGACAGCTTTTCCTAATTCTCCCCATTTTTTAGCATCTTCAGCTGTAAATACAATCTGTCCACTAGCTGCACCTGGTGATGCTGCAAGTGCTTTTGCAATCGGTTTTGTCTTTTCTAGTATTTTTGCATCAAAAGCAGGATGTAAAAGTGTGTTTAAATTTCTTGGATTAATCATTGTGACAGCTTGTTCCTTGGAGATCAAGCCTTCATCGACAAAATCACAGGCTATTTTTAAAGCTGCAAATGCTGTTCTTTGACCGATTCTTGTTTGAAGCATATAGAGCTTTTTATCCTCTATTGTAAACTCCATATCCTGCATATTTTTGTAGTGATTTTCAAGCGTTTGGCAAATTCTGATAAAATCAGCGTATACTTCTGGCATAATCTCTTTTAATTGCTCAATAGGTTGAGGTGTGCGTATCCCTGCCACAACATCCTCTCCTTGTGCATTGAGAAGAAATTCCCCCATTAAACGTTTTTCTCCTGTAGCAGGATCCCTTGTAAACGCTACTCCAGTGCCCGATGTATCACCCATATTCCCAAAGACCATCATCTGCACATTAACTGCTGTCCCCCAAGAATAAGGAATGTCGTTATCACGTCGATAAACAATTGCCCTTGGATTATCCCATGAACGAAAAACAGCTTTTATAGCACCAATCAGTTGTTCTTTAGGGTCACTTGGAAAATCTGAACCAAGCTTTGACTTGAAGATAGCTTTAAACTGTTGAGTCAGTTCTTGTAAATCCTCTGCATTTAACTCAACATCTTCTTTTATCCCCTTTGTAGTCTTCATTTCATCAATAAGAGTCTCAAAATTTTTTTTATCAAGTGTCATTACCACATCAGAATACATTTGAATAAATCTTCTATAGGAATCCCATGCCCAGCGAGGATTACCAGATTTTTCTGATAGTCTTTCAACAACAGCATCATTTAAACCAAGATTGAGAATAGTATCCATCATACCAGGCATTGATACTCTCCCACCAGAACGGACCGAAACAAGTAAAGGATTGTCAGCATCCCCGAACTTTTTCCCTGTTATTTCTTCTAGTTTAGTGATATAATCCATGATTTGTTCAAACATGTCATCATTAATTTTTTTCCCATCTTTATAATATTGCGTACATGCCTCAGTGGTAATGGTAAACCCTTGAGGAACAGGAAGATTGAGCTTTGTCATCTCGGCAAGGTCTGCACCTTTTCCTCCAAGAAGATTTCTCATACTCGTATCGCCTTCCTTAAAGAGATATATCCATTTCTTACTCATACCTTAACCTCCAAAAAACTCCGTTATCATTATAAAATTAATTAAATGAAAGTGATGATAGATGTTATTTAATGACTAGAAAATAAGTTATCTTTTTAATATTATGACGTTTTTATCTAAATTGCTCGCAAATAAAGATATATTTTTATCTTAAGATTATTTAATACTTAGTCAAATTATGAATAGCCTTGATTGCATCCAAATATGATTAAAATAAGAATACTTTTTGATTATTAGTCAATGTGGTAGAAATGATACTTCTTAATTTAATTGTCAATCATCTCATATTACTGACATTCATAAATTATTGAGATTTTTACTGAAGTTACCTCCTTGATGCCACTTTTTCATGAAACATATCATCGTGTTATTTAAACCATCACAACTCGTTTCATAATCTGTTTATGTTTATTATTTTTTTATAATTTGTTCAACGTTCTTCTTTATAATAATGATTTGCGAAGCAATATAAGACTTTAATCACCTCCTTTCCCTCTAAACAACGATGTTTGTGTTATAGAGGCAAGCTTTGAAGTTTCAAAAAATATCCTACGATAAAAAAAATAATTTGTAATCGTTTACATTTACTCACAAAAAATATTAAAAAATAGCTTGAGTAGCTTGATTAATGTAACAACATTGTTAACCTTGTTCATAATTGTTAATAGACTATGAAAGAAGTTGACTATTGACAATTCGTTCAAATTGATAGTCGTTTCAAACTCAAAATTGACAATAGAAATAATAAGTTTTTTTAACTCGCTATTACCAATCATCCGTTTTTTGAGCGTACTAAAGTCGCTTTTTCAAACAGTGACTGATAATCACATTACACCCGCATTATAACATATGTTTTTTTAAAATTCTCCATCGAACATTTTTATTGTGTTTAAAAATAGCGAGTGTAACCCTTAGAAAGAGGTTAGAATTGATTAATCGATGCCTATTTAAATCATTAAATATGGAAAATGTGAGCTATCTTTCTTATTCAAAAAAAAACATCTAGAAATAGATGTTTTTTGAATACTTAAGTCGCTTGAATAAAAAACAATATTTAAGCTTAATTAATTATAATATATAACAACCATTTTCTTCACTTCATCACTTCCCATCTTCCACCACTTGATAGCTAACCATCCTACCTGATGGAACATGTTGAATACTGCCTTCAAAATCGAGGTTTTCTTTAAGATATGCTACCATATGTTTCATTCCTGGGTCTTCTAGGCTGAAATGTCCTGGGCTAATGATAGCTTTTTGTCGTCCAACGCTTAAGCAATCATGAACAAACTCTAAAACAGTAAATTCAACCATTTCCATTAGTAACAGAGCGTCTATGCCCTCTTGATTGAGCAGTGTAATCAAGTTATTGTCGTTTCCAAGTGCATGCAGTCCTATTGCTAGTGTTTTGATGGGTTCATCCGGTTTACCAACATATCGTAAGCCTTCAATTCCCAATTTTTCAACCATTTCTCTGGTTAACTGATTGAGAGTTTTTGGTTCTGAAAAACGAAACACAATCGGATACTTAGTGAGGTCACTAATGGCATTCTCCCAGCCCATTTCCTTAACAAAACCATGGAGAATACCGTCGACATAGCTACCATCTGTCTGCCTCATGCCTGAATGCACATAGTCATGATTTCGCCAAATCACAATTTGGTGTTTATCAAGTAATTCTTTTTTAGCTTGGTAAGTCTGATTATCAATTAACCACTCCCTGTGGTCACCATGATTCCAAAAAATAGCCTCGTGAGTAATAATCAGATTCGCCCCTTGATGAATCGCTTCTTTGATAACATCCACACTAGCCCAACAAGTCGTTATAATGCCAGTACAAGGTCTGTTAAGCCATTCTTGTCCGTATAACACCTTGTCACGTGTCGTTTTCTCATCAAAAGTGACACCCAGATAGCTTCCACCCTTGTACAATGCTTTTGTTTTTGCAATCATTTCAGAAATAATCATGTGACCCTCCTTAATAAAATAGAGTTTTGATGATTTTCGTTGCTCTAGAAGTACTTCATATGACTCTTTCTAAGCAAGAGTCATATCTAAAGAAACAGTATTTATTCCACTGATAAAAAATTATTTGGAATTTATGAATGCAATCATTTCTTTTTCAATAATTGAAGCAAACTCAGAAATATCTTTTTTATTCCAATCGTGTCCTTCTTTCGTTCGTTTATCTGTTACTTTTGCCATCCATTGCAATTTTAAACTTTGTCTACTAAAAATTCTTTTCCACTCATTATATTTAGATTGTGGCGAAAGATTACTAAATTTGGAATTTTGTCCATCTGTTATAATTGCTAAATTACCAATAGAATGAAGAAATTCATCTTCTAATCTTATTTTTCCTAAATTCTCAGTTGGGTGCTGTGGATACCAATGTTCAATGGATCTACGATAGGAAAAATTAAAATGATTTGTATCAAAATAATGTTCTTTTAATCTCTCTCTGTTTTTCCACAAAATATAATCAATCAAATTAAAGGCATAGATAGAAATCCCTTCTTGATAAGATTTTATTTTTGAAAAAGAATCATCAGTAAATACTCGAGATTTAGCATATGAAATAGCCATTGTTTCTAACATTTCAAAAAATACTTTTGCAAAATCATCCTGGTGTAAATCATCAATATGATGATAGAGAAACTGTACTATTTCAAACAACCAGCGACTATCTCTATTTGAAGAAAAGGTTACAGCAAACATAGACTGAAGCATCAAAATTTCTTTATTATACTGGCTAAAAGTATTCTTATCAAAACGATACTGTACGTATCGATGTCCTCGATGTTTTTGATTAACATCTTCACGATAGACTTTTTGTAAAAACCATTCCCCTTCTTGTCTACGGCCATCGCTTCTAGTCTCAAGAGAACTCCTAATAATAAAATTATCAAAAATAAATTTCATTTGTAACATATTGTATGCAAATGACATCACAAATTCTTTAGCATTATTGGCTTGCAATTTTTCTTCAAACGTTTTAAGCAATTTTTTATCATCCAATTGTATCTTTTCAAGATCAGTTGTTCCAGTAGTTAAATAATAGACATAATATAAAAATGTTTCAAAATTAATGATTGTCCGGTAATTAATATCTTCTTCAAAAGCGATATCTGTTGCTGTTTTAGCAGAATCATGGTTAGTTTCTATATATTCCATAAGGGTTTGCTTGTTTTCAGAATTAATCTCAATCTCATCAAAATTTTGACTTAGACCGATTCTAAAGATATGTCTAAATGAATAGTACCCAACATTTTCAGTGGGGAAAATTATCTCTCTTTCACAATTAGTATCTGTATATTTGCTCTTCTTTTTAAAATAAAGAACAACTGGTTTATCAAATTCTGAACAAGCATCCCAAATTTTAGCAAATTTTAAACTTGTTCTCTCATCTAACTTAGACATCATTTGTGCTTTAATAACTTCATGAGCTTCTAGCTGTTTTCCTCTTGAATTAAAGCGTTCAAAGTATAAATTAAGATCAAGATGCTTAGGTAAAATAGATTGAAATATAATCACACGATTAAGAAAATAATTTGTAAAAGCTATTTTATCATCCACTAATTTCAAAATAGATTTAACATTATTATAACCTCTACTGATTTCATTACTTTCATCGACCATCTTTCTTTCAAGCATTATATTTAGTGTATAATTTGATCCTTTTCTACCATTAAATAAAATCGGTATTTGATTCAGTATTGTTTGTGAATACTCATTTTGTAAAGCTAAAGCAATCATGACTAGTGCTGTGGCTCTTTGTTGACCATCAATGATATTATAATTAGAATCAACGACCAAGGTACCTATATAGTAATGCTCTTTTTGTTCAATACAAGCATCATCAATATCTTGTATTAGCTGCTCAATTTCATTGTAAGTCCAAGAAAAATTTCTTTGATATATGGGAATTTGATAGCTATTGTTAAATAATTCAGTGACAGTTAGTTTTTGATGAGACTCTATCATTTGATAATCTCCTTAATTAACCTTTCTATATTCCAATTGTCAAATTTATCTCTATCAATTTTTAATAAAAATTCTTCAGGCGTTAAAGATTCATTTAACAACTTTAATAGTTTTTGTGTTTCCTGATTTTGAAAATGTCCACCTGCAGCATATTTTGCCAGTGTAGAATCCATAATTCGTTTTGCTTTCCTTGGATAGTAAGCCCAAATAAGTATAACTTCTACTATTTCATGATTCAGAGAACTTTCCCCAAATCGATCGATAAATAAAGCCAGAGTGTTAAAAAATAAATTTATATTGCGTTGATACTTATTAGCTTTTTGACCAATAACAACTTTAACATTACCTTGATTAAATGGCTCAAAAACTTGTTGAATATTAATTAATTGACGATGTGACGCTTCAATATACTCGAAAAAGTTTTGACCATTAATAATAGGCATCGTTAAGGATAAAGAAAATTTTTGATTGTTTTCTTTTAATAATCGATAAATTTCTAGATAGGGATATTTTTTTTGAGACAGATTGACTCCTTTAAAATCATCTATAAAATCTTCTGTAAATCTCAAAAAAGAACCATAGCGTTTTTGCGTTAAACCTGTTTCGCCATTTGACCAACGTCTAATTCTAAACAAATGTTTATCAAATAAATCCTTTAAATTTAACACTTCGTTATTAACAATACTTTCCCACCCAGAAACAGTCTCTTCTGTTTGATGTTCAGCACTAATACTTCTCAAATGAAAGGCTTTTAATAAATCATAAGGTTCAAGAGATTTTCCACGATTATTTTGTGAATCAAAAAGTTGAAAAGCTTCTGATAATCCTTCCTTTGGCAATTCAATAACTGATAGATAACATTGATTTAATAGAAAACAAATGATTTCAAAGGATTCTTTCTTACCAACTAATTCAATCAAATTTTGCCATTCATTAAAATTTTCTTTAGCATTCTGACAACTTTCTATACCAAATTCTTGATTTAAAAGATTTTTTGCCCCATTAAATTTTTGAATATTATCACTAGCAAATAATAAAAGAGAAATCGATAATAGTCGTTGTTGTCCATCAACGACATCTAATTTACCATCTTTATTATGATACAAAATTAAAGTTCCTATGTGATAGGAAGTTTTTTTATTATTTTTCATAACTTCTTTAACATCATAAAAAAGATTACGAATCTGTTTCCTTTTCCACTTGTATGGTCGTTGATAAGATGGAATACGAAGGCGATTGTCAACTAATATCTCATCAATATTCTTTTTTAAAAACTTAACTTCCACTATTCTCTCCAATTCGATATTATTAATAATGAGAAGGCAAACATTGCTAGGTTTATTATTGAATTACTTTGTCTATTTTAAATACTTGATTGTACTTTGGATATCAAAATTTTTTATCATTCACAAGTTATCCATGGAAATAATCTCATCAGCCATTGCCCAAATGGATGGATCTATTTTCACCATCCTCTAATCCAAAAACTGCTTTAATTGCTCTTTTTCTTCTACTGTCAATAAGCGATAATCACCTGGTAAAAGGGAGTCTTCAATAGCAAAGGGACCAAAGGAAATTCGTTTAAGTGAGATGACTTTGACCCCATAACTCAAAAACATTTTTTTAATTTGGTGGAAACGTCCTTCTCGAATGGTGACAAAAGCCTCGCTTTCATTTTCTGAGGAGGATAAGATTGTTAAGTCTGCAGGTTTACAAACAGCGCCATCTAAAAAGACGACACCAGCTTGGAAAAAAGGAACAGCATCTTCATCAAGAAAACCATTGACAGTGACACGATAGGTTTTGTCAACATGATGGCTGGGATGAAGCATCCGATAACCTAGCGGGCCATTATTGGTGAGGAGGATTAGCCCTTCCGTATCACGATCCAAACGACCAATAGGATAAATATCTGCTCGTTTATCCGTCTCTTTCAAGAGGTCAATCACAGTTTGAAATCTGTTATCTTTTTTTGCCGTGACGACACCCTGAGGTTTGTTCATCAGATAATAAACCGTTTGGTGATAAGCAATCGGATTACTCCCAACCCTAACCTCCTGAATACTCGGATCAACGTTGCGACTAGTATCAAGCACGATTTCATTATCAACAGTGACTTGCTTCATTTTGATTATTTTCTTAACCTGATTTCTGGACCCGTAGCCTAACTCACCCAATAATTTATCTAATCTCATAGTAATAGTGTAACATTTCTTTTAGTTTTAATAGTCTTCTTTTCTGATTGTTCTTAATCATTCAACTTTTTTAAAGTCTATAACATAATCTTTTAATAGATAATCATACCCATTCAAATGATAAAATTCGATGAGTTCTTGTTCTCTATTAAGATCTTCCATAATGTAAGGGTCTATCTTTAAAAAATGACCACTAAATGTTTTTTCGGCAATTTTTTTCAGCAAGATGTCAGGTTTAAAGATACTAATGTTGACATTGATGTATTTATGAGGGTCACTTGTCCAATCAAGAAGAGAAATCTCATTTATTCCAACTTGCCAATCCACAATATTCTCATAAAATACTTGCACTTCTTTCTTTTTAGTTTTTAAGATAAAAAACTCATCGTTTTCTTGATAAGACATGGCATATCCTCGTTTTAATAAAAGAATAATCCCGATAAAAACGAGTGTTAATATAGCACTAACCATCGCCATTTCAATTTCTTTCATAATTAATCCAATAACCATGAGAGTAACAGGAATAATCGTTAGAATTATCATCAAAGTCAATAAAAATTTATCAAATTTTCCAGGGGTTTGAACATTATTTTTGTAACTCGGCTTCACTACTTTTTTTCGAAGTTGACGACCGATTAAAAGAAATAGAAAAATTATCCCTGGTATTATTACCCATCTCACTAAAGATTCATTCATGAGTCTCTCCTTTATAATTCAAATGAAAATCACACAGAATCAGTAAAATTAAGAAGTTCTCTCCTTCCATTTTGACGTCTACAATTATAACCATTACGTTTTTGTCAGAGAATAGGCTGATAGAAACGTATCTAAGGACTAAGTTAAAAATCATTGCTTGTTAAAAATAGTAAAGACCAAGCATTATTTATAATAAAGCATGGTCTTTTTATCTGATTATAAGTCTTAAATTAGAATGTCACAACCTTATCAGCCCACTCGACCATATTAACACAATCAATCATTGTGGAAATAGGGCAAACATCAGTACCGTTCATCTTTCTAGATTTAAGACAAGTGCCACATGCTAACATTTCGCCATCTACTTCATTGAATGCCTTCACTTGTTCAGCAACATTAAACTTTTCATGTTCAATAGTCTCAATTTCAACTGCTTCACCCATTAGGAAAACTTTTACTTCATGTCCAATTTTCTTAGCTGTAACTGCAAATCGCATTGCGTTCCAAGCCTTTTCATATTCCTTTGTTTCTATAATGATTCCTAGTTTCATTACAAATTCTCCAATCAATTTTCTTAATAATATTATACTAAGATTACTAATGTTTTGTCTAGTCGAATCACTACTACTCCCTTTTCATCCATCACTCCTAAATTCTGAGATATAGTTGCAACTTTAGCTGCAGTTGCTGTTACAATGTCATTCATGTACATTTCTTTTTATCCTAATAGAAATAGAATTTTCTATTCTTTTAGGATTAGCCATGAAGTCACACCTAGTGTTGATATCATTCTTGCTGATTTTCTAATATCTTATCACTTCTTATCCTATTTTCAAAAGTATGCAAATACAGGTAAAAAATAATATTACAGAAACGCTTCTTCGTCAATGAAAATCTTTTGGAAACATTTATAGAACCTTTATCTTTTTTGCCTTGATAACAGCAAAGACTCCTTCACCAACACCACTCTTGATGTCTTGATAGTCATTATCCAATGAATAAATAGTTTGTCTTTTGTCTAGTATTTCAAAACCTGCTTCTTTTAGATATTTTGAGATTTCTTTTGCAGAATGGAAATTTGCATCTTTGTAGCTCTTATGCAAATGTTTATTTTGCTCATACAAATTACCTAGTGGAGTATCTTTATCGAGAAAAGCGATAATAAATAGCCCATCATTGACAAGTATTCGTTGAACCTCAGAAAAAGCTTTTGGAACATCATCCAAAAAACAATCGACTGTTACCATTAAAGCAAAGTGGTATGTTTCATTATCAATTGGTAGATTTTCTGCTGTCGCTTTAGTGACATGAATGCCTTTTTTTAGGGCTGCATCAGCCATTATATCAGCTGGCTCCACACCATATTTGATGCCTAATTTGGATGCGAAAATTCCCGTGCCAACACCAATCTCTATACCCTCACCATTAGTAGGGATGAAGTGTCTAATAGCCTCTAATTCTGAATAAAACAATTTATCATTGGTTTCAAACCAGTTTTCATATGCTGCAACTTCTTCATTAAAAGGATTATCTTTTTGCATCATTTCAACACTCCTTATCATTTTTTAATTCATTTTTTATATCTACAATAAAAATTTTGATTAAACGTATTAGAACTTATTGTTTTATTGATTTTATTATACTATGTATTTTGAGAAAATAATAATTTATTCAAAAATATAATGATTCTTTTATCAAATTATCACAAAAAAAGCCATCCACCTCGTGAATGACAATTTATAAACACTATAATAACTTTTTAACTATTACAAATTCATTTGTCTCTGCTCAGATAAATCAATAATCTTGTCATATCTTGCTAGTGTCTCATCATCATAATGATGGATTACCTCCACCAGAGTCTGAGGTGATGTCATCAAAATTTCTGAAATCCGACTAGCATTTGTTTTATCAAGATTTGATTTAATCTCATCTGCCAAAATCAGTTGGCTATCATGATACAAACTACGTGCGATTTCTAAGCGCTGCTTCTCTCCTCCAGAGAGCTCATTAGCATAAATTAACTGATGATTTTTCAACGACAAAAGATTAACAGAGGTTAAAATCTGATGGGTTTTATGACTATTGATAGACTTTCCTAGAGCGATATTTTCTTCAAGACTCAACCCATCAAAAATATAGGAATCTTGTAAAACATAGCTTATCAACATAGAATGTTGCCTTTTTTCTAAAACTTGACCAGAAAAACTAATTTCCCCTGAATCTGGTACAATCGCTCCATAAATCATGTTTAAAAGTGTTGTCTTTCCACTTCCACTTGGACCGATTATTGCAATTTTTTCACCTTGTTGAATAGTAAAAGATAAGTTTTGAAAGATGTTTTTATCACCAAATTTTAAACTAACTTGATCAAATACGATGGGAAACAAAGATTTAGTAATAAGCCCAATATTTTCAGAATTGTTGTCTTGAAGTAAGAAAGCATACTGATCTCTTAGTTTTTTTGATGATTTGTAGGTATTGATGAAATAAGACAATTCATTAAACTGATAACTAATATTATAAGAAACGAGATAAATCCCTACAAAGCTAGCGCCAGATAAATAGTCATAATAAGTCATCACCCCTCCAATAATAATGGGAACAACTGAACAAAAAGCATCAATGCTATTGATAATCACATTATTAACTGTTCGTTGCTGCTCATAATGAATATCCTGATTAATTCTCACCGTCAAATACTTTAAAAAACGTTTGAAAAAGAAATCTCTGACATCATAATTTTTGATAACTCTTTCGCCATCAATAATATTGGTTACTTGAGATAGATAATTTTGATTAACTGTCGATTTTTCTTTAGAAATCTGATCTAGTTTTTTACTACCAATACCACTACAAAGAGTTGGAATAGAGTAAAAAAAGACAAAAATCAAGCCCAACCAAAAATTTGTGACTAAGGCATATATAATTGAAACGCTAGTAAAACCTAACGATGACATGATGATGACAGCAGGTTCAAGATATGAGACTTCTAATTGCTTAACATCATTTTCAAGACTTGACAAAATATCACTTTGTCCGATACTTTTATCGTAAAGGAAATGTTTGAATAGCCGACGTTTCATGGCTAACGTAAAATCTGCCACTAATCTAGCATAGTAATATCGTTTTCCTGCCAGACCAACTAAAATAATGAGGTTACCAATAACACCTAAAAATAGAGCTTGCCAAAGAACATCAAGATTCTTTTCTTCAAAACTTGAGACAATCATAGAAATAAGACCGGGAGTAATAACAGCCTCTAACCAAGTCACAGCGATGAATAGACTATATAAAAATAGATGCCTTTTTAAAATGAACTGCTTAAGCATACCTAATAAACCTTTCAAAGTTATTGACTAATTTGATAATTACTCATTATCTTTTCTCAATTTAATGTTGATTATATCTATTATGACAAGCTAATTTCACTATTGATATGATGACCGATTTCAATCGGTCTCTTTTGATGTCTGAAATATTTTCCATTTTCTTGCTGTTTGTAAGAAAAACTATCACCATAGTAAATATATTCCCCATATTTTTCTCTGTAGTCATTAAGATTAGAGACACCAACCAGTTTATTAAAACTAATATAGGGTGGGTACATTTTTTCATTCTTACAAATTGGAAAATAATCTATTAAATATTTCTCAAGAAAATCTTTTGAACAAATAATTTGCTGATAAACATAGTTTGCCATGTGTAATTCCTAACTCCATCTTATTTTACTGCTTAAAGATATAGTCCCTTATTAACACTTTCTTCAACTAGTTCCTTGGTTAAAACCCATAATTTTTCTGACTCAGTTGCTATAAATTTTTTCTTCTCCAAGACTGTTTCAGCAGAAATATTGTCAGGATTATAATTATTATCTGAAACTGTCAAATGATTAATAAGAGGTACTAAAGCATCAATAACTCTTGAAAATCTTGCCTCATTGCTATCACCTTTTTCAAATTCTAACCATAAAGCTTTCATCTGCTTATGTTGTGACTCAGGAAGAAAACTTAACGATTTTTCGATTGAATTTAATTCATTTTCATGTGAATATGTCTTTTTTTCTTCATCAAAGGCCCAAGTGTCTCCAGCATAAATCTCACCCAGGTCATGTAGTAACAACAGCAACATGACTTTTTCCATATCTAATTTTTTAGGATAATAGTCTTTAAGAATAACAGCAGTCAAAGCAAGTTGCCAAGAATGTTCTGCACTATTTTCAAATCTACCATCTAATGTTCTATTAAATCGTTTAATGGTCTTTAATTTTTCAATTTCTGCAATAAAATTGACCTGCTTTTTTAACTTTTCCATGATGTAACCTCAATTCTACTCATACGCATCATAATGATAAAAAGTACATTTTTCTCTATTTCATTTACTCAGAAATTCTCAACCTATAAAACTGTTGTACCCAATCAGGATACGATTTATATTTTTCTTCTTTGTGTATTTTTTCTAAGGTTCTTTTTCCTACTCGCCTATCCAAAATAGCAAAAATTTTAATTAAATAATTATCACTCTCCAAAGCATCTTTAATCGGTAATTGTAAATAGTTAGTAGCGGCTGAAAGAAAATCATAATCAGAAAACGTAGCTTCGTTATCCCACTTTTCTTTAAGGGATGAATTCTGATAATCCCACTTTCCTGTTTCTTTCCATGTATCATTAATATCTGCTTCTTGCTGATACATTGCTACCCAAGAAAAATGAACCAGTTCTTCTCCATCAAGTCTGATCGTTGCTCGTCCATAGGAATTATGCACATCATGATACCGAGTAAGAAAATAAGATATTCTACCTTGTAAAGACTCACATATATTGTCAGTCAGTTGCTTATTTAAACCCGACCAAGATTTATAGTGGTTAGTTTCAAGCACTACCATTCCTCCTTATTCCATCTAATGTCTGAAAATAATTTTGTACTTCTCTAAAATTTTGTCATTTAACATCCTACAATTTTTTAAAATCATTCCTTATTATCTATAGATGTCTCACCTAAAACGTTTGGTATAACTCATTTCTTTAAAATTCTTTGTTTTCAAATAATTTGTAACAAAGATAACAAATAGCGATGGAATAAATAATAGTTAACAAGAGTTGTCCTGTATATCCCATTATCGTTTGATTAGTTGTCATTGGATTTAAAATATTCAATATACCTAATGGGCTGTATGATAAGATCAAATTATTGTGATTAAGTAAACTTCTTGAAACTAATTCTCCCAAACTTCTTAACACAATCGCTCCAATGAGAGCAATTGATAAAGAATTGGCTATCAGAAACAGACAAAGAATAGTAGTACTATAAAAAATGGTTGTCATAAAAGCAGTAAGAATTTGGATTAATCCTGCCACAAAATCTAGCATATTTTCAGCAGATGAAGAGTAGGCGCCTTCTGTAAAAAATCCAAATAATACGGTGGTTATTAAAAAAGTCGTCAAACTTAAAACAATTAAAATGAGAAATGAGATAAAGACAGAGACAAACAATTTAGAAAATAAGATTTCTAATCGCTTAACTGGTGAAGCTAATAATGACTTCATTGTCTTTTGCTGCATTTCTTGATGAAATGAGACTAAAACTATTATCACTCCGACTATCGTAGCAAATATCGAAAAAGTATCACTGGAGATTTTAAAAACACTTCCAAATGAAGATTCTGAGGCAACTATTCTTAAGAAAACAATCAATGAAGAAATGAGAAAAATCCACGCTCCGAAGAAAAAGAATACTTTTTTCCCAGAAAATAATTTAAACAACTCAATCTTTATTAACTTAGTCATACTCTACCTCCGTATCAGTTTGCATATTGAGAAAAATATCTTCAAAGTTATCTTGTTTTTGAGAAAAATTAATAATGGAAACACTTTGTTGTAATAGGTTTTTGAGTAGTTTTTCCTTCATATCTTCTGTTTTTTCTATTGAGAGAGATAATTCAAAGAGTTCATCTTTCTCTGAAAAATTAATAGCCAATTGATTTAAGATTGAACGGGTTATCTCTTTATTATCAGTTTTTAATAACCACATATTATTTCTAGACCCTAGTGATAAAAATTCAGATTTTTGACCTTGAAAAATAACTTGTCCTTGATTAATGATGGTAACTGTATCAACTAACTTATTTAATTCTTCTAAGGAATGGCTAGAAATGATAATGCCAACCCCATCTTGTGACAGTTGAGAAAGTAATTCTCTAAAATCTTTCATACCTCTTGGATCTAGTCCATTAAAAGGCTCATCTAGCAATAAGATAGTAGGCTTATGTATTAGCGCTTGAGCAAGACCCAAACGTTGTTTCATCCCTAATGAAAAACTTGATACTTTACTATTGACATCATTTTCTAATCCAACCCAATATAAGTATTTTAAAACATCTGCTTTTGATACGTTTATATCATCATAAAGACTAGAAAAGAGCATTAAATTCTGACTAGCTGTCAATGATTCATAAAATGTTGGATACTCAATAATCGTACCGATAGTATTCAAATATTTTTTTGAGTTTTCTTCGATTGATTTCCCATTGATTTTAATGAGTCCTGAGTCTTTTTTGACTAAACCGAGTATAGCTTTAAAAATAGTTGTTTTTCCAGAACCATTTTGTCCAATGAGCCCCATAATCTCACCACTATGTAACTCTAAAGAGAGATCAGACACTACTCTTTTTTTATGGTAGGATTTGTTTAAACCAATAATTTCTAATAGTGGCATACTATTTTCCTCACATTTATATTATCAATAACTTCTGATAACATAATCCTTTCATTTAAATTTGCTTTATTCTTGTTTTCTAATTTCTTAACGATTGATAGAAAAAACTATTTTAGTGTTTTCATAAAATGTAGCAATACACTTTTTCTTTGTAAAATTTATTACTATACAGTCAGTATTATTATACTATGTATTTGGAGAAATTTAAATGATATTACAAAAACAAAAAAAGAATCAAATGGTATTTGATTCTCTCTTACTTAGCTTTTCATCATCCATTTTGGGTGGTAAAGAGCCTTTTCTTTTTACAAATGCTGATATACTTTGACTAATAGAACTACTCACAAAATCTCCTGCACCTGTTTTAATTCTTTTTTATATAAAAACTTGATAAATTATCTCATTAAAACATATCTGATTCAAGATAAGAATCGAGTTCTAATCACATTCTTTGTAAGACGATTGATATTGCTCAGAGTCTTCTCTTTTTTCATCGCTTCATTTAACGGTAGAGTCTCTTTTTGGATTGAATAGCTTGCCAATAATAGTTCTTCTATAATCCCTAAATCATCTCCTATTGCACCACAAAAAGCAATAATAGGAATCTTATGCTTTTTAGCCATCATAGCCATTCCAAAAGGAACCTTACCATTACTTGTTTGATGGTCCATGCGTCCTTCTCCTGTAATTATCAAATCACATGTCTTAATCTGACTTTCAATATTTAATAAGTGAGCAATCTTATAAAAACCTGATTCAATTGTGCCACCTAATAATACAACAGCACCACCTAAACCTCCGGAAGCACCTGTTCCAGGTATTTTTTGAAGATCAATATCATATTTACTTCTAACCTTTTCTACTATATCTTGTGCTTGCTCATCTATCTTGTTAATAAGATCGGGTGTTCCTCCTTTTTGTTTACCAAAAACTCTTGCATAGCCTTCTGGTCCAGCGTAAACATTGTTAACATCTGCTAGAGCGGTAATTTTTACTTTATTTAATGAAGGTAAATGATCGATATCACCTCCAAGTCCCTCTAACAAACCTATACCACCATCAGAAGTGCCTGTCCCACCTAGTGTTAAAATGATTTCTTTCACACCTTTTTCCATAGCATCTTTAAAAAGAGATGCAAGACCATATGTTGAAGCCTGTTGAAAAGTTTCTTTACTAGGAGTTATTTTATCGATACCTACCACTTCTGCTACTTCAATGATTGCAATATTAGAAGTTATCAAATAGTTTGCCGTGATAGGATTTCCCATAAGATCAACTGTACTAACAGGTACAAATACACCACCTAATCCAGCCTTTATAGCCGATATTGTGCCTTCACCCCCGTCAGCAATTTCAAACGTAGTAACTTCAGCATCAGGTAAAACAGATACTATTGCTTTTTTTACTTC
The DNA here is from genome assembly GCF_016481285.1 of Streptococcus zalophi. GTDB lineage: Bacteria > Bacillota > Bacilli > Lactobacillales > Streptococcaceae > Streptococcus > Streptococcus zalophi. Next base: position 136,138 of record NZ_JAENBP010000001.1, read on the forward strand.
TTCATTTAATTCTCTTGATGAAGCTGAACCTTTAAATGAATCAATTGCAACTACTATTTTCATAAAGTTATTCTCCTAGTAACTTTTCAATTTTAAACAAAACACCTTGTTCATCACTTGAAGGTATGACTTCTAAAGCTATCTTTTTAATATCCTCTACTGCATTTTTCGTTGCATAGGCTTTCCCAACAGCTTTAAGCATTTCCAAATCGTTTAAATTATCACCAAATGCTACAATCTCCTCAGCAGATATATGAAAATAAGTACATAAGAGATCTATACCCGTTGCTTTTGATATACCAGAACGCACAACATCAATTGAGTAAAAACCACTTGTTGTTGCTCGTACATCCGTATACTCATTCAAAAAAGTTTCAACTTCTTTCAAATCATTATTCTCAAAATTCATTGTAATTTTGAGAATTTCATCATTTACACAATCAAAATCGTCTACAAACTTGATATTTTTATAGAATTTCTTCATTTTTTCTTTGTAAGACTGCTCAGCTGTATGCAATATATAAGCACCTTTTTTGCCAGATAAAAGCACTTTGTCACCAGACATTTTGGGATGACTTAATAAAGAATCAACGATTTGCTTTACTTTATCGTGAGGTATACTGTATGATGCGATGGGTGTATTTCCAACCCAGACTTGTGCTCCATTCTCAGAGATATAAATGAGTTTTTCTGCTATCTCTTCAAAATATTCTCGTAATTTCAAATATTGATTACCACTTGCAATGACAAAATGGATTTGTTTTTTCTGCAACTCTTCAAAAATTTTTTGAAAACGTGAGGTATCATATGTCTTATCATTTCGTAAAAATGTACCATCCATATCTGTTGCAATAATTTTCAAAACCTAACCTACTCTTTCTTAATCCAAGCTACTTCATAGCCTTGAAGGCTTGTCTTTTCCTTTCCAGAAATCAAATCAAATCCAGCTAATTGCCCCAAATCTTGTTTTTCGCTCGTTACATTTGTAACTGAGTATATTTTTTGATTTTTGAAATGACGTTTTAGAGCAAACAATCCACTTCCCAAATTAATCGTTTCCTGATTGCCGTAGGGATTAAAAGCGGCCTCTTTTTTTCGAATAGTAATCATTTTTTGAATACCATGATAGATGGTACGACGGTATTCATCAGACTCCAACTCTTTAAAAAGGGTTGACATATCTAACTTTTCACGATTAATTCGACGATTAATTCCTGATTGTTCTAACCCAATATAATCATTTTTCGATCCAAAAATAGAATGATAATATATTGCAGGAACACCAATAATTGATAGTAAAATATGATGTGCTGCTATCATTTTTTGAGCTGTAAATTCTTCTTTTCCCTTTGTTTTCAGTGCCTCGGAATAATTGATATTCATTTCGTACACTGACTTGGAACCATCTGGATTTTTTTTATATGAGACACGTCCTCCATTTTCTAAAATGCGGTCTACTAACTGTTGACGTTCATCGTCACTTAATATCCCTTCCGTAGGACGTAATCCAATACCATCATGACTCGCTAAGAAATTGAAATAGGTCGCTGTATCACTCACTCGGTCGATACTGGATGCCCAATTCATTAATTTTTCACTATTTCCAGTAACAAACGTATGTAAAACTAGCGGTGGTAAAGGAAATTGATAAACCTGTTGCGCTTCATCATTTCCATTTCCAAAATAAGAAATATTGTCTTCATGAGGTACATTAGTTTCAGTAATGATTTGCGTATTTGGTGCAAATTCCTCTAATAACATACGCCAGAGTTGTATAATTGCATGAGTTTGAGGAAGATGCATACAAGTAGTACCAGACTCCTTCCAGAGAAAACCAATTGCGTCTAATCGTACACTAGTTGCACCTTTCATAGCATAATCCAATAATACTTTTGTCAAGCGAACAAGCATCTTAACATCTTTTGGATTGACATCAACTTGATCTTCAGAAAATGTTGTCCACACTTTTTTGTTATTTGGATAACTATGAAAAAGCGGTGAAACTCTAGGTCTTATTACTTTTGAAGTATCAAACCCTGCTTCGAATTCAACAAATGCCTCAGAAAATTCTGGATCATCAGATAAAAACTTTTTAAACCACTCGCTTGATTTTGACATATGGTTCGCAACAAAATCAAACATTAAACGATATTTTTTCGATAACTTTTTAATATCAGACCAATCTCCTAGCTGAGGGTTAATTTGATCATAATTCGTCACTGAAAATCCATCATCACTGGTGTATGGAAACATTGGTAATAAGTGAATATCTGTGATAGTATCAGATAATGTTTTGTCTACAACATCTTTTAAAACAGATAATCCTACACGATCACCATCTGTAAAAGAATCTCCATATGTAATCAGATACACATTTTCTTCTGATAACGTTTTACGATGAGCAAAGTTTTTGTTATAATACCTTTGCACAAGTTTTTCAAAAGCTTGTTGAGCTTCTGTTAACCTTTCACCTTTATAAATTTCAGAAAGTTTCTGGTATATTTTTTCTATTTGTTTCATGATTGGGGTCCTTTTATGTATTTTTATGATGTCCTAAAAACAAACCGTAATAAATTGAATGCTCTTGAGGAAGAAATTTTGAAAGATCTGCTTGAAAATCATGATAATTTAAAAGGTATAACGGTTAGAGGAATTGCGACAAAGCATTTCACTAGTCCAAATACCATTACTCGCCTTGTTAAAAAGTTAGGCTTTACCGGTTTTACAAACTTCAAAGAAGCACTGAACATTGCAAAGCAAGAAGGGAAAACAGTTTTTGAAACAACAAGTTTAGACGAACAAATCATTAAAACCAAGCAAATTCTCAATCAAGAAGTTCTTCTTCAAGTATTAGAACTCATTCATGTTTCCGATACTATTTTAGTCAATGGTGTTGGTCTTTCACGTTTCCCTGCAGAAGAATTACATTATTATTTGGAAATTTTAGGGAAAAATTCTCAACTATTTTTAGACCCGCATATGGTTCGTTATGCGGCAAAGAAACTGCGTAACACAGATTTACTCATTACCTTTTCTATTTCTGGTGAGCCAGAAAATATCGTAGTTCCAGCAACAATTGCTAAAACAAATCTTGCTAAGGTGATTTCTATTACAGGTTTTGCTCAAAATAGCTTATCTAAAATTTCTGATATACAACTCTATGCGATGACAGACCAAACCCTTATCAATGGAATTGATATGACCAGTCGTTTATCTTTCACCTACATAGTCAGTCTTATTTTTCGAGAATATTTGAAAATGTATGTTAAACTGTAATTCTTAACTTATTTTCTTTACTCAGATTTACCAGAGGCTTCTTTAACTTTAAGTGCAATGCCTTCAACTTGTGGTCCATATACGATTTGAACATTGCTTCTATCAAGTTTAATGATTCCTGCTGCACCAGTAGCCTTAAGAGCACCCTCATCAATTTTATCACTATCATTGAGTACCATTCTTAATCTCGTAAAGCAATTATCGACAGCCTCTATATTTTCTACTCCACCAAGTGCTGATACAATAGCCTGACCTACATTATTTGATTGTGAAACTGAAATTTCATCTACACTTACTTCCTCCTGTTCGACTTCACGACCAGGTGTTTTTAAATTTTTCATAAGAATGACTTTTTTGAATACAAAGTAATAAGCTAAGCCATAGATTATACCAAGTAAAATTTCAAAGTACCAGCGTGTTTCTAATCCTCGTAAAGCTCCAAATACTGTAAGATCGATAAAACCTCCTTGTACATTCCCAATTGAAACACCAAATAAATTTGTGAGCATGAATGAAAGACCTGCCATTAATGCATGAAAAACAAAGAGAAAAGGTGACAAAAAGATAAATGAAAATTCAAGTGGTTCCGTAATACCAGTCATAAATGTTGCAAGAGTTGCAGCAAATAAAAATCCTTTTACTTTTACTTTGTTCTCTGGTAATGCTGTTCGATACATCGCAAGAGCTGCAGAAGGTAGACCAAAGACCATGAATGGAATCTTACCTTGTGAGAGAAACTTAGTTGCGTTACGCATAATATCCATATCAGGATTGACAGAAGAAAGTTGTTCATTGAAAATATTCAATGCCCCAACAAACTGTTCTCCATTTAGGTTTGCTACACCTCCGATAGGTGTAAAGCGAACAAGTTGATTCAATATGTGATGAAGTCCAGTTGGCACTAACAAGCGTTCCAAAGAACCAAAAATAAACGTGCCAAATAAGCCAGCATTCGCAATAATATTTCCGATACCTTCAATTCCCGATCCAAGAACTGGCCAAATAAAGAATAAGGTTGAGCCCAAGATTGGAGAAAAAATTGTCGTCATGATTGGAACTAAACGCTTACCTCCAAAGAATGAGATGAAGACTGGAAGTTCAGTTTTATAAAAACGATTATGTACCCAAGCTGTAAGAATACCTGATACCACACCCCCAAAAACGTTCATGCGATAAGTAAAAATTCCTAGAACACTCTCATACAGTGAAGCTTGCTTAGTAGCCTCAACCACCGACTTCCCGGCATCCTGTAAAGCTGCTATACTTGATGTTGTAAGATTAATATCTCTAAGATTAAGTAGGTAGCTAATTGTAACATGCATCAACAGAAAGCCAATAACTGCTGAAAATGCCGCATTGGCTTTTTCATTTTTTGCCAAACCAATAGTTACGGAAACTGCAAATAGTATTGGAAGATTACCAAATAGTGCTCCTACAAGTGTCCGAATAAAACCTATCGAGTTTTGAACAGCTGAAAGATTGACAAAATTTTCACCCACAATGGCTGGATTTTGAAGAACGGAGGCTAGACCAAGAAAGATTCCCGCTGCAGCTATGATAGAAATAGGCATCATTAGAGATTTTCCTAATTTCTGAAGATATCCTTTCACTTTACTTTCTCTTTTATCACCTGTTTCTTCTGTTATCAAACTGACTTGCGCCACTTCTTTTCCAGCATCTATCTGTCCTTGCTTTAATTTTATTTCTTCTAACTTTTCATTACTATTTGTGATGATTACCATAGTAGTCTTTGAAATATTTGCCTGTTCTATCTGCTTCCAGTCAACAATGCCGAGTTCCTGCCCTACTTGAATTTTTTCTCCTTCTTTGATATTCATAGTGAAAGGCTGACCTTGTAGCTTAACAGTATCAATTCCGATATGAATAAGAATCTCAAGTCCATTATCTGCTAGTATACCAATTGCATGATTTTGTTGTGCTGTAACAATCCCCGTAACCGGACTGAGAATTTTGTTACTGGTTGGTTCAACGGCAAAGCCATCTCCTAGCATTTTTTTGGAAAATGTTTCGTCACTCACATTTTCCAAACCAAGCACTCTACCTGAAAATGGTGAATACAGTGGGTAGGCATTGAGTCTTTTTTTTCTCAATCTAAACATGTTGAACTTCTCCTTTTTGTAAATTTAGCTTATTGCTTTTTATACTCTATTTTTATCAAAAAAAAACTCATAGTTCAATAGAATTGTAATTAATTGGTTGCTAACCACAATTTTTCTTTTTGTACACATTTTTGTGTTTTTAACTTTTCTAGTAGTAAAATAATCTTTCATATCCTTGATGTTATCTTATAAAAATGTTTTTTTCCGATTGCTAATTCAAATGCAATAGTTCATTAATCTAGATAACTATACGTTCAGAAATTTTAGAATGTAGTAAATCAAATCAATTTCACTTATCATATAAAACAGATTGCTAGTAAACAGTCGCATAACTGAATAGTTCCTTGTCAAAAAGAAAAAGCTAGAAAATTAGACAATTCTTTTTTAGTAGTCCAATCTAGAATAAATAGCTTTTGTGTTAAACTGAAATTATGAAAATTATAAGTTTTTAGATTGATTGTTTCTACTATCACCTGCTGGCTATCTTCATAAACTAGATTGGTAAAAATTTCTAGAATAGCATACGATACATGTGTAATTAACTTCTTAAATTTCTTTTTTCTTAAAATATTAGAATAAAATTTTAATTATAAAACTTATTACCATTTATACAGTAAAATAACAAAAAGCCTTGATCTCAAGGCTTTTCTTAATTTTTTCATTTCAATTCTCTACTCTCTCACCAACACTCCCACACACTCCACGTGGTGTGTTTGTGGAAACAAGTCCACCGGTTGCACTTTTTCAAGGCGGTAGCCTAGTTCTTCATAGCGTTTGACATCACGCGCCATGGTGCTCGGATTACATGAGATATAGGTGATTTGTCGAGCCTTTGTTTTGGCGCTGGCTTCGATAAAGCTCTCTGCTAAGCCTTTTCTTGGTGGATCGACCATTATCACATCTGGCTTAATCCCTTCTGCCACCCATTTGGCCATGGCATTTTCTGCGCTATCACAGACATAGGTAGTGTTTGTGATGCCATTTTGTTTGGCGTTATGTTGTGCATCTCTAACCGCTTCTTTTATCACTTCGACCCCGTAAACATGCTTGACGTGGTTGGCAACAGACAAACCAATTGTCCCAATGCCAGAGAAGGCATCAATCACCACATCAGCAGCAGACAAATCAGAAAAATCAATGGCAATCTGATAGAGTTTTTCAGCCATTTCTGTATTGACCTGATAAAAGGCCGGTGCTGATATCGAAAACTCATGTCCTAGCATGGTATCTGTAATCGTGTCCTTGCCATAAAGCGTTTTATAGGTTTTGCCAAGGATGGCATTGCCTTTTTGGTCATTAATATTTTGAATAATGGACTTGACTTGAGGAAATTCTGATACAATCGCATCAATCACTTGTTCAATTCTAAAAATCTTAGGGCGTGTGGTGACAAGAACAAGCATCATTTCACCCGTATAGTGCCCTCGACGAATGAGAATGTGACGTATCAAGCCTGTCTGACTCGTTTCATCGTATGGTGTCAGCTCAAAACGTCTAAACAAGTCTCTCAAATAGTTGATAAGCTTGTCAATCTCTGGCTCTTGGATGAAATAATCAGAAATCGGCACTAGGTCGTGAGACTGTTTCCTAAAAAAACCAGTTTCGATTTGACCAGCAATACGACGAACAGGGATTTGTGCCTTGTTGCGATAGTGCTTGGGGTTGTTCATACCAAGGGTTTCAAAAACTGGAACATCCGGAAGTTTAGCTATCTTGTAAAGATTATCTGCCACCTGTTTTTGCTTGAACTTTAATTGCTCTTCATACGACAGATGGGCCAAATCAGCAATTCCTGTTCTTAAATAATCAACCTGAATATTTTTTTTGCGATGAGGCGAGTAAGTATGGTAACTTTCAATCTTACCAAAGCCCATTTTTTTGGTGACTTTCAAGACTCGCATGGTAATTTTTTCACCGGGAAGAGCATTTTCAACAAAAAAGACAAGACCATCGTGTTTAGCGATACCTTCTCCCTGATGGCTTAAATCAACTATTTCCACATCAACTAAATCATTTTTTTTCAACATTATTAAGACTACTTTCTTTTAAACATTTCTTTCATTCCACAAAAAAAGAGTGGCAAGCCACTCTATTATATCATATTATCGTAAGCCTAATTCAGAAAGACGATTTTGGTACTTATCAAAATCAATGGCTAACCCTTGGCCTCCATACATATCATAGTCATCAATCCAATCACCAAACTCAGGTATGGTTTCTTGTTTGATACCTTCCTTACCACTGGTCACTACTGATAGACCATTACTAATAAGGAAAGGATAAGAGACATTGGTGGAGGTGAGGGCATAGATTTTTCCAATGGCTGCTGATCCTGTAAATAGTTTCGTCGGATCTTTGATTTGATCTATGACAGCAGCCATGACTTGTTGCTGACGTTTCGTTCTCCCAAAATCCCCTTCATCATCTTTGCGAAAACGGGCATAGTTAAGGAGGGTTCTACCATCCATTTGTTGTTTTCCAACAGCAATCGTCTGGTCTGGAACAATACCATTTTCCATTCTTAAATCATCAGGCACATCAACAGACTCAACGACTTGACTATCAATGGTAGCAAATTGTGCATCGATAGTAACACCATTAGGAAAGAGCGTATCAATCGCTTCAGCGAAGGTTTCAAAGTCAATCATCACATAATATTTGATATCGATATCAAAATTACGTTTGAGGGTTTGACGCATCAACTCAGCGCCTTGATTGTCATATTGTTCACCAATCGTAAAAGCTGAATTGAGCTTGCTATCATAACTATAATCACCATAGCTAACCCCTTCAATATTGACCAAGATATCACGCATAAAGCTGACCATCTTAACTTGACCTGATTTATTACCGATATTAACCACCATAATCGTGTCGGTTCTTGCTTCATCAGACCCCTGACTAACCCGTCTATCACTACCTAAGACTAAAATATTAGTACCATCACTTGTGTCTTGCCCATCAAAAAATTCTTCTACTGCAGGACTAAAGTTGGCACTATCAGAAGAGACATCATGCATTCCTTTGAAAAACATGATAACCATGCCGATAAAGGTTAAAACAATGAGGACTAAAAGCAGTTTAAGAAAGGACTTAAAACGAAAACGACGTTTCTTTGGTTTTTTCTGAACAATTGGCGCTACAGGCTCCACCATATCACGTTGTACAAGTCGCTTTTGTTTTCTTGAGCGTCTCTTTTCACTGGCGCGGTATTTGGGTAAGCCATCAATCACGTAGTTATCATCTTCAACATCCTCATAACTATCGTAATGATTATAATTGTCATATTCATCATATTGAGTATAGTTATCCTGATTGAAATGTCTTTGTCTATTATACTGAGAACTCCTATCATACTCAGGATGTCTGTATGAATTCTGTCTTCTTCTTGATGTTGATTTTGATGCTTGACGTTCCTGTGTAAAGTGATTAGAACTGCCACTTTGTGCTCTATAAGTTTGGAATTTACTATGAAGATAGTTAAATTCTTCTTCTTCTCTTTGATTCAAATAATGAATGTTTTTTAAGAGGTACTGATAGCGCAGTTCTTCATGGTGGGTCAAGCCAATATCTCTTTTTCTTGCCATTGCTTTTTCCTATCTGTACTTTTTTTCTGTGACACAATGCATTTTTATCTATAGTCACACAATCATCTAAAATTTTATACTGATTTTAAGCAACTGTCAACTATTCACAGTAAAATAGGCGATTTCTTCAAGGTTTTTGACAGATTTTTCTTTTTAAGTATCATTTATTGATTAAGAAAATCCTTGATTAATTCACTAGGCGTTCTATCTGCCACCTCAATAATGGTCGTTGCTACCTCTTCATATAAGGCTTGTCTTTTTAGAAACAGATGATAAAGGTCTTCTTTTTTCAGTGATAAAAACAAAGGACGATTGGTCTTACGATCTTGTTTTAAACGTTCATAAAGGGGTTCAAAATCTAATCGTAGAAAAATAACAGCCTCTGCCTCTTTTAAAAGTTCTCGATTAATGGCCTTCTCAACAATCCCACCACCAGTAGCAATAATCTGATCAGTTGCTACCAATTCTTGTAGGATTTCTGATTCTCTTTGTCTAAATAGGTCTTCTTCTCCTTGGTCAAAGTAATCACAAATAGGACGTCCATATTTTTGTTCCAAATAATCATCCATGTCAATAGCATCTTTTGACCAAGCTTTAGCTAGGGTTGTCTTGCCCGATCCCATAAAACCAATTAAAAATTTAGCCATCAATTAAACCCTCCAAATCATTGAAAAAATTAGGATAGCTAGTTTTAATAGACTCTTCTCCTGTTAAATGAACCTGACCAGATGAAACAATCAAAGCAGCAATCACAATCATCATGGCAATCCGGTGGTCCTTATGGCTATCAAGTATCGCACCATGTAAAGCTGTTGGACCATTAATCACCATACCATCATCAGTGGCATAAATATCAGCTCCCATAGATTTCAAAGAAGAAACAATAAGCGCAAGGCGATTACTCTCTTTGACTTTTAGTTCTTTTGCATCTTTAATAATCGTTTGCCCCTGAGCTTGAGTTGCCAATAGAGCAATAATCGGCAATTCATCAATCAAACGAGGAATAATAGCTCCGGAAATAGTGGTGCCTATTAACGATGAGGAAGAAACTGTTAGGCTTGCAGATTGATTTTTCTCATCACGATGAGAGATAAGGAGCTTGCCACCCATTTCTCTAATAACATCCAAAATACCCGTTCTTGTCGAGTTAATTCCAACATTGTCTAATCTGATTTGACTATTTGGAACAATTAAACCCGCTACCAACCAAAATGCCGCACTTGAAATATCACCAGGTATTGTTACTTCTTGTCCTTTTAGTTTCTCTTTACCATAGACACGAATAGTTTTCCCCTCACAATCAATTCTGCCACCAAATTGCTGTAACATCTCCTCCGTGTGATTTCTCGTCATTTCTTTTTCAACAATCACACTCTCACCTTGGACTTGAAGAGCAGCAAAAATCAGCGCAGATTTGACTTGGGCAGAGGCAACTGGCAAGTGATAGGTTATCTTGGAGAGATTTCTTGAGCCTTTAAGGGTCAAAGGAGGAAACTGTTTTTTTTCATGACCAGAGATAGAAACCCCCATTTGCTTTAATGGGGTCACAATTCTATCCATCGGACGTCTCGATAAACTCTCATCTCCAACCAAGTCAACCTCAAAAGGAGAACCAGCTAAAATACCAGCGATAAGACGCATGGATGTTCCTGAATTGCCCATATCTAATGAAACACCAGGTTGTTTCAAACCTTCAAAACCGTTACCATTAATCTTAGTGACTTGAGCTTTTTGAGTAATTTCTACTCCCATAGCTTGAAAGGCTTTGATGGTTGCCAAAACATCTTCACTCTCTAAGAGATCATTAATAAGTGTTGTCCCATGACTAATGCTTCCAAACATGATGGCTCTATGACTAATGGATTTATCACCTGGAACACGAAGACTCCCCTTTAATGATGATACATGTGTTCTTAATTTCATAGTTATTCCTTGTTACTGTTTTATATAACTTATCACTTAGACAATAAACAAAAACACCTAAAATGTGAGAGAAAACTCAAACATTAAGATGTTTTAATAGATTTTATTCTGCTAATTCTTGTAATGGTTTAAAGATAATTTTTTCAATATCTTGAATATAAACAGATAAGCGTTGTTGATTGTCAAAGAAATGTTTAAGGAGTTCATTTTTTTCAATTCTTTCTCCTAATTCTTGTAAGGTTTTTTGTTCCTCTTGACCTGGCATTTGTCCTGTTGTCATCATGGCTTGGATTTTTTGTTGTGCTTCTAAAAATTCTTGCCACAAGGCTTTAGCATCTTCATTGGCATCCACTTCTTTTTTAGCGGCAACAACTGCTTTGTACTCTTCTAAATCACGAATGCCTCTCTCAAGTGAATTAGCAAGGTCATAGATATTTACTGACATAGTGTTCTCCTTTATGATAAGTCTTATTAATCAAATGATTAATGATCTCTACTATTATAACATATTCCTTGGTTTTTAGCTTTTATCATCCGGTTTAAAAGCATTAAATAGCATAAGAGTTAGTTAAAATTAAAACAATTTTAATTTTTCTTGATAGCTAGTAAAGGCTTCTTTGAGGTCTGTCATATTATCAGAAGTGAATGTTTCTAAAATCTCAGTTGCAAGAACAGTTGCAACGACATTTTCCATGACAACACCCGCTGCAGGAAGAGCCGTCGTATCACTTCTTTCAACACTTGCCTTATACGGTTCATGAGTTTTGACATCAACGGTCATCAAGGGTTTATAAAGCGTTGGAATAGGCTTCATCACTCCCTTAATAATCAGCGGTTGTCCATTTGTCATACCACCTTCAAAGCCACCTAAACGGTTAGTTTTTCGACTATAACCTGTCTCTTTCTCCCAGACAATCTCATCCATGACCTGGCTACCCGTTAGATGAGCAGATTCAAAACCCAGACCAAATTCGACACCTTTAAAGGCATTAATGGATAAAACGGCCTGGGCTAGTTTACCGTCAAGTTTGCGGTCCCACTGCACATAAGAACCCAGTCCAGCCGGAACACCTAGAGCAATCGTTTCAATAACACCGCCTAGAGTATCTCCTTGTTTTTTGATATTGTCAATTTGTTCTTTAATAGCCATTTCAAAAGCATCATTAGCAATCGAAAGGTCTGATTGTCCAGCTTTTGTCTTTATCTCTTGATAGGTCAATTCATCTGAAAGGTCAATAGTCATACCACCAAAAACGGTGATATGATGAAAGACTGTTATTGACAATTCTTCTAAAAGGCGTTTTGCCACTGCGCCAATAGCTACTCTCATAGCTGTTTCACGCGCACTAGAGCGCTCCAACGTATTTCTCAAATCAGAAAAACCATACTTCATCCCACCAACCAAGTCTGCGTGACCAGGACGAGGCTTGGTTAACTGGCGTATGTGTTTTTGACGCTCATCAATCTCATGGACAGCCATGATCTGAGACCAATGGTCAAAATCTTTATTTGGCATGGTTAAAGTGATAGGACTTCCTAAAGTCAATCCATGTCGAACACCTGATGTTATCTCAATGCGATCAGATTCAATCAACATTCTATCGCCTCTACCATAACCTTTTTGGCGTCTTTGTAATTCCTTATTAATATCATCAGCATTCAAAAAAAGACCTGCTGGAACACCTTCAATGATAGCTGTTAAGTGTGGGCCGTGAGATTCACCCGCAGTAAAATATCTCATTTTTTCTCCAAATAATCTCTAACGTCTTCTATAGCAATTGACTCAATCTTTGGTTGCCCTTTTTCTGGAACAAGAACCAGTTTCAATTGTTTACCATTTGCTTTTTTGTCATGTGTGATAGCTTGATACAACTTTTCTTTATCCCATTTTAAAGGGGCAACAGGTAGACCAAATTTCTGACACATGGTTTTTATTTCATTAGAAATGCCTTTTGCCATTAACCCTTTTTCTTCAGCTATTTTTGCGACTTGTATCATGCCCATAGCAACAGCTTCACCGTGATAAATGTCACCATAGCCAACCGTCTGCTCTATGGCATGACCAATCGTGTGGCCAAAATTAAGAAAATGCCTTAAACCAGTGTCATATTCATCGGCTAGAACAAATTCTTTTTTAACCTGACAGGACTGATAAATAAGTTGTTCAGCATTTTTCAAAATACTCTCTCTTGTTCCAGCCATCTCCTCTAATAATTGCCAAAGATTGATATCAGCAATCAAAGCACATTTAATCACTTCACCCATTCCTTCAATCAATTCACGTTCACCTAGAGTTTTTAAAACTTCTGGGTCAATTAAAACCCCATCTGGTTGATGAAAGGTTCCCAATAAATTTTTAGCAGTTTTAGTGTTAACACCCGTTTTACCACCAATAGAAGCATCTACTTGAGCAATAAGACTGGTTGGGATTTGTAAAAAATGTAGCCCTCTCATATAAGTTGAAGCAACAAACCCTGCCAAATCACCAACAACACCACCACCAAGAGCGATAATGCCATCTGCTTTACTCATTCCAAATGAAGATAAAAAATCATATATTTTTTCAATAGTTGTTAGATTTTTTGATGGTTCCCCTGCTAAAAAATCAAAAACAGCTACTTGAAAGCCTTGGCTCTCCAACTGTAATTTCACATGTTCGGCATATAAATTAGCCACACGATTATCTGAAATAATAACAATTTTTTGTGGTTGCCAAAAAGATGCTACCCATTCTCCAACACGGTAAAGGCCTTGGTTTTCAATAAGAATATCGTAGGGATGACTAGGAAGATTAACGTGTATTTTCATTATCAGACTCCTTAAGCTTGTTGAGACTGTTCTTCTAACAATGGTAAAATTTCTTGAACAGGCATTTTCTCACCTGTCCATAATTCAAAGGAAAGGGCAGCTTGATGGATAAGCATCCCTAATCCATTAAAAGTGATCAACCCTTGTTGTTTTGCATAGGTGATTAGAGGTGTTTCAAGTGGATGATAAATAATGTCTGCCACCAAGAGATTTTTAGGTAATTTCACTTCATGGCTAGGAAGGGCTAAACTTTTACCATCCATTCCTATGCTAGTAGCATTAACCAATAAATCAGCACTTAAAACAATCTCTTCAAATAACTCTTTTTGAGCTAAAGCATAGGTTAAAATGGTTGTTTTCGTCTTTTTAGCCAGTAAGGTCATCCTTTGTTTTGTTTCCTCAAGGTAAGACTCTCTGGTAAAAATAATAATTTTTTTAACACCCTCAATAGCTGCCTGCACAATAATAGCGGTAGCTGCGCTACCGCTACCTATTATAACCATTGTTTTTTCTTTAATAAGGAAATGAACTTGATTCTCAAGGCTCTTTAAAAAGCCCAGACCATCTGTATTATAACCAATCAGTTGTCCCTCTTTATGACAAATCGTATTCACAGCACCCATCAATTGTGCTTCATTTGAAATACTGTCCAAAAAAGGAAGAACTGCCTGTTTATAAGGCATAGAAACATTAATACCAAACATATTTAATCGTTTAATGGTTTCTAATGTTATTTCAATATCAGAAAAAGTTAATTCAAAAGCAAGGTATACACCATTAATACCTAATTTTTGAAAGCTGAGATTATGGATAAATGGTGATAAGGAATGTTTTATAGGATTTCCTATCACTGCAGCTAGACGGGTCTTCCCATCAATCAGCATCTAACATCTCCATGATTTTTTTATAATGAATAAGTGAAATTTGACCTGATGCGGTTTGAGCATCCATAAAGGTAAATGTCCAAGAACTACCTGTCAAATGACCAGCCAAACGTGTCAATTGTCCTAATTTACCCATTGAAATCGTTACATAATCTTGTTCAGGATTTAAGGTTTTAAACCCTCTTGTCAGATTCATAAGTTCTAAAACATCTTGTTCACTCTTAGGAGTAACCGCAATCTTAACCATACGCGGTCCTAAGGTTGTCAACTCAGAAAACAACTCCATAATGTTTTCTGGTGTCTCTTCATAATTATGATAGGATAAAACCAGATTTGAGAAATCTAGCATCTCTTCAAAGATACTCTTATAAGAGAAGTATTCAAAATCAATATAATCTGGTGAATAAAGTGCCTGAATTTCTTTTAATATGGCAACATATTCTTCAGGAGATAAATCTACCATCCCACCTTCTTTTTGAGTTCGCAAGGTAAAAAGAATTTCAAAGCCTGAAAATTTTTCAAATATAGCAGGAGCAACGTCGAGTACGTTGTTCTTTGACAAAAAGTCTGCCCGCCATTCAATAACATCTGCTCCATAGAATTTTTCAATGTCCATTCGCTGGACTTCTTCAAACCCTTTTGGGGTAATTGTTACTACTGTTTTCATTTGTTCACCTTTATTGTAAATACTTTTAAATAATTACTTCTTTCATCATTTTTGTTTATTCTAAAATCAGATGGAAGTTGATAGAGAGCCTCATAACTATGTTTTTGAGTCCCAAAACCTTTTTCTAATTCTTTTTTAAATTGTGCCACGCTAAGATTAGCAGCATTGGTTGAAGCAATAATTAGTCCTTGGTCATTTAATAATGGTAGTGACTGACTAATAAGTTGGCGATAATCTTTGGCGACAGAAAAAACTTTCTTTTTGTTTTTGGCAAAACTAGGCGGGTCAATAATAATGACATCATAAGTTAAATGGTGTCGTTTGGCATATTTTAAAAAGTTAAAAACATCCATCACAATAAACTGATGGTTAGTTAAATCAAAATGATTGGCTTTAAAATGAGCCTCAGACATTTTCTTAGATCGATTAGCCAAATCAACTGATGTTGTCTCAATAGCACCACCCATACTGGCAGCTACAGAAAAAGCTGCAGTATAAGAAAAGAGGTTTAATATTTTTTTCCCACTAGAAAGATGAGTCACCAATGCTTCTCTCACCTCATGCTGATCTAAGAAGATACCAGTCATCAGTCCTCTATTTAAAAAGACTTGATAACTAACGCCATTTTCTAAAATAATAAATGTTTCTGGTGCTTCTTGACCGTAAAGATGGGCTGATTGATAGTTAAGACCTTTAAAACGAATTTTTTCATAAGCGCCCTTAATCTCAGGAAAAATATCTTTAAAAGCTGCAATAATCATCTCTTTTATCTGATAGACAAATAGATTATACCAAGAAAAAATAGCGTAATCACCATATAAATCAATGGTTAAACCACCAAAATTATCTCCATCTTGATTAAAGACACGAAAAGCCGTTGTTAAATTAGATTGAAAATAGTAGCTACGTTGTTTTTTAGCTGTTTCAAAAAGAACTTTAAAATAGTTTTCATCAAGGGTGATTTTCTGATGGGAAAGAAACCAACCCACTCCTTTATTTTGCTGAGATAAGTAAGCCATACCAAGAAAATGTTTTGTTTTTGAAAACAATTCTATCAACTGATTATCAATTGATAAATCATCAAAATCATGCGCATCTAAGAGTTGGATACCATTTTTGATTTTTTTCTCAATAAAAGCGTTAACAACAAGTTTATTCATACTCTATATTATAACAGAAATTTAATATTTTTCCTACAAAAAATTCTTAAAATCTTATCTAATATCCCTTTATAATAGTAATATCATGATTTTTTCAAACTATTCTATAACAATTCAAAATAATGACAAAATGATGACAATACTTTAAGAAATTGTTTTCCTTTTTCATCCATTCTCATTTATGTTATAATTTAGTTTGAAACTCTTTTATGGAAAAATAGAATGAGGAAATAATTTTGTGAAAAAATTTAAACAGTTTATTTTAGAAATCATGAGTACTAGATTGGGATTTCTCCTCACCTTGGTAGGTTTTTATTGGCTAAAAACAATGTGGGCTAATACCGTTGATTTTAATCTTGGATTAGAAAATCCTTATCAATTCTTTCTAACTTTAATTAACCCAATTCCTATTAGCTTGCTATTAATTGGCTTAGCACTGTATATTAAAAATACTAAACTATTTTATAGTGCTACTTTAATCATGTATGCTCTACTTAACTTGCTTTTAATTGCTAATGCTATCTACTTTAGAGAGTTCTCTGATTTTATTACGATTAATACCATGCTTGCAACTAGTAAAGTATCAGCAGGACTTGGTGATTCTGCCATTAATCTCTTACGCCCTTGGGATTTAGTATATCTTTTAGATGCTTTTATACTGGTGTTCTTATTAGTAAAAAGGTACATTAGCTTTGATAACAGATCTTTTAACAAAAGAGCTAGTTTTGCAGTGACAGCTTTGTCTGCCTTATTATTTTCAGTCAACCTTTTTCTAGCTGAAATTGATAGACCAGAACTCTTATCAAGAGGTTTTTCAAATACTTATGTGGTTAGAGCACTTGGTATCAATGCTTTCTTGGGTTACGATGCCAATCAAACATACCAAACACAAAAAGTTCGTGCCGAAGCAAAACCAGAGGAAATTGAGACCGTTAAAGCTTACGTTAATCAACACTATGTTGAACCTAATCCTAATTATTTTGGGCTTGCCAAGGATCGTAACGTTATTATAATCCATTTGGAGAGCTTCCAACAATTTTTAATCGATTACAAGTTAACAGTAGACAACAGACAATATGAAGTGACACCTTTTATCAACTCACTTTATCATTCCAATCAAACTTTTTCTTTTTCTAACTTTTTCCACCAAGTTAAGGCGGGAAAAACGTCAGATTCTGAAACTTTGATGGAAACATCCTTATTTGGTCTCAATCAAGGATCATTTTTTGTTCAATATGGTGGCGATAACACACAACAGGCTGCACCACATATTCTAGCTGAAAACGGAAACTATACTAGCGCTGTCTTCCACGGTAACATTGCCACTTTTTGGAATAGAAATAATGTCTACAAAGCTCTTGACTATGACTACTTTTTTGATCAGTCCTACATGTCAAAAGCAACTGATGATAATTCTTTCCAATACGGCTTAAACGATAAAATCATGTTTTCTGATTCTATTAAGTACTTGGAGCACATGCAACAACCATTTTATACCAAATTTATCACCGTGTCTAATCACTATCCTTATCAGAACCTTTCAGGTGATGAGGTTGGCTTTCCATTAGCTCAGACAGATGATGAAACCATTAATGGCTATTTTGCTACAGCCAATTATCTAGATGCTGCGGTAAAAAGTTTCTTTGACTATTTAAAAGCAAGTGGTCTCTATGATAATTCCATTATCTTATTATATGGTGATCATTATGGTATTTCCAATTCACGTAATCCAAGTCTTGCTGAATTACTGGGTAAGGATTCTGAAACTTGGTCTGAATATGATAATGCCATGCTACAAAGAGTCCCTTATATGATTCATGTTCCAGGAACTGATAAAGGATTTATCAGTGAAACTTACGGTGGTGAAGTTGATAATTTGCCAACTCTACTTCACTTATTAGGGATTGATACTAAACAATACATTCAATTGGGTCAAGACTTACTTTCAAAAGACAATAGTCAAGTGGTTGCTCTAAGAACATCTGGTTACTTTATCACACCACACTATACTAGCTATGGTGGTAGACTTTATAATACTGTCACCGGTGAAGAGATTACCAATCCTGATGAAAATACTAGCCTTGTGATTGATGAGATTAGAAATATTGCTAAAACGCAACTAGATATTAGTGATAGTATCCAAACGGGTGATCTTCTTCGTTTTTACAAAGATAGTGGCTTGACACCAGTTGATTCTTCAAACATTTCTTATAATGATTCTTTTGAGATTTTAAGGCAAATTGAAGAAGAACTTGGTGATATGTCAACAAGTCTTTATAATCAAAATAATAATACTTCTACTCAAGAACTCTATAATGCTCCAAGTTATAGTGAACTACATCCAGATTTGCCAGAAAATACAGAAATAGATGAGAATACTACTCATTCAAGTACACTAGAAGAGTAGATTAGTAAACATACGTAATAAAAGAAGCTAGAACATGTTATTCTAGCTTCTTTTATTTTCTCATTAACCACCTAGGTAGGCTTTTCTAACTTCATCAGACGTTAGTAAGTATTGACCAGTACCAGATAGAACAATTTTACCAGTTTCTAAAACATAACCTCTATCAGCAATTGATAAGGCCTTATGGGCATTTTGCTCAATCAATAAAATGGTTGTCCCTTGTTTTTGAATATCTAAAATAATATCAAAAATCTCTTGAATAAAAATTGGAGCAAGACCCATGGAAGGTTCATCTAGAAGTAACAATTTAGGTTGACTCATCAATGCTCTTCCCATAGCTAACATTTGCTGCTCACCACCTGAGAGAGTTGCAGCATCTTGATTTTTTCTTTCTTCTAATCTTGGAAAGCGAGAGAAAACTTTTTTCAAATTCTTTTGATTTTCCTCACGATTTGTTTTTAAAAAAGCTCCCATTTCAAGATTTTCTAAAACAGTTAAACCTGAAAAGACATGGCGTCCTTCTGGTACTTGTGATAAGCCAGAGGCTACAATTTTTCTTGCAGGTACTTTATGAATAGGATTTCCTAGAAAAGTAATTTCTCCTTTACTTGGCTTTACTAGTCCAGAAATAGTTCTAAGAATAGAGGTCTTTCCAGCACCATTGGCACCAATCAGACTAACAACCTCTCCTTCATTGACTTCAAAGGAAACATCTTTGACAGCTTCAATCACACCATAGCTAACAGATAAATTTTTAACAGTCAACATATCTACTCCTCCTCTCCTAGATAAGCCTCAATCACACGCTTGTTGGTTTTAATCTCTTCAGGAAGACCATGAGCAATCAGACGTCCATACTCTAAAACATAAATCCTCTCGGTGACTTCCATAACAAGACTCATATCATGTTCGATAAGAATAATGGTGATATTAAATTTCTCCTTCACCTGTCTAATCAAACTAGTTAAATCAGCTGTTTCCTGTGGATTCATTCCCGCTGCAGGTTCATCTAAAAAGAGAATTTTAGGGTTCGTTGCTAAAGCTCTAACAATCTCAAGACGTCTTTGTTGACCGTAAGGAAGATTCTTAGCCAAATAATCACTATACTTATCAAGATCAAAAATAGCTAATAGGGACAAAGCCTTCTCTTTTAGTTCTTTTTCTTTATGATAAAACTTAGGTAGTCTCAGTAAAGAGGTTAAAAAACCTGAACTTTTATTGTTAGCCATACCAACCAAGACATTATCTAAAACGGTCATATCTTTAAACAGACGAATATTTTGAAATGTCCTTGATAAGCCTAAGGAAGCAATTTTATAAGGCGTTTTCCCATTCAATTCAGTACCATCCAAAACAATACTACCTTCAGTTGGTTCATAGACTCCTGTTAACAAATTAAACAAAGTTGTTTTTCCGGCTCCGTTTGGTCCGATAAGACCTACAAGCTCACCCTTGTTAAGTTCAATACTAACATTCCCAACAGCGGTTAAACCACCAAAGTTTTTGGTCACATTTTTTACTTCTAGAAGTGCCATTATTTTTTGCCCTCCTTAACATTCTTAGTAAACCATTTGGATAGTATTAATTCCTTTGTTCCCAAAAGCCCACCTGGTCTAAAGACCATAACAAGTATCAATGCTAGTGAATAAATAATCATACGTAGTTCAGAAACATTTTGGAGAAACATATTTAAAATACCAAGCACAAGTGCTGCAACAATTGTTCCAGTAACAGAACCAAGACCACCTAAAACGGCAATAATCAAGTATTCAATTGACTTCATGACCGTAAAGTCTTTTGGAACAACCGTTCCAATATAACCTACATAGAGTGATCCTGCAATACTAGCAGTCATAGCCGCAATCACAAAAGTTAAAACCTTGATATTTGTTGTATTAACACCCATTGACTCAGAAGCAATCTCATCTTCTCTAATAGCGATAACTTGACGACCTAGAGGACTTCTCAGATAGTTTAAAATTAAGATAGTAATTAAGACAACAAAGATAAAAACAACAGGCCAAGTTGTGTATGGAAGGATTCCAGATAACCCCGCAGCACCATTAGTCAATTCTCCACCGTTAACAATAATGATTCTAATGATTTCTGATGCTCCTAATGTTGCAATGGCTAGGTAATCACCTTTTAAACGAAGGGTTGGAATACCAATAATAAGAGCAACTACCGCTGCGATTAAAACTCCAACAAGCATAGAAATATAAAAACCAGCATAAGTAGGCATTGATTTGGTTAAAATAGCTGTAGCATAAGCACCAATTGCCATGAATCCTGCTTGCCCAAGAGAAAATTGACCAGAAAAACCTAATACCAAGTTAGTTCCAAGCGCCATAATCATGCTAATACCAATACCCATCAAAATTTGAAGGTAGTAAATGCCTAGTAACCCTGTACTTGATAAAATGGCAATAAGTGCAAAAAAGGCGATAACTAAGAGAGCCCAAAGAAGATTAACTTTTAAGTTCTTTTTCATCCTTACACCTTCTCTTTCACATTTTTACCTAAAATTCCTGCTGGCTTAACCAATAAAATAATAATTAAAACAGCATAAACAACTGCGTCACGGTAGCTCGATAAGCCAAATGATACTGAAAATGTTTCTAAAAGGCCAATGACAAAACCACCAATAGCTGCACCGGGAATGATGCCAATTCCACCCAAAACGGCAGCAACAAAGGCTTTAATACCCGGTGTCATCCCCATAAGAGGATCAATGGAATTATAATAAAGACCAATTAACACACCAGCTGCACCTGCTAAGGCTGAACCTAATGCAAAGGTAAAACTAATAGTACTATTAACATTAATTCCCATCAATTCTGCCGCATCACTATCCACAGAAACAGCACGCATGGCTTTCCCCATTTTTGTCTTTTTAACAATAAATTGTAGAAGAATCATTAGTAATAAAGAAACACCCAAAATGGTCAACTGAACATTTGTGATACTGATTGGACCAAAGTTATATTTAACGGTTTCTAGGGCTTGTGGAAAGGCTCTTGTATTAGCTCCAAAAAGATAGACCATGCCATATTCTAAGAAAAAAGAGACACCAATTGCCGTGATTAAAGCTGCAATACGTGTTGATTGACGAAGTGGTCGATAAGCCAAAAATTCTATCAACACACCTAAACCTGCTGTGATTAACATTGTTAAAATAAGGGCAAGGAAAAAATTCATTTTAAATTGATTGATGAGATAGTAACCTATAAAAGCTCCCATCATATACAAGTCGCCATGGGCAAAATTAATTAGTTTAATAATACCATAGACCATGGTATAGCCTAATGCTAATAGAGCATAAACACTACCTAAAATAAGCCCATTAACAAGTTGTTGAAGCATGTATTCACCAAACTTTCTATAAAATAATAATATCTGGAAAGACTATTGCCTTTCCAGATATTGACTGTGAAGATAAGGCAAGATTACTCAGCTGAAACAACTGTAGCAGAATCTTCTTTACCATCCTTAAGACCAATCATAACAACTGATTTCACTGGATTGTGATTTTCATCAATGGTTATAGAACCAGTAACTCCTTCAAAATCAGATAATTTCGCAAGATTTTCGGCAATATCTTTAGATGACTTAGCACCTTCTGTTGCTTTAGCAACCATGTAAACAGCGTCATAAGCTAAAGCTGCAAACATTGATGGTTCCTCACCATATTTTGCTTTATATTTTTCAATAAAGCCAGTGGCTGTATCTGAAATTTCTGAAGAGAATCCTGATAAATAATAGACATCTTTTGTCGCATCATTACCTGCTAATTCTACAAATTTTTCATCTCCAAAACCATCTGGTCCAACAATTGGTTGACTAATGCCTAAATCACGTGCTTGTTTGGTTAAAAGCCCTGTTTCATTATAGTAACCAGGCATAACAATGGCATCAAAGTCTAAATCTTTAATTTCAGTTAAGGCTGCTTGGAAGTCAGTGTCTTTTGATTGGAAAGTTAATTCCTTAACAATTTCACCTTTGTAGGTTGCCTTAAATTCCTTGGCAATTCCTTTGGCGTAATCACTGGAATTATCATAATAAAGAACAACTTTGTCAGCTTTTAAATCATCTGTTGTAAATTTAGAAATAACATTTCCTTGGTAACTGTCAATAAATGTTGCACGGAAAACGTACTCTTGAACACTACCATCTTCGTTGACAGTCAAATTATCTTGCGTTCCAGAAGGTGTCACTATAGGAACACCCGCAGATGTTGCATTTGGAGAAGCTGCTGCTGTTGCACCAGATGTTGCTGGTCCAACAATAGCATTAACTTTACTTTCTGTTGCTAAATTAGTTGTTACTGAAGCGGCTTCGCTATTTTCAGATTTATTATCTTTAGAAACCAACTCTATTTGTTTGCCATCAATACCACCTGCGGCATTAATTTCTTCAACGGCTAATTCAGCTGCATTTTTTTGGGGAACTCCATAAGCAGCCACACCACCAGTTAATTCAAAATTCAGACCAATTTTGACAGTATCACCAATTTCATTACCCTCAGAGTTTGAGGAAGTTGTTGGAGCACTACCACAGGCAACAAGAGCCGTTGTTGTTAAGAACGTCATTGCTGCTAGTAACAATTTCTTTTTCATACATTTTTCTCCTTAATACAATTGTAATTAGATATGCTATTAAGAATACAGAATTATCTGACAATTGTCAAGGAAAACCACTCTTTTTTACAAAATTTTCTGAATATTTTTATTTTTCCCACAAATTACCTACAAAATTAAAATCAATATCCTCAAAATAGGATGGATAAACTTCTTTGACAAATTTTAACTCTTTTAATTTAACTACCAAAGAATCAACCTCATCTTGATTAACATATAAGACAAGATATCTCATCCGGCGAGAATGGTAGAGACAATCTCCATACTTCATTATTTTTTTAGCATCTCTGTTATAGTAGAGATGAACAATAATACCCACACGATTTGTTTTATCAAACACTTTTACTTTCCTTTCATTATCTTTATTATCAGTTTTAAAATCCATCAATCATTTTAAATTTATTCTTTTAGATAATCTTAAAATATCTATAATTGAGCTTTTTATCTATTTTAAATTATAGCATAAAATCAAGGTTTTAGAAATCTTCGTTTGGTTTTTAAAAATAATAGCTAAACCATTAATACTAAAAAGAAAAAAGCAGTTTGAACAAGTTCAAACCACTTTTTAATAAGCATCTTTTTTTATTTCAATTCATTTGCTGCCATAATTTCATCAATGAAACCATAAGCTAATGTTTCTTCTGCACTCATCCAATAATCACGTTCAGCATCTTTATGAATTTGTTTAACAGTCTTACCAGAATTATCTGCTAAGATTTTTTCTAAAGTACGACGTGTTTTCAATAAGTGTTCAGCAGCAATAGCCATATCCGTTTGTTGTGTGCCACCACCAGTGCCACCCATTGGTTGGTGAATCATGTATTCAGCATGTGGTAACATGAAGCGTTTGCCTTTAGCACCACTTGAAGCAATGACAGTTCCCATTGAAGCAGCCATCCCCATAACGATTGTTTGGACATCTGCTTTAATAAAGTTCATCGTATCAACAATAGCCAACCCTGCTGAAACAGAACCACCAGGTGTATTAACATAGAGATAGATATCTTTGGTACTGTCTTGGGCATCTAGGAAAAGTAATTGAGCGATGACAGAATTGGCCATATTGTCTTCTACTGGGCCTGTTAACATAATAATTCGATCTTTAAGGAGACGAGAATAAATATCGTAAGAACGTTCGCCTCTACTTGTTTGTTCAATAACTACAGGAATCATTTGTCAATTTCTCCTTTATTTCTAATAATAACCTTATTATAACCCTTTGGTCAAAGTTGGTCAAATATTTAATACTCACTTATTTTGTACCAAATAAACGATCGCCTGCATCTCCTAAACCAGGCACAATGTAGCCATTTTCGTTTAATTTTTCATCCAAAGCTGCAGTATAAATATCAACATCAGGATGTGCTTCTTGAAGGGCTTTTACACCTTCTGGAGCTGCTACTAAACTAACAAATTTAATATGACTAGCACCACGTTTTTTAAGAGAATCGACGCCAAGAATTGCTGAACCTCCTGTAGCAAGCATTGGGTCAACCAAAAGAATTTGACGACGCGCAATATCATCAGGTAGCTTCACTAAGTATTCAACGGGTGTTAAGGTTTCTTCGTCACGGTACATACCAATATGACCAACCTTAGCAGCAGGTATTAAACTTAGTAAGCCATCAACCATACCAATACCCGCTCTCAAAATAGGAACAATTGCTAGTTTTTTACCAGTCAGTTGTTTTTGAATTGTTTTGGTAATTGGTGTTTCAATTTCGACATCCTCAAGAGGCAAATCGCGACAAACTTCGTAACCCATCAACATTGCAATCTCATTAACAAGCTCACGAAAATCTTTTGTAGATGTTGTTGTCCGTCTTAAAATGGATAATTTGTGCTCAATAAGTGGATGTGAAATAACCTGAAATTTTCCCATGTTAATAAACCGCCTTCTTTTTTTATTCTCCCTATTATATCAAAAAATCCTCTAAAAGAGGATGATAAAAAGTTATATTTTTAATCTTTTAAAAGGATTTTTGATAAACAATCCTAATTATTTTAATGATAGAAAATTATTTTTCCCAACCCAATTTTTTTCTTAATGCTACTGCTTTTGTTCCAAGTAATAAGTCAAGTGCCCCACTCCATAAAGAAAGTCCACCGTACACAACAATTCCAACACCACCAACTAAAATCAAGTAAACAACACTTAATAGGCGATTTTGTGGGAGTGCTATTAAACCTAAAATACTATTAACAACGATAACGGCAACAATCATAACTATGGTCATAATAATCATCAAGGTACTGCTTTTAACAAGTAAGCTACGATTAAAGTTTGTAATCTCATGAATGCGTTTATAGATAAATACAATGGGAATAATGAGGGCAATCATCGTAGATAGTAAAGGTCCATAAGAGTGAAAAACAAAAATAAAGGGAATCTGTAAAATTAGTTTTGCGATAACACCATATAGAAAATAAAGGACAGCCTTACGATTTTCAAATAAGGCTTGTAGCATTGGTGATGATACGGTGTATAATCCCAAAAAGATCGTTTGAAGCAAGGAAACAATAAATAAATGTAGTGCTAAGACATCTGGCACCCCATAAAAGACCGTATAAAGTGGAACGGCTAAAACAACAGAGCCAAAAATAGCGGGTAATAAGAATAAAAAGAGCATCTGTGTATTGTTAATAACTAATTTTGCTGCTGCTTTTTTGTCATTTTTAACAATGTTTTCGGTCAACAAAGGAATACCTGTTCCGGCTATAGCTGTGGCTACAGCAATTAAAATCATGGTTAGCTTACCAGGATTTGATGAAAAATAGGCAAACATAATCCGTAGTTCACGATTAGAATAATCTGTAAACCACCCCATGCTATTAATAAAAGTCATTTGGTCAATCAAGCGAAAAACTTGAATCGCACTACCAGTAATCACAAAAGGAATAGCCTCTTTAATCGTTTCCATTAAAATAGATTTGGTATCAAGGTCTATTGATTTTGGTGCTTTTAAAAAGACCTGATGAAGCATGTTTTCTTTCCATAGGAAATAAACCAAAACAGATAAGGAAGCAAACATACCAATAAAGGCTGCAAAGGTTGATTGGGTAACGGCTGCCACATAATCACCTGAACCCATTTTCATGATGTAAAAGGCTGTTAAGAGCATCCAGATAACCCGAATGACTTGTTCTGCTATTTGACTGATGGCATAAGGTTTAAGATTATTAAATCCTTGGAAAAATCCTCTTAAAACACTCATGGCTGGAAAGACCAAGACAGCTAATGTTAAGCTTTGCATGACAGGAATCAAATCTTTACCACCACCGCTTAAGCCTGCTAAAACAGGAGAGCCAAAGAACATGATAACAGCAAAAAAGGATCCCAACAAAAGCATGAACATAAAGACTTTACGAATCAAGTAAAAGCTCATCTCAGGTTTATCAAGTGTATTGTATTTTGCCACTTGTTTAGCGACTGCAACAGGAATGCCTACTGTTGATACCAATAAAAAGAGGGCATAAATTTCATAGCCCATGCCAAAAAGGGCGTTGGCTTCTGCTGCGTGAGGAGCCATCCATGCATACCATGGAATAATGTAAATCGCACCTAATAAACGACTCAAAAAATTTCCAAAAGTCAACCAAGCCGTTCCTTGAACCATTTTTTCTTGTTGTGTCATTTTTGATTTCTGTTTGCTCATGTTTTTAATCTTTCTCATTCGTGATAATTTTATTATAAACTTTTGCGTAAGACTTGTAAATCGAGAACTTTAAGTCTAAAATATAAAGTATGATTACAATGAAAAAAACCTTAACGATTTTAAAAAATGATAATAATTTCAGAGAAATTGTGATGAAAGATCACTTTTATTATAACTGGAAAGAAGAAACATTTGATGCACTTAGCTATGATAGTAGAAACGTCTCAAAATCTACTCTTTTCTTTGCAAAAGGGCGTGAATTTAATAAAAGTTATTTAGAACAAGCCATTTCTGATGGTTTACAATACTACGTTTCTGAAAAAGATTATGAGCTGACTATTCCAGTTATTTTGGTGAATGATATCAAACAAGCCATGAGTTTAATTGCTCAAGCTTTCTATAATTACCCACAAAATAAATTGAAACTATTGGCTTTTACGGGAACAAAAGGAAAAACAACAGCTGCTTATTATGCCTATCATATCCTAAAACAAAGTCATAAACCTGCTTTATTGTCTACTATGAACACCACCTTGGATGGTAAAACATTTTTCAAATCTGCCTTAACCACTCCAGAAAGTATAGATCTTTTAGCAATGATGGCAACAGCTGTTGAAAATGGCCGTACCCATCTCATCATGGAAGTTTCAAGTCAGGCTTATTTGATGAAACGTGTATATGGTTTATCCTTCGATGTTGGAGTCTTTTTAAATATTAGTCCAGACCATATTGGTCCTATTGAACACCCTACTTTTGAAGATTATTTTTACCACAAACGTCTGTTATTAGAAAATAGTCGCTTTATTGTTGTTAATCATCAAATGGATCATTTTGATGTGATCAAAGAACAAGTTGCTGATAAACCTCATGATTTCTATGGAAAAGACTCTGAAAATGCTATTTTGAATAGCCGGTCGTTTTCATTTGAAACAACTGGTAAATTAGCTGGACACTACGATAGTCAATTAATTGGTCATTTTAATCAAGAAAATGCCCTGGCAAGCGGTTTAGCTGCACTAAAACTAGGGGCTAGCCTAGAAGACATCAAAAAAGGTATTGCTGAAACAGTCGTCCCTGGAAGAATGGAAGTTTTAACACAAAAAAATGGGGCTAGAGTCTTTGTTGATTATGCGCATAATGGTGTGAGTCTTAAACAACTTCTCTCTGTTGTTACTAAGCATCAAACAGGTCAAATTGCTCTTATTATCGGTGCAACTGGCAACAAAGGTGAGAGTCGTAGAAAAGATTTTGGAGAGGTTATTAATCAATTTCCACAGATTCATGTGATTTTAACGGCTGATGACCCTAATTATGAAGATCCTTTTGTTATTGCTCAAGAAATTGCTAGTCATATCAAGCGTCCAGTGGATATCATTACCGATCGAGAAACAGCCATTAAAACAGCTATGACTCTGACAAGTCATGCTAGTGATGCTGTTGTTATTGCCGGTAAAGGGGCTGATGCTTATCAAATTATTGATGGGCAAAAAGTAGCCTATGAGGGTGATAAGGCCTTAGCTCAAAAATATCTGTAGCAGATAAGAAAGCTATTAATTTCCAAATTAACCTAGCGATTTATATTTGACAGTCTCAGTTATTTTTTCTATGAGAGGACTATTATGACAATGAAAATTTTAAAATCCGTTAATCGTATGGCAGGTGAAAACACCTACTACCTTACTAATCATCAAGCAACCATTGTTATTGACCCTGGTAGTAACACAGAAGATATTTTAACAAAATTGACTACTCTTGAAAAACCTGTGGTTGCCATTCTTCTCACGCACACTCATTGTGATCATATCGTCAGTGTTGATGCTGTGAGAGAAACATTTAACCATCCACCTGTTTATGTGTCAAAACAAGAAGCTGACTGGCTTGGATCACCTAAAGACAATCTTTCGGCTCTTGGGAGATTTGAAGGCATGGGTGATGTCATCATAAAGCCTGCAGATTATTTTTATGACGATCATAAAGACTATAATATTGAAGGATTTCAGTTTAAAGTTGTTGAAACACCTGGCCATTCGGTTGGCAGTGTGTCTTTGATTTTTCCTGAAGATGAAGCTGTTTTTACAGGTGATGCTCTTTTTAAAGGAACAATTGGCAGAACTGATTTACCAACTGGGAATTATGATCAGCTAATCACCAGTATTAAAACACAATTATTAACCCTACCTAAACATTATCGTGTTTTTCCTGGACACGGACAAAATACTGTGATTAGTCATGAAAAAATGTTTAATCCTTATCTAACATAAAAAACCTATAGGAATATTCCTATAGGTTTTTTATATTATACCTCTTGATTAGGCTTTTAAATAGCGTCTCATTGAAAGAACTGATCCTACAGAACCGATAAGAATTCCAATGAGGAATAACGCTCCCATAGCGTATAGTAGAAAAATATCAGGTTCATACATTGATAAATTTTGCTTAATTAAAGCCACATTGAATTTTTGATAAACGAAATGATAACCATAAAATAAAATTAATGATGGCAAAATAGCTCCAATAAGCCCAACCCATGCACCTTCAAGAAAGAATGGCCATCTAATATAAGAATTTTTTGCCCCTACTAAGCGCATAATCATAATTTCTCTACGACGAGAAATAATGGTAATACGAATGGTATTAGAGATAAGGAAAACAGCAACAAATAACAGTAAACCGGCTCCTACAAGCCCCCAAGTTCTGATAACACCAGCAATCCTAAAGATTCTCTCTGTGTTTGCACCACCATATTCAACAGAATCAATACCCTCAATTCCTTCAATTTGCTCAGCAACACTTTTAACAGCCTTTGGTGATGTTGTTGTAATGATGTATACAGTACTAAGAGGATTAGCATCTCCTTCAAAAATTTCCCAAGAATCACCAAGTGTTTCTTGAAGATTTTTTAATTGCTCTTCTTTGTCAGAAAAATCAATTTTTTGAACTTCCGGCAAGGCTGCAATTTGATCATAAATTTTATGATAATTCTCATTAGGTGCTAAAGTGCCATCTTGATTAGGAATTTGTTTCACATAATCTGTAGAGTCAACTAGTAAAAAGGCATTGACTTGAATATTTTTTTCAATACCAGTTGCTAAACGCTCAGTATTTGCGATAACAGCTGAAAAAATTCCCACAAGAATCAAAGTGATTGACACTGAACTAATGGCAACAAAAGTCATCCAACCGTTTCTTTTGAGATTTTTCATAGATTCCCATAAATGTCTGAAATATCTTCTAATCATCGTATCCGTACTCTCCTTTTTCTTCATCACGAGCCACACGACCATCTTCAATCGCAATCACTCGGTGACGCAATGTATCAACGATATTCTTATTGTGCGTTGCCATCAAAATTGTCGTCCCTTGAAGGTTAATGCGTTCTAGTAATTGCATGATTTCCCATGAATTATCAGGGTCTAAGTTTCCTGTTGGTTCATCAGCAATCAATAATTTAGGATTATTAACGATGGCACGAGCAATTGCAACACGCTGTTGCTCACCACCTGATAATTGATCAGGAAATGATCTCATTTTGTGTTTTAAACCAACCAGTTCTAGTACTTCAGGAACACGTTTTTTGATGTTACGAGGTCTTTCACCAATAACTTCCATGGCATAAGCAACATTTTCAAAAACTGTTTTCTTAGGAAGTAGTTTATAGTCTTGGAAGACAACACCAATACTACGACGCAAGTAAGGAACTTCTCTTCTTTTCAATTTAGTCAAATCAAAACCAGCTACTTTAAGTGATCCTTTAGTTAATTTTTCCTCACGATAAAGTAGTTTGATAAAACTTGATTTCCCAGCTCCTGAAGGACCGACAATATAAACAAATTCACCTTTATCAACAGTAACAGATACATTTCTAAGTGCTGTTGTTGAGCGATGGTATTTCTTGCTCACATCTCTCATTTCAATTAATGCCATTATTTTTTCCTCTCTTATTATTCTATTCGCCATTTGAGATAAGCATCGATAAAGCCATCAATGTCACCATCCATCACTTTATCTACCTGAGCGACTTCAAAGTTTGTCCGATGATCTTTAACCATTGTATACGGAGTAAAAACATAAGATCTTATCTGGCTTCCCCAGGTAATTTCTTTTTTATCTCCTTTTAGAGCAGAGACTTCTTGTTCTTTTTTCTCTTGTTCTAATTGATAGAGTTTACTTTGAAGCATTTTCATAGCACGATCTCTGTTGCCATATTGTGTTCTATCAACAGTTGATGACACAACAATTCCTGTTGGAATATGGGTCAAACGAACACCTGTTGATACTTTATTGACATTTTGTCCACCAGCGCCACCTGAGCGAAAGGTATCCATTTTAATGTCGTCATCTTTAATCTCTACTTCAATGGTATCATCTAATTCAGGCATCACTTCAATTGATGCAAAGGATGTGTGACGCCGTTTTGCTGAATCAAACGGCGATATTCTCACTAATCGATGAACACCCATTTCTGATTTTAAAAGACCATAAGCATTGGTACCCTCAAAAGAAAGTGTCACACTTTTAATGCCTGCCTCATCACCAGCTTGATAATCTAGGATTTCTACCTTAAAGCCTCTGGCATTACCAAAACGCGTGTACATTCTAAGGAGCATATCACCCCAGTCTTGTGCTTCTGTACCACCAGATCCTGGATGAATTTCTAAAATGGCATTGTTACTGTCATAGGGTTCTGACAATAAGAGCGTCATTTCATAACTAATCATCATTTTATCCAGCTTATTCAAGGTTTCTTCTAATTCACTTTGAACAGAAGCATCTTCTGAAACCATTTCTTCTAAAATCTCAACTTCTTCACTAAGTTCAACCATTGTCTGAAAGGTTTGGTATTTTGATTTTAAATCATTAAGTTCCTGAGATACTTTTTGAGCCTTAATATTATCATCCCAAAAATGAGGATGAGTCATTTCGTTTTCTAAGAGAGCAATGTCTTCTTCCAATTGCTCTAGGTCAAAGAGACCTCCTGAAGCTAGTCAACTTCTCTTTATTTTCTACTATTTTCTGACGGATTTCTGAAATATCCATGGTCTATACCTCTTTAATATAATTCTACCTATTTTATCATAGATGAGTTAGTATTACCATTCTTACAGCAATTTTTTAAAAATCTTTTAATAAATAACTCATAAAAGCTGAAATAAAATAAAAATACTAGTCTGAGAGTAGACTATAGCACTTCATTTTATTTCTAACTATCTTGTCATTCTACTTCTTAGTAAAACAGATTTCTTATCTTAATATACCCTATTAGATAAGAAACTTTTCAAAACACAAAATAATAGGACACAACTCCTATAATACTATTTTAAAGGAAAATTATAAAGTCTGTAAGACGAAATCATTACTAATTATTACTTTTATTGCAAGTCGTTAACATTAGAATAATTTGATATCTTCGATTCATTTTCTAAAAGCAAGTCTCGATTTTATCATAAAAATAAGGGAGGATAACCTCCCTATTTTTATCTATGAAACGAGCTGACAAAATTACTAGTTATTTTTGCGACGTTTAAAGAAAATCAATCCTGCCATTGTCAAAGTTACTAAAACATGACCTACAATCACTCTATTAGAATCATCATTATCTCCTGTTAATGGGAGAGTTGATTGATTAGATGAAATCATTGGTTCCTTATTGATGGTAGTCATTTTAGGATATCTCTTTAGTGAGAGAGGATGTTTTTCAGTTTTTTGAGACACGTTATCATCAGTATTTTCAGTTATCGCATCAATAACTTTATGATAAGTGATGACTTCTTCTTGTTGAATTGGTGTTGTATCTGTATCAAGATTTGTAAAAATGACGCTTGTTTTATCAGCTTGATAGCCCTCAACAATTGGACTCGTTACAGTTTGAGTTTTTTCTGTTGCTGTGTAGTTTGACACCTGTGTGACTAAGTCCTTATCAACTGACCAGGTTACCTTAACTATTTC
Organism: Streptococcus zalophi; assembly: GCF_016481285.1. Taxonomy (GTDB): domain Bacteria; phylum Bacillota; class Bacilli; order Lactobacillales; family Streptococcaceae; genus Streptococcus; species Streptococcus zalophi. The sequence goes on from NZ_JAENBP010000001.1 coordinate 169,209, forward strand.
TTGGGCTGGCGGAATCATCTAAAGCATCAAAGCTCTTAATGGTATCTGAATCATCTGAGACCAATTCATAGCCCTCTGGTATTTCAAAAGTAAAGTTTGGTACTTGATTGGTGACACCTTCAAGTGTTTCAGTTTTAATCACCTTATCATTATCATCATTATCGATGTATTGAATACTAATCTTCGCAGGATTTGCTGTGTATACAACAGTATAGATAATATCTTCGTCGCCTAAGTTTCCTGCATTAGTTGCTTTGATAGCAGCTTCTAAACTAGCTTGACCATTAACAGTAAAACTATACCCTTCTCGTGTTAAATCAATATTTTTCCAACTGATAGCATCACCAGAAACTCCTTCAAAAATAAAATCTGCTTTTCCTTCAAGATCACTAACTGATTTAGGCAATTGATTTTTTGGATCATTTGATGAGATGATAACTGCTTTTGTTTCCTTAGCATACGTTACAGTAATGGTTTGATTAGAAGCATCTTTTTCTAAAGGATGCGATGGTGTTTGTACTAAGTCATTTGAAGCATCTGTAGTACTAATAACGCGATAGCCATCTATGACGGGATGTACCACTTTTTTTGTTTGCGCGATTGCTTCAACCCACTTGATAGTAGCCGTATCTTTTGGCTTACCATTTTCAATTTCAGGAAGTTCAGTGACTTCAATCAACTCACCTGCTCCATTTGTTGCATAGTAAGTTTTAATAACTGTTTCAATCTCATTGGTTGAAGTATCTAAAACATTTTCCAAATGACCTAAATCATTTGCTTTTGTTTCGATTCCAGATTTAGTATAAGTGAATTTTGAATTTGGATCATGGAATTTAATTGTTAAGTAAGTGGTCTTTTGAACATTTGAATCTGCTTTTTTAGTTCCTTCTTTATCAACATAGTTTATTGTTTGTTGTTTAGTGATTAACTCAGCTTCTTCTTTGGCTGGAATGTATAAAACACTTGCCGACAATGGATTAAAGGTAATAGTTTTTTCACCATTAAATCGACCAATTTTCTCATATAAATTTTCTGAATTTGTAGTAACGATATAGGCATTAGAAAAATTATTACGTTTGTCACCAGAATTAATAACACCTTTTCCAGCTCCAGTTCTACCATAATACCAATTATCGCCACCAAGTGTTAATGAAGGGTTCGATGTATCAGTATTATTATTAAACACCATTAAATATTTATCACCGTTGTCTTTTTTCAACTCATAAGTAATAATACCTGAGTTAACTTGAACATTTGTGATTTCCATATGAGGAAAGACTTCTGTTTGATAATCTGACAAATGAAGCAATGATTCATTTTTTCTCAAAGCGACGATAGATTTATAAAAGTTAACCACATCAACATTATCTTTAACTAATCCCCACTGAATTCGGTTTAATTCATCACCACCATTATAAGTATTATGAGAATTTTCTTTTGATTTCAAAAATTCTTGCCCAATTTGTGAGAAATGAATGCCTTGTGAGAGGGCACTCATCGCAGAAGCTAACTCTACACGTTTTTGATGTTCTTCCGGTGTGTCTTCTGGATTATAATGTTTTAATAAATCACTAAGTGTCATTCCATCATGAACTTCAACATAATTCAATTGTTGGGAGGCACTTCCAAAATGTCTACCATGACCTCCAAGCATACTATCAACCAGTCTTGAAAGATTTCCACTATTAGTTTTGTAGTCACTATTGCGATTAACAAATCCTGGAGGATTACCGTTGTCATAATGAGAGCCTGCAATAGCATCACGACCAATAGAATCGAAAAAGCCGTAAGTTGGTGTTTGTTTGGCATTTTTATCACTACCTGGAGTTTCACCATCTTTTGCTAGGTATTTTCCCATACTATCCCAACCTTCACCATAGGTGACAATATTAGGATCAATTTTATTGATGGCATCGCGAACAAGATTTAACGTATTAACATCTAAATCAGACATGGCATCAAATCTAAAGCCATCCATACCATATTCTTTAGCCCAATAAATAACAGAATTAATGATATATTGACGCATCATTTCTGAATTGGAACGAACAGCATTACCAACACCGACATCGTTGTTCATTGCACCATCAGGCATGACAGCATAGAAATAACCAGGTACTGTCCATTCAAATGGATTTTCTTGTCCATCATATAAATGATTGTAAACCACATCCATGACAACGTTAATCCCAGCATCGTGAAGTTTTTGAACCATTTCTTTAGCTTCTTTAATACGCACAAGTGGATTAGCTGGGTCAGTTGCATATGAGCCATCTGGAACATTATAATTCTTAGGGTCATAACCCCAGTTTTGTTGATTATTATGAACACCATGATCTTCTTTTGGTGAAATGGTAATGTTTTCTGGATTATCTTTATCTAATTCAGGAACAGTTTGAAAATCATAGATAGGCATGATTTGAACATAGTTAACACCTAAATATTTTAAATAATCAATGCCCGTCATATGGTTCCCATTTGATGCATTTGTTGTACCTTTTTGCACCATTCCAAGGAAGTTACCACGATCTTTTGCAGCAATTCCTGAACTCTCATCAATTGAAAAGTCACGCACATCCACTTCAAGAACACTCATTTGCGTTTTTGAAGTTACGCGTTTGTTTTGAGTAATAGCTACTTTATCGCCAAAATCGGCTGAGTCTAAAATAACGGAACGTGAACCATCTTGAACGACTGCTTGAGAATAAGGATCTTGCGTTTTAACTGTTCGATTAATCTGTTCAGAAATAGCACCGACATTACCATCTGTTCTTCCTAAGTAAAAGGCAGCAATCTGTTTTCGTGAAGCATTATCATTTTCCTTATCATTAATTACTTCTTTAGTGGCAGAATTTCTATAGATATAATGGTCAATATAGTAATTACCATCATTGCCTTTTTTCATATAGGCTGATTTTTGAATAAAATAAGCGTTAGGAATAGTTAAACTAAAATCATAGGCCACTCCTTTGCTATCTTTATTTAATTGATCATACTCTTCTTTTGAAATAGTAGTTGTCCAGACACCAACAGTATTTTGAGTGTGGTCATTTTCATTGAAATCACTTCCTCTTTGCATAGAGATTTCTTTAGCTAGATTTGCCCCTTTAGCAACGGATTCATAAAGATTTAATGTCACTTTTTGAGCAGTTGGTGCCCACAAATTAATGGTAGCTGTGCCATCTTCGTTTTTAGTTGCACCTAATCTTCCCCATTTACCAACTGTTTGGAAACCATCTTTTGAACTACTATCAACGATCTTATCTTTGTAAGCAAATTTCTTATCAAAATCTTCACTTTGAACATTCATAAAATGCGTATAATAGTCATTACTATGATAAAGATTAGTTTCTGTAATGGTATTAACTGGAGCAACCATGTCTTCAGTTTTCTTTTGATTCCAATCTTGGTTTCTTACAATAATATATTTAAAGGCAGATTTATCTTGTGCTACATTAACAGCATAGTGCCATCTTTTTTTACCATCGATGATAGAAGAAGTCATTGGGGTAAAGTCTACTTCAGTTTGTCCGGTATCCCATAAATGAAGATAATAAGAGCCATCATCACTTTGATCTGTATCATAATAAATATTAACAACTTTTGGAGTAGAGACGTCAAGCTCGTCTGATTCATTGACAGGAATAATAGTATCTACTGAAAATTGATTTTCTAAATTATCATCTATTTCTGAGATAAGGTTATCTGAATTACTTGGTAAATTTTGACTCATAGTATCAGACACTGAATGATTTTGTGGAGAATTTTCTGCTGTAGATAACTCAGTTTCTTCTGTATGCTTTTGTTTGTCATTTGATTGATCAACAACATCAACATTAGGAATTGCTTCTGAGGTTGATAGTTTTACAGGATCAACCAAAGCATTATCACTTTCATTACTTACTTCAACAACTTCTATTGATTCTTCCGTATTAGAGGCTTCAACAGGGTTATTAATAGTCGCTGGTTGAGAATCTAGGATTTCCTGCAACAAATTAGTATCAGGTCTTGCATTCTCTTTTTGATTTTCTTGAGCAAACGCTTGCATATTTGCAGTTAAAAAAAATGCCGATAATAATGAGGCACCAAACAACCACTGTTTACCTTTTTTCCACATTCTAAAACGTGTTAGCTTAGCATCAGTTGGTTTTTTCATAAGATAAATTCTCCTTTAGATATATTATATCTTTATTATGCAACCGTTTTCGTAACTTGTCAAGTCTTTTGAGATTATTTTTTATATTTGTTTGAAAGTGTTTAACATTAAATAAAAACAATCCTATACAGCAAAAAAGTGACCGGGATTTCCTAGTCACTTAAGTTATAATCTATTTAACTGCTAAATAGCATTTTTATCCATTCCAAGTTTTCTTTGTCCCCATTTAACCAGTTCAACAATAATAATCATTGAGAAACTTCCAATAAAGGTCACTAGCCATTGTCCTGGTGTTAATAGGCTGACATGGAAGAATTGATTGAACCCTGGAATAACAAGGGTTGACAACAATAGTAAAAAGGCAATAATAATCGACCAGTTAAAGAGTTTATTTTTAAATGGTCCAACTTTAAAGATGGATTGATAGACTGATTTCACATTATAAGCATGGAATAGCTGAATAAAACCAAGGGTTGCATAAGCCATCGTTAAGGCATCTGCGTGTATTTCTTGATAGGTGCTATGTTCGGGGAAACTAAGAGCAAAACCGTAAACACCAAGTACAAGAATAGTTTGCAAAATACCTTGATAGATAATCGCTTCCATCACACCACCAGCAAAGAAACTAGATTTTCTACCACGTGGCTTGTGACTCATAACGCCTGGTTCAGCCGGTTCAACACCTAAAGCAATCGCAGGTAGTGTATCAGTTACCAAGTTAATCCATAAGAGATGAACAGGCTGTAATACATCCCAACCAAACAAGGTAGATAAGAAGATAGTCAACACTTCAGCAGTATTTGCTGATAGCAAGTACTGAATAGTTTTTTGAATGTTTGAAAAGACTTTACGCCCTTCTTCAACTGCCACAATGATGGTTGCAAAATTATCATCAGCAAGGACCATATCAGAAGCACTTTTTGATACTTCTGTTCCTGTGATACCCATACCAATACCAATATCAGCCGTTTTGAGTGCAGGAGCATCATTAACACCATCACCAGTCATGGCAACAACTTTACCTTGTGTTTGCCAGGCTTTTACGATACGAACCTTATGTTCAGGTGACACCCTAGCATAGACAGAGTACTGACTAACTACTTTTTGGAAATCTTCATCTGATAGGTCATTAAGCTCTGCCCCAGTCATGACATGGTCAACTGAATCATCAGTGATAATGCCAAGACGCTTAGCAATAGCTTCAGCAGTATCTTGATGGTCTCCTGTAATCATGATTGGTCGGATACCTGCTTCACGAGCGACTCTTACAGCCTCTGCTGCCTCAGGTCTTTCCGGGTCAATCATTCCAACTAAACCTGAGAAAATAAGATTATTTTCAAGAGTTTGTGACTGTAATTGAGGCACCTCGTCTTCGTATTTATAGGCCATCATTAAAACACGTAGGGCTCTTTTAGCTAAATCATGATTGACAGTTAAAATTGTTTCTTTATCCGTATCTGTAATTGGGCGAATATTACCATTTTCTTCAATATGACTCAATCGTTTCAACAATTGGTCAGGAGCACCTTTAACAGCAACAAAATAGCGATTGTCTTCTACCTGATGAATGGTAGACATTAATTTTCTCGTTGAATCAAATGGCATCTCTGCCACACGTGGTTCTTTAACCAATTTATCACGAATGTCAAAATTTTGATCTAAGCCAAATTGAATTAAAGCAGTTTCTGTTGGATCTCCGATTAAATTACCATCCTGAGCAATCTTACTGTCATTAGCAAAGGTCATAATACGTAAAGTGGTATTATCTTCTGCTAATTTTTCACTTGATGACAACAATTGCCCATTAGTGTAAATCTTTTCAACAGTCATCTGGTTCATGGTTAGTGTTCCTGTTTTATCAGAAGCAATAATTTCAGTTGAACCAAGTGTCTCTACAGCTGGCAATTTTCTAACAAAAGATTTTCTTTTAGCGAGTACTTGTGTTCCTAATGATAAAACAACGGTTACAATAGCTGGTAAACCTTCTGGTATCGCAGCAACGGCTAGAGCAACAGACGTTAACAAACCTTTAAGCGGATCTTGTCCTTTTAAAAAGACACCAACAATAAAGGTAACAACAGCAATGACTAAAATAATATAAGTCAATACTTTTGATAAATGATTTAAGTTTTGTTTTAGTGGTGTATCTGTTTCATCAGCATCTTGAAGCATCCCTGCAATGTGACCTACTTCAGTAAACATACCAGTGTTTGTCACTACACCTATACCACGACCATAAGTAACACTTGAGTTTTGATAAGCCATATTAGCACGATCACCAATTGGCGCATCTTCTTTTAAGACAACATCCAACGTCTTTTCAACTGGAACAGATTCCCCAGTCAATCCTGACTCTTCAATCTTAAGAGAATTAGCCTCTAACAATCGCATATCAGCAGGTACAATATCACCAGCCTCTAATAAAACCACATCACCTGGTACTAAATCTTTTGAGTCAACCTCAATCACATGGTCATCACGACGAACACGAGCCACTGGGCTTGACATTGATTTTAAGGCATCAATCGCCTCTTCTGCTTTACCTTCTTGATAAACACCAAAAGCAGCGTTTAAAACAACAACCGCCATAATGATAATAGCATCAGCCCAATCGTGACCACCAGAAGTAATCACTGATAAAAGCGCAGCAGCAACCAAGATAATAATCATTAAATCTTTAAATTGGTCGATGAATTTAGCAATAACTGATCTTTTTTCACCTTCTTCTAATTCGTTGCGACCAAATTCGGCTAAGCGTTTATGAGCTTCTTGATTGGTTAAACCTTCTTTTGAAGAGTTTAAAGCAGCTAAAACAGCTTCCTCATTTTGGATATAGTATAACTCTCGTTTTTGTTTTTTAGACAAAATAGTCTCCTCCTCTAGTCTTTTTCCATAGAAAAAGACCTGTTTTTCTCAAAACAAGTCTCGCTGTTTAAGATATGGCCGGAAATTTCTTTCGGATTGACGACCATATCACGGTTAAACCGTCTGCTACTCCCTTGATACCTTTTTATTATACAGGAATTTATCGTCAATAACAAGTGACATGGTCTCTAATCAAACCAATTAAGCAATAATTGATAGGAAGCCAAAATATTATCTGTTTCTGGTTCAATTAATAAATCATAATGTAAAAAAATCTTCTTATGTTGAACATCCATTTCTAAATGGTTAGTCTTGGTCACTAAGTTTTGTAATCCCATGGGTGTTGCAATTTTAGCATTGTCATAATTTTTTAAACGAAACCGCATCACAGAAGTTGGTGATGAAAAGCGACTCATTACTAATTCATTTTCTTTATATTTAATAACGACTTTTTCTTTTTCATTATTAGAGTAACTAAAGTAGTGGATATCGCCTTTTTTAACCCACTCAGCCTCATATTCTTCTGTGATAACATCAATTTGATTATCAATGGTTATAGTATTTTCTAATTTTATTTTCATTTCATTAATTTCCTTAGTTATTGGATTTAATTGTAACAATTTTATCAAAGGTTAGCAATGATAAAATCATTGTCTCTTTTACTGGTTAATTCTAGGAGAAGATTGTTTTTTTTGTTATAATAAGCCTATGATGGAAAAAATATTTAGAGATCCTGTTCATAACGACATTATCGTTAAGGAACAGATTATTTATGATTTAATTAACACCAGAGAATTTCAACGATTGCGTCGTATCAAACAGCTAGGAACGACTAGCTATACCTTTCATGGTGGTGAACATAGTCGTTTTTCTCATTGCCTTGGTGTCTATGATATTGCAAGACGAATGACCGAACGTTTTAATGCTAATTATGAAACCATTTGGCACACTGAAGATACTCTTTTAACCATTGTATCAGCCTTACTTCATGATATTGGTCATGGTGCTTATTCCCATACCTTTGAAGGCTTATTTGGAACAGATCATGAAGAATTTACCCAAAAAATTGTGACTAGTCCTTCAACTGAAATTAATGCGGTGCTTTGCCAAGTATCAACAGATTTTCCTGAAAAAGTGGCTAGTGTCATCAATCATACTTATCAAAATAAGCAAGTCGTACAACTCATTTCTAGCCAAATTGATGCCGATCGCATGGATTATCTTCTAAGAGATTCTTATTTCACTGGCGCCAGCTATGGTGAATTTGATTTAACAAGGATTTTAAGCAGTATTGAACCAACTGAAAATGGCATTATTTTTGATGCTGGCGGTCTACATGCTGTTGAAGACTATATCATTAGTCGTTACCAAATGTATATGCAAGTTTACTTTCATCCTGCTAGCCGAGCTATGGAAGTCTTGCTTCAAAATCTTCTTAAAAGAGCAAAAGTTCTTTACAAAGAACAAAAAACATTTTTTGAAACCACATCACCTTATTTAATTCCTTTCTTGGAGCAACGTTTTACTCTTGATGATTATCTCAATTTAGACGATGGTGTGATGAACACCTATTTCCAAAGCTGGATTAACTGCTCAGACTTTATCCTCTCAGATTTAGCCAATCGTTTTGTCAATCGTAAAGTGTTCAAATCTATTACATTTGATAGTAAAGGACATACCAATATTGATAGATTAAAAGAAATGGTCAAAGAAGCTGGCTATAATCCTGACTATTATACTGCTATTCATCGTAATTTTGATTTGCCTTATGACATCTACCGTCCAGATGTTAAAAATCCAAGAACACAAATTGACATTAAGCAACAAAATGGTGAAATTGTTGAGCTATCAAAACTCTCAACCTTAGTCGCAGCTCTTTCAGGTACCATCCACGGTGACCAACGTTTTTATTTTCCTAAAGAAATGCTTGGTAAACAGTTACCAATTTCACAAAACATATAAGTTATCAAAAACAGAGGCTGGGGTATCCTAGCCTCTCAACTTTTAAAATTTATCTTTAAAAAAACGAGTAAGTATAGCAATTAATAGCACCTCTTTTTTTCAACTTTTTTTCTATATCACAAGTGAAAATAAATAACTCACTAGTTTTTAACTCTCTTCTACCATAAAAGTAGTCCATGACAAAAAAGAAGAATTTTAGTAATATAGTAGTTAAGTATTTAACAATAAAACAAATTGGAGTGAACCATGACCATTAAACTAATCGCTATTGACATTGATGGCACATTAATCAACAATCAAAAAGAAATTACCGACGACGTCTATGACGCGATTCAAGATGCCAAACAAGCTGGTGTTAAAATTGTTATTACAACAGGAAGACCTTTCGCTGGTGTGACACACCTATTAGAAAAACTTAATCTTAAAGAAAATGGAGATTACGTCATTACTTTTAATGGTGGATTAGTGCAAGAAACACTGACTGAAAATGAACTGATTAAAGAAGGTCTTAGCTATAATGACTACCTAGATTTAGAATGGTTGAGTCGAAAATTAGGTGTTCACATGCATGCTATCACTAAAGATGGTATTTACACTACTAATAAAAATATCGGAAAGTATACTGTCCACGAAGCTACGCTGCTTAGCATGCCAATTTTTTATCGCACACCAGAAGAGATGGCTAATAAAGATATCATCAAAATCATGTTTATTGATGAACCAGATATTTTAGATCAAGCTATTGCAAATATTCCCGAAAGATTCCAAAAAAAATACGGTTTGGTTAAATCTCAACCCTTTTATCTAGAAGTTGTTAATAAAAAAGTAAGCAAAGGCAATGCTATTATCCATCTTGCTGAAACATTAGGGATTGATATGTCTGAAACAATGGCTATTGGAGATGAGGAAAATGATCGCGCAATGCTTGAAGTGGTTGCAAGTCCTGTTGTCATGGCAAATGGTAACCCAAATCTTAAAAAAATCGCCAAATACATTACAAAATCAAACGAAGAAAGTGGCGTTGCTTATGCCATACGCCAATGGGTATTAAAATAATGTTAACCTATAAAATAGGATTATCTCCAAAAGAACATGATGATTTTGTCAAAAACAGTTCCCAAACTAATCTTTTACAAAGTAGCCAATGGGCCAAAGTAAAAGACAATTGGGATAACGATATTATTGGTTTTTACAGAGATGAACAATTAGTAGCCAGTGCTGCTATTTTAATCAAACAATTACCCCTTGGAATGACCATGTTATATATTCCAAGAGGTCCAGTAATGGACTATACTGACAAAGAATTGGTTCAATTTGTTATAGACTCTCTCAAAAAATATGGTAAAACTAAAAAAGCCCTCTTTATTAAATTTGACCCAGCCATCTTATTACGTCAACACCTTCTAGAGGAAGAGGGAAAAGATAATAAAGAAACGCTTGAAATTATCTCAACACTTGAACAAGCTGGTGCTTCATGGAGTGGTTGTACTATAAAAATTGAAGAAAGTATTCAACCTCGCTATCAAGCTAATGTCTATACACAAGAAAACATTGAAGAAAGCTTTCCAAAACATACTAAAAGACTCCTAAAAAAAGCTAATAATCGTGGTGTGATGACCTATAGAGCTAGTAAAGAAGATATTGATGCTTTTGCTGATGTTGTGGCACAAACAGAAGAAAGAAAAGGTGTTGCTCTTCGCAATAAAGAGTATTTCAAAAAAATGATGACTATTTTTGGAGATGATGCTTACTTACACCTAGCAAAAGTTAATTTAAAACAAGGTCTTTTGGATTATGAAGAACAGTTAAAAGAGATTGAGGCACAAATTGCTCAAACGCAACCTCATCAAAAGAAACGTTTGAACAAATTAACAGAACAAAAAGAATCTGTTGCAAAATACGTTGCAGAATTTGGAGAATTTGTTAAAAAATACCCAGATGAATTAGTGATTGCTGGTATTTTATCTATCCGTTTTGGAAATGTCATGGAAATGCTTTATGCTGGAATGAACGATGAATTCAAAAGCTTTTTCCCTCAATATACCCTTTATCCTAAAGTTTTTAAAGATGCCTATCAAGATGGGATTATCTGGGCTAACATGGGAGGCATTGAAGGAACTTTAGACGATGGTTTAACAAAATTCAAGTCTAATTTTAATCCAATGATTGAAGAATATATCGGTGAATTTGATATTCCGGTTAACTCCGTTTTATATGGATTATCAAAAAAAGCCTACCAGATACGTAAACAAATGAGGAGCAAGCATTAATGGCCTTTACCGAACTTACAAAAGAAGAATTTCTCACTCACATCAGATCCGTTCAGTACAAATCCTTTATGCAATCTGAAGAAATGGCTACGCTCTTTAGAAAAAGAGGCTATGAGGTATCATATGTTGGTTTAAAAGTTGAACAAGAGATCAAAGTGTCTGCACTAGTCTATATGATGCCAATGACTGGTGGCCTTCATATGGAAATCAATAGTGGTCCTGTTTCTTCTGATACACGTTTTTTATCTGAATTTTATAAGGGGCTAATAAGCTATGCCAAAGAAAAAGGGGCTCTTGAATTAATTGTAAAACCCTTTGATACCTATCAAACCTTTGATAGCGATGGTAAACCAACAAGTAAACCTAAAAAAGAATTGATAGAAATACTCACCAACCTAGGTTATCATCATGATGGTTTGTTGACAGGCTATCCTGGTGGTGAACCAGACTGGCACTATGTGAAAGATTTGAAAACCATCACTAGTGATCATCTGTTACAATCCTTTAGCAAAAAAGGCAAGCCACTTGTGAAAAAGGCAAAAACATTTGGTATCACTTTGAAAAAATTAAAACGTGACGAGTTGTCAATCTTTAAAGACATAACGGCATCTACTTCTGAAAAGTATGGCAATGTTGATAAACCACTTGATTATTATGAAGATTTCTTTGATAGTTTTAAAGATAAAGCAGAGTTTATGATAGCTACTTTAAACTTCAATACTTATCTACAACACTTGAATCAAGATCAAGAAAAATTAAAGCAAAAAGTAGAACAGTTGCAGCAACGTTTTGAAAAAATACCATCTACCAAAACACAAAATCAATTGTCTGAATTACAGCAACAAATAGAAACATTTGATATCAGAAAAAAAGAAGCACAGCAGTTTATCACAGAATACGGTGATCAAGAAGTTGTCTTAGCTGGAAGTCTTTTTATCTATACTAAACAAGAAGCAGTGTATCTCTTTAGTGGTTCCTATGTGGCATTTAATAAGTTTTATGCACCAGCACTGTTACAAGAATATGTTATGTTAGAAGCGATTAAAAAACATATTCCACTTTATAATTTCCTTGGTATTACGGGAGATTTTGACTATGAAGATGGGATTTTACGTTTCAAACAAAACTTTAATGGTTATATCACTCGTAAGATGGGAACTTTTAGATATTATCCTAGTCCATTTAAATTTAGACTACTGCAAGGAATTAAAAAGATTCTAGGCAGATAAAGAAAAAACACTTGTTTTAAAACAAGTGTTTTTTTATGATTCATTTGATTAGTTAGCAAAATCAAGAAGTGCCAAGAAACTATCTGGTTGAAGAGAAGCTCCTCCAACTAAAGCACCATCTACATCTGGACAAGCCATATAATCGGCAATATTTTCAGGTTTAACAGAACCACCATATTGAACACGTACTTTATCAGCAACGTCTTGTCCAAAATCAGCTGCTACTACTTCACGAACAGCTTGACACATGTTTTGAGCATCATCTTTAGTTGCTGATTTACCAGTACCAATGGCCCAAATTGGCTCATAAGCAATGACTAATGAAGACACTTGCTCTTCAGATAAACCTTTAAGTGCTGCTGATACTTGTGCACCAACAAATTCTACTGCTTTACCAGCTTCGTAAGTTTCAAGTGTTTCACCACAACAAATAATGGGAGTCATGTTATTTCTAAAAATAGCATGCGCTTTTTTATTAATATCTTCATCAGTTTCATGGAAATATTCGCGACGTTCTGAATGACCAATAATAACGTAGTCCATACCCATATCAGAAAGTACTTTTGGACTAGTTTCACCAGTGAAGGCACCAGCATCTTCAAAATAAGTATTTTGAGAGGCTACTTTTAATTGGCTACCTTTACTTGCTTCTTTAACACTGTGAAGTAAAACTGGTGAAGCACCAATAACAGATTCTACTACTTCATTTGATGGCAAGTTATCTTTGACAGCATTAACAAAATCTACTGCTTCTTGCACATTTTTATTCATTTTCCAGTTTCCTGCAATAATTGGTTTACGTGACATTTCACTACCTCTTCTTTTTTTATTTACATTGTATATTATATCACATTTCATCAATCTTTAAAAGATTTATCTAGTAGCAACAGAAAAAAGCTCTATCAAGATAGAGCTTTTTTTATTTGTTGTCTGACAAATAATTGTTATCTGGGAACTTAATTTCTTAAGCTTCGATTTCTGAAACGATACCTGAACCAACAGTACGTCCACCCTCACGGATTGAGAATGTTGTACCTTGTTCAACAGCGATTGGGTGAATCAATTCAACATCGATAGTCACGTTATCACCAGGCATAACCATTTCTGTACCTGCTGGAAGTTCAATTGAACCTGTTACGTCAGTTGTACGGAAGTAGAATTGTGGACGGTAGTTGTTAAAGAATGGAGTGTGACGTCCGCCTTCTTCTTTAGAAAGGATATACACTTCACCTTTAAATTTAGTATGTGGATTGATTGAACCTGGTTTAGAAATAACTTGTCCACGCTCAATTTCATCACGTTGGATACCACGAAGAAGAACACCGACGTTGTCTCCTGCAAGACCTTCGTCAAGTTGTTTACGGAACATTTCAACTCCAGTAACAACTGCTTTCTTTTTCTCTTCTTTAATACCAACGATTTCAATTTCATCGTTAACACGAACAGTACCACGATCAATACGTCCTGATGCTACTGTACCACGTCCAGTGATTGAGAATACGTCCTCAACTGGAAGAAGAAGCGGTTTGTCAGTATCACGTTCTGGTTCTGGAATATACTCATCAACAGTTTTCATCAATTCCATGATAACATCTTCTGCTGCTGTATCACCTTCAAGCGCTTTAAGAGCTGAACCTTGGATAACTGGAAGATCATCTCCAGGGAATCCATATTCTGATAATAGGTCACGGATTTCCATTTCAACTAATTCAAGCAATTCTTCATCATCAACAAGGTCAACTTTGTTCATGAAGACAATAAGATGTTTAACACCAACTTGGCGTGAAAGAAGAATATGCTCACGAGTTTGTGGCATTGGTCCATCAGTTGAAGCCACAACAAGAATAGCTCCGTCCATTTGAGCAGCACCAGTAATCATGTTTTTAACGTAGTCCGCGTGTCCTGGAGCATCAATATGTGCATAGTGACGAGACTCAGTTTCATACTCAACGTGTGCAGTATTGATAGTGATTCCGCGTTCGCGTTCTTCTGGAGCAGCATCAATAGAAGCGTAGTCTTTAGGCTGGTTTACAGCACTAGGAAGACGACGTGCAAGTACAGTTGTAATTGCTGCAGTTAGGGTAGTTTTACCATGGTCAACGTGTCCAATTGTACCAATGTTAACGTGGGGTTTACTACGATCGTATTTTTCTTTTGCCATTTAGGAAAAGCCTCCAATAAAATATATTTTATAGATAGACCATACTTACACAGTCTAACTTTACCTTATTATTTTAACAAATTACAGCGAAAAAGCAAGCCTTTTATAACTCTTTTAACAATTTCTTTATTTTGTCAGATGATGGTAAGGTTTTATTTCAACGGTTTGACCAATATTGGAAGCATAGATCCATTCTTTATTTTTCAGTGCTTCAAATTTTTCTGATTGCCCTGTTATAATAACGCCTGAAAATTTTGCTGTTCCACTATCAGGATTATTATTAATAAAACTTAGAACATCTTCTTTTATTTCAAATTGACCATTTTCCCAACCATAACTACTTTCAATCCATTGATTATCAAGTGCTGATTGTAGATTTTTGATAAAAACATCATAATTACTATCAAAATCAACACCATCTGGAGATTGATTAGGGTCTTCATATAATTTCATTCCATATAAATCACTTGGATAAAAATCAACCGTATCAAGATTACTTGTTGTCCCAATCCAATACCAATTAATCATTAAATTATCAGGAATCATGTTTCTTATTTCATCTAAAGTATAAGGTTTATCAAAGGTGACTGCCATTTCTATCGCTAGTCCCTTTAAATCAGATGAAAAAGTAATGTCTTGTGTTAATTGATGATAACTATCTGAAGTATACTGGTGATTGATATTATAGAAATGAGGAAATTTATAATGACTAGCATGGGTATAACTTGACTGACCATCATCACCTTCTAATAAGTATTCACCATGATTGTTATTGCGACTTACGTTCAAAGAATAGTAACCTTGGTAAGGTTCAAAAGGAACCTGAATACCATCAATATTCTTGTAGCGGTGTGACTCAAAAACACCTGTAAACTGGCTAGTAACATTAAAATGCCAATTACTATAATCAATATTGGGATAGGCAATTTCAGAAAGTAGAAGATACCTATCTTTTAACTCCTCACCATGTTTTTTAGTTAGTTCATTCAATCCTTTATATCCTAAAAATAATAAAGCTAATACAACCAAAACGCTGGCACTAACCGTTTTAATAAATTGTTTGCGTTTATTTTTTTGAGCAATTTTTTCAAAAATGTTTATTTCCATCGTTATATCCTTTCTGGAGTAATAATGTTTTCAATTGTTGTCGTCCTCGGTACAAATTTGTTTTGACTTGTGATTGACTCATACCAAGAAGCTTTGCTGTTTCTTTAATAGTAAAGCCTTGAAAGTAATAACAGTCTAAAACCAGTTGATAACGTTCACTCAGTTCTTCAATGGCTTCATATAAGTAGGAATAACTATCATCGTCATATTTTAGCCAATCTTTTTCATTGAAAAAAGATTTTTGAATCAGCTCATGGTACTTTTTATCCCGTCTATAGCGATCAATATATAACCTAATCGCTGAGCGATAAAACCAAGAACGCAATTTATCAAGAGGGAGGATAATCTCACTTTCAAGTAACTTCACTAAAATGTCTTGGGTAATATCAAGACTATCTTCTTTTGAAATAGTTGACTTTCTTAAATAAAAACTAACTTCTTGAGCTATTTTTACCAATTCAGTCTCATAAGCATCTAGTTTAATTATCCCCACCCCCTTTCACTAATATAACGAATAAGATGATTAAAAGGTTACAAAACGTAAAAAAATCTGCCTAGGGCAGATTTTAACTATTGATAATAATCTTCCTCATAATAAGTCTCATCAACATCTTCATAACTTTCTTCAATTTCACGATAAATCTCTTCTCGTTTCTCATTGGCATCAATATTTAACACTAGTCCAATAGCAACAGACAAGACTAAAAGACTATTTCCTCCTTGAGAAAGAAATGGAAATGTTACTCCGGTTGATGGAATTAAGCCTGAAACTCCTCCAACATTGACAAAGACTTGTGTTAATAATAACCCACCTACTCCAAGAGCTAAGATAGAATTAAAGGCATTTTTAGATTTGATACCAACCAAAAGAATTCTTAAAATCAAAAAGAATACCAAGGCAAGAATTAAACCAGCTCCAATTAAACCCAGTTCTTCTATAACGATGGAAAACACAAAATCGGTATGTGCTTCTGGTAGATAACCTTTCTTTTCTATAGAATTACCAAGACCTCGACCAAACCAACCACCATTACTCATGGCATAATAAGAATTGGCCAGTTGTAAACCTGCTCCTTGAGCATCTTGAAAAGGATCAAAGAAAGCTGAAAAACGTGAAGCGATATAACCGAAAATTGGAATTCTTTCAATAGTTTGAACACCAACAATCCCAATAAAACCAAGTATGGCAGCAGAAACAGCTGTTAAAGTGGTTAAAACTGCTGAAAACCATTTATAGCCAATACCACTAACACTGTACATTAAAATAACTGTTAGTAAAATGATAGTAGCGTTTCCCAAGTCAGGCATGGCAACTACTAAACCGATAAGTCCTGCCGAAATAAAACGCCAATCAACAAAACTTCTTGGCAAAAGATACCCTTTAGTCAGGGCTTGATAATCGTATACCTCAATTGATTTTTGTTCTTTGGCAAAACTATAGGCCAAATACCAGACCATTAAAAATTTTAAATATTCTGCCGGTTGAAAAGTGATTGGCCCAAGTGAAATCCAGCCATAAGCACCATTAACGCGTGGGAAAAATCTTGCGGCAATTAGTAATATCATTTCAATAAAAAGAGCAAAACGCAATAGCGGTCCATTTTTTAAAAAATTTAATTTCAAGCGATAAATAAAGGTGATCGCTGCTAAACTGAGCACCAAAAATAAACTTTGATTTCTCACTAAACTAAACGGACTAACACCATCTTGAATCAAGTTGGCACTTGTTGTTGAATAAACAATAATTAAACCAATAATAGACAAAGCTAGATAAGGTAATAAAATAGAATAGTTTAAGAGATGTCTTTTATCAATTTTCATATTTTCTCCTAAAAAGACGAATTGTATGAGCATTATACCATTTTTAACACTCAATTGCTATGACCTTACAAACCAGACCAACCCAAGCACCAAAAGAAATAGTAAAAGCATTAACCTGAATTTCTAAGACCAGTGGCAATACCATTTATCGTGATATGGATTTGCTTTTCTTCCGCTTCACTAAGTTCTCCACGTCTCATGCGATTAATCAATTCAATTTGAACATAGTTTAAGACATTAAAATAAGGTAGGCGATAATCTAAACTTGACTTCAAATAAGGATTATCTTCTAGCAAATCTTCTCGTTTTTCAATAGCTAGAATGGTATTTTTTGTTAGTTGCCATTCATCTAAAATGGTATGAAAAATATCACGAATACTCTCATCTTCGCACATTTGAGCATAACGAAAAGCAATATTCATATTAGATTTTGAAAGCACCATATCAACATTTGATAATAACGATCTAAAGAATGGCCATTTTTCATACATGGCTTGTAATTTTTCAAGATTTCCTTCTTTTTCATCAATAAAGTGTTTAAAACTTGTTCCAACACCATACCAACCAGGGAACATCACCCGATTTTGAGACCATGAAAAGACCCATGGAATGGCTCTAAGTCCTGTAATTTCGGTGATAGTTTTTCGCGCGGCAGGTCTTGAACCAATATTTAGACTTGAAATTTCTCGAATAGGACTTGCTGCAAAAAAGTAGTCATAAAAATTAGGATGTCCAAAAACTAGATGACGATAATGATGATAGCTATCTTCAACAATAGCATCCATAATGTCTCGATACTCTTCTAATTCAGTGGAATCAACAATTAACTGAGTAACCATACGATTTAAAGTAGCAGACATCAACATCTCTAGGTTATAATAAGCAGCATCTTTATTTCCATACTTATTCCCGATTACTTCACCTTGTTCAGTCACACGAATATGGTCATTGATGGTACCAAAAGGTTGAGAGGTAATCGCTTCATAAGAAGGTCCACCACCACGACCTACTGTTCCACCTCTCCCGTGGAAAAAGGTAATTTTCGCCTTGTTTTTCTTACCAATTTCAGTTAATTCTTTTTGAGCTTTATAGAGTGTCCAAACCGATGATAAATAGCCACCATCTTTATTACTATCTGAATAGCCAAGCATTATTTCTTGATAGTTTCGATGATGCTCTAACCATTTCTTGACCAAATCAATTGAGAGATAGTCATCCATAATTTGAGGT
Organism: Streptococcus zalophi; assembly: GCF_016481285.1. Lineage (GTDB taxonomy): Bacteria > Bacillota > Bacilli > Lactobacillales > Streptococcaceae > Streptococcus > Streptococcus zalophi. Next base: position 188,010 of record NZ_JAENBP010000001.1, read on the forward strand.
GACTTATTTAAATCTTCAATTGTTTCAAATAATGGCACTATTTGAACACGCGCTTTTTCACTATCAACTAAACCTACTTCCTTTAACAAGACAGCCAATTCTAGCAGATCAGAAACTGTTTCTGAGTGAGAAATGATATGTTGTTTAATAATATCTTCTCCCATTTTGTCTTTTAATTCTCTAGCCATTTGAAAAATAGCCAGTTCCTTTTCAAGACTAGGCGACTTTGGCAGATGAGTCGCAGATAAAATCCGAGGATCTTTTGTTAATTGTTTTATCAACAGTTGACATTTTTCTGGCTCAGATAAATCGCTGTAATTTGAAGCGATATTGGCTGTCTTTAACAATTCAGCGACACTTGCTTCATGAACACTTGAATCTTGGCGCATATCGATACTTGCTAGATAAAAGCCGAAAATATCAACAGCTTGTAATAATTCACCAAAATCACCTTTAATTAAATTATCACCATTATTGACTAGTAAAGAATCTTTTATCACTAATAAATCTTTTTCAAACTCTGTCACATTGGCATAAAGAGGTGAGATTTTTTTATCTTGCGTGAGGTAGGTTAGGGTATTTTCTAATTTTAATTGAATATAGTGAAAAGCTCTACGATACGGTTCTTTTTCTCTAAATTCAGATTTGTCTGTTGAACAAGCGGCAAGTTCTTCTAGTTCTTTTGATGTCTTAGAAATCGTTACAGAAATTGAAAACAAAGCATATAAGGACTGGACTTTTTCAATATAATAATTGAGAATAACTTCTGCTTGAGTGATGGCAGAAAGACGCAAAGTCTCTGCCGTAACAAAAGGATTCCCATCACGGTCTCCGCCAATCCACATGCCCATTGTTATAGGCTTAGGATGATTAAGAACAATTCCTCTTTCTCTTGCTAGTCGTTTATATTCAATAACTAAGTCGGTAATGGCAACAATTAAAGATCTATCATAGTAACCAGTAACATTTCTAATTTCATTTTTGACCTTTAATTTTTTTTCACGAATAATATCTGACTGCATAATCATCTCAATATGACGACGAAGATCATTTAGCCATTTTTCAGTGTTGATAAGACCAGCTTTGGCATCTCGGTGTTGTCTTAACAATAGATAAATTTCGTAAGTCAAATCTAACATTGATTGACGTTGTACTTGGGTTGGATGTGCAGTTAAAACAGGAACAACATTCAAATTTTCTAATATTTCTTGACCTTGCTCATCAGCCACTACATCTTCTATAGCTAGAGAAAGTTTGCCTAAATAGTCTTTTTTGGTATTGTTTTGATAATTTACTTCATAAGCTAAATCAACATCTTCAGCAATGTTAATTAACAAAGGAAGAATAGAAAAATAGCGAGAAACAATTTCAGTTTCTTCTGTATTTAGACCTGAAATAGCTTTTTCTAACGCTTGATAGTCATGATTGATAGATAATTTAGCTAATGATTTTATCGTTTCAAATGAATCATTTCCAACCATTTGACGTGTCACATCTTCTAGTAAATTGGTTAGAACAATCACATCTTCATTGATTTGTTTTTTATTGTTTCTGCTTTCTAGTTTTCTAATAACCACTGTTTTTTCTACTCCTACCCTATTTTTCTAATAACTATCATATCATTTTACCAAAAAAAGTAAACTAAAGAGAGAATCTCTCTGATGAAAAAAATTCTTTAAAACAAGGTCTCTAAATCACTATCTTCTTGCTTTTTTGTTATACTAGTCCTAACAAAAAATGGAGGATACTCATGGAACAAAAGAAACGTTCAGAATTCTCTGAAAATGAGCTTTGGGATTTAACAGCGCTCTATAAAGACAGAGAAGATTTTTTAAACGCTATTGAGACTGCTCTTGAAGAAATTAAACAGTTCTCACTCAATTACAAAGATAACTTACACACTGTTCATGATTTTAAACAAGCCCTAATGGTGCTTGAACAAATATATATCCAGATGAGTCATATCAGTACCTATTCTTTTATGCCACAAACTACTGACTTCAATAATGAAGAATTTGCTCAAATCGCTCAAGTTGGTAGTGATTTCATGACAAAAGCAAATGTTCTTTTAAATTTCTTTGAAAATGCTTTAGTGATGGCTGATGATGCTATTTTAGAAGAATTAGAGAAAAATTCTTACTTTAGCGCTTATATTCGTGAGGCAAAAATCAAGAAAAAACACTATCTGGACCCTGCTGTTGAAAAAACCTTAGCTAATCTTGGAGAAATTTTTAGCAGTCCACAAGACATCTATACTAAAATGCGCGCTAGCGATTTTTCTATGAATAGTTTCAAAGTTAATGGAAAAACATATCCTAACAGTTTCATCACATATGAAAATGTTTATCAAAATCACGAGGACGCCGAAGTAAGACAAAAAGCCTTTCGTTCCTTCTCAGAAGGATTGAGGCAACATCAGCATACTGCAGCAGCAAGCTATTTGGCACAGGTTAGATCTGAAAAAATCATTTCAGACATGCGTGGTTATAACTCTGTCTTTGATTACCTTTTAGCTGATCAAGAAGTTGATAGAAGCATGTTTGACCGTCAAATTGATTTAATTATGACCGAGTTTGCACCAATTGCTCAACGATATATCAAACATGTCGCCGAAGTAAATGGTATTGAAAAAATGACTTTTGCTGATTGGAAACTTGACCTTGATGCCAAAATGAACCCAGAAGTCTCTATTGATGATGCTTATGACCTAGTAATGAAATCAACTACACCACTTGGTGAAGAATACCAAAAAGAAATTGCTCGCTATCAAACGGAACGTTGGGTAGATTTTGCTGCAAATAGTGGTAAAGACTCCGGTGGTTATGCCGCCGATCCATACAAGATACATCCTTATGTTTTAATGAGCTGGACAGGAAAAATGAGTGATGTTTATACTCTCATCCATGAAATTGGTCACTCAGGACAATTTATTTTTTCAGATAATCATCAAAGTTACTATAATACCCATATGTCAACTTACTACGTTGAAGCTCCTTCCACACTGAATGAACTGTTATTAAGCGATTATCTTGAACGAGAATTTGATCATCCAAAACAAAAACGGTTTGCCTTGGCTCACCGCCTAACAGATACTTACTTTCATAATTTTATCACTCATCTATTAGAAGCTGCCTTTCAGCGAAAAGTCTATACACTTGTAGAAGAAGGAAAAACCTTTGGAGCAGAGCAACTCAATCATCTGATGAAGTCAGTGTTAACAGAATTTTGGGGTGATGCTATTGTTATTGATGATGATGCTGCCTTAACATGGATGCGACAAAGTCACTATTACATGGGACTTTATAGCTATACTTATTCAGCTGGTCTTGTCATCTCAACTGTTGGTTACCTTAATATTAAAAATAATCCTGATGGAGCAAAACAATGGTTAGACTTCTTAAAATCAGGTGGAAGTCAAACACCAATAGAAACAGCTAAAATCATTGGTGCTGATATCTCAACAGAAGAGCCCTTAAGACAAACCATATCATTTTTAGAAGAAACTGTTGATCAAATTATAAAATACAGTAAGGAGTTAGAACATGCCTAAATTATCAGATTTTACCGTTAAAACAATCACAGACGAGGACTTTAGTTTATCTGAATTCGATGGCAAAGTCACTTTAATCGTAAATACTGCTACTAAGTGTGGGTTTACACCTCAATACGAAGGACTACAAACACTTTACGATTTATACCATGAAAAAGGATTTGAAATCCTTGATTTCCCATGTAACCAGTTCAAACAACAGGCTTCCGAAGACATCTCAGATATTAATCAGTTTTGTCAACTAAACTACAATACTTCATTTCATCGTTTTAACAAAATTAAGGTTAACGGTAAAGAAACACATCCTCTTTATCAATGGTTAAAAAATGAGAAAAAAGGGCCGTTTGGTAAGGTTATTGAATGGAATTTTGCTAAATTTCTTGTTGATAGAAATGGAAATGTTGTTGAGCGATTTTCTTCTAAAACAGAACCCAAGTCAATGGTTGATGCAATTGAAAAATATTTGTAACTCTGTTGTTTTGATTTTTTAATAGCTTTAGGATAAAATAGAAGCAATGAGAAAAAGAATAAAACCGATTATTGTGGTGATTTTCTTTGGTTTAATAATTTCATTTTTAGTCAAATCAAAACTGACTATTGAAGCACAAAACAATGCGACCTTAGAAATGGCTAAAAATAATATTCCCAAAGTAACCCAAACCATAATACCTACGGTCGAAATGACTGAAGAAGAGCCGTTTGTGCTGAACCCGATTATTGATCTTTCTGGTTGGCAGCTTCCTAGTGATATAGATTACGATACCTTATCACTAAATATCTCAGGAGCTATTGTCCGTGTGTTTGGGGGATCCCAAATCACCAAAAAAAATAATGCTGCTTATACAACTGGAATTGATAAATCGTTTAAAACACATATCGAAGAACTCCAAAAAAGAGATGTTCCTGTAGCTGTTTATGCCTATGCACTTGGTAAAAATGTTAAAGATATGAAGGAAGAGGCGAGACTATTTTATGAGAATGCTTCCCCTTACAATCCAACTTTTTATTGGATTGATGTTGAAGAAAAAACCATGCCTGACATGAATAAAGGTGTTGAGGCTTTTCGTAAGGAACTCAAAAAACTAGGGGCAAAAAACGTTGGGATTTATATCGGTACATTCTTTTTAGAAGAACATGATATTTCTACCAGCAAATTTGATGCCATCTGGATTCCAACCTATGGTTCTGACTCTGGTTACTATGAAGCCGCCCCTAATACTTCAATTGATTATGACTTGCATCAATACACTTCAAGAGGCTATATCAATGGCTTTCCTAATTCTCTTGATCTTAACCAAATTTCTGTTCTAAAAGATCGAAAAACGACTTTTGAGAAATTATTTGGTAAAATCAAAGAGTAATCACAGACTAGTTTTTTGGAGAGCAATCAACTTGACAAATGCCTTTCAATCATTCTATAATGAGTATAATTAAATAATAAACACAAGGGAGTGCTTTTGCTGAGATCGTTTTGCGAAATCCTAAGAACCTGATCTAGTTAAAACTAGCGTAGGAATTGTGATGCCTAATGACAATGTTTTAAGACTCCTTTGTATAATCAAAGGAGTCTTTTTATGTCAAATTTAAAATTGTCTGTTCTCACTGAAATTGCTATCATGGCTGCTCTTGCTATTATTTTAGATAAAATTGTGCTTTTTCAAATGCCTCAAGGTGGTAGTGTCTCTTTAACCATGTTACCCATCTTTATTCTTGCTTTTAGAAGAGGATTAACTGCTGCTGTAACTGGTGGTCTTTTAGTCGGCTTCATCCAACTATTCTTTGGTGGTTACTATCTAAGTGTGCCTCAAGTCTTACTTGATTATATTCTTTCTTATGGTGGTGTTGGTTTAGCGGGTCTCTTCTATCACCAATTCAAAACTTCTAAAAATCAACAAATGTTTCTCCTAAGCTTAGGAATTCTCATTGGAAGTCTTGCAAGATTATTATCAAATGTCCTGGCTGGAATTGTCTTTTGGAGTGACTATGCTCCTAAAGGAACACCTGTTTGGATTTATTCTTTAACCTATAATGCTAGCTACCTAGTTCCTTCAGCAATCATTGCTCTAGTTCTATTAATCATTCTTCTCAAAGTCAAACCTTCTTTTTTCCAAGTTAAATAAAAGATAAAGAATAAGGCTTCAATATTTGCTATAAAATGGTATAATACTATATTATACTATTTTTTTATTGGAGGAAATCATGGTTTCTTGGTTGACAAGACTATTAAAGGGAATTATTATCGCACTTGGCTTTATTTTACCTGGTGTTTCTGGAGGTGTTCTAGCCTCGATTTTAGGACTTTATGAACGAATCATTTCCTTTTTAGCTCACATTCGCAAAGACCTTGTCAATAACCTCTTATTTTTTGTACCTGTTGGTATTGGTGGTATCCTTGGTATCGCTCTTTTTTCTGCCCCACTTGAATATCTTTTAGAACATCATCAAGTGATTGTTTTATGGGCATTTTCTGGAGCTATCATTGGAACACTTCCTAGTCTTTTTAAGGAGTCTGTCAATAACAAAAAAAGAGATACGATTGACCTCTTCATACTAGTGGGAACATTTATCATTTCTGGCCTCATCTTATACTTTTTAAATGATTTGGTCGGTGTCATTCCAGCTAATTTTGCTACATTTATACTAGCAGGTGCTTTGATTGCTCTAGGAGTCTTGGTACCTGGATTAAGCCCATCCAATCTATTGTTGATTATGGGACTTTACACACCCATGCTAAATGGTTTTAAAAATCTAGACCTGCTTGGTGTTTTTCTACCAATTGCAATTGGTGGAGCTATCACTATGCTGTCATTTTCAAAACTCATGGATTATGCTTTAAGTCATTATCACTCAAGAGTCTATCATTTCATCATTGGACTTGTGTTATCCAGCACTCTTTTAATTGTGATTCCTAATGTCAAAAATAGTGAAAGCATCTCCTATAGTGGTGTTTCTTTATGGACTCTAATTCTTGTTATCATCTTTTTTGTCGCTGGTATTGCACTTGGTGTTTGGATGAGTCAACTTGAGGAAAAATACAAATGAGTAAGAAAAGCAAACATAAAAAAACACTAGTCAACCAAATTCTTGACAAGGCTAACATAAAATATGAAAATGTTTTCATTACCGTTAAAGAAGGAAAACCTGGTAGCCAAAATAATCCTTCAGAAATCATTTTCAAAACCCTAGCCCTTTCAGGTGATAAGACTGGTCCAATCATTGGTATTATCCCTGTTCAAAAACATTTGTCAGAGAAAAAATTAGCTAAGATTTCTGGCAATAAAAAAGTTAAAATGATTCCCCAAAAAGAATTACAAGCAACCACCGGCTATGTTCACGGTGCAAATAATCCTATAGGAATTAGACAAAGGCATGACTATCCTATCTATATTGACCAACTTTCTCTATCATACGGAGATATAATTGTATCTGCTGGGGAAATTGGACACTCTATCAAAATCAACAGTCAAAAATTAGCTGATTTTGTTGATGCTAGATTTGCCGATTTGATAGAATAAAGTAAACAAAATAAATAAGACTAATGAAAAGCAATGATAATAAGGAGCCTCTATGAAATTATATTTTATTCGACATGGAAAAACCATTTCAAACCTTGAAGGACGTTTTCAGGGCAGTACAATGGACTCTGAACTTCTACCTGAAGCTTATGATGAGCTTAATCTTTTAGGGCAAGAACTTCGTCATATTAAGTTTGATGAAGTCTACTCCAGTGATTTACCACGAGCAATAACAAGTACAGAAATTATTTTAAAAAACAATGACTATCCTCACACCTTTCAAACAAAAAAACAACTTCGTGAATGGCATCTTGGTAATCTTGAAGGAAAAAAAATTAGCATAGCCAAAGCTATTTATCCTAAACAAATTAAAGCTTTCTACAATAATTTAGCTCAATTTTCTCCTTCTGTTTTTGAAGCAGAGACACTCTACCAAGTTACCCACCGTATCATTGATGTCATTCAATCACTTGATGAGAACGATGACAATGTCCTTATCGTTGGGCATGGAGCAAGTCTTAGTGCAACGATTCATTGTTTACTAGGTTATGAACCAAGTGAATTTAAAAAATTAGGTCACTTAGATAATGCTAGTCTTACCATTTTGGAAACGACTAACCTAAAAGATTATCATCTAATTGAATGGAATAATATAGATCATCTTGAAAAAATTGAAGAAATGGTCGTCACACTAAATTAAAAAGAAACAGAAAAAATTTTTTCTGTTTCTTTTTTATTGACTATATTTCATCCGAAGAAATTGTTCTTGTTTTTTATCCAAACGAAGTAAAATAACAACCTTATCAATACTCATATTACTTTCTAATAAGCGTTCAGCTGCCATCATAAGACCATTATTAATTCCCATTTGTAAGATAGGATTACTCTTTTCATTAGTATCAAAAATAAATTTATTATCTGGCAAATCAAATAAAACCTTAACGGCACCAAAAAGTTGCTCAAAGTTATCGATTTCAAGGTCAAAAACAGGTTTCGTTCCTGGCTTTAAACTTCTTCCTCTGTGATTAAACCACATAGAATGCCAACCACTTTTATGAGCACCAACAATATCATTGTCATAAGAATCACCAACATATAAAGTTGTACTTGGATTCATATCAAATTGTTGCGCTGCTAGATTAAAGATTTCTCTTTCTGGTTTTTGAAAGCCAGTTGCCTGACTAACAATCACTCTTTTAGGCTCAATATAATCATAAAGACCTAATTTTTTAACTTTTTTGAGTTGATGTTCCGTTGGACCGTTGGTAATAATACCCATAGGGACATTTTTTGATTTCAAAAACTCTAAAGTCATTCTCATTTCATCAAGCATAGTAATGTTAGCTAATTCATGCTCATAAATCTCTTGGAAACGATTACCCATTTCTTCATCAATTTCGGGATGACCAAATTCCATTAACGTCTCTTTACAACGCCAAAAACGAAAATACTCTGTTGTCCACTCTCCTGCTATCACTTTAGGAAATCCTGTATCAGAATAATGACGAAAACGGATATAAGCCTCTTTGATATATTTCATATCAAAATCGGGAAAACATTTTTCAATAGCTAATTGATAGGGACGTCTTTGATCATATATTGTATCATCAACGTCAAAAACAATTGAAGTTATCATATTTACTCCTAAGAATTTAGTATCTCATAAATTATACCGTTTTTTAAAATAAATTTCAAACATACTTTGAGAATTGGAATGCCTATTCTAGACTCTTTTATGTTATAATAGGATGGAATAATTATTGGAGGAAGAAGATGTCTAACCCATACAATGAAGAATTAAATGATCAACAAATTATTAGACGTGAAAAAATGTCTGCCTTAGCTGATCAAGGAATTGATCCTTTTGGTAAACGTTTCGAGCGTACAGCTAACTCTCTTGAATTAAAAGAAAAATATGCTGATAAGAGTAAAGAAGAGTTGCATGACCTTGAAGAAACAGCCATTGTTGCTGGACGTTTAATGACCAAGCGTGGTAAAGGAAAAGTTGGTTTTGCTCATATTCAAGATCGAGATGGTCAAATTCAAATTTATGTTCGTAAGGATGCTGTTGGTGATGAAAATTATGAGATTTTCAAAAAAGCTGACTTAGGTGATTTTCTTGGTGTTGAAGGCGAAATCATGCGTACTGATATGGGCGAGCTATCGATTAAAGCAACGAAGCTAACTCATCTTTCTAAATCACTTCGCCCACTGCCTGAAAAATTCCACGGTTTAACAGATATTGAAACCATCTACCGTAAACGCTATTTGGATTTAATTTCTAATCGTGAGAGTTTTGAGCGTTTTGTCACACGTTCAAAAATCATCTCAGAAATCAGACGTTATTTAGACGGACTTAGTTTTTTAGAAGTTGAAACACCTGTTCTTCATAACGAAGCTGGTGGTGCAGCTGCAAGACCATTCATTACTCACCACAATGCTCAAAACATTGACATGGTGCTTCGTATCGCTACTGAGCTTCACTTAAAACGTCTCATCGTTGGTGGTATGGAACGTGTTTATGAGATTGGTCGTATTTTTAGAAATGAAGGAATGGATGCCACACACAATCCTGAATTCACTTCTATTGAAGTTTATGAAGCCTATGCTGACTATGAAGATATCATGAATCTCACAGAAGGCATCATCCAACATGCTGCTAAAGCCGTTAAAGGAGATGGCCCAATAGATTATCAAGGAACTAAAATCAATATTCATGAGCCGTTTAAACGTGTTCATATGGTTGATGCTATTAAAGAAGTGACTGGTATTGATTTCTGGCGAGAAATGACTTTTGAAGAAGCTGTTTCTCTCGCAAAAGAAAAACAAGTCCCGCTTGAAAAACATTTCACCAGTGTTGGTCATGTTATCAATGCTTTCTTTGAAGCCTTTGTTGAAGAAACACTTATTCAACCCACTTTTGTCTTTGGTCATCCTGTTGAAGTCTCACCTCTGGCTAAAAAAAATCCAGATGACGCTCGCTTTACCGATCGTTTTGAACTCTTTATTGTGACTAAAGAATACGCTAATGCCTTCACCGAATTAAATGATCCGATTGATCAATTATCTCGTTTTGAAGCACAAGCAAAAGCAAAAGAGCTTGGTGATGATGAAGCAACAGGCATTGATTATGATTTTGTTGAGGCGCTTGAGTATGGTATGCCACCAACAGGTGGTTTAGGAATTGGTATTGACCGTTTGGTTATGTTGTTAACAGATACAACTACTATTCGTGATGTACTACTTTTCCCAACAATGAAATAAGAAAAAGTTTAAGAGATGATTGTATCTCTTAAACTTTTTTATATTTATATTGACATCTTATTGAAAATTGCTATAATTTTAGTTAACCATTTATAAATTTAAGTTAACTAAAGAGGTATTTATGAGACATTCAAAAACATTTTCACTTGCTATAACAGCTATTGCAGCTGCAATGATTGCTATTTTAGCACAGATTACCATCCCTTTTGGAAGCGTTCCTTTTAGTCTGCAAACACTTGCTATTGGATTAGTCGCTACACTATTAAAACCCAAAGAAGCGACAACTGCCACACTATTATACCTTGTTTTAGGGGCAATAGGTATCCCTGTTTTTGCAGGTGGGGCATCTGGTTTTCAAGTTTTATTTGGACCAACCGGCGGGTTTTTATGGGGAATGCTTGGTTTTTCATTTGTCACATCAATCCTAACCAACACCAATTCTTCTCTAGTGAAGGTGTTAATAGCAAATATCTTAGGTGATATTATTGTTTTTGTTTTTGGTGTCATTGGCTTAATGGTTGTTGCAAAACTCAATCTAAGTAGCGCCATCATGGCTGGGGTTGTCCCATTCATCATTCCTGAAATTTTAAAATTAGCTCTAGTAACGCTTCTTTCAAAACCTTTATTTAATGTTCTTAGAAAACAAGACTACGTTAAATAATCTTATTTTCTAAAAGCTTGTAAAAGAACATCAAATTCTTCATTTGTCAGTGTAATACCTTTGCCCATTTTTGTATGATCTTCATTCCAAGAACGAATATCATACTTAGGTGTCGCACCATTATAACTGACTCTATTTAATTCTTTCTTCCAACCCTTCTCATTTTCTGATAAAACGAGTAGGTGTTCTACTATTTCAAAGCTAAATTCTGACATTTTAAATCCTCCTAATTACCTATTCGAAAACTAATGTTAAACATCGTGATTTTTCCTTATAATATGGTTTTGTAACCTATTTTTATTCTAATTGCTATTTTATTTATCATTAAAATATTATATAATCATTGTATCAATTTAAACGAGAAAATACTATGATAAAGATATTTAAACCGATAATAGAGGCTATTAAAGACTTTATTGACCCAAAAGAAAAACCCTCACTAGAAGACATTACAAAAAAACAACTGCTTGACGTTATTAAGCAGGCTCTTGATAATGACTCATCCGTTCATGTGATTTACCAAGATAAAAGTTTTACTGGTGACATTGTTCGTTATGAAGAGACTAGTGAAAAACTCATTTTGAAGAACTTTCAACGTAATTTATCAGCTATTATTGCGATTAGCGACATTCATAAAATCTCTATCGTTCCACCTTCTATTAAGGTCTCCCAAAATCAATTAAAAGACTACTAAAAAACTCACTAAATAGTGAGCTTTTTTATATTCTAACAGTTTGGCTACTGCCATCTTCTTTATAAAGATTGATCAAACCTTCTTTACAACTTCTAATCATATCTCCTGGTTTAACCACTTCAGGTACTTTTATGGAAAGTAATTCCATAGGATTTGGAGCACGATCAATTTTGTTTCCTTCTTCATCTCGTAAGTCAGTAATCGTTGTTTCAAAATGACGAAAGCCTGGACCATAAAACTCAACAATATCACCCTCATTGATGACATTTCTTTGACGAATCGTAGCTCTCATTGTGGCTTCATCAAAAGCCATTACCTCTCCTACAAATTTGTATTGGGGAATTTTACGACGTGCACCAAAAAGTTGTTCATTTTCTGTTGGTGTTCCATAATAAAAGCCTGTTGAGAGTTCTCTTTGAGCCACTTTCCATAATTCGTCTATCAACTCTTGTTTAATAGCTTCAAACTTAGCTGGACTCTCCATGTAAGCATCAACAGCCGCCTTATAACAATTAGCAACCGTAGAAACATAGTGAATGGATTTCATGCGTCCTTCTATTTTTAAACTATCCACACCATTTTCAACAAATTCTGGAATATGCTCAATCATTGACATATCAACCGCACTCATTGAAAATGGCTCAACAACTTCGCCTTTTAAACTTTGACGTTCTTGACCAAATGGCATATCATAGAGATCATATTTCCAGCGACAAGATTGCGAACAACCCCCTCGATTAGCATCACGATGACTCATATGGTTTGATAAAGTACAACGACCAGAATATGATACACACATAGCCCCATGAACAAAAGCTTCTATTTCAACATCAGTTCGTTGTCTAATCTCTGCCAATTCTGACATTGATACCTCTCGTGCCAAAACAACACGGGTCAAACCATAATCTTTCCAAAACTTGAAAGTTTCAACATTGGTTGCTGAAGCCTGGGTTGATAGATGAATTTCTAATCCTGGAGCTTCTGTCGCACATATCTCAATCAAAGCAGGATCAGAAACAATAACCGCAGCAATGCCAATATCTCTCAATTGACGAAACCACTCTCCTGCCCCTTCTTCATTACCTTCATGGGTAACCATATTAGCTGCAACATAAACTTTAGCTCCATATTTTTTAGCAAAAGCAACACCTTCTGCCATTTCTTCAATAGTAAAGTTACCAGCTCTACTCCTTAAACCATAGGCTTGACCACCGATAAAAACGGCATCAGCACCATAATGGATAGCAACCTTTAGTTTTTCAAGAGTCCCAGCAGGTGCCAAAACTTCGGGACGTTTTTTTTCTACTCGTGTCATTTTTTTCCTCACTCAAACAAATTATTTTACAAGATTAGGGTCAAAATCATAAAAACCTGTGTCTAGTTGACGATTTTTAGGATGACGTTCTCTTATTTTTTCATCAAACAAGAGAGACTTTGCTTGATCAAATTGACCTGATGAGATTAAATCTCTTGCTTTAACAAAGTAGCTTACAATCTCTGTAAATGACGTTTCTGGTGTATAAATGCCATCTAACTTCCAGTGTGTCAGGCCATGTGCAACTAACTCATTTAATTTGGTCATGAGATTAATATCATTATTAGCAAAAACATGTGTGCCATGATTATCCTCATAGACTGAATAGTGAGAATTTGGATTACTTGGCTCTGCTAGAAATAAATCTCTTGCTTTATTTTTGCCATCATTAATTTTAGTAAAATTATAATAATTTTGAAGTAGTGGGCGTTTAGAATGATGAATAACACTAGCCCCATATATCAAAACTTCTGCTGGAATGTCTAAATTTTGAGAAAGTTTAAAGAGTTCCTCTGATGGAATTTCTCTGGCTAAAACTGCTTCTGAGACCTTCCCGACTTTCCCCCAAAAATTTATTTGACGACTGGAAGTAACCATGGTTGAGGCATCATAAATCATTTTTAAAGGTCTCTTCTCTTGGTTGATAAGATAAATAACACCAGTATCCCCAACAGTAATATAGTCAGTTTCAATCGATTCTAAAAAATCCAGATAATCTGGCAGACGATCAATCATACCTTGGTGTATCAAAGCATTTACTGCTACCGTTAGTTTTTTTCCTTTTTGGTGAACAAGAGTTGCTATTTCTTTCATCTCGTCATATTCAAAAGTATTTGGTAAACGAAGGCCAAAGTTCTTTTCACCGATATAAATACGATCAACGCCTAACTCTAATAACTGTTTTGTTTGTTCAATACTTTCAGCAGTAGCTGTTAAAATCATTTCACTCATACCTAATATTTTATCAAAAATCGCTAAAAATGGGCCTTTTTTGTGGAATGTAACAAAATTGTAACAATAACTTTACTTTTTTATGATACTATTATAAGGTACTTAAAGGAGATGCCTATGCCAATACCATTAAATAGGCAGAATGTCTATGAAGAAGATAAAGAATTTTATTCTAATTCTGCCCCCAGATATAGTAACTATAAAATTTCAAATACTAAGAAAAGAAAATTTAGAGAACTTGTTTTTTTCTTAAAAATAGCTTTTTTTTGTCTTACTACTGTTGCTCTAACATTTGTTCTTCTTTCAATGAATCTCCAACCACTTTTTGCATTTCCTATTGCTTTTGTTAGTGGTTTAGTGATAATTAATTTTGTCCCTCGTTTAATCAAACTATTTAATACTTGACTTTCTTTTATGGTAAATAGAGGAAAGTTTTTTATATTTTTATAACAGAACAGTTCCAGCAAAAGATTTTACTGGGACTGTTTTCTATTTTCTAAGAAACACATATACCCTAAGTGTGAAATGATTTTATTAAACAATTTTGATATAAATTCTTATATTGCACTTGATACAGAGAGAAAAGGTGAATTATTTTATATCATCGTTTCATTAATTCATATTTATAATCTGCAAAATAATTATATTAGTTTTTGTATTTATTGGTTTGATAAATGTAAATACTCTTGGCACAATAAAAAGCACCCTCTAAAAAGGGTGCCAACATCATTCCATACTTATTCAAAATTAAAAGATAATATTATATTTAAATGAAATATAAAATAAGAATAGAACAAATAGTATCGATAATATCCATATATAGAACCACTGAACTTTTGTAAATTTGTTTTTTTTAGCAACTTCTACAGTTTTAACAATGTCTATTATATAAACTCTTATCCAAAAATAAATTGTCGCAATAAAAAATAAAATCAAAAGTAATACAACAAACCATACTTCTAGCATAGTTTTACCACCATTCTACCCATCCTTTACTTTTTATTTTGTCTCTAGCGTCCAACCTTGAAGCAATAGCTGAACCAAGATCAAGAAGATTTTTTTCACATACGAAACGACGATCTATTCTTTGGTGATATCATCAATTTTTTCTTCTATAGCTTCTTTGACATCACTTGTTGTTTCTTCAACGTTTTCTTTAATGTCAGACGCTTTTTCTTTGATATCATCAGCAACATCTTCATAATCAATAATGATGTCATCGTCTTCTAACTCATCACCAACAGTTTTGTCATCTGTCAAATGAATGTCTTTAATTGTTTCTTTGATTGTTGAAAAACCTTCTTTAGCAGTTTCTTTAATATTTTTCGCAATCTCTTCAGGTGTGATTTCACCTGATTCTAATTTTTCTTTATATTCTTTAAAGGTGTCAACGGCAAAATCTTTATATTCTTTTGTTTTTTCTTTAGCTAATTCTTGATACGTTTCTGGATCTTCCTTAAATTTTTCAACGACATCTGTCACTTTGTCTTTAACTTTTTTTCCTTCTTTAGTTGTTAAAAAGTAAGCTGCAGCAGCTCCTGAAATAGCACCAATAATCGCTGTTTTTAAAAATTTACCCATCTTTGTTCTCCTTATTTTTTAAATATTTTTTTTGCAATTTTTGCAACCGTATAAGCCTTACTCACATGACTAACATTTGATGATGCGTCAGTTGCTTTTTGCCCAAATGTTCTAGCTTGAGTATTTAAATCTGAAACACTTTCTGATAACTCTGCTACTGCACTAAACAAGGGATCAATGGTTGCAACTTTTCCATTGACATCTTCAACTAAAATATTAGCTTTTGCTAATAAGTCATTAGTTTGTTTCAAAGTGACATTAACATCACCCGTTAATAATGTGATTGTTTTTTTACTTTCTTCTACCGTTTCTGAAACGTTTTTTATCAACTTAACAGCAAAGAACACCAAAACAACAAATGCAATAGCGATGATTAATAAAGATAGTCCAACTAAATCCATATATTTCTCCTATATCCCTATTTTGACAACTGATTATTCATTGGTTCAAGATAAAATGGTAAATCTTTTTTTGAACGACGCAGAACAATCATGACAACTCCTACCAGCACTAAGATAGCAGATAACCATTGTGATACTCTTAAGCCACCAAGCATTAAACTATCAGTTCTCATACCTTCAATGACGAAGCGACCGATACCATACCATATGAGATAAAAGAATGTAGTTTCACCTTCTTTTAACAATTTCGGTATCCTTCTTAAAATCATGATGATAATAAATCCAATTAAATTCCACATAGATTCATATAAAAAGGTTGGTACTCGGTAGCTACCTTCAATAAACATTTGATTTTTAATAAAATCTGGAAGATAGTCTAAATTAGAAACAACTTTTCCATAAGCTTCTTGGTTAACAAAATTACCCCAACGACCAATACTTTGAGCAATCATGACTCCCGGAACAGCGATGTCTAAAAAATCAAAGGCATTAATTATACGATAGTATGAAAAAGCCAGTAGTACCAAAGCTCCTGTAATCAACCCGCCGTAAATGGCTATTCCACCATTCCAAATGGCAAAGATTTCTAAGGGGTGTTGAGCATAGTAGGACCACTCAAAAATCACATAATAAAGTCTAGCGCCAACAATGGCTAAAGGAAAAGCAATTAGGATAAAATCTAAAACATCATCTGGCTTAATTCTTTTTTTAGGCGCCTCTTTCATCGCTAAGTAAACCGCTAAAATCAAACCAGAAACAATAAAAATAGCATACCAGCGTAGGCTAATTGGACCTAATTCAATAGCTACTGGATTAATCATGTGAAACTCCATTCTTCTCAATTAATACTGACAGTCGTTTTTCAAAACTTTTTGTGGCATCAAATCCCATTTGTCTTGCTCTGTAATTCATTGCAGCTGCTTCTATAACAACCGAAACGTTACGCCCAGTCTTAACAGGAATTCTTATTCTAGGAATTTTAACGCCAGATAATTCAATTTCTTCTTGACCGTTACCTAAACGATCAAAATCCTTGCAGGCTTCATAATTTTCCAAGTAAATAGCTAGCTGAACTTGTGAAGATGATTTGACAGCACTGGCGCCATAAAGACTCATAACATCAATAATCCCGACACCACGTATTTCAAGAAGGTGACGCAAGATTTCTGCCGGTTCTCCCCATAAAGATTCCTCATCTTTAGCAAAGACATCAACACGGTCATCAGCGACTAAGCGATGGCCTCTTTTAACCAGTTCTAGACCTGTCTCACTTTTACCGATACCACTATCGCCCTGAATGAGAACCCCCATTCCGTAAATGTCCATTAAAACACCATGAATACTAGTTCTTTCAGCAAGGCAAGAGTCCAGATACCAGGAAATTTCTCCTGATAAACGACTCGTTGGTACACGACTTTGCAAAAGTGCAACACCATTTTCTTTGGCAGTTTGATGGAGCTCCTCTGGAATTTCTAGTCCACGTGAAACAATAATAGCTGGTGTTTCTGGTTTTAGCATCATTCTTAATACAGAATAGCGATTATGAGACGTCATTGCCATCAGATAAGACCATTCTTTCATTCCTAGTAGCTGAACACGTTCTGAAGTATAATAATCAAAATAACCAGTCATTTCTAAACCAGGTCGAGAAATATCAGATGTGGTGATTTCCTTATTCAACAGTGACTCATTGCCATAGATAACGTTGAGTTTTATCTTTTCTGCTAACATCTTTACTGTAACTTTCATTTTTTCTCCTTTTATTCATTCTATCATAATTTGGAAAAAATGATAAGGTTCTATGCCTATTAAAAAGAGAGAACCTTTAAACTCAAAAGTCACTTATTACTCAAGACAATAAAGTTTGAAAAAATATCCTGAATAAGATTATATTTCATCTGACTATTGTTTAGACAGTTTACCAAAACCAATCCTCTTTCTCATCAAGTGGTTCTGCATCTTTTCTCTTACGAGGTCCCTGATGGTAAGCTTGATGTGTCTCATCTTCTTTATAGGGCAGGACAAGTGCCAAAATAAGGTAGATTAACAGGACTCCTCTAGCATATAAAAAAATTAAGAGAAAGAGAAATCGTAGAAATCCTAAATCTAATGAAAACTTATCTGATATTCCTGAAAGAACACCGGCAAGCCAACTGTTCTCTCTTTTTTTGTACCACTTTGTCATCATAATCTCTCCCTTTTTGCTAAACTGTTGCTGCTATCGCCAATAGAAATAATAATTATTGCGATGCTATTATATTATAATCATTATTGTTGAAGTAGTCATCCGTCTTACGAATGATTTTTTAAGATTAGAGTGCCTTGACACTTGCCACATCGATAAAGAGATTGGTTTATACGCCGATTTCTAGGGTATGAAAATCCACATGTCTGACAAACATAATAGTATTTGACTGCCTCAATTTTTCTTGGAACATATCTAATGCCATCAACTTTTTTAAGTAACTCTTTAAACTCTTTATCGCGGTGACGATAACCCCTTTTTTCAAAAAAGAGATGATAGTGGCACAATTCATGGCGAACAATTTTTCGAAATAAAGCTGGGCCATGTTCTTGATAGATTTTTGTACTAAAATCCAAATGACCATCATTTGGGAAAAATCGCCCACCTGTTGTGGTTAGGCGACTATTCCAAACAGCATAATGATTAAAAGGTTTGCCAAAATCATCAAGAGAAACTCTTTTAACGTATTCAGTGAGATCCATCTAATTCTACCAAGGAAAGATTAACTTTTCCACGTTCTTCATCAATTTTAGAGACCCAAACAGTAACGATATCTCCAACTGAAACCACCTGACTAGGATGTTTTATAAATTGATGACTCATCTGAGAAATGTGAATTAGGCCATCTTCATGGATACCGATATCAACAAAAGCTCCAAAATCAACAACATTTCTAATGGTTCCTTCAAGTTTTTGACCAATGTTAAGGTCTTTCAAATCTAAAACATCTTGGCGGAGCGTCGGTGCTTCAAAATCATCACGTAAATCGCGACCAGGTTTTAGAAGGTCTTGAATAATATCTTTTAAGGTTGCTTCACCAATTGCAATCGTTTTTGAAACTGCCTTATAATCAAGTGCCTTTAGTTTCTTTTGAGCTTCTTGATTTAGTTCTTCAATAGACAATAAGGCAAATAAGCGCTCAACAGCAGGATAGCTTTCAGGATGAACACCAGTATTATCTAAAATGTTTGAACTATTTGGAATACGCAAGAAGCCTGCCGCTTGTTCAAATGCCTTATCTCCCAAACGTGGCACCTTTTTAATGTCAAAACGAGACATTATCGCACCATTTTCTTCACGGTATTTGACAAGGTTTTCTGAAATGGTTTTGTTGAATCCTGAAACATAAGATAAAAGAGCAGGGCTTGCTGTATTAACATTAACACCGACTTGGTTTACTACTGTTTCAACAGTGAAATCAAGGTTTTCTGATAATTTCTTTTGACTCACATCATGTTGGTATTGACCAACACCAATGGATTTTGGATCAATTTTAACCAGCTCTGCCAAAGGGTCTTGAAGACGTCTAGCAATAGATATGGCAGAGCGTTTTTCAACTGGTAAATCAGGAAATTCATGCCTTGCCAACTCACTTGCTGAGTAAACAGAAGCACCACTTTCATTGACAATTACATAAGAAACTTGAGGGTACTCTTTTAAAACTTCAGCAACAAAGCTCTCACTTTCTCGACTAGCTGTTCCATTACCAATAGCAATCAGCTCAATCCCATAGTCTTCAATCAATTGTTTTAAAACAACCTTGGCATCTTCAATTTGTTTTTGAGTGGCTGGTTTTACTGGGTAGATAACTTGTGTCAAGATTAATTTACCTGTGAGATCAACCAGAGCCAATTTTGCTCCCGTTCGAAAGGCTGGGTCAAACCCTAGAACCATTTTTCCCTTCAAAGGCGCAATTAAAAGGAGATTGCGCAAGTTTTCTGAAAAAAGCGAGATTGCTCCATCTTCTGCTTTTTCAGTCAATTCAGAACGAATTCGACGTTCCATAGCAGGAATGATTTTCTTTTTTAGCGCCTGTTGAATACTATGTTTAATATAATCGTTTTGCTGTTTAAAACGGTATTCAAAAAAGCGTGTCATCTTATCCAAGTTATGTTCAAAAGAAACCTTTAAAACACCTAATTTCTCACCACGATTCAAAGCTAGAACACGATAACCTTGGAGATTAGCAACTTTTTCTGAGAAATCATAGTAGATTTGAAAGACCTTCTTTTCGTCTAGCGTGTCATCTTTTAAACTTGACGTTAACGTACTGTACTGCCAGATTTCGTTATAAGTCCAAGAACGCAATTTAAGATCTTCTGATAAAAATTCGATTAAAATATCAGTAGCGCCAGTTAAAGCCTTGTCAACTGTATCAAAGGTGTCATTGAGGAAATTCTTGGCCTTTTCTTCAAGATTAGCATCATTTTGCAAAATAAGACGTGTCAAGTCAGACAGACCATTTTCACGCGCAATTGTTGCTTTGGTGCGTCGTTTTTCCTTATAAGGCAGATAAAGTTCCTCAACATCTGCTAATTTTTCAGCATCTGTGATTGCTTTTTCAAGCTCAGGAGTCAATTTCCCCTGCTCAGCAATTTTAGCAAGAACGGTTTCTTTTCTCTCTGAAAGGGCAGTCAGTTGCTTGTCTCGATCGATAATCGCTTTGATGTCAACTTCATCAAGGTTACCAGTCATTTCCTTACGATAACGCGCAATAAAAGGAATGGTATTTCCTTCTGTCGTTAATTGTAAAACCGTTGTGATTTGTGTTTGTTTAATGCCCAATTCTTGGGCGATAATATAACTATTTTCCATACCCTCTATTATATCATCTTTAATAATGATTGGATAATATTTACTATTTTTCTGACGTTTTAAAAGAATGCTTTCTCCCTCAGAGAACGTTTTGTCAAGTACCTTTTTTAATTTATTGACGATTTCATTATAAAAATTGGGCAACAAAAAACAGCAAACCTTTTTGATTTACTGTTTTTCAAATTACTATATTCAATTAGACAAACTGGTATTTATCAGTCTTATTTGGCTTTCTTTGGTTTCTTTTCGGGCAGTTCCGCATACATGCCGCCCAATATTTCTACAATCAAATCAGTATCTTCAAATTTGTCAAATACATGCATCAACGTCTTTGAACCATCATAAGGATAACGCAGTTCTGAATCTGAAAGAAGTCTATCCGATGTTGGCGTCCTCTTCAAAAACAGTTCATTATTGCAAATGTCACCTATCAGCTTACCATTAAAATATACAAGGTATCCGCCCATCATAGATTTTATGACAATATCACCAGATTCAGAAAAACTATCACGAACATATTCATTAAATTCATTCACCTTGATTACCCCCCAAAAATCAAATTCTAATTTGTTTCACTCAATATTTTTAATATTATATCATATTTTCAATTAGTTTTACAGGTCTAATACTTCTGCCTTTTCAGTATGCGTGTTATGCTTGCTTTGTTCCAGTTATATCTGTTTTCTTCCTTGAGGAATTTGTTTTTCGCTGTTCCTCTGTCTTGCTGTTTCATATAAAATGTTGGATGAGTATCTCATTTGTTTTAAGATGAATTGCTATCTGATTTCTGTTTTTCCTCTCCATAGATTGCCTAAAAATGAGTTTTACAACTTCGACAGCTTCTTTATCGACTATCCAATAATCTTTGCTTGCAGGATTTTTTATATAGACGTAGGGTCTTCTGTTACTATAGGCTTTCCATTTGCTCCTTTGACCTTAATTCCTGTTTTTACTTTCTTACTGATTCCTCTTGCATCCCACTCTGACATGATGTTAATAAGGGACAAATTCCAATGCATTTTGGTCTTTACTGTCTATACCGTTGTTGATGGCGATAAAGCGTATATTGTTTCTATTGACTATGCTATTACTCTCGCCACCGCCTCTATCTTCATCACCAACTGAAAGGTTGGAGTATAGTGCTGTGATTTTACCTATATCCTCTATCATGGCGTTGTCCTCTTTAAAGTCTATATATCATCCCTTTACAGTTAATAGTATGCTCCCTCAGTAAGCATTGATGTCTTCTTATAGATTTTGTAGTATAATAGAAGTATCTTAAACTAGAAAGTTGGTTTTCTATGGCAATTACTCATAAAAAACAAGATGATTTAGAAAAAATGTTGGAAAATTTTGCAACCTTACCAACCGCAACAAAACCTTCTCCACCTGATGCAGAGAAAGAAAAAACAAACAAAAAAGCAGATAAAAAATAAAGACCTTCTTAAAGATGGTCTTTTTTGAAACCTCTTTTATTTTTAAAAACTGTCGAAAAAACAAATAAATGTTATAATGAATACTACTTATCTTAAGATAACAAGTTTTGTTATCTCAACAAATAAGGAGATGATTTCAACTCATGTCTATTTTAAGTCAATTACCAAGCAGTGTTTTACAATGGTTTGCCATTTTTTTATCTATCATCATTGAAGCTCTCCCCTTTGTGTTTTTGGGGAGTATTTTAGCTGGGGCGATTGAAGTTTATCTAACGCCTGATATGGTAACAAGATACCTTCCAAAAAATAAGTGGCTACGCATTTTATTTGGTACGATGATTGGTTTTGTTTTCCCATCATGTGAATGTGGTATCGTGCCCATCGTCAATCGCTTTATTGAAAAAAGAGTACCTAGCTACACTGCTATTCCTTTTTTAGCAACTGCACCAATCATTAATCCTATTGTCTTATTTGCAACTTACTCAGCATTTGGCAATTCTTTTCGCTTTTTATTTTTAAGACTTGTCGGTGCTATGCTTGTGGCTACTTGCTTAGGAATTATGCTAGGATTTGTAGTTGACAGCAACATTCAAAAACCTAATCGAAACAATACCCATTTTCATGACTACTCTGATAAAAACTGGCAACAAAAAGTTTTTTACGCTTTATCTCATGCTGTAGATGAATTTTTCGATGTGGGACGCTATCTGGTTTTTGGTAGTCTCGTTGCCTCAGGGATGCAAATTTATGTGCCAACTCGTATTTTAACCACTATCGGTCATAATCCGCTAACAGCTATTTTAATCATGATGTTACTTGCTTTCATCCTATCACTTTGTAGTGAAGCGGATGCTTTTATCGGTGCTTCTTTATTATCAACGTTTGGAATGGCACCCGTCATGGCTTTTCTTATTATTGGTCCGATGATTGACATTAAAAATCTTCTCATGATGCTTAATTCTTTTAAAAAACGGTTTATCCTGCAATTTATGGCGACATCTAGTGTGGTCGTTGTGCTCTACTGTTTATTCTTGGGGGTGATGTGATGTTTAGATTCTTAGTTTTAGTCGGTTATTTTGAATTAGGAATGTACTTGCAACTATCTGGAAAATTAGATCAATACATCAACATTCATTATTCTTATCTCGCTTATATTTCGATGGTGTTATCACTCATTCTAGCCATTGTTCAATTGATAATCTGGATGAAAAAATTAGAAATGCCTAGTCATTTAACGACAAAATCAGCCAAATGGGCTAGCATCATTCTTTTGCTATTTCCGATTGCAGTTGGGCTTTTAGTACCAACAGCTACTCTTGATTCCACAACCGTCTCAGCAAAAGGCTATCACTTCCCACTTGCCAGTGGCTCCTCCCCAACAGGCGAGAGTAGTGATGGCACGCGTGTTCAATACTTAAAACCGGATACCAGTCTTTATTTCACTAAAGCTTCTTATAATAACGAAATGAAAAAAGCACTTAACAAGTATAAAGGCTCAAAACCTTTAAAAATCACAAGTGACAATTATATGGAAGTGATGGAACTGATTTATCTTTTCCCTGATGAATTTGTTGGTCGTGAGATTAACTATCTAGGTTTTGTCTATAATGACCCAAAAACAGAAAATTATCAATTCCTTTTTCGCTTTGGTATTATACACTGTATCGCCGATTCGGGTGTCTATGGTCTACTAACCAAGGGGGAAAATATTGATTTAGAAGATAACAACTGGGTTAATGTCAAGGGCAAATTAAGTCTTGAATACAATCAAAATCTTGATCAAACCTTGCCAGTACTTACTATCGAAAACATTCAATCCATACAAGAACCCGATAACCCTTATGTTTATCGTGTGTTTTAATCAAATGAAAAATCTCAGAGATAAACTCTCTGAGATTTTTTATTAGATAAGTCCTTCTAATAACCCTTGCATAAAGTTTTCGGAATTAAAGGCACCAATATCATCAATTTTTTCACCAAAACCAATTAATTTAACTGGAATATCAAGTTCCTCTCTGATGGCAAGAACAACACCACCTTTTGCGGTACCATCTAACTTAGTCAAAACAATCCCTGTGACAGGAGTGATTTTTGAAAATTCTTTGGCTTGAACTAGAGCGTTTTGACCCGTTGAAGCATCTAAAGCTAACAAGGTTTCATGTGGTGCATCAGGTATCACTCGTTTAATGATACGACCTATTTTTTCTAATTCTGCCATGAGATTGTCTTTATTTTGCAGACGACCTGCTGTGTCAATTAAAAGAATATCAACGCCTTCTTTTACAGCTCTTTCAACACCATCAAAAACAACACTAGCTGGGTCAGCTTTTTCAACACCGGTGATAACGGGCACGTTAACTCTTTTGCCCCATTCGACTAGTTGTGCAACAGCTCCTGCTCTAAAGGTGTCGGCTGCCACTAACATGACTTTCTTTCCTTCTTGTTGGTATTTGTAGGCAAGCTTACCAATAGATGTTGTTTTACCAACACCATTAACACCAACAAATAACATGACCGTTAAGTCTTCTTGAAGATTTAACTTTTCATTGAATTGACCATCTTTTTCATAGATTGTCACTAATTTTTCGATGATGACTTGTTTTAACTCTTCAGGTCTCTTAGCATTTTCGAGTTTTGCCTCATAACGTAATTCTTCAGTCAAGTTTGATGCTACTAAAACACCGACATCTGATAGAATCAACATTTCTTCCAAATCTTCAAAAAACTCTTCATCAATACTTCTAAAATTAGCTAGAAAGGCATTTAATCTCGCACCAAATCCTGTACGCGTCTTTTTAAGTGTTCTGTGATATTTTTCCTCATCAGATTCTTGAGAGTTATCTTGCACATTATCAATGTCTTGTACTTCATTGATGTCTTGTGTATCAAGGACATTAAAATTATCCTTGGAAATTTGCTTAATCTCTTCTTTTTCCTCATGTGTTTGAGACAAGTCATTGGTGAGATTAGCTGTGGCATTTTCTTGAAACTCCTGTTCTAAAGTTTGATGACTTTCAGAAGTTTCTATTGATACCAAGTCATTTTCTTCACTTTTTTCTTTAATATCTGGATTGTTTGTTTCAATTTGTTCCTCAGAGGTCACAACGTCCTCTTTAGTCTCTTCTTTTTTATTTCTTCCAAATAGGCGGTCAAATAATCCCATCTTTTCCCTCTCTTAGTATATATTTTTCAATAGCCTCTGCTACTCCTGACTCATCATTGGTGCGACTAGTCGTTCTTTTGATTTCTTTTTTAACAGTATCTGAAGCATTTTTCATGGCAACTGGTAATCCAACCCATCTTAGCATCGAAAGATCATTTTCTTCATCTCCAATAGCCATCATCTCTTCTTTTTTGATGCCTAAGTGCTCACCCAAAATAGCAAGGGCACTTCCTTTGTCAACACCTTTTGGCATGATTTCAAGCAAGATATCTCTTGATTTAAAAATCTCAAATGCCTCATGAAAACGCTTGGGAATTTTAGACAGTTGCTGATCTAAGTATTCGGCATCAAAAACAGTAACAATCTTATTATAAATAATGTCATGTGGGAGTTCTTTAAGTGTCTTAATATTATGGAAATCTAATAGGACATTAGCAGTGGGATAAAGCGATTTGTGATTACCAGCAGTTAAGGTATAACTCTTTGAATCACTAAGAATATCAACTGGTAGTCCTAAAGACAGTAACATCTCGGTAATCCTTTCCACATCTTCTCTACGCAATGTTTTTTGAAAAAGACTGTTACCATTATTTTTTTGAATTAGCCCACCATTAAAAGTGATGCTATAGTCTTCTTGATTTTTTAAATCCAAAAATTCTAAAAGATTGCCAATAGCTCTTAAAGGGCGACCTGTTGTAATAACAACCTTTACTCCTTTATTTTTAGCTTGGGTGATGGCCATTTTATTTAAAAAGGGTACTTCTTTTTGGCTATTAAATAAAGTGCCATCCAAATCCAAGGCTAATAATTTAATCTTAGTCATAAAACTCCCTTCCTTCAACTTCACTCATTCTTTATTCTATCAAAATTTAATCAATTTTTGGGAAATAGATGACAATTCTCTTAAATTAAATGTTTCTTTTAGAAAATAAATAGCAAGACAAGTTAATTTTCACAAATAGTATGATTTTTATATGCTCTCATCTATTTGAAATAGGGCTTTACAATAATTTATACCATCATTACATTATACAATTCGTAAAATGACTATTCTTTTTAGACGGGTTCTTCTGTTCGTACTTAAAGTAAAAAACTGCCTATCTTTTTGTGATTTTTTACTATCTCTTTTTTAATTAGACTATCAATTCTATAGATTATAATTCTTTGATTTTTTTAGTAACTTGTTCCATTATCCAATGCACAAAAATCAGATTTAATACCATTAGAATGATGGATAGGGTGGAAAAAACAATGACATGAAGGTAATCATATTTAAAGTAATTGATAGTTTTCACTATCAAAAATATACTTATGGGTAAGAGTACAACACTTGATATCAATGCAGGGATATATTTACTTATCACAATACTTTGAATGATGTGGATTGCTAAGTGTACTGTAAATGCAATAAATACTCCAATCCATAATAGGTAAGCCTTCCAGATGATGCTTATGGTTGTTAATAAAATACATAACAAATACTCTTCAAGAATAGCTATTGCAAAGCCTTCTGTACTAAAGTTTTTGTATAGCTTTTTGAGTAGATTATTTTTTTTTACTATTTCATTATTTTTTTCAAGCCATAGTTTAAACCCTATTATTTCTTCCATTTCGTGAATCATAAAAATAATAGGAAATAGCCAAAATACATTATCCATTTTAACCTCCCGAAAGCCATTATCTTTTATTATATCATTTTCATTGCAATCACTAATAAGATAGAGTTAGCGCCATAGACAGTTAATATTTTTTACCTAATACTCAACTTATTTTCATTTAGTTTATGCTTTTAAATTAAATGTTTCTTTTAGATAATGGTATAATAAAAACATCAGAATGAGAGGAATAGCCTATGAAAAAAATCATATTATTATTGCCCCTAACTTTTTTACTGTTTTCTTTATCAGCATGTCAGAGCTCTAATCAAGAAAAAGAGAAAGCAACAACAGTCACAACAACCACTCAAACCACCAGTGATAATGTAGATGAAACCAAACAAGCTGGAATGTCTCTAACAAATATTGAAAAAGGCGATTATACTAGTATCATCGGTACTTGGCAAAATGAACTAGGAGATACACTTGTTTTTAACCGAGATGGTTTAGATTCAGAAAACCTTGTCATACAAGGGGCCTTTTTAAGAGAAAATAATCTCGAACTTAACATTGTTCCAGATGACAATAATGATGAGGCTTACTCATTAATTCTTGTTCCAGCAAACACTATTATTCCTGATTCTAGTTTTATTTCTGGTGATGGTGATACTTCTGACGGGAAAAGAGATCGAATGGTAGCAACCAAAACTCAATTAGAAGGCGGTAGCCATTTTGAACACAGTGTATTTTATAAAATTTCTGATTAAAAGTGTTAGGCAAGCTTGCCTAACACTTTTTAGCTTTCTCTTTTGATGATTTTTCTAAAATGGTCTACCTGTCTTACCACGTGCTTATAGGCATTGTCATCATGAAAATAACTCTTGTTCCAATCTTTGGGCTCAAAGAAAAACCATTCTTTTTGAAGATCAAGAGGTGCTTTAAATCTTGGAAAGAATTTTTTTCTACTTTTAGGATCATGTATTGAAACAGGATTGATATCTAGTTCTTTATGTCTTTTATTATTGCTAGTTGCATAATTAAAACTAGCTGTATTGATTATCCCATTTTCAGTTTGTCTTTCATAGTCTATCAGATTAACAAAATGACCTTTTTTATCAATGATAAACTCTGTATGAAAATGAACCAACACTTTAAAATTAGTGGTTATTTCTTGATCGGGGTAAATTTTTTTACCATTTTTAAGATAATACTTGTTATGTAACCTTGCCGATTCATTTAAAGAGTAATCATAACCTAAGGGAAACCATGATTGCTCTTTTTTATCTTTTAAAAAGACTGCCAAAGCCTCTTGGTCTGTCATTTTATCAGTCTTTATATGATCTCTAATCCACTGGGCTTGTTGCCCTGATATGAGATACCTGAGCTGATGAATTTGTCTTCCAAGAGGTGTTTTTTGACGTAATTCATTTTCTGGAAATGCTGTTGAAACCGTTTGGGCTAGACTTTTCCAAAAGTCATGATCAGGTCTTAGTACTGGTGAAAATTTTGCAAGTGACGTTTTAACGCTAATACTATCTATTTTGATATCATCTTCAGTCATACCTATGTGATTCAAAAAAGTTTCTAAACAAGCTTTTTTATTAGATGTCTGTTTAAGTGTTTGTTGCCATAAGGACATAAATATTGGCGAACCTACCCTAACATCTAAAAAGACCTGACCTTCTTTTTTCATTTGTAGAATCAATTTTTCTGACCATCCGTTTTTTATCAATTGCTCTTCTATATCTGTTAAACATTCTGTCGACATCTTATACTCCTTTAACAATGCCATCTCTTATTTACTAATATTAAATAACATTTTGAAGGTTTTAGCAAATGACTAATTAAAAAGCCTAGAAAATATTTCTAGGCTAGTTGATTAATCTACACGAGAATAATTGGCAATATCTGCTAAGATGTTAGCAACAAATGTCTCAACAGCTTCTGTGTGCGTTTCTTTACTTCCATAACGACGCACGTTAACGAGATTAGCTTCTACTTCTTTATCACCAACAATCAATTGATAAGGGATTTTTTGTGTTTGGCTTTGACGAATCTTGTATTGCATTTTTTCATTACGTTCATCAACCACAACACGCACACCTTTTTCTTTTAATTGATTAGCAACTTGCCAAGCATAATCAGTATGAGCATCATTTGATACTGGAATAACAGTCACTTGAGTTGGCGCTAACCAAGTTGGAAAGGCTCCTTTATAGGTTTCAATTAAGTAGGCAGTGAAACGCTCCATGGTTGACACCACGCCCCTATGAATCATAACGGGACGATGTGCTTCTCCGTCAGCACCAGTATAAGCCAAATCAAAACGTTCTGGCAACAAGAAATCAAGTTGGATGGTTGATAAGGTCTCATCATTACCCAAAGCAGTTTTTACTTGGATATCTAGCTTAGGGCCATAAAAGGCTGCTTCGCCTTCAGCTTCATAGTAGTCAAGCGCCATATCGTCCATTGCGGCTTTAAGCATGGTTTGCGCTTTTTCCCACATCTCATCATTGTCAAAATATTTTTCCTTGTCATTAGGGTCACGGTAAGATAATCTAAAGCTGTAATCAGTCAGATTAAAATCACGATACACATCAATGATTAATTGTAAGGTTTTCTTGAATTCTTCTTGAATTTGCTCAGGTGCTACAAAGATATGACCATCGTTAAGCGTCATCTCACGTACACGTTGCAAGCCAGAAAGAGCACCAGATTTTTCGTAACGGTGCATCATACCAAGTTCAGCAATTCTAATTGGTAATTCACGGTAAGAATGAACATGGTTACGATAAACTTGAATATGATGAGGACAGTTCATTGGACGAAGCACTAATTGTTCTCCCTCACCCATATCCATTGGTGGAAACATATCTTCATGGTAGTGATCCCAGTGACCTGATGTTTTATAAAATTCAACATTAGCCATAACTGGTGTATAGACGTGTTGATAACCTGAAGCAATTTCTTTATCAGTAATATAACGCTCAACCGTACGACGAATAGTGGCACCGTCAGGTAGCCAAAACGGTAAGCCTTGTCCTACTTCTGGGTCAACCATGAATAAATCAAGTTCTTTCCCAAGTTTACGATGATCTCTTTCTTTAGCTTCTTCGCGCATCTTAAGGTAAGCTTTTAGGTCTTTTTTATCAAACCAAGCTGTCCCATAAATTCTTTGCATCATAGCATTATCACTATTACCGCGCCAGTAAGCACCAGCGACATTTAATAGTTGGAAAACTTGAATGCGACCTGTTGAAGGGACATGAGGTCCACGACATAAATCAACATATTCTCCTTGAGTATAGATGGTCAAACCACCTTCATCTTCTGAATGTTCTTCAATCAATTCCAATTTATAAGGGTCATTTTTGAAGATTTCACGCGCTTCATCCTTAGAAACTTCTTGACGAATACTTGAGAAATTTTCTTTGACAATTTTTCTCATCTCAGCTTCAATGGCTTCCAAATCTTCATTAGAGATTTGTCCAGCTTCATTGTCAGTGTCATAGTAAAAACCGTCTTGAATGGCAGGTCCGACACCTAATTTGATTTCAGGGAAAAGACGACGCGCTGCTTGTGCAAATAAGTGAGCAGCTGAGTGACGTAAAACATCTAGAGCATCTTCGTGATCTGGTGTCACAATTTCAATACTACCATCTTCTTCAATCTTTCTTGTGGTATCAATCAACTTACCATTGAATTTACCAGCCAAGGCTTTTTTAGCAAGTGAATTGCTAATGGATTGAGCAATTTCAAAAGTAGTTACACCTGATTCAAATTGACGGACAGCGCCATCAGGAAAAGTAATATTAATCATCTGATTCTCCTTAAATATTAGTGATGAAATAGATTTTACTCAAACAAAAAGCGACATCCAAAAGGACGTCGCAACGTGGTTCCACCTTAGTTCATGTAGAAAAACTCTACACCTCTAATTGGCTATATCGTGGCCACCGTTTTATGTTTTCATAAAATGAAATAGAGTAGTATCTTATCTCTTTTCTTACGCTTTTTCAGCACCAAGCGCTCTCTAGAAAGAAAGGATGAGATAAAACGTGTCTCTATGTGACATTATAGCATGATTTATAAATATTTCAAGCCCCTTAATCTAAAAAATCTCTGATACGATTAACAATTTTTTTAGGTGTTTTAACGACTTTAACCGATGTTTTTGCCGTTAATTTAATCGCCTTGACGGGTAAAGTCATCGTATTTTTTACTAGCTTGATAGAGGGATCTGTTTTACTACCTTCAACAGACAAGGACAATTTTTCTTTTTTAGCCATTTTTTTAGCAATAATAACATCCAGATAAAAAGCATAAGCAGCTTTCCCAAACTCTTCGGCTGAAATCTCACAAAGCTTATCTCTTAAACGGTTTGGATTCATTTGCGGGGTATTAATAATGGCATCCAAAATAGCATCTGATAAATCTGTTTCTCGATAATAAAGGGTTCCAAACATTTTATCATTGATTAAGTCATCAAGATAGGGATTTCCATGAGCAATCACTGGTTTTCCACTAGCTAGACTTTCAATATAAGTTAATCCTTGTGTTTCACTGGTTGAAGCACTTATAAAAAAATCACAAGATTTGTAGTAAAGAACTGTATCGTCATGGTCAATCATACCAGTGAATATAACATGGTCGTAAATGCCAAGTTGATTGACTAAGTCTTTTAAATTATCTATGTAAGGACCATCTCCTACAATCACTAATTTAACCTTATTGTTTTCAGCTAACACGAGAGGAAATTGTAAGATAATAGCTTGAATATTTTTTTCATAGGAAATTCGAGATAAACTAAGGAGCATGGTTTCATCTGGTAAAATTCCCAATTCTTCTCGTAGGGAAGAAATTGAGTCCTGAGAAACCTCTCTGTTAACAAATTGATCCAACTTAATTCCCGTTGGAATGATTTGTTTAAGTATTTTAATATCATAGCCTTCTAAAATGTTATAGACAATCCGAGTTGGGCAAATCACCCCATCTAAATCATTGAGATAGCCACGAACAATATATTTGACCATACTGGGTCGAATCACTTTTCCTTTGGCAATATAGCCAACATAATCTTCATATTGTGTATGGTAGGTATGAACAACAGGGATTCTCAAGGCTTTGCCTACCATTTTCCCCAATAAACCCATTCCAAACTCAGTTTGCGTATGAATAATTTCAATGTCATAATTTTTAGCAATTTTATAGGCTGAAAAAAGACCACGATAAACAATGCGACGATCTGTAAATGATACAAAAGGGATGCTTGGTAAGCGAATAATTGTTGGGTCTTCAAAACGCTTAACATGTTTATCGGTTGTTGTAAAAATATAAACGTCGTGACCTAATTTTTCTAATTCTGTTTTTAAAGTGTAAATACTTGTTGCAACACCTGATACTTGAGGAAAGTAGGTGTCTGTAAAAAGACCTATTCTCATTATTTTAGTGCCATCACTTTCTCATAAATGGATACAAGCCTTTGACCTATTTTATCAATACTTCTTGTCTCGGCAACTTTGTATCCTGCTTCTTCTTTGTGACTCTTTCCATCCAATACTTTTTGAATAGCTGTCACAAATCCTTCTACATCTTTAGCAAATTCTACTGCATCCTCGGTTATCCAACTTTTATAGACTGGGATATCACGTAATATGGTTTGTTGTCTACTCGCCAAAGCTTCTAAAACAACAATACCTTCTGTCTCTTCTTTGCTAGGGAAAAAGAACGCGTCACTAGCTGTCATTGCTCCCTCAAAAACATCGCCTTTAATATAGCCAGCAAATGTCACATTTTTAGGATGATTTTTTGTCACAATCCTTCTAACAGAATGTGGGACAACCCATTTATTTGTTTCACCAAACCAAATAAAGCGAACATTAGGAAGTTTTTCAGCTACTTTAACAAAATCTTCAATCCCTTTTCGTTTGAAATAAAGACCCGCACACATAATCACTTTTTCATCATCTCGAAGATTAAAATAACGTCTAAAAGCCGCTTCTTTTTTAGGGTCTTTGCCATATTTTTTTAAGTCAATACCATTTGAACAAACAAAAATAGGTGTTTTAATTCCATAGTTTTTAATTAATTGTTTTGAATACTCTGTTGGTGTAATAATCGCATCTGCTTTTTTATAAAATTGACAAAGGTACCATTTAAATAAGGGACTAATTAGATTAGAGAATATAAAAGAATTTCTAAAATCTTCCTCAGTGGAATGCCCATGCATGATAACTTTTTTACCTTGTTTTTGAGCCTCTTTCATTAGCTGCCAGCTTTTGTAACCATAGGTATTCATATGAATTAAATCATAAGTGTCATTGATATCTGTTGTATAGGATTGATTAGCCATTGTTAAGGCTTTTTCTTGATGTTTAATGGCACGACCAATACCTGATTTTCTGAGGTAATTTTCTGCCTCTAAATACAATAATACTTTCATAGCCCTATTATATCTTATTTTATTTTATTTTTCATCCTGTAGTTGTTAAATGATGTTTTTTCAAAAATAACCATTTATTGATAAATCAAGCAATAAAACCTTTTCCTAAGTTTTTTATGATGATATAATATTTTTAAATATAGATTTTTTTTAATAGGAGAATTCTTATGAAGATAAACTTAACAGGCGTAATGGAAACCATGCTCATCACTTTAGATGTTAGAGCGAGAGACTACCATTCTGACAATTCCATCTTAAAGGATAAAAAATCAGCAGAGATGGTTGAAAAAATTGATTATGATTTTTCAAAGCTTAAAAATGCTATGACAAATTATTATGGCATTCTCTCACGAGCAAAAGTGATGGATGGTGAAATTCGTAAATTCATTAAAAAATATCCTACTTGTCATATTGTTTCCATTGGTTCTGGTTTAGACACTCGTTTTGATCGATTAGATAATGGTCAAATCCATTGGTACGACCTTGATTATCCTGATGTTATTGCCATTCGCAAACAGTTTTTTGAAGAAAATAATCGTATTACCTTTATTGCAAAATCAGCCACTGATCCTAGCTGGGTGAAAGAGATTAAAACTAACGGTGAGAAATTATTGATTATCTCTGAAGGTGTCATCATGTACTTCAAGCCAGAGGAAGTTAAGTCTTTTCTAAACCTTTTAACTGATCACTTTGAACAGTTTGAGTTGCATCTTGACTGTACACCAAAATCAGTTGTTAAAAAAGCGCATATGAATAAAGCTGTTAAAAAAACAAATGCTCAATATTTCTTTGGAATCACAAATGGTAAAGAAATAACAGAACTTAATCCCAAATTAAAACAAATTGGCTATATTAATTTTACAGATGAGTTTAAAAAATGGCTACCTGGTTTTAAAAAACTACTTATTCCAATCATTTACCTTTTTAATAATCGTTTAGCTATGTTTACTTATAATAAAGAACGCTAATCAAAAAGCTTCACTGGTTAAAATTATTTACTAGTGAAGCTTTTTATAGTATTTATTATTACTTTGTCGTTTGACGTTTTTTAATTCCGTGATTTAGAATAATTTCTTTTTCTTCAAGATCTTCTTTGTTCATGATTTTTGTTAGCATTCTCATACTAACTGCACCTAAATCATAAATAGGTTGACTAATTGAGCTCATATTTGGACGAGTATATTTGGTAATAGGAGAGTCATTACTTGTGATAATTTCAAAATCCTCAGGTACATTTTTACCTGCTGCAAATAGTCCATTTAAAAGCCCAGCAGCTAATTCATCGTCTGCGACATAAGCTGCTGTAGCACCAGATGTCATAATACGACTAGCTAATTGGAAACCATCATCGTAATTATATTTTGTTTCAAATACGAGTCCTTCTTTAAAAGGAATTTTATTTTTTTTCAAACTATCCTTGTAGCCTTTTAAACGAATTTTACCATTGATATCATCAACCAGTGGTCCTGATATAAAAGCAATTTCTTGATGATTTTCAGCTAAAATATCGGTTACTTCTTGAACAGCCTTACGATAATCAATATTAACACTTGGTAATTGATGTTCTAAATCAACTGTGCCTGCAAGTACAATTGGTGTTCTTGTTCTTGAAAATTCCGCACGAATTTTTTCAGTGAGGTGATGACCCATAAAAATAATACCATCAACTTGTTTAGAAAAGAGTGTATTAACAACACTAATTTCTTTATCATCATCTTCATCACTAGAGGTTAAAACAATATTGTACTTGTACATTGTTGCAATATCATCAATTCCTTTAGCCAAAATTGAAAAATAACTATTTGAAATATTAGGAATCACCACCCCAACAGTTGTTGTCTTTTTACTTGCTAAGCCACGAGCAACAGCATTCGGACGATAATCAAGACGTTCAATAACTTCTAGTACCTTTTTTCTAGTATTTTCTTTTACATTTTTATTACCATTTACAACACGGCTCACAGTGGCCATTGACACACCTGCTTCACGCGCAACATCATATATCGTGATAGTATCATCAGTATTCATTCACAGTACTTCCTTTCTTTTTGAAAATGACGTTTTCATAGACATTTTAGCATTATTTGAAAACACTTTCAACCATAAAAATATTTTTTTAAATCAAATCTATCGTTTTTTCAGTATTTTTTGACGTTTTATCTTGCTTTTTTAGTTTTTTTTTGAAAAAATATAAGAAAAGGAAAGGTGAATCAAATGACAAAAATTAAACAACTTACTAATAACTTATCAGAAAAAATGATTCAAGTGGCAATCGTCTCTGATCCAGTCTCTATCAACTATTTAACAGGTTTTTATAGTGATCCGCATGAACGTTTGATGTTCCTATTTTTATTTGCCGATAAAAAACCATTACTCTTTCTTCCACAATTAGATGCTAAGCGTGCTGAAGATGTGCTAGATTTCCCTGTTGTTGGTTATGTTGACTCTGAACAACCATGGCAAAAAATGAAGGCTATCCTTCCAAAAACAGACTATCGTCAAATAGCTGTTGAATTTGAAAACTTAAATATTACAAAACTAAGAGGTTTTGAAACAGTCTTTACTGGAGAATTTGTTGATCTGACACCAACCATCAATCAGATGCGTTTAATCAAATCAGCTGATGAAATTGAAAAAATGTTCGTTGCTGGTGATTATGCTGATAAAGCCGTGCAAATTGGTTTTGATAATATTTCACTTGATACAACAGAAGCAGATATTATTAGTCAGATCGAATTTGGTATGAAAAAACAAGGCATTCAAAAAATGAGTTTTGACACTCTTGTTTTAACAGGTAATAATGCCGCTAATCCTCATGGTATTCCTGGGACAAATAAAATTGAGAACGATTCTTTATTATTGTTTGACCTTGGTGTTGAGGCACTTGGTTATACCAGTGACATGACAAGAACAGTTGCGGTTGGAAAACCCGACCAATTTAAAAAAGATATCTACGAGCTTTGTCGTGAAGCGCAGCAGGCTGCCATTGATTTCATCAAACCTGGGGTAACAGCTAGCCAAGTAGATGCTGCTGCTCGTGATATTATTGAAAAAGCCGGTTATGGCGAATACTTTAATCATCGTCTTGGTCATGGTATTGGCATGAGTGTTCATGAATTTCCTTCTATTATGGCAGGTAATGATATGACTATTGTTGAAGGCATGTGTTTCTCTGTTGAACCTGGCATCTATATTCCTGGTAAGGTTGGTGTTCGTATCGAAGATTGTGGCCATGTGACAAAGAATGGTTTTGAACTCTTTACCAAAACCCCTAAAGAATTATTATATTACTAATCAAAAAGACTTGGGAAATTCCCAAGTCTTTTTAGTCATTTATTTTGCGTAATCTACTACTCTTAATTCTCGGATAACCGTTACTTTAATGTTTCCAGGATAATCCAAATTATTTTCAATCTTTTGACGAACCTTGTGTGCTAAGATAGTCACTTCATCATCAGAAATCTTTTCCGGTTGCACCATAATTCTAATTTCTCTACCTGCTTGTAGGGCAAAACTATGGTGAACACCATCAAAGCCATTTGCAATTTCTTCTAAATCACGTAATCGCTTGATGTAGTTTTCCATTGATTCATTACGAGCACCTGGACGAGCCGAACTTAGGGCATCAGCCGCTGCTACTAAAACAGCAATAACACTTTCAGGCTCAACATCTCCGTGGTGACTGGCGATGGTATTGATAACAACTGGGTGTTCTTTATATTTTCGAGCAAGCTCCATCCCAATCTCTACATGACTACCTTCAACTTCGCGGTCAATCGCTTTTCCGATATCATGCATAAAACCAGCACGACGGGCAAGTGCTTCATTTTCACCCATTTCACTAGCAAGAAGTCCCGCTAACTTACCAACTTCAATCGAGTGGCGTAGGACATTTTGACCAAAGCTGGTACGAAATTGCAAGCGACCCATAATTTTAA
This sequence comes from Streptococcus zalophi, assembly GCF_016481285.1. Lineage (GTDB taxonomy): Bacteria > Bacillota > Bacilli > Lactobacillales > Streptococcaceae > Streptococcus > Streptococcus zalophi. Next base: position 225,356 of record NZ_JAENBP010000001.1, read on the forward strand.
TCAAATCTGGATGCATATTAAGGGCACCAATTTCATAGGCAGCTGCCTCACCATATTCACGAATACGATTATCAATTTCGAGTCGATTTTTCTCAACCAATTCTTCAATTCTTGCTGGATGAATTCGGCCATCTTGAATCAAGGCTTCAAGAGTTGTTCTAGCAATTTCACGACGAATAGGATCAAATCCTGACAAGACAACCACTTCTGGTGTATCATCAATAATCACATCAATTCCAGTTAAGCTTTCAAGTGTGCGGATATTACGACCTTCACGACCAATAATACGCCCCTTCATGCTATCATCTGGCAGAGAAACAGATGTAATGGTTTGTTCTGTCACATACTCACCCGCTAAACGTTGCATGGCTTGAGATAGCAATTCTTTAGCTGTTTTATCAGCACGATCTCTGACTTCTCTGTCTGCCTCACGAATGCGATTAGCAATATCTTGCGTCAAATTTTTCTCTGTTTCTGCGAGGATGATTTCCTTAGCTTCTTCTTGACTAAGAGAAGCCACTTTTTCTAATTCCTCAGTCTTTTTAAGTTCTAAAGCAGCAACTGCTTGCTCACGCTCATCAATATGTCTAGATTTATCAGAAAGACTTTGCTCTTTCGAATCAAGTGTTTTTTCTTTACTTGTTAAATTTTCATCTTTGCGATCAAGAGTTGAAGCGCGTTCACTTAAACGATTCTCCATTTGTTTAAGTTCTTGTCTTTCAGACTTAAACTCTTGTTCAATTTCTTCCCGATATTTTCTAGCCTCTTCTTTAGCTTCTATAAGTAATTCTTTTTTATAAGCTTTACTTTCACGATCTGCCGTTTTTCTGATGTGATTGGCTTCTTCTTCAGCCTTACCACGTAAATTAACAGCATCTTGTTCTGCATTTAAAAGAGTTAGTTCTGCAGCATTTTTAGCAGATTTCATTTTTGCTGAAATTGCTACATAACCAATAACCAAACCAATGAGGGCACAAGCAATCATTATAAAAATGTTTGTCATGTTTATACCTCAATTTTTAAATTTTATTTATTCGATTTTCTTATGAAAACCTATTATAGTTTACCATAAAAAGAGATTTTTCACAATCCAAAAATACAACAGATAAGAAAAAAATATGGTATGATTAAAGAAGAGTAAAAGGAGGAAATTATGACTAAAGATGTTATTGTTGAAAGCTTCGAGCTTGACCATACTATTGTCAAAGCACCTTATGTTCGTTTAATTTCGACAGAAGTTGGGCCTAAAGGGGATGTTATTAGTAATTATGATATTCGCTTAGTTCAACCAAATGAAGATGCTATCCCAACCTCAGGACTACATACGATTGAACATTTATTAGCAAAACTGATTAGAAAACGGATGGATGGAATGATTGATTGTTCACCATTTGGTTGTCGAACTGGTTTTCATATGATTATGTGGGGTGAACATACTACCACAGATATTGCTAATGTGATTAAATCATCCTTAGAAGAGATTGCTAATAGCGTTTCTTGGGAAGATGTTCCAGGAACTACTATTGAATCTTGTGGAAACTACAAAGATCACAGTTTATTTTCTGCTAAGGAATGGTCAAAACTGATTTTATCAAGAGGGATTTCTGATAACCCTTTTGAACGTCACATCATCTAAAATTATAAAATCAATCGAAATAAAAAAGCAAACGTTAAACTAATTAGGTATGTTTGCTTTTTTATTTCGATTTTAAATTATTTCAATTTTTTAGAGCAAAACGATTGACAAGTGTCTTTTTCTCTGTTAAAATTATTTCGAATTTTAAATAAAGGAGGGAATATGACACGTCAAGAGTTAGCTTTAAAAACATTTATTGGTTTAAAAAGAATATCTGATAAATTTGAGCAAGCTGTTAAACATGATGTACAAGCTTATGACTTAAATTCTAGTGAGTTTGCTGTTTTAGAATTGTTATATCATAAAGGTCCAAAAACAATGCAAGAAATCAAGGAAAGAATTTTAGTCGCAAACAGCAGTACAACATATACCTTAGATAAGCTTTGTCAAAAGAAATTAGTTGAACGTAGAACAAATCCTGAAGATAAACGTATTACCCAAGTTTATTTATTATCTGAAGGTGAAGAACTAATTGCATCATCTTTTCCAAAGCATGCTGAGATGCTAACAAAACTATTTCATAATTTAGAAGATGATGAAATCAAAACATTAAATGATCTTTTAAAAAAATTATCTAGTTGCTAAATGATTCAAGTGCTTATAGGCACTTAATCTATTACTAAATATTTCGAAATTGAAATAACGAAAGAGGAAAATTATGACTGACACTAACTTAATTGGTATTCACCATGTTACTGCAATGACCGACGATGTTGAACGTAACTATAAATTCTTTACAGACATTTTAGGAATGCGTTTGGTTAAAAAAACAGTTAACCAAGATGATATTCATACTTATCACACTTTCTTTGCTGATGACTTAGGATCAGCTGGTACTGATATGACCTTCTTTGATTTCCCAGACAATCCTAAAGGTATTAGAGGAACAAATTCTATCACACGAGTTGGTTTTCGTGTTCCAAATGATGCTGCTTTAGAATACTACTTGGAACGTTTTAAAGAATTTGGCGTTAAAAATGATGGTATCATTGATTTATTAGGACATAAAGCTCTTCCTTTTGAAGAAGAAGACGGTCAACGCTACCAACTCGTTTCTGACGAACACAATAAAGGTGTTGCTGGTGGACAACCTTGGAAAGAAGGTCCGGTTCCAACAGATAAAGCCATTTATGGTTTAGGTCCTATTGAAATTACGGTTAGCTATTATGATGACTTTAAGGATTTTCTCATGCAAGTCTATGAGATGAGAATCGCTGAAGAAGGTGATGACTACACTCTCTTAGAAGTTGGTGAAGGTGGTCATGGTGGCCAAGTTATTCTTAGAAAAGATACTGAAAGTAATCAAGAAGTGCAAGGTTACGGAGAAGTTCACCACGTTTCATTCCGTGTTAAAGATGGTGAAGCTATTCGCCATTGGGCTAAAAAATATGAAACTCTAAACATTATGAACTCTGGTCTTGTTGACCGTTTCTACTTTGAAGCACTTTATGCAAGAGTTGGTCACATCCTGATTGAAATTTCAACCGATGGTCCTGGATTTGCAACCGATGAACCTTATGAAACATTAGGAGAAATTCTTTCTTTACCACCATTTTTAGAGTCACAAAGAGAAATGATTGAAAATACTATTCGTCCATTCAACACAAAACGTCATTAATCAAAAGGAGATTATTTATCATGGAAGCTATTAAACGTATTCATCACATTACTGCTATTGTCGGTAGCGCTCAAGAAAACTTAGATTTTTATCGTGGGCTTTTAAAATTAAGATTGGTAAAACAAACAGTCAATTTTGATGACCCTAGTGTTTATCATCTTTATTTCTCAAATCAAAATTATGATCAAGGCACACTAATTACTTTCTTCCCATGGGAAAATGCTGAACCTGGTGAAAAAGGAAGTGGTCAAGTAGGACGTATTGCTTTTAGAATTCCTAAAGGTTCACTTGATTTTTGGAAAAAACGTCTTACTAACAACAACGTTGTGGTTGAAGAAAAACCTTGGTTTGAATACAATGCTCTTTACTTCCAAGATATTCATGGTTTAGATTTGGCTATGGTTGAATCTGGCGAAGCTGCTGATAAACCTGATATTATTGGTTTCCACGGTGCTATGCTCCTTTCAAATGACCCAGCTGGTAGCCGCGATTTTCTAAAAGAATTTATGGGATTAGATGACCTAACTGAAAATGATGATGCTTATCGTCTTCAAACAGTTGGTATGGAAAAACACGATTTAGTTGTTCCTAATGTCTCTTATGATCGTGGTGCTTGGGGACCTGGTACAGTTCACCATATTGCTTGGTCATTACCAGATGATGAAACTGAATTAGCTTGGCGTGAATTACTTATTCAAAACGACTACAATGTTACATCTGTTAGAGACCGCAAATACTTCAAATCAATTTATGTTCGTGAAACAGGTAAAGTTATCTTTGAATTTGCTACTGATGGACCTGGTATGACTGTTGATGAGGAATACGAATTTTTAGGTAGAGAATTACAACTTCCTAATATGTATGAAAAACGCCGTGAAGCGATTAGAGCACACTTGAAACCTCTAGAATTTAAGGATGAAATTGAATGATTTCTATTGCTAAAGAAGCATTAAGCGATAAAGAACAATACAAGATTTTGATTGGTAGTGTTATTCCAAGACCTATAGCTTTTGTTTCAACCGTGTCAAAAAATGGCGTTGTTAATCTAGCCCCTTTTAGTTTTTATAATATTGTTTCTCATAGACCGGCTATTTTATCAGTAAGTATTCAACGAGTGAATGGTCAAATGAAAGATACCGCAAGAAACATCCTTGAGCAAAAAGAGGCCGTTATTCACAGTGTCAGTCTTGATAATCTATCAATGGTTAATCAAGCAGCTATCCAACTTCCTTATGAAGAAAGCGAACTAGAAACTACAGGTATGACACTTGCTCCTTCTATTGCTATTAAAACACCGGGAGTCAATGAAGCTAAAACGAGATTTGAGACGATTCTTTATGATCATATTGAAATAAAAAATGACACTAATGAGATTATTTCAGATTTAATCTTATTAAAAGTACTTCATTACCATCTAGACGAAGCTGTCTATCAAAATACTTATGTGATTCCAGAAAACTTACAACCTATGAGTCGTTTGGCTGGTATAACATATGCTGAATTAGGTAAGTTTACTGAATTAAAAAGACCTTAGGAGAAATCAATGGAACATATTTTTAAAAAAGGATCTAAAAAGTCACCTGTTTTAGTCTTACTACATGGAACGGGTGGCGATGAATATAGTTTATTATCAATAGCTGAATTCCTTAGTCCTGAAGCTTCTATTTTGAGCTTACGTGGTGAGGTTAATGAATATGGTGCTTTACGATTTTTTAAACGATTAGAAGAAGGTCTATATGACATTGATGATCTTAATTATCGTGGCACTGTTATTCAATCATTTCTTGAAGAGATGGCAGAAAACTATCAATTTGATTTGCAAGATGTGGTTTTAGTTGGTTTTTCAAATGGTTCTAATATGGCTATTAATCTTTTGTTGGCTGATCACACACCATTTCATAAGGGTATCTTATTTGCACCAATGTATCCTGTAGATACTGAGCATTTAACACAGTTAAAAGAAAACACTCATGTCTTTATTTCTATGGGGGAAGAAGACCCCATCTGTTCCTTAGAAGACAGTCGTAATGTCGTAGAACAGTTTGAAAAGCGTGGTGCTAATGTCGATACTTTCTGGGTCAATAGCCATGAAATTAATTTAGACGCATTAAAAAAAGCCAAAGATTGGCTTGAAAAATTAGCCTAATGACTATCCTAAAATTGTTTACTCATATAGAAAACACTTCAACAGCGTTGAAGTGTTTTTCCTTATTTAATAATCAAGATCATCTGCTCTTCCAGGGGCATTCCCTACAAAGTAACCTGTTTTAGCATTAATCGAGAACAAGTAAGTGCCATCTGGCTTAAACATATTATAGTAACCATTACCATTAATAATATTAACACGTTCTAATATATAATTGTTACCTGAAATATGACCTCTTTCTTGTGCCACGGCAACAATTCTTTCTAAAATGCCATCATTAAACACCCAACCAGGATTATTAACATCTGCAATCACATCGTTATTATAAGGCACTCGACTCAGATGACGTTGTAAACTAGCTGGATCATAATTAGTAATACCATATAATGAAGCTGCATTATTAGTAACAGTTGTGTTATTTGTAGCTTCTACTGGATTAGTTGGGTCAGGGGGAGTGATATTTTCTGTATCGTTTGAAGGTTGTGGTGCAGGTGCTTCAGATGCCGTTTGATTTGCTGAGGCTGTTTTTTCTGTTAGTTGTTTGCGACCTTCAGAAACAACTGATTGTAATAATGTATCAAGATTAGCTTTTCCTGTATTTAAGACAGTTGCAGATATAGCATCAAAATTAGCAGAATCTTTTATATTTCGGGAAATCTTTTCACCATCAACTATAGCAGGTTCTGTAAATTGGTCATTAACCACTTTTATCGCATCAATGGCTTTTTTCAAAGAATCATATTTTTCTTTTTTATCTGCGTAAGTAGAGGTTCCTTTTAAATTATTTAAAACTTTTTCTAGCTCAGAAAGACGTTCAAATTCACTATTTTTAGGTTTCGTCATTTCTTTGTCGACAAAAAAGCTAGCATATAAGTTCTCAAATGCTTTAATATCTTCCTCTTTAGCTTTTGAAGTATCGGTTTCTTTTGTTACAGTAGGTTCTTTGTCACTAGTAGATGGGCTATTTAGATTATTTAAAACATAGCCAAAAGCAAAGACAGCTATCAATAAAGCGATTAGACTACCGATAATAAGACCTTTTTTACCAGAAGATTCTTTTGTATCGCCTAGAATAATATCATCTGACAAATCTTGATTTTCTGGTAATTCCTCTACTTCTAAATGGTCAAAAACAATTTTGTCTTGAGATGTCTCACTCTCTTTTGTTTGATTAACCTCTTCTCTTTTTTCTTGAATAAAGTCATCTATTTCTTTTGGATCATCTTGAGAGGTTTGTATTTTACTTTCGAATTTATGTTTTCCAACCTCATCACGATGTTGCTTAATATATTTATCTAAAATATTATCGTTTTCATCAATGCCAGCTTTAATTTCTGATTCTTTTCGAATGGCTTCTTCAACCGTCATATTTTTGGCATCATCAAAATCCAAATTCTTATCATCTTTAATATCATCATTTTTATTTGACAAAAAAATCACCTCTTCTATTCTACAGTCCGCTTAACACGTTCTCCAAAAAATTGATACAAATCTACTTTTAAAGTACCATTATATAGTTTACGTTTTTTATCTGCCTGACTGCCATATTTTTTTTCAAAGTTTTCATCACTAGTGAGGATAAATTTACTCCATGTTTTCAATGGATAAAACGTTTTCCCCATATCATTATACAATTTTGTCACTAATTCGTCATCCATTAATCTTTCGCCATAAGGTGGATTTGAGATGATAACACCGTTTAATTTATTGGTATGTAGGTCTTGAAGACGCATTTGTTTCAATTTAATGACATCTGCAAAACCAGCTTCAATCACATTTTGTTTGGCTATTTCTATCATGCGATGGTCAATATCAAAACCTGAAATATCAAGCTCAATATCATAATTCGCTTTTAAATCCGCCTCATCACGAACCGATTGAATAAGGGTTTTATCAACCCAATCCCAAGATTCAAAAGCAAAGTTGCGGTTAAAACCAGGGGCAATATTCATTCCAATCATGGCTGCTTCAATACAAAATGTTCCTGAACCACAAGTCGGGTCAATAAAAGGTTTATCAGGATACCAATTACTAAGCATAATAATCGCTGCTGCCATATTTTCTTTGATGGGAGCGCCACCCTTATCAACACGATAACCTCTCTTAAACAAGCTTGAACCTGTTGTATCAATCATTATCGTTGCCTTATCTTTTAAAAGAGAGACTTCAATTTTAAATTCTGCACCCGTTTCCATCAACGGCACATGTTCTGGCCTGTGAAAATGTTTTTGTAATTTTTTAACAACTGCTTTTTTAGAAATGGCTTGAATACTTGGCTCATTATGCAGTTTTGATTTGACGGATTTTGCTTTTGAAATAGGAAAACGTGCGCCTAAAGGTAGATAATTTTCCCAATCAAGAGCATAAACGCCTTGAAATAATTCTTCAAAAGTTTTTGCGGAAAATTCGCCAACAATAATTTTGATGCGGTCTGCTGCTCTAAGCCAAAGATTGGTTTCAATGATTGTTCTTAAATCACCAGAAAAACGAACACGACCATTTTCAACTTGGCAACTTATCCCTAAATTTCTAATTTCTTTTCCAACTACTGCTTCTAAGCCAGCCGCACAAGTTGCGATCAATTCAAATTGTTTTTTCATAATTCCTCTTTTTATATTAAATAAAAGACTAGCATAAGCTAGTCTAACCTATTATGCAATTTTCTATAAGCCATGTTTTGTTCCAAAGACAACTAGGTCTTGTCTTTTTCGATAATCATCTGTCTACTGTTAAACAGTCAAGATAGTACGTTCTGTTTCCATCTATCTCGTGCCCCGACCAAAGTTTGGGTTGCTAGCTTGAGGGGTTTACCGCGTTCCATTTTTTGCGTTTCCACAAAAACTACGTCACTGTGGCACTTTAAGACCTACTTTAGCATATCTTAGACTTAGCTATTTGGGTCGCCGTAATGTTAAAAACATCCCTAGGCTTATTGTTTCACCTAGCACAAACACTACCGGCATCACAGCCGGTGCTAGCATGGACTTTCCTCATAATTTATAAAAATCATGCGATTATCCAAAAATTGCAAAGTATTGTACTCTATTGGTACATTTTAATGTCTAATTATTCGATAATTTGTTTTCCGAAAACTTCTTTTTCAAGACGACTAATCCGTTTTAGGATGTCAAAATTGGTTGCTGAAGTTGAAACACGTGATAATTCAGAATGAGATGACGATGCCTCAGAAATTCTATTTTGAGTTACTTGATCTCTTAATTTTTCATTTTCTTTATGTAGTGCCTGAATTTGAGCCATGAAGTTTTCATAGTCTTTAATAATGTCATCTAAGAATTCATTAACTTCATCCTTATCATAACCACGCATACTTGTTTTGAATTCTTGTTCAAATATATCTTTAGGACTTAACTTTATACCTGCCATATCTTTCTCCAAACATCTCTATATTTATAAGAATAATTAAATTCTCTATCATTTCAATCATACCGAAAATTAGATAAAAAATCAAGTATTTACTCTAAGTCTTCAACAATATTATTGAGTCTTTCAAAGGTTAATTGGTGGATAAAATAATCTTTTTCTTTTTTCATCAACTGATACAGATAATCCAAATTTGTCTTTTTCTCTTCATCATAAAAAAGATAAGCACCTTTGGTATTATTTAGTAAATAGTGATTAAATTGCGTCAATTGCTGAGGATTTTCGTAATAAGGAAAGCTGTACCTTAAAAAATCAACTGTTTTAAATTGTTGTAATTTTTCTTGATTGGCAGCATTCCACTGATGTCCATGATTCTCAAAAGAAAAGAGCGTTGCTATCTTGAAATCATAATCTTTTTGTAACTCTTTTGCAACTTCTAAAGCCCAATACTCAAAGCCTAAGCGACCTGTAAAAACAAACCAGCTTACTCCTTCTTCTATAAAATCAATAAAATCTTTTTTTATTACTTTTTTAATGATATTTATCCGAATATCATTATCTTTAAAAATCCCTAATTCTGATACACCATAGCCAGTTACAAGAATCACAGTCATCATTTGTCTCCTTATTTAAAAATATGTTATAATGTTAGTACTTTATGTTATCATATAAGTAGAACTAGGTATAGGAGTCTCATGGTTAACTATCCTCATAAGCTTATTCGTAAGGCAACTGCAAAAAAACAGACACTAAAAACTGTTAACTTTGCCAACAGAGGTATGTCTTTTGAATCAGCAATAAATAGTACGAATAATTACTACCTAGCACATCATCTGGCAGTAATACATAAAAAACCCACGCCAGTTCAGATTGTTAAGGTCAATTACCCTCAAAGGAGCCGAGCTAAAATTGTTGAAGCTTACTTTAGACAAGCCTCAACAACTGACTACTCTGGTGTCTATAAGGGACATTATATCGATTTTGAAGCCAAAGAGACTAGGCAAAAAACGGCTATGCCTATGAAAAATTTTCATAGACATCAAATTCAACATATGAAAGAAGTAATTGAACAAGACGGTATTTGTTTTGTCCTTCTTCATTTCTCATCTCTTAAGGAAACCTATTATCTGCCTGCATCCTACCTTGTTGATTTTTATCAAATCGATAATGGCAGTAAATCTATTCCTCTTGATTATATCAAAAAAAATGGTTTTAAGATTGAAACACAGGCTTTTCCCCAAATTCCTTATTTAGATATTATTGAACATTTTATTTTAGGTGGTGATTCCCATTAATAAGAAAAAAGTTATTAAATTTTTAAAATATGCTATCAGCATTGGTGTCAGTCTAGTTATTTTGGCTATAATTGCTGGTGGATTGTTATTTGCTTACTACGTTAGTAGTGCTCCTACTTTGTCAGAAGAAAAACTCAATGCAACTAGCTCAAGCTTGGTGTTTGATAAAAACGACAATCTTATCGCTGACTTAGGGTCTGAAAAAAGAGAAAGTGTGTCTTCTGATAATATCCCTATTGGCTTAGTTAATGCGATTACTGCCATTGAAGATCATCGTTTCTTTAATCATAGAGGAATTGATATCTATCGTATTGTTGGATCTGCCCTTCACAATTTAACGAGTTCAACAACCCAAGGGGGCTCAACGCTTGATCAGCAGTTGATTAAATTGGCTTATTTTTCAACCAGTGAAGCTGACCAAACATTGAAAAGAAAAGCTCAAGAAGCATGGCTAGCTCTTCAGATGGAAAGACAATATACAAAAGAAGAAATCTTAACCTTTTATATCAATAAAGTTTATATGGGAAATGGTAATTATGGTATGTTGACAGCTGCCAAATCTTATTTTGGTAAAGATTTGACTGAATTGAGTGTTGCTCAATTAGCTCTTTTAGCAGGAATCCCTCAAGCACCTAGTCAGTATGATCCTTATGGAAATCCTGAAGCCGCTCAGGCTAGAAGAAACATCGTTTTAGGTCAAATGTATGAATTAAAACACATCACTAAAGAAGAGTATGAAGAAGCTCTTGCAACACCTGTTACTGATGGCTTGCAAGAATTAAAAGAAAATAATAGTTATCCTAAATATTTAGATAATTACTTGAAAGAAGTTATTTCTGAAGTTGAAAAAGAAACGCAACAAGATATTTTCTCTGCAGGTTTAAAAGTCTATACTAATGTTGATATAGATGCTCAACGCTATCTCTGGGATATTTATAATTCAGACACCTATATTAACTATCCAGATGCTGATTTTCAAGTGGCATCAACAATTATTGATGTAACAAATGGTAAAGTCATCGCACAATTGGGTGCTCGTAATCAAGATCCCAATGTCTCATTTGGAACAAATCAAGCTGTTTTAACAGATAGAGACTGGGGGTCAACTATGAAACCTATCTCTGCTTATGCACCGGCTATTGAAAATAGGGTTTATACTTCAACAGCACAGTCGCTTAATGACTCTGCTTATAATTGGCCAGGAACTTCTAATCAATTATTCAACTGGGATAGACAATACTATGGCTGGATGACAATGCAAACAGCTATTGTCCAATCACGAAACGTTCCTGCTGTTAAAACCTTAGAAGCAACCGGTTTAAAAAAAGCGCAAGACTTTTTAGAAAAACTCAATATTAACTACCCTCAAATGCTTTATTCTAATGCCATTTCTAGTAATACAAGTAGTGGCGAAGCACAATACGGTGCTAGTAGTGAGAAAATGGCAGCAGCCTACGCAGCCTTTGCCAATGGTGGTATCTATTACAAACCACAATATATCAATAAAATTGAATTTAATGATGGTACGGTCAAAACCTATGAGGATAGTGGTAGTAAAGCTATGGAAGAGACTACTGCTTATATGATGACTGATATGATGAAAAAAGTTCTCACCTATGGTACAGGAACAGAAGCTGCTATACCAGGAATTTATCAAGCTGGTAAAACGGGTACTTCTAACTATACCGATCAAGAACTAAGCGTCATTGAAGAAAGATTAGGTATCAATCCTTATTCAGTTGGCACCATGGCTCCTGATGAAAACTTTGTTGGTTATACCCCTCAGTACGCTATGGCCGTTTGGACAGGCTATAGAGATCGTTTAACACCAGTGTATGGTGATGGGCTGAATATTGCTGCTAGAGTTTATCGTTATATGATGACTTATCTGACTCAAGACGGTAATGAAGACTGGCAGATGCCAACGGGATTATATCGTAGTGGTGATTTTCTCTATCTAAGAGGAAGCTACAATACCAATACCTTTACAACTACTGAAGAAACAACAACCGAAGAATCTACAACTGAAGAATCTACTACTGAGGAAACAACAACTCAAGAAGAAACCCAAGAAACAACGGTTGTAAGTGAAGAAATAACTACAGGAACACAATAAAAAAAGTCATTTTCATGACTTTTTTTATTTTATTTTATCCTTTTTTCATGTTTTTCTTTGATTAAAAGATAAATAAGTATCCCTAAAAGAGAAATGATAGCTGTTCCAACAATAAATAGAACAGGTAACAGATGATCAAAAGATGATTGTTCAGAAAAAGTATTTGCCTGTACCATTTGGTTATTATCAGAGGTTTCTTGAGTGGTTTGCTGTGCTAGTTCTTCTCTTTTTTGTGCTTCTATAAAACCTTGTTGAAATAAGGTATTTATGAAAGGGTGACGGTAAAATTCTCCATTTTGATCTGACCAATCTCCAACACCCATAACAACAACAATCAAGCGTTTATCTCCTTGTTTAGCTGTTGTCATTGCATTAAAACCTGCTGAAGGACTTGAGCCTGTTTTAAGACCATCAACCCCTTCAAAAGGATAGGCACCACCAGGTAAGGAATGATTGTAAGAGATAAAATGATCCTCATATGGCGTTCCAGCCATTACCGTTACATTAGTTTGATTAGTATAATTCACAATTTCTGGAAAATTCTTCAAAAAATGATAAGCAAGGGTTGCAAAATCTTTTGCTGTTGTTAGGTTGGTTGCTGTATTATCATATCTCTCAGGACTATAATAACCATTAAAGGCAGAAGCTACAGCACCACTGGCATTATTAAATTGTGTATTTGTCATGCCCAATTCTTTTGCTTTAGCATTCATTTTGTCAATAAAATCAGAGGCATTATTTTGTGACAAATAATTTGCAATCATGATAGTTGCGACATTTGAAGAAGGAACAACTGTCATTGTAATCAAATCCTTAATGGGATAGGCAATACCTGCGACAATATTATTATTACTAATTTCATAGATTTGACTGATGGCTTGATCTGTTTCTGTGGCAACAATGGTAGAATCAAGGGTTAAGTCACCTTTTTGTAGTTCTTCAAATAATAGATAAAGAGTCATCATCTTAGACATACTGGCTGGATCTCTTTGAGCATCAGCATTTTCTGCCCATAAAACCTCACCTGTATCTGCATCCATTGTAATAGAGGCTTTCGGCTTATTGATTTCATCTACTTCATAACCAGCTTGTCTTGCTAGCGTTACAAGATCTTCAGTAGTTTCATCTGCAAAAACTGGTGAAATAGTCGAAAATAACAGTGTTAAAAGCATTATAATGGGGATGAATTTCTTCACTTGTATGAACTCCTTAATATATTAAACTGCAATCTATATTATAACAAATCAATCATAAATAGTAAAACTCTGCAAAAAAGAAAAAATTTTTTTGAGTTGAGAATTAAATTGTCCATTTCTCTAAAAATATAACTAACACTGATGATTACCTATTAGATGAAAGTCTCATATAATCTTTAAAACATTTAAAAAATAAGAGGTTAGGTAACTATTCTCCTAACCTCTTTAATCCTCTTATTTCCAGAAATCGTCAAAAATTGTAATTGGTAAATGCCGTTTATGTTGTGTTTTTTGCCACCAAGCTTCAATTTTGGCTTGAGCATCTTGATTAATTTCTTTACCTTCAAGATAATCATCAATATTGTTATAAGTAACACCTAGCGCCACTTCATCTGACAGACCTGGTTTATTATCTTCTAAATCAGCCGTTGGTACTTTTTCATACAAGGCAGGATTTGCTCCTAACTCTTTTAGAAGACTTTTTCCTTGTCTTTTATTAAGACGAAAAAGAGGTAAGATGTCTGAACCACCATCACCAAACTTAGTGAAAAAACCAGTAATATTTTCTGCCGCATGGTCAGTTCCTATCACAACTCCTGATGTTTCTCCTGCAATAGCATACTGTGTAATCATCCGTTGACGTGCTTTGATGTTTCCCTTATTAAAATCAGAAATACTAATACCTGCTTCTTTTAAAACACTCACTTGAGCATCAACTGACTCTTTAATGTTAACGGTGATCAGTTTATCTGGCTTGATAAAGTCAAGTGCCATTTGAGCATCTGCTTCATCTATTTGAACGGCATAAGGTAATCTGACTGCGATAAATTGATAACTTAAATCTCCTGTTTCTTGTCTTAATTCTTCTATTGCCATTTGTGCAAGACGCCCGGCTAGTGTCGAATCTTGGCCTCCTGAAATACCTAAAACATAGGTTTTCAAAAAGGAATGTTTCTTTAAATAATTTTTTAAAAAATCAATGGATCTTCTGATTTCATCATTAGAATTTATTTGTGGTTTAACACCAAGCTGTTCAATAATAATTTCTTGTAGGGTCATTTATCTACTCCTTTGGAAAAGGCTTCTTTTCTCACGCGATCGATTAAGTCCATTTTGTTCTGCCAAACATCAAGTGCTAAATCAACTGGATAATCTTGAGGATTGAGCACACGTTTGTACTCATCCCAAAGTTGCTCAAACTCTTTTCTAGCATAGTTTTTGATATCTGTTAAACTTGGTAAGTCATAAACTAGTTGACCTTCTTTAAAGATGTCAATTAGTAATGGAACGGCTTCAAAATCTTCAACAGTTTTTCTAATATAGGTATAAACAGGATGGAACATTTCAATTTTATCTAATTGGTTCACATCTGTCTCTGAAAAAGTAATATAGTCTCCTTCAGACTTACCCTTTGCTCTACTTGTAATACGCCAAACTTGTTTTTTACCTGGTGTTGATACTTTTTCGGCATTATTGGATAGCTTAATGGTATCTCGCATTTGCCCATTTTCATCTTCAATGGCAACAATTTTATAAACCGCACCAAGGGCGGGCTGATCATAGGCGGTGATTAGTTTTGTTCCCACACCCCAAACATCAATTTTTGCTTTTTGCATTTTTAAGTTTAAAATAGTATTTTCGTCCAAATCGTTTGAAGCATAAATTTGGGCGTCGGGAAAACCTGCTTCATCTAATTGTTGTCTCACTTTTTTGGAAAGATAGGCCATATCACCAGAATCGATACGAACACCCTTAAAGTTAATCTTATCACCAAGTTCTTTAGCAACTCTTATGGCAGATGGCACTCCTAGACGAAGAGTATCATAAGTATCTACTAAGAAGACACAATCCTTATGCGTTTTGGCATAAGCTATGAAAGCGTCATAGTCATTGCCATAAGCTTGAACAAATGAATGAGCATGAGTTCCTGAAACAGGAATATCAAAAATTTTACCTGCTCGAACATTACTTGTCGCATCAGCACCACCGATAACCGCTGCTCTTGTCCCCCAAATAGCAGCATCCATTTCTTGCGCACGACGAGTACCAAATTCAAGTAATGGTTCATTCTCAATGACTGATCTAATACGTGCTGCTTTGGTAGCAATTAGCGTTTGAAAATTGACAATGTTAAGAAGAGCCGTTTCAATCAATTGACATTGAGCTAGAGGTCCTTCCACTTGGACAATGGGTTCATTAGCAAAAACTAAATCTCCTTCTTTAGCAGATCTCACTGTTAGTTGCAATTCAAAATCAGCAAGATAATCTAAAAAATCTTGAGGATAACCCAATTCCTTTAAAT
The DNA here is from genome assembly GCF_016481285.1 of Streptococcus zalophi. Classification (GTDB taxonomy): domain Bacteria; phylum Bacillota; class Bacilli; order Lactobacillales; family Streptococcaceae; genus Streptococcus; species Streptococcus zalophi. Next base: position 241,046 of record NZ_JAENBP010000001.1, read on the forward strand.
AAGCTAAGTCGCTTTCTGAAAATTTGAGCTCTTTTAGGTAATTAACAATTCGCTCAAGCCCTGCAAAAATAGCATAGCCATTATTAAACGGCTGCTTTCTAAAAAAGACTTCAAAAATCGCTTTTTTATCTTGAATACCTCTTTCAAAATAAACTTGCATCATATTAATCTGATACAAATCAGTGTGTAAACTTAAACTATCGTCTGAATACATATTTTTCTCCTCTTTTATCTTGTTACTATTATAACATAAGACAAAAAACACGGGAATCCCGTGTTTTTATTCTTTCTTAGATTTTTTAATTAGCAGATATTGCATCAATTGTTGAGAAAAATAGGTATTCTTTTTGACAAAAATTAGCTATTTTCTATCACATATTGATAAACATTTTGTGCCGCAACGGCACCATCTGCAACAGAGGTCGTTATTTGACGAAAAGTTTTTTGACGCACATCACCTACAGCAAAGATACCTGGGATACTTGTTTTCATGTTCTCATCAGTGATAATCCAACCGTCTTCATTAGTAATACCTAAGTCAGAGACCATGTTTGAAACTGGATCAAGACCGACATAGATAAAGATACCACCAAATTCTTGTTCTGTGATTTCTTTTGTTTTTACATTTTCAAAAACAACACTTTTGACTTTGACATCATCTCCTTTAATTTCCTTGACCACTGTGTCCCAGATAAATTTAATTTTATCATTAGCAAAAGCTCTGTCTTGAAGTACCTTTTGAGCACGAAGTTCGTCACGACGATGAACAATCGTAACACTTTTAGCTAACCTTGCTAAAAAGACAGATTCCTCAACAGCAGAATCACCACCACCAACAACTAGTAAATCTTGATCTCTAAAGAATGCACCATCACAAATAGCACAGTAAGATACACCACGACTGCTAAAAGTATCCTCACCAGGAACTCCTAACAAACGATGTTTAGATCCTGTTGCGACAATCACTGTTTTTGTTTCATAGGTTTTGTCATCTGTTTTGACAATCTTGTAGTCACCCTTATCTTCGACAGTGGTCACAATACCATAAATGTTTTCAACTCCCATTTTATCCAGTGGTTCATACATTTTCATTGATAATTCTGGACCAGAAATTAATTCAAATCCCGGATAATTTTCAATATCTGCGGTATTATTCATCTGACCACCCGGTGCCCCTTGTTCAATTGTTGCTACTTTTAAATTACTTCTAGCTGCATAAAGTGCCGCAGTAATCCCAGCAGGACCTGCACCAATGACAATTAAATCATACATGTTTTTACCTATCATTCTTTCTATGAATTATTGTTTTTATTAGTAATGAGGTTATCTAAGCCTTAAGCATCAGAATCACTGCCATAAAAGCAAATGATAAGATTGGAATAGTAATAATAGCTATTAAAAAAGCATCATATAAAGCAGCCTGTCGTTCCACCGCTGTTTTGTCTTTTCGTTTTAAAACTCTAAAAAGCATCCATATTGCTAGTAATAAACAAACCACCACCACTGCTGCTACTAAGCCTTGTAAATAAAGACTAAATACTTCTATTAGCATATTCTCACCTAAACTAGTTCCTCATTCAATAGTCAAATTATAACAGATATTAATTGCTTTTGCTATCAATCTGTCCCAAGCTTTTCTTCTTATATATTGTTAGAATAATTTTTTTAATCTAGAAAAAATGTCTGATTAAAAACTTTGTTTTTTTGCTTTTCTTGCATTCCTATTCTTGGCACGTGCTTCCACTCGTCTTTCTTTACGACGTTTTTCATCAACAGCCCATTTGATTTTCTTTTTATAACCAGGTTTAATTTTTTTCTTTTTCTTCTTAACTAGACCAATCATTTCAATGTCTAATTTTTCTTGTTTTTTTTCACGATTGAGACGTCGATCACGGTCATAAGTGTCTTCAAGAGTACCATTTTTAATGACTTTAGGGATAAAACGAATTCCCATTTTCTCAAGTTCACGAATGTCAGAATCATCACTTGGTTGATAAAGTGTAATAGCCGTCCCTTTTAAATCATTTCTACCTGTTCGCCCAACACGATGAACAAAGAAGGATAAATCTTGAGGAATTGCATCATTAATAACATGACTAACACCCTCAATATCAATACCTCTTGCTGCAAGATCGGTTGCTACAATGTATTCATAATCTAATTTTTTAATTTGTGCCATCAAACGCTTTCGTTCACGTGGGGGTACACCACCATGGATTTTAGCAACTTTCAAGCCATTTGCTGATAAAAAAGCATGGAGTTCATCAGCACGTTCCTTGGTATTCACAAAAATCATAGCCATGTATGGTTGAAGAGCTTTAATTAACATTAGAAGTTGATTATTTTTCTCACGTCCCTTAGTTGAAATCAACCAGTTCTCGATAGTATCAGCAATCACTGTGCTTGTTTTTATTTTTTCAATCACAGGTTGTGTCAAATATTTTTTCAAAAAAGGCTTTAGCTTTTCTGGAATTGTGGCTGAAAAAACTAAGATTTGAACTGATTTTGGTAGATGACTAGCGATGCGATCAACCGTTTCTAAAAAGCCCATGTCTAAAGTCATATCAGCTTCATCAATCACCAAAGTATGTGCAAGATGAATATCAAGATTTCCTGATTTTATTAAATCATAAACACGGCCTGGCGTTCCAATAACAATATGTGGTTGATTGCTTTTCAACTTATCAATTTGTCTTAGTTTATCTGTTCCACCTACATAATTTGCAATACGAATAGGTGTTTTAGAAAATTGAGCAATTTGGCGTGTTGCATCATAAATTTGTGTAGCAAGCTCTCTACTTGGAGCTGTAATAACGACTTGAACCTTATCATTAGTTTCATCAAGCTTTTCAAAAATTGGAAGCAAAAAAGTGTGTGTTTTCCCTGAGCCTGTTTTAGACTCTCCTACCAAGTCTTTTCCTGATTTAACGATTGGAATCAATTTTCGTTGAACTTCTGTTGGTTCTTTGAATCCTAAATCAATCAAGGCGTCATTAATATAATCTTTAAATTTAAATTCTTTAAATAACATTTTTTCCTCTCTTCTTATTACCTATACGATAACAAATTAAACAGCAGATAACTGCTGTTTGGTTTTAAACATATAACATCATTAAGGTAATAAGGCCGGCAAGTAGACCTATCCCCCAAAACACAACATCCACTCGCCATTCTGACCAAGGATTTCCTCGTCCGGTAAAACCACCTAATTCAAAATGATGATGTAGAGGTGTCATACGAAAAATTCTTTTACCCTGACCTGTTCTTTTTTTAGTCCATCTAAAATAAGCGACTTGAAGCATGACTGAACTGGTCTCAAAAACATAGACAATACCAATTAATAAGAGTGTCCATTCTTGATGGAGGGCAATTGAAATGGCTGCAAGCATAGCCCCAAGGGGCAAACTTCCGACATCTCCCATGAAAATTTTAGCAGGCTTTTTATTGAAGATAAAAAAAGCAAGTAAAGATCCAACCATAGTTAAAATGACCATGAGAATGCCTAATTGTTCTTGTTTAAAAGCGATAACTGCATAAGTTAACAAACTAATAACAACTGATATAGAAGCTAAACCGTCGATGCCATCAGTTAGGTTGACTGCATTTGAAAAACCAACCAACCAAAATAGAACAAAAGCGACATAAAAAATACCTAGTGGGATAGAAATCCCCAAAACATTTAAAGAATTTGTACCATTACCTTGCATGTACAAAACATAAAAGATAATGCCTCCTAAAATTTGGAGGACTAGTTTTTGACGAGCTGTCAAACCCTCATTTCTTTTTTTGAAAATCTTTAAAAAGTCATCAAAAAAGCCTATAGCGCCATAGATTAATATGACTAGTAGAATACCTAGAACAGCATTAGTATCTACCTTATCACCTCTAAAAAAGAATAAGGTTAGTAGTGTTGAAATAATGAAAGAAACAACTAAAAAGACTGTTCCTCCCATAGTTGGAGTGCCCGCTTTTTCTAGATGTTGTTTCACATCTTCATGCATTTGTTGACCCTCAATTTTTTTCAACTGATAATAACGAATAAAATGTGGTATTAATAAGGCTGTTGCTAGAAAAGCGAAAATCCCCGCTGCTAGACTTAGTAACATACTAATCTCCTAGTGTAATTGTTAATTTTTTTAGTTTTTCCAAACTAGTTCCGATATCTTTACTCTGTTTGATAACTGTTCCTTCTTCACTTCCATTAAAAGTAATTTCAATGTCAAGCCATTTGGCAAACTGTTCAACATTCTTTTTGGTCCAGCCATACATATCTGGTAACGTATCAAAACTATTAGTCAACAATAAAATTTGTTGATTTTCTTTAAGTTCTGTTCCTTTTTTTACAGAAGCTTTTTCAATTTTATCTCCTAACCCTAAAATAATAGGGCTAACAAGATTACGGTGCAATTCATCAGAAATATTACCTGGGTCTTCCCCGATAACTTTTGGAAGCTTATAAACCATCTTTTTATTTGAAACAGAAACTACTGGCTCTGTCAAGATTGGCTTCATTGACATTGCTTCTTCTAAAACAGGATTAACCAAATCTTGCCAGAAAAGAAATGACCAATGTTCAGGTTGTTGTAAAGTTACATACATGATAAAGTCAGGTTCGTCAGCAGGAACCATAGCGACAACCGAGTAAAGGTTATTTAATTCCCCTTCTAAATAACCAGTTCCATTTTCTTTAGCAATTTGTGCTGTTCCTGATTTTACTGCAACTGATTCATTACCAACTTGAATGACTGGACCATAGTCTTGACTATAAAGTGTTCCATGAATAGGGTCCGTTCCAACAGTTATCATATAATCACGTGTTTGAGAAGCGGCTTCCGCAGAAACAGGATTGCCCACAATTTCGGTTTTTCCGACACGGGATGAGTCAGTATTTGGGTCATAGATTTGACTGATAAATTTTGGTTGTAGCATGACACCATCATTAGAAATAGCGGTGAAAGCTCTTAGCATTTGAATTTGGGAAACATTTATCCCTTGTCCAAACGAACTCATTGCTGTCGTAACAACATTATCAGAGTTAACTTTTCCAGGATTTTCTTGCACATTACCGTAGCCCATACCAAAGCGTGTTCTAATACCAAAACGAAACTTCTCTAGATAATTTAACCAAGTATCATGTCCCATATTAAGCTCTAATTGCGTCATCGCGACATTACTAGAATGGGCAAAGCCTTGAACAAAGTTTCTGACTGTTCCTTGAGAACTACCGTCATTAATATCCCAGTCCTGAATGGTTGTATCTGCAACTGTTATCCCATTACTGTTATCAATGGTTGCATTTGGGTTAAAGGTTTTATTATCTATAGCAGAAGCAACGGTCATGACTTTCAGAGTTGAGCCAGGTTCATAGCTAGTTTGATAAAGCAGGTTTTGCCATTCAAAACCTTCAACACCAAAACCTTCTTTAGTATCAGCATCATAGGTTGGTCGTTGAGTTGTGGCTAAAATCTCTCCAGTTTTAGCGTTAATAACTGTTGCACTCGCATTAACACCATTAGCCTTTTCTTGGAATACATTCATATGGGCTTCTAGATAGGTTTGAAGAGGTGCGTATAAAGTGGTGTAGACATCTTTACCATCTAGTGCCTTTTTGACAGTTGTTGCTGTTCCAAGAAGAGTATTGCCATTTTTATCTTTTTGATAGGTCACAACACCATCTGTTCCTGACAAAATATCGTTTAAAGTGTATTCTAATCCTCCAGAACCTGTGAGAGTTTTACTACCATTTTTATCTTCTTTAACAGTTGTATAGCCGATTAATTGTGAGGCAAAAACACCATTTGGATACATTCTTCCAGGACTTGTGGTAAATCCAATACCTTGAATATTAGCATTTTCCATCGCTTTGGTGATTTCTGTCATCACACCATAAGAGATATTGTCTCCTTTTGGACCAAATAACACCTGTGAGGCATCTCTTTTTAGTTGCTCAATAACATAGTCCTTATCAATATCAAGATATTCTTTTAATATATCTCCCACCTTATCATATTGAAAAGATTGGATATATAATTTCTCATCATTAACCGAAACATAATTTTTATCAATAACAGCATAAATAGAATAGGTCGTTGAGTCTTCTGCAATAACTTCACCAACTCTATCAAGTATCGAACCTCTTTTGGCCTGAACTTTTTGAGTCGTTTGATAAACCGTTTTTGCTTTTTCAGAAAGATCGACACCAAATTTACTATCTGTTCCAATGATAATAATAAAATTTATCATAAAGACTAGAAAGATAAAAATGGCTAAGATCATCATATTTTGACCAACATGTTCTCTATTGGCAGAAGGACTTTTCCTATTTTTGGTAACATATTGTAAAAATCGTTTTTTCAAATTTTTCATGTCACTCCACCTTCTGACTATTTCCGCCTTGAATGGTTAAACCAGCCTCCTCAGCAATTTCAGAAATGCGATCATAACGTGTTAATTCATTAACTTCTTGTTTAGCATTATCAAACTCATCTTTTTGGTTGTTAATTTTTTTATTTAGTTGTGAAATTTCTTGCTGAAGCTGAAAATTTCGACTTTGAATATAAACAATACCAACAGATAAAACGATTGCTGTGATAATCAAGGCACCATAAAAGGCTTTTTCAATTCTCGTAAATGTTTTGATTCTTTTTTGAATCACATTAATGATGACTTCATTCTTTTTTTCATTCATTAGCTTTATTTCCAAATTCTTCTGGCCACTCGTAATTTAGCCGAGTGGGAACGATTATTGTTTTCTAATTCTTTTGGTTGTGGCAAGATTGGTTTTTTATTAACCAATTCAAACTGAGGTTTCATTCCTTCTGGAATAAAAGGAAGACCTTTTGGCACATCAACAGTACTGACATCTTTAAATAATTGTTTGACTAAACGATCCTCTAAAGAATGAAAGGTGATAACAGATATATAGCCATCAACAGCCAACATCTCCAAAGCTTGTTGGATAGACTCATCAGCTGCACCCAACTCATCGTTAACTTCAATACGAATCGCTTGAAAAAGTTGTTTGGCCGGATGACCTTTTTTCTTTAATTCTTTGGCTGGTTTACTGGCTTTAATGATATCAACTAATTCTGTTGTTGTTTCAATAGGCTTTATTTGTCTCGCTTTTTCGATATTTCTAGCGACTTGTTTTGAAAACTTGTCTTCCCCATATTTAAAAAAGAGACGAACTAAGTCATGGTAATCATAATGATTAACAACATGATAAGCTGATAGCTTAGCCTCTTGATTCATGCGCATATCAAGAGGTGCATCTTTTTTATAAGAAAAACCACGTTCACGCTGATCAAGTTGAGGACTTGATACTCCCAAATCATAGAGAATGCCATCAATTTCTGTGACACCATAAGCCAATAAGGCTTGTTTGAGGTTTCTAAAATTATCTTTAATAAAAGTCACTTGCCCCTTTTGAATAAAGGGTTTAAGTTCTTTTTTGGCATTATGAATAGCAGTCTGATCCTGATCAAAACAGTACAGATGTCCCTTAATACTTAGCTTTGAAAGCAAGTACTTACTATGCCCGGAACCTCCTAAAGTAGCATCTACATATATACCATTTGGCTTAACATGTAACATATCAACCGTTTCTTCTAAGAGAACTGTTGTGTGGTTAAAATCATTAGTCATAACCTTTATTCTAACATATTTTCAGTCTTTTATAAACTGTTTTTCATTAGGAACCAGCTTATTTTCTAGACTAAACCTGAAAGCTTAAAAATTCCTAAACATCTATTGGAACATTCAGAAAAGAACTATCATATTTGATTAGATAATTTCTTATAGTCATTCCTTTTAAGGATATAAAAACTCAGTTTTAAATTGAGAAAGATTAATGATTAAATAAAAAATAATTAGAAAATACTCTAAAAAACAATGACATCAGACTCATGCTTGTCCCTTTGATTATAACAAAAAAAGTATCGACATTATAGCAGCTTGATTTAAAGAAAATCGTCGGTTACTTTTTCTATAAAAAACCTTCACTAGCTCTTAAAAAAGAGATAATGAAGGTTAGTGTTTCATTTTTATAAGCTATGATAATGGTTTAAGACGTTTTCAACGGTAAAACCATACTCTTCCAACACTAGATTTCCTGGTGCTGAAGCTCCCCAAGTGTCAATGGTTAGTGTTTTTCCTGATAAACCAACATATTTAGCCCAACCATAACTTGTTGCTGCTTCAATAGCTAAACGTTTGGTAATGTGTGACGGTAAGATACTTTCTTGATAGTCTTTATCTTGTTCATCAAAAATATTTTGTGATGGCATTGATACTACACGAACAAAGATACCTTTTTCTTCTAGTTCTTTTTGTGCTTCAAGAGCTAATTTCACTTCACTTCCTGTTGCAATCAAAATACCATCAAGATTTCCTTTTTCTTTAGATAAAATGTAAGCACCTTTATCAACACCAGCTTTTGCTAATTCTTTTGTTCCTTCAAGGGTTGGAAGGTTTTGACGTGTTAAAACAAGCATTGTTGGTCGCTTCGTTTCAGCTAAGGCACGCGCCCAAGCTGCATTAACTTCATTACCATCAGCTGGACGAATAACATTTAGATTAGGCGTTGAGCGAACACTTGCTAGTTGTTCAATTGGTTCATGTGTTGGACCGTCTTCACCAACAGCGATAGAATCATGTGTCATCACATAAACAGTTGGTAATTCTTGTAAGGCAGCCATACGAACAGCTGGTAAAAGATAATTAGCAAATACAAAGAAAGTCCCACCATAAACACGTGTACCACCATGAAGAGCAATCCCATTCATAGCAGCGGCCATAGCAAATTCACGCACACCAAACCAGATGTTTCGTCCTTGATAGTTATCTGCTTGGAAGTCTGTATCGTTAGCAATCATTGTGTTATTAGACGCTGAAAGGTCAGCAGATCCACCCCATAATGATGGCACTTGTTCAGCAATCTGTTGAATAGCTTTTTGACTAGTGACACGGCTAGCAAGGTTAGCCTCTAAGTCATAATCTTCTAATGTCACTTCAATTGGTAAATCTGAGAAAGCTCGTTGGTATTCTTTAGCCAATTCTGGATATTCTTTTTCATAACGTGCAAAAAGGTCATTCCATGAGTTTTCCGCTTCTTCTCCTCTATGTCCTAAACCAGTTTGGAAACGTTCTGTCACTTCTTTTGGAACTGTAAATTCTGGATAATCCCATTCATAAGTTGATTTTGCAAAGCTCACACCGTCTTTACCAAGTGGTGCCCCATGAACGGCGCTGGTTCCTTGTTTTTGAGCACCATAGCCAATAACAGTTTTGACTTCAATGATGGTTGGTTTATTGCTTTCAGCTTGTGCTTGTTTAATCGCTTCACTGATAGCGTCTAAATCATTACCTTCTGTCACAAGAAGATGTTGCCAACCATAGGCTTCAAAACGTCTCTTAACATCTTCTGTAAAGGCTTTTGAAGTAGGGCCATCAAGGGAGATATCATTAGAATCATAAAACAAGATTAATTTTCCTAATTTTAAGTGTCCAGCTAGACTAACAGCTTCTTGACTGACACCTTCCATCAAATCGCCATCACCATTAAGAGCGTAGGTATAATGGTCAACAATATCAAACCCTGGTTTATTAAATTTAGCAGCCAAATGAGCTTCAGCCATAGCCATACCAACAGCATTTGCAATACCTTGACCTAATGGACCAGTTGTTGCTTCAACACCATCAGTGTGATTAACTTCTGGATGTCCTGGTGTTTTTGATCCCCATTGACGGAAATTTTTTAGGTCTTCAATGCTTAATTGGTAACCCGCTAAATGTAACAAACTATAAAGCATAGCACTACCGTGACCAGCAGATAAAACAAAACGGTCTCTGTTTGTCCACTTACGACTAGTTTTTGGATTTACCTTTAAGAAATGATTCCAAAGCACATAAGCCATCGGAGCCGCTCCCATTGGAAGACCTGGGTGACCAGAATTAGCTTTTTGGATAGCATCAATTGATAGGGTACGAATCGTATTAACTGCCAACTGATCGATATTGTCAAATGTCATGTTGTGACCTCTCTCTATTTTTTATCTCTTTCATTATAGCACAAAACTAGCGTTAGGTAACTAATAAAAGCCACTAATTAGTGGCTTTTAAAGAATATAACTTTTTATTTGCGACCATGCAAGCCTTTTTTTCGTTGAATCTCTTTTAATTTTTCTGGTGTCACATCATTTCCTTTTTCATCAACTAATTTTAAACCTTCAATATGATGTTTAATAGTACGACGATAGCCTTCAATATATTCTTTTCTAAGAGCTGCTTGTTCTACTTTTTCTTCTGGGGTGAGGCCTTGCTTTTTTTTCTTTTTAGCTAATTCATTGATGCGATCAATTTTTTCTTGCTTCATAAGACCTCCCTATTTGGTATTAATTTTATTGAAAGCAGCGACTTGGTTAGCTTTATTTCTTAACTGTGCTAAAATCGCTAAACGATTGTCTTTTAATGCTTGATTGTCTACCATAACCATTGTGTTGTCAAAGAAAGCATCAATCACTGGACTTAAAGCAAATAGGTTATCCAAATTGTCTGACATATCAGCAGCTAAATCTAATGATTTGGTGACCTGGTATAATTTTTCTTCAAAAGAATTTTCAAACAAAGACTCATCAACCTTGTCGCTATTGGCTTTGTCTGCTAGATTAAAGACACGTGATAAGCTTTCTACGGATGTTTTAAAATCATCTTGTCTTGCTTTTTCAGAAATAGCTAGACTGGTTTCAAGAAGGGTGCGAACAACGGAAGTGGAACTTGATAAAACAGCTTCTATAATATCTTTAGAAATATCAGAACCCATCATTTTTTCTATTCTAGCCAAGATAAAGCTCATCACTTCTGACTGATTCGTATAGTTAAAAGGAGTGACATCTAATTGATAGACACTAGTAATCAATTCTTCTAAAGAAAGAGACCAGCCAAATTTATCCAAGATACGAACGATTCCTTGAGTTGCTCGTCTAAGCGCATACGGATCGTTAGAGCCACTTGGAATAAGATCAACACTGAAAAATGATAAAAGAGTGTCTAATTTATCTGAAATAGCAAGAAGGGCACCTACTAGACTATCTGGTAATTCCCCTTCAGCACTAATTGGCATATAGTGTTCTCGAATAGCTGTTGCTACATCAAGTTTTTCACCGGCAAGAAGAGCATATTTTTCACCCATAATTCCTTGCAATTCATCAAATTCACCAACCATGCCGGTTAATAAATCAAATTTGTAGATTTTGCTAGCACGATTAAGATTTTCTAAGTCATCGCTTGATAGATGCAATTGACGTCCAATAAGATTAGCAATTTTTTCAACCCTTTCCATGTGCTCGTAAAGAGAACCAATTTTTTCATGGAAAGTGACTTGTTTTAATTTTTCTACCAAGTCATCAATCTTTAATTTTTGGTCTTCACGCCAGAAAAATTCACCATCTTCTAAACGAGCCAACAAGACCTTCTCATTTCCTTGAACGACGTTTTGAAGTCCTTTGTCATTACCATTACGTACCGAGATAAAGTGTGGTAAGAGCTGACCGTTTTGATCTCTTACAACAAAATAGCGTTGATGTGATTTCATTGAGGTAATCAGAACTTCTTCTGGGATATCAAGATATTTAACATCAAAGCTTCCCATGAAGGCTGTTGGGTATTCTACTAGATTAAGCACTTCATTGAGTAATTTTTCATCAATCTCAACCACCACATTTTTTTCTTTTTCAATCGTTTTGATTTGTTCAACAATCATGCTTTCACGTTCCACACTGTTGGTAATAACAAATTCTTTTCTCAAATCATCTTCATAGCTATCAACTGATGTAATGGCAACTTCTTTTCCTAGGAAGCGATGCCCACGACTAATTCTGTTACTTGTGATATCAAGAAAGTCCATTTCTAACATCTCATCGTTTAATAAAACAATCAAGGTATGAACGGGACGAATAAAGTCAAAACGGTTTGATGCCCAGTGCATACTAACTGGAAAAGTCAAACTTTTAAGAAGATCAGGAATAGCTTTTAACACTTCTCTAGCTGGTTTTCCTGCTTCTTTTTTGGTGACATAAACATATTCTGTGCCTTTGATATCACGAAAAGTAATATCGTCAACTGTTAGACCCTTTCCTCTAACAAAACCTTGAGCTGCTTTTGTAAAGGCACCCTTTTCATCTAGAGCAATTTGTTTGGCAGGTCCTTTAAATTCTTCAACCAGATCAGTTTGATAATCAGCTAGGTTAACAACTCTAACCGCTAAACGTCTTGGCGTTGAAAACATTTCAATTTTATCAAAACTTAATCGTTCTTCTTTTAAAAATTGACCCATTTTATCACGCAATTGCTTCATGCTTGGTGTGACAACATAGGCAGGCATCTCTTCTAAACCCAATTCAATTAATAAATTCTTTGTCATCTCTATTTGTCCTCCTTAGCAAGTAATGCTTGTCTTGTGTCATCATCCAAAAGAGGATAACCTAGACGTTTACGCTCTGCAACAAACGTTTTTGCCACTTCACGCGCTAAATTTCTGATACGTGCAATGTAACCTGCTCGCTCTGTCACAGAAACAGCTCCTCTAGCATCTAAAAGATTAAACGTATGAGAACATTTTAAAACATAGTCATAAGCGGGATGAACTAAGGAGTCCTCTATACAACGTTTGGCTTCCTTTTCAAATTTATCAAAGTTAGTTAATAATAACTCTTGATCACTCACTTCAAAACTATATTTAGAATGTTCATATTCTGGTTGCTTGAAAATTTCGCCGTATTTGACACCATCAGCCCATTCAATATCATAAACAGAAGTGACTTCCTGGATATATGATGCTAAACGTTCTAATCCATAAGTCACTTCAGCAGTAACTGGATTAGTAGCAAGACCACCAACTTGTTGGAAATAAGTAAATTGAGTAATTTCCATACCATCTAACCAAACTTCCCAGCCGAGTCCGGCTGATCCAGTTGATGGATTTTCCCAGTTATCTTCCACAAAACGAATATCATGCTCAAGAGGGTTAATCCCTAGAAGTTCTAGACTTTGAAGATAAAGTTCTTGAATATTACTTGGACTAGGTTTCATAACCACTTGAAATTGGTGATGTTGGTAAAGACGGTTAGGATTTTCGCCATAACGACCATCCGCTGGTCGTCTACTTGGTTCTACATAAGCAGCATTCCAAGGTTCTGGCCCAATAGCACGCAAGAAAGTGTAAGGACTCATGGTTCCAGCACCTTTTTCATTGTCATAGGCCTGCATGAGTAAACACCCTTGTTGATGCCAGAATTGTTGTAGCGTTAAGATAATTTCTTGAAAGGTTAATTTTTTAGCCATTTTTTCTCCTTTTTGCTATAAAAATAGAGTAAAACCACATTCCTTATCCTTTACAATCATGTAAAGGGGCGTAAGAAACGCGGTTCCACCCTATTTTTTGACTTCGTTAATATGTTTTTACTATGTTAAACAAGAAAGTGCCTCAATCATTACTTTTATCTGGCTTACACCCTCCCAGATTCGCTTAGAAAAGAATTTGATATTTGCTTTCTCTAATGCTCATTTTAACACAATTTTAGAGGCTTGTCTATCCTGTAGAAGACTTTATGAAAATTGCATTTACTTCTTAATTTTCAAATACTTTTTCACCATCTAGATAGGTTGCTTTTAATGTCATGTCTTGGTTTAAAATGATAAAGTCAGCATCATGACCTTTCTTAATCTGACCACATTTGTCTTCTAAATGACATGATACGGCAGGAATGAAAGTTGCCATACGAACTGCTTCTAAACGATTAGCTAGACCCCAATCTACAACATTTTTGACCCCATCATCAAGTTTCAAAATAGATCCTGCAAGACTACCACTATCTTTTAAGCGAGCTGTTCCATTTTCAACAATAACTGGAAATTCTCCTAAAATATAGTCTCCATCTGGCATACCACCCGCACGCATACAGTCTGTAATAAGTGCAACGTGATCAGGACCTTTTTGGTCTAGTAAGATGCGACAAGCTTCTGGAGATACATGGTAACCATCACAGATTAACTCAGCATAGGTATTTGGAATTCCATAAACAGCACCTACCATACCAGGTTCACGGTGATTAAGAGCTCTCATACCATTATAAGCATGAACCCAAACACTGGCACCAGCTTGAACAGCATGAAGGGCATCTTCATAAGTAGCATCAGAATGGCCTAAAGAAACAATAGCGCCTTTTGAAACAACATGAGAGACAAATTCTTCTACACCATCTCTTTCTGGTGCAATCGCAATTTTATGTAACAGTCCTTCTGAACTTTCATACCATTGGTCAAATTCTTCAATTTTAGGATCTCTCATATAAGACGGATTTTGAGCCCCTTTAAATTTTTCAGTGAAGAAAGGACCTTCAAAGTAGATACCTCTAATTTTACTACCTGAGACATTATTTTTAACTGAAGCAATGGTTTTACACACATCGTCTAATTCTTCAAAAGAAGCTGTTAATGTGGTTGGTAAAAAGCTTGTAACACCAGCTGACAATAACCCTTTACTGATAGTCTCAATGCTTTCAGGTGTATTGTCCATCACATCTGAGCCATGATAACCATGAACATGAGAATCAAAAAGACCAGGAGCAATGCTATAGCCTGAATAATCAACTACTTCTGCATCGGCAGGAACATCAGCTACCCAATCACCAAATTTGCCATCAACAACAGTTAAATAGCCTCCTTTTTTTTCCTCATAGGGATAAAAGAAACTATCTGCTTTAAAATATTTCATCATTTTAAATATACCTTTCCTTCTTTGCTTACATTATACTCCTTCTTATCATTTTTGTAAACGGTATATACCAAAAAGATGATTGATTTCACAAAAAAAGAAGGAGAAGCCTTCTTTTTAAGAATATTACAATTGATTTTCTAAAACTTTATCTGACAGGTTTAAAGCATGGTCAGTAATTCTGGTACATGGTGTAATTAAATCAATAAAGTTAATTCCTGCTAGTGGTGTGCATATTCCCATATTCATTCGTTTAATATGAGCTTTTCTAATTTGACGTTCAAAACGTTGAACTTCCTTGTGCCGTTCTTGAAGTTCTTTAGCTAATTCAACATCATGGTCAGCAATCACACGAGAAGCATCTAAAATCATTCCATGAGTCATTTTATAAAGATCCTCTAATTCTTGAATGGCATCTGGTGAAAAAGTTATGTGTTTTGAAAAATTATAACTAGAAAGATTGGTTAAGTTAACCGCATGATCTCCAATTCTTTCCAAATCTCTCGAAGAGTCAAGGATACTAGCTAAAATTTCATTTTCATTTTCACTTAGTGTCTCGTTTGATAATTGAATTAAATAGTGAGTTAATTCTTCATCAATACTATTAACAACCATTTCATACTTATTCACTTTTTCAACATATTTTTCATCAGCAGTCATAATATATCTAAAAGCTGCCTCAAAGGATTGAATAGCATAAGCACTCAAATGAACCAATTCTTTTCTAGCATTTCCTAAAGCAATTGAAGGAGATTGAGTAATCAAAAGCTTATCAAGATAAATGGCGTCGTATCTAATCACCTCATCCTCACCTGGAATAATTTTAGTAACAATATAAGCCAATAGACCAATAAAAGGAAATTGAACAACCGTATTTGTAATATTAAAAGTTCCATGCGCAAAAGCAATTGTCATCTCAGGGGTTAAGCCAAGGCTTGCTTGAAACCATGCAACAAGTGAGGTAAACGGTGCTAGTAACATGACACAAACCAAGGTTCCTACAACATTAAACATGACATGGGCTCCAGCAACGCGTTTAGCGGAAATGTTACCACTAAGAGCTGCCAAGACTGCCGTAATGGTTGTGCCAATATTATCTCCAAAAAGAATAGGAAGAGCACCATTTAAATCCAATAAGCCTCCTGCATAAAGACTTTGTAAGATACCAATAGTAGCTGAAGAGGATTGGATTAAAACAGTTAATCCTGTTCCAAGAAGAACACCTTGTAAAGGATTATCACCAAGTGTTACCATATAGTCTCTGAAGGCTTGAATTTCTCTTAAAGGCATCATTGCATCCCCCATCAAATGAAGGGCAAAAAATAAACCACCTAAACCAAAAAGAATTTTCCCGAGATTATTAATTTTGCGATTTTTAATAAATAAGAATAAAACAGCTCCTATAAATAAGATAGGAAGCCCATAATCCCCTAATTTAAAACCGATTAAAAAAGATGTTACCGTTGTTCCAATATTGGCTCCCATAACAATACCGATAGCTTGTCTGAGGGTTAATAGACCAGCAGAAACTAAACCTACTGTAATGGCAGTAACACCAGAACTTGATTGGATAAGACCCGTGAACACAATACCAATTAGGACACCTAAAAATGGATTACTAGTATATTTATCAATATAATCACGAAGTCTGTCCCCTGCAGCTTGTTGTAGACCATCTCCCATATATTTAATACTAAATAAGAATAAACCTAGTCCACCAAAAAAATCAAATGCAATAGTTTGCCAATTTACCGACACATTTTTGTCCTCATTACTATAAATTATCGAATACCCGATACTTCCATTTTAAAACAATGTTAGTAAACAAACAAGTCTTTTTTTCTTTTTTTTAATTTAGTGAAAATATATTGAAAACACTTGGTTTTTTAAGAAAATTGAACTATAATAGAATAGATATATTGATTTTAGAAGGATAAATTATGAAAACATCAAAAAATGAATTGGTTTATTTGATTCTTAGTATTATTGTTATTGCCTTTGCCGGTTTTATTTATATCGCCTTTGGTAGAACTAATCCAGTTGCTAATCTTGATAACAATCAAACCACTCAGATTGAAACAAGTACTGAAACCACAACAACTGAAGATAATCAAGAAGATGAATTAATAGCAATCGCTCAAGAAAAAACAACTGCTTATCAACAAAATCCTACTGACGAAACAAGAAATGCTGCTCAAATAGCTATTGATATGATAAATGATGACACTAAAAAACAAGAACTACAAACTAGCATCGATGCCATCACCAGTGAACTCACAAATCAAGCTAATGCTGAGACAGCTCTTGCTAATGCTGAAGCTTATCAAGTTCAAGCTAATGTTGATTTAGCCCAAAATGCTATTAATACTTTAACTGATGCCACTAAAAAAGCTGAATTACAAGCACGATTAGATGTCGTGATTGCAAATATCAATGCTTATAATCAATCTTTAGTGACACCAACAGTGGAATAAACAAAAATCAGGTAGCTCTATATGAACCACCTGATTTTTATTTTATTCTACTTCATATCCCAGAAGAATACCACCTTCTTCTGCATAAAAACTGCATAATCCAGACGCTGGTAGAGTTTTAAAATCTGCTTGAGGGAATTTATTTTTAATCTTTTCTTCTAATTGTTGACAAATTTTTAAATTATTAGAGTGGGCAATCATCACACGACCACCATTATAACCTGATTTCAACATTTCTTCAAAAGTAGCAACCACTGCTTTTTTTTGTCCTCTAGGCTTGTGAAGTAATTCTAATTTCCCTTCTTCACTGGCTCTTCCAACCATTCGAATATTTAACAAACCAACAACGGTTCCAATTAATTTATTGAGACGCCCATTTTTCACTAGATTATCTACTTTGGATAAAATAAATAATAAACGTGTTTTTGTGAGATAGATTTCTAACTGGGCAATAACCTCTTCAAAAGTTAGACCTTGTTTAATCAGTCTGTTAGCTTCAAGAAGAAATAAATCCATTTCACCACCTGCAGATAAAGAATCAAAAACATGAATATTAATATTAGGATTTTCTTCTAATAACATTTTTTTAGCCACTTGTGCACTATTATTACTACCTGATAATGCTCCAGTTATTGTAACGACAATAACATTATTAGAGTCCTTATAAGAATTTTTAAAGGCTTCTGGACTTGGACAGGCTGAAAGTGCTGCTGAATTTTCAGAATACATAGTTGTCATCATTTCTTCAACATCAAGGTCTTTTGAATCGACAAAAACACGATCTCCTATTGTTAAACTTAGTGGAACTAATTCAAAACTAGTATCAGGAGCTAAGTTTGGCAAATTCCTAAAATCACTTCCTGAGTCTGTTACAATTTTCCAAGTCATATCATTTCTCCAATCATAATTGTGTTTAGTTAGTTGACAAAATACCTATCTTCACATAAAATTATATCATGAAAGCGGTAATAATAGGACTGTTTTTTTATCAGATGTCACAATTTAAAAGGAGTTGTTATGGCAAAAAAAGGTGTTTCTCCCATCTCTATTAAAAATTTAGAAATAGCCAATCAAGAATCTAAAAAAATTACTAAAGAATCTATCGAGATAGCTCTATTATCTCTCCTTGAAAATAAAACTATCCAACAAGTTACTATTTCTGAATTAGTGGCAAAAGCAGGCGTTTCTAGAAATGCTTTTTATCGACATTTCAACTCAAAAGAAGATATTTTAAAAAATCTTATTACGCGAACTGTTAGAAAGATTTTTCGTGGGGTTAAGCCTTTTAATCTCAAAACACAAACCTATCAAGCTTGGTTATATCTTTTTACTGAAGCAAAAAAAGAAGCCTACGTATTAAAAATCGCTTTGAAACATCAGTTACACCATTTTTTAACGGATTTAGTTGCCAGACGTTTTAGAGCTTATCAAAAATATCGTCGCAAAAAAATCTCGACCTATTCAACTTCTTTTTTTAGTACAGCAATCATTTCTGTACTAGCCAACTGGATTAATGATGGCATGATTACACCTGCAGAAGAAATGGCTGCTATTGGCCTACCCTTAATGCCGTAATCTTTCAAACACCTCAACCTTTTTGACTCGTTTAGTCAAAAAGGTTTTTTCAATTAAAAAAGTAAACACAGATATGTTTACTTCAAAATATGTTTATCAATCGCTTTAGCTAAACCATTATGATTGTTTGTGTCAGTTTGATATTTAGCAGCTTTTTTAACCGCCTCACCGGCATTTCCCATAGCAACACTGATACCTGCTATCTCAAGCATTTCAATATCATTATTACCATCACCTATAGCCATGACTTCTTCTTTAGTAATGTTTAATTCTTTAATGAGTTTGATTAAGGCTGAAGCCTTGGTAGCTCCTTTTGGCAGGGTTTCAAAGATATAATTTTGACTTCGAACGGTGCTAAAACGAGATGATAAATCTGATTCATAATTTTTTTGGAAATCATCTAGCACAGCAGGTTCTGCCAAATACATTCCTTGAAAATTAATTTTTTGACGTTTTAATAGTTGCTCCAAGGTAATTGGCGCTGGCTTAACAAAAACAACATTAGCATCAAACGTCACAACCGGTAAAGGATTTTCTGCTAAAACAAAATAATGACCATCTTCATCAAAAATGGTTAATTGAATGTCTTTTTCATTTTCAACCAATTGATAAAGAGACGTTATTTCCTCATCTGTCAGGTTAAAAAAATTTATCAATTGCCACTGACTTGTTTCATAGGTAGATGAACCATTATTGATGATGACAAATTCTTTTTCAGTCAATCCTAATTGCTCGAAAATTGGTTTTACTCCGGATATTGGTCTACCAGTTGAAATCACTATTTTAATGCCTTTTTGAACAGCTTTATGAATAGCTTCAATGTTTTCTTTTGGTATTTTATGGTCATCTGTTAATAAAGTGCCATCTAAATCGATAGCGATTAATTTAATCATCTTTTCTTACTCCTTAGTATTATTCCAATTCACTTTTGGTAGATGCCAGTTTTTCTTGTACCCAATCATTCTTAAAATAATAATCAATAGCACCAATGCATAGTAGCCTGAGTCATTATTGACAATCTTAAAATGAATCATAACGGCTGCTAAAATAGACCAACCAGCATAAATTTCACTTCTTAGCACTCCTGGTTTTCTACCTGCTAAGACATCACGAACAACACCTCCACCAGCCCCTGTTAAAACAGCTGCAACAATGACAGCGCTAAGTGGTTGCCCTAAATCTTTAGCAAATAAAGCACCCTGAATACTAAAGGCTGCTAAGCCAACGGCATCGGTGAAAACACCTGCTCTCTTCCAGTGCATTGAAATAAGATTTGGGAAAAAAAGAATGAGAATAATGGCACCTAGGGCGTAGTTAAAAGCAGTTCCTTGACTCCATAAAGCGCTCATTGGTAGACCAATCATTAGATTTCTAATCGTTCCACCACCAAACGCTGTTAAAAAACCAAGGATAAAAACGCCTAGAATGTCAAAATCCTCTTCCATAGCAACGATGGCACCTGAAAAAGCAAATGCCACCGTTCCGATAATATTTAAAATGTCCCAAATTGTATTTTCCATACCGTCACCTAATTCATTTATCTATACTAGTTTATCATGAATTGAGGAAAACAGGTACCCTTTTCACATTTTTTATTTCATAACTGTTTATTTTTTAATTTCTTTACCGATTTCAAACTTTGTACCTTTGAGTGCACGTTGTAAAGACCATTTTAAAGGACTTCCCGTAATGGTGACTTCTTTGGCTTCCAAGTCGACATAAACATTTTCTACACTTTTCAAAGCAGATAATTTTTCAGTCACTGTATTGACACAGCCTTGGCATTTTAAACCTGTCATTTCATATGTTTTTTCCATTATTCTTTTCTCCTTATTTGATAATAATTATAATTTTCTATTTTTTAACCTTAAAGCGTTTAAAACAACTGATACAGAACTAAAGCTCATGGCCAATCCTGCTAACATTGGGTCTAACAAAAGACCATTTATGCCATAAAGAATCCCCATAGCTATTGGAATCATTAAAACATTATAGATAAATGCCCAAAAAAGATTTTCTTTGATAGTCTTAATTGTCAACCGACTAACACTTAATAAAGTGATTAAGTCAAGCATATCAGGGCGTACTAAAATGATATCAGCAGACTCAATCGCAATATCAGTTCCAGAACCTAACGCAATGCCAATATCTGCCGTAACAAGAGCTGGAGCGTCATTAATACCGTCACCAACCATTGCTACTTTTTTACCCTTTTCTTTTAAAGTCAGCACAACTTCTTGTTTTTCATTTGGTAAAACTTGACTAAAGATTGTTTTGATATTCAATTCTTTAGCAATAGCTTGTGCTGTTTGATGGTGATCACCAGTAAGCATCACAACATCTTTTCCCATTTCCTGCAAGCGTCTAATAGTTTCTTTGCTATCTTTTTTAATCTTATCAGCGACACCAACTAATCCAATAAGCTGCTTATCTTTACTAATGAAAATAGGTGTTTGACCAGATAATGTCATCGCTTCAAAATCTAATTTCACTTGCTCTAGAGAAATACCTTCTCTTGCCATTAAGGTGTCATTACCGATTAAAAATTCTGAAGAGTCAATCTGCCCCTTAATACCAAATCCGGTTAGAGATTCAAAATGGTCAACTTCTAATAAGGTTAACTGTTGTTCTTCTGCTTCTTTTACAATAGCTTGTGCTAAAGGATGTTCAGACATGGCTTCAAAAGAAGCTAAGTAACGTAATAAATCTTCTTTTTCTAATCCATAGACAAAAAGACTAGCTACTTCTGGTTTTCCTTCTGTAATTGTCCCTGTCTTATCAAAGACAATCGTATCAGCTTGATGAGCGAGCTCTAAAGCATCTCCTCTTTTGAATAAAATCCCTTTTTCAGCAGCCATTCCTGTTCCGACCATAATTGCTGTTGGGGTGGCAAGACCTAAAGCACAAGGACAAGCAATCACTAGAACACTAACAGCTACAGTCATTGCAAATTGAAAACTTTCACCTAAAATAAAGAACCAAAAAAGTCCACTAATGATGGCTAAAGCAATAACAATAGGAACAAATATCCCTGAGACTTGATCCGCTATTTTAGCAATAGGGGCTTTGGTTTGTTGTGCATCCTCCACCAGTTTAATGATTTGGGAAAGAAAACTATCTTTTGATACTTTTTCAACTTGATAAATGAGTCTACCTTTGCCATTCATAGTACCAGCATAAACTTTATGGCCTTCTGCTTTTTCAATCGGTAAACTCTCACCAGTTAGCATGGACTCATCTACGGTTGAGTGACCCTTAATAATAATCCCATCAAGTGGAATTCGCTCACCAGGCTTAACAATGACTTGCTGACCAACAGTCACATCATCAACAGCCAGTTTTATTTCTTTACCATCTTGTAAAATAGTAGCTTCTTTAGCAGATAAAGCCAACAACTTTTTAATCGCTTGAGAGGTTTTACCACGAGAGATTAACTCAAGATATTTTCCTAAAGTAATCAAGGTTAAAATCACAGCAACAGATTCATAATAAAGATGACTATGGATGTGACCTTGAAAAACAGCGATAGTGCCATAAATGCTGTATAAAAATGCTGCTGTTGTAGCAAGGGCAACTAATGAATCCATATTAGCTCTTAAAGCAAAGAGAGCTTTAAAACCGTTAGTATAAAAATGATAGTTTAATAAAACAACAGGAATAGTTAATAGTAATAAAACAAGTGCAAAAATGGTTGGATTCGTCTCAGGAGATAAAACAGTAGGAATTGGCATACCAATCATACTTCCCATCGAGAGATAAAATAAAGGAATAGTGAAGATAATAGAACCAGTCAATCTTTTTTTCATAACCAGTAATTTACGTTCTTCCCTATTTTCTATAGATTCACTCTTATCTCCACTAAAAAGTTTGGCATCATACCCCGCTCTTTGAACAGCACTAATAATGTCATCTTTAGATAATTCTGTCTCATTATAATTAACAGTCATTTTTTCAGTGGTTAAATTGACAACAACATCATCGACAGATTCAATTTTTTTAATACTATTTTCAACATTAGCTACACACGATGCACAAGTCATGCCATCAATTAAAAAAACATCTTTTGCCATTAGCTTTCCTTTCTATGATTCATACATAAGCATTGACCAGGAACACAATTGCAATAAACTTCATCAACCGTATGCTCATTTTTTTCGACCAATTTATCACTAAATATTTGAACATCTGCGCTCGTCATTAAGGTTTCATCAAGCAATTGCAACAACAAGCCAGCATGTTTTTTTTGACAAATACGAGCAAATACTTTCTTCAATTCAGAAAATTGTGCCTTATCTTCAGAAATAAGAGAAGAATAAACATAATGTTTACCTTGACGGTAACTTGAAACAAGTTCTTTTTCCACTAATCTAGCTAGAAGGGTTTTGATTGTTGACGTTGACCAACCTTTTTTGGGTCCTAAGACATTAATGATTTCTTTACTAGTTGTCTCATGATAAGTCCAAATGATACGCATCACTTCCCATTCGGCATCTGAAATAGATTTCATAATCTTCTCCTTTTATATGTCTACATCTGTAGATATTATATGTGATTTTGTTATTATTGTCAATAAAAAAGAACTGTCAAACAGTTCTTTTAGTCTTTTTTATCAAGTTCTCTAAGCATTTGATCGATCTTGTTACCATACTCAATAGACTCATCTTTGATAAAAACTAAATCAGGAATTTTATACATGGTGAGGTTATGACCTAACTCACGTTTGATAGTTCCTTTAGCTTTTGTTAATCCTTCATGAGCTTTTTGATTATCTGAGGCTAGATTAGATAAAATAGTATAGTAAACTTTGGCAACCGATAAATCTCCAAGCATTTGAACATCGGTGATGGTAACGCCATTGACACGTGGATCACGAACTTTCTTTTGAAGAATGTCATTAATTTCACGTTTGACTTCCATACCAACGCGATCTATGCGAAATGATTTTCCCATTTATGACCTCATTTCTATTAACGTTTAATTTCTTCCATCACATAAGCTTCAATCAAGTCATCTACTTGTAAGTCGTTATATTTCTCTATCATGAGACCACCTTCACGACCATTAGTCACTTCTTTCACATCATCTTTGAAATGTTTTAAGCTGGCTAATTTCCCATCAAAGACAACAACACTATCACGAATGACACGAACACTAGAATCTCTAGTAATCTTACCACTAGTCACCATGAAGCCTCCAATTGTACCAACTTTAGAAACAGCAAAGGTTTCACGGATAACAGCTTCACCAAGAATTTTTTCTTTGTATTCTGGGTCAAGCATTCCTTTCATGGCATCTTCAACTTCTTCAATCACTTTATAGATGATACTATGAAGACGAATATCTACTTCATCGGTTTCTGCTTGTTGACGTGCTTGTGGGGTTGGACGAACATTAAAGCCTATGATTAAAGCATTACTTGCCGCAGCAAGAGTAATATCAGATTCATTGATGGCACCAACAGCCGCATGGACAACAGTTACTTTAACACCTTCTACATCAATCTTAACAAGAGAAGCAGCAAGAGCTTCAACAGAACCTTGAACATCTGCTTTTATGATAACATTGACTGATTTGACTTGTCCTTCTTTAAGAGTATCAAAGAGGTTTTCAAGACTAACACGATGAGTATTTTGACGTTGTTTAATGAGTGCACGTTTAGCACGTTCTTCACCAGCTGCACGCGCTGCTTTTTCATCTTCGTAAACAGCAAAATGATCTCCCGCCATTGGTGTCTCATTTAAACCAGTGATTGAAACAGGTGTTGAAGGTGGTGCTGTTTTCACACGACGACCTAAATCATTTGTCATGGCACGCACACGTCCAAATGTATTACCAACAACGATTGGGTCTTGAACATTAAGTGTTCCTTGCTGAACGAGTAAGGTTGCAATAGCTCCTTTTCCTTTATCAAGACGAGCTTCGATAACCGTACCAATAGCACGAACAGTAGGGTCTGCTTTTAATTCTTGAATTTCAGCAACAAGTAAAACGGTTTCTAATAATTCATCAAGATTTTTACCAAACTTAGCTGAAATTTCAACAAATTCAGAATCTCCGCCCCAGGCTGTTGACATCACACCATGTTCAGCCAATTCACCGATAACTCTTTCTGGATTAGCATCTGGTTTATCAATTTTATTGATGGCAACAATAATCGGTACACCAGCAGCTTTTGAGTGATTAATAGCTTCAATCGTTTGAGGCATCACACCATCATCAGCAGCAACAATCAAAATAGTGATGTCAGTGACAGAAGCACCACGTGCACGCATACTGGTAAAGGCAGCATGTCCTGGCGTATCAAGGAAGGTAATTTTCTTGCCATTTTCCTCAATCTGATAAGCACCAATATGCTGTGTGATTCCACCAGCTTCACCTGTTGCTACTCTTGAATGACGTAGGGTATCTAAAAGTGTTGTTTTACCGTGGTCAACGTGACCCATAATGGTAACAACTGGCGCTCTTTCAACCATATTTTCAGGATTGAGGTAACCTTCTTCTGTAAAGAAACGTTCAATATCTGCATTGTCAACTTCAATTTTTTGGTGTGCTTCAATACCGTAATCAACCATTAAAAGCTCAATGGTATCAGCATCAAGAGATTGGTTTTGTGTTGCCATAACACCCATCATAAAGAGTTTTTTAACAATTTCAGCAGGCTCACGTTTAATTCTCTTAGCAATGTCAACAATAGTCATTCCTGCTGTGTATTCAAATTCTTTAGGTAATTCATGAAATTTACGTTCTGTTACTGGTTTTGGAGCAACATCTTTGTTATTTCTACCTTTTTTAGATTTCTTTTTCGTATTCCAGTTACTATTTCTTTGATTTCTCACTTGATTATGATTATTCCAATTTTTCTTATTTTTACCTTGTTTTGGTCCATCTTCAAGGTTAGCGGCTTCATGACGAAGTTTTTCCTGACGTGCTTGTTTTTTACGTCTTGTATCAACACTTTGTTTTGGAGGTACAACAACATCTCCTACAATGCTTTTTGTCTCTAAAACGGGTTCTACTTCTTGGACCTTTTTAACTTCAGTTTTAACACTGTTTAAACGTTTCTCTCTTGCTTCTTTTTCACGTTTCGTTTTCTCAATTTTTGATTGTTGTTCTTGTCTAAAACGACTTTCACTTTGACGAGAATATTCTGCATTTTGTTCAGCTTTTAAAGCAGCAGCACGAGCTTTAAAATCAATCTTAGGAGTTGTAGGTTTTTCAACCTTTGTCTCTTCTTTTTTCTTATAATTATCTTTTCGTCCAGAACGTTGATTATCAAAACGTCTACTATTAAACTTAGCTTTATTTTGCGTTCTTTCTTTCGGACGATTGGAAGCATTAACAGAATCTGACGAAGTAGCATTTTCTTTTGCTTTACGACGACGTTCTGCTTCAGCCTTGGCTTTTGCTTCACGTTCAGCTTTGAAGTTTCTACTTTTAGGTTTTACTCGAATTGTTTCTTGCTGAGCAACTTCCTTTTTATCAACCTTTTGAACTTGACTAGTTGTTTTTTTAGTAACAGTTTTATCTGTTTCTTTTGATTTTACTAGTTGTTCTTCATTTACTTTTTGTCTTGTTTCTGAAGCAGTTGTTTCTTTTTTCTCTAACGGTTTATTAGCTGCTTTAGAAAAGCTTGAAACCAATATCTTAACATCTGCTTCATCAAGGGTACTTGAATGTGTTTTAACTGCAAAACCAAGTGATTTTGCTTGTTCAACAACTTCTTTACTTGTTTTCCCTATTTCCTTTGCAATTTCATGTAATCTTTTCTTAGACAAATCTTGTCCTCCTATCCTTTATCTCATAAGAGTCCTCATTTTCTTTGAAAATCCAGCGTCACAAACGGCTATAACCTTTCTTGGTTTGCCGATTGCAGCGCTTAATTCCAGTGTTGAAAACACTGTGGAGACTTCTACGTTGTAATAATGACTTTTATCATTTATTTTCTTTACCAAATTTGTACCTGCATCATTTGCAAGAAAAATAAGTATTGCTTTTTGGGATTGAATCGCGTTAACGACTAATTCTTCTCCTGAAATAAGCTTTCCTGCTCTTTGTGCTAAACCTAACAAATTGGATAATTGTTTACTATTATTCAAGACCTAACTCTCTTCTTTTGACCTTATGATCAACATAACTAATGAGTTCATCATAAAAGCTCTCTGGAACATCCATTGAGAAACTATGATTGAAAATCTTCTTTTTCTTAGCAATCAATGCTTCTTGATTATCTAATTTGATGTAGGCCCCTCTACCATTTTTTTTGCCTGTTGGATCAATAGCTATTTCACCATCTTTAGTTTTCACAATTCTAAGCAAGTTTCTTTTATCAATAATGTCACCTGAAACAACTGACTTTCTTAAAGGTACTTTCTTATTTTTTGGCATGAGACACCTCGATTCTTTTACTCAGACTCTTCAAGAGGAGTATCTGGTATTTCTAGCTCCTCATCATTAATGATTCCTTCTGCTTCAAGTTGTTCAAATTCACTAGCAGATTTAATATCAATACGGTAGCCAGTTAAATGTGCTGCTAAACGCACATTTTGTCCACGACGTCCAATAGCAAGAGATAACTTGTCATCTGGAACAACAACTAAAGCTCGTCTTGGGTCAACGTCATCAAAAATAACTTGATCAACTTCAGCAGGAGCAATTGCGTTATAGATAAATTCAGCTGGGTCATCAACCCATTGAATAACATCAATATTTTCTTCTACTGGTACAGTAGTCCCTGTCCTTGTATCAAGACGTTTAGGGTGAAATTTACTGATGACTTTTTGAATATTAGCACCTTTTCGACCAACAATTGTTCCAATAGCATCAACGTTTGGATTATGGCTTCTAACAGCAACTTTTGTTCTGTCGCCAGCTTCACGCGCCACACTCATAATTTCTACAGTACCATCAAATACTTCTGGAATTTCTTGCTCCATAATACGTTTGATGAATTCTGGATGACTTCTACTCACAAAAACATTGACCCCTTTAGGGTTATTTTCAACTTTGTAGACAAATACTTCAATGCGGTCATGTGATTTAAAAGTCTCACCAGGAATTTGGTCTTGTTTAGACAATTGTGCTTCAATGCTGCCTAAATTAACATAAATGAAGCGGTCATCAAATCGCTCAACAGTACCTGTCATGATTTCATTTTCATGCTGTTTAAACTCGTTATAAGTCACTTCTCTAAACTGATAACGCATTTTTTCCATAATGGTTTGTTTTGCATTTTGAGCAGCGACACGACCAAATTCTTTTGGTGATTCTTCAAAACGAATCTTATCCCCTAATTCATAAGCTGAATTAATGGCCAAGGCATCTTTTAAGCTGATTTCTAAACGACTATCAAAGACTTCTTCAACGACCTCACGAACAGTGAAGACGTTAAAATCTCCAGTTTTTTCATTAAATTCAATCACAGCACTTTCTGATTGACCATAACGACGACGATAAGCTGCTTTTAAGGATTCCTTAACGGCATCAATGATGTCTTCTTTATTAATATGTTTTTCTTCTTCCAAAATTCGGAAAGCTTCTAGCATTTCTTTGCTCATATTTATTTTTTCTTTGCTAGGCAAAGAGAATTCCTTTCTTAAAGTTTTACTGCAAGGCGTGCCTTAGCAACTGCCTTATAAGGGATTGTTATTGTTTTTTTGCGAGTTTTATCCATATAAACTATGGTTAGATGATCACCATCAAAGGCTGTTAAAACACCTTCTATGATTTTCATTTTATCAATAGCTTGGTATAAACTAACATTAATATACTGGTTGATTGCTTTTAAAAGACTTTCTTTAGTCTTTAGGGGGCGTTCTAGACCCGGACTTGACACTTCAAGCATATATTGCTCAGGAAAAGGGTCGGGCTTGATGTCATCAAGTAATGGACTAATGGTTTCTGATAACAGTGACGTATCTTCAACCGTAATACCTCCTGGTTTATCAATTAAAATACGAAGAACATAGTCCGTTCTCATCTTTTCATACTCAACATCAACTAATTCAAAGGGATCCTTAATAGCGGGTGCAATAACATTTGTTACCAATTCAACAATAGTTGTGATGATATTTACCTCCTTACACAGATAAGAGGCGAAGTTATACCCTCGCCCCTTCTTGTATTATTTAACTGATTATAACACTTCTCCTTTGAAAATGCAAGTATTTAAGCCTTTTAGCAATGTCTACCTTACAAATAACCCACATCACTAACTATTTTTTAATAAAAAACACAAGACATTTTCAAATATTAAGATTATTGATGGGTGAAAAGTGGGTAGATCGCCTCTAAACCCAATAATATCAACACTGTCTAAGGAGAGAATGGGATTCGAACCCACGAGTGCCCATACAGACACTACTGGCTTTCCAAGCCAGCGCACTCAGCCACTATGCGACCTCTCCATAAGGTGGTTTCCCACCAATTCATAACATACTAAAATTGAGCCTCGACCCGATAAATGACCTGACCTTTATTAGAAAATTTTTCCTCATACTCAGTCATCACATTTTGTTCATAATCACTGGCATGCAAATCTAACCAAACCTGTTTCAAAGTCATTCCATACTGAGAAAAGCTAGCTAAACTATACTCAAACAAGCCACGATTATCAGTTTTAAAATGAATTTCACCATGTTCAGGTAGAATCATCTCATAGGTTTTTAAAAAAGATTTGTAAGTCAGACGACGCTTTTCATGTCTCGTTTTAGGCCAAGGATCGCTAAAATTGAGATAAAGGAGTGAAATTTCACCCTTTTCAAAATAATTAGTCAACTCAGAACCGTCCACCCACAATAATTTAATATTCGGCAACTGCGATGCCAAAACCTTGTCTAAGGCATAACTTAAAACAGACATTTGAATATCAATACCGATATAGTTAATATTTGGATTTTTCTCAGCCATTCCTGTGATAAAACGTCCTTTACCACTACCTACTTCCACATGGATGGGATTATTATTGCCAAAAACCTTTGCCCACTGGCCTTTACTATCTTCAGGCTTTAAAACTACGTAGTTGGGGTGGTTTTCTAAGTGTTCTTGTGCCCCTTTTCTTCTTCTGACTCTCATGTGACCTTTCTAAAACAATGCTTGAAAGTTACGAAGTTCGTAAATTTCTTGATTGACATGCTCCATATCTCTCATATTGAAAAACTTCAAGATTTGTGATAAGAAAGCATACTGCCCATACCATTTAATCTTATTCAACACTTTTTCATTGTATTTGTAACCATAATAAGTTAACCATTCTTCCCAACGAACTCTTGGAACATAATGACTTAAAATATGGGCAACATCATACATGCGATCGGTTAAACGCACAGAATCCCAGTCAACAAGGTAAATTAAACCACTGGTTGTTATCACCCAATTACTGTGTCTCACATCTCCATGGACAATCGTTGCAACCTCTGCACGAAATTCTGGTAACTGCTGTTTCATCTCTTCAACAACAGATTTTAAATAAGTGTTTTTCTGTAATTGTAGTGGTGCATTTTTTTCCCAGTCGATGAGTAAATCATAGGGATTTTCAATTTGAAAATTTAATTGTAATAATTGATTAACCAAAGGTTTTGAACGATGCATTCGTTGTAAAATTTGACAAACTTGTTTGCTGTTCATGTCTTTTTTTGTCAATAATCTACCATTTAGCCATTCTTGGGCACTCATCATATCACCATTACTTAAACGCTTGGCCCAAAGTAATTGTGGTGTGATTTGTTCCTTAGCAAGTGCTGCCAAAATAGGGGTAGTATTTTTTTTAACAAAAATCCGATCACCATTTGGATAAGTTCCTAAAAAAGCTTGTCCACTTTTTCCCAATAACGGTTTTAGTGTTAACTCTTTATCTATTGAAGTCACTTTTCCCCCTCCTTTAATGTCATTGTCTTTACTATTTTACTTGTTTTAAGACACTTAGTCAATCATCTGTTTGACTTTGTAGCGTAAATATAATTCACTCATCAACAAACTGCTACCTATAAGTAAAAAAGCTCCTAAAACAGAAGAAGAAAAAGGCAATTCAATGACTAAAAGAATAAGCGCTAGTCCTCTTAAAAAGACAATCATGTTTTGAACTTTTAAAGAGCTATCAATAGGATAGATCGTTGTGAGATAATGATAGTCAAAATGATGAAAAATGGTTAATAATTGAAACAACAACAAATAATTAAATAAAATAGCTAAACCAACACTAATAGTTGGATTAGAGATAAAAAGAAGACTCATCATACTTAAAATAATTAAACGAACGGCTAAACCAAGATAATCACCACTTCTTAAAAAGGCTCTCACAAATAAATAGAACCACGTTTTTTCGTGATGTTTTGGTGTTTTGTTTAGTAATCCATCAAGATAAGAACGTCTTTTGACACTGGTTGTTAGACCTTTAACGGTTGTAAATAAGGAGTAAAACTTCAAAATGCTTTGTTTACGTTTAAGTTCATAGGTGATTAATTTATCCCAATCTAAATGTTCTTGTTTAAAAAATTGAGATGCCTTTTTCTGAAAAATAACATATTTGATAGCTAGTAAAACAAGTCCTATTATCCCAAGATGAAGATATATAAACCCTAAAGCTAGAAAAATGGGTACCAAAAGAAAAAGAACGAATAGTTGAACTGCTCCCCAAAAAATGAAAGCTCTAATCATTGCTTTATGAATAATCACCAAGATCTCGTCTTCTTTAACAATTAAAAATTGCTTATCAGCTGGCTCAACATAAGTAGCAATACTGCCTAGTCCTAGAGATATAATAAGAATTAAACCGATAACAATCCAAATGCCAAGAGGATTCTCTGGAAAATGATCAAGTAAATAACGATACTGTACTAGCATAAAGCCAAGTAAAACAAGAAGTACCAAGACAAAATGGTCATTTAAGACGTAGCGAAGATACTTGCTGGTTTTTTCTAAAAAATCTCGGCGACGATTATAAAATAATTGTTCCATCTTAAACCTCTTTTGTGAGTGCCATATAAATATCGTTTAGATGTGCATTAGGCATGGCAAATTGTTCTTGTAATTCAACCAGACTACCAAAGGCGTGGACTTTTCCTTGATGCAAAATCACAAAACGATCACACATTTTTTCAGCAGCATCTAAGACATGTGTTGTCATTAAAATAGCTTTTCCTTTAGCCTTTTCTTCAGCCATTAATTGTGTCAAGTCTTCCATTGCTTGTGGGTCAAGTCCTAAAAAGGGTTCATCAATGATAAAGAGTGTGGGATCTACAATAAAGGCACAAATAATCATGACTTTTTGTTTCATTCCTTTAGAAAAATTCATTGGAAACCAATCTAATTTATCCTTTAAGCGAAACTGTTGTAGTAATTTTTCTGCACGCTTAAAAGCCTCATCAACAGCAATGTCATAAGCCATTGCAACTGTTTCAATATGTTCTTTTAAGGTCAATTCCTCATACAAACTTGGGGTTTCAGGAATGAATCCTATTTTTTTACGATAGTTTTTCTTATCCTTAGTGAGAGTTAAGTCATCAATACTGATTGAGCCTTCATAAGGGGTTAAAAAACCAATTATTTCATTAATGGTTGTTGATTTTCCTGCTCCATTTAGGCCAATCAACCCGACCATCTCACCATCATTTACTTCAAAACTGATTTGTTTTAATACTGGTAAATTTAAATAGCCACCAGTGACATTTTCAACCTTTAACATATGTTTTCCTATTCTAATTTTCCTACTACGACATCATCAAAATCATAATAACAAAGATAATAGATATACTATCTTATCTATTATAACATAGAAAAAATGGATAAGTTGTTAAGAATGTAAACCCCATAGGAAAGTTTTCTTTCCTATGGGGTTACTTTATAAATAGTAAAATTGATAATCAACACAGACATTATTTTTTATCGACAACCTTGAATTCAATATCATCTTCATTTAAAACAACATCAATATTTCTATCTGAGTCTAAATTAATAACTTGTTCTAAAGATTGCTCAGCATGTTCTATTACATTGTTTTTCTTTTCGTCTAGTACATATTCTGATGTTTTATAAATCGTTTCTTTTGTTTTTTCACTCAAAAACTCTTGAGCTTTGGTACCTGATGTAAAAACATCAACAACTTTATCTGCAACACCATTACTTTGCTTAGAAATAGTAATATCTCCTTCTTGCTGAGAATCCACTTCAATGACCAATTTTTTATTGAAAGTTAATTCATTATTTTCAATGTTAATGTTACTAGAACTAACATCATTCAAGTCTATTTTAAATTCTGTTTTTACAGGAATATCAACTACTAAACTTCTACCAACAAAGACTTTTGTAATTGGTTTTGTCCAGTCTGGCCAATCTTTTAGGTTTTCATTTTCAAATTTTTGATTTCGAGTAGTTTTTACATCAGCATCAGCGACAACTAATTTTGTTTGTCTTGAAAATCGTTCAATAACAAATTCATATTCTGCACTATTAGTTCCATTAAACATACTCATTATAGAATTTCTAAATGCAAACAATAATCCTCCAATTAAAACGATTATAATAGCTAAAGCTAATAATTTATTAGCTATAAATTTTCCTAAAACTTTCATTTTTTCTCCTTTTCTTTATATTGTTTGTGATTCTTAATACAATATAATTTATTATAATAAATTATATTATAAATATCAATATATTATAATGCTTTTTGTTATTAAATTCACTACATTTTTAACTCATTATGATATACTAAAAATAAAAAAGAAAGCGAGCAAAATATGGTAACTGAAATTTCTTATCATCCCTTAAACCTTTACACACAATTCAAAAATGCCGCAGATAAAACTCCTGATGTTCCTATCATTTTGGACACACCTTTTGTGAGTTTCCCTGAGTTAGGTGAAAAGAATACCTACAAGTCTGTTCATGAAGCCATCTTAAAACGTGCTTATCAATTAGGTAATTTAGGTCTTAAAAAAGAAGATTTTATCGTTATTTATAAAAGTTCTGCTGTTGACACCTATTTTTTAGCAGTAGCTGCAACTTATCTAGGTGCTATTCCTGTCATGGTTTCTCATCATTTATCTGCTAGAGTCCTTGATGTTTTTGCTGAACGTCTTGAAAAATCATGGTTCCTATACGATGAAGAAACAAAAGAACGTGTCTTTGAAATGGCTACCACAGTGCCTGTTCACAAGCTATCCATCAAAGAGTTGGTTGATGCCGCTAGTGATTTTGTATCCTCAACACTTCTACCTGAAGACGTTATCCAATACATGACTCACACCTCAGGCACCACTGGTGTACCAAAATTAATTTGTCATTCAGCACAATCTATGGGATGGCGTGTGGCATGGCAAGAAACTATTTTTGAAAAAATGGCGAAAAAGGGACTTTTGGCTTTTCATATCTCACCTGTTCATTCCAGATATAACATCGGCTTTAGTTCTGCGATTGAACTGGGATTTCCTTTAATGCCTTTATCTTCTGCCAAAAAAGATAATGTTAGTCAGATGCTTCATAGATACCAACCAATGGCTCTAGAAACTCACCCTAACAATTTTATTCAATGGGCAAGATTTGCAAAAAAGGAACCTTCCATTTTTAGCTCGGTTCGTTATTACCACTCTACTTTTGATGCGATTAATCTTGGTACATTAGAAACATTTTTAACCGCTTCTCACAATCAAAATCCTGTCTTTATGCAAGTTTATGGCCAAAGTGAATGTGGGCCTATGATTTTAAGATATCACCGACTAGATACTATTCACCAAACCAACGGTCGTGACATGGGAGTTGGCTTAAAAGGTTATACAACTGCTCGCATTACTGATGAAAAAGGAAATGAACTCCCCCAAGGAGAAAATGGTCATATTCAACTTTATTCAAAAGGACGAGCTCTTACTTACTACAAAGAAGATGAACGCTTTAAAGAAAATGTTTATGGCGACTGGTGGGATAGTGGTGATTATGGTTGTTTGACACCTGAAGGTACTTTATTATTAAAAGATCGTCAAGTTGACCTTATTAAAACCATTGATAGCAATCTTGCCATTGAAGATTTTCTATTAGACAAATTATCTTTCTTAGATGAAGTGATTATTGTCCGTGACAAAGATGATCAACCTCAACCAATTTTGGCTGTCTCAAATGAAGCTGAAATGGATTGGGATGCTTGGTGGCATGCTGTTAATGATTTGCCTTTACTCAATGAACCAATTATTATGGCTTTTGATGATATTCCAAGAACGGCTACCATGAAAGTGCAACGATTGAAGATTGAAAGAGAACTCAAACACCGTCATTTACAAGACATTTACGATTAAAAAGACAAGGCAATGGATGATACCCATTGCCTTACCTCTAATCTCTCATTATAATCATAATCACCCTTATTTTAGAGAATTTTTGTTATACTATTAGTAAATTCTATTGTTAGGAGAATGATATGGAAAATTGTATTTTTTGTAAAATTGTTTCTGGAGACATTCCTTCAAGTAAAGTTTATGAGGATGATGATGTCTTGGCTTTTTTAGATATTTCTCAAGCAACCAACGGTCATACCTTGGTCATTCCTAAAAAACACGTTAGAAATGTGCTTGAAATGGATGAAGCTACTGCTGAAACTGTTTTTTCCAGAGTTCCCAAATTAGCTCGTGCCATCAAAAAAGCTACAGGAGCCCAAGGATTAAATATTATCAATAATAATGAAGAAGCCGCTGGGCAAACAGTTTTTCATGCTCATATCCACCTTCTCCCAAGATATCAAGAAGGAGATGAATTCAACTTTCAATTTGTGCAACATGAACCTGATTTTGCTAAACTAGCAGAATTAGCAACAACCATTCAAAAAGAGGTAAATGAATGAAAATAAGAACATTTTTAATAAGTGCAGCGTTAGGTTTTTACGCCTATACTGTCTATCAAAATCGTTTCCAAATTAAAAAAGAAGCTAATGAAATGGAAGATTTGTGGACAGCTGGTGAAAAAAATCTAAAAAAAATTAAACAACAATTAGAGACCATAAAAATTGAAAAAGAACAACTAGATGAGGTCACTCACAACCTAAAAGATAAATTAGAAGGCTTTAAGCAAGAAACTCAAACACACATTGAAGATATTAAAAAGATAATATCATAAAAAACCGACATTACTGTCGGTTTTTTATTTAATAACTTTCCACAGGAAGTGTTTCATCATTGTATAGGGAGTAATCTTCGGTATTATAGGTAACTCCAAAATCATACTGGGCAACATTTTCATAAAGAATAGCTGTTGTGTTCACTTCTGTCACTTCTTCTAACTCTAGCTCTCTTCTAATATTATTCTGGATTTCAAGCAAGTGTTCAGCCGTTACAATCTGATAACTAATCCCGTTTATCATGGCATCTTCCCCACGTAACTGATAACTCTCAATATTTTGGATGGCATCTTTATAGCCGAGAAGGCTAGGAATTGTTTGTGGGCTAATTTCAATATCTGTTTGAACATTATCACTGACTGCTGATAAAATTTTACGGTAACTACTAATACCATCAAGAGCTAATATTTTTTTAATAACCTTTTGAATGACTTCTCTTTGTCGTTTTTGACGTCCATAGTCTCCTTCAGGATCATCATAGCGCATTCTTGCATAAACGAGAGCCTGATCACCGTTAATTTTGTGGGTTCCAGGTTCAACTGTTGACGTAAAATCAGGTTCTTGTTCTTCAATCGAAATAGGAAAATCAAATGAGTTTGTGACAGTAATACCATCAACCACATCAACTAATTGCACAAGACCTTCCATATTGATTTGCATGTAATTATCAATAGTGATTCCTAGCATATCTTGAACAGTCATAATCGCCATAGGAGCTTCTCCTGAAGCATAGGCTGCATTTAATTTAGCTTCAACACCTGTTTGAGGATTATCTTCTGGTCCGCTAAGAGCAATCAGGATATCACGCTCTAAACTGGTAATGGTTGTTCTATTAGTATTAGGATTAATAGTGACGAGAATTATGGTGTCACTATTACCTTCCCATTTAGAAGTTCGCCCAGCAGAACCCGTGTCTACTCCCATTAATAAGATAGAAAAAGGTTCTGTTTGTTTTATCGCTTGACTAGTTTCCTCAGAGGTTTTATATTCCTTAAAGGTTTTTGATAAGGTATCCGTTGAAAAATTAAAAGCTGATGTCGTATAGACACCAATAGCAATCACGCTTGTGATGATAATGGCGCTTAGCATTAAAAAGATTTTTTTCCCAATTGTCATCTTATTATTTTAATCTATCAGTTTACCCATCAGGTAAACATCAAGAAATTCTCCATTCTTTGTTTTGGCACCTCTTTGTTTGGTACCTTCTATTATGAAACCATATTTTTGATACAAATGAATTGCAACTACATTTCTTTTTTGAACTGTTAATTCTAATCTCTTAAGCTGACTATGATGTTCTGCCCAGTCTATGGCTTCTTCCATTAAGAGATGTCCCAAGCCATAACCTTGATAATTCTCATCAACAACGATAAATACTTCGCCAATATGGCTAACTCTGTCGTGAGAATCATTACTAATATTAACTAGACCAATAATGCCTTGAGGAGTTTTAGCCAATAAACACAATTTGTTTTGAGTAGCAAGACTATCTTCAATAAAATGAGTCATTTCAAACAAAGACATCTGAATACCAGTCTCATCAAGTGTCATATAGTCTGTTTGCTTACCAACACGATTTAAAAAAGTAATAAGTGCTTGCGCATCTGTCGTTTGGGCAAGAGAAAAGTCAATCTCAACTTTTGGCATTTAAAATTGCCTCCAAACGCTGAGCTGCTATTGGACCGTTGGCTGATAAGACTAGTTGTCTACCATCAGTAGTTTTACTAATCGTAATTTCCAAATAATCATTAGGCAAATCATCCTTAATCAACTCTCCCCATTCAATGACTGTCACACCATCACCATAGACAAAATCATCTAAATCAATTGATTCAGAATCACCACCAATTCGGTAAACATCTAAATGGTATAAAGGAAGGCGTCCCTCATATTCTCTAACAATTGTATAAGTCGGACTTTTAATCATCTGGCTAATCTCTAAACCTTTGGCTATTCCCTTAGTTAGAGTTGTTTTTCCTGACCCCAACTCACCTGTTAAAATAATCAGATCATTTTTTTGTAATTGTTGTCCAATTCGTTGGCCAATTGTAATTAATTCTGCTTCATTTTTTGTATCAAACATAGAAACATTATATCAAAAAATTAAAAGAACAACCAACTTTAATAGAAAAGAAAACTAATATTAGCAAAGAAAGGGATTTCATAAATTTATTTTATCATAAACAAAAAAAGTATTTACTAATAATCCCTAGGGAGTAAAAGTAAACACTCTTAAAAAAATTTCTTCCTATAATATAGTCAAACTAATAAAATTTAAAATAAAGAGAAAATCAAGAATCCAAATAATTGGATGAACATCTTTTGCTTGACCTTTAAAAATTTTAGCGACAGTATAGAAGATGAAACCAGCAGCAATCCCTTGAGTAATACTATAAGTGAATCCCATAAAAATAGAGGTAAAGAAGGCTGGAATAGCTTCACTCATATCATCCCACTTGATTTTTTTCATGCTGGCAAGCATCATAATACCAACAATAATAAGAATTGGTGCTGTCGCAGCAGAAGGAACAATTGCGAGTAATGGACTAAAGAGACTTGAAACACTAAATAAGAGGGCAACTACTAAAGCAGTAAGACCAGTACGACCACCTGCACCAATACCTGCTGCACTTTCAATATAAGTGGTTACATTTGAAGTACCAGCAATTGCACCAACGGTTGTACCAACAAGATCCGAAAAGAGTGCTTTGTCTAATTCATGAGTCACACCGGCTTCATCATCAGAAACAACAATACCCACTTTTTCACCAGTTCCAATAAGAGTACCAATTGTATCAAAAATATCTGTTAATGAAAAAGCTAAGATGGCTAAAAGTACTTCAGGAATTCTTGCAGCATCTGCAAAAAGTGATCCCAAGCCTTGGCTACCTAATGCTGCACCAAAAACAACTTTAAGATCAGCAAAAGCAGCGCCAATATTATTTGATGCAAAGTCAATTTGTGAAAGATTAACAACACCAGCAAAAATAGCGATGATAGTGGTAAAAATAATGGATAGCATAACGCCACCTTTAATGTTTTTAATGACAAAAAAGGCAGTAATAAAGATACCAATAATAGCAACAATAACTTTAGGATCAGTAAATAAGACTAAACTTGGAACAATAGAAGAATTTGAAACAATCGTTGCTCCTCCTTCTTGAGCTCCCTCACCAATAGCTATATAGTTCCCTGGATCTGTGGTAAAGGTTAATAAACCAGCATTTTTAATTCCTACATAAGCTAGGAAAATACCAATCCCACCAGAAATAGCATATTTTAAACTTTGAGGAATAGAATTGATAATGGCTTTTCTAATTTTAGTTAGAGTAATGATGACTGAAATAATCCCACAAAGAAAAACCATGGCTAAAGCTTCTTGCCAAGAATATCCTAGTGAAAAAACAATGGTATAGGTAAAAAAGGCATTTAATCCCATACCAGGCGCTTGAGCATATGGTAAATTAGCATAAAGAGCCATCATTAAGGTTCCTGCAACAGCTCCGATAATTGTTGCAAGAAATACACCTTGAGCAGGCATACCTGTTTGACTAAGCATGGCTGGATTGACAAATAAGATATAACTCATTGCAAAGAAAGTTGTCAAACCGGCAACAACCTCTGTACGAACAGTCGTATTGTTCTCTTTTAGCTTAAAAAACTTTTCCATTTTTTATTAAATCTCCTTTATTTACGAACGATAGATATATAATATAATAAAAAAGTTCATTTTTCAATACTTTTTTCAAATCTTTTCACTAAAGATTGTTCTTAAAAGAGGAAAGACTTCTTTAGAATCATAGACCTCTTTCTTCCTATTCTATCATTTATTTGATATAATACACACATGATTAAAAAAGTAATAGCTATTGATTTGGATGGGACTCTCTTACGTAGTGATAATACGATATCAGATTACACTATCCAAACGATTAAAAAAATTAAAGCTTTAGGGCATCATATTATCATCACAACTGGTAGACCATCATTTATGTCAATTGACTACTATAATATGTTAGAGCTTGACACACCAATGATTAATTTCAATGGTGCTCTAACATATATCCCTGGAAAAAAATGGGAATTCGAGCATACTGTTCGAATTGATAAAAAATACCTCTTTGAAGTTTTAAAATGTCAAGAAGACTTTGAAGCAGATTTTATTGCTAGCCAATATCGTAAAAACTTCTTTATTGCACTTAATAATGATAGTGATGTTAATCCTGAACTTTTTGGTGTTAAAAAATTTTTAGACCATATGTTTTTGATTCCTAATAAAATCACTAAAGATCCTAATGCTCTTTTGATGCAGACACGCGCTGAAGATCGTTATGCTTTAGCAAAAGAAATCAAACAGTATTTCAACTATGAACTTGAAGTAGATTCTTGGGGTGGGCCATTCCATATTCTTGAATTTTCACCAAAAGGTATTAATAAAGCCTATGCCTTAAAGTACTTATTAAACGTATTAAATATATCAAAAGAACACCTCATTGCATTTGGTGATGAGCATAATGATATTGAAATGATTGATTTTGCACCAACTAGCTATGCTATGAAAAATGCAACATCATTACTCTTACCTCATGCCAGTAAACAATTGGATGAAACTAACGATGAAGATGGTGTGGCTAAGCAATTAGAAAAACTATTCTTTTAGTTAATTATTATCATACAAGTATCTCTAATTCATAGATTGAGGTACTTTTTTGTTTTTTCTAATCTTATCAAAAATGTTTCTAAAAGTTCTTTTACAAACGATTAAAAACATTTTAAACCAATTTCAACCATTTCTTTATGGTTTTAACTATGAAAATTCCATGGAAATCGTCATTTTTTTAATAATTATCTTAAAAATTTATTTTTTAGATCACAATATTTATTTTGATAAAACCTTACAGATAAGCATTTTTTTGCTGTGAAAATAATGAAAACAATCGTTTTTGTTTATTTTAATTTTATTTTGATTGTATTTGATAACTTATAAAATTAGCTTGTTTTTGCTAATTCAAGTCTCTTGCTTTTTAGTTGTAAACGTTTTACAATGTATATGTTCTTGAATTTCTTTGGGATAAATAAGAGTCGCCTTCAATTTGTTTAGATCGGAGATTACTCTTATTCATCTCAATGAAAAATATAAAAAAAGGAGGAAAGTCAAGAATGGGTATCGGTATTATTATTGCCAGCCATGGCAAATTTGCTGAAGGTATACATCAATCAGCTACAATGATATTTGGCGAACAAGAAAATGTTCAAGTGGTTACTTTTATGCCAAATGAAGGTCCTGATGATTTATACAATCATTTAAGCAATGCTATCGCAAAATTTGATACTAATGATGAAGTGCTTGTTTTAGCTGACTTGTGGAGCGGTTCTCCATTTAATCAAGCTAGTCGTATCATGGGGGAAAACCCAGATCGTAAATTTGCCATCATCACTGGTCTCAACTTGCCAATGCTTATCCAAGCCTACACAGAACGTATGATGAATGCAAGTGCAGGAGTGGAAGAAGTTGCGGCAAATATCATTAAGGAAGCAAAAGAAGGCGTAAGAGTGTTACCTGAGGAACTTCAACCTCAAGAAACGACTACACCTGTTGCTGCAGCGGTAGCACAAGGAGCTATCCCAGAAGGAACAGTTATTGGAGATGGTAAATTAAAAATTAACCTAGCCCGTATTGACACTCGTCTTCTTCATGGTCAAGTTGCAACTGCTTGGACACCTGAATCAAAAGCTAATCGTATTATCGTTGCTTCTGATACAGTTGCTAAAGATGACCTTCGTAAACAACTCATTAAACAAGCTGCTCCTGGAGGAGTAAAAGCTAATGTAGTTCCAATTAGTAAATTGATTGAAGCTGCTAAAGACCCTCGTTTTGGTAACACTCAAGCACTTATCTTATTTGAAACTCCTCAAGATGCTTTGAAAGCTATTGAAGGTGGGGTTGATATTAAAGAATTGAATGTTGGTTCGATGGCTCACTCAACTGGTAAAACCATGATTAACAACGTATTATCAATGGATAAAGATGATGTTGCCACATTCGAAAAATTACGTGATTTAGGCGTTGATTTCGACGTCCGTAAAGTCCCAAATGATTCTAAAAAGAACTTGTTTGATTTAATCAATAAAGCAAACGTTCAATAATCTTATTTATAAAAACGAAAGGATTTATAAGATGTCAATTATTTCTATTATTTTAGTTGTCGTCGTTGCTTTCCTAGCAGGAATGGAAGGTATCCTCGACCAATTTCAATTTCACCAACCAATCGTTGCTTGTACCTTAATTGGTCTTGTAACTGGTCACCTCACTGCAGGTGTTATGCTTGGTGGTTCACTACAACTTATCGCTCTTGGCTGGGCTAACATCGGAGCTGCAGTAGCACCTGACGCTGCTCTTGCTTCTGTAGCTGCTGCCATCATCCTTGTTAAAGGTGGCGATTTCTCAAACCAAGCTATTTCAGTAGCACAAACTACTGCTATTCCTCTAGCCGTTGCTGGTTTATTCCTTACAATGATTGTTCGTACTATCTCAGTCGGACTTGTTCATGGTGCTGATACAGCTGCTAAAAAAGGAAACATTGGTGCTGTAGAGCGTTATCATTTATTTGCTCTTGTTCTTCAAGGTTTACGTATCGCAGTTCCAGCTGCTCTTCTTCTTGCAATTCCAACCGAAGCTGTTCAAGGTGTTCTTACTGCAATGCCTGACTGGTTAAAAGATGGTATGGCTATCGGTGGTGGTATGGTTGTTGCTGTAGGTTATGCTATGGTTATCAACATGATGGCTACTCGTGAAGTATGGCCATTCTTCGCTCTTGGTTTTGCTTTTGCTGCCGTTAGCAACCTTACTCTTATCGCTCTTGGTGTTATCGGTGTTGCGATCGCTCTTATTTACCTTAACCTTTCTAAAAAAGGTGGGAACTCAAACGGCGGTGCTGGCTCAAATGACCCAATTGGCGACATTCTAGAAAACTACTAAGAGAAGGGAGAACTAACATGTCAGAAAAATTACAACTTTCAAAATTAGATCGTCAGAAAGTTTGGTGGCGTTCAACTTTCCTTCAAGGTTCATGGAACTATGAACGTATGCAAAACTTGGGTTGGGCTTATGCTTTAATCCCAGCTATTAAAAGACTATATCCTAATAAAGATGAACAATCAGCCGCTCTTGAGCGTCATTTAGAGTTCTTTAACACTCATCCATATGTTGCTGCACCAATCATTGGTGTAACACTTGCCCTTGAAGAAGAAAAAGCAAATGGTGCACCTATCGATGACGCTGCAATTCAAGGGGTTAAGATTGGTATGATGGGACCTCTTGCAGGTATTGGTGACCCAGTCTTCTGGTTTACTGTTCGTCCAATCTTAGGAGCACTTGGTGCTTCACTCGCTGTTACTGGTAACCTTATGGGGCCAATCATTTTCTTCGTTGCTTGGAATGCTATTCGTATGGGATTCTTATGGTATACACAAGAAATGGGTTATAAAGCAGGTTCAGAAATCACAAAAGATATGTCTGGTGGTATCCTTCAAGATATTACTAAAGGGGCATCTATCTTAGGGATGTTCATTCTAGCTGTACTTGTTCAACGTTGGGTATCAATTAAATTTGCCTTTGATGTTGCAAAAGTACAATTAGATGAAAAGGCTTATATCCACTGGGATCAATTACCAGCAGGTAGCGAAGGGATTAAAGAAGCCTTTGCTCAAGTAGGTCAAGGTTTATCTCAATCTCCTGAAAAAGTTACAAGTTTCCAACAAAACTTAGATTCACTTATTCCTGGATTTATGGGTCTTATCCTAACACTTATCTGTATGTGGTTACTTAAGAAAAAAGTATCACCTATCCTTATGATTCTTGGATTATTCGCGGTTGGTATTCTAGCCCACTTAGCAGGATTAATGTAATTTATTTCACTATTACTGATAAAAAAGAAGTGGGAAACCGCTTCTTTTTTATCTTGTGATATAATAGTATTGAAATAGGAATAGAAATAAAGGACTAACAAATGGTACAATCGTTAAACAAAACTGTTTTTTTTAAAAGCACAGGGGTTTCTTACCTAGGACTCGG
The DNA here is from genome assembly GCF_016481285.1 of Streptococcus zalophi. Classification (GTDB taxonomy): domain Bacteria; phylum Bacillota; class Bacilli; order Lactobacillales; family Streptococcaceae; genus Streptococcus; species Streptococcus zalophi. The sequence continues at coordinate 285,031 of NZ_JAENBP010000001.1, forward strand.
TGGAAAAGTTGGAAAATTTCTTATCGGTGATAAGGCTATCGAATTTTATAACGATAACAATGTGGGAGACTACATCCAAATCCCTTGGGAAAATATTGAGACAATTGGAGCTAATGTTTCAGGGAAAAAAATAAGTCGTCACTTTGAAATTTTTACAGATCAGGGAAAATTTCTCTTTGCTTCAAAAGACTCTGGAAAGATTTTAAAATTAGCAAGAGACCAAATTGGTAATGAAAAAATCGTTAAATTACCAACATTACTCCAAAAAATTGGGTCTCTATTTGCGAAAAAAAAGAAAAATTAGTATAATAGCTAAAACGGATAAGTAAGATTAATTTATTTTCAGAGAGTCTACGGTTGTTGTGAGTAGATATTAAGTTAATGTGAAATTCTACCGTTCTTATCAATTAAATAAAAAAATTAAGGCACAAAGTGTGAAGCTGGATGGAACCGCGATAAATTCGCTCCAGTAGTCATATTTTGTGCTTTTTATTGGAGGAAATTATGTTAGATTTAAAACGCATTCGTACCGACTTTGACCTTGTCAGTGAAAAGCTGGCAAATAGAGGCGTGGAAAAAGAAACACTCTCAGAATTAAAAGAGTTAGATGTCAAGCGTCGTGAACTTCTAGTGAAGACCGAAGAGTTAAAAGCAGAACGTAATCTCTCTTCTGCAGCAATCGCTAAAGCTAAACGCCTCAAAGAAGATGCTAGCCAACAAATTCGTGCTATGCAAACATTATCTCAAGAAATAAAATCCATTGATGCTGAACTGACTAAGATTGACGACACATTAAATGCTATTTTAACAAGATTACCAAATATTCCTCATGACTCTGTGCCTATTGGTGCTGATGAAGAAGACAATGTTGAAATTAGACGATGGGGAACTCCTAGAGAGTTTACTTTTGAGCCTAAAGCACACTGGGACTTAGGTGAAGCATTAGACATTCTTGACTGGGAACGTGGTGCCAAAGTGACTGGTGCTCGCTTCTTATTCTATAAAAAACTAGGGGCAAGGTTAGAACGTGCCATCTATAATTTTATGTTAGATGAACATCTTAAAGAAGGCTACGAAGAAATGATTACGCCTTATATGGTAAATCATGACTCAATGTTTGGTACTGGTCAGTATCCAAAATTTAAAGAAGATACCTTTGAATTGTCTGATAGTCCCTATGTCCTTATTCCCACAGCAGAGGTGCCACTAACTAATTTCTATCGTAATGAAATCATTGACGAAAAAGAATTACCGATCAACTTTACGGCTATGAGCCCTTCTTTTCGTTCTGAAGCAGGTTCTGCTGGTCGTGATACCCGTGGATTGATTCGCTTGCATCAATTCCATAAAGTTGAAATGGTTAAATTTGCGACACCAGAGCAGTCTTATGATGAACTAGAAAAAATGACTGCTAATGCAGAAAACATTCTGCAAAAACTAGAATTGCCATACCGTGTTTTAGCTCTCTGTACAGGAGATATGGGCTTTTCAGCAGCGAAAACTTATGACCTAGAAGTTTGGATCCCTGCTCAAAACACCTATCGCGAAATTTCAAGTTGCTCAAACACAGAAGATTTTCAAGCTCGTCGCGCCCAAATTCGTTATCGTGACGAAACTGATGGTAAGGTAAAACTCCTACATACCCTTAATGGTTCTGGACTAGCTGTAGGTCGTACGGTTGCTGCTATTCTTGAAAATTATCAAAATGAAGATGGGTCAGTAACTATTCCTAAAGTATTACAACCTTACATGGGTAATATTGACTTTATCAAACTGGAATAAAATAAAAAGTAGAAAGACTTCTCTTTCTACTTTTTATTTTCGTTTTCTTGCAATTAAATGAATCGGAGTTCCTTCAAACACAAATGCTTGTCTGATTTGGTTTTCTAAGAATCGTAAGTAAGAAAAGTGCATTAACTCTTCTTCATTAACAAAGATCACAAAAGTTGGTGGTTTAACAGCCACTTGTGTGGCATAGAAAATTTTGAGACGTTTTCCTTTGTCCGTTGGTGTTGGATTAATTGCAATCGCATCCATAATCACATCATTTAAAACGGCAGAAGGGATACGTGTGTTTTGACTTTGTGAAATAGATTTAATCATCTCAGGCAATCTGTTAAGTCTTTGCTTACTTACAGCTGAGACAAAAATAATAGGGGCATAAGACAAGTATTGAAAATGATTTCTAATATCTTCTTCCCATTTAGAAACGGTATGGTTATCTTTTTTAATGGTATCCCATTTATTAACAACGATAATCATCCCTTTTCCAGCTTCGTGGGCAAAACCGGCAATGCGTTTATCATACTCTCTAATACCTTCTTCGGCATTAATGACCATTAAGACAACATCACTGCGGTCAATAGCACGCATGGCACGCATGACAGAATATTTTTCAGTGTTTTCATAGACTTTACCAGATTTTCTCATCCCTGCCGTATCAATCATTGTAAATTCTTGACCATCACTATCAACAAAATGAGTATCAATCGCATCGCGAGTTGTACCAGCGATTGGACTTGCAATCACGCGCTCCTCACCAAGAATAGCATTGATTAAGCTTGATTTACCGACATTTGGACGGCCAATCAGGCTAAAGCGAATGATATCTGGATTTTCTTCATCACTGTCTTCTGGCAAATTTTGAACAATAGCATCAAGAACATCACCAGTTCCGATACCGTGTACTGATGAAACAGGATAAGGATCACCCAAACCAAGAGAATAAAAATCATAGATGTCATTTCTCATCTCAGGATTATCTACTTTATTGACAGCTAGGATGACTGGTTTGTTAGTTCGGTATAACATTTTTGAAACGTACTCATCAGCATCTGTGACACCTTCTTTACCACTAACAACAAAAACAATCACGTCAGCTTCTGTCATAGCAATTTCTGCTTGGTGTTTAATTTGTTCCATAAAAGGGGCATCAACATCATCAATCCCACCCGTATCGATAATACTAAATTTTCGATTTAACCATTCGGCATTGGTATAAATGCGATCTCGTGTCACACCTTCTACATCCTCAACAATGGAAATTCTCTCTCCAGCAATTCGATTAAATAAGGTCGATTTTCCTACATTAGGACGCCCGACAATAGCGACTGTTGGTAAAGCCATTCATTCTCCTTTATCTTTTAGCGTCTATTTTCACCTTCAAGATGAACTTCTTTGGCGAGAAAACGAATTCTCTCCATGACTCTTTTTGCTTGCCAGGTTTCATCGCCAGTTTTCATTTTCGCTAATTTCTTTTCTAAATCTTCTAAACTATAATTGGAAGTGAAAAAAGTTGGTAATTCTTCTAACATACGGTACTGCAAAATCACTTGCAAGACTTCATCTCTTATCCAAGAGGTACTTTGTTCAGCTCCTATATCATCAAGGATGAGTACTTCTGCTTTCTTAACGATGTCAATTTCCTCTTTAACTGTGCCTGTGTTAATCGCATTTTTAACATCGATGGTAAAACTTGGAAAGTGAATCAGAGTGGTTGAGACTTGTTTTTGCTCAGACAATTCTCTAGCCATAGCAGCCATGAGATAAGATTTACCAACACCCATATCACCATAGAGATAAAGCCCTTTTTGATTAGTATTTGGGTATTGTCTTACAAATTCAACAACAGCCTCAAAAATTGGCAAGCGTTTAACATCATCTAAAATGATATCATCAAAATTGATGTTTTTATATGATTTTGGCAAGCTAACCACATTGATACGATTTGCCACTTCATTTTGATATTGTCTTTCTTTTAATGCACGTGTTTCTTTATAAGAGACATCAGCATAGCCTTCATTCATGATTAAAATCGGTTCATAGCCCTTTGCAATGTAGCTAGGATCTTGATTTTCAAAGCGTTCTTTTTCCATCAGAAATTGATTGAATTTAGGTAAACTCAATTTGATTATTTCTTGACTCAATTGATGAGAAGTGATGAAATCAGAGATGGCAGGATGTGCCAAAATGGTCTTAATCAACTCATCAGATACCATGTGGCTTTGATGATTTTTATGTTTCATCGTTTGTCCAACTTTTTCCATCTAGTCTTCCTTCTTTCTCAGTTTTTCTAAGTGGCGACGCTTCATTTCTTCTAACTTAGCTTGCTCATCTTCAGTGGTTTCATTTTTATAGCCATCATTGCTCCACTTTGGAACATTGCTCTTTTGTGATTTTGTTGTTTCTTGTTTGGTATAATTTTTCTTCTCAGCAAAAGAACGCATTTTAATGATAGCTTGTTCTGCTGATGTGATAGTTTGATAAGAAAAATCATTGGCAATCATCATGATATAAGTCTTATTAAGATTGGCAGAGTCAGTTTTTGACATGGTATATAAAACCATGACATTAATCACTTCATCTAAAAAGCCCATCTCAGCAAGTTCTGACAATATCTTTCTTTCTGTAGCAGTGATTGTTGCATGACGAATTTTTTTAATCTTAGCTAGAAAAATATCTGATTTGTCTGACTTGGCTTCTTTTATAACTGCTAATTCTTCTTTTGAAAATTCAGTCTTACTCTCAGTTTCTGGTAAGGATTGCTTCTTAGTTTTCATTCGTTTAAGAGAAATTTTATGGTTGATAGCTGTTTCTTTAGCTAACTGATAGGTTTCAAACCAATTAAAACCATATTGTTCTGCAAAATGATGAAGACCAATGACATCATCTGTCTCATTACTAAAGCTAAGACCATCTTTTGACATTAATTGTTTAAAATTAGCCAAATCAAAAAAGTTTTTTGACTTCTTGTTGATCTTTTTTAATTCTCCCACATCTGAAAAAACATCTGAGAATTGCTTGGAAATATTTTTAACATTTAAGGGAACTTGGCAAATAAGTTGCTCGACAGCCACTTCACCAATTTTTTTCTCTAATAGTTTTCGATAGACAGGATTTTCCAAAAAGAACTCTGTTGGTAAAGCAGAATGAAGTTTAATCAAATAGGCATTGTCAGCTTGATAAAAAACAATTAAATCAAACGCTGTTAAAATATCTAAGGCCGCTTCTAAACGATGCATGCCAAACTGTAAATGATTTAATATATCACTAAATTTATGTTGTTTTTGGCCATTATCGTAAAAGGCAACAAAATAATCATATAAAGCTAAGGCATCACTTCCAATGATAGGAAAATAAGACTGCAACAAGCTTGTCGCATTATAGGTGATGTTATTGTGTTTTAGAAAATAAAAAGGTTCAATCGGTTTCATCTGTTATCTTACTTTTCTTATTGCTTCTTACCCGTTTTGTGATTTGTTTTAACAAGGCTTCAATTTCATCCACATCTTTAAAACTACGATAAACACTGGCAAAACGGACATAGGTAATTTCATCTAACTCAGCTAATTGGTCCATCACCAAGTTTCCAATGACAGAACTTGGGACCTCGCTATCATACTCACTACGTAAATGCTGCTCAACATCACTCACAATTTTTTCAATAGAGGCACTTGAGACTGGACGCTTTTGCGCACTATGAATAATCCCATTTAGAATTTTATCTCTTGAAAACTGCTCTCTAGTCCCATCTTTTTTGATTACTAAGAGAGGCGATTCTTCAATTCTTTCAAAGGTGGTAAAACGTGTATGACAGTTCTCACACTCTCGACGACGACGGATAGTGTTGCCTTCTTCAGCTTGACGACTATCAACAACACTGGATTTAGTATAATGACATTTTGGACAACGCACAAGAGCACCTCTTTCTATTCATTTTATATCTCTTTAATACTTCATTTTAACATATTTTAGACGATAACAAAAGCACACAGATTTACCATGTGCCTGCTTTTTTGAGCTATTAGTCATCATCAAACAATCCTTCAAGAGCTGTAAAAGGATTATTTTCTTTCTTTTTTTGTGTTTTTAGAGCCTGATACTGTTCTTCTGTTAGAACAGACCAGCTTTCCCCACTTGGGAGATCATCTGTTTCTTCTTCTTTTTTTGTTAATACCTTCAAAGGAATGTTTAATAAAATATTATCAACCACACTCTCTTCTAAATTAATAGTATCTGTTTCTAATGGTAAAATCAATTCATCTTGAGAGTTCTCTTCAGAAAAACTTTGATTTGCTTCTTCTGAAAAGACTTCTGTGACAAGAAGGTGTTCTGTCAACTCAACTGGTACCATAGAACGACTAGAAGGCAGAATAATCTGGTAATCCAAATCATAAGTTAATAGAAATAAATGATTTTCATAGCTGATTTGTCCTTTGGCTCTGACATTTTTAATATCAATGATGCTGTCTTCTCTTTGTAATAATAAATCTTTGATGTCTAAATTTTTATCAAAAGAAATGGGACCTGAATTTTTCTTAATCTCAATGGTGCGAAACATTAAATTTCTCCTTTTATTAATTCAAATGGTGTGGTGTGGCGTGTTTTAAATAAGATAGCTATGATTTCTTCACTGGGACGTGGCTTTTTTTCTTGTAGCCATGTTAAAAAAATGGCTAAAATACTCATAACTGTCAGGTTAATAATATAGCTATCAGGAATACTCGCTTTTTTTATTTTATCTTTTTGATGATTAAAGATAAAATTTCTAATCAAACTGGTTAACTCAGCTTCAAATTGTCTATCTCCATTATACCCTAATAATGATTGAAATAACTCAAAATGTTCTTCAACATAATGGACAAGTTGAATAACTTTATCATTAATGGGAGAAGTCAACATCTCAGAAGATAAACGATTTTTGATATGTTCTATCAAATCTTCTCTCGTTGTTTTGATAAAATCATCAATATCTATATAGTGTAAATAAAATGTGCCACGAGAAATCCCAGCTTTCTTAGTCAATTGAGAAACATTAATTCTATGAATAGGGGTTGTTTTAAGTAGAAAAATAAAGGCATTTGTCAAATAAAGTCTCGTTTGTTCTTTTTTGGTATCGTATTCTGACATTTTCTTTCTCCTCAAACAAAATGAACACTTTGTCTTTTTGTGTCCATCGCTACAAAGCAAGTGTGTAGTAAAATATAAATATAAGGTACCACAAAGGAGAAAACTATGTCAAACATTATCCAATTGAAAAATGTCCAAAAAATTTATCATGAGGGACAAGACGATGAAGTCAGAGCGATTGATAATATTAGTTTAAACTTAAAAAAAGGTGAATTAACGATTATTTTAGGAAATAGTGGTGCTGGCAAATCAACGCTTCTAAATATTCTTGGGGGTATGGATCAAATCAGTTCAGGGGAAATAATAGTTGATGATGAAAAAACTTCTGATTTTTCCGAAAAAATGCTCACTAGTTATCGAAGACAAGACATTGGTTTTGTTTTTCAATTTTACAACCTTATCCCAAATCTGACAGCTCTTGAAAATGTTGAATTGGCAAGTGAAATCGTTAAGAATCCTCTTGATCCTCAGCAAATGCTACTTGATGTTGGACTGAAAAATAGAAGCAATCATTTTCCTGGTCAACTCTCTGGTGGTGAACAACAACGTGTTGCAATTGCTAGAGCAATGGTTAAAAACCCAAAATTATTACTGGCTGACGAGCCTACTGGAGCACTTGATTACAAAACGAGCAAGCTGATTTTAAAACTTTTTCAAGATTATCCTAAGAAAACTGGGAAAAATGTGATTATTGTGACGCATAATTCAGCCTTGAAAGCTATGGCAGATCATGTTATTGAACTTTCTGACGGTCGTATTAGACATGATTATTATAATAAAGAGCCTCTTGATGTTTTTGATTTGGAGTGGTAAGAATGAAAAAACTAGCGCTTAACAGTCTAAGAACTATAAAAAGAAATTGGACACGACTCTTATCAATCACTATTTTAATCGCCTTATCCAATTTTGTTTTGATTGGGTTATTTAGTGCAGGTCCAAATATGAGAAAGACCATTGCAGAAACTTATCAAAGAGAACACTTAGCAGATGCACACATCGTCTCAACAGATTTAATTAGTGAGGATGATAAAACGGAACTCTCAAAAGCATCTTTTATTAAAGCGATAGAATATCAGACAGTCATTGATGCCAAGCTAAATGATAAGATGATTCGTCTCGTTAGCTTACCTGAAAAAATTTCAAAATTTGATCTCACACAAGGACGTTTACCAAAAAAAGAAGATGAAATTGCTATTGGCGAGCAATCACAACATCAACTTGGTGATACGATAACAATCATTTCAAAAAACCTCACTTCAAGCCATTTTAAAGTAGTTGGCATTGTAAAATCTTCAGAATTTATGTCCAAAACAAGCTTGGGAGTAACGCCTTTAGGGGATGGTACCATTCACTATTTTGGTGTTTTAACTAAAAACACCTTTCAAAAAACTGATAATGTAGCAAAAATTATCTTTAAAGACACTGAGAAAAAAGAGGTTTATAGCAAGACTTACAGTGTTGCTGTTGAAAAAAACATCACCTCACTCGAAAAGATAACGCAACGTTTGACCAACAAACATAGAGAATTAGCTTTAGAAGAAATTAGTAAAGCTCTAGAAGACATTGAACTTGCCCGTGACCAGTTAAAGAGTAGTAAAGAAGCAATTGAAAAACAAATAATAACTATTGAACAACTTGAAACGGGAGACATTAATACTGCTGGAATAGACGAACAATTTCAGCAAGAAAAAAAACAACTAATCGCCCACTTAGAAGAGATAAAAAATCAGGATAACAAACTAAACGAGCAGAAAATGACTTTAGAAAATAGGAAAAAACAACTTGATTTTTTAACTCTTACTGTTGAAAATCGGTCAGAATTCTCTGTTGGTTATTCCGACTACGGCAATACCGCAACTAGAATTGATATTTTAGCCACCATATTACCTGTCATTTTCTTTATCATTTCACTCATGGTTAGTATCACTACCATGAAACGGATGGTAACCGAAAAACGAATTGAAATGGGCGCCTTACGATCACTCGGTTTCACCAAAAATGAAGTGATGAGAGAATTTATTATCTTTAGTGGCATAACAGCTCTCTTAGGTAGCTTGATAGGTGCTCTTTTAGGTATTTATCTCTTACCTAAAATGATTTTCAATATTTTTTCAAATGGTAGCTATATCTTAGATGAAATGATAGTAGTTTATCAATGGCCGTTAATTAGTCTATCTTTCACCGTATCATTTTTTAGTACTTTATTAGCTGTTTATTTTGCTGCTAAAAACGAATTGAAGGAGTTTCCAAGTCAATTAATGCACACAAAAGCTCCTCAAAAAAAGAACACAATTTTCTTGGAATCTTTCCCGCGACTTTGGCAATCTATTTCTTTTTCAAATAAGTTGACATTAAGAAATAGCTTTCGGTATAAGTCAAGACTTTTGATGACAATCTTAGGGGTTATGTTATCAACCAGTCTTCTCATTCTAGGAATTGGTATTAAAGACAGTTTGTCACTTTTGGTTCCCACTCAATACCAAGAAATCACTACTTATGACATGATGACACTCTTCAATCCTCATTCACTTGATTTAAAGGATTATCAAAAAACAATAGATGATTTTGCAAATCAAAAAAAGAAGATTCTTTTTAAAAATTTAAGCATTCATGATAATGGTTTTTTAGAGCCACAATCGGTTCAGTTATTTGTTGCAAACGACCTGACTGATTATATTGCTCTAGACAATAAACCAACTGAAAAAGGAGTTGTGGTGACTCAAAAATTAGCCTCTTCTCTTGGTTTAAAAAATGGTGATGACCTTATTGTTAAAGATCTTGAGGGCTATTCAAAAAATCTAGCTGTTATTGGTATGACTAGTAATCACGTCGGGCACATGATTTATATGACACCTGATTACTATGAGAGTGTTTTTAAAGAAGCTTATCAAGAAAATGCTTATCTTATCAAAAGTCAAAAGGCAATCGATTCTTTTTTAAAGAAAATAACTCAATATGAAGCAAGTGTTGGCATCCTTCAAAATAAGGTCCTAAAACAAAACGTTAGAGACTTTTTAAAAGGTTTAGACGGTATTCTTATGATTATTGTCACCATTTCCATGCTTCTTGTATTGATTGTCTTATTTACCTTAACAAGCATTAACATTTCAGAGCGAGAAAAGGAATTAGCGACTATTAAAGTATTGGGGTTCTATCAAAAAGAAGTTCTTTTATATATTTTTAAAGAGACCATTCTACTAACACTAATCGGAATTTTATTTGGTATTGGTCTTGGCTATCTTCTCCACCGGTTTGTCATGACTGTTTTACCTCCTGCTAGACTCCTAGCTATTCAAGGACTAACTTGGCATAATGTCGCTATTGCAACAGGTGCTGTCTTAAGTTTTACAATTGTTGTCATGTTGATTATGAATAGGCATATTAGAAAAATTGACATGTTGACAGCCTTAAAATCTGTGGAATAGATTTTTAGTACTAAAAAACATTAAAGACTTTGGTTAATCAAAGTCTTTAATGTTTTTTATAATAAGATTACATTTTTCGTAAGCGTTCAATCCTCTCAGAAATTGGTGGGTGGGTATAAAATAACGATTTAAAGCCTTCTTTTTTCTTAGGGTCATTGATATATAAAGCAGCACTAGCACTATCAATTGGCTGAGACATGGGTGCTGATTGATCAAGTTTTTGAAGAGCATTGATCATGCCTTGCGGATTTCTTGTTAGCTCAACACTACTAGCATCTGCTAGAAATTCTCTTTGTCTAGAGATAGCCAATTGTACCAGAGTTGCTGCTAAAGGCGCTAATAAAAGAGCAACTAACGCAAAAATCAAAATGATTATTTGAGCGCCACTACTATTTTTATTACTGCGTCTTCTACTGCCACCATAAAATAAGATACGACTGCCCATGGAAGATAGCATAGTAATGGCACTTGCTAAAGCTACTGCAATGGTGGAAATTCTAATATCGTAGTTTCTAATATGGCTAACCTCATGACCCATGACTGCTTCTAATTCTTCACGATTCATGACAGCTAAAAGACCGGTTGTTGCTGCTACAGCGGCATTTTCTGGCTTTGAACCTGTCGCAAAAGCATTTAAGGCAGGGTCATCAATGATAAACACACGTGGCATTGGAATTTGTCCAACCATTGCCATATCTTCTACAACATGATAGAGATCGGGAGCTTCTTGTGCCGTAACTTCTCTTGCTTTATTCATTGACATGACAACATTAGTTGATTGAAAAATCATACTAAAAGCATAGATAAAGCCAATCACAAAAGCAATAGCCAGACCAGCCAAATAGTTATCAAACATCAGATAGCCAATGGCTGCACCAATAATGCCAAACAGAGCAAAAAAGACTAGCAATAATACTATAGTTCGTCTTTTATTGCTGGCAATTTGATCAAATAGCATAATCTTCTCCTACCTTAAAAGTCAAACTTAACTTGAGGAACCGATTTTTCTGACTCAGGAACTTCAAGAAATTCTTTTGGTTTAAAACCAAAGATACCTGCAATCAGATTGGTAGGAAAGATTTCTAACTTCACATTATAGTTAGCAGTGGTTGTATTATAAAGTTGACGTGAATAAGAAATTTTGTTTTCAGTATTTGTCAATTCTTCTTGTAATTTCAAAAAATTAGCATTGGCTTTTAAATCAGGATAGTTTTCAGCTACAGCAAAAATACTCGCCACTTGACGTGTTAAAGCGTCACTTGCTTTCATTGCTTCTCCTGGGGTTTTGGCACCAGCCACTCGAGAACGAAGTTCTGTCACTTTTTCTAGCGTCTTACCTTCATATTGACTATATCCCTTAACTGTTTCTATAAGGTTAGGAATAAGGTCATTACGACGTTTTAGTTGGACGTCAATTTGACTCCAAGATTCTTGTGTTTGCATTCTAGCTTTAATTAATCCATTGTAGACAGCAATAACATATAAAACTAGAACACCAACAATTCCTAATATAATATAAAACATAATAGTCTCCTTTAAATCTTTTAATATATTATAACAAATTATTAATTAAAAATCTGTTTATAATCTCCCTGTTATTCTTTATCAATAGAAGCTTTCTCTCTCTATCATAAACGGTTATTTTATGTTAAAATGATAGACGAACATTATTTTAGTAAGGAATAATCAATGACACCTGAAGAATTTTATGACGCTTTAGCAGAAAAAAATATAACTCTTTCTCAGTTTCAAAAACAACAGTTTGAGGATTATTTTCACTTCTTAATCGAATGGAATGAAAAAATCAATTTAACCACCATTACTGAAAAAAAAGAGGTCTATTTAAAACATTTTTTTGATTCGATTGCGCCGATTCTTTTTGACTTTCTCTCGAATAAACCAATAACATTACTTGATATCGGTGCTGGTGCTGGTTTTCCTAGTCTACCTATCAAAATTATTTTTCCAGACATTCAAGTGACCATTATCGACTCCTTAAATAAAAGAATTCAATTTTTAACACTTTTAGCTGAAAAATTACAGTTAAAAAGTGTCTCTTTTTACCACGGTCGCGCTGAAGATTTTGGCCAAAACAAAGCTTTTAGAGGACAATTTGATGTGGTAACTGCACGTGCTGTTGCTCGTATGTCTGTTTTATCTGAGTTGACTTTACCCTTTCTAAAAATTAATGGTCAAGTGATAGCTTTAAAAGCTAGTGCTATTGAGGAGGAACTGTCAGATGCTAAAAATGCGCTGACAACTTTATTTGCAAAAGTAACAGAATCATTTGATTACCAACTGCCAAATGGAGATCCTAGAAATATAACACTACTTACTAAAACAAAAGAAACACCTAACCGTTTTCCAAGAAAAGCAGGTGTCCCAAATAAAAAACCACTTTAATTGACGAGCTGTGATGCCTTTTAATCACACTTACAGGAGAATCACTCAATGAAAAAATTTTTCAAACTAGCGCCTTTATCTATCACACAACGATTAAGTGCTAGTTTTCTCATCGTTATTATCATTGGTAGTTTTTTATTATCACTACCAATGATGCATTATCCTCATGCCCCAAAAACAACCTATCTTGAACATCTTTTTACATCCGCATCCATGGTTTCTGTGACAGGTTTAGCTGTCTTTCCTATAGGGGATGTTTATAATGGCTTAGGGCAAACCATTGCTATTATTTTAATGCAAATTGGTGGTCTTGGATTAGTCTCTTTAATTGCTTTTAGCTATTATACCTTAAGAAAAAAAATATCTATTACTGATCAAACCATGCTACAATCCTCTCTAAGTAAGGATTCTTCAAAGGATTTAAAACGCTATCTCTACTCTGTTTACAAATTAACTTTTTTTGTAGAAGCTGTTTTTGCTCTAATCTTAATGATTGATTTTATTCCTCATTACGGATGGAAGAATGGCATTTTCAACAGTATTTTTTTAGCAGTTTCAGCCTTTTGTAATGCTGGTTTTGATAATCTGGGCTCAAACAGTTTAAACTCGTTTACTCTTAATCCTATTGTTAACTTTGCTGTAGCCTTTTTAATCATTTCTGGTGGATTAGGGTTTGGTAATTGGCGTGATATCGTTCATCGCTTGCAACAATTCGTCTTTAGTCGTCCAAGAAATATTAAATTAACTATTAAAAAACTAAGTGTTCAAACAAAACTTGTTCTGTCAACAACGGTTATCATTTTAACCATCGGAACATTTTTGTCCTGGTTGTTTGAGCATGATAATCCTGCAACAATTGGGAATTACAATTTTTTCCAACAAATCATGGTTAGTTTTTTTCAAACAGTTACCATGCGTACAGCTGGTTTTTCTACGATTGATTTCACACAAACTAATTTTGCCACCAACTTCGTCTATATGGTACAAATGATTATCGGAGGTGCCCCTGGTGGTACTGCTGGTGGGGTTAAGATAACTGTTGCTGCCATTTTATTTCTATTATTTAAAGCAGAATTAAGAGGAAGAAGTGAAGTCACTTTTCATTATAGAAGTTTTTCACAACGATTAATTAAACAAACATTAACCGTTTTAATCTTCTATTTTATCGTTTTAATGACTGGGTATCTCTTGCTATTAGAGTTTGAGAAATCTCTTAGTCCTTTTTCCCTCTTATTTGAGACAATAAGTGCTTTAGCAACGGTTGGGGTATCCATGAATTTAACCCCAGAATTATCAGATGTTGGTAGATTAATCATCATGTCTTTAATGTTTATTGGTCGAGTAGGTCCGGTTACTGTCTTATTGAGTCTAAGACAACGTCAAGAAAAAACAGTACACTACGCCAAAACAGATATATTTATTGGATAGAAAAGGAAAATAATTATGAAACAAAAAATTGTAGGTGTCTTGGGTCTAGGTATTTTTGGTCGTACTATTGCTGCAGAACTAAGTGAATTTGGTCAAGAAATTATCGCCATAGATAGTAAAGAACAACATATCCAAGAAGTAGCTGACTTTGTCAGCAAGGCTGCTATTGGTGATATTTCCGACATGGAAATCTTAAAAAATACTGGCATTGACCAATGCGATGTTGTTATCATTGCAACAGGAAATAATCTGGAGAGCTCAGTTTTAGCTGTCATGCATTGTAAAAAACTTGGGATTCCAAGAATTATTGCTAAAGCAAGAAGCAGTCACTATGAGGAAGTGCTCTATGAAATCGGGGCTGATCTTGTTATTTCTCCTGAAAGAGAATCAGGAAAGGTTGTTGCTTCCGATATCTTAAGACACACTATTGCTGGTATTTATCACTTTGAAGGTGATGTTGCCATCGTTGAATTTAAACTGCCTAAAGAGTGGATAGGAAAAACCGTTCAAGAATTAGATGTCCGTCGTAAATACGATCTCAATCTGATTGGTACAAGAATCAGTAAATCATCGCCACTTGATACCTCTATTCCTGTTAATGAACCATTTGATGAAAATGCTATCATTGTTGCTATTGCAAATTCTAGAACCTTTGAAAAACATGATTATTTAGGTTATTTTAATTAATTGATATTTTATGATACATATTGACAGCCTTAAAGCATTATAATATAATCCTAATCATATACTTTTTTTGTAATAATTAATCTATTACCATTGCCATTATAGAAAGGGCTATCTATTGAAACATACAACACAAAAAAATAAATTTCTCATCATTGGTTTTATGCTATTTGCTCTCTTTTTTGGAGCAGGTAACCTCATTTTTCCTGCCTTTTTAGGGATTTATTCTGGTGGGAATATTTGGCCAGCTGTGCTTGGTTTTCTCTTAACCGCCGTCACACTTCCCTTATTGGGTGTTATTGCCATTTCCTATACAGGATCTACTAACCCTGAAGAGTTGGCAAAACCAATCGCAAAGCCGTATGCTATCTTTTTTTCGGTAGCTCTTTACCTTTCTATTGGACCTTTTTTTGCCATTCCAAGAACAGGTGCCACATCTTATTCAGTTGGTATCGCACCAATTTTTGGTGATAGTTTACTAACGAAATCTCTCTATGCTCTTGTCTTTTTTGGGATTTCTTATTGGCTAGCCATTAAACCTAATAAAATTGCAGAACGTATTGGTAAATACTTAACTCCTGCTCTTTTGGTCGTTATTGCTATCTTGGTCATTTTTTCATTCATCAAACCTGCAGGCGATTTAGGTACTCCAATTGATATTGGCACTAATGTTAATGAAGCCTTTTCTAGGCTACCTTTTGTTGCTGGTATTATCCAAGGTTATGGAACGATGGATGCCTTAGCATCACTCGCTTTTTCTATTCTAGTTATTAACGCTGCTAAAAGTTTTGGTGATCAATCAAATAAAGAACTGGCTAAAACAACCATGAGTTCTGGAGTGATTGCAACTATCTTATTGGCTCTTATCTATATTTTCATCACCCGTATCGGTGCCACTTCACAAAGTTTATTCACATTTACAGATGGTCAATTCATGATGAATAACTCTGCCATTGATGGTGGTCATATCTTATCACAATCTGCTCATTATTACCTAGGACAAATCGGGCAAATCATCCTATCAATCATTATTTTTCTTGCCTGTTTAACCACTTCAACCGGTCTTATTACAGCTTGTGCGGAATATTTTAATGAATTGGTTCCTAAGATTTCTTACTTTGTCTGGGTAACCTTATTCACCATTATTGCAACAACATTCTACTTTGGTGGTCTTGCTGAAATTATCAATTGGTCAGTACCTGTTCTCTTTTTACTTTACCCTCTCACCATTACTTTGATTTTCCTATCACTAACAAAAGAGTGGTTCAAAGGAGATCGTCTGGTTTATCAGATAACCACAGCTTTTACACTAATCCCTGCACTGTATGATGCCATTTCAACCCTAAGTGGAATGACTGGTTTCTTTACTATTTCTAAAGGGATAAAGGATTTCTTTACAACTGTCGTTCCTCTTGGACAATATTCAATGGGATGGATTAGTTTTGCAGTCGTTGGATTTGTTATTGGCTTTATCATTTCATTAATCAAGAGAAATGCTAATCACTAAGTATCATTTTTATTAAGATATAACATAACGTCCTCTTAGCTTCTCTAAGAGGACGTTTACTATTTAAAAAGTACTTGCTCTAACAAGCAAGTACTTTTATTTGTTATTTGTGACTAATTTTTTTAGTTAGGAAATCACCCAAGAATTGGACGCCAAAAATGATGAGGAGGATGCAGATGGTAGCGACCCAAGTGACATCGTTGTTGTAGCGATTATAACCATAGGAAATGGCCACATGGCCAAGGCCTCCCGCACCAATTGCTCCAGCCATGGCAGTTTCACCAACTAAAGAGATAATGGTGACTGTTGACACTCGGATAATGTCTGGTAGACCTTCGGTGATATAGATGAGAACAATATCCCAAGTTGTTGCGCCTGAGGCTTGGGCGGCTTCAATCACACCTTTATCTAACTCTGATAAAACTACCTGCACTTGTCTGACAAAAAAAGCAAACACTGCAACAGATAGTGAAATATTGGCGACATCTGGTCCGATAACAGAATTGACTAATAATAGAGCGATAGGAAACATGATGGCTAGTAAAATGATAAAAGGAATAGCTCTAAAAATGGAAATGATTTTATCAAGAACCCAGTAAACATATTTATTTTCTAAAACACCTTGAGGAGCAGTCATCACTAATAATAAGCCTGCGCCTAAACCAAGGCTTCCCCCTATGATAAAGGGAATAATAGTCATATAAAGCGTGTAGTAAATAGCTGTTCCCCAACCATTATCACCACCCCAACCGAGTTGGTAAACATTGGGAAGATAGGTCTGAATTAACTCAATCATTTAACGTCCTCTCTTTAAAATATCTACTGTGACATTGGAAGCATTAATAGCTGACAATGCTTTTTCAAGACTTTCCTCACTACCTTCTAAAATAGCAATCATCTCGCCAACAGGTGTATTGTCCAAAATTTCAATATTACCGTATAAAATATTAGCACTGATATCAAATTGCTTATAAATCCTATTGAGAATAGGTTCGTCTGTTGATGAGCCGACATAATTTAATTTTACCAAGACAGCATTTTTCTGTAATTGTTGTACAATATCTTGTTTTTCAATTTTTGGCAAGGCTTCATCAATACCAGTTGCCACATTGATAAAGTCTTTTGTTAAGGTCTCTTTAGGATGTGAAAATATCTCTAGGATAGAGCCTTCTTCTATCAATTGTCCATTTTGCATAACAGCTACTCGGTGGCAAATATCCTTGACGATTTGCATCTCATGAGTGATTAAAACAATGGTTAAATCTAATTTTTTATTGAGATTTTGTAGTAAGGCTAAAATTTGTTTGGTTGTTTTTGGATCAAGAGCAGATGTTGATTCATCTGAAATCAAAATTTTAGGGTCGTTAGCCAGGGCACGAGCAATGGCAACACGTTGCTTTTGACCACCAGATAATTGTGCAGGGTAACTATCAGAGCGATCCGATAATCCTACTAAATCTAGTAAATCTTGCACTTTTTGTTCTTTTTCAGTCTTACTTAGTGGTGAGTGTTTTAGAGCAAAGGCAATGTTTTCTCTTGCTGTTTTTTGAGCCATGAGATTAAAATGTTGAAAAATCATCCCAATATCACGACGTTTTTCACGCAGTTCTTTGGGACTAATTTGAATCTTGTTTTGGTCAAATGTCACATCACCATCGACGGTGATTTTACCTGCTGTTGGCACTTGTAAAAGATTTATCACGCGCACAAGTGTTGACTTCCCAGCACCTGAATAACCAACAATACCATAAATTTGTCCCTTATCAATCGTTAGACTAACATTTTTAACAGCTTCGATAACCTTATTTTTTTGACGAAAGGTAATGTCAATGTTATCTAAGGAGATAATGGTTTGAGCCATAGTTATTCCCTTTCTTTCATTTCTTTTAAAATCTATTCATTAGAGGATATAAGCAGATTAAGCGTGCTATTCACACGCTTAATTGTCTTATTTTACCAAACTGGTAAGTCAATACCATCTGAAGTCTCTTCGATGATTTTCTTAACATCATCTGTTTGATAAGCTTCTACAACTTTTTTAATCAAGTCTGCTTTTTTAGATTTTTCCCAATCTTTTTGTCCAACAATAATATTAATCCATTGTTTTGAATCATCATTGATTTCTTCTTTAAAGAGTGATGTTTCATAATCAATATTTGCTGGAACAGCATAGCTGTTGTTAACAATAGCTGCATCTGCTGAAATGAGTGAGCGAGCTGTTTGACTAGCTTCAAGTTCTTTAATATCTAAGTTTTTAGGATTTGATTTGATATTAGCAATGGTTGCCAGTTCATCACCTGAAACATCTAACTCAATGAGCCCTGCAGATTGTAAGACGTATAAAGAACGACTTTCGTTAGTAGCATCATTTGGAACAGCAATTTGAGCACCATCTGGCAATTCTGAAACATTTTGATATTTTGCTTTACCAGAAGCATCTGTTCCAGAAAATAGGTGAACTGGACTAATATACGTTTCAGCGATGGTCACTAAATCACCATTATTTTCATCATTCCAATTGTTTAAAAAGTTGTAATGTTGAAAAGCATTAATGTCCACTTCACTATTTGCCAAAGCTTTGTTTGGTTGAGAGTATTCAGTGAATTCTACAAAATCAAGATCGATATCTTCTGATTCCAACAAGTCTTCAATTTTATCCCAACGTGCTTCATCAGATTCTGTCATTGACATCACACCGATTTTTAATGTTTTAGCATCATCGTCATCACTCTTAGCACCGCATGCTGTTAAAATAAATCCGGCCAATAATGTAATCGTCAGTAATGAAACTATTTTTTTAAATGACATAATATTTCCTCTTTTTCTTTTAATAAATGACTGGTCTTATTCTCTCATATCTTATTATAAGAATCAAATTGTTATTCTATTGAATTTGTTATAGTTTTTAACTATATCTAAGTTTATAAAAAATGCCTGCTGTCAAAAACAAGACAGACAAGCATGTTATTTTTAAATCGCAAGAAAAATGGCTATTTTCTATCATCATACCCATCAGGGTGGCTAGAATGCCAAGCCCAAGCTGTTTCAATAATTTTTTTAATATTATCAAACCGAGGCTTCCAGCCTAGAATTTCTCTTGCTTTTTTTGAATCAGCAATAAGGGTATCTGGATCTCCCGGTCTTCTCTCACCAATTTCTGATGGAATGGGATGATTTGTCACTTCTCTAGCAGCTTCTAGGATTTCTAAGTTAGAAAAACCAGTTGATGACCCTAGATTAAAGGCTGTTGAAGGATTACCTTCACGTAAGTAATTAACCGCTAAAATATGAGCATCTGCCAAATCAAAAGGATGAACATAATCTCTAATATTTGTACCATCTGGCGTCTTGTAATCATCACCAAAAATCATGATTTTGTCACGTTTTCCTTGTGCGACTTGTAAGATAATTGGTAAAAGATGGGTTTCAGGTCCATGATCTTCTCCGATAGAACCGTCTGGTTTTGCTCCTGCAACATTAAAATAACGAAGCGCTACTGATTTTAAACCATAGGCACTATCAGCCCATTTCATGATTGTTTCCATCATCAACTTACTTTCTCCGTAAGGATTGATTGGTTTTTGATTATCATCTTCTTGAATTGGCATTTTTTCTGGGATACCATAGGTTGCTGCTGTTGATGAAAAAACAATATTTTTAATCTCACATTCACGCATCACTTCTAGTAGAGAAATCATTCCTGCCGTATTATTATTGAAATATTTTAAAGGATCACTCATCGACTCAGCCACAAGTGAAAAGGCAGCAAAGTGAATAACAGCATCGATATCTGGATGTTTTGAGAAGACTTGTCGCATAAAGTCTTTGTCTGCTAAATCACCTTCATAAAACACCGCATCAGAATGAACAGCATCACGATGACCCGTCACTAAATTATCGACCACAACAACTTGTTCATCCCCTTTTTCAATCAAACGATCAACCATGTGTGATCCAATATAGCCAGCACCACCAAGTACTAAAATAGTCATTTTAATCTCCTTTTATAATCCCAACACTTCTCACGAAAGCCATAAAGGCCTCTTGACCAGCTTTTGTCCGTTTATAGACACCAGCATCTTCAAGAACACGAGCAAAAACAAGACCCATTTCTTGTTTGACAATGTCTGATACTGTCTCTGGGTCAAACTGACCATACTTGGCTTTAATGTCATCAGCCCAAGTTTTGTGATAGTCTTTTAAATCATTTTCTTTTTCCAATAAATAACGTTCAACATCCAAGAGCTCATCTTTTAGACGAGGTGGTAAAATAGCTAACCCCATCACTTCAATGAGTCCAATATTTTCTTTTTTGATGTGTTGTACATCTGGATGTGGGTGATATATCCCGTCTGGAAATTCTTCTGACGTATGATTATCTCTTAAGACAAGATCAAGCTCATATAAACCATTGTTTTTTCTAGCAATGGGAGTAACGGTATGGTGTTCTTCACTGCCGGTCTTTGCAATGATATCTTGGCTCACATCAGAATAATCTTTCCAAGCTAGGCGAATTTTTTCTGCCAAAGCAACTAATTCTTCTTTATGATCACCTCTTAGACGAAGAACAGACATCGGCCACTTCACAATACCAGCTTGAATGTTTTCAAACCCTTCAAATGAAAAAGAATTGTCTAGCGGTGCCACTTCCATCGGAAAAGTGTGTTTGCCTGCTTGGTAATGATTATGTGTCAAAATAGACCCACCAACAATTGGTAAATCGGCATTACTACCAACGAAATAAGTTGGGAAAATATCAACAATGTCTAACAACTGTTCAAAGGTTTTTTGACTAATCACCATAGGAACATGTTCAGTGTTTAACAAGATACTATGTTCATTAAAATAGGCATAAGGTGAATATTGAAATCCCCATTTTTCATCACCTAAATCAAGTCTGATGATGCGATGGTTAGCTCTTGCTGGATGATTGATTCTGCCTTGATAGCCTTCGTTTTCAACACAAAGTTGACACATGGGATAGCTAGTGCTTTTCATTTGTTTTGCCATGGCAATCGCTTTTGGATCTTTTTCAGGCTTTGATAGGTTAATCGTAATCTCTAAATGGCCATAATCAGTCGCCACTTGATAATAAATATTTTTAGCAATAGCTTTTAACTTAATGTAATCATTTTTTTGACTGAGCTGATAAAAATCAGAAATAGCTTGCTTTTTATCAGTTGCATACGTTTGCCAAAAATCATGATTAAGCTGACTAGGTATTGGGGTGATAAAATTCATCAATTCAGCACCTAAGGTATCTTTTTCTTCTTGGAGCACTCCTACTTTACCATTTGTAACAGCTAAGGCAACCAATTCATCTTTTAAAGCAATAAGCTCGGTCAACTCAGTTTCTTTCTGAGTATTTTCTTCTCCTACTAGAGCCAAGATGCGATTTCTTAGATAAATAGCATCTAAAGGCGTGTAATGAGAATTTTCGATAACTTTATCAACAAAGACGTCTATTATTGTTTTCATAGTCTTATTTTCTTGATAGGACACGTGAGCCACCTGCTACTTCAGCTATGTAAAAGTCTGGGGCATAACCAATTTTTTCTGTGTAGATTTTGCCTACATTTTCTTTAAATTGATCAACTTTGTCTTTAGCAACAATAGCAATACCACAGCCACCAAATCCTGCACCTGTCATACGGGCACCAAGTACCCCCTCTTGTTCCCATGCAGTGTGTGCTAAGGTATCAAGTTCGATACCTGTGACTTCATAATCATGCTCTAAAGACACATGAGAAGCATTCACTAGACGACCAAATCTTTCTAAATCACCTGCTGCTAAGGCTTCACGCGCTTCAAGTGTTCTTTGGTTTTCAAGAACAGCGTGACGAGCACGTTTTAGACGATTTTCGTCTTTAATCAAATAAGCATATTCATCAAAAGCTTTGGCATCTAATTCACCAAGTGTTTTAATATCTAAGACAGTGTTTAATTCTTCAACAGCCATCTCACATTCGCTACGGCGCTCGTTGTATTTTGAATCTGCCAATTCGCGACGTTTATTGGTGTTCATGATAACGATAACGTTATCTCCCAAGTCAAGTGGTACTAAGTCATACTCTAAGGTGTTCGTATCAAGATAAATAGCGCGATTATCAGCACCCATACCAATCGCAAATTGATCCATAATGCCTGAGTTAACTCCGATAAAGTTGTTTTCGGTTTGTTTACCAATTTTTACAAGGTCTATGCGTTCTAATTTAAGAGCAAATAATTCTTCTGCAATAATACCAATCAACAGTTCTAATGATGCTGATGATGATAAACCTGCACCATTTGGAATGTTACCATAAACATAGATATCCATACCAAAGTCGATAGTATGACCAGCTTCTTTCAAGAATTTAAGAACACCCTTAGCATAGTTTGTCCAATTGTCTTTCTTGTCAAAAACCAGATTGTTTAAGTCAACTTCAATAATACCTAGATCTTCAAAGTTTGCTGAATAAAAACGTAAGGTTTGATCATCACGTTTTCTAGCTGCACCGTATGTTCCAATAGTGATGGCTGCTGGAAAAACATGGCCGCCATTATAATCAGTATGTTCACCAATCAAATTGATACGTCCTGGTGAGAAAAAAGTGGCATCTGCTTCAGCATTAAAAACAGCTGAAAAAGCTTGTTGTAGTTCTTGAATGTCCATAAGGTTCTCCTTTAAAATTTATGATAATGGTTCATTCTTATTTTACGCTTTAGAAAATCTAAAGTCAATTATTTTAGTAAAATTTTACTAATTTTTTTATTTTTTATGATATAATAAAAACGACTAAAGGAGAAGGGTTATGGCAACGATTAAAGATATCGCTAAAGCAGCAAAGGTCTCAATAGCTACTGTATCACGTGTTCTTAGTCAAGACGACACTCTTTCAGTTAGCCCAAAGACCAGAGAAAAAATTCTAACAGCTGCAGAAAAACTCAACTATACCAAACACCAAAAAAATAGTAAAAAAAATGGTCAGAAAAAAACCATTGCTATTTTGCAGTGGTATAGTGAACAAGAAGAACTTAATGACCTTTATTATTATGCCATTCGTGTTGGCATTGAAAAAAGAGCTCAAGAATTAGGTTATGATATCTTGCGCTTTTTCAATAATGCTATTTTTTCAATAGACACTAATATTGCTGGTATTCTTGCTATTGGCAAATTTAGTCAGAAACAGATTGAAAAATTGGAAAAAATCACTTCAACTTTGATTTTTGTGGATAGTGACACACTGAACTATGGCTATTCGTGTGTTACCACCGACTTTGATAGTTCAGTCATTAATACTATTGATTATTTTTTAAACAAAAATTTATCTGATATTGGGATGATAGCAGGTGAGGAGTCGACTAGTGATGGCTTAGAACATTTAATTGATCAACGTTTTCGAACCTTTAAAAACTACATGAGTGAATTAGGCATCTACAAAGCAAAATCAGTCTATGTAGGACCATTTTCAACCCAGTCTGGCTATAACTTGATGCAAAAAGCCATTCAAGAATTGGGAAATGAACTTCCACAAGCCTTTTTCATAGCTAATGATACTTTGGCTGTTGGGGCTTTAAAGGCCTTACAAGAAGCAAAGATTGCTGTGCCTGAAAGAGTGAGTCTCATTGCCTTTAACGACACCCCTATCACGAAACAAGTTTTTCCAGCCCTATCTAGTGTCACTGTTTATACTGAGGAGATGGGGAAAATCGCAGTCGATTTGATGACACAAACCTTATCGCCAAATCCTCCAAAAATTGCTTCAATGGTTAGACTAGCGACCAAGTTAACCATCAGAGATAGTTGCCTCTAATAAAAAACCACGATATTTATCGTGGTTTTTAAAATATGAAAGGGTTAGTGACATTGTAAACCAAATCTTGATATAAGATTTTTGATAAAATAGTTCTAACTCACTAATGTTTTGCTACAAAATCATCTAAATGTATCTGGCTATCTAATCGTTCTGCCAGTGTTTCCGATAGATGATGTGTTACAAAAAGAATTGTTTTGTTAGGTTGTTTTAAGAGCTCTTCTTCAATCAATTTACGATTATCTTTGTCGATAGCAGATGTTCCTTCGTCAATGAGCCAGACAGGTTTATCCTCCAATAATAATCGTGCCAATAAAATACGCTGTTTTTGACCGCTTGATATATCTTGGGTAATCTGAGATAGCCTTGTTTCTAATCCCTTGTCTAAATCACTGACCCAATTCTTCAAGTGTAAGATATCTAGTACTCGATCAATCTCTGATTGCTCAACTTCTTTTCCTAAAGTCAAATTAAATCTTAGACTTTCATTGAAAATATGGTCATCAGCAGACACATAGCTAATATTGTCGTTTAAGGACTGCCTATCAATCTCTAGAAGAGAAATCCCATTGAAACTGATAGTCCCTGAATCAGGAAAGAGTTCTCCTTTGATAAGTTTGAGGAGTGATGATTTTCCAACTCCCGATGTTCCAGTCAAAGCATATTTTTTATTTTTTTCAAAATGAAGAGTCAGATGCTCAAAAACCACTTGCTGTTCTCTTTTTAGTGTCAACTGATTGAGTGAAATATCTCCATTAACAAAAGAAATGTTCCCAGCTGGTTTAGAAAAATTGTTTAGTTGCCAATCTGCATCAATAGCGTTAAATTTTTCAAAAATCTTATCAACAGATTTAAATTCAGTATAATTGGCTGTTAGTCCTGTCAAACCGGCAAAAATAATTGAAGCAAAATACTGAGAAGAAGAAACACCACCGATAGGCATTAAGCGATAAAAGTAAAGGACGCCTGAATGTATGAGAATGACAATTTGGCTGATGAAACTCGTGCCATTTTGAACAGACATAAGCCCTCCCAATGACTTAGCATAGTCGATTTTGGCATTGGCATATTGATGGGAGAAATTCATGATTTTTCGAGTCATAAATCCAATTTTATTTGCATTTGATAAATTACGGTAACCACTCAACACATCGTCTATAGCTTGAACTAACTCTTCATTTTTTTCAGTGAAGGTTACAGCTTTTTTCTCCATACTTGCTGCAAAAAGTTTTGGCAATTTTACCATCATAAGAAAGAAAATCGCAATAGTAAACAGTAAAGAGTAATGAAAACTTAGAAAAGCTACAATGGCAAAGACAATGTTTAATGCTTGCATGACCATTAATTCCAAGGTTTCAAAACCAAGGTCAATAATGGTGTTAATATCATTAGTCAGCCACGATAGATAAGTGGCTTGATTTTTCTTCTCATAATTAAGAATGCCTGCTTGTTCAAGTTTTAAAGCAATATCCTTTCGAATTTCTATTGCCATCATTTGAATAGCTTTTTCATTAGCCTTGGCTCCTTGATAGATTTGGATAACCCATAAAATATTTACTGCTAAGATAGATAAGCTATAAAGAATAAATCCTTTTAAATCAAAAGATACCAAAGTTGTAATCGCTCGTGCACTTAAAATACCATTTAAAAACACACAAACCGAATTCACTAGAATCCAAAAAAGCCAAATGCTATTCTCTTTTTTACATCTCCATAAATAAGTCTTAATTGTTACTTTATTTTCCAATAAATTCTCCAATCACACTAGTCTCAAATATTTTCTAACAATTATATTTCTTTTGTGTATGAAAAAGTAATGCTATGTGTCACTGTTTCTCCTTTTTTAATAACAGTATTACCAAAATCAGGATGGTTGATGGCATCAGGTAGAGTCTGAGCTTCCATAGCTACACCTTCATGTTTTTTATTTTCAAGACCATGATCTCGTGAAAAATAAACATTGTCTTCAGGGAAGTTAAAAGTATAAACAACTAAGGCGTTTCTATCAGAGTAGATAGAGATGGTATCGTGACTATCTTTATCTCTTAAAACAGCAATCGGTTGATTGTCTTTTGAGCTGACAAGAAAGGCGTCGTCAATACCACCAGTTGCTTCAATGGCAGGAATGAGAGGCTTAAAGCTTCTAAAGTCATAAGGAGTAGCTGCTACTTCTTTTTTCACACCAGTTGGAATGAGGGTGTCATCTGATTCCAGTACCTGTTCTGCATTTATTTTTAATTCATGACTTGACAAATCTTGTTTATCACTAAGATTGAAATAGACATGATTTGTTGGATTAAACAAAGTGTCTTTTGTAACGTCTGTCGCGGTGTAAGAAACGGTTAACTTGTTTTGATTATCTAGTAGGTATAAGGCGGTAACTGTCATATCACCTGGAAAATCATCGATTTCTTCTTTGGCGTGATAGGTGAATTTAACACCTATTTTGTCATTGTCTTCAACCAACTCATAATCCCAATGTTGACGATGAAAACCATTTGGTCCACCATGTAGAGCATTGCCATTATTATTTTGAGCCACTTGATAATCTTGGTCTGAAATACTAAATTGACCATTTTTGATGCGTCCTGCCACACGTCCAATAGACTGACCTGCAGCAATACCGTTTTGATTGTAGTGACTTGGTGTATCAAAACCTAAGACGATATTTTTCTTGGAACCATCTGCTTGAGGGACTAAAAAGGCTTGCCAAGTAGCACCTAAGGTTATTAGATGTGCTTCTACACCATTATCATTGATAAGTCGAATTTGAGTGACTTCTTTATCTTTGATTGTTTCAATCACTTTTGTTGTTATTTCCATAGTAATCTCCTTCAAAAGTTATAACTATTCTTATTGTACAACTTAATATATTAAAAGTAAACGTTTTCTAGTGAATCACCTTTGTATCTAAGGCAAATAGTTTGAATTTTTTCAAAAAAAGCCTAACGACAAACGTTAGACTTTTGATTCTTATTTGACGACAATATTAACCAATTTATTTGGTACAGCAATCACTTTAATAATTGTTTTATCAGCAATGAGTTCAGCAATCTTGTCATCTGATTTAGCTAGTGATTCTAATTCTTCACGGCTGGTATCTTTAGCAATGATTAATTTAGAACGAACCTTGCCATTAATTTGAACAACAATTTCAATCTCATCTTCAATCAATTGTTTTTCATCATAGGTTGGCCATGATTCATAAGCAATCGATTGACCAGTTGGATTGATGTGTTGCCATAGCTCTTCTGCCAGGTGTGGTGCAAATGGTGCTAGAAGCTGAATAAAGCCTTTCGCATCATCAATAAAGAGTTTTTCTTCTTTATTAGCAGCATTGACAAAGACCATCAACTGAGCAATAGCAGTGTTAAATTTCAAGCTTTCAATCTGTTCTGTCACTGCTTTAACTGTTTCGTGGTAAACCTTGGTCAAATGCCCATTGTTTTTCGTTGTTATTTCTTTTGACGTTAACAAACGATAAACACGGTCTAGGAATTTACGACTTCCTTCAAGGCCATCTTCTGACCAAGCAATGCTGGCATCAAGTGGTCCCATGAACATCTCATAAACCCTAAGTGTATCAGCACCATATTTTTCAACCACATCATCAGGATTGATAACATTTTTAAGTGACTTAGACATTTTAGCTGGACCTTGCTCGAGTTTTTCTCCTGTTTCAAGATGGTAGAAAAGACCATCTCTTTCTTCTACCTTATCAGTAGCAACAAGGGCTCCTCTACTATCACGATAGCTTGTCCCTAAAATCATTCCTTGGTTAAACAATTTTTGGAAGGGTTCCTTGGTTGGAACAACGCCGATATCATAGAGAAACTTATGCCAGAATCGTGCATAAAGAAGATGCAATACCGCATGTTCTGCCCCACCAATATAAACATCGACGGGTAGCCATTGTTTTAATAAATCTTCGTCAGCTAATTTCTCATTATTGTGCGGGTCAATATAACGAAGATAGTACCAGCTTGACCCTGCCCATTGAGGCATGGTATTGGTTTCACGACGTCCTTTAACACCATCTTCACGTGTCACAGTGAGCCAGTCAGTCAAGTTGGCAAGTGGGCTTTCTCCAGTACCACTAGGTTTAATATCATCAGTCTTAGGGAGAACCAGTGGCAATTCCTCTTCAGGAATAGCCGTACTAGTGCCATCTTCCCAGTGGATAATTGGAATCGGCTCACCCCAGTAACGTTGGCGACTAAAGAGCCAGTCACGCAAACGATAACTAATTTTTTGAGAACCAATTTTCTTGTCTTCAAGCCAAGACACCATCTTTGTAATGGCTTCTTCTTTTCCAAGACCATCTAGGAAGTCAGAATTGATGTGAGGACCATCCTCTGTAAAGGCAGCTTGGGTGACATCACCACCTTCAAGAACAGGAATGATTGCTAAGTCAAACTGTTTTGCAAACTCAAAGTCACGTTGGTCGTGAGCAGGCACTGCCATAATCGCACCTGTACCATAGCTTGCTAGGACATAGTCAGCAATCCAGATAGGCATTTCTTTCCCGTTGACAGGATTAACCGCATAACTTCCAGTCCAAACACCTGTTTTTTCTTTGGCCAAATCCGTTCTAGCCAAATCAGATTTCAAACTGGCTTGTTTTTGATAAGCTTGAACAGCTTCTTTTTGCTCACTTGTCGTAATCTTATCAACCAAGTCATGCTCTGGTGCTAGTACTGCATAAGTGGCACCAAACAATGTATCAGGACGAGTGGTAAAGACGGTAAAGGCTTGCTCTGTATCCTTGACTTTAAAGGTAACATTGGCACCCGTTGATTTACCAATCCAGTTGCGTTGCATGTCTTTAATCGATTCAGGCCAGTCAAGGTCGTCCAAATCAGTCAGCAAACGTTCTGCGTAAGCAGTGATTTTAAGCATCCATTGACGCATTGGTTTACGAACAACAGGATAACCACCGCGCTCAGAAGTGCCATCAGGCAAGACCTCTTCGTTGGCAATAGCAGTTCCAAGCTCTTCCACCCAGTTAACCGGTACTTCGGCTTCATAAGCCAAACCTTTTTCATAGAGTTTGGTGAAAATCCATTGCGTCCATTTGTAGTAGTTAGGATCAGTCGTATTGACCTCACGATCCCAGTCATAAGAAAAGCCAAGAGCGTTAATTTGACGCTTGAAGTTAGCAATATTTCTTGCAGTAAATTCAGCTGGATCATTACCTGTATCGATGGCATATTGCTCAGCAGGCAGACCAAAAGCATCCCAACCCATAGGATGTAAAACATTATAGCCTTGTGCTCTCTTATAACGACTCAAAATATCAGTAGCCGTATAACCCTCAGGATGCCCGACATGAAGCCCCGCACCACTTGGGTATGGAAACATATCTAACGCATAAAAACTAGGTTTATTCTTATCCGTTCCCGTTTTAAACGTGTGATTTTCAGCCCAGTAGGCTTGCCATTTCTTTTCAATAGCCTTGTGATTGTAATATACCATAGTATTCTCCATTAAATGTAGTGTTTTTATTATAGCATGTTTTTGTGAATTTTTTAAATCAATTATCAAAAAAGCACCGTTTGACACGGTGCTTTTTGTTTAAGCTTTTTTCTTCGTCATAAAATGCCAACAGATTCTTGCTAGGTAAAAATCTATCGTTCCATGAACCAGTGTTCCAAAACCAACCAACCATAGCATAGTTAACCAGTAGTTTGAATCGACTTGTGAGCCTGTTGTTAACACAATCACCACCAAAAATTCTGCTAAGCCATGGATAAGGTTAATGATTATGGCAAATAACAAGGTTGTCAAGGATTTGGTAAATGTGACTATTCGTTTTTTGATTAAAAAGGCACCAATGCTTGCAAAAATGACATGGGAAAGTGCTCTAAAAACAATGATAATTGGAAATCCTGCCATAAAAAAACCTAATGTACTACCAAGCGATACGAAAATAGCAACGCTTGGTGAGATAAACATAGCAATAAAAATCGGCACATGGCTAGTAAGAGTAAATGAAGCTGGTCCAATAATGATTTTGGCTGGCATAACGATAGGGATCAAAATAGCAAAAGCTGTTAATAAGGCACTTAAAGCCATCTTTTGAGTTCTTTTACGATTCACTTGTCATCTCCTTTAAGTTGATAACAAGTATTTTATCATGTGTCTTGACACATGTCAATTATGTTAATAAAATATTTTCTTTTTTAAGTATTTCAAGAATCTTTTCACACACTGCTTTTGATGGACATGAAATGGTATGATTATGAATACCATGCGTCAAATGGCTCAATAAAGCACCTTGATGTTCTTTGACTTGTTGAGTAAAGTATTTTATATCATCTTTTGTAGCAATATTTAATGTCGCTGTTAGAATACCATAAAGAGGGTGTTCAATCTCAACATCCAAAACTTGACCGCCACCACTGACAATAATGTCTAATTCTTTTGCCACTTGTTCTTCTGAATGTTGACAGGCTATTTTTTTAATGTATTGAGTCTTTGGTTTTGGTAGATTATTAACCAACAAATAACCTCTATGAGTCGCCATTATATCTATGTTACTGGCTCTTAGTAGGGCAATATCACCAACAATGACTTGTCGACTGACACCTAATTCTTTGGCGAGTTTTGTTGCAGAAATAGGGGAGGGTTTTTCTTTTAAAATGGCTACTATCTGAT
This sequence comes from Streptococcus zalophi, assembly GCF_016481285.1. Lineage (GTDB taxonomy): Bacteria > Bacillota > Bacilli > Lactobacillales > Streptococcaceae > Streptococcus > Streptococcus zalophi. The sequence goes on from NZ_JAENBP010000001.1 coordinate 315,840, forward strand.
CACGTCTTTGACTTGCTTTCATTTGCTTTTCCTTTTCTTATCACATAATCATTTAAAATGATGAAGTAGAAATGATTTTCCAAGATAATAATAACATAAAAAAGAGATGGCATAAAGCCATCTCCTTGTTATTATTAATCTTCAGTAACGAAAGGCATAAGAGCCATAACACGTGCACGTTTAATTGCAGTTGTTACTTTACGTTGATTTTTAGCTGATGTTCCAGTCACACGACGTGGAAGAATTTTTCCACGCTCAGAAACGAAACGGCTAAGCAATTCAGTATCTTTATAATCAACATATTCAATTTTGTTAGCTGCGATATAATCAACTTTTTTACGGCGTTTGAAACCGCCACGACGTTGTTGAGCCATATTTTTCTCCTTATATACTTTTAATCATCCTCTTAGAATGGTAAATCATCATCAGAAATTTCAATCGGATTGGCATTGCCAAACGGACTGTCGTCTCTTCCAAAGTTAGGTGTTTGAGCTTGTGAAGTAGGTTGTGGACTTGCTGGTGATGGATTATAACCACCAGTGCTTGCTCCTTCACGTGTAGCACGACTTTCCAAGATTTGGAAACTGTCAGCGACAACTTCAGTCACATACACACGCTGACCTTGTTGATTGTCATAGTTACGTGTTTGAATACGACCAGTAACACCTAATAAAGTCCCTTTTTTAGCCCAATTAGCTAAATTCTCAGCTTGTTGGCGCCAAATAACAACATTAATAAAATCGGCATCACGTTCACCATTTTGATTTTTAAAATTACGGTTAACGGCCAAAGTAAAAGTTGCCACGGCTTGATTACTTGGTGTGTATCGAAGTTCTGCATCTCTGGTCATACGACCTACTAGTACTACATTATTAATCATAAACTACCTTCTTATGCGTCAAGTTTAACAATCATGTGACGAAGAATGTCACCATTGATTTTTGAAAGACGGTCAAACTCTTTAATAGCAACATCGTTGTCTGCTTCAACAGTAACGATGTGGTATAGGCCTTCACGGAAATCTTGGATTTCGTAGGCAAGACGACGTTTTTCCCAATCTTTTGATTCAACAACAGTTGCACCGTTGTCTGTCAAGATAGCGTCAAAACGTGCTACCAAAGCAGTTTTTGCTTCTTCTTCAATGTTTGGACGAATGATATAAAGAATTTCGTATTTAGTCATTGATATTTTCCTCCTTTTGGTCTAATGACTCATGATCCTTGTCATGAGTAAGTGAGGGATTCTCACAAGACACTATTATACAGGATACTGGCTTATTTTGCAAGTAAAATATAGTCCTTTCCTTAGAAAAATGTTATAATAGTTTCAAAACAAAGGAAAGATTTGATACGTATGACTGATAAAAAAAGAAAAGTGAAACGATTTAGTGTGATGACTTATATTTGGCAATTTTTTGCGTCTTTTATTATTTTCAGTATTATCTTTGAAATACTCTTTGATAATTTTGAAATGATTGATGATTTTCCAGAACGTTTAGCAGGATTATTTGCCGTCTTTACGCCAATCATTTTGTTGATATCAAAGCAAGCTAATGCCATCACCCAACTTGAGCAACGATTAGCATCCTATAATAACAACATTATGATGACGGAAGATCAGATTCGATTACTTAAAAAAGAAGATGACAAAGAAGCATTAGAAGACGCAACAGATAAACTCTATCAGTATAAAGTGTCTTATAATGAGACTATAGAATCTTATAATAGTGCCATCAATCTCCTACCATTTAAGTTTTTCAAACAAGTCTTTGGTCACAGAGAAAAAAGTTATTTTTCTGATTTTGACTTTTAAATACTTTAAAAGATGATAACGTCATCTTTTTTTATTAGCATTTATCAGGATTTTCAAAAAAAGAAAGATTTTGCTAAAATAAGATTATGTTAGATTTAAATAATTATGGCATCACAATGTGGAATGATGAGAAAATAGCTTCTTTTAGAAGAACGCTTTTAGCTTGGTATGATGAAAACAAGCGTGATTTGCCCTGGCGCAGAACCAAAAACCCCTATCATATTTGGGTATCAGAGATAATGCTTCAGCAAACACAAGTAATCACAGTTATTCCTTATTACACTAGGTTTTTAGAGTGGTTTCCAACTATTTCCGATTTGGCTAAAGCGCCCGAAGAAAAGATTTTGAAGGCTTGGGAAGGACTTGGCTACTATTCACGCGTTAAAAATATGCAAAAAGCTGCCCAGCAAGTAGAGGAAGTTTTTTCTGGTCAGTTTCCCAGTCACTATCAAGATATCCTCAGTCTAAAAGGGATTGGTCCATACACCGCTGGTGCTATTGCAAGTATTGCTTTTCAAGAACCAACTCCTGCCGTTGATGGCAATGTTATGCGTGTTTTAGCTCGTCTTTTTGAAGTAGATTATGATATCGGTGACCCAAAAAATATTAAACTATTTCAAGCTATAATGACTCGATTAATTGACCCAGAGCGACCTGGTGATTTCAATCAAGCTTTTATGGATTTAGGAACAGATATCGAATCAGCCAAAAATCCGCGTCCTGATGAGAGCCCTATTCGTTTTTTTAGTGGTGCCTACCTCCATGGAACAATGGACAAATATCCCATTAAAAAACCTAAGAAGAAACCTCGTCCCATCCACCTAGAAGCCTTTATTATTCAAAACCAAAAAGGAGAATACCTTCTTGAAAAAAATACCCAAGATAAATTATTGGGCGGTTTTTGGTCTTTTCCTATGCTTGAAAAAAAAGTCATCGAGACACAACTTGATTTATTTGATACAGATAACTCTAGGCCCGTAGATTTCAAATCTCAAAAAGAGAGTTTTTTAGAGAAATATCCTTTAAAAATCACTTGGAGTGATTACACTTTTCCCCTTGTTAAGCATGTTTTTAGCCATCAAAAATGGGAAGTGGAATTGATAGAAGGTAAGGCATTATCAGATCAACTGTCATCCGAGAAAGTTCTTATTTGGTTGCCTGAAAAAGAATTTTCCAATTATCCCTTTGCAACACCGCAAAAGAAAATGTGGCAAACTTATCAAAAAATAAAACAAGAAAAAAGAGCTAAATAGTTAGCTCTTTTTTAGTTGCTTAATTCTGCAACAATTGCTTTGATTTGATTTTTATTGTGAACACCTGCAACTTGTTTAACCACTTGGCCATCTTTTTTAAAGAGCAAGGTTGGAATGCTCATAATTCCAAATTTTTGAGCTGTTGCTGGGTTTTGATCGACATCAAGTTTCACAATTTTAAGCTCGTCTTCTGACAATTCTTCAGCAATTTGTTCTAAGATAGGTGCTTGCATTAAACAAGGACCACACCAAGTTGCCCAAAAGTCAACAAGAACGATTCCGTCTTTTGTTTCTTCTTCAAAGGTTGCATCTGTTACTATTTTAACCATTTCAATTCTCCTTTATTTTTTTACAGTACTATTTTACAGTAAAATAATCAGTTTGACCACTATTTGATACGCTAACCAAAATTAACGATAGTAACACCTGATCCACCAGCGTTTTGAGGCGCATAACCAAAGCTTTTAACATGCTTGTTGCGTCTTAAATACTTGGTGACTCCTTCACGAATAACTCCTGTGCCAATCCCATGAATAATATCCACTTGAGCCATATTATTTAATAGAGCTTGGTCAATAAAAGCATCTAGTTCTTGCATGGCTTCTTCATAACGCTTACCACGTAAGTCCAGTCGAGCTTGTGGTGAATGATGGCCCATTTTTTTAACGACTTGTACTTGTTTTTTCGTGGTCGTCGTTTTTTCTTCTTTGACCAAATTAAACTCATCTTCTGAAAGGGTCATTTTAATCAAGCCAATTTGAGCTTCCCAGCGACCGTCTTTTAATTGATTGATCAGAGTGCCACGCTGACCATAACTAATAACGATAATATCATCACCCACACGCGCAGCACGCGCTTTTTTTACCTTTTTTAAGACCTTATTTTTTGACAAATCGAGTTCTGGAACCAGTTTTTTCAGCTGAGTTTTAGCTTCAATAATTTCATGCGCTTTTAGTTGTGACTTGTCATGTAGTTGTTTAAGAATGGCTTCACTTTCTGAAAGAGCCATATCCACAATCTCTCTGGCTTCCTCAGTCGCTTTTTCCAGTTCTTTTTCTTTTTCGTGATTAAATTCATTGTAGAGTTTTTTCACCGCACGGTTAAATTTGAGGTTTTCTTGTTCAACCTCTTTAATATTATCTAAACGACGTCTACTTTCTATCGTTTGTTGCTCCAATCGTTCAATGATACGATTGACATCACTGTCTTGATTGGTCATTTGATTGGCTTCTGAAATAATGATTTCTGATAATCCTAGACGTCTTGCGATTTCAAAAGCGTTTGAGCGACCTGGGACACCTTGCATGAAATGATAGGTAGGACTTAACGTCACAATATCAAACTCCATACTAGCATTTTCAACGTTTTTTGTTTCAATCCCATAAGCCTTCAGTTCTGGGTAGTGAGTCGTTGCCATTGTTTTGATGTCTGATAGACGTAAATGTTCTAAAATAGCAATCGCAAGACTAGCTCCTTCTTGTGGATCAGTTCCTGCGCCAATCTCGTCAAATAAGACTAAGGACTTGTTATCTGCTTGGTTCAAGATAGAAACGATATTGGTCATATGGCTTGAAAACGTCGAAAGACTTTGTTCGATGGATTGCTCATCACCAATATCAGCAAAAATCTGATTGAAGATAGTCACCTTACTACCTTTCTCCGCCCAGACAGGTAAACCCGATTGTGCCATTAGCTGCGCTAAACCTAATGTTTTTAACATAATCGTCTTACCACCAGTATTTGGACCAGTAATCACAATGGTGTTCAATTCTTTTGTAAAGTGGATATCATTAGCAACAGGATTTTCAATCAAGGGATGACGAGCATTCAAAAGCGTTATCGAATGATCAGTCGTAATCGTTGGAATACTTGCCTTATGTTCAACCATATAAAGGTATTTAGCTCGCAAAAAATCAAGATGGCCAATTAGCCAAGCATTGTTTCTAATCTCAGAGACATGTTCTCTAAGCATAGCTGAGAGTTGACGTAAGATATTGGCTATCTCGTATCGTTCATCAGCTCTAGCTTGAGTAATTTCTTCATTTAATTTTACCACCGCTCGTGGTTCAATATAGACGGTATTGCCTGAAGCAGAAATGTCATGAACAACTCCTGAAATACGATTTCTAAAGGTGTTTTTAACAGGCAAAACACTTCTACCATTACGGCTTGCAATCAAACTTTCTGAGAGTAAATCGCCTTGGTTTTTTAAGATTTCTTGCAGGGTCTGTCTGACTTGACGTTCTTCTTGTTGGATAATCCTACGAATTCTGATGAGTTCAGGACTTGCAAAATCTTCAATAAAGCCAGCATCATTAATCGCTTCAAGACTCCCTTGCAGAGCAGGAAAAGGATTAATCTTGTTAAAAAGTTCTTCTAAGAAGTCAAGGGTGACATTTTCTAAATCCTCATGAAAAGCTTTTAGTTCCGATGAGATTTTCAATATTTTTTTAACATCCAATATCTCTTGGATATTAAGATCAGCCTCTAATTCTAACCGTTTTAAACTATGTGAAATGTCTTCAGTAGAACCGATTGAAAAGCCTTGTGAGTTGGTGAAAATATCCGCCATCTCAGAAAGTTCGGTAAAACTTTTTTCAATCTTTTCTCGTTCACTACTTGGCGCTAAATGAAGTAGTTCTTCGTGACCTTGTTTGGTCTTTAAAAAAGACTCTAGTCTTTTTTTAACTTTGTTAAATTCTAAATCGTCTAATATTTTTGTATTCATGCTTATATTATAGCAGAAAAAACCGCCCTTTCGATGTTTGATGATTGAGACCCTTTTACCAAAAAATCTCTTATTTCTCAGATTTTAGCAAAAAAACAGTCAATCAAAAGAGTTACTGTTTTTCAATTGCTTATTTTTTAGTTATTGCTTGTCTAGTTACTTCAAGAAAACAGCAACTAGTCATTTTATAAACCGACTTGCCAGTTGATAGACCTGATTAATCTCCTTGTTTTCTAACGACCATTGATCAAGTTCATTTTTTATCAGATTTGGAAATTTCTTACTGATGTCTCTCAATGCATTTCCGACGGATTTTCTAACATAGCCACTTTCATCTTCTTTTAATGATACAATTCGTCTGATTGCCTCATTAGGGTTTTCCTTAAAAAATGGTCTATTTGTCCAAATTCTCAATCCTTCTATCATTGCTCTTCTAGTGTTAGGATGAGCGCTTTTTAGCCAGTTATCAATGGTTGGAAGTGCTTGTTCATATCCTATTTTCTTGCAATACTCATCAAAAGACTTTGCTAAGACTTCCTGAACTCTCCAGTTGTCGTCTTTTGACACCTCATCCCTCAAAAATACCAAGATGTCTTCATCTTCTGATAAGTAGCCAAAAAGAAATACAGCATACATTCTCACTTGGTAGACTGTAGAGTGATAGGCTAAAAATGCCATACTCTTGATGTCTTCGGTAGTGTTTGTTTTGTAATCTCTTAAGGCTCTTTTTTCTTCTTCTTTGAAACCGTGTTCTATTAGTGACAATTCCTTTTCTAATCTGGCAATAACTTTATCCATTCTCCTGCAATTCCTTTCACACTTAAATCTTATAACATTTATTCGTATGCTACCATATTAGGACTTTAGTTACTATTTTTTAAGATCTTTTCCTATCAATAAAAAAGCAAGGAAATTCCTTACTTTAGTATGTTTGTTACCCACAGCATTTTAATTAAGAAAGCTGAAGGGAAAAATGTAATCAATAACTGAGTCATCACTTCTTTTGAAAGGATGTTTTGGATAAAAGGAATCGGTACGGTGGCTAAAATGCTTAATGCCATGTTGAAAAAGAGCATTGTCATTAAAACCGATAAAGCACCACTAATACAGTTAAAGGTTAGGGTGTCATAGAGGTCCAAGTCCATCAAGTTCATAAAGATGCCTAGTAGACGAAAGGCTAAATAGCTGGCGATGAAGATGCTTAAAAAAGCTACACCTGCATAATAAACCTTGTCCAATTCAAAAATTGGAACATCGGTAAAAAAGAAAACTTTGACATCCTCAGCCGGATTGGAATAGGGAACCCATAATGTAATTGCCTTGGCAAGAGGTTTATAATACAAACTACTAATAACAAGCGACACAATAGTTGCCAAAAAATAATAGCCTTGAAGAATAATTCCGCGCGAGTAGCCAATGTAGAAATGCCACGCCAGTATTAATAAAATGATAAGTGATAACATTAGTAGTCTTCACCTACTTCACTGGCATTGATTTTTTCTTGCAAGTCACCCATGTATTTGCCACGTAATTCTTCTAATTCTCTTTCTTTTTTGTCAAACTCAATTTCTCTGACCAACTGTTTTGATAAGGTGTTGATAGCCATCAAAATAGCCACGGTTTCATTGTCAGCTTGTGGTAATTTTTCTTTAATGGCCTCATATTTTTCTCTCGCAACACGTTCAACTTCTTCCATAAATAGATTATCTTTATCTGTTGTTAGTGTTAATGATTTGTCTCCAAAAGTAAATTTATAACGATTTTTATTATCCATATGTCACCTCTTACATTTTATTATAACGATTTTTTAAAATTTGACAATCTCAAAGCTATTTTTTTCAGATAGATTCATCTTGTTGGCACATAGGTTAATCTCTCTTTGTTTTTTGCCAAAAATTCTGGTAATTCAATATCTGGAATTTGTCTTAGATATAGGTTTGATCTGATAGTCTCATCTTCTTCTCGACAGGTTGAAAGTACCAAATAACGATCTGAAGCATTGATTTCAATAGCTTCATTTTTAACAATAGCCTCTTTTTTAACCTCTCTTAGTTGCTTTAAAAAGATATGATCATTTTCAAAACTAGTTCTATAAAAAGCAGTGGTTTCTGGCACAATAATCATAAATGCTGCTTCATAGTAATAATAACGTTCAGGTGTTTCAATCACGAGATAAGGATGTTCATTAAAATACGTTTGGTCGTCATAAAAATTGACATCATTAAACATCCTATGATCAGGAACGGTACTTCCCCTAGCATGACCAAACAGCCAAGTCAAACGATCTTGAAAATTTGGATGATTGTCCGTATCCATAAACACCGCACCCATATAAGGTGAGTACTCACCAGTAATGGTTTGTTCCAAGTATTTATGGTTATCTCCCGTATGAAGCACCGGCTCGTCAAGTTGCGTTCCTGGAGCGTAGATATAAGCGATAACTTCTTCATTTATTTCTTTTAAGGGGACAAAGCGTTGTTTTAACTGTTCTTTTTCTGCGTCAGATACTTTATAGGTGACTTTGGCTTTTGTTTTTTCTACTGCTTTGTCTTTTGTGATTACTGTCGTTTTTTCTGATGATTCTTTTGAAGCATTTTCTTTTTGAAAATTGATTTGAGGTAAAAGTAACACAAAAAACAGAATTGCTAAGACACTGATAATAAGACCAACTAGCCACTTAATTTTTTTTGATTTATTCATATCACTATTATAACGTTTTCATTCAGGAAATTAAAGTAAGGCTACCGATATTCTCTATTATTTTTAATTTTTGTGTTTTATAGCTCATCATTTGTCACTATTAATATGATTTCTTTTTACTATAAATGATTTTTTATCAACAAAAAAGCCCTATCATATCTGTCAGTACTTTTGTCTTTTCAGATATGATAAAGCTAAAAAACCGTCTAAACGATATCGTTTAGACGGTTAATCACATTAAGGTAATGTTTTAACATAAGCATCAACAGCCAAAAGGGCATTTGCCACATCCTCTGCAGATATTTCAAATGGCATTTGATGAATCGTTTCTCCTTTAGCGGTAGCCTGTTTGCCAACCTTTAACAGTTCTTTATAATCAGCATTATCTAAATGCATTTCTTTCAATGTGGTTGGCATACCAATTTCTCTGTAGAAGTGAACATATTTATCAAATTCTTCTTTTGGTCTATTTTCTAAGAACAATTGTGTCAAAGTTCCGTATGCTACTTTTTCCCCATGAGTCAGATGATGAATATCTCCAGACAATGCAGTAAAACCATTGTGTATAGCGTGAGCAGCAGCGAGTCCTGCACTTTCAAAACCTAATCCACTGAGTAAAGTATTTGCTTCAATAATATTTTCTAATGGTTTTGTAACCACTTTTTGCTCGCAACTTAGCAGGGCTTTAACGCCATCTTCAAACAAGGTTTTCTCACACATTTGTGCGATAGCTAAACCTGCCAATGTCTGACCTGATCCGAGCATAGTGGTGCCATTTTTTTGAGAAACGGCGCGTGCTTCCACCCAAGTTGCTAATCCGTCTGCTATACCTGAAGCCAATAATCTTTTTGGCGATTGACTAATCACTTTGGTATCGACTAAAACTAATTCTGGGTTTTTTGAGTAGAAAATATATTTTTCAAAAGCGCCATCATCAGTATAGATAACTGATAAAGCTGACGTAGGAGCATCTGTTGAAGCAATGGTAGGAGCAATCACAACAGGAACATTTAATATATCAGCTATTGATTTAGCACTATCTATTGTTTTACCACCACCTAGACCAATGACTAAATCACTTTTTTTATCAAGACCAATTTCAACAACACGATTAATTTCGTTATCTGAAGCTTCTCCTTGAAAATTAACACGAGTCACTGATAAACCATACTGATGTAGGTAAGTTTCAAAATCATGACCAATAATATCATAAACAAAATCATCACATAATAAGATTGGACTTGACCCTAATTCTAAAATAGCTTTATCATTTTCAAACAAAGCATTCTCACCCTGAATATAACGTGACGGACTAGCAAATATTCTCATAATAGTTCTCCTTTATTATGTTTTGAAAAGCTAAATTATAATGATATGAAGTTTTTAAATACTATTTGTGTGGTATATAGATTCCCAATCCTTAGAAAAATCATCAACAGCCTTTTGAATAGAAGGCATGGCAAAGCCGGATTCAAAAACATCTGGCCCAGCGGTAATAGCCTGTGCACCTAAAGCCAATGACTTATTGATTTGGCTGACATTTTTAAAACTAGCTGCTAAAATTTTACTTTCTGAACGTTCTCTGTCAATAGCCTCTGCTAGTTGTCCAATCACTGCTTCTGGATCAATATTAAGGTTTTCCATTCGATTATAATAAGGTGCTAAGTAATCAGCACCAGCTTCAATCGCCAATAACCCTTGAAAGGTGGTATAAATAGCTGTTGCTGTAATATGATAACCTTTAGTTTTTAAGGTTTTGATGGCAGCAAGACCTTCTGTTGTTACAGGAACCTTAACAAAAATATTTTCGCCACACTGCCTACGAATCTCGGCAGCATCTTTTAAAATCCCTTCATAATCTTGAGCAATGACTTGCACATGAATAGAGGCTTTTTCACCAATAATAGACCGAACGTCCTTAATCCGTTTAAAAAAATCAAACTCACCCTCTTTTTTAGCAATTGAAGGATTAGAGGTCACTCCTGCAAGTGGTAAAATGCGATTCCATTTTTTAATAGCCTCTAAATTTAAACTATCTAACATAAATTCCATGTTTTTATTTCCTCTGATATTTATAAGGTATGTTCTGTACGTTCTATAATGTCATCTTGAGTTGCTTTTGAAAGTACATTGAAGAAAGCAGAGTATCCAGCCACACGGACAATTAAATCACGGTGTTTTTCAGGATGTTTTTGGGCATCTATCAATGTTTCACGAGAGACAACATTATATTGGATATGATAGCCGTGTAGACGATTGAAAAATGTTCTCAACAAAGCCATCAATTTCATTTTATCTTCTTCTTTAGCTAGTGTTTGTGGATTAACTTTTTGGTTTAGTAACACGCCACCAACAATTTCTTCTGTCGGTAATTTAGACACTGATTTCAAAACAGAAGTTGGTCCTTTTTTGTCCATACTGTGCTCTGGGGAACATCCTTCTGCTAATGGTGTACCAGCATGACGTCCATCTGGAGTTGCTAATGTACCTCTACCTTGTCCCACATTTGCTGAAATAGATGAGGTTCCTGAATAGCGAATACCGCCAATTGGGCCTCTACCATAACGTGTATTAGGATATTTAGCGATTTCATCAATATAAGTGTTATAAATGTCGACAACTAAGTTGTCAGCATAATCATCATCATTTCCATATTTTGGAGCATCATTGATTAGCATTTGACGAATCTCTTCTCCTCTTTCACCAGCAAAATCTGTTTCAAGAGCGTGCCAAAGTTCTTTGGTTGTTAGACGTTCTTCTTCAAAGACTAATTTTTTCATTGCAGCTAATGAATCTGATAAATTCGCGATACCAACTTGCAGACCAGAAATGTAGTCATAAACTGCTCCACCTTCTTTAATGGTCTTACCACGACCAATACAATCATCTGTTAGTGTTGAACATAAAATATCTGGCACTTCACGCTCTAAACCAAGGTCAATGGCATTTTCTACGATAACACTCATACGTGTTATTTCTCGAAGTGTCTCATCTAATGCTTCCTTGAATTGCTCATAACTCTTCATGTCATTGAAATGTCCATGGCCTGTGGCAAAACGTTTGCCAGATGCTGGATCAATGCCATCATTCATAGTAATTAATAGAATTTTAGGGAAGTTAATATAGCTCATACCAGTACAACGGTAACCCCATTTACCAGGAACTGCTGTTTCAACACAACCAATAGCTGAATAATCATAAGCATCTTCTTCGCCAACACCTTTTTTGATGAAAGATGGGATGATGATTTCATCATTATTCATTGCTGGCATACCAAAACCAAGTTTCATAACCTCAATACACTCATTCATAAAGCGATTATCTAATCCTTTATGGTAGCGAACAGTTAAATTAGGTTGAGGTAGCTTTGTCTGTGCGACACTGCGAAGAACTAAATAAGATAGTGGATTAACGGCATCTTTTTTATCGCGAGTTTGTCCCCCTATTGTTACATTTTGATATAAGGGACTACCTGCAGATGAAAATGTATGTGCTTGGCTACGAACTTTATTGATAGTCAATGTTTTAATCCATAAATTCGTTAAGCGCTCAACAATGGAATCTTCTATTTCACGTCCAGCTTCCAAATCAGCTTTAACATAAGGATACATATATTGATCAAATCGTCCATATGATAAAGAATGGCCATTTGATTCAATTTGAAGAATACATTGAATAAACCAAACTGATTGAACAGCTTCAGCAAAAGTTTCTGCCGGTTCATAAGGCACCTTATCACATATACGTGCTATTTCAAGCAATTCTTCCTTACGTTTTGAATTCGCTGTTTTGGCTAACTCTCTTGCTAAATCAGCGTAACGTTTAGCATAGGTCTTAACGGCGTCAATAACGATGAAAACTGAGTCATAAAAATGATACTTATCAATATTTTCAGCAACTGTCAAATCAAGGGAATCTTTAGCCACTCGAGCTTTTTCTTCAAATCCTTTAAGACCGTACTTCAATAACTTATCATAATTGACAGCTAAATGAGCATCGCCTGAATTCATCTTACCTTCCATCCCAAAGAAGCCTGTTTCCATATAAACTTGTACTTCATCTGGTAACAAAACACCACATCTTGCTCGAAGATTATTATTTTCCCAAAACGGAGCTATAGAACGCAATTGTTCTTTGGTTTCTTCAGTAATGTAGAAGACATCCCCGTCACGTTTTTCAAATAAATCAAGTTCATTTAAAACAAATTCCAAAGTATATTCTGGGAAAATTGGTGCATCTTTATTAGATGACGCTTGATTTCCAGCAATCAAACTTTCATCCTCAATATAAATGGTCATGTTTTCTAGAATATTTTGAAGCATATAAGCACGCTTTAAGTTAGAAGGTTTATTTAAATGTTTTTGATATGATTGAGTGACAAGAATAGCACGTTCGGCATCAATGTATGGTTTTTTATCTAAAACCGCTTCACGATATTTTTGCATTCTTTCAGTAAGTTGACCAAAATAAGATGTTTGTCCTTTTTCCATGATTTCTCCTCCTGCTTGTTTCTTTCGTAAATATTTTATATTCTTTCGTAACCATTTTATCACAAAAAGCAGTATTAATCACGAAAGGAAGTGGGAATTTTAAAATCAAATAGAATTGCACGAATGTGCAAGTATGTGTTACTCTGTCGCTTCTTCTTTTTCATAGGCCAACTTATCTTGAAACTTAAAGAAAGGGAAATAAATGATTGTTGATAAAGTTAATATCAATATTTGGATAACAGCTCCTTGCCATCCACCAACCATAAATCCTGAAATAATCGCTGGCGTGCTCCAAGGTAATGTAACACCAGCAAAAGGTTGCATGAAACCTATTGCGATTGAACCATAAACAATAATGGCAGAAAGGACAGGTACCAAGACAAATGGCACAAACATAACAGGATTCATAACAACTGGAAACCCAAAGACAACTGGTTCATTGACGTTAAAAATAGCTGGAAAAGCAGCTACTTTTCCTAAAGCTTGGTATTGTTTTGACTTTGCAGCAAATAACATGGCAATCACTAAACCAAATGTTATCCCTGAACCTGAAATGATTAAAAAACTATCTAGGAATTGTTGAGTAACAATATGTGCTCCCTGATCAAGTGATAAATTACCAGCTTGTTGTAAAGCTTTATTGGCATCTAAATTAGAAAGTAATAAGGCTGTCACAATGCCATTAACCACAGATTGTCCATGGACACCAAACCACCATAAAAATGATATGAAGAAGGCTATCCCAATAGCACCATATAAAGAACCTGTCAATCCTTGTAATGGTACTTGAATAACATCATAAATCATTTCAATAAAAGTGCCACCATTTGTTACTGCATTAGAAATAATGTAAATTACCATTGATAGAACAAAAATGACAAATGCTGGAATCATAGCCTCAAATTGTTTGGCAATAGCTTGAGGAACTTGTTCAGGCATTTTAATAATGATATGTCGTTGAATAAAGGTTGTATAAATAGCGCCAACAACTAGACCTATGATAATAGCTCCTATTATACCTTGTCCTCCAAACCAAACTTTACTGATAGCATCCCCAATAGCTTCTCCATTTTCTGGAATATAAGATGATTTTAGAAGAATAAAGAAAGATGATAACGAGAGTACTCCAGCAGGTAGTGGCTCTACGCCAGAATTTTTAGCATAAGAGTAACCAATTGAAAAGCAAGATATTAGTCCCATGATTGCAAATGTTCCCGAATAAACTTGCATAAAAGGTTCTGTCCAGTTAGCACCAAAAATGTTAGCTATAGATTGATTAACACTTTCAAAAGGGATTTGTCCAGCAATCAAAAATAAACTACCAACTACTGTTAAAGGTAAAATAGCTAACATACCATCTTTAAGAGCAATAATCCCTCGCATATTAACAAAACGCATAATAGGCGTAATAATTTTTTCAACATTTACTTTAGCCATTTTAAACTCCTTATGATGCTTTTGTGTGTAAAATACCAAGAGCCAAGTTAAGAACTTTTTCACCATCTAACATACCATAATCAGCCATTGGAATAACAGCAATCGGAATATGGCAATCCTCACAAATTTTTTGTGATTTGTCCAAAGTATAGGCTACTTGTGGCCCTAATAAAGCAACATCTAAATGAGCCGCATAATCAGCTAACTTTGCTTGTGAATAAGCTTCAATTTCTGCTTCAATACCTTTTTTTTCTGCAACAATTCTCATATTATTTACCAACATTCCTGTTGAAAAACCAGCTGCACAAAATAATCCAATTTTTATCATTTTTTTGCTCCTTTCGTTTGTAACTCTTGACGTAATTCAATGATTTCCTTGATTAAATTGATTTCTGTAATAGTTGTCATTAGATGATCTTGAGAGTGAACAAATAAGGCTGTGATATCAGTTTTTGTTCCTCTAGCTTCCTGTGCCAAAAATTGTGTCTGTAAATTATGAGCTTCTAATAAGGCATTGTCAGCTAATTCTACTTCTTTTTGACTATCTTCAAACAATCCTTCTTTTGCTAATTTTAAAGCCTGATAAATATGTTGTTTGGCATCTCCAGCATTTAAAATTAAACCCATGATCATTTGATCTGCAACAATAAGTTCCATCGTCGATCCTTTCTTTGATATCTTGATTATGTAACCGGTTTCATTTTTCTTAAATTAAATTTAACATTTTATGTTTTTAACGTCAATACAATTGTGCTTATTTATTTTTTATTGCACAAATGTGCAAAATAAAAATCCCCGAGATGTCCTCAGGAATCTTTTTTAATAAAATCGTTGAATATTATTGTCACCTTCAATAGCCAATAAGGCTAAAATAGTTTGTTTATCAGTGATTAAATAATCAATAAATTTAGCTTTGATAGCGGCTAATATAGCTTTTGACTTATGCTCTCCACAGGCAATAGCAACGGTCAAAGGAACTTGTCTCAATTGTTCAAGACTGATACCAATTGTTCTTTCTTGTAATCTTTCATAAACTGGTTCTCCCTCTTCATTAAAAAAACGACAACAAACTTCGCCAACTGCTTTTTCTTTTTTTAAGATTTTATAATCTTCTTCAGAAAGAAGATCTCTCCATTGACTCTCAAGATCTTTATTTGGAGCTCCACCAATACCAACTATAGCAACATCAAGACACTTCCAATCTGATCTAATCGCTTCAAAATATTTTGATTTTAAAATACCCTTTGCCAGCTCTTTATTTTCTTGAATGACAGTTGCATTTATAAAAATACTTTTACCATGAAAGGCTTGTGCTAACTGGTGAACTAAAGTATTGACATGATACTTGACATTAATATAACTTGGACCACCAGCTAATGGGAAAACGGAAATATCATTGACAGCTCTTGGCGTTATTGAATTAATCATGTAACTCAATGATTTCCCCCATGAAATACCAATACGATTATTGTCTTTGATGCTGCTTCTAACAACTTCTGAAGCAACTTGTCCCACACGAACTAGAATATCTGAAAAATCATCTTCTTTACTGCTATCAACTATCTCTATTTTTTTTAAATGATATTTTTTTCTTACATATTCTTCTAGAGCAAATAAATTTGAATCATAATCTGCTATTTCTATCTTTACGATACCTTCATTTTTAGCTTTTGCTATCATTCGACTAATCGTTGTGCGATAAATATTTAATTCTTTAGCAATTTCTGTTTGATTTTTACCTTCAACATAGTGAAGATAGGCAACTTTGGCTAATAACCTTTTTCTCTCTGGATTTATCTTAGTCATTTTTATTTCAAACCCTTTCTAGAATAATATTATTAGAAAGTAACAAATTAGCGATATTAGTGTCAATATTGTTATCAGTTATGACCCGATTAACACGTTCTAAAGAGAATTGGTGAACTAAACTATGTTTTGAAAATTTACTTGAATCCGTTAGAATAATCAGCTCTTCAGAATGATCAGCCATACATCTAACTCCTTCAGATCGCATCATGTTTTTGCCCATAAAGCCACTTTTTATATCGAAACCGTCAGTCCCAACAAAAACTCTGTCAACATGAAAATAAGAAATCATTTCTTTTAATAATGGACCAACAGTAACTTCTGAATCAGTTTGGTAATCGCCACCTAGTAAAAGAATTTGGCAATTATCATACTGCTTGATAAAGTTAGCAATGAAGTATGAATTAGTAATAATTTTTACATTTCGTCTGGTTTGGCAAATTTGTTCAGCTAGTAGAGCACAAGTAGAACCAGATTCAATCATGATAGTATCATTATCATGAATCAGTTCAACTGCTTTTTGAGCAATTCTTTTTTTAATATTATAGTGAAATGATAAACGTACATTTAAGTTATCACCACTGTTTAAAACAGCGAACCCATGTTCTCTATGTAATAATCCTTTATTTTCTAACTTATCTAAATCCTTGCGAATGGTTACCTTGGAAACTCCCAATGTTTCTGAAAGAGTATTAACATCAATTTTTTGATACTTTGAAACCAAATCAACTATTTTATCTAACCGTTTCATTTTTTTCAC
Source organism: Streptococcus zalophi (assembly GCF_016481285.1). Lineage (GTDB taxonomy): Bacteria > Bacillota > Bacilli > Lactobacillales > Streptococcaceae > Streptococcus > Streptococcus zalophi. Next base: position 332,826 of record NZ_JAENBP010000001.1, read on the forward strand.
CTCAATCTACATTTTAACAGTTTTTAAGTTAAAAATAAAGAATCATATTGTTTCGTTCGTAATTGTTTTTTCTTCTTTCGAATGATATAATAGTTAGGGAAGGAGATATTATCATGACAGAATCTGGCATTATTTTCAATATTCAACATTTTAGTTTACATGATGGCCCAGGAATCAGAACAACTGTTTTCTTGAAAGGATGCCCTTTGAGATGTCCATGGTGTTCCAATCCAGAATCTCAAAGAAAAACTCCCGAGACAATTTTAAACGCTACCACCAAGCTACCAGAGATTATTGGAGAGAAAAAAAGTGTTTCTGATATCATTGATGAAGTTTTAAAAGATAAGGATTTCTATGAAGAATCTGGTGGTGGATTAACGCTTTCTGGTGGTGAAATTTTTGCTCAATTTCAATTTGCTAAAGCTATTTTAAAAGCTGCAAAAGAAAAAGGCATCCATACAGCTATAGAAACAACTGCTTTTGCAAAACATGAAAACTTTGTTGACTTGATACAATATGTTGATTTTATCTACACAGATTTGAAACATTATGATTCTTTAAAACATGCTTTAACAACTGGTGTGAAAAATAATATCATCATTAAAAATATCACCTATGCTTTTCAAAACAATAAACAAATTGTTCTTAGAATTCCAGTGATACCAAATTTCAACGACTCCTTAGAAGATGCAAAAGCTTTTTCTGAATTATTTCAAAAACTACATATAAACGAAGTGCAATTACTTCCTTTTCATCAATTTGGAGAGAAAAAGTATGAATTATTAGGGCGCTCCTATGAAATGACAGGTATTGCCAACTATCACCCAGAGGATTTAGTAGATTATCAGCAGATTTTTCTAGATCATCACATTCACTGTTATTTTTAAGGAAAAATGGTTGCATCTTTTTAATGTAAAACAACTTATTTAAATAAACTTCAAAATTATATTACTTCAACATCATCTATCAATAGGTGGTGTTTTTTATGAATTTACTTTTTTTGAAAGTCTCTAAGACCTAAAAAAGCTTTTTTATGATAAAATATTCTATATGGATACTATTGTCATTCAAGTTGATGAAACGAAACAACTTACAAGAATTAAAAAAGAATTAGCCAGCTATCAAATTAGTAGTTCTAACCCCTATGTTGCATTTGCTGCTAAAAAAGAAGGCGTTAGTGTTCTCATCTATACCTCTGGTAAGGTGGTTTTTCAAGGAAAAAAACCACAACCATTGGTCACAACTTTAGGCTTTTCAGTAGCAAAGGAAGAAGAAAAAACATCTTCTACCACTCAAAATATTGCCATGATTGGCTCAGACGAAGTTGGTAATGGCTCTTATTTTGGTGGTATTGCTGTTGTCGCTAGTTTTGTGGAACCAAAGGACTATTCTTTTCTAAAAAAATTGGGTGTCGATGATTCAAAAACATTGACTGATGGTAAAATTAAAGAAATTGCCCCGCTATTACAAGAAAAGATACCGCATAAATCTTTGCTACTACCTCCAAGTAAATACAATGAGGTTGTTGGTAAGGGATTAAAGCACAATGCTGTGTCAGTCAAAGTAGCTCTTCACAATCAAGCCATTTATTTGTTATTACAACAAGGCGTAAAGCCTAAAAAAATTGTTATTGACGCCTTTACTAGCCAAAAAAACTACGAAGCCTATCTGTCAAAAGAACAAAATCGCTTCTCAAATCCCTTAACCTTTGAAGAAAAGGCTGAAGGAAAATATTTGCCAGTTGCTGTGAGTTCCATTATTGCTCGTTATTTATTTTTAAAAAATCTTGATGAGCTTGGACAATCAGTTGGTGTTAACTTACCAAGTGGCGCTGGACACCAATCAGATCAAGTCGCTAGTGAGATTATCAAAAAATTTGACTTATCCACCTTATCGCACTTAGCAAAATTACACTTTAAAAACACAGAAAAAGCTAAACAATTACTTTAATTGTTAGCAGAGAAAGGGATATCAATGAAACATTTTATTAAAGAATGGGGAGGATTTATCCTCTTTATGACATTATTTTTCCTATCATGGCTATTTTTATGGGCCAATGTATTGGTAGATGGACACTCTATGGACCCCACCTTATCAAATGGTGAGCGACTATTTGTTGTTAAGGTATCTAATATCGATCGCTTTGATATTGTTGTAGCTAGAGAAGAAGGCGATAAAAAAATTGTCAAGCGCGTTATCGGTGTTCCAGGTGACACCATCAGCTACGATAATGACATATTAACTGTTAACGGAGAAGTGGTTGATGAACCCTATCTTGAAGATTATCAGGAAGCTTTTGAAGAGGATAAATTACAAAAAATATATTCCTACAGTGCACTCTTTAAGGAATTAGCTTTAAATTCTAGAGCTTTTACCACTAATAACGATGGCAATCCAAGCTTTAGCATCACTGTTCCTGAAGGCCAGTACTACCTTCTTGGTGATGATAGAATTGTCTCTAAAGACAGTCGTGAAGTAGGAACTTTTTCAAAAGAGTCCATCATTGGTGAAGTGAAGTTCCGCTATTGGCCACTTTCTAGAATTGGCACGTTTGATAATGATTAAAACACGGGTTGCCGTGTTTTTCTCTATCATCAGCTAAAGAATTTATGAGGTTATGATGACATATTTTTTTTCCGGGACGGTCACACGAGTAATCTATGACAATCCAACTAATTTTTTTAAGATTATCCTTTTAGAAATTGAAGATACTGATAGTGACTTTGATGATTTTGAAATTATCGTCACTGGTGTTATGGCTGATATTTTTGAAGAGGAAAATTATACCTTTTGGGGAGAATTAACAAAGCATCCCAAGTATGGGGAACAGTTGAAAATGTCACGATATGAACGTGAAAAACCATCAAAAGCAGGGCTTATCAACTACTTTTCTAGCCAACATTTTAAAGGAATTGGTAAAAAAACAGCAGAAAAGATTATCACTCTCTACGGCGAGGACCCAATTGATAACATTTTGAAAGACCCTTCTCATTTGGATACGATAAGCGGTTTATCAAAAGTCAATAAAGAAGCATTTCTTGCAAAATTAAAAATCAACTATGGGACAGAACAAATTTTATCGAAATTAGCAGAGTATGGGCTTAAAAATCAAATAGCTATTCAAGTCTTTGAAGCCTATAAAGAAAAAACCTTAGACATTATCACTAAGAATCCCTATCAATTAGTGGAAGATATTAAAGGGATTGGTTTTAAAATGGCCGATCAGCTAGCTCAGCAACTTGGCGTGTCTGATGATTCCCCTGAGCGGTTTCAAGCAGCTATTTTACATGCCTTACTTGAGACGTCTCTTGAGACGGGTGATACCTATGTTGAAGCCAAACTATTACTTGAAAAAAGCCTATTGCTTCTAGAAGAAGCACGCCAAACACCCATTCCTGAGGCTGATGTTGCTAATGAATTGAGACAGTTGTTGATGACTGGAAAAATTCAAAATAGTGATACTAAAATTTTTGATAATAGTCTCTTTTTTGCCGAAGAAAGCATTAAAAAGCATTTGGAGCGTATTTTAGATAGTCCTCCTTCTCTTTCCTTTCCAAGTCTTTTAGCAATAAAAGAAGAGATTAGAAAGGTTGAACTAAGTCATCAGATGACTTATGATGATAGTCAAAAAGAAGCCATTGAAAAAGCTTTGACGAGTAAAATTTTCTTTCTGACTGGCGGACCTGGAACAGGAAAGACAACCATTATTAATGGTATTATTCAAAGTTTTGCTAACCTGCATGAGCTATCTCTTTCTGATAATAACTCTCCAATTATTCTAGCCGCACCAACGGGTAGAGCTGCTAGACGTATGAATGAGTTAACTGGATTACCTAGTGCCACCATCCATAGACATCTTGGTTTAAATAGTGATAATGATTATCAAATCCTTGATGATTATCTGGATGCCCATCTAATAATTATTGATGAATTTTCTATGGTTGATACATGGCTTGCCAATCAATTGTTTTCTGCTATTTCATCATCAACGCAAGTGATTATTGTGGGGGATAGTGACCAACTGCCTTCTGTAGGCCCTGGTCAAGTTTTGGCAGATTTACTAGAGATTGATGATTTTCCTAAGGTTAGCTTGAAAAAGATTTTTAGACAGTCTAATCAATCAACCATTGTTGACTTAGCCAGCAAGATTAGAGAAGGTGTTTTGCCAAATGATTTTACTACGAAACAAGCTGACCGAAGTTACTTTGAATGTCAGACACCCTTTATTCCTGAAAGTGTAGCAAAAATTGTTTCTGCCGCTCTTAAAAGTGGTATTGCTGCCAAAGACATCCAAATTCTTGCCCCAATGTATCGCGGACAGGCTGGCATTACTCATCTTAACGAATTACTCCAAGAATTAGTTAATCCTTTGAATGACCAATTAGAGTTTTCCTTTAATGACACCCGTTTTCGAGTCAATGATAAGGTTCTTCATCTGGTGAATGATCCAGAGAGCAATGTCTTTAATGGTGATATCGGCTATATTACTGAATTGATAGCCGCTAAATATACCGAATCCAAGCAAGATGAAATGACGATTAATTTTGATGGTGTTGAAGTGACTTATGCGCGTAATGATTGGCATAAATTGACCCTTGCTTATGCGATGAGCATTCATAAAGCTCAAGGAAGCGAGTTCCCCGTTGTTATTTTACCAATAACACAACAAAGCAGTCGTATGCTACAACGAAATCTCCTTTATACTGCTATTACACGTGCTAAACATAAGCTCGTCATGTTAGGAGACTTTATTGCCTTTCAATATGCCACACAACACGTAGGCAGCCAAAGAAACACTTTTCTCATTGAACGCTTTAAACCTGAAAAAGTGACTGATCAAATAACCAATGCCAGTCAAGTCATATCCGATAAAACAGTAGAATCAAGTCATAAGACAGATGATACACAACCAACAAGATTGACGGAACAAAATTTATTGACCATTGATCCTATGATTGGTCTTTCACAGGAAGAATTCGATTATTTTTTCAAATCATAAAAAAACATATCAGTGATAACACTGATATGTTTTTTGTTTTGTGATAACTCTCGATTTAATTAATCGATATTCTCACGCTTTTTTCTGCCATAGCCATATAAAGCGAGTGATGATAAAGCTAGCATGGTTCCTAATACTGCTGAGTTTGAAGCATCACCAGTATCTGGTAAAGCTTTAGACTGTGCTGTTGAAGAGGCTTGATTAGCTTTCTTCTCAGACATACCCTTAGCCTTATGACCAGATTCGCTACTCATTGGTGCTAACTTGCCATCAAAGGCTAGCAACTCATGAGTTGGTGCTGTGTTTGGTACAGCTGTTTCAAGGGTTCCTTCAAAGACTGGTTTATCTTCTGCCGTTGGAGCATTATTTGGTA
>NZ_JAENBP010000010.1 GCF_016481285.1 Streptococcus zalophi
GCTCATAACCCGAAGGTCGTAGGTTCAAATCCTGCTCCCGCAATAGAGAAAACGGCTCGGTAGCTCAGTTGGTAGAGCAATGGATTGAAGCTCCATGTGTCGGCGGTTCGATTCCGTCTCGCGCCATATCATTATATCACTAAGCGGGTGTAGTTTAGTGGTAAAACTACAGCCTTCCAAGCTGTTGTCGCGAGTTCGATTCTCGTCACCCGCTTTACTTTAGGGTAAACCAAGCAGTAACTTTTGCTTGGGCGCGTAGCTCAGGTGGTTAGAGCGCACGCCTGATAAGCGTGAGGTCGGTGGTTCGAGTCCACTCGTGCCCATTTATATTTGGAGAATTACTCAAGAGGCTGAAGAGGACGGTTTGCTAAATCGTTAGGTCGGGTAACTGGCGCGGGGGTTCGAATCCCCCATTCTCCGTAGTTAAACGAGATTATCATGAATATGATATCTCGTTTTATTTTATTATAGAAGGTATAAGATTATGAAAAAATTTAGATTGTCAAAATTAATTATTATTTTCATTGCTTTTTTTTTATTGTCTGGTTCTCTTATTTTTTTAATTTCTAAAAATAAATCTCTTCGTAAAAACATATCTTTTTTTGTTGACGATGGCGTTACTATTGTTAAGGAAATGGTTGATGTTCCAATTTATTTTGTTAATAAGACTTTTTCTAATATAAGTGAATTGTTCAACACTTATAGAGAAAATGATAACCTTCGTGAACAAATTTTAGAATTTGAAACAAAGGATAGAGAATATCAAATGTTACTTGAAGAAAACAGAGAGCTACGTTCTGAGCTTGAAATTAAAGAATCCTTTTCCGGTCTTAATGTTTTAACTGGTAGGGTCATTTTACGTTCTCCTGTAGCTTGGCTTGATAATGTTACCATTGATATTGGTGAGCGTGATGGTGTTTTAGATCATATGTTTTTGGTTTCAGAAGGTGGTCTGGCAGGTAAGGTAGAAAAAGTAAATACAAGTACAACGGATATTACGTTGATTACTAATCTTTCAAGTACAGATGGTATTCCCGTTAAAATTAAAACAAATAAAGATGATGTTTATGGTATTTTAACTGATTATAATGAAAAGGATAATCTTTTAGTTATTTCACAATTAAATACCAGAGGAGTTATTTCAAGTGGTGATGAGGTTTTTACTAGTGGTTTAGATGGTCAATCTCCTTCTGATATTTCTGTTGGAAAAGTAAAAATTATTGATGACAAGGAGGCCCTGAATATCAAAATTTATGTTGTTCCAACGGTTGATTTTTCTCATCTTTCCTATGTTAGTCTAATTGGAGAATAGTATGAAGAGAGTTAAGCAGTATTTGCCTTTTATATTTTTATTTGTCAGTCTTTTTCTAGATCGACATTTAACTTATCTGATATCTCGTTTATTTCACTACCAATTTGTTATTTCTAGTCAATTTTTTTTAATGGTATTATTGTTTTTTATCTTGTATTATCAAAAGTGGCTAGTTTACTTGATTTTTATTGGTTTATCATTTGTATATGATAGCTTGTATTTCCATAGTATTGGAATTTCAACCTTTCTTTTTCCTCTTTTGATATTTGTAGGATATAAGTGGTTACATTTAATGACTTACAGTAAAATCGCCAGAGTAGCTAGCTTTTTTATCCTTATCTTTATTTTTAATGTTGGTAGTTATTTTCTAGCAGTTTTTTATCAGATGACCTCTTATTCTTTTGATACTTTTGTGACCTATCATTTATTTCCAACACTTATTGTTAACCTCTTTTTTTACTTGTTATCAGAGTTTTTTGTAAAAAAGTTACATTTAATATAATATATTTCAAAAACGCTTTAAAATGTAACAATCACGTAATATAAACTGGACTTTTTTTTGGTATTATAGTAATGTCTTATCGAAAAGGAGTATTTACTAAATGAAAAAACGAATTTTATCCGCAGTATTAATTAGTGGGTTATTATTAAACGCTGTATCAAGCCTACAAGTTGTTTCTGCAACAGATTACGATAGTAAAATTGCTAATCAGGAGAATATCATTGATCATTTAACAACAGCTCAAGCTCAAGCTCAAGCAAAAGTGTCAGCTGTTCAAAAACAAGTAGATGCCCTTCAAGCTCAACAAGAAAAATTAGCAGAAGAAAATAAAAAGCTTGAAGCTGAATCTGAACAGTTAGCTAAAGATATTGAAGTGCTTTCTGGTAAAATTGTTGCAAGAAGCAAATCATTAGAAAATCAAGCTAGAAGTGCACAAAAAAATAACACTGCAACATCTTATATCAGTACATTAGTTGATTCTGATTCATTGTCAGATGCTATTAGTCGTATTGTTGCTATGCGTGAAGTTGTTTCTGCAAATGAAAGAATGTTAGAACAACAAAAAACTGATAAAGCAGCTATCGAAGAAAAACAAATTAAAAACCAAGAAGCTATCAATACTGTGGCAGAAAACCAAGCAACCTTAGCTGAAAATGCTAATGCTTTAAACACACAAAAAGCAGAATTAGAAGTTGCCCAATTAAATTTAGCTGTAGAATTAGCAACAGCTCAAGATGAAAAAAATAACTTACTTGCTGCTAAATCAGCTGCAGAAGAAAAAGCTGCGCAAGCAGCAGCTCAAGAAGCAGCAGCAAGAGCAGCAGCTCAAGAAGCTTTAAGACAACAAGAAGCTTCTGTTCAAACAGCGCAACAAGTAGTATCAACTATTGCTCCAGTGCAACCAGCGGCTCAAGCACCTGCTCCAGCAAACAATACAGCAACAACAAGATCTGTACCGACTCAAACAGCAAGTCCATCTGTTAACTACTCTGGAAACACTTATCCGGTTGGTCAGTGTACTTGGGGAGTAAAATCATTAGCGCCTTGGGTTGGTAATTACTGGGGTAATGCCAATCAATGGGGTGCAAGTGCAAGAGCGGCAGGATTTTCAATTGGTTCAGAACCAATCGTTGGTTCAGTTGCAGTATTCCCATATGATGGTGGAGGCTATGGACACGTTGCTTATGTAACAGGTGTTCAAAGCTCAACAAACATTCAAGTTATGGAAGCCAACTATGCAGGTAACCAATCAATTGGTAACTATCGTGGCTGGTTTAATCCAACGGCTCAATCAGTTTATTACATTTATCCATATTAATATTTGAATATAAAACAGAAAACATTGTTTTTCTGTTTTTTTAATTGTTGTATCCGTTACATAAGCATTGAAAAAAAAGGTGAAAAGGGTTAAAATGATAGAGGAGAAAATTTTGGGAGGAAATCATGTCTTATTCTAATTTAAAGTTATTTGCATTATCATCCAATCAACAATTGGCAAGTGATATTGCTAAAACAATGGGTATTTCTTTAGGAAAATCAACTGTTAGACAGTTTTCAGATGGTGAAATTCAAGTTAATATTGAAGAATCTATTAGAGGTCATCATGTGTTTGTTATCCAATCAACGAGTTCACCAGTTAATAATCATTTGATGGAACTGTTGATTATGGTAGATGCTCTAAAGCGTGCTAGTGCGGAAACGGTAAATGTTGTCATGCCATACTACGGTTATGCTAGACAAGATAGAAAAGCACGTTCACGTGAACCCATTACATCTAAATTGGTTGCTAATATGCTAGAGGTGGCTGGTGTAGATCGTCTTCTCACTGTAGACTTACATGCTGCACAAATTCAAGGGTTCTTTGATATTCCTGTAGATCATTTGATGGGTGCTCCACTCATTGCTGATTATTTCCAACGTCGTGGGATGGTGGGAGATGATTATGTTGTTGTCAGTCCTGACCATGGTGGTGTGACTAGAGCACGTAAATTGGCACAGTTTTTAAAAACGCCAATTGCCATTATTGATAAACGTAGAAGTGTTGATAAGATGAATACCAGTGAAGTGATGAACATCATTGGTGATGTTAAAAATAAGACATGTATTTTAATAGATGATATGATTGACACAGCAGGTACGATTTGTCACGCGGCAGATGCTCTTGCTGAAGCTGGTGCAACAGATGTCTATGCGAGTGGTACTCACCCAATTCTTTCTGGGGCGGCTCTTGATAACATTCAAAAATCAGCTATTAAGAAAATGATCGTTCTTGATACCATTTATCTACCCGAGGAACGACTCATTGATAAGATTGAACAAATTTCAATTGCACAATTGATTGCTGAGGCTATTTTACGTATTCATGAAAAACGTCCTTTGTCTCCATTATTTGAAGTTGGAAAGTAAAACGACTTTATTATTAGTGATTTTAAGCAATGAACACCTCACTTTAGAGGTGTTTTTTACTGATAATTTAGTGTATAATAGGAATACAACACAAGCTGGAGGGCATTATGGATTTAAGCAAAAGATTTAATAAAAATTTAGACAGAATTGAAATATCATTAATTCGTCAGTTTGATCAAACGATTTCATCAATTCCAGGTATTTTAAGATTAACCCTTGGTGAGCCTGATTTTACAACGCCTGATCATGTTAAAGAGGCTGCTAAAAGAGCTATTGATAATGATAAAAGTTACTATACTGGCATGTCTGGTTTGTTAGAATTAAGACAAGCTGCTAGTGATTTTGTGAAAGAAAAATATCATTTAAATTATCATCCTGAAAATGAAGTGTTAGTCACTGTTGGTGCAACTGAAGCCCTTTCAGCAAGTCTAACAGCAATTTTAGAGCCAGGTGACACTGTTTTACTACCAGCTCCAGCTTATCCTGGTTATGAGCCTCTTGTCAAATTGGTTGGTGCAGATATCGTTGAAATTGACACAACTGCCAATCAATTTATTTTGACGCCTGAGATGCTTGAAAAAGCTATTTTAGAACAAGGAGAAAAACTAAAAGCTGTTCTTTTAAATTATCCTACTAATCCGACAGGTGTGACTTATTCTCGTGAACAAATCAAAGGTCTTGCAGCTGTTCTTAGAAAATATAATGTGTTTGTCATTAGTGATGAAGTCTATTCTGAATTAACCTATACAAAAGAGTCCCATGTTTCTATTGCTGAATATTTACCAGAACAAACGATTCTAATCAACGGGTTATCGAAATCACATGCCATGACAGGTTGGCGTATTGGTTTTATCTTTGCGAAAAAAGAATTAGCTAGTCAACTCATTAAAAGTCATCAATATTTGGTGACTGCTGCGACAACAAATGCTCAGTATGCAGCAATTGAAGCCTTAACCGTTGGAAAAAATGATGCAGAACCAATGAAAAAAGCTTATATTGAGCGTCGTGATTATATTATTGAAAAACTTGATGAGCTTGGTTTTGAAGTGATTAAACCAGATGGTGCCTTTTATATTTTTGCAAAAATCCCAGGAGAAGCAGCTTCTGATTCCTTTGGTTTTTTGAAAGAATTTGCTAAAAAGAAAGCTGTTGCTTTAATTCCAGGTGTTGCCTTTGGTAAATACGGTGAAGGCTATATCAGGATTTCTTATGCTGCCAGTATGGAGACTCTTAAAGAAGCCTTGAGACGATTGAAGGAATTTATGAAGGAATATGGAGACTAAGGAAACAAAAGGACTTGTTCTTTATAATAAGGATTTCCGAGAAGATGATAAATTGGTTAAAATTTTTACGGAATCTGATGGTAAAAGAATGTTCTTTGTCAAACGTGCTAGAAAATCAAAAGTAACTCCTGTCATTCAACCATTAACAATGGCTAACTTTATTTTGAAAATCAATGAGACTGGTCTCAGCTACATTGAAGATTACAAAGAAGTTGAAGTGTTTAAACAGATTAATACTGACATATTCAAACTAGCTTATGCGAGTTATATTGTTGCTTTAGCTGATAGCGCTATTTCAGATGCCATACCAGATCCTGCTTTGTTTGCTTTTTTAAGCAAGACCTTAACACTCATCAACAAGGGGTTAGATTATGACATTTTAACCAATATTTTTGAAATACAATTGCTAGATCACTTTGGTGTGTCACTAAACTTTAATGAGTGTCTTTTTTGCCATCGCAAAAACTTACCTTTTGATTTTTCTCATCGTCTTTCTGGACTCCTTTGCCCAGATCATTATGACAAAGATCCATACAGGAGTCATTTGAACCCTAATATTCCCTATCTCATTAATCAGTTTCAGACCATTCAATTTGATGAGTTAAAAACTATTTCAGTTAACGAATCATTAAAGAAAGAGCTAAGACTTTTTATAGATGCTCTTTATGATGATTATGTTGGTCTAAAATTAAAAAGTAAAACCTTTATTGATGATTTAGGGAAATGGGGTAATATTATGAAACAGGATTAGAATGCCGTTTTCATAAGATGATAAAAAAAACGAATAATGCTATAATAGACAAGTCAAGATTTGTAAAAAGGAGTTTCAAAATGAAAAAAATAGCCATTGATGCTATGGGCGGAGATAATGCTCCCAAAGCGATTATTGAAGGTGTTAATCAAGCATTAGATGATTTTTCAGATATTGAAATTCAACTCTATGGAGATAGAGAAAAAATCACTCCTTATTTAACACATACTAAGAGAGTTACGATTAGTCATACCATTGAAAAAATTGATTCTGAAGATGAGCCTGTAAAAGCAATTAGAAAGAAAAAACAAGCTTCAATGGTTCTAGCGACACAAGCCGTCAAAGAAGGTCGAGCTGACGCGGTTTTATCAGCTGGCAATACAGGTGCCTTATTAGCATCAGGATTATTTGTAGTTGGTCGCATTAAAAACATTGATCGTCCAGGACTAATGTCAACCATTCCAACCATGGATGGTAAAGGCTTTGACATGCTGGATTTGGGTGCTAATGCTGAAAATACTGCAAAACATTTACATCAGTTTGCTGTCCTTGGTTCCTTTTATGCTAAGAATGTTCGAGGTATCACTTCACCTCGTGTTGGGTTATTAAATAATGGGACAGAAGATACCAAGGGAGATACCTTAAGAAAAGAAACGTTTGAACGTCTTTCTAATGATGCTTCACTTAACTTTATTGGTAATGTCGAAGCACGTGATCTTCTAGCAGGTGTCTGTGATGTGGTTGTTGCTGATGGTTTTACAGGAAACGCTGTGTTGAAATCAATTGAAGGAACAGCCATCTCAATCATGGGACAGTTGAAAAAAACAATCCAAGATGGTGGTTTTTCAACAAAATTGGGAGCCCTACTCTTAAAAGGAAGTCTTTCTCAACTTAAAGAAAGCCTTGACTATTCATCAGCAGGCGGTGCTGTTTTGTTTGGACTTAAAGCCCCAGTTATTAAATGCCATGGCTCAAGTGATGCTAAAGCGATTTATAATGCGATTAAACAAGTTAGTCTTATGTTAGAAAGTGGTCTTATGGACCAGTTAACTAATGAATTTTCAAAGGAGAGTGAATCAAATGACTAAAGAAGATATTTTAGCAAAAATGCAAAAAATGATTGTTGAACAACTCGGAGAAGATGATATTGAAGTGACTATGGACACTAATTTTAAAGATGATTTAGGAGCTGATTCTATCACTTTAACCGAATTTGTCATCAATGTAGAAGATGAATTTGACCTTGAAATCCTTGATGAAGAAGTTGAGGATGTCAGAACCATGGGACAAATGGTTGACTATTTATATGAAAAAACAAAATAGGTATTCGAATTTTTCGAATATCTTTTTTATTGTTCATTTTTTATTGTTAAATCTCTTTATTTATGCTAATATTAAGCTATAAAAACTTAAAAGGCGAACAATATCATGAAAAAACAATTAATTTATTCAGGAAAAGCGAAAGACATCTATGCAACAAGTCATCCAGATGAGATTATTGCTAGCTATAAGGACCAGGCGACTGCTCTAAATGGCCTACGAAAAGAAATTGTAGAAGGCAAGGGAAGACTTAACAATCAGATTTCTTCGCTTATTTTTGAGCGTTTAAATCAAAAAGGCATCAAGACACATTTCATTAAGCAATTATCAGAAACGGATCAGCTTAATAAAAAGGTGAGCATTATTCCACTTGAAGTTGTCCTTCGTAACTACTCAGCAGGGTCATTTGCTAAGCGTTTCGGACTTGAAGAAGGCATCAAATTTGAGACTCCCATTATTGAATTTTATTATAAAAATGATGAGCTAGATGATCCTTTTATCAATGACGAACATGTCTTGTTTTTGAAGATTGCAACCGCTGAAGAAATCGCGTTTTTAAAAGAAGAAACAAGAAAAATCAATCGCGTTCTAACAGATATTTTTGCAGAGGTCGGTCTGACTCTCATTGATTATAAATTGGAATTTGGTCGTGATGGTAATGGCGACATCATTCTTTCTGATGAAATCTCACCTGATACCAGTCGTTTATGGGATAAAGAAGGAAACCATATGGATAAAGATGTTTTCCGTCGTAATATTGGTTCAATTATAGATGTTTACACCGTTGTTTTGGAACAACTGTCTAAAAATAAGTAAGGGGCAAACATGAATAAACGTATTTTTGTTGAAAAAAAAGCTAATTTTAGAGTGAAAGAAAAATCTTTGCTTGCAGAATTGAGACATCATTTGCAGGTTAAGACCTTAAAAGATTTGCGTCTTTTGCAAGTTTATGATGTTTTTCATTTGTCTTCTGATCTATCTGAAAAGGCAGATAAGCATATTTTTTCAGAACAAGTGACGGATGATTTGATGACAGAAAAAGATGTTTCTGATTTTCTCAATCACTATCAATTTTTTGCCATTGAAGCTCTACCTGGTCAGTTTGATCAACGAGCAGCTAGTGCTCAAGAAGCCCTGTTTCTTTTAGGGGCAACCAATAATGTCACTGTCAAAACAGCACAACTTTACTTGTTGAATGCTGATATTGCTTTAGATGAGTTAGAAAAAATTAAGACTTATCTGTTGAACCCTGTTGATTCACGCTTTAAAGACATTACAAAGCCTGTGATGGTTGAAACGTTTGAAAAAGCAAATACTCATATCCCTAAACTTGACTTCTTCAATGACTACTCAAAAGCTCAGTTTATAGACTTTAAAAAAGAACAACATTTAGCCATGGAAGTGGCTGATTTACTCTTTATTCAAGATTATTTTAAAACGATAGAGAGAGTTCCTACAGAAACGGAATTAAAAGTTTTAGACACTTACTGGTCTGATCATTGTCGTCACACTACTTTTGAAACAGAATTAAAAACGATTAATTTCACCCACTCTCAATTTGAAGAGCAACTTCAAGCAACTTATGACAAGTACTTGGCAATGAGAAAGGAACTGGGTCGTGAAGCTAAACCTCAGACATTAATGGATATGGCGACTATTTTTGGTCGTTATGAGCGTGCCAATGGTCGTTTGGATGATATGGAAGTCTCTGATGAAATTAATGCTTGTTCGGTTGAAATTTCTGTTGATGTTGATGGTAAAGATGAAACATGGCTGTTAATGTTTAAAAATGAAACCCATAATCATCCTACTGAAATTGAACCATTTGGTGGCGCAGCAACCTGTATTGGTGGTGCCATTCGTGATCCTTTGTCAGGGCGTAGTTTTGTTTACCAAGCGATGAGAATTTCAGGAGCTGGTGATATCACACAAAATGTTGCTGACACGCGTCAAGGAAAATTACCACAGCAAGTGATTTCAAAAAAAGCAGCACATGGCTACTCTTCTTATGGGAACCAAATCGGCTTAGCAACCACTTATGTGAGAGAATACTTCCATCCAGGATTTGTCGCTAAACGTATGGAACTTGGAGCGGTTGTTGGAGCAACACCTAAGAAAAATGTTCGACGTGAAAAACCAGAACCTGGTGATGTGATTATTTTGTTGGGTGGTAAAACAGGTCGAGATGGTATTGGTGGTGCTACTGGTTCTTCTAAGGTACAAACGGTTGAAACGGTTGAAACAGCGGGTGCTGAGGTTCAAAAAGGTAACGCCATCGAGGAAAGAAAAATCCAACGTCTTTTTAGAAATCCAGACGTTAGTCAGCTGATAAAAAAATCAAATGACTTTGGCGCAGGCGGGGTCTGTGTTGCTATTGGTGAATTAGCTGATGGTGTTTTGATTGATCTCAATAAAGTACCTTTAAAATATCAAGGATTAAATGGAACTGAAATTGCCATCTCAGAAAGCCAAGAACGTATGGCAGTTGTTGTGTCTAAAGAAGATGCAGATGCCTTTATTGCTGCTTCTGAAAAAGAAGATATTCTAGCCGTTGTTGTCGCTGAGGTGACAAAAGAAGCTCATCTTGTGATGACTTGGAATGGTGAAAAAATTGTTGATATTGAACGTGCCTTTTTAGACACCAATGGTGTCCGCGTGGTTGTTGATGTCGATGTGACAGATAGTAAGAAAACTCTTCCTTACCAAAAAACAACCCATTTACAAACCATTGAACAAGAGCTCATCACTGTTCTTTCTAATCTTAATCACACAAGTCAAAAAGGCCTTCAAACTCTCTTTGATAGTTCGGTTGGTCGCTCGACAATTAACCACCCGTTAGGTGGTCGTTATCAGGTGACACCAACAGAAAGTTCTGTTCAAAAATTACCTGTGCAAAAAGGGAAAACCACCACTGTTTCTGTGATGGCACAAGGTTATAACCCTTATATTGCGGAATGGTCACCTTATCATGGTGCCGCTTATGCTATTATTGAAGCAACCAGTCGTTTAGTGGCAACAGGTTCACAGTGGCAAAAAGCACGTTTTTCTTATCAAGAATACTTTGAGCGTTTGGATAAACAAGCAGAACGTTTTGGAAAACCTGTGTCAGCTCTTTTAGGTGCTATTGAAGCGCAAATCCAATTAGGCCTACCATCTATTGGTGGGAAGGATTCAATGAGTGGCACTTTTGAAGAACTAACAGTACCTCCAACGCTTGTGGCTTTTGGTGTTACCACTTCAAAAGTCGATAAGGTCTTATCGCCTGAGTTTAAAGCTGCTGATGAGAATATCTATTACATTGAAGGACAAGCTATTTCAGAAACGATTGATTTTAAACAAATCCTTGCTAATTTTGAACAATTTAGCCATCTTCAAGAACAACATCAGATAACAGCTAGTGCAGCCATTAAATATGGAGGTCTAGGAGAAACACTCGCTTTAATGAGTTTTGGTAATCGCTTCGGTGCTCAGTTATCACTAGATGAAAAAATCATTTCAACGCTTCTTCAAGGGCAATTAGGTGGTTTTGTCTTTACTAGTAAAGAAGACATCCCTGGTGTGGTTAAACTGGGGACAACAACAAACGATTTTTCTCTTGTTGTTAATGATGTCACCATTGCTGGTCAAAAGCTTCTCGGTGCGTTTGAAGGAACTCTTGAGGACGTTTACCCAACGCTTTTTGAACAAAAAGAAGGTCTATCAGATGTGCCTGTCGTTTCCACTCAACCAACAAAAAATATCTCAGAAAAAACGGATAAGCCACTCGTTTATATTCCTGTTTTTCCTGGTACAAACTCAGAGTACGATTCTGCTAAAGCCTTTGAACAGGTTGGAGCGAAAGTGGCTCTAGTACCGTTTAGAACGTTGACTCAGGAGTTGATTGCACAATCAATTGCTGAGATGGCTGACATGATTGGAAAAGCCAATATTATTTTCTTTGCAGGCGGTTTTTCAGCGGCAGATGAGCCAGATGGTTCTGCTAAATTTATTGTTAATATTTTATTGAATCAAACGATTAAAACAGCAATAGATGCCTTCATAGCTCGTGGTGGATTAATCATTGGAATTTGTAATGGTTTCCAAGCTCTTGTTAAATCAGGATTACTCCCTTATGGTAATTTTGAAGAGAGTCACACTGAAAGTCCAACCCTGTTTTATAACGATGCTAACCAACACGTTGCTAAGATGGTTGAAACAAGAATCGCAAACACCAACTCACCTTGGTTGGCTGGTGTGGCCGTGGGTGATATTCATGTGATCCCAGTATCTCACGGAGAAGGAAAATTTGTCGTTTCTGAACAAGAATTTTTAGAACTTCAAAAACATGGACAAATCTTTAGCCAATATGTTGATTTTGACGGTAAACCAAGTATGGATTCTCGTTTCAATCCAAATGGCTCTAGTCATGCGATTGAAGGGATTACAAGCCGTAATGGACAAATTATTGGGAAAATGGGCCACTCAGAACGTTATGAAGAAGGAAACTTTAAAAATATTCCAGGTCGTAAAGACCAACAACTTTTTGCTAGTGCCGTCAATTATTTTAAAAACAACTAAGGGGAAAAAATGACTTATGAAGTAAAATCACTCAATGAAGAGTGTGGTATTTTTGGGATATGGGGACATGAGCAAGCGGCAGAAGTCACTTATTATGGTCTTCATAGTCTTCAACACAGAGGACAAGAAGGGGCTGGTATTGTGTCAAACGATGAGCGTAAACTCCTTCGTCATCGCAATACAGGTCTGATTTCAGAAGTCTTTAAAAGGCCAAGTAATCTTGCTAAATTAACGGGAAAAGCAGCTATCGGACATGTACGATATGCAACAGCTGGAACAGCTTCAATTAATAATATTCAACCGTTCTTATTTGATTTTTCAGATGGCCAAATCGCTTTAGCGCATAATGGTAATCTGACTAATGCCAAGTCTCTGCGTGCTGAATTGGAGAAAAAAGGTGCTATTTTTGCTAGTTCTTCAGATACAGAAATTCTCATGCACCTCATTCGTCGTAGTCCAAAAGAAACTTTTATCGAGCAATTTAAGGATGCGCTTAATCAAGTTAAAGGTGGCTTTGCTTATCTTATGATGACAGAAGATAAGATTTATGCTGCTTTAGATCCAAATGGTTTTAGACCCCTTTCTATTGGTCAATTTGCTAATGGTTCTTGGGTGATTTCCAGTGAAACTTGTGCTTTTGAAGTCATTGGTGCCAAATGGGTGAGAGATGTGAAACCTGGTGAAATCGTGATTATTGATGATTCTGGTTTATCTTTTGATCAGTTTACAACTGATACGCAAATGGCTATTTGCTCTATGGAATACATTTATTTTGCGCGTCCAGACAGTGTTATCCACGGGATAAATGTGCACACGGCTCGAAAAAATCTAGGAAAACGCCTTGCTCAAGAAGCTAAAATTGATGCCGATATCGTTGTTGGGGTTCCTAATTCCTCACTATCAGCAGCTTCTGGCTATGCTGAAGAATCAGGTCTTCCTTATGAAATGGGCTTGATTAAAAATCAATACATTCAAAGAACCTTTATCCAACCGACTCAAGAATTGAGAGAACAAGGGGTAAGGATGAAATTATCGGCTGTTTCAAGTGTGGTTAAAGGCAAACGCGTGGTCATGGTTGATGATTCGATTGTTCGTGGAACGACCAGCAGACGAATTGTTAACTTGTTAAGAGAGGCGGGTGCCTCAGAAGTTCATGTAGCCATTGCCAGTCCAGAATTAAAACATCCTTGTTTTTACGGGATTGACATTCAAACCAAGCGTGAACTCATCTCTGCCAATCATTCTGTCGAGGAAGTGTGTGAGATTATTGGTGCTGACAGCTTATCATTTTTATCCATTGATGGCTTGATTGAATCAATCGGCTTAGAATCAGATGCCCCTAACGGTGGCTTGTGTGTGGCTTATTTTGATGGAAACTATCCGACAGAACTTTACGATTATGAGGAAGAATACCTTAGAAATCTCCATCAAAAAGTTGACTTTAGAACAAATTAAAAAGGGAGTAAACATGTCAGAAAATGCTTATGCAAAATCAGGTGTTGATGTTGAAGCTGGTTATGAAGTGGTTGAACGCATCAAAAAACATGTCGCTAAGACAAAACGTCTAGGAGCAATGGGAGCCTTGGGTGGTTTTGGTGGTCTATTTGATTTATCCCAATTAAATGTCAAAGAACCCGTGCTTGTGAGTGGGACAGATGGTGTTGGAACAAAACTCATGCTTGCGATAAAATATGATAAACATGACACCATTGGTCAAGATTGTGTTGCCATGTGTGTTAACGATATTATTGCGGCTGGTGCAGAACCACTTTACTTTTTAGATTATATCGCCACAGGAAAAAACAAGCCTGAAAAATTAGAACAAGTCATTGCCGGTGTTGCTGATGGTTGTGTCTTAGCAGGTGCGGCTTTAATTGGTGGCGAAACGGCTGAAATGCCAGGAATGTATGATGATGATGATTACGATTTGGCAGGCTTTGCTGTTGGTATTGCTGAGAAATCAGAACTAATCGATGGTAGTAAGGTTTCTGAGGGCGATGTCTTGTTGGGTCTGGCTTCAAGTGGGATTCATTCCAATGGCTATTCTTTGGTTCGCCGTGTCTTCAAAGATTATAATGGTGATGAACAACTAGAAGAGCTAGAAGGAAAAGCTTTAAAAGATGTCTTATTAGAGCCAACTCGCATTTATGTTAAAAGCGTTCTTCCTTTAGTTAAAAAGGGATTGGTTAACGGCATTGCTCATATTACTGGTGGTGGCTTTGTTGAAAATGTGCCAAGAATGTTTTCAGATGATTTGGCGGCAGTGATTGAAGAAGATAAGATTCCTGTTTTACCAATTTTTAAAGCGATTGAAAAATATGGACAAATTAAACACGCAGAAATGTTTGAAATTTTCAACATGGGAATTGGTTTAGTGCTTGCCGTTAAGCCAGAACATGTTGATGAGATTAAAGCACTCATCGATGAACCTGTTTATGAGATTGGCCATATTGTTAAAAAAGAAAATCAAAGTGTGGTTATCAAATGAAAAATATAGCCGTTTTTGCGTCAGGTAATGGTTCCAATTTTCAAGCCATTGCTGAAAAATTTCCTGTGACCTTTGTTTTTTCAGATCATCGGGATGCCTTTGTCTTAGACAGGGCAAACCAATTGAACGTCAAAGCTTTTGCTTTTGAGTTAAAAGAATTTGCATCTAAGGAAGCCTATGAACAAGCCATTGTTGACTTACTAGATACTCATCAGATTAATTTAGTGGTGTTGGCTGGCTACATGAAAATCATCGGGAAAACCCTCCTTTCAAAATATGAAGGGAAAATCATCAATATCCATCCGTCTTACTTGCCAGAATTTCCAGGAGCTCATAGCATCAAGGACGCATGGGATGCTGGTGTTACAGCTTCGGGAGTTACCATTCATTGGGTAGATTCAGGCATTGACACAGGAGAAATTATCACACAAGAGCGCGTGGAACGTCTTGAGAATGATACGATTGACAGTTTTGAAGAACGTATTCACGCTTGTGAACATCGACTTTATCCACAGGTCGTGGACAGTTTATTAAAAAAGGAGAACTAAAATGACAAAACGTGCACTCATCAGTGTTTCAGATAAAACAGGTATCGTTGCTTTTGCTAAGAGCTTAAAAGATTTGGGCTGGGAAATCATCTCAACAGGTGGTACCAAAAACATGTTAGACCAAAAAGGTGTTTCAACCATTGCAATCGATGAGGTGACTGGTTTTCCTGAAATGATGGATGGTCGTGTTAAAACCCTTCATCCTAAAATTCATGGTGGTCTTCTTGCAAGACGTGATTTGGACAGCCACTTACAAGCGGCTAAAGACAATGCTATCTTGCTGATTGATTTGGTGGTTGTCAACCTATATCCTTTTAAAGAAACGATTTTAAAACCAGATGTGACCTATGCGGATGCTGTGGAAAACATCGACATTGGTGGTCCTAGCATGCTTCGTTCAGCAGCTAAAAACCATGCGAGTGTGACCGTTGTTGTAGATCCTTCTGATTATGAGCTTGTTTTAGAAGAATTCTCTAAAGCTGGTGAGACTAGTCTTGATGTTCGTAAACGTTTGGCAGCTAAAGTCTTTAGACACACAGCAGCCTACGATGCTCTAATTGCTGACTACTTCACTAAAGAAGTCGGTGAAAAAACACCTGAAAAGTTAACCTTAACATATGACTTGAACCAAACCATGCGTTATGGTGAAAACCCACAACAAGAAGCAGATTTTTATCAAAATGCTCTTCCAACTGCCTATTCCATTGCTTCGAGTAAACAATTAAATGGAAAAGCCCTCTCATTTAACAATATTAGAGATGCTGATGCTGCTATTCGTATCATCCGTGACTTCACTGATAAGCCAACTGTAGTAGGCTTGAAACACATGAACCCATGTGGGATTGGTCAAGCTGAAACGATTGAAGAAGCGTGGGATTATGCCTATGAAGCAGACTCTGTTTCCATTTTTGGTGGTATTGTTGTTTTAAATAGAGAAGTAGATGAAAAAACAGCTACTAAAATGAGCAAGATTTTCCTTGAAATCATCATTGCACCAAGTTACAGCCCAGAAGCACTTGCCATCTTATCTGCTAAGAAAAATCTACGTGTGCTAGAATTGCCATTTGATGCCCAAGCTGACAGTGAAATCGAAAAAGAATACACTGGTATTGTTGGTGGCATGTTATCACAAAACCAAGACGTGGTTAAAGAAGATCCAACGTCATGGAAAGTGGTAACCAAACGTCAACCAAGTGAGCAAGAAAAAGTAGCTCTGGAATTTGCTTGGAAAGCGATTAAGTACGTTAAATCTAATGGTATCTTAATTTCAAACGATAAGATGACACTAGGTGTTGGCCCAGGTCAAACCAACCGTGTAGGAGCAGTTAAAATCGCTATCGAACAAGCAAAAGACCGTCTTGAAGGTGCTGTTTTAGCGAGTGATGCCTTCTTCCCATTTGCTGACAATGTCGAAGAAATTGCAAAAGCAGGCATTAAAGCTATCATCCAACCAGGCGGCTCTATCCGTGATGAAGAAGTGATTGCAGCAGCTGACAAGTATGGCATGACTATGCTGTTTACTGATGTGAGACATTTTAGACATTAATGTTAAATTAAAAGAAGACAAATTGAGAAGTTAAGTTTGTCTTCTTTTTATTTTTTTGCTTAAAAACACATTATCTCATATAAAAAACCGAACATTTTTGATATAATGGTCTTATAAAATCCGTTTATTGAGGTGAAGATGTGAAATTACTGGTTATTGGTTCAGGTGGTAGAGAACACGCTATCGCTAAACAATTGTTACACTCAGAAAAAGTTGAGACTGTCTATGTGGCACCGGGAAATGATGGCATGGCACGTGATGGTTTGGAATTGGTTGATTTAGCGATTTCCGAACATGAAGCACTTATTGCCTTTGCTAAGGAAAAGGGCATTGCTTGGACCTTTATTGGACCTGACGATGCTTTGGCTGCTGGTATTGTAGATGATTTTGAAAAAGCAGGTTTAAAGGCGTTTGGGCCATCACAAAAAGCTTCTGAGCTAGAGTGGTCAAAGGACTTTGCCAAAACCATTATGGCTAAATACCAAATTCCAACGGCAGACTATCAGACTTTCACTGATTTTGAAGACGCAAAAGCCTATATTCAATCAAAAGGTGCGCCAATCGTCGTTAAAGCTGATGGTTTAGCGCTTGGAAAAGGTGTTGTTGTAGCTGAAACCGTAGATGATGCCATTGAGGCGGCTAGAGAAATGTTACTGGATAATAAATTTGGTGACTCAGGTGCTCGCATCGTTGTCGAAGAATTTTTAGAGGGTGAAGAGTTCTCCTTGTTTGCTTTTGCAAACGGTGAAACTTTCTATCTCTTACCAAGTGCGCAAGACCATAAGCGTGCCTATGACGGTGACAAAGGACCAAATACTGGTGGAATGGGTGCTTATTCGCCAGTTCCTCATTTGCCTCAAGAAGTGATCGACCAAGCTGTTGCTAAGATTATTAAGCCAACGCTTCAAGCAATGGTCAAAGAAGGGCGTTCTTATCTCGGTGTTTTATATGCTGGCTTGATTTTAACAGCAGATGGTCCTAAGGTAATCGAATTTAACGCCCGCTTTGGTGACCCAGAAACACAAGTTATCTTACCACGATTGACTTCTGATTTCGCACAAGCTATTGATGATATTTTAAATGATAAACCAGCTACACTGACATGGCTTCAAGAAGGCGTGACACTTGGTGTGGTTGTTGCAAGTAATGGTTATCCTCTTGGGTATGACAAGGGTGTCAAAGTACCGATAACCAAAAATCATGATATCATCACCTACTTTGCAGGAGTGACCAATAAAGATAATCACTTGATATCAAGTGGTGGACGTGTTTACATGCTTGTCACCACGCAAAACACCGTCAAAGATGCACAAGATGTGATTTATCATGCGCTAGAAAATGAAAACACAGAAGGGTTCTTCTACAGAAAAGATATTGGGAGTAAAGCACTATGACAACAGAGATTGCAATTATTATGGGGAGTAAATCCGATTGGTCAACGATGGTGAAAACAGCAGAAATGCTTGATAGGTTTGGAGTCTCTTATGAGAAAAAAGTTGTTTCTGCTCATAGAACACCAGATTTGATGTTTGATTTTGCCGAAAAAGCCCGTGAGCGTGGCATTAAGGTGATTATTGCTGGTGCAGGTGGTGCAGCTCATCTTCCGGGAATGGTAGCAGCCAAAACAACCTTACCAGTTATTGGTGTGCCGGTTAAATCACGCGCCTTAAGTGGTGTCGATTCACTTTATTCCATTGTGCAAATGCCAGGTGGCGTACCGGTAGCAACAATGGCAATTGGCGAAGCAGGAGCTACCAATGCTGCCTTAACAGCACTCAGAATCTTAGCAACAACCAATGAAGTACTCGCTGAAAAATTAAGCGACTATGCTAAACAACAAGGTGCATTAGCGGAGGCCTCTACAGATGAACTTATCTAAAACAATTGGGATTATCGGTGGTGGCCAACTAGGACAAATGATGGCTATTTCAGCCATTTATATGGGACACAAGGTGATCACACTTGATCCGGTTGCTGATTGTCCAGCCTCACGCGTCAGTGAAGTGATTGTGGCACCTTATGATGATGTGAATGCCCTACAAGAATTGGCTGAGCGTTGTGACGTCTTGACCTATGAATTTGAAAATGTGGATGCCGATGGTCTTGATGCCGTTGTAAAAAAAGGCCAACTCCCTCAAGGAACCGACCTTCTTCGCATCTCACAAAATCGCATTTTTGAAAAAGATTTTCTCACTCAAAAAGTTGGTGTTGCTGTGGCTCCTTATCATGTCATTAACAGTAGTAGTAATTTAGATGTTATTGATTTTGCTAAGAAATATGTCCTAAAAACAGCAACAGGCGGCTATGATGGTCATGGACAAGTGGTCATCAGATCACAAGAAGATATACCAGAAGCAAGAAAACTAGCTGATTCCTCAGCCTGTGTTTTAGAAGAGTTTGTTAGCTTTGAAAAGGAAATTTCTGTGATTGTTTCTGGAAATGGTAAAGAAGTGACCGTTTTTCCTGTTCAAGAAAATAATCATCGCAACAATATTTTGTCAAAAACAATTGTGCCAGCTCACATCCCAGAAACCTTGGCAGACAAGGCACAGGACATGGCAATAAAGATTGCTAAACAATTGGAGTTGTCAGGGACTCTTTGTGTTGAGATGTTTGTGGCGGGTGATACTATTTTGGTCAATGAAATAGCACCGCGTCCACATAATTCTGGGCACTATTCGATTGAAGCTTGTAATTTTTCCCAGTTTGACACGCATATTTTAGGTGTCTTAGGACAACCTCTGCCAAACATTCACTTGCATCAACCGGCAGTCATGCTAAATGTCCTCGGACAACACCTAGAAAAAGCTAAAAATTATGTCTTAGAACATCCTAACGCCCATCTCCATCTTTATGGGAAACAAGAAGCCAAACACAATCGTAAAATGGGGCATGTCACTCTCTTAGAAAAAGACGATGAAGAGTTCGGCAAAGGGATTGATTATTAAAGAGAAGAAATATAAATAGCAAAGCTAATAGTAATGATAAGAAGCATTAGTATTTCAAATGCTTTAATTGCAAGCAATCAAAAACAAGAAAGAAAACAATAGGAGAAAACAATGATTGAACGTTATTCCCGTCCTGAAATGGCAGCCATTTGGAGTGAAGAAAATAAATACCGTGCTTGGCTAGAAGTTGAAATCTTAGCCGATGAAGCTTGGGCTGAATTGGGTGAAATTCCTAAAGAAGATGTGACAAAAATTCGTGAAAAAGCCGACTTTGATATCAACCGCATTCTTGAAATTGAGCAAGAAACAAGACATGATGTTGTGGCTTTCACGCGCGCTGTTTCTGAGACTCTTGGTGAAGAGCGCAAATGGGTTCACTACGGTTTAACCTCAACGGATGTCGTTGATACAGCTTATGGTTATCTCTACAAGCAAGCTAACGATATTATTCGTCGCGACTTAGAAACTTTTACTAATATCGTCGCTGATAAGGCGCGTGAGCATAAGATGACCATCATGATGGGACGTACACATGGTGTTCATGCAGAGCCAACAACCTTCGGTTTAAAATTAGCCACTTGGTATAGCGAGATGAAACGTCATCAAGAGCGTTTTGAACGTGCGGCAAAAGGTGTTGAAGCCGGTAAAATCTCAGGAGCGGTCGGCAACTTCGCCAATATTCCACCACTTGTAGAAGAATATGTCTGTGGCAAACTAGGCATTCGTCCACAAGAAATTTCAACACAGGTCTTACCACGTGACTTGCATGCAGAGTATTTTGCGACCTTAGCGGGGATTGCAACATCCATTGAACGTATGGCAACAGAAATCCGTGGATTGCAAAAATCTGAGCAACGTGAAGTGGAAGAGTTCTTTGCAAAAGGACAAAAAGGAAGCTCAGCCATGCCCCACAAACGTAATCCTATCGGATCTGAAAACATGACAGGACTAGCGCGCGTGATTCGTGGTCACATGTTAACAGCCTATGAAAATGTGCCACTCTGGCATGAACGTGATATTTCTCACTCGTCAGCAGAGCGTATTATCACACCCGACACCACCATTTTAATCAACTATATGCTAAACCGTTTTGGCAATATCGTTAAAAACTTGACCGTTTTCCCTGAAAATATGCTTCGCAACATGCAGTCTACCTTTGGCTTGATTTACAGCCAACGTGTCATGTTGACCTTGATTGAAAAAGGGATGACAAGAGAAGAGGCTTATGACTTGGTGCAACCAAAAACCGCTTATTCTTGGGATAATCAAGTGGCCTTTAAACCGCTTTTAGAAGCTGATAGCGAAGTCACCTCTCGTTTAACACAAGATGAGATTGATGAGTTATTTAATCCCGTTTATTACACTAAACGTGTGGATGATATTTTTAAACGCATTGGTTTAGAATAATCCTTTAAAGAGAGCAACACAACAGTTGCTTTTTTCGTTTAAATCAGTCAGGAAAGATACTATAAATAAATTTTTGGAGGTGCTATGTATAGGTTTGGGGAAAATGTTAAAAGACAGCGATTAAAGATGGGTAAGACCCAAGAAGACCTTTGTGCTGAAGCGGATAAATTATCTGTTCGGCAGTTATCAAGGATTGAGTCGGGGGAGTCCACTCCTACTCTTTATACGATTCAGTATATTGCCTCACAGTTACAGGTCTCTATTGATGACTTGGCTGAGACTAACTTTTTTGTTTTACCAGAACGTTATCAGACCTTAAAGTATCTATTATTACGCACCCAAACCTATTCTGAAACTAAACGTCTTTTAAATCGTGAAGCTTATTTAGATGAGATTTATATAGACTATTATGAGCAATTGCCAGAAGAAGAACAACTAGTGATTGATTGTCTCCAGTCAAAACTAGATGTTCATATGAGCGAGAACATTAACTTTGGCATTACCATTTTAAACGACTATTTTGAGCAATTACTATTAAAGAAACAGTACACGATTAATGATTTGATTTTAATTGAACTCTATTTTATCTGCATCTCGACAGATCGCTTTTCAAAACGCCTTTATCATGAGGAATCTTACCATCTGTTAATGGCTAATATTTTTTCACAAATCAATCATTTACCAGTTGAAAACTTATATGTCTTAAACAATGTCTTACTTAATAATTTTGGTGTTGCTTTAAAATTAGGACACCAAAACCATATCGAAGCTATTTTAGAGACAAGTTATGAGATTATGATGACCATTCAAGATTTCCAAAAAATGCCTATCTTAAAAATGTTGCAATGGAAATATTATTTAGACTATTATAACGATCATTCAAAAGCAGAAAAAGCTTATCAAGAAGCTCTCTCATTTTCTGATTTGATTAATGATAAACATCTCAAAGAAAAAATTAAAAAAGAATGGGCTAAAGATAATACCTGACATGTATGTCGTGTATTATTTTTTTATCTTCCGCTATACTAAAGTTACTTTTAAAAAAGTAAGGAGGATAGCACATGAAAAATGATAACAGTCTTGTTTTTTCTGAATATGATTGGTGGGGAATATAGGTATCAATCTTATTCAATTGATAAGCTCTTGGCAGACAATCTTGGGCTTTTTTGCTATAATATGGCTATGAATAGAATCTTAGATAATGAATTAATGGGTGATGAAGAAGTGGTTGAGCGCACCCTAAGACCGCAATATTTAAAAGAATATATTGGTCAAGATAAGGTTAAAAATCAACTGAGTATTTTTATTGATGCTGCCAAAGGACGCGATGAAGCACTAGATCATGTGTTACTGTTTGGGCCTCCAGGTCTAGGAAAAACAACCATGGCTTTTGTTATTGCTAATGAGCTGGGTGTTCATTTAAAGCAAACCAGTGGACCTGCTATCGAAAAATCGGGTGATTTGGTCGCTATTTTAAATGAGTTGGAACCTGGTGATGTTCTCTTTATCGATGAAATTCACCGGATGCCTATGGCGATTGAAGAGGTGCTTTATAGTGCTATGGAAGATTTTTACATCGATATCATGATTGGTAATGGTGAGGCTAGTCGCAGTGTTCATCTTGATTTACCACCTTTTACCTTGATTGGAGCCACCACTCGTGCTGGCATGCTCAGTAACCCCTTAAGAGCACGTTTTGGCATTACAGGTCACATGGAATACTATGAAACTGAGGATTTGACAGAAATTGTTGAACGAACGGCTACTATTTTTGATATGACCATCGTCCACGAAGCGGCGATTGAGCTTGCCAAACGTAGTCGCGGCACACCACGTATTGCTAATCGTCTTTTAAAGCGCGTGCGCGATTATGCCCAAATCAAAGGAGACGGGACCATCACTCAGCAAATGACAGATGAGGCTTTGGCCATGCTTGATGTCGACCGCGAGGGGCTTGATTATGTCGACCAAAAAATCCTTAAAACCATGATTGAGATGTATCAAGGAGGTCCTGTTGGACTAGGAACCTTGTCGGTTAATATTGCTGAAGAACGAGAAACGGTTGAAGATATGTATGAGCCTTACCTCATTCAAAAAGGTTTTTTAATGCGTACCAGATCAGGGCGCGTGGCAACTCAAAAAGCTTATGAGCATCTAGGTTATCCTTATCTCGAAAAATAGCTTTCAATAAGAACTCTCTATTTATGATAACGAGAGTTCTTTTAATCATTTTAAAAATAAGAAATGTCAAAAAAGAATCATTTGTTTTAACTAAGAGTATTCATTTTTTTGTTATAATATTGTTAAGGAGATGAAAATCATGAAAATTTGTTTTGTCTGTTATGGAAATATTTGTCGCAGTCCTATGGCTGAGTTTATTATGAAAGATTTGGTCAAGGACGATGATCGTTTTTATATTGAAAGTCGAGCAACTTCTCGTTGGGAAAAAGGGAAACCAATTCATACGGGGACACAAAAAATGTTAGAGCAACATGATATTGATTTCAATTACATGAAAGGCTCACAACCTATTCGTGTCGAAGATCTTCAAGAGTTTGATTATATTATTGGAATGGATGAGAGTAATGTCTCTGATTTGAAAAAATTAGCCAAAGGGAAACTAAAGAAAAAGATTTTTATGTTTGCCAAAAAAGGTATTCCTGATCCCTGGTATACGGGAGATTTTGAAGAAACTTATCGTCTTATCTCACAAGGATGTTTAGAATGGTTGGATTATTTTAATAATCTTTAAAAATCACACAGAAAGTCAGAAAAAAATGGATACAATAAAGAAATTGACATTTTCAAGGGGAAAAATAGAACTAATCACTGTTTTTATCATTCTTATCCTAGGAATGAGTGTCTTTTTGATTCCCTTAAAAACCAAGACAGCCCTTACTTATGATAAAGGGAAGATCCATTATACTGGCTATGTTGTTAACTATCGAATGAATGGCAAAGGAAAATTAACTTTTGAAAATGGTGATGTGTATGAAGGCAATTTTGTCAATGGTGTTTTTAATGGTAAAGGAGTCTTCACCTCAAACATAGGTTGGTCTTATGAGGGAGACTTTAAAGACGGCCAGGCAGATGGACAAGGCAAATTAATTGCAAAGGATAAAAAAGTCTACGAAGGGACTTTTAAACAAGGAATTTATCAAAAATGAGAATAAAATGGTTTTCTGTCATTCGTATCACCGGTCTACTCTTGGTGCTACTCTATCACTTTTTTAGAAATGCTTTTCCTGGTGGCTTTATTGGGGTTGATATCTTTTTCACCTTTTCAGGTTACTTAATTACAGCGCTTTTGATTGATGAGTTTAGTCAAAAACAATCGATTGACTTGTTGCGCTTTTTTAGACGACGTTTTTATCGGATTTTTCCACCACTTGTGTTACTGATTTTAATTGTTTTACCATTAACGTTGTTGGTCAAGCAAGATTTTGTCGCAGATATTGGACGTCAAGTTGCAGCTACTCTTGGTTTTACAACTAATATCTATGAACTCTTGATTGGTGGCAATTATGAAAGTCAGTTTATTCCACATCTATTTTTACACACGTGGAGTTTAGCGATTGAGGTACATTTTTACATTATCTGGGGCTTTTTGACTTGGTTATTGTCTAAAAGAATTAAAAAAAGTACAGATTTCAGACGTCTTATCTTTTTATTATCGACTGTTTTGTTTGTTGCAAGTTTTCTGAGCATGTTTGTTAGATCATTCTTTGTTGATCAGTTTTCAACGGTGTATTTCTCAACTCTATCTCATAGTTATGGTTTCTTTTTAGGAGCTATGTTTGCTACGATGACAGGTATTCAAGAAACAACGAAACAATTTAAAATCAATGTACGTTCTTGGCAATTGAGAGCAGTTTTAATTGTTTTTGGTTTGAGTCTTTCATTGATTCTATTATTGTCACGTCTTCTTGACTTTAATCACATTTTCACTTATTTATTTGGCTTTATTTTAACAGGCCTATTTACAGCAGTGATGATTTATGCCAGTCGTGTCTTACATGAAAAAACACCTGATATCAAGGAGCCAAAGGCGATTACTTTTTTGTCTGATATTAGCTACAGCATTTACCTTTTTCATTGGCCACTTTATATTATTTTCACTCAATTAATGAATAACTGGGCTGCTGTTATTTTGACAACACTATTGTCTGTTGCTTTTGCTTCATTATCATTTTATGTGATTGAACCTATCGTTTCGGGAAGAACACCAATTATTTTAGGTCTTCCTATTACCTTTAAAGACTATTCAAGATGGTTCATTGGAAGCTTTGGTACACTTGTTGTTATCAGTTTGTTTGTGATTGTTAGATCGCCTAAAGTTGGTGCTTTTGAAACGGATCTTTTGGTTAATTCACTAAAACAAGCTGATACCAATATGGATAGAACGCACATGTTAGCAGCAGGCGATGCGTCTGCTATTAGTGACATCATGATTATTGGAGACTCTGTTAGCTTACGTGCTAGTGATATGATTAGCCAGCAACTACCTGAAGCACAGTTAGATGCTGCCATTAGCCGTAATTTTCCGCTAGCTTTTGAGATTTATAAAAATCATATTGATAATAAGACCCTGTCAAAAACAGTTGTTTTGGCAGTTGGTGTGAATTCACCCTATAACTATCAAGCTGAAATCATGCAGTTTGTGGATAATTTACCAGAGGGTCATCGCTTAGTTTTAGTGACACCATACAATGTCAAAGATGGTAGCATAGAGAATGTGCGAAATTATGAACTAGAATTAGCCAAACAATACGATTATATTGAAGTAGCGGATTGGTACCAAGCTTCAGTAGATAATCCAAATATCTGGGCTGGAACAGATGGCGTTCATTTTTCTATCTCTGACTCATCTGGTTCTGACCTTTATGCCCAAACAATAAAAGAAGCCATTGAAACAGTTGCTAGAAAACAAGCAAAATAAATAAATGAATTATAAATAGCGAGCACTTCCTTAGTCTTTTAAGATAAGGAAGTGTTTTTGGTTGTTAAAGAAAACCCAAATTGTCAAATTAAGCTAGACAGAAAAAAATTCTTTACCATTGTTAGAAATCTATAGTTCTTATGAATGTTATTATCAATTTGCTCAAGCATATATTATGGAGACAGAATTTTTGGTTTTTTTAGTAGGTATGAATTAAATAGCTAATATTATTTTATATTTTTGTAATGCCATTTTTATAGACTTCGGTGTAGTTATTATTGCTAAATAATATCATATCAGCCTAATCAATAACTCCCTCAAATATGGATTTTAAATAACATAGCTATTTTAATTAAGACAGAGTTAATTTTGTCTGGAATATCGCTGTTTTCAACTATAGACTATATGGGTTAAGGGAACTAACCTGTATCTATCCTTTTAAAAAAATAGCTCTTATTTCTCTCTAACAATTTAAATACATAAAAAACTTGACACGTTCCAAAAAAGCGGTTACAATATTACTGTAATAAATTTTTGGAGGATACTATGAATCAATTACAAGAGTATCGAGAGAAAAATGGGATAATAATTGCTGCTCATAGAGGGACTAATGGAGGAAATATTCTTCAAAATACTTCAAAAGCTTATTATAATGCCATTCGACACAAGGCTGATATGTTCGAAGTTGATGTTGTTCGTTCTCAAGATGGTGGTTTTTTTGCATTTCATGATGGTCAGGAACCTTTAGTCTTTAATGATAATTTTGATATTAGAACATTAAATGCTAAAGAAATTGCTTCTAAGACATGTTTTAATTCTGTACATGAACCAATTAATCAGAAAATAGAAACCATTGAGCAGATTTTAGATAGATTTGAAGGACAAGCTTTTATTAATATTGATAGAAGTTGGTTCTATTGGGATACGTTCCTCGATAGACTTAAAGGATATAAATCATTGGAACAAATTTTACTAAAATCCCCAGTCGAACGACATCTCTTAGAAAAATTAAGAGATTCTGGTCTAGATGTTATGTATATGCCTATAGTAAAAACAATGGAAGAATTAGCTTTAGTTTTAAATTTTGAGGGTTTAAATATTGTTGCTATCGAATTGATTTTTGAAACTTTGGACACTGAGCTAGTATCTCCAAAAACAATTCAGTCATTGAAAAATAAAGGGCTTCTAATTTGGGGAAATGCTCTTACTTTAAGTGATACTATTGTTTTATCAGCTGGTTTAGATGATGATTCTGCTATAGAAAATGATGGACAATCTTGGGGGAGACTAGTCAACTTAGGATTTGACATTATTCAAACAGATTGGCCTTATCTACTATATAACTTTTTAACTGCAAATAATTTAAAAAATAATTAAGGAGGACATATAAATGTTCAAACAAATCAAAAAACTTTCCTTAGTAGCTTCAATGTTACTACTCGCAGCTTGTTCAAATTCAAGCAATGATGCTAAAACTGATGGTAATTCAGGAGAAATAGATAGATCACAAACGATTGTAATATATACCAATTCTGCCTCAAATGGTCGATCAGAGTATTTACAAGAAAAGGCAGAAGAAGCAGGTTATAAACTACAGATTGTTGATATTGCAGGTAGTGAAATTGCCGATAGACTTATCGCTGAAAAAAATAATGCGGTTGCTGATCTTGTTTTTGGTCCAAACACATTAGAATTTGAACGTATTAAGAAGGAAGAGCTACTTGTCAAATATTCACCTAAATGGACTGATAAGGTTGATAGTTCTTTAGGTGATAAAGATGGTTACTATCATTCACTAGTTGTTCAGCCATTAGTTTTAATTGGAAATAAAACAGTTGAAATGCCATCAGATTGGGTTGATCTTACAAAGAGTTCATATAAAGATAAATATGGTATTTTGAATTTAGGTTCAGGGACTTCAAAAATTATTTTTTCTAGCATTGTGAGTCGCTACCCAGATAAAGATGGTGAATTAGGCATCTCCGAAGAAGGATGGAAGGTAGCGAAAGATTATCTACAAAATGCACATATTTATGCTGATGGTGAGGATTTTATTTCAGCAATAATTGATGATGAAAATGATTTAAATTACAGTATGATTTGGGGATCTGGAGTTCTTCAAAATGAATCAGAAAGAAATTATAAATTTCAAGTTATGAGTCCAGAAGTGGGAGTTCCATATGTTACAGAACAAATTGGGATTTTGAATACAAGTGAAAAACAAGCTCTATTGAAAGAATTTGTTGACTGGTTTGGTTCAGCAGAAGTTCAAAAAGCATGGAGCGATGAATTTGGTTCTATACCAGCAAATCAAGATGCTCTAGCGGAAGTTAAACCAGATATAAAAGAATTCGTTGATAGTGTTAAACCTCAAAAGCTTGACTGGGAATTTATTGGAAATAATGTTGATAGTTGGATTGAGAAAGCTCAACTAGAATTTATTCAATAACATTTCAAATTTTCTAGGAGATAATATGATTAATTTTAACAATATTCAAATTAAGTACGGCGATTTTATTGCCATCGATAACTTAAATTTAAACATTAATGAAGGAGAATTTTTCACATTTCTTGGGCCTAGTGGATGCGGGAAATCTACGACATTAAGAACATTAGTCGGATTTATTGAACCGTCGGCCGGTAATATTTATGTTGAAGATAAAGATATCACAAAGATAGAGCCTGAGGGAAGGGGGATTGGAATTGTATTTCAAAGCTATGCACTTTTCCCAACAATGTCAGTATTTGAAAATATAGCATTTGGATTAAAAGTTAAAAAAGTCTCTCCTGAAATCATTAAAGCAAAGGTTAGTGAAATTTCAAAGAAGATTAATATTTCCGAAGAACAATTACATAGAAATATTTCTGAACTTTCCGGTGGACAGCAACAACGTGTCGCCCTGGCACGTGCACTAGTTTTAGAACCAAAAATTTTGTGTTTAGATGAGCCTTTATCAAATTTGGATGCTAAATTACGAGTTTCTTTGAGAAAAGAGCTTAAGCGTTTGCAAAAAGAACTTGGTATTACAACATTGTATGTCACACATGATCAAGAAGAAGCACTCACTCTGTCAGATCGCATTGCAGTGTTTAATAATGGTTTTATAGAGCAAGTTGGGACACCATATGAAATTTATAACCAATCTAAAACAGAGTTTGTGTGTGAATTTATTGGCTCTATAAATAAAATCAATGCTAAAACTTTACAAGAATTACAAGGTCAAGAGAAGATTTTCAAAGACACAGAAGGTTATATCCGTTTAGAGAGAATTAAACTAACAAATACTGATCAAAATGATTTAGAATTAATTGGTACAATTACTGATTTAGAATTTAATGGTATTCTAATCAAATACACTGTTAAACTTTTAAACGATGAAATAATACATATCATTGAAAAAAATGATGGACGTTCTCGTCATGTTGTTGGTGATAAAGTGAATTTATATTTCAATCCAAAGGATATCATGCAATTCAAAGGAGATTAGCTATGAAAAAAGAATTTAAATGGCGAGATTGGATTATTAGAATTGGTGTTTTCTGGCTAATTATTGCTTTTGTAATCTATCCTAATATAGGTTTACTTACTGATGTCTTTTTAAAAAATGGTACATTTACATTAGATGCTGTTAATAAAATTTTAAGATCAGAAAGAGCTTTAAGTAGTATATCTAATAGTTTTATTCTAGCTGTTTCAATGGTCTTAACAGTTAATATTGTAGGGACATTAGTGGTTCTTTTTACAGAGTACTGGGAAATAAAAGGATCAAAAATATTAAAACTTGGCTATATGACATCATTAGTTTATGGCGGAATCGTTTTGGCAACAGGATATAAATTTGTGTACGGTAGTAATGGTGTCGTTACTCAACTTTTAACAAATATATTTCCTAATTTGTCATCAAATTGGTTTCAAGGATACGGTGCTGTTTTGTTTATTATGACATTTGCTTGTACCTCTAATCATATTATGTTTTTGACCAGTGCTGTGAGAAGTGTTGATTATCATACTATTGAGGCTTCAAGAAATATGGGAGCTAATCCAATCACTGTATTTTTCCGAGTTGTCTTTCCTACGTTTAAACCAACACTTTTTGCATTAACTATTTTGACTTTTTTAACAGGATTATCAGCGGTTTCTGCACCACTGATTGTTGGGGGGAAAAATTTTCAGACAATTAATCCCTTGATAATTACATTTGCTAAAACGACATCTTCTAGAGATTTGGCCGCGTTATTAGCATTGATTTTAGGGTTGGCAACCATTTTACTACTAACATTGTTAAATAGGATTGAAAGTGGAGGCAATTATGTTTCTGTTTCAAAAACAAAAGCTGGACTTAAAAAACAAAAAATTAATTCTCCATTTTGGAATATTTTGGCTCATGTAATAGCTTATGTTTTGTTTAGCATTTATATGCTTCCTATTCTATTAATTATTGTCTATTCATTTACTGATGCTTTGACAATCAAAACAGGTAATTTAAAATTGAGCAGTTTCACCATTGAAAATTATGCTCAACTATTTTCGAATAGTCAAGCTTTCAAACCCTATTTAGTCAGTTTGGTCTATTCATTGTTAGCAGCTATAATTGTAACTATCATTGCTATTGTTATCTCAAGAATTGTTCATAAGAATAAGTTTAAAATAGATCAATTTTTTGAATATGGCGCTTTGATCCCTTGGATTCTTCCAAGTACATTAATTGCATTAGGATTAATGTTTACGTATAATGAACCTAGATTAATGATATTTAATATTGTACTAGTAGGCACATTGGTCATTATGTTAATTGCTTATATTATTCAAAAATTACCATTCTCTTATCGAATGATTCGTGCTGCATTTTTTAGTATTAATAATGATATGGAAGAAGCTGCTAGAAGTATGGGTGCATCAACTTTACGCACAATGACAAAGGTGGTTATTCCTTTAATAATGCCAGTAGTTTTGTCAGTAGTTGTATTGAATTTCAACTCATTACTTTCTGATTATGACTTATCAGTTTTCCTATATCATCCATTATTTCAACCTTTAGGTATTGTTATTAAACAATCTACCGACGAGACCGCGACTATAAATGCACAAGCAATGATGTTAGTATACTCAGTGGTATTAATGGTTATGTCAAGTGCTGCACTTTATATTGCTAACCGTTTTCAAACACAGAAAGGAAAACGATAATGTTAACTTCAGGAGGATTGAACATAGATGAAATTTTCCTAAGATGTATTATGTCAATTGTATTAGGAGGTATTGTAGGATACGAACGTGGAGTAAAAAATCAAGCGGCAGGGTTAAGAACTTATATTTTAGTTTGTCTTGGAGCTAGTATTGTAATGATGACTAATCAATTTATAGTTCATGAATACGGTACAGGAGATCCTAGCAGAATGGGGGCACAGGTGATTAGTGGACTTGGTTTCCTAGGAGCTGGAACTATTTTAATAACAAATAGAAACAAAATAAAGGGACTGACTACTGCCGCCGGATTATGGTCGTCAGCATGTATTGGATTAGCTATAGGAATAGGTTTTTATAAAGGGGCTATTGTTGCAGCAATTCTTCTAATAGCTATTATGACTATATTTACTCCTGTAAAAAAATATTTAAATTCAAAAACAAAAATTGCTGAGTATTATATAGTGTTCAGTTCTATGGAAGCTTACAATCGATTGTTAATTTATTTGAGCACATCTGGAATAAAAATAATAGATATGCAAAATGGTATTGGTAATTTAGATGAAGAAAGAAAACTAACAAGTATTAACTCTACAAAAATATCTTGTTATATGGAGTTGCAATTAAACGAAAAATTTGATCATCTAAAATTAATGGAAAACCTGTCAGAGATTGTAGGTGTTATTTATGTGGAAGAAATCAGATAAAGAGTTACAATCTCTTTATCTTTTTTTAGTGAATTAAATTTTGATTGATGCTCAGATTGTTTATGAAATATTAAGGAACCATCTGAAATATATTTCTCTTTACCTTGTTTATATGGTATTATTGAGATATTAAAAAATAAAAATCACAAAATCTATATATTATATAGTAGTTAACTATCGATTAGAAAAATGTTCATTGATTTTTATATTTAAGAGAATGTTAAATTTTTTTGAAAAATAATAATAAATTAAAAGATAAATAGAGGGTTTTAATCTAGTTTTTAGGAGTTGAATGATATTGGTTACGATAAATGATATTGCTAAAGAGGCAGGAGTTTCACATGGCACAGCCTCGAATGTTCTAAATAAAAGAGGGAATGTTAGAGCAGATAAAATTAAACTTGTTGAAGAAGCGGCTCAAAAATTAGGTTACCGCATCAATACTCAAGCTCAATTTTTAAGGAGAGGGTTATCTAATAAGTGTTATATTTTAGTGTTATCTACAATGAGAAATCAGTATACTGATTTTTTGGATGAGATTATGGTAGGTAGTTCAAGTTTTGATATTGAGATAGTGAACATAAGGAGTAAGTCAAATATATCTCACATTTTTAATGATTGTTTAGGACAACTACCGCATGCCATTTTTTGTCTAGGTTTCTCTATAAAAAAATTTAAGGTAAGTAGGCTTCACTCAGTTAAAGTATACGAAATTGACACTTATCCTGAGAAAAATGAATTGAGTTTTCAAATTTCATCTGTTTTAGAGAATTTTAGAGAATTTCTTTATAAGAATACTATAAATACGGTCATTTTTTTATCATTTGGTTTTGAGGGTGATTATAGTCTTTCAAGTTATATTAGTGAAAGTATTATCCAAAACTATTCATCTAAACACTATTATCTTAATGATTATGACTATGTATTGAAACTTTATCCTAGTCTAAAATTATTAACAAATCTTGATGTTATTTTTTTGACAGATAAATTTTTGCTTAATCGTTTAAAAGATATGTTTAAATGGTTCGGAAAAAAAGATTTACCGATATTTTATCTCGTTGGTTCTTCAGATTTTATTCAACAAGATAATGTTTATACTTTAAAAGTAGATTATCGCAAGTTAGCACAAAATTGTATTTTAAAGATAGAAAATAAGACTTTACATCATTTATTACCCTATGAGTCAATGTCTAGGAAGTTTAGTTTTTTAAAAGAAAACACTAACGCAATTAAAATTCTTACTCTAAAATCTCCAATTAGCCAAGCTTTATCAATATTATCAGATAGGTATAAATTTTTGACTGGGAGAGATATAGTTATCGTCGAGAGAGAATATGAAGAAATATTGGATTTATTATCTAATCCCGAATTATTAGTTGATATTGATATCGTCAGAGTTGACATGGCTTGGTTGCCAACTTACGCTGAATTAATTTTTAAAAATATTTCTAATGAGAGTAGAACAGAGACGATTAATGATAAAATTGACAAATCAGTTTCTAAAGAATATACACACGTTAATGGATGTCAATATACATTCCCACTAGATATCAGTAGTCAGATTTTGGTATATAGAAAAGATATTTTTGAGAATACATTGATACAGCGACAATATTTTGAAAAAAACAAAAAGTCATTAGAAATACCTCAAAGTTATAGTGAATTTGATAAAATTTCTGAGTTTTTTACTAAAAATAGCAATAATGAGTCACCAACTCTTTTTGGGCATAGTAGAGGATTAAAATCACCAATTGTTGCTGCTTGTGATTTTATTCCTCGCTATAGAGAAAGTCTTTTGAA
Organism: Streptococcus zalophi; assembly: GCF_016481285.1. GTDB lineage: Bacteria > Bacillota > Bacilli > Lactobacillales > Streptococcaceae > Streptococcus > Streptococcus zalophi. The sequence goes on from NZ_JAENBP010000010.1 coordinate 33,697, forward strand.
AAATAATATGACTTTAAGCATTATAGAAACTGTTTTTTTAGATTATCAAAATAGTATTAACTACACAAAAAAAAGTAGTTCTGATTGGTGGGAAGACTTTGTAAATAGTCTAAAAACAGGGGAAACAGTTATGGAAATTCTGTTTTCTAATTATGCTAGTCCACTATTCAATGATGATTCCATTGATACAGAATTTACATTTGGTTATGCTCCAATACCAGGAAATCAACCTGTTATAGGAGGTGGAGCGATTGGAATTTTGAAGTCATCCAAAATGGTTAATGAAGCACTTGAATATATTGATTGGTTATTCAGCGAAGAAATTTCTGTTGCCTTAGCCCTTCTAGGAGGTTTTTTACCATCAAAATATGTTGTCAATAATACTAATTTAAATAAAAATTTTCCTTGGTTAGAACAATTTGACAAGACCTTCAGTGTTGGAAGCAGAATAAAATGGTTTGATTTTGAAACTGATTTACAATTTGAAAGGTTGTTAGGTGAAGAACTTATTAAGAAAATGAAAAACGCTCAATAAAATTTTAGTTTTGAATTGATATTTTAGTTCTGCATTTAGCAGAATTCCTTTTACCCAAAATATCTAAACTGGATTACCTTTCATTTCCTCATTTATGGTAAGATGATTATAGGTCATTTATGTTAGTTCCTTTCAGACAAATGTGACTGTTTATCTGAGTCTAACATAGATGGCTTTTTTTCTGTTTAGCTTAATTTGACAAATGAGGAAATAAAACCATTGCTAGAAAACAAGCAAAATAAAATAGCTAACAAACACTTTGCTAATCTTAAAAATTAGGAAGTGTTTTTTGTTGATCCAAGTGAAGTTAAGATAACGAAAAAACTGATACATTAAGGGGATTTCATCTTTTTTTCAGAGAAACAGAAAAAACTTTCAAAAAAAATTGAAAAAAATATTGTGAAACTATTTACAAACTTTTTAAAATGAGCTATAATAAAACCATAAAAATTGTGAAACATTTAACAATGTTGGAGGAAAATAACTTATGGCAACTAAAACTGTTGATGCAAAAACAATGATTGATCAATTGGCTCAAAAAGCAACTAAAGCTTTACACGCTATGGAAAATTTCACACAAGAACAAGTTGATCATATTGTTCACCATGCAAGTATGGCGGCATTAGAAAAACATATGCCCTTAGCAAAAATGGCTGTTGAAGAAACAGGTCGTGGTATCTACGAAGATAAAGCTATTAAAAATATGTATGCTTCAGAGTATATCTGGAATGCGATTAAGTATGATAAAACAGTTGGTGTTATCGCAGAAGATAAAGAAGCGGGTTTGATTTCTATTGCTGAACCTGTTGGTGTGATTTGTGGGGTTACTCCGACAACAAATCCAACCTCAACAACTATTTTCAAGGCCTTAATTGCTTTAAAAACAAGAAATCCAATCATCTTTGCTTTCCACCCATCAGCTCAAAAATGTTCTGCTGAAGCAGCTCGTATTGTTCGTGATGCTGCTATTGAAGCTGGTGCACCAGAAGACTGTGTGCAATGGATTGAACAACCAAGTATTGAAGCAACAGGTGCTTTGATGAACCATCCTTTAATTGCAACCATTCTTGCAACAGGAGGTCCAGGTATGGTTAAGGCGGCTTATTCAAGTGGTAAACCAGCACTTGGTGTTGGACCTGGTAATGTGCCAAGTTATATCGCGGCAGATGCTAAAATTAAACGTGCTGTTAATGATTTGATTGTTTCAAAAACTTTTGATAATGGGATGATTTGTGCCTCTGAACAAGCTGCTATTGTTGATGCTTCTGTTTATGATGAGGTCAAAGCAGAGTTTGAAGCACATAACTGTTTTATTGTTTCTAAAAAAGCTGATATTAAAAAATTAGAAAAAGCTGTTCTTAATGAAGCAAAAACAGCTGTTAATCCGAAAATTGTTGGTTATTCAGCAGAATTCATCGCTGAATTAGCAGGCATCAAAGTACCAAAAGGCACTAAAATTATCTTGGCAGAAATTCCAGATGCGACTATGGAACACCCATTAGCTCTTGAAAAACTGTCTCCAGTACTTGCCCTCATCAAAGCAAGTGATGTAGAGGATGCTTTAGAAAAATGTGATAAAATGTTAAACCTTGGTGGTTTAGGACATACTGCAGTGATTCACACAGAAGATGAAGATCTTCAAATCCGTTTTGGTCTTCGTATGAAGGCATGCCGTATTCTTGTTAACTCACCATCAGCAGAAGGTGGTATCGGAAATATCTACAATGAAATGATTCCATCATTAACCCTTGGTTGTGGCTCACACGGACGCAACTCAGTATCACACAATGTGGGGGCAATTGATTTGATTAACGTTAAGACACTAGCAAAGCGCCGTAATAATATGCAATGGTTTAAATTACCACCCAAAATCTACTTTGAAAAAAATTCCATCATGTACCTTCGTAAAATTCAAGCAGAGAAAGTCATGATTGTCTGCGATCCAGGGATGGTTAAATTTGGCTATGCTGATTTAGTGAAAAAACAATTACAATTAAACAAAAACAATCCATCTGTGAAAGTTTTCTCAGAAGTAGAGCCAAACCCATCAACTAATACCGTCTACAAAGGGCTTGAAATGTTTAACGAGTTCCAACCAGACACTATTATCGCTCTAGGTGGTGGTTCTGCGATGGATGCTGCAAAAGCAATGTGGATGTTCTTTGAAAACCCCGATGTTAGCTTCTTTGGTGCTAAACAAAAATTCTTAGATATTCGTAAACGTACCTATAAAATTCCTTATGCTGAAAAAACAACCTTTATCTGTATCCCAACAACATCAGGAACAGGATCAGAAGTCACACCATTTGCCGTTATTACTGATAGCGATGATCATACCAAGTACCCACTGGCTGACTATGCATTGACACCAGATGTGGCTATTATTGACCCAGCTCTTGTTATGAGTGTTCCTGCTAGTGTGACAGCCGATACAGGAATGGATGTTTTAACCCATGCGATTGAATCTTATGTTTCAGTAATGGCAAGTGATTATACACGTGGTTTATCTCTTCAAGCCATCAAACTAGTCTTTGACTACCTTGAAAAATCAGTTAACACACCAGATGAAGAATCACGTGAAAAAATGCATAACGCTTCAACTATGGCAGGAATGGCTTTTGCTAATGCTTTCCTAGGAATTTGCCACTCTATCGCTCACAAAGTTGGGGGTGAATGGGGCGTTCCTCATGGTCGTACGAATGCGATCTTACTACCACATATCATTAGATACAACGCGAAAGATCCGCAAAAACATGCTATGTTCCCTAAATATGACTACTTCCGTGCAGAAAAAGATTATGCTGACATTGCTCGCTTCATGGGATTTGAAGGTGAAACAGATGCAGAATTAGCAGAAACACTCGCTCGCAAGGTTTACGAGCTTGGTCAATCAATCGGCATTAAAATGAACTTTAAGTCACAAGGTGTGACTAAAGCACAATTAAAAGCAGATGCTGATCGTTTAGCTGAAAAAGCTTATGAAGACCAATGTACAACTGCAAATCCAAAAGAACCACTCATTTCAGAATTAAAAGAAATTATTGAAATCGCCTTTGATTATGAAGGGTAATCCTTGACACCAATTCTCCTTGAGAATTGGTGTTTTTTCATTAATGATTAGAAGGGTTTATCAAAAAATTTGTTTAGGCAAATCAGTTAAAAATATGATATGATAAGAAAAAGACTTTATGAAACAAGGGAGAGCGTAATGACTCTAATTTACCAATCAACGAGAGATGCTAAAAACACAGCAACAGCTAGCCAAGCTATTTTAAAAGGATTAGCAACAGATGGTGGTCTCTACACCCCTACTGTTTTTCCAGAAATAAGTTTAGATTTCAACCAATTAAAAGACTTAAGCTACCAAGACATTGCTAAAAAAATCTTGTCAGCTTTTTTAGATGATTTTACACCGGAAGAAATCGCCTATTGTGTGTCAAATGCTTATGATGATAAGTTTGATACAGAGTTGATTGCACCAATAGTTAAGTTGAACGGTCAATACCATTTAGAGCTATTTCACGGATCAACCATAGCTTTTAAAGACATGGCCTTATCGATTTTGCCTTACTTGATGACAACTGCCGCTAAAAAACAAGGTGTGGACAATAAAATCGTTATTTTAACAGCCACCTCAGGAGATACAGGAAAAGCAGCCATGGCAGGCTTTGCTGATGTGCCTGGAACAGAAATTTTTGTCTTTTATCCTAAAAATGGCGTTAGTCGTATCCAAGAGTTACAAATGGTTACCCAAGAAGGTGAAAATACGCATGTTCTGGCTATTGATGGGAACTTTGATGATGCCCAAACTAGTGTAAAAAACATGTTTAACGATGAAGAGTTGCGAGATCTATTACTAGAAAAAGGCATACAATTTTCATCAGCCAACTCCATGAATATTGGACGTTTGGTCCCTCAAATTGTTTATTATGTTTATGCTTACGCACAACTTCTCAAACAAGGTGAGATTGACAATGGTGAATTGATTAACTTTTCAGTACCAACTGGCAATTTTGGTAATATTCTCGCTGCTTTTTACGCCTCTAAAATTGGTGTGCCGATTGGAAAACTTATCTGTGCCTCCAACGAAAACAATGTCTTAACAGATTTCTTTAACACAGCAACCTATGATAAAAATAGACCCTTCAAAGTGACAACAAGTCCTTCAATGGACATTCTTGTGTCATCTAATCTAGAGCGTTTAGTCTTTCACTTAGTGGGCAACGATGCTACAAAAACGCGTGAGCTAATGGCGCAATTAGCAAATGAAGGTAGTTATCAATTACCTGTTAAAGAGGCCTCTATTTTAAATCTTTTTGCCGCTGGCTTTGCTAACCAAGAACAAACGAGTCAGGACATTGCGCGTGTTTATCTTGAAAATCATTATGTTGAGGATCCTCATACAGCCGTTGCATCAAGCGTTTATAAGGATTATCAAGAAAAAACAAAAGATACGACAAAAACAGTTGTCGTATCAACAGCAAGTCCCTATAAATTTCCAACTGTTGTCGTCAAAGCTCTTGAGAGAACAAGTATCACAGACGATTTTGAGGCGGTAAAGAAACTCAAAAAACTCTCTCAAATAGTCATTCCTAAAGCTGTAGACGGCATTGAAAAAGCACCAATTCGTCATCAGACAACCATTGCAACAAAAGATATGAAAGAAACAGTAGAAAGGTATCTAGGACTCTAGTTTTAGAGTTTGTCATTATCTATGCAGCATACTAAAAAAATACTATCTATCGCTGTTCCAGCAATGATGGAAAACATATTACAAATGACGATGGGTTTTGTGGATAGTTATTTAATTGCTCAAATTGGCTTAATTGCAGTTTCAGGCGTTTCAGTGGCTAATAACATTATTAGTATTTACCAAGCAATCTTTATCGCTCTAGGTTCTAGTGTTGCTAGTCTTGTTGCGAGAAGTTTAGGTGAAAAAAATCACTCTGAAACGCAATTGTTGATGCGAGATACTATCGTGTTGACAGGACTTCTAAGTCTTGTTTTGGCTTTTTTCTCCATTTTTTGGGGGAGCTGGGTTCTCTCATCTTTGGGGACGGCTTTAGCTGTTAGTCAAGCGGGAGCTACTTATCTAGCTATTGTTGGTGGTGGCAGTCTTTTTATGGGACTGATGATTATTTTTTCAAGTGTTCTAAGAGCTGACAATCGCCCTAAAGTATCTCTTTATGTTACCTTATTTGTTAATTTTTTAAATGTCATCTTTTCTGTTATTGCTATTTTCGTTTTTCACCTAGGCATTGTTGGTGTTGCTGGTGCAACAGTGTTGGCACGATTCATTGGCAGTTTAGTATTGTGGTATCAATTAGGAACATTAAAACAAGATTTTCAGTTTAAATGGCATAAGAATCGAACCTTGTTATCTCTTGCCTTACCGGCTACAGCTGAGCGTTTGATGATGAGATTAGGTGATGTGGTTATCATTGCTATTATCGTTCAACTGGGCACAAAAGCAGTAGCAGGCAATGCCATAGGAGAAACCCTAACACAATTTAACTATATGCCAGGTGTTGCTGTGGCAACGGCGACTATTATTTTAGTGGCTGATTATTTAGGTCAAGGCAACCCCAAAACAATTGATAGGATTGTGAAAGAATCTTATTTATTATCAACCCTTGTGATGCTTTGTCTTAGTGTTCTAGTCTTTCTCTTTGGGCGACAGTTATCCCTATTGTTTACTAGTGATCAAGTAGCGATTTCAGCCAGTCTCATTGTTATTTTTTATTCCTTGATTGGTAGTCCAGCAACCTCTGCAACTCTTATCATGACAGCTGTTTGGCAGGGTTTGGGGCACTCAAGAATTCCTTTTTATGCAACAAGCATTGGCATGTGGGTCATTCGTATCGGTTTTGCCTATCTCTTAAGTATTGTTTTAAAAATGGGCTTATCTGGTGTTTGGTTAGCAACTGTTTTAGACAATTTTTTTAGAGGCTTGTTTTTATGGATTGTTTATAGAAAATATGTTAAACAAAAATAATCTTGCTAGTCTTTCTACTATATAATATCACTTCCTTAATGGGTAAGTGATTCACTTTTTAAAAAACAAAAAAGAAAATCTTAACGGTTTGATAATTGTTAGGGTTTTATTTTTTTAAATCAAAAAAATAATCAAATTTTATTGCCAAATCCCTTGCAATCACTTTGTTATTTTGTTATTATATTTTAGTGCTGTAAAAAAGACAGCCTTAGCTTTGATGCAAGAGGTTGCGACACGCTTGGTTGCATTGCCACGCAATCACCTGTCGGTTTTCTTGTGGAGCTAGCCTATTATCTTAAATAGACGAGAGGAGAAAAGATGGCAAATAAAAAAATCCGTATCCGTTTGAAAGCGTACGAACACCGTACACTTGACACAGCGGCAGAAAAAATCGTAGAAACTGCGACACGCACAGGTGCAACAGTTGCTGGTCCTGTACCATTACCAACTGAACGTAGTCTCTATACTGTTATTCGTGCGACTCACAAATATAAAGATTCGCGTGAACAATTTGAAATGCGTACTCACAAACGTCTTGTCGACATTGTGAACCCAACGCAGAAAACAGTTGATGCGCTTATGAAGTTAGATCTTCCAAGTGGTGTTAACGTCGAAATCAAACTATAATTTGATTTCAAAAAGAGCATGAAAAGCGCTCGTAAAAAACTTTTCACTATAAAAAAAGAAAAGGAAATATTTTCTCATGACAAAAGGAATCTTAGGGAAAAAAGTGGGAATGACTCAAATCTTCACTGAATCTGGTGAATTTATCCCTGTTACTGTCATTGAAGCAACACCAAACGTTGTTCTTCAAGTGAAAACTGTTGAAACTGATGGCTATGAAGCTATCCAAGTTGGTTTTGATGACAAACGTGATGTATTGAGTAACAAACCTGCCAAAGGTCACGTAGCGAAAGCTAATACGGCTCCTAAGCGCTTCATTCGTGAATTCAAAAACATTGAAGGCTTAGAAGTTGGTTCAGAAATCACTGTAGAAACATTCGCAGCCGGAGATGTTGTAGATGTTACTGGTACTACTAAAGGTAAAGGTTTCCAAGGGGTTATCAAACGCCACGGACAATCTAGAGGACCAATGGCTCACGGTTCTCGTTACCATCGTCGTCCGGGTTCTATGGGACCTGTTGCTCCAAACCGTGTGTTCAAAAACAAACGTTTGGCAGGACGCATGGGTGGCAAACGCGTGACAATTCAAAACCTTGAAATTGTTCAAGTTATTCCAGAAAAGAACGCTATCCTTATTAAAGGTAATGTACCAGGTGCTAAGAAATCTCTTATCACTATCAAATCAGCAGTTAAAGCTGCTAAATAATTAAAGAAAGGGGAAAACAGTTAAAATGGCAAAAGTAAAACTATTTGACCAAACTGGTAAAGAAGTTAGCGAAGTTGTCTTAAATGATGCTGTGTTTGGTATTGAGCCAAATGAATCAGTTGTTTTTGATGTTGTTATTAGCCAACGTGCTAGTCTACGCCAAGGAACGCATGCAGTTAAAAATCGCTCTGCTGTCTCTGGTGGTGGTCGTAAACCATGGCGTCAAAAAGGAACTGGACGTGCTCGTCAAGGTTCTATCCGTTCACCACAATGGCGTGGTGGTGGTGTCGTCTTTGGACCAACACCTCGTTCTTATGGCTACAAACTTCCACAAAAAGTTCGTCGTCTTGCTTTGAAATCAGTTTACTCAGCAAAAGTAGCTGAAGAAAAATTTGTAGCTGTAGATGCTCTTTCATTTGCAGCACCAAAAACAGCTGATTTTGCAAAAGTTCTTTCGGCGTTAAATGTCGATTCAAAAGTACTTGTTATTACTGAAGAGGAAAACAAATTTGCAGCTCTTTCAGCTCGCAATATTCCAAACGTAAAAGTTGCAACTGCAACAACTGCAAGTGTTCTTGATATCGTGAATAGCGATAAACTTCTTGTAACTAAAGAAGCAATCTCTGCAATTGAGGAGGTTCTTGCATAATGAATTTGTACGATGTAATTAAAAAACCAGTTATCACTGAAAAATCTATGCTTGCTCTTGAACAAGGCAAGTACACCTTTGAAGTCGACACTCGTGCTCACAAACTCCTTATCAAACAAGCTGTTGAAGCTGTGTTTGAAGGTGTTAAAGTAGCGAGTATTAGCACTGTTAACGTTAAGCCTAAAGCAAAACGTGTAGGTCGCTATACAGGCTTCACAAGCAAAACTAAAAAAGCAATCGTAACACTTACAGCTGATTCAAAAGCTATTGAGTTGTTTGCGGCAGAAGCAGAATAATCTAAGGAGGAATTAACGTGGGTATTAAAGTTTATAAACCAACGACAAATGGCCGTCGTAACATGACTTCTTTGGATTTTGCTGAAATTACAACAAACACTCCTGAGAAATCATTGCTTGTATCATTAAAGAAAAAAGCTGGCCGTAACAACAAAGGTCGTATTACAGTTCGTCATCACGGTGGAGGACACAAGCGCCATTACCGTTTGGTTGACTTCAAACGTAATAAAGATGGTGTTGAAGCAATCGTTAAAACAATCGAATACGATCCAAACCGTTCAGCAAATATTGCTCTTGTGCACTATGTAGATGGTGTTAAAGCATATATCATTGCTCCAAAAGGACTTGAAGTAGGTCAACGTATTGTATCTGGACCTGACGCTGATATTAAAGTGGGTAACGCTCTTCCATTAGCTAACATTCCAGTTGGTACAGTTGTTCATAACATAGAATTAAAACCAGGTAAAGGTGGTGCCTTAGTTCGTGCTGCTGGAGCTTCTGCTCAAGTACTGGGAACTGAAGGAAAATACACCTTAGTTCGTTTACAATCAGGTGAAGTTCGCATGATTCTATCAACTTGCCGTGCAACAATCGGTGTTGTAGGAAATGAGCAACAAGGACTTGTTAACCTTGGTAAAGCAGGTCGTAGCAGATGGAAAGGTATCCGTCCTACAGTTCGTGGTTCTGTTATGAACCCTAACGATCACCCACACGGTGGTGGTGAAGGTAAAGCGCCAGTTGGTCGTAAATCACCATCTACACCATGGGGCAAACCAGCACTTGGTCTTAAAACTCGTAATAAGAAAGCTAAGTCAGACAAACTTATTATTCGTCGTCGTAACGAAAAATAATAAGATTGCTTAATCCGCCAGCTCGGTAGTGCTAACTAATAGCACAAGCCGTTGTGGTACACTATTTAAAGGAGAAAAATAAAAATGGGACGTAGTCTTAAAAAAGGACCTTTCGTCGATGAGCATTTAATGAAAAAAGTTGAAGCTCAAGCCAATGACGAAAAGAAAAAAGTTATTAAAACTTGGTCACGTCGTTCAACGATTTTCCCAAGTTTCATCGGATATACAATTGCTGTCTATGATGGACGCAAACATGTACCAGTATACATTCAAGAAGACATGGTAGGTCATAAACTTGGTGAATTTGCACCAACTCGTACTTACAAAGGTCACGCAGCAGACGACAAGAAAACACGTCGTAAATAATAGGAGGAGGACACAATGGCAGAAATTACTTCAGCTAAAGCAATGGCTCGTACAGTCCGTGTTTCACCTCGTAAAACACGACTTGTTCTTGATCTCATTCGTGGGAAAAGTGTTGCTGATGCAATCGCAATTTTAAAATTCACTCCAAACAAAGCGGCTACAGTGATTGAAAAAGTTTTAAACTCAGCAATCGCCAATGCAGAAAACAACTTTGGTTTGGAAAAAGCTAACTTGGTTGTCTCTGAAACATTTGCAAATGAAGGACCAACAATGAAACGTTTCCGTCCACGTGCAAAAGGATCAGCGTCACCAATCAACAAACGCACTACTCATATCACAGTAGTTGTGGCAGAAAAATAAGGAGGTAAAATCGTGGGTCAAAAAGTACATCCAATTGGTATGCGTGTCGGAATCATCCGTGACTGGGATGCGAAATGGTATGCTGAAAAAGAATACGCGGATTACCTTCATGAAGATCTTGCAATCCGTAAATTCATCCAAAAACAATTAGCTGATGCATCAGTTTCTACAATTGAAATTGAACGCGCAGTTAACAAAGTCATTGTTTCACTTCACACTGCTAAACCAGGTATGGTTATTGGTAAAGGTGGATCAAATGTTGATGTTTTGCGTGCAAAACTTAACAAATTGACTGGTAAACAAGTACATATCAATATTATTGAAATTAAATCACCTGATTTAGATGCACATCTTGTGGGTGAGGGGATTGCACGTCAACTTGAGCAACGTGTTGCTTTCCGTCGTGCACAAAAACAAGCTATTCAACGTACTATGCGTGCAGGTGCTAAAGGAATCAAAACACAAGTATCTGGTCGTTTAAATGGTGCAGATATCGCTCGTAGTGAAGGATATTCAGAAGGTACAGTTCCACTTCATACGCTTCGTGCAGATATTGATTATGCTTGGGAAGAAGCTGATACAACTTATGGTAAGTTAGGTGTTAAAGTCTGGATTTACCGTGGAGAAGTTCTTCCAACTCGTAAAAACACTAAAGGAGGTAAATAACAAATGTTAGTACCTAAACGTGTTAAACACCGTCGTGAGTTCCGTGGGAAAATGCGTGGTGAAGCAAAAGGTGGTAAAACTGTAGCATTTGGAGAATATGGTCTTCAAGCAACAACTAGCCACTGGGTAACAAACCGTCAAATAGAAGCTGCTCGTATCGCTATGACGCGTTACATGAAACGTGGCGGTAAAGTTTGGATTAAAATTTTCCCTCATAAATCATACACCGCTAAAGCTATCGGTGTTCGTATGGGATCTGGTAAAGGTGCACCTGAAGGTTGGGTAGCTCCAGTAAAACGTGGTAAAGTGATGTTTGAGCTTGGTGGGGTTTCTGAAGAAATCGCTCGTGAAGCACTTCGTCTTGCAAGCCACAAACTACCAGTTAAATGCAAATTCGTAAAACGTGAAGCAGAATAAGGAGAAGACATGAAACTTCAAGAAATTAAAGATTTTGTAAAAGAACTTCGTGGCTTATCTCAAGAAGAACTTGCTAAAAAAGAAAGCGAACTCAAAAAAGAATTATTTGACCTTCGTTTTCAAGCTGCAGCAGGTCAACTTGATCAAACTGCCCGTTTACACGAAGTGAAAAAGCAAATTGCACGTGTTAAAACTGTGCAATCTGAAATGAAATAATAGATTGGGAAAGGAGAAATTCTAATTATGGAACGTAATCAACGTAAAACCCTAGTTGGACGTGTCGTGTCTGACAAGATGGATAAAACAATCACAGTTGTAGTTGAAACAAAACGTAACCACCCAGTCTATGGTAAGCGTATCAACTATTCTAAAAAGTACAAAGCACATGACGAAAACAACATCGCTAAGACTGGCGACAAAGTTCGTATCATGGAAACTCGTCGACTATCAGCTACAAAACGTTTTCGTCTTGTAGAAGTAGTTGAAGAAGCTATAATTATTTAATAAGCCTGAAAGGAGAAAATTAGAATGATTCAACAAGAATCTCGTTTGAAAGTTGCTGATAACAGTGGCGCACGTGAAATCTTGACCATTAAAGTTCTTGGTGGTTCAGGACGTAAGTTCGCAAGCATTGGTGACGTTATCGTTGCATCTGTAAAACAAGCTACTCCTGGTGGCGCTGTTAAAAAAGGTGATGTTGTCAAAGCAGTTATTGTACGCACTAAATCAGGAGCTCGTCGTCCAGATGGTTCATACATTAAATTTGATGACAATGCTGCAGTTATTATCCGCGATGATAAAACACCTCGTGGAACTCGTATCTTCGGCCCTGTTGCACGTGAATTACGTGAAGGTGGCTACATGAAGATCGTATCACTTGCACCAGAAGTACTTTAATTAAAAAACAAACTAGTCCCCTAGTTTACTAGGGTGCCCATTAGGGCGTAAGAAATTTTAAGGAGAACAACTCAATGTTTGTAAAAAAAGGAGACAAAGTTCGCGTTATCGCTGGTAAAGACAAAGGTGTTGAAGCCGTTGTTTTGACTGCGTTACCAAAAGTTAACAAAGTTATTGTAGAAGGCGTAGCAATGATGAAAAAACATCAACGTCCAAATAATGACAACCCACAAGGGGCAATCATCGAAAAAGAAGCACCAATTCATGTTTCTAACGTACAAGTGTTAGATAAAAATGGTGTTGCTGGACGTGTTGGCTACAAAGTTATTGACGGCAAAAAAGTCCGTTACAACAAAAAATCAGGCGAAGTGCTTGATTAATCACGAAGGAAAGGAGAAGTATAATGGCAAATCGCTTAAAAGAAAAATATCTTAAAGAAGTTATCCCAGCATTAACTGAAAAATTTAACTATTCATCAGTTATGGCTGTACCAAAAGTTGAGAAAATTGTTCTTAACATGGGTGTTGGTGATGCAGTTTCAAACGCTAAAAACTTAGAAAAAGCTGCAGCTGAATTAGCACTTATTTCTGGACAAAAACCACTCATCACTAAAGCTAAAAAATCAATCGCCGGCTTCCGTCTTCGTGAGGGTGTTGCTATCGGTGCTAAAGTAACTCTTCGTGGTGAACGTATGTATGAGTTTCTAGATAAATTAGTATCAGTATCATTACCTCGTGTCCGTGACTTCCACGGCGTTCCAACGAAATCATTTGATGGACGTGGGAACTACACACTTGGTGTTAAAGAACAATTGATTTTCCCAGAAATTAATTTTGATGATGTTGATAAAGTTCGTGGTCTTGACATTGTTATTGTTACAACAGCAAATACCGATGAAGAATCACGTGAATTGCTTAAAGGCTTAGGAATGCCTTTTGCAAAATAACATAGGAGGTAAATATAATGGCTAAAAAATCAATGATTGCTAAGAACAAACGCCCTGCTAAGTTCTCAACGCAAGCTTACACTCGTTGCGAAAGATGTGGCCGTCCACATTCGGTATACCGCAAATTTAAACTTTGCCGCGTTTGCTTCCGTGAATTAGCATACAAAGGACAAATTCCAGGTGTTACTAAAGCATCTTGGTAATTTGAACTTAATTGAACATTAACTAGCAAGTGAGTATTCAAACTACTAGTAAGAGGAGAAAAATAAAATGGTTATGACTGACCCTATTGCAGACTTTTTAACACGCATTCGTAATGCTAATCAAGCAAAACACAGTGTTCTTGAAGTACCTGCATCAAATATTAAAAAAGGGATTGCTGAAATCCTTAAACGTGAAGGTTTTGTAAAAAACGTTGAATATATTGAAGATGATAAACAAGGTGTGATTCGTTTGTTCCTTAAATATGGACAAAATGGTGAGCGTGTTATCACTAATTTAAAACGTATTTCAAAACCAGGTCTTCGTGTTTACACAAAACGTGAAGATATTCCAAAAGTTCTTAATGGACTTGGAATTGCAATCATTTCAACTTCTGAAGGTCTTTTGACTGATAAAGAAGCACGCCAAAAAAATGTTGGTGGAGAAGTGCTTGCATACGTTTGGTAAGAATTATTCTTATCACCCCGTGAAAACTAGTCATCTTATGACTTGACAATCTAACAGGAGAAAATAAATATGTCACGTATTGGTAATAAAGTTATCACATTACCTGTTGGTGTTGAAATCACTAATAAAGATAATGTTGTAACTGTCAAAGGCCCAAAAGGCGAACTTACTCGTGAGTTCAATAAAAACATTGAAATTAAGATTGATGGTAGTGAAGTTTCACTTCATCGTCCAAACGACTCAAAAGAAATGAAAACCATCCATGGAACAACTCGTGCCAACCTAAATAATATGGTTGTTGGTGTTTCAGAAGGATTTAAAAAAGCTCTTGAAATGCGTGGTGTTGGTTACCGTGCTCAACTTCAAGGGAATAAGTTAGTTCTTTCAGTTGGTAAATCTCACCAAGATGAAGTCGTTGCTCCAGAAGGTATCACATTTGAAGTTCCTTCAGCAACATCAATTCTTGTTAGTGGGATTAACAAAGAAGTTGTTGGACAAACTGCGGCTTATATCCGTAGCCTTCGTACACCAGAACCTTATAAAGGTAAAGGGATCCGTTACGTTGGAGAATTTGTTCGACTTAAAGAAGGTAAAACAGGTAAATAATAAGGTGTGGTATCTTTGTAAACAATGGTTTACAATGTGCCTACCACCTAATTACAGTAACTGTTTTCAATATTAAAAAATAAGAGGTGAAAATTGTGATTTCGAAACCAGATAAAAATAAAATCCGCCAAAAACGCCGTCGTCGCGTACGCGGTAAAGTTTCTGGAACTGCGGATCGCCCACGTTTGAACGTATTTCGTTCTAATACAGGCATCTACGCTCAATTGATTGATGACGTAGCGGGTGTCACGCTCGCAAGCGCTTCAACTCTTGATAAAGACGTTTCAAAAGGAACTAAAACTGAACAAGCCGTTGTTGTTGGTAAACTGATTGCTGAACGCGCAGGAGCTAAAGGTATTTCTGAAGTGGTGTTTGACCGCGGTGGATATCTCTATCACGGCCGTGTTAAAGCTTTAGCTGATGCAGCTCGTGAAAACGGATTGAAATTCTAATAGGGAGGACACTTAATAATGGCATTTAAAGATAATGCAGTAGAACTTGAAGAACGCGTTGTTGCAATTAACCGTGTTACAAAAGTTGTAAAAGGTGGACGTCGTCTTCGCTTTGCTGCTCTAGTAGTTGTTGGTGATCGTAACGGTCACGTAGGTTTTGGTACAGGGAAAGCCCAAGAAGTGCCTGAAGCTATTCGTAAAGCAGTGGAAGCTGCTAAGAAAAACATGATTGAAGTTCCAATGGTTGGTACAACAATTCCTCATGAGGTTCGCTCAAACTACAGCGGTGCTCGTGTATTGTTGAAACCTGCTATCGAGGGTTCTGGTGTGGCTGCAGGTGGTGCAGTTCGTGCCGTTGTCGAATTAGCGGGTGTTGCTGATGTGACTTCTAAATCATTAGGTTCAAACACTCCAATCAACATTGTTCGTGCAACTGTTGAAGGATTGAAACAATTAAAACGCGCTGAAGAGGTTGCCGCGCTTCGTGGTGTTCCTGTTTCAGAGTTAGGATAAGAAGGGAGATATCATGGCTCAAATTAAAATTACTTTGACTAAGTCTCCAATCGGACGCCTTCCAGCACAACGTAAAACAGTTGTTGCACTTGGACTTGGTAAACTAAATAGTTCTGTTGTTAAAGATGATACACCAGCTATTCGTGGCATGGTCAACACAGTATCTCATTTAGTCACTGTAGAAGACGTAAACTAAAAATAATAACCAAGACACTTTGATTTTTTCATGGTGTCTTGAACTAAATTAACGTATAGGCGAGTTTTTGTAGAGAGAACCTTATCTTTACAAAGGCGTTAGCATTTTACAAAAAGGAGAAAAAATGAAAATTCATGAATTAAAACCTGCTGAAGGTTCTCGTAAAGTACGCAATCGTGTTGGTCGTGGATCATCATCTGGTAATGGTAAAACATCTGGTCGTGGTCAAAAAGGACAAAAAGCCCGTAGCGGTGGTAAAGTTCGTTTAGGTTTTGAAGGTGGACAAACACCATTGTTCCGTCGCATGCCAAAACGTGGATTTACTAACATTAACGCAAAAGAGTATGCTTTAGTAAATCTTGATCAATTAAATATTTTTGAAGATGGTACAGAAGTAACACCAGTTGTTCTTGTTGAATCAGGGCTTGTAAAAGCTGAAAAATCAGGAATCAAAATTCTTGGTAATGGCGAATTAACTAAAAAATTGACAGTTAAAGCATCTAAGTTTTCTAAGAGTGCTGAAGCTGCAATTGTTGCTAAAGGTGGTTCTGTTGAAGTCATCTAATGAGAGGTAGCTCATTATGTTTTTTAAATTACTGAAAGATGCTTTAAAGATAAAAAATGTTAGGAAAAAAATTCTTTTTACTATCTTTATTATCTTTGTGTTCCGAGTTGGTACTCATATTACAGTCCCTGGAATTAACGCAAAAAGCCTTGAGCAGTTGAGTGATTTACCTTTCTTAAATATGCTTAATCTTGTGAGTGGTAATGCCATGAGAAACTTCTCTGTTTTTGCTCTTGGAGTAAGTCCTTATATTACCGCTTCGATTGTTGTACAGTTGCTTCAAATGGATATCTTACCTAAGTTTGTTGAATGGGGCAAACAAGGAGAAGTTGGTAGAAGAAAATTAAATCAGGCTACTCGATATATTTCCTTGTTTCTTGCTTTCTTCCAATCTATTGGGATTACAGCAGGGTTTAGTGCCCTATCAACCGTTGCTTTAGTAGAAACACCTAATGCACAAACATATATTCTCATTGGATGCATATTAACGACAGGAAGCTTGATTGTCACTTGGTTGGGAGAACAAATCTCTGATAAAGGATTTGGTAATGGCGTTTCGATGATAATCTTTTCAGGGATTATTTCTGCTATACCAGGTTCTATCTCAACTATCTATGAGGATTACTTTGTCAATATTCGCTCAAGTGAATTGACAAATTCTATAATATTTATTAGCATTTTTACTTTAGCTGTTCTTGCAATTGTTTTCTTTACAACGTTTGTACAACAGGCTGAGTATAAGATTCCAATACAATACACTAAGAGAGCTCAAGGAGCACCAACAAGTTCATACCTGCCTTTAAAAGTTAATCCAGCAGGTGTGATACCTGTCATTTTTGCGAGTTCTATCACAACTATTCCGGGAACCTTGGTTCAATTCCTCCAAACAGGAAATCAAGATATTCCTTGGTTAAACACCCTAAGTCAAGCGTTAAACTTCCAAAATCCAGCTGGAATGGTTGTTTACGCCATCTTGATTGTTTTATTCTCATTCTTTTATACTTTTGTTCAGGTAAATCCTGAAAAAACTGCAGAGAATTTACAAAAAGGGGCGTCATATATACCAAGTGTTAGACCTGGGCGTGAGACTCAAGACTACATGACTTCTTTACTCAAAAAATTGGCCACAGTAGGATCGCTTTTCTTAGCGTTTGTTGCTTTAACGCCAATTGCTGCTCAACAGCTTTTTGGTCTTTCATCAACCGTTGCTTTAGGAGGAACAAGCTTGTTAATCCTTATTTCAACAGGTATTGAAGGTATGAAACAGCTTGAGGGCTATCTTTTGAAGAAGAAATATGTTGGTTTCATTAACATAACTGAATAGAATATAGGTTGACTTTGTCAACCTTCTATTTTATTTTATGAGTCACTAGTGAATGACAAAATAGATGGAGAAAAAAATGAATCTTTTAATTATGGGACTTCCGGGTGCAGGAAAAGGAACACAGGCGGCTAAAATTGTTGAAAAATTTGGCATTATCCACATTTCTACAGGAGACATGTTTAGATCTGCCATCACTAATCAAACTAAGATGGGAATTTTAGCTAAGTCGTATATGGATAAGGGAGAATTAGTTCCTGATGAAGTGACTAATGGTATTGTCAAAGAGCGATTAGCACAAGCCGACGTTTCTGAAAAAGGTTTTCTGCTAGACGGTTATCCAAGAACAATTGAACAAGCTGATGCCCTAGATGCTATTTTGAGTGAGTTGGACATGTCGCTAGATGGTGTTGTTAATATTGAAGTTGATCCATCACTTCTCTTAGAACGCTTAAGCGGTCGTATCATTCATCGTGAAACGGGGGAGACTTTCCATAAAGTATTTAACCCACCAGCAGCTGGATATGATGAAAAAGATTATTATCAACGTGAGGATGATAAACCAGAAACGGTTAAACGTCGCTTAGATATTAACATCGCACAAGGAACACCGATTATTGCTCACTATCGTAAAAAAGGTATCGTCCATGATATCAAAGGAAATGATGAAATCGATGCAGTGTTTTCAAACATTTCAAAGGTTATTTCGTCTTTGTAACAAATGATTAAACTTACTTGCATAAGACTATAAGACGTGATATAATAGGCTAGTCTGACTTATAACTGTTACCTCTATTTTGTAGAGGGAATCAAATCGAAATTTAGGGGGTGCTTTTGCGTGGCAAAAGAAGATGTGATTGAAATTGAAGGTAAAGTTGTTGAAACAATGCCTAATGCAATGTTCACTGTTGAATTGGAAAATGGGCATCAAATTCTAGCAACTGTATCAGGAAAGATCCGAAAGAATTATATTCGTATTTTAGTAGGTGATAGAGTTACTGTAGAGATGAGTCCATATGATTTAACAAGAGGACGTATCACATACCGCTTTAAATAATCGAAATAATTGGAGGGATTAAAAATGAAGGTAAGACCATCGGTTAAACCAATTTGCGAATACTGTAAAGTAATTCGCCGTAATGGCCGTGTTATGGTAATTTGTCCTACAAATCCAAAACACAAACAACGTCAAGGATAAAAATAGAAAGGAGAAAAAATGGCTCGTATAGCTGGAGTTGATATACCAAATGATAAACGTGTTGTCATTTCATTAACATACATTTATGGCATTGGTTTGCAAACCTCTAAAAAAGTTTTAGAAGCTGCAGGTGTTTCAGAAGATGTTCGCGTTAAAGATTTAACATCAGATCAAGAAGATGCTATCCGTCGTGAAGTGGATAAAATCAAAATTGAAGGCGATCTTCGTCGTGAAGTGAACTTGAACATCAAACGTTTGATGGAAATTGGATCATATCGTGGTATCCGTCATCGTCGTGGACTACCTGTCCGTGGACAAAACACAAAAAATAATGCCCGCACTCGTAAAGGTAAAGCAGTAGCGATTGCTGGTAAGAAAAAATAAGAAATAAAATAGGAGGTAAAGAAATTGGCTAAACCAACACGTAAGCGTCGTGTGAAAAAGAATATCGAATCTGGTATTGCTCATATTCATGCAACGTTTAACAATACTATTGTTATGATTACTGATGTGCATGGTAATGCTCTTGCATGGTCATCAGCTGGTGCACTTGGCTTTAAAGGTTCTCGTAAATCAACACCATTTGCTGCACAAATGGCTGCAGAAGCAGCGGCAAAGTCAGCACAAGAACATGGCGTAAAAACAGTTGAAGTAACTGTTAAAGGCCCTGGTTCAGGTCGTGAATCTGCTATTCGTGCTCTTGCAGCTGCAGGACTAGAAGTAACAGCTATTCGTGACGTGACACCTGTACCACATAATGGTGCTCGCCCTCCAAAACGTCGTCGTGTATAATCGTAAAAAACAACTAGTACACAACTTTTCGTTTAAGAGGGAGTAACGACATGATTGAGTTTGAAAAACCAAAAATAACAAAAATTGATGAAAATAAAGATTACGGAAGATTTGTCATCGAACCACTAGAACGTGGCTATGGCACAACTCTCGGTAATTCACTTCGTCGAGTTCTTTTATCTTCACTTCCAGGTGCAGCAGTAACATCTATTAAAATTGATGGAGTACTCCATGAATTTGATACTATTCCTGGTGTGCGTGAAGATGTGATGCAAATTATTCTTAATATTAAAGGACTTGCTGTAAAATCTCACGTTGAAGACGAAAAGACAATTGAACTTGATGTTCAAGGACCTATGGAAGTTACCGCAGGAGATATTTTAACAGATAGTGATATTGAAATTGTTAATCCAGATCACTATTTATTTACTATTCTTGAGGGAGCTAGCTTTAGAGCAACATTGACTGTTGCAACAAAAAGAGGTTATGTTCCTGCTGAAGAGAATAAAAAAGAAAATGCACCTGTAGGAACATTGGCAGTAGATTCAATCTATACGCCTGTTAAAAAAGTTAACTATCAAGTTGAACCTGCCCGTGTCGGTAGTAATGATGGCTTTGATAAATTAACGATTGAAATTATGACTAATGGTACAATCATACCCGAGGATGCTTTAGGCTTATCTGCTCGTGTTTTAATTGAGCACTTAAATCTTTTCACTGATTTGACAGAAATTGCAAAAACAACTGAAGTCATGAAAGAAACTGAGAAAGCTTCCAATGAAAAAGTATTCGATCGTACTATTGAAGAACTTGATTTATCTGTTCGATCATATAACTGTTTAAAACGTGCAGGTATTAATACTGTTTACGATTTAACAGAAAAGACAGAACCAGAAATGATGAAAGTTAGAAATCTTGGTCGTAAGAGTTTAGAAGAGGTGAAATTAAAACTTTCTGAACTTGGTCTAGGATTAAAAAACGATAAATAAAACAGGAGGAAAAAATGGCTTACCGTAAACTAGGACGCACTAGCTCACAACGTAAAGCAATGCTTCGTGATTTGACGACAGATCTTCTCATCAATGAATCTATTGTGACAACAGAAGCACGTGCAAAAGAAATTCGTAAAACCGTTGAAAAAATGATTACTCTTGGTAAACGTGGTGATTTACACGCTCGTCGCCAGGCAGCAGCATTTGTTCGCAACGAAATTGCATCAGAAAACTTTGATGAAACTACTGAAAAGTACACATCTACATCTGCATTGCAAAAACTATTCACTGAAATTGCACCACGTTATGCAGAACGTAATGGAGGATACACTCGTATTCTTAAAACAGAACCACGCCGTGGGGATGCTGCACCAATGGCAATTATTGAATTAGTATAATTTTTATCAATTTTGTTGAGTGTTATGATGATGGAATACTATTATTCTTAGTCTAGCTCTGGTCTACCGCCGATTATTTTCGGCGGTAACACTCATCATATTGCTATCTAACGCTTACGCTTGTTTACGACATTTTTTTATCTGTGGTATAAAAAAATGTCGTAAGCAGGCGTTTTTATTAAAAATCGTTTTATTGTTAAAAAACATATATTTATAGTATAATGATACTGTTACCCTTAATGATTTACTATTTTAAAATCATTAATAATACTTTGTTTATCTTATAGATTAAGTAATTGTAGAAATAATATGAAATTATTTTTTCTTTTTCTTAAAAAAGGTATTGACAAAGCTTAGTTGAGGTGCTAGAATATAATAGTTGTCTCGAAAGAGCATGACCTTTGAAAACTGAACAAGACAAGAAACCAAACGTGCAGGGTTATGAAAGTAACCTGTCAAA
>NZ_JAENBP010000011.1 GCF_016481285.1 Streptococcus zalophi
GCGTATACTTAGCTGTGACAGAAGTGCCATTAACATCAACACGTTTAACGGTTACGCCACTTCCTGTGCCTATGAAGGTTAATTCTGGAGTGAAGGTAACAGTGCCATCTGGTGCAACGGTATAAGTACCTTCTCCTAGAATAGTTACTGTTGTGCTACCGTCTTCAAAGGTAGCCGCTACTGTGTCATCCATCGGAACTGCAACATCACCTTCTGTGAAGGTTGGTTTGCCTGTTTGCACTTGACCTTGGAGACCTGTTGAGGTGGCATCTGTACCGGTTGGTGTTACTGCTGTTACTGTTGGCGTATAGTTAGCTGTGGCAGAAGTTCCATTGACATCGACACGTTTAACGGTAACTCCAGTACCAGTTCCTGTAAAGGTTGGTTCTGGCGTGAAGGTTACCGTACCGTCTGGTGCGACAGTATAAGTCCCTTCTCCTGGAATAGTTACTGTTGTGCTACCGTCTTCAAAGGTGGCTGGAACACTATCATCCATCGGAACAAGTGGGTCACCACCTGTGAAGGTTGGTTTGCCTGTTTGCACTTGACCTTGGAGACCAGTTGAAGTGCCATCTGTACCGGTTGGTGTTACTGCTGTTACTGTTGGTGTATAGTTAGCTGTGGCAGAAGTACCATTAACATCAACACGTTTAACGGTAACTCCAGTACCTGTGCCTGTGAAGGTTAGTTCTGGCGTGAAGGTAACAGTGCCATCTGGTGCAACGGTATAAGTTCCTTCTCCTGGAATAGTTAGTGTTGTGCTACCATCTTCAAAAGTGGCTGGCACTGTATCATCCATCGGAACAAGTGGGTCACCTGCCGTAAAGACAGGTTTACCGGCTTGTACCTGACCTTGAAGACCCGTTGAGATTACATCATTTCCTATTGGCAGAACCTCAATCACCTTTGGCGTATACTTAGCTGTCGCTGAGGTACCATTGACGTCCAATCGTTTTACAGTAACTCCGGTTCCTGTGCCTGTAAAGGTTGGTTCTGGGGTGAAGGTTACCATACCATCTGGTGCGACAGTATAAGTCCCTTCTCCTGCAATAGTTATTGTTGTACTACCGTCTTCAAAGGTGGCCGGCACCGTATCATCCATCGGAACAAGTGGATCACCTGCCGTAAAGACTGGTGTACCGGCTTGTACCTGACCTTGTAAACCTAATGAAGTCACAGAATTTCCGGTTGGTGTTACTGCTGTTACTGTTGGTGTGTATTTAGCTGTGGCAGAGGTGCCATTGACGTCCAGTCGTTTTACAGTAACTCCAGTACCTGTTCCTGTGAAAGTTGGTTCTGGAGTGAAGGTTACCGTACCGTCTGAAGCAACGGTATAAGTTCCTTCTCCTGCAATAGTTATTGTTGTGCTACCATCTTCAAAGGTGGCCGGCACTGTATCATCCATCGGAACAAGTGGGTCACCTGCCGTAAAGACTGGTGTACCGACTTGTACCTGACCTTGTAAACCTAATGAAGTCACAGAATTGCCGGTTGGTGTTACTGCTGTTACTGTTGGTGTGTATTTAGCTGTGGCAGAGGTGCCATTAACATCCTGTCGTTTTACAGTAACTCCAGTACCTGTTCCTATGAAAGTTGGTTCTGGAGTGAAAGTTACCGTACCGTCTGACGCAACGGTATAAGTTCCTTCTCCTGCAATAGTTATTGTTGTGCTACCATCTTCAAAGGTGGCTGGAACCGTATCATCCATCGGAACTACTGAAGCTCCTCCAGTAAAAACAGGTGTACTGGTTTGGACTTGGCCTTGGAGACCTGTCGAGGTGACATCAGTTCCGGTTGGTGTTACTGCTGTTACTGTTGGTGTATAGTTAGCTGTCACTGAGGTGCCATTGACATCAATACGTTTAACGGTAACTCCGGTTCCTATGCCTGTAAAGGTGAGTTCTGGCGTGAAAGTTACAGCACCGTCAGGTGCAACGGTATAAGTTCCTTCTCCTGCTATCGTCTTGCTTGTGCTACCATCTTCAAAGGTGGCTGGAACCGTATCATCTATTGGAACAAGTGGATCACCTGCCGTAAAGACTGGTGTACCAGTTTGGACTTGGCCTTGAAGACCGGTTGAGTTGGCATCCTCACTTGTTGGGGTGACTGGTTTAACTGTTGGCGTATACTTAGCTGTCGCTGAGGTGCCATTAGTATCAACACGTTTAACGGTAACTCCGGTTCCTGTGCCTGTAAAGGTTGATTCTGGCGTGAAAGTCACTACGCCGTCTGAGGCAACTGTATAAGTCCCTTCTCCTGCAATAGTTATTGTTGTACTACCGTCTTCAAAGGTGGCTGCCACCGTATCATCCATTGGAACAAGAGGGTCACCTGCCATAAAGGCTGGCTGCCCGGTTTGTACCTGTCCTTGTAAACCTGATGAAGTCACAGAATTGCCTGATGGAGTGACTGGTTTAACTGTTGGCATATACTTAGCTGTCGCTGAGGTGCCATTAGTATCTACTCTTTTAACAGTAACTCCGGTTCCTGTGCCTGTAAAGGTTGGTTCTGGCGTGAAAGTCACTACGCCGTCTGGTGCAACGGTATAAGTTCCTTCTCCTACTATCGTCTTGCTTGTGCTACCATCTTCAAAGGTGGCTGGCACCGTATCGTCCATCGGAACTACTGGAGCTCCTCCAGTAAAAACTGGTTGCCCGGTTTGTACCTGTCCTTGGAGACCTACTGATGACACATCAGCACCTGCTGGTGTTACTGCTGTTACTGTTGGTGTATAGTTAGCTGTGGCAGAAGTACCATTAACATCCACTCGCTTAACGGTAACTCCGGTTCCTGTGCCTGTAAAGGTGAGTTCTGGCGTGAAAGTCACTACACCGTCTTGTGTAACGGTATAAGTTCCTTCTCCTACTATCGTCTTGGTCATACTACCGTCTTCAAAGGTGGCTGGTATCGTATCATCCATTGGGACAAGTGTGGATCCACCAGTAAAGCCTGGTTGCCCAGTTTGTACCTGTCCTTGGAGACCTATCGATGACACATCAGCACCTGATGGTGTTACTTTAGTCACCTCTGGCGTGTACTTAGCTGTCGCTGAAGTGCCATTAATATCTACTCGCTTAACTGTTACACCAGTACCTGTACCCGTAAAGGTTGGTTCTGGCGTGAAAGTCACTACGCCGTCTGAGGCAACTGTATAAGTCCCTTCTCCTGCAATAGTTATTGTTGTACTACCGTCTTCAAAGGTGGCTGGCACCGTATCATCCATCGGAACCACTGAGGCTCCTCCAGTAAAGATTGGCTGGCCAGTTTGTACCTGTCCTTGAAGACCGGTTGAGGTCACATCACTTCCTGTTGGCGTTACTTTAGTCACCTCTGGCGTGTACTTAGCTGTCGCTGGAGTGCCATTAGTATCTACTCGCTTAACTGTTACACCAGTACCTACACCTATAAAGGTTGGCTCTGGTGTGAAAGTCACTACACCGTCTGGTGTAACGGTATAAGTTCCTTCTCCTACTATCGTCTTGGTCGTACTACCGTCTTCAAAGGTGGCTGGTATCGTATCATCCATTGGGACAAGTGGGTCACCCTCCGTAAAGACTGGTGTACCAGTTTGGACTTGGCCTTGAAGACCGGTTGAGGTTACATCACTTCCTGTTGGCGTTACTTTAGTCACCTCTGGCGTGTACTTAGCTGTCGCTGAAGTGCCATTAGTATCTACTCGTTTAACTGTTACACCAGTACCTGTACCCGTAAAGGTTGGTTCTGGCGTGAAGGTTACAACACCATCTGAGGCAACTGTATAAGTCCCTTCTCCTGTGATAGTTATTGTTGTACTACCGTCTTCAAAGGTGGCTGCCACCGTATCATCCATTGGAACTACTGAAGCTCCTCCAGTAAAGATTGGCTGGCCAGTTTGTACCTGTCCTTGAAGACCGGTTGAGGTCACATCACTTCCTGTTGGCATTACTTTAGTCACCTCTGGCGTGTACTTAGCTGTCGCTGGAGTGCCATTAGTATCTACTCGCTTAACTGTTACACCAGTACCTACACCTATAAAGGTTGGTTCTGGCGTGAAAGTCACTACGCCGTCTGAGGCAACTGTATAAGTCCCTTCTCCTACAATAGTTATTGTTGTACTACCGTCTTCAAAGGTGGCTGCCACCGTATCATCCATTGGAACTACTGAAGCTCCTCCAGTAAAGATTGGCTGGCCAGTTTGTACCTGTCCTTGAAGACCGGTTGAGGTCACATCACTTCCTGTTGGCGTTACTTTAGTCACCTCTGGCGTGTACTTAGCTGTCGCTGGAGTGCCATTAGTATCTACTCGCTTAACTGTTACACCAGTACCTACACCTATAAAGGTTGGCTCTGGTGTGAAAGTCACTACGCCGTCTGAGGCAACTGTATAAGTCCCTTCTCCTACAATAGTTATTGTTGTACTACCATCCTCAAAGGTGGCTGCCACCGTATCATCCATTGGAACCACTGAGGCTCCTCCAGTAAAGATTGGCTGGCCATTTTGTTCCTGTCCTTGAAGACCGGTTGAGGTCACATCACTTCCTGTTGGCGTTACTTTAGTCACCTCTGGTGTATAAGTGGCTGTAACAGTTGTTCCATTTTTATCTGCTGCCTGTATAGTAATACTTGGAGAGGTACCGTAAAAATCTTTTTCAGGATTAAAAATAATACTATTATTAACCTTATCTAGAGAATATGTCCCAACCTTTTTACCAGTATCATCAAAAACTGCAACTGGCTGATCAGTGGGTTGTCCAGAAAGATCTAAAAGAATAATGGAATCATTGTCAATTTCAGCTTTAGGAGTGCTTGCACCACGGATAAAATTAACTGTTAGTCCTGTATTAGAACCATTTTCATCTATTACAAAAACAATTGATGAGGTTTGTATTTGTCCTTGAAGACCTATTGTATGAGATGAATTTGATGTTGGTGTTACACGAATTACAGTTGGAATATATACACCATCCATTGTCATTTGACCATTAATACCATTATTAATATTATCCAAACCATTTAATGATGTATTTGAAGTCCAACCTGTAGTTTGACCATTTTTATCTGTTGCTCTTATAACCACACCATCTGCTGTACCATAAAAGCTAGCTTCAGGAACAAAAGTCACTGTACCATCTGATGTAACAGTATAGGTTCCTTGTCCTTGTTTAGTGTAACTGGTTACCAGATTTCCATTTGGGTCAACAATTTTAATTGCTTGAGTTGTATCAATAGTATTTTCTGAGTTGAAGTCAGTCTTTAATTTCCCATAAGCCGTGAAATTAATGGTAGCTGTTTGTGGTTCACCTTGATTTCCTGAGGTTTCTTTTCGTTCACCTTTTGGTGGATGAATAGTTTTTATTAGAAAATCTTCTACCTCACCAGAAGTTGCCAAATCAATTGGCAATTCAATTTCTTCAGATTTCAAAGCAATTCTAACACGAGCTCCAAGTGCCGATATTTCTGTATCAACCACTTGAGGAGCATTTTGAAAAACAAGATCAATTTGACCATCTGTAGTAACTTCTGTCATCTCAGATGATTCATTTTCTTCAAATTTCCCATTATTATTAAAATCAATCCATCCTTTAACAAAAGCTTTATCATTTCCATTTCTATTAGCTTTAATTGAAAGAGTGTATTCTTGTTTTTCAGCTTCATGAATCACAAATGGATTGCCGTCAGCAGATAACTGGTTATCACCCTCATCTCCAATATCATTGTTGTCATCTCTAATCCACTCATCACCTGTTCCTTGGGTATCTGATTGATCTACATCAAAATCAGGTTTTTCTGTTCCAAGAAATGGAGAAGTTACTCCCGGAGTATTTTTAATCGCATGTGCCACATAACCATATGAACCTGGAGCATCACCTATATCAGTCAGTAAAAAACCAAGTTGAGCAGACTGCCCTCCAGAAGTATTCATATATATTCCAACTTCTGTAGCTCCTGTAGTTGCTACTACAGGAACACTATGAGAGTTTTTAGATGTTCTAACCCCTCCAAAAACTTTTGAACCAAGGCCACCCGTTACTTGATCAGGATTCGCCCAATACTCAGGCTTGAATCCAGCATTTGAAATACTTGATAAATCAGTTTCAGAGTTCACAGTATATCTAACATTACTATCCCTTTGCTTAATATTAGCAATTTCTTCAAAACCTGAACCATTTGTAGTAAAAATATTGGTTTCATGAGGTCCAGCTTCTTCACCATCAGCCATAAGAATAGTTGCAGGGACTTCTTGTCCTTTATAAATTGCAGTTACTTTTAATTGCAACCCAACATTAAATCCTCCGCCATCAACACCAAAGTTAGTAAGTCTATTTTCTGTACTTAAACCCGCTAATCTTACATGAGACCAGTTGGGATCCTGAGGCTTTAATACAACTCTTGCAGGTTTGTTTCTAAGACGCCAATTACCATTATCTGATCGGTATCTATTAACAGCGTTAGGATTATAGCCTTTTGCAGGATCTCCTCCTGTAAGATCTTTATAGTAATCAGTAGCTTCAAAAGGTGTTAAACCAATAACTTCTGCTTTGACAGTAAATCCAGGAGATATCTCTTTTTCAAAAATTGTTCCAACCTTGAGTGCTTTTTTTCCGTTTACAATATCAACATTGGTAATGTCATTATCATCTGTAAAATCAACCCAAACAATTTGTTGGCTTAACCTAACTAAGTCAAGATTTTTTTCTCTTGGTGTTGTTACACTCATCTGAGCAGCTGTATCAGATCTAAAATCTGTACCATAAGGGATGGGATCCCCTTCATTTGAAGGACGATTCATTGCAGAAGTAGAAGGAACCTCACTTTTCTCAACAGAAAATGATTTTGTCACTTCTGATTTTGGTGCTATAATCTGATTATCATCACTTTGAGATAAATTTGAATCATTTAATGATGCCACTGCTTGATTATCTTCAATTGCAACATCTTCATTCTTTTTATCAAGATTATCATCAGTTGCTTTCTCATTCTTTTTGTTTTCAATGGAAGCTAAGGTATCTGAATTTTCAGTAGTTTCCTCATAATTCTCAGAAAGTAGGTCAGTGTTATTTGAAACATTAGTTTCTTCAAAAACTTCGGTATTTTCTTCTATAACAGGTAACACAACCGTACTATTTTCAGCAACAATTTCTTCTGAATCACTAGAATTATTAACAACTTCTGTTGTTGCTAACACTTCCGGACTTACTAAATCATTAGTTGAATTTTCCTCTTCGCTTGCTTCCGAAATAGCGATGGTATTAGGTGTTTCGGTCATTTCCACAGCAGTTAGATTTTCTGTTTCTTCTGGATTACTAATTTGTATCAATGTATCATCCAAAGATGAAACTGATTCATCTGCTTGTACGGTACTAGAAAAAACAGCAAAAACAGTTCCTATCAAAACAGAGGCAGCTCCTATTTTGAATTTTTTGATGGTAAATCTCTGCTTGCTTTCTAAATTCTTTTTTTCTTTTGACATATAATCTCCTTAATATAAAAATGGCCAAAGGTACTAAGTTTACTACAAGTATAGGCTTTATGAAAGCGTTTGTCAATTATAATGGTTTAAATCATTAACTTGTTGATTTTTTATTGACTAAGAAAAATCACCCCTTTTCATCTGACAGAATTTAGATATCATTCATTAGTAAAATTAACCTTTACCATCTTTCTATATAATGATGAAATAATACAATGTTCTAACTTGAAAAAGTAAGACTTTAGATTTTTTTCACTCAATATGATTAACTTTAATCCTCTCATTAACAGAGATATTATTTTCCAAAATAAATAACTAATAAATAATGAATAAAATATGCTGATAGTCTTAATAAAAGATTGAAATATTTTTAATCAAAATAATATATGATAAAGTTCTTCTTTACTTTTTAGACATCAAAAAGTTAATTAATCGTTTAATAAATAAAGTAAAAAAAGAAAAAACCCTTTGCTTCTATAAAAGGCAAAGGGTTAAAACATATGCTATTGTTTATTATATTTTATTTGATAAGCTCATAAATGGATTCAGCATAGATAGCTGCTGCTCTGTATAGATCCTCTACATCGGTAAATTCATTGGCTTGATGCATGGTATTTTCATAGCCTGGGAACATAGCACCGTAGGCAACACCACGCTTAAGAAGACGACCAAAGGTACCACCTCCAATAATCTTTTCTTCACCTTTTAAGCCGGTATGTTTTTCATAAACATTTAACAAGGTAGCAACAAGTGGGTCATCCATTGGCACATAGTGTGGGATGTGACCATGTTCTGATACAGTTACTTTTTCAACGCCTGCCAATTTTTCAAGAACTGCTTTAATCTTTTCTGGTGTTGTGCCTTGAGGGTAACGCATGTTTAAGGCGATAGTATTATCATCAGACATTTCATCAAAGTTGAAAACACCGGCATTCATGGTTAACTCACCCATTTTGTCATCAGTGTATGCTATGCCAACATTTTTGCCATAGTAATCTTGATGGAGAACATTACCAATCAAGGTTAGGAAGGCTTTTGCAGGTCCATCAAAATCACAATTAGCAATAAAGCTAGCAAGATATGTTGCCCCATTGATACCTACTTGAGGAGACATCCCATGAGCAGATTTACCAATTACAGTGATGACAATTTTACCATCTTCTTCTGTCACTGTTCCAGAAATTTCAGGATTTTCTGCCACGTATTTATCAAAAGCAGATTTTGTTTCAGCAAGTGTCAAGTTACCAGAAATAATGGCTGTAGCAGACTCAGGAACCATGTTTTCACGAAGACCACCTTTAAAGCTGTGAAGCACTAAATCCCCTGAATTCTTCCCTGAAAAATGAAGGTACTCAGTGATATTTCCTTTTTCCCCATTAATGATTGGAAATTCCGCATCAGGAGAAAAACCAAAGTCCGGTAATTTTTGGTCATTATGTTTGAAATAATAATCCATATCACCCCAACCAGACTCTTCATCAGTACCAACAATAAAGCGAACTTTTTTTGAAACAGGAAGCCCTAATTCTTTGATGATTTTTAGACCATAGTAACACGCCATGGTTGGTCCTTTATCATCTGAAGAGCCACGCGCATAGAGTTTGCCGTCTTTGATAACTGGTTCATAGGGGTCTGTTTCCCAATCACTACCGGCTGGCACGACATCGAGATGGGCAAAAATACCTAAAACCTCATCACCGTCACCATATTCAAATTGACCGGCATAATTGTCAATATTTTTAGTGGTATAGCCGTCACGCTCAGCCATTTTTAAAAAATGATTAAGGGCATTAACAGGACCTGGTCCAAAAGGATGAGTGGCATCTGCCTTATCATCTTCACGCTCAGACTTAATTCTTAGTAAGTCGAGTAAATCTTTCATCATATCATCACGACGTTTTGCTACTTCTTGTTTAAAATCTACAGTCATTATTTCTCCTTATCTTTTTTCAATTAATTCATCTACAGGTATACGGAAATTAGCTTCTAGTTTTTCATCGGTATAGCCAACACTTAAGACAATTTCAGGTCTAAATCTTGGATCAATTCCCAAAACGTCATTAGCTTTTGATTTGTCAAATCCCATTAAAATATTTGAACCAATTCCTTGGTCGGTTAAGGCTAAGGCAAGATTCATAGTAACCAGACCGATATTAAAGGATAAAAATTCTCCTTTTGTTTTTTCATCATATTTCTCAAGCATTTTTGGATAAACAGTTGCATAATTACCAAGCTGTTCATCAGAAATTTTATTGACCGCAAAACGAGCAATCTTTCTGGCACGTTTAGGAAGATCAGTATCACTAAAAATGACAATGGCACATTGTGCTTCCTCAATTTGTTTGACATTACGACCAAGCATGATATCAGCAAGTTCTTTTTTCTTTTCTTTCACAATAACAAACTTCCATGGTTGAATGTTAAGAGCACTTGGTGCCAAAGTGGCAATCTCGATAGCAGTTCTCACATCATTCAAATCGACAGGTTTGTCGTTGAAAGAGCGAGTGGCATGACGTTTTTTGTTCAGTTCTAGAAATTTCATAGTTAGTTCCTTTCTAAAAGCTCTAATAATAATATTTTATCATTTTTTGCAAAGGATTTCAGCCATTGATGACATAAAATTAATAGGTAACGACTAAGTAATTATTGTTGTCTGTCAGCTATTTTTGAACGGACTCTTCTTTTAACACTTCCAAGACTGTTTTTGCAACTTTTTCAGGAATACCAAGTGTAACAATCTCTTCAACACTAGCTTCTTTTATCTTGGTCAAACTCTTAAAGTTTTTAAGCAGTTTTTGTTTTCTTTTAGGTCCAAGTCCAGCAATACTGTCCAATTTAGAAGAAAAAGAATTTTTACTACGGACTTGTCTATGAAAAGTGATGGCAAAGCGGTGAACTTCGTCTTGCAAGCGATGAAGAAGAAAAAATTCTTCAGAGTTTCGTTTTAAATCAATCACCTGTAAAGGATCACCAAACAGTAATTCATGGGTTTGGTGCTTATCATTTTTTTGCAGCCCTGCCACTGGAATCGCTAGTTCAAGTTTCTTTAACACCTCCTTGGCTACTGTCATCTGCCCTTGTCCACCATCGACAACAATTAAATCAGGTTGAGGCAGTCCTTCATTTTTTAAACGACTGTACCGTCTTTTAATCACTTCTCTCATCGATGCGTAGTCATCGGGACCAACAACTGTTTTAATCTTATATTTACGGTAATCTTTTTTACTTGGTTTACCGTCTATAAAAACAACCATGGCCGAAACAGGACTCGTTCCCATAATATTGGAGTTGTCAAAGGCTTCAATATGATGAGGAGTGGCAATATTTAGTTTTTTTCCAAGGTTTTCAATCGCTCCCTTGGTTTTCTTTAAATCTTTTTCTAGGAGGTCAAATTTTTGTTGGAGACTCATCCTAGCATTTTTTGTCGCTAGATTAACCAACTGCTTCTTTTCACCCCGTAAAGGTTTAACGACCTTACTTGAAACCAAAGCTGAAACCATTGTTTCATCGATATCTTGAGGGATAAAAATCTCCTTGGGTGTTAAGTGTTTGTTTTCTTGATAGAATTGACCAATATAGGTCAAAAAATCTTCCTCAGGCTCATTGTAGTAAGGAAACAGATTGACATCTCTTTCAATCAGTTTTCCTTGTCTGACAAAGAAAACCTGTACACACATCCAACCCTTATCAATCGCATAAGCAAAGATATCACGGTCAATCATATCTTGATGCATGATTCGTTGCTTGGTTCTTAGTGTGGCTATTGCCTGTAAGAGATTGCGATATTCTGCTGCTCTTTCAAATTCTAATGCTTCAGCAGCTGTTTGCATTTTTTCCTTAATTTGATTAACGATTTTATCATCTTGTCCGTTTAGAAAATGCTTAACATCATTAGCCATAGCCATAAAAAATGCCTTATCAACATGGCAAACAGTATGCGCCATACACTGTCCTAAATGATAATAAAAACAAACTTTTTCTGGTGGATTAGTACATTTTTTGAAAGGAAAAATACGATCTAGCATTTTTTTGATATCATTGGCTGCCCCTGCATCTGGATAAGGACCAAAATAACGACCGCCATCTTTTTTGACTTGTCGCGTAATAACAATTCTAGGATAATCCTCATTAGTTATCTTGATAAAAGGATACGATTTGTCATCTTTCAAGCGAATGTTGTATTTGGGCTTGTTTTCTTGAATAAGATTGATTTCAAGAAGGAGGGCTTCCGTGTTTGAGTTGGTAACAATAAACTCAAAATCTTCTATTTCAGAAACAAGCATTTCTGTCTTTGTGTCATGACTTCCTCTAAAATAAGAACGGACACGATTTCGAAGATTTTTTGCCTTACCAACATAGATAATCTGACCATTTTTATCCTTATGAAGATAACATCCTGGACTATCAGGTAATAATTCTAATTTGTGTTTTATACGTTCATTCATAACATTATTATAACAAAAAAGGAGCAAATGCTCCCAAATAGACTATGATTTATCAAGATTTAAAACGACACTTAGTAATTCTTCCAAGCTTTTAATTTCAAACGTTGGTTGGATATCAAGTGTGTTTACTTTTTTATCAGGATTATACCAAACAGTATCAATGCCCGCATCTTTACCACCTTTGATGTCGGCTAAAAGATTATCGCCAATCACAAGAGCCTCACGCGCTTTAAAGGCATCAATAGCTGCTGCTACATGATTAAAAAAAGCAATGTCTGGCTTGTGATGACCGATTTTGTCTGAAATAAATACCTGTTTAAAATAGTGACTGATTGGCGAATAATTGAGGCGGTTTTCTTGAATGGTGGTAATGCCATTAGTTACCGCATAAAGTTGAAAATTTTCTTTGGTTAGTCTCTCTAATAAACTTGTTACAAAAGGATAAACGTCGCCTTGTTGACCAAGATAGTACTCATAACGTTTTGCCCAGAAAAGACCATCTTCTGTGCGATTAAAATGAGTAAATAAATTGGCAAAACGTGTTTTAACCAAGACTTCTTTTGTGATTTCTTTTTTTGATAAAGACTCCCACATAGCCTTATTCATCGGCTTATAATAAGCCATATAAGAAGAAATATCATTCACATTAGCTTCTTTTAATAGTAAGGTCAAAGCTTTTTCTTCTGCCAATTCAAAATCAAACAAGGTGTGGTCTAAATCAAAAAGTAAAAATTTATAATCCAAAACATATTCCTTTCTGTGTGAGAACGTTATTTTATTATATCACAAAAAGCAGTCAATTTTTTTGACTACTTGATTTTTCTAAACAATTGACATTTCTATACATAATAACGTTTTAAACCAACAATAGCTAGAGCTGACCAAGCAAAAAGAACAATCATTGTTGAAATTGCAAGTGGTACCGAAACTGCTTCTGCATAATAGGTTCCAATTACCTGTAACAATGTAGTAATAACAGTCGCTAAACCTACTATTTTTGAACGACTTAAAACAGCAATGGTTATGACACATGGTACTAATGCCAGTGACACCAAGTGTAATCCAGCAAATAATTGATTTGCTGAAAGTAGGGCGAGATCAGCTGTTAGTGATAAGCCATTAACAGGATAGACCAATCTGCCAAGAGCAAATACAGTATAGATAATGCCAATTGTCAAAACGAAAAACAAAGCAAGCATAATTGAAGATTGAAGAGGCATTTGTTTGTTTATTTTATGATGCAACAATAGAACTGCTGATAATAGTGTTGGTGCACTAAACACTAATAATTCATCTGCTAACTGTAAAATAACTTTCTGTTTTTGCGCCCATAGGATGACACCATTAGCATCAGCTGACGTCATGGGAAGAGTCATCGCAATTAGTATTGAAGCAACAGCTAGTAAACCAAATCCTAGAAGCCATAAAATGCTGTAAGTGACAAAAGGTCTTTTCTTTAGATATTTCATACTATCTCACTCCTTTCATAAATCCTTTTAAAGAACACGTTATCATTTTAAAAATTTAGTATAAGCGATGAACCGACAAGAAAACTAGCTAGCTTTGTCAGATTATCAAGAGATGTCCTTTTATTTAGTCTATTACTTTATAAAACACTTTAATAAATAGTAAAGCTATTTATTTGAAACTTGAAATCAAGCACTATTTCACAATCCTTATAATAGCTTTATTATATCACAAAAAAGCAGTCAGACTTTTTGCTCTGACTACTTTTACTCTAATAAATCATCTAAGTAAAACCATTACTTCTTCTTAAAAATAACTCTAAAGTCACTACCTTGATTTTTTTCTGAATCTACACTGACTTGTGCTTTATGGAGGGTTGCTATTTCTTTAACAAGTGACAAGCCAAGACCTACTCCTTTTGTGTGTCTTGAGCTATCAATTCGATAGAAACGATGCCAGATTTTTTCAAGCTCATCTTTTGCAATCCCTTTTCCATTGTCTTTTATACTAAGAATAACATCACTTTCCGTTTGAGTTAAACTGATTTTAATGGTGTCTTTCGTAAATTTGAGTGCATTAGAAACCAGATTATCAATCAAACGTTTTAACAAAATAGGATCGCCAACTAAACTGATACCTTCTTCAATCTGCGTGTCCAAGAAAATGGATTGATCACTAAATAGTCTTTTACTATCTTCAACAAACTGTCTAACAAATTGAGAAAAATCAATAGTTTCCATTGTCAACTGTGTCTTATTTTCTGCTCTGGTTAATTCTAAAATTTGCTCAACCAATTGTTTCATTAATTGTGATTGTCTATGGATGACATCGAATGATTCTTTAGCATCTGATAAATTTTCAGCGTATTTTTTACCGTATTCACTCTCAGAAAGAATAACTGTTACAGGTGTTCTCAGTTCATGAGAGACATCATTGTTAAATTGTTTCTCTCGTTTAAAGGAATTCTCAATAGAGTCAAGCATGGTGTTTATCACTTGAGCCAGAGTGGTTAGTTCATCTTTTTTATCAGAAATGGCAATGCGTTTACTGTAATCTTTCTGAGTTGTTATTTCTTGAGCTGTTTGATTAATCTCTTCAATCGGTTTGAAGGATTTTTTAAGAATCAAATAGCCGCCTAAAATAACAATCATCATCATCAAAGGTAAAACAATGATAACTGTTAAAAGCAAGGTCTTTAGCTCTTCATCCATCTGATTTTTAACTCGAATAGCTCTTAGCCATTGACTACTGTTTAGAATTGCCAAGTCATAATATTGAAAGGTTCTATTATTAATTTTCACATCTGTGATTTGTCCAATGTTTAATGGTGAATTTATGTCAAAAGACTGCGGATAACTCCCTTGAATAACCTGACCATTACCATTATAAATAACATAATAGATGCCGTCATCAAAGGACTCAAAATCATCAAAGTCATCATCTAATTCACCAACCATTTCAAGGGCACTTGATTGTAATTCTTGTTGACCTGCTGTTTCTGAAATATTACGAGAAACGAAAAATGACGCTACAAAAACTATTATTAAAATAACAAAGATAAAAAAACTATACCAGAGTGTTATTTTTTTAATGATACTTTTTTTCCCTGAGGAAGTCTTTTTATTCGGGAATGACATAGCCAAGCCCTCGCTTCGTTAGAATAATCGATTGTTCTTGATCAGTGTCTAGTTTTCGTCTAAGATTTTTGATTAGAACATCAATGATATTTGATTCTCCAACATAGTCTAGATTCCAAACATGTTCACGGATTTGTTCTCGCGAAAGCACTTGATTACGATGGCGCGCTAAATACTCCAATAACTCATATTCTTTACCCGTCAGATCAATCAACTCCTTGTTCTTTCTGACTTGCTTTAATGATAAGTCAATCTCAACGTCATGGATGTTAATAATGTTAGAAAGAACCTTGCGATTGGTTCGTCTCATCATTGCTCTAAGACGTGCCATTAATTCATCAAAAGCAAAAGGTTTTGTAAGGTAGTCATCTGCTCCTGAATCAAGACCAAAAACACGGTCCTCTAAAGCATCCTTAGCAGTAAGCATTAAAACAGGAACTTGATTACCACTATTTCTTATTTCTTTGAGAAATTCAAAGCCATCCATTTTAGGCATCATGACATCTAAAATAATCACGTCATACTCACTAACAGCAACATAATCAAGGGCTTCTTGACCATTATAAGCACTATCAGTCGTATAGTGTTGTGTTTTTAATAATTTAGCGATACTTTTGTTCAAATCAAACTCATCTTCAACAATTAAAATTTTCATTTTGCAATCCCTTTCTTATTTATTATAACACAAGACATCTGTGTGATATAAAGAA
Organism: Streptococcus zalophi; assembly: GCF_016481285.1. Taxonomy (GTDB): domain Bacteria; phylum Bacillota; class Bacilli; order Lactobacillales; family Streptococcaceae; genus Streptococcus; species Streptococcus zalophi. The sequence continues at coordinate 15,710 of NZ_JAENBP010000011.1, forward strand.
GAGGGGAATCCCCTCTTCTTTTGATTATTTGATTGCAAGTTTTAAACTTGAATGTTTAATCATCTAGTTTTTCTGAAATAACAGACGCATCATCAGCACTGATGATGATTTCTTTTTCTAAATTATCAGCAATAATAGTGACATCATAAACCATTTGATTTGGGAAATCAGAATCTAGTGAAATATCTTTTATTTGTGCTCCTTTGTATTTGTTTCCAATCAAAGCAATAATATCTGCCATTTTTTGTTTTGGCTCAGTGATTGGATAATCGTCCTCATTTTCAACCATGCTTGAGATGATTTGACCTGTTGTTGCATCAATGATATAAGATTTTTGTGTATTATTTTCTGCAATTTCAATATCATAGTGTGGTTGATTGTTATCAAAATCTAATTCAATATCAGTCACAAATCCTGTTTTAGCATCTGCTAATGCTGTTTTCATAGCAGAATTAAAATCAACTTTAACAGCTTTTGGTTGTGGTGATTGTACTGCTTTTTGTGTATTATTTTTACTTTCAAAATGATCATCGTCATCGACATCGTCAACATCAACATCATCATCAAAAATAGTTTCTACTTTTTCTTCCATTGGAGAATCTCTATCAAACAATTCATTAGCGATAGCATAACCTCCTGCTGCAATAACAACAATAGCTACAATTCCAATCATTAACCATTTTTTTGTTAGTTGTTTCATTTTAGTTACCTCTTTCTATTTTAAAAAGTTAGTTTTCTTATTTACAATTTAATGATAAGATTCTTAAATGAATGGAAAATGAATTTTCAAACTTTTTTAAGATTTTTTTAAATAAAAAACTGGTTAAAAAGATAACCAGTTTTTTTCATTAGATATAATCTTGAACAGTTTCAAGAAGTTTTGAAATGGCAGAGGCATCTGAACCACCAGCCATCGCCATATCAGGTTTTCCGCCACCTCGACCAGAAATAATTGGTGCCAATGCTTTAACAAGATTGCCAGAATGAATGTCTTTTGTTTTACTTGCTACAAGGAGATTGACTTTTTCACCAATTGCAGCCACTAAGACAAGTACATCTGAATAATCTTTTTGTTTCCATTGATCAGCATAGGTTCTAAGAGCACCTGCATCTGAAACATCAACTTTTTTGGCAAGTAAACGAATTCCTTTAATCTCTTGAGGATTACTAAAGATTTCACCTGCTGCTGCTGACGCAGCTTTTTCTTTTAAGATAGCATTTTCTTTTTGCAGTTCGCGTAATTGTTCTTGAAGACTCGCCACTTTATTTGATACTTCTTTAAGCTGGGGCGCTTTAATCGTTTTAGCAATTTCCTTAAGAGCATCTTCTTGATCACGGTAGGCAAGATAAGCTTCTTTACTGGTCACAGCAATGATACGACGCGTTCCTGAGCCAATTCCTTCTTCTTTGATGATTTTAAACATACCAATTTCAGAAGTGTTTTCAAGATGGGTACCACCACACAACTCAACAGAATAATCACTAATAGAGACAACACGAACAACCTTACCATATTTCTCACCAAAGAGAGCCATAGCACCCATTTCTTTAGCAGTATCTATATCAGTTTCTATCGTATTGATTGGAATAGCTTCCCAGATTTTACGGTTAATCTCTTCTTCAATTTGACGTAGTTCTTGGTTGGTCAAAGCTTCAAAGTGAGTAAAGTCAAAACGTAAGAAAGCTACTTCATTTAATGAACCTGCTTGGACTGCATGATTACCAACAATATGATGAAGTGCTGCGTGAAGTAGATGGGTTGCTGTATGATTTTTCATCACTCGGTAGCGACGGTCATTGTCAATTTCTAGATAATAAGTTTGACCTTCTTCAAGTAGACTTAAAACCTCTACCTTATGAAGCGGTTGGCCATTTGGTGCCGATTGAACATCAACGACTTTAGCAACCACATCACCAGTAGGTGATTTAATAACACCATGGTCAGCCACTTGTCCCCCTTTTTCAGCATAAAATGGCGTTTCCTCAAAAATTAAGAAGGCTTCATTTTCACTAACTGCTGAAACACGTTCATCATTTGCGACGATGGCTGACAAAGTACTCTCTGTTGCATTTGTTTCATAAAGGAATGTCGATGGTTCAGTGATATTAGCCAAGGTTTCATTTTGCATGCCCATTGACCCACCTTTAACAACGTTAGCACGCGCACGCTCTTGTTGTTCTTTCATTGCTTCTTTAAAGCCTTCATGATCAATAGTGAAGCCTTCATCTTCGGCCAATTCTTCCGTCAGTTCAACAGGGAAACCATAAGTATCATAGAGTTTAAAGATATCTTTTCCTTCTAGAGTAGTTTGACCTTTTTCTTTTAACGAAGCTAATAATTGGTCTAAGTGAACTGAACCTGAGTCAATGGTTTTAGCAAATGTTTCTTCTTCACGTTTAATAATTTTTTCAATAAAGTCATGTTTTTCAAGAACTTCTGGATAATAGCTTTCCATGATTTGACCAACAATAACAACCAAACGATATAAGAATGATTCTTTAATCCCCAAACGACGGCCATGCATAACCGCACGACGAAGAAGACGACGCAGAACATAGCCACGTCCTTCATTTCCAGGAAGTGCCCCATCACCAATTGCAAAAGCAAGAGAACGAATATGATCGGCGATAACTTTAAAACTCATATTATTACCATCTGGATCGTAGGTTTTACCAGAAAGTTTTTCTAGTTCACGAATAATCGGCATAAAGAGGTCAGTTTCAAAGTTTGTCTTAGCCCCTTGAATAATCGCAACCATGCGCTCAAGTCCCATGCCGGTATCAATGTTTTTGTTTGGTAGTTCTTTATACTCACTTCTTGGAATACTTGGATCAGCATTAAATTGTGATAACACAATATTCCAAATTTCAATATAGCGGTCATTTTCAATATCTTCTTCAAGTAAACGAATACCAATATTGTCAGGGTCAAAAGCTTCACCACGGTCAAAGAAAATTTCAGTATCAGGGCCTGAAGGACCAGCACCAATTTCCCAGAAGTTTTCTTCTAAAGGAATCAAATGACTTGGTTCAACACCCAATTCTATCCAGCGATTGTAAGAATCTTTATCAGCTGGATAATAAGTCATGTAAAGTTTTTCTTTTGGAAAAGCAAACCATTCGTCACCAGTTAATAATTCATATGCAAAAGCAATCGCTTCATCTCTAAAATAATCACCAATAGAAAAGTTTCCAAGCATTTCAAACATGGTATGGTGTCTGGCTGTTTTACCAACATTTTCAATATCATTAGTCCTAATTGATTTTTGAGCATTGGTAATTCTTGGATTGTCAGGAATCACTGAACCATCAAAATATTTTTTTAAGGTGGCAACACCTGAGTTAATCCATAACAGTGTGGGATCATTAACAGGTACAAGATTAGCAGAAGGTTCAACAGAATGTCCTTTTGATTTGAAGTAGTCTAAAAACATCTGTCTAATTTCTGCACTGGTCATTTTTTTCATTTTATATTTTCCTTTTCTTTTTTCGTGTCTATCTATTTGAAGAAGCAGAACTTGCTGCTGCCATTTCTTCTTTTACTCTATCTATCGCAATGACAAGAGAAATAACCAAATCACTATAGTTTTCATCAAAAACTTTCACATTGTAAGTTGAAGTTAATTTAAACCATTCCTCTGAAATGGTTGCGACTAATTGGCCCTGTAAATATAGACTAAAATTCATAGACCAAAAATCACCCTTCACGACCATTCCCAAGTTTTCGATGCGAAACTTTGATTTAAACAAAGTCCACTCCTTAATGATAATAAACTGTCTACCATCAGAAAGTTCAACATCAAATTTCGGTAGCAATGACCACAGTCGTTTAGTAATATGACTGACCATATTGCCATTCATATCAAGGATGGTATAGCGCTTAGGAATTTCTAAAAAGCTTCCTCTCACTTCATAATGGGCATTATTTTCGATGTCTTTGATATAGAATTTTCCACCAAGTGCCCACATTTTTTGTTTGATATGAAACACTTTTGTCATAGCAAGCTCCTTCAAAAAAACAAGTTCACTAAAGAAGGGCGAAAACCGCGGTACCACCTTCATTCAATGAACTTGTCATTCTTCATGATTTATTATTTAATTTTCTATTAAGTAGCATGTTTTTAGAGTCTGAATGGCTTGCATCAACCGCCATTTTTCTGGAACAAACTGATTAAAAACAATTCTTAACAGGACTATTATACGTTCTTTAAAGATTTTCGTCAATAAAGAAAGCATTATTTATCGTCAGATTTTTTATCTTCTTCAGATTTTTTATCATCTGATTCTTTGTTTTCATTTGATTGACTTGCATCTGTTGGTGTAAATTGAGAAAGAACATTTGCAAATGAGTCGTCTTTAATCTTGACATTAGCTTTATCAAGAGCTTCAGAAATCACAACGTTTCTAAAAGCAGGATCATTGCTTTTTTGAGAAAGGAACATTTCTTTCAAACGTTTTTCATATGTTTTCCAATCAGCATCTTTTTCAGCTTTTTTAGTTGTTTTAACAATATAGTAATTTGTTCTGTAAGTTGATGTATCAACGATTGGAACTACTCCAGAAATACCATTAACATCAAGAGCAAAAGCCGTTTTCATCACATCTGGCAAAACCTTATTATCAGCAGAGTCAAAGCTAACTTCGATATTGTCTTTATCCATTGATTTTTCTTGAGCGATTTTGGCAAAATCTGCACCTTCAGCTCTCACTTCTTCTAAAGTGGCATTTGCAGCTTCTTCTGAATCAAGAACAATGACCTGAGCTGTTGTTTCAGGGGTGTAGGTTTCATAAGCCATTTTATAAGCATCATCATTTAATTCTTTTTCAGCTGCTTTGTTAATAGCATATTCAAGTAATTTTTCAAGACGAATGGTTTTCTTATATTGTTCAGCTGTAGTACCTGCTTGGGCAAGAGCTTGCTCGAATTGATCTCCGTACTGTTTAGCATTTTCATTATAAGCATCAGTGACTTCTTTATCAGACACTTTGTCACCATATTGATCTTCAAAAACACGCTCTAAAATTAGAGTGATCATTGTTTGTTGTGCAGCTGTTGAAGACTTCACTTCATTATAGAAATCTGACAATGTGATAGTATCACCCTTCATTGTTGCCAATTTAGCATCAGCATCTTTACTGGTTGAGCAGGCCGCTAATGTCACCACTGATAACAAAGTGACAAGACCTGTTGCAAATAGACGTTTTTTCATTAGTAATAGTACTCCTTATTTATCGTTAACTTCACTATTATACCATAATGTCTTAAAAAAAACTTAATCTTCGATAGTAATCCTATCAGAATTTTTTCTTAAGAGCAATAAACCATCACCTAAAGGTAGAATAGTTGCCGTCAATTCTTGATGACGCAAAGTTGTTTTAAATAATTTTTGAAGACCACGGTAAATGGTCCGTTGCCCGCGACGAACGTCTTCAATGGGTTTAACGATGTCGCCACCTTGAAAAACATCATCAAAAACGATAACACCACCAACCGCTAAACGTTTTAAGATCTCTGGTAAAAAAACGATGTACTTTGATTTGGCAGAGTCCATAAAAACAAAATCATAGGTCTCTTCAAGAGTTGCTAAAAGATCACTCGCATCACCCTCTAAAAGTGTGATCTGTTTTCTCGTATCATACTTAGCAAAATTAGTTTTTGCAAACCCAATCATTTCTTCGTTTCGATCAATCGTTGTGATTTTAGCAGCAGGTGCATTTTCTGCCATAAGAAGAGCAGAAAAACCAATAGCTGTTCCTACTTCAAGTATTTTCTTAGGTGCTAGTGTTTGCATTAAAAATCTGAAATAAGAAACAATTTCCGGTTGAATAATTGGAATATTTTCATTTCTTGCAAAAATTTCCAATTCTTTTAAATGACCAGTGTTTTCTTTTTGTGCCGTTCTCATAAATGAAACGACTTCTTCCTTAATAACGGGACGTCTCATGTTATGATTAGCATTTTTACTATATGATTTCACCATAATTTATTTTATTCATTCTTTCTCTACGATATAGCTGTTTTTTAAAATAAGCTTTTTATCTCTTCTAATTTAGTGATATGTTGGTTATCTGCTGATGTTTTTACACCAAGATTAATACTCTTTATACCACTATTAATGGCTAACTCTTTATCCAACTTACGATCACCAATATAGTAGGCACTTGCTTTGTCAAAATGATATTTTTTAACCAGATAATCAATCACTTCTGGATCTGGTTTTCGTTTAAAACCTGAGTCACCTGTCAATACTTCTTCGAAATAATCAGAAATCCCTAATTTTTTTAAAACGGAGAATGTATTATCACCCTTATGGGTGTACATGAAATTCTTAATTTCTTTTGAACGTGTCCATTCAAGTACTGACAAAGCACCTGGCATAAGTTGAAACTCATCATCTCTCTTTAAAACATCCTCTGACATCACTCCTTTAATAAGCTCAAAAGAAATGCCTGTTTCAATCGACTTTTCAAATAAGAGTTTACCGATAGACTCTTCCAAGATAAACGTTCTTATGGGTTCTCTTTCAAATGTCCAATTAAAGTGATTGTAAGTTACTTCTAAAGAAGCAAGCATGGCATCATAAGAATCGATTAAGGTACCATCTAAATCCCAAATAAATGTCGTCATGCTAAAGTCCTTTCTATGTTTATCCAATAGCGAGCCAATTTTTTCCCATCTTCCATGGTAATAATATCTTGCAATCTGCCACCGACTTTTTCAATCGTTCTACGACTAGCAATATTATCTTCCAAAGCTGTGATAAAAATATCCTTGATATTTCTTTCTTTATACTTTTCAAAAGCAAAATATAGTAATTTTGTTGTTATTCCTTGTCTACGATAAGAAGAAAGTGTGACATAGCCAATATGACCACCTATCTCAGACAAGTTTCCTTTTTCTAGTTCCCAACGACATGAAATTTTAGCCAAAATCTCTTGATCGCGAAAGTAATAATAGGAAGTCACTGTTGACCAATCAGGGTGATTCGATAATGTCTCCAATTGTTTGGTCTTTTGGTAAAAACTAGAGTAGTCATCAATTAATCTTGTTTGTATAAAAGAATTTCCTGCTTCTTTTTCTTTATTTAACAAGCGATTAAACGTGTAAAAAGCTTTTTCATCTGATAGACGAAGTGTTCTAATGTCATCCATAGCTTAACTCCTTTTCAAAAAAATCCCTTACGGGATTCTTTTTAACGGATGCCTTTTTTTACAAGTTCTTCAAAGGCATCTAAGCGCTCTTCAAAAACTTTGAAAGCTTCATCCAAATAGTCTGTGGTTGTCATATCAACACCAGCTTTTTTAATTACATTTAATGCATAGTCTGAATTTCCTGCCTTAAGGTAGTTAAGGTAATTTTCCTTATCTGTTTGAGTACCATGAACGATTTTATTTGCGAGGAAACTTGCTGCTGCAAAACCTGTCGCATATTGATAGACATAGAAATTATAGTAAAAATGAGGAATTCTAGCCCATTCATATTGAATTTCTGGGTTGTCTTCTTTAGAAAGTCCATAATATTTTTCGTTTAAATCAGCATATAAGGTATTTAAAAATTCACTGGTTAAGACTTCACCATCTTGGTCTGCCTTATGAATGGCTGCTTCAAATTCAGCAAACTGTGTTTGTCTAAAGACTGTTCCTCTAAAACCATCCAAGTAATGGTTTAAAATAGCAAAGCGTGTGTGATCATCAGTCACTTCTTCTAATAATTTTTCTGTCAAAATATTTTCATTGGTGGTTGAGGCGATTTCAGCAAGGAAAATACTATAATCACCATAAACATAAGGCTGATTTTCACGCGTAAATACTGAGTGAAGACTGTGGCCTGTTTCATGCACTAAAGTATAGAAATTATCGAGATTGTCTTGCCAGTTAAGAAGCATAAAGGCATTAGTATCGTAAGAACCTCCAGAGTATGCACCTGAACGTTTGCCTTTATTTTCATAAACATCAATCCATCGTTCACTAAAGGCTCTCTTAACACGTTCTGAATAGTCTTTTCCTAAAATAGCCAAGACCTCTTCTGATTTTTTCAAAGCATCTTCATAAGAAATACTCATATCCGTTTTTGAAAGTGGTGTGTAAAGATCATACATTCTTAAATCTTCTAGACCTAAGATTTCTTTGCGAAGTTTGATGTAACGATGGAGCAGTGGCAGATGCTTATGAACTGCCTTAACCAAGGTATCAAAAACAGTTTCTGGAATATGGTTTTGTGCTAAAGCAGCAGCTCTCGCTGTTTTGTATTTTCTGAGTTTAGCATTTAGGTTATGAACCTTAACATTGGTTTGAAGAGTCTTAGCATAGGTATGTTGATACTGTTCATAGACACTGTATAGAGCTTTATAAACTGATTTTCTAACCTCTCTATTTTTGGATTCAACTAAGCTAATATAATTGCCATGAGACAGCTGAACGTCATTACCTTCTTCATCTTTAACCATTGGAAATACGATATCAGCATTATCTAATATAGCAAAGGTTTCTGCTGGAGATTCAAAAATTTCACTACTTGCAGCAAGTAATTCTTCTTCTACTTGTGATAGAATATGGTCTCTTTGTTTCAATAATTTATCAAAATAATGAGCATAATCTTTAAGTTTTTCTTCTTCAGACAGAAATCGCTCATAATCACTCATGTCTAAAGTCATGAATTCAGGTTCATAAAAAGCAAACGTTTCATTAAATTTTGCAAAGATGGCAGTTGCCTTCGCTTGAAATTCTTGGTATTTGGCAACTGTCGTATCTTGGTCATTTTTCATCGAAGCATAAACATAAACCTTTTCAATGCGACGCATGAGATCTAATTGTGCTTCAGTGACTATGAGTAATTGATGACTTGAATCAAGTAAGTGTCCTTCACATTGTTTTGCATCATCTAAGGCACTTGATAGGGATGCTAATTCTTTTTCCCACAACTCATCCGTAGCAAAGATGGTGGTTAAATCCCACGTAAACTCTTTAGCAATATGTTTTCTATTATCAGACATTTGGCTCTCCTTTTTTCACTTTTCTCTTACTGTATTGTATCATAAAATTTTGGAGGGTATAACGTTTGTTGCCTTTTATTATCAACTTTTTGATAGTAGTGCTCAAAATTTTGATAATAAGCCGATAGATTGGCAGTTATTTGAGCAAACCCATTGTCAGATTTTAGAGGATTAACTTGTGGATAAAAATCATCTTGTTTGTTTAAAAGAATATTATTACCAGCTTGATAAGCATATGCTTGTTTTTTCAACCATTTTGGCGATTTGTAGCATAGTTGTTTTTGAATATAGAAAAGAATATCATCAGCCATTTTAATCTGATAACTACTCATTTTTTGTTTTAGATAGGGAAATCTTAAAAACATTAGAAGGTCTTCATCAAAAGAGCAACTTTTTTCCAGATAATGACTTTTTCCTTTTAAATCTTCGTAAATGAGATACTTTATTCTCAGACACCTCTTTTTTAAATCAACTTCATAGAGATAAAACCCGATATTTTTTGAAAAATAGATTAACTGTTTTTGAAGGCTAGTTATTCTATCTCCCAACCATAGTTTATGACCAAGCAACCAAAGAACGGTATAGTGATTTTTTTGATAACTTTTTGTTCTTTCTTTTAATCTTTTTTGCGATAAGGGACTACACTGAATTTCTAAAGCTAATGATTGATTAACGAGTAAGTCTGCTATTTGGTTTAATTTAGGTAATATAGTTTCAATGGTCACCTCATTTTTTTTTGACAAGGCATGATACAATTCTGATTTTAACCCAAGATGCTCCTCTCCTTCATTTTCAGAAGTAAACAAACAATCCTTTAATCTGATATGAGCAAAATGAGCCTGATAAATCTGTCCAAACCTTAGTCTAACAGGTTGCCTACAAGCACAACAAGTAAATGACTCTTTGACTAATGCTTTTTTATCAAGATGAGATAAAGTGATTAGATTAATTCGTTTTCCATTTTTATTGTTTGCTGTTAACATAGGTCTCCTTTAAATGCGGTTACCTTTTTATTCGAAAAAAAGATGAGTCTCCTTGACTCATCTTTCATTTCTTATAGTTCTGAAGCAGCTTCCTCGTCAACAATAATATAAACTTCTGGATGATTCTGAAGAACACTAGCTGGAACATCTTTAGTGACTGGACCATTAACTGTCTTAGCAATGGCATCAGCTTTTGCCTGACCATAAGCCATTAAGATAATAGTTTTTGCTTTTAGAATAGAAGCAATTCCCATCGAAATTGCTTGTCTAGGAACATCTGATTCATTTTCAAAGAAGCGTGCATTGGCTTTTATGGTATTTTCTTGTAAATCAACCAGATGGGTTTGTGTGTTAAATGCTGTGCCTGGTTCGTTAAAACCAATATGACCATTGTTGCCAATCCCCAATATTTGAAGATCAACTGGATATTTTTCAAGAATAGCATCATATTCTTTGGTATGTGATTCAATATCAGTCGCCATACCATCAGGCAAGAAACTCTCTTTAAACGGTTTCTTATCAAACAAATGTTCCTTCATAAATTGATAATAGGATTGAGAATTTTCTTTTGACAAGCCAACATACTCATCCAAGTTAACACTTCTCATATCAGAAAAATCTAAATCGCTAGCAACCATTTTATTGTATAGTTCAATTGGTGTACTACCTGTTGCTAAACCAAGTGTTTTAGCACCATTTTCTATTTTTTCTTTTAAAATATCAAAAGCGACTTGAGCACCTTCTATTTGATCTGCCACTTTAATAATTTTCATGATATCCTCCTTTTGGTATAGACTAATTCTTAATCTTATTATATGGTATATACCAATTTTTGTCAATATTTTCATTAAAAAGTGTTATAATGAAAGAGATATTTTACCAAAGGAGAGACACGTTGAATACTAAGGATTTTGATTTTGATTTACCTGAGGAGCTCATTGCCCAAACACCACTAGAAAAAAGAGATGCATCAAAACTACTCATTATTGATAAAACAACAAAAATGTTTGTTGACACCCATTTTGATCATATCATTGATGAATTAAACCCCGGTGATGCTCTTGTTATGAATAATACTCGCGTATTGCCCGCCAGACTTTACGGTCAAAAAGAAAAAACAAATGGTCACGTTGAACTATTACTCTTAAAAAATCAAGAAGGTGATGCTTGGGAAGTATTAGCAAAACCAGCCAAACGATTAAAAGTGGGATCTGTTATTATCTTTGGTGATGGTCGTCTAAAAGCCACTGTCACTAAAGAATTAGAACATGGTGGCAGAATTGTTGTATTCTCTTATGAAGGCATTTTTCTTGAAGTTTTAGAGAGTCTTGGTGAGATGCCTCTTCCCCCATACATCCATGAAAAACTTGAAGATAAAGAACGCTACCAAACAGTATATGCTAAAGAAAATGGCTCAGCAGCTGCTCCTACTGCTGGTTTACATTTCACTAAAGAACTCTTAGAAAAAATCGAGAAAAAAGGCGTTAAATTAGTTTATCTAACGCTTCATGTTGGTCTTGGTACTTTTAGGCCTGTAGCAGTTGATAATATTGAAGAACATGATATGCACTCAGAGTTTTACCATTTTTCTGAGGAAGCTGCAAACACGCTAAATGAGGTTAAAGCATCTGGTCATCGAGTTATTGCGGTCGGGACAACTTCTATTCGCACACTTGAAACAATTGGCAATAAGTTTAATGGTCAGCTAAAGGCTGACTCTGGCTGGACTAATATTTTTATTAAACCTGGTTATGAATTTAAGATTGTTGATGCTTTTTCAACCAATTTTCACTTACCAAAATCAACATTAGTCATGCTAGTTTCTGCTTTTGCTGGTAGAGAATTTGTGCTTTCTGCTTATCAGCATGCCATAGACGAAAACTATCGTTTCTTTAGTTTTGGTGATGCTATGTTTATCAAATAAACTAAAAAAGCACCTCAATAGTTAGCATGATACCTAACAATTGGGGTGTATACTTCTTGATATCCTATGGATATCTTTTTTAATGTTTTATGCTTTAGCGGCTTCGTAAAGTTCATTAACTTTATCCCAGTTAATCACTTCAAAGAATGCTTTGATATAATTTGGACGAACATTACGGTAGTTTAGGTAGTAAGCATGTTCCCAAACGTCTAACCCTAAAATTGGTTTAAGACCATTTGAAATTGGATTATCTTGGTTTGCTGTTGAAGTAATTTCTAATTGTCCTTCTTTGTTAACAACTAACCAAGCCCAGCCTGAACCAAAACGGGTTGCTGCTGCTTTTGAAAATTCTTCTTTGAAGGCATCAAATGAGCCAAACGTTTTTTCAATATCTTCTTTAAGTGCTTTAGACACTTCTGTTTTTTCAGGTGTCATTAATTCCCAAAAGAGGGCATGGTTGATATGGCCACCACCATTGTTTATCAAAGCTTGACGAATGTCTTCTGGAATAGTAGTGACATCGCTTAGTAGACTTTCTAAATCTTCACCAATTTCAGGGTGTTTTTCTAAAGCTGCATTGGCATTAGCAATATAAGCTGCGTGATGCTTATCATGATGAAGCGTCATTGTTTCAGCATCAATATGAGGCTCAAGAGCATCATAAGCATAAGGAAGTTCTGGTAATAGAATTGTCATTTTGATTTCCTTCTTTCTTAAAAACTACCTTAATCATACCTAAAATAAAGAGCGTTATCAACTAATCTGCTTATCAAGGTTGGTAATCTTTAAAAGTGCTAAATCAAAAAGATAATCTTTTTCGTATTGACCAGATTTTATTTGATAATCTGTGTCAATCAGATAGTAAAGAGCTTGTTTTAAATAATCAACTGACAAAGTTCTTGTATCTCTAAGAGCATATTTTACCTGATAAGGATTAACACGTCGACCTAGGTATCCTGATAATTCTTCACTAATATGTCTTTCATCAAGACCTTCATTTGCAAGCAATTTTACTTGAAGCATGGTTCTAAACTGGCTAATCATAATGGCAAGTAGTTTTACTTCATCTTCTCTTTGTAAGATTAAATCGTGGACTAGGAATCTAGCTTCATCAATTTGTTTTTTAATGATAAACTGTGTTAAATCAAAAATATTATCTTTTAACGTTTTAGGTAAAGCCTCAACAATATCTTGGTGACTAATACGACCATTGGTTTGATAGGATTGTAGAAATAAAAGATTTTTCATCATGTCATCAAATTGAAAGTTTGACCTTACGACTAACTCTTCAAAAACGCCTGCCTCAAAAATTAAGCCAATTTGATGAGCATATTTTTGAAAATAGGTCTTGAATTCTCTTTCTTTTAAGAACGTTGCTTCAAAAATGGTAGCATCTCTTTTTAAAAGTTTCACCACGCGCTTTTTACTATCTAGCTTACCAGGAGCTAGAATAATTAGTTTAGTGGCTTCAATGGGATTTTCAAGATAGTTTTCAAATTGTTTATATGCTTTTGTGTCAAGATAAGATTTTTTTTTGGTAGTGATATCTAAAAAATAATCGAAAATAACAATTTTATCTTCAGCAAAAAAAGGCAAACTTTCAAGCTCCATTTGTGCGTCTTGATAGTTGGCAGTTGATATATCAAAATAAGAAATACCCAAATCATTAGCATGGTAATCTAGTTGATCAAACAAAAGCTGTTTCATCTGAGCATATTGCCCTTGGTCTTCACCTGTTAACACAGTTATTGGCGCTAGATTAGTTTTTGTTAATTGTGCGATTTTTTCTATAGCTATCATGTCTTTATTATACCAAAAAATAAGATGATTTTATCTATTCAGAAAAAATAAAAAGTATCAGAAAAATCTAATACTTTAAAAAATATTTTTACAATAAAACAATTTTTAGGGTTCTAACAATTCGACACTTGATAAAATATCATCTAATTCTGGTCTTTCCTCTTCAAAATCTGAAGGAAGAGTTGTCATTAAAACAAAGGCAACAAGATCAGGATTATCATCAAATGTAATCATATTAAAGAAATAAATAAATTTTGTTGATTCGTCTTTTTTAACACCACTATAAACCACTTGAGAAATGCTGATATCTTCACGTTTATCTAAAACTGTTAATGGTTCTACTTCTATGAATTCATTACGCTTACCTTTTAAATCATCAATATGGAAATTTAAGAGTTTCTCAGCACTATTTAAATCATCATTAAAATCACTTAAATGATAAACCATGACCCCCATATAGCTTGAATCATGCCACAACTGCAAATCAAAAGGACCCTCTTCATCATCGACTTGCCACTTTTTATCTGTCATAAATTGAACATCATTACCAAAAGTGGTATGGGTGCTTTTTGATTCGCTCGCTAAGATACTTTTAACATCTTTTTGACTTGAACAAGCTATTAACAGAAAGCAAGAAACGATTAATAAAAGACTCCAAAGAATACTCTTCTTTTTAAACATAAAAAATCCCTTTCAAAGTTATTATCACTATCAATATAACATAATTGATAACTCTTTTCAATTAATATAACGTTCTAAATAGCTAAGAACAATGATCTTCTCTCACATCAACATTAACTTGTTATCAAATTTTTCATAACAACATTCCCAATTTTTACAAGGTTCTTAATAGAATAAGTGTTTAGAAAAGCTTTTCTTAAGAAACACTTTATTCTATAATAAAAATATCATTAAAAAGGAGATGTCTCATGGAAATTATCAAGGACAAAAAAACGATTATCATTTCTGCTATCCTGTTACTCTTAGCTATTTTACTCTTTACCAGGGTAGGCTCGTCTCATCAGATACAAGATCTCAATCAAAAAACCATTGCGTCATTAGATGACAAGAAAGAAAAGGTCATGCTACTAGCTGCAACATCAACTGCAGCATCAACCGCTATCACGCTAATTCCAGGTGATGTTGGTATGCCCCTTGCTGAGAATTTGGCAGATGTCAGTGACTACTTGCTTGTGGTTATTGGTGCCATCTGGTTACAAAAGTATTTGATCGCTATTGCTGGCATGGTCTCTTTTAAGCTCTTTTTACCAGTCGCCTGTCTAGGAGTAATTGCTTATCTCTTCACGCATAAAAAGATTTTCCTAGAGTTAACCTATAAACTAGCTTTATTTGGTCTCTTACTCTTTGCGATTGTTCCAGCTAGTGT
The DNA here is from genome assembly GCF_016481285.1 of Streptococcus zalophi. GTDB lineage: Bacteria > Bacillota > Bacilli > Lactobacillales > Streptococcaceae > Streptococcus > Streptococcus zalophi. Next base: position 30,797 of record NZ_JAENBP010000011.1, read on the forward strand.
AGCTGTTTCAAATCACATTGAAACAACCTTTCAAGCATCCATTCAACAAACTATTGAACAAACACAGAAAGAAAACGAAAAAATTGACAAGGAGCTTGAAAAAGGTAAAGACAGTAACTGGCTTTCAGGTATTGTAGATACAGTTACAGGTGAAACTTCCAAAGTCATCAATAACATGGAAAATAGCCTTAGTAATATGATTGATGCCGTAGCTGTTTTCATCGTCACCACCTGTGTTATTCCTGTACTCGTCTTAATGTCCTTTATCTGGTTCATAAACCTTATCTTTGGCTTATCATTAAATACAGACATCAGGCAATTTAGCTTTATCGGCAAAAAGATTAGAAATCGTCGGAAAGTAAGTAGCTAGTCATAACAAAAAAGTTGGGGTAACCCCAACTTTTTGTTTTTGAGACAGTAAAAAATGATTTTTTCTACTGATTCAAGTTCAACAATCAATATTTCATACTTATCAGCTAAGTTTCTATACTTTTTCGGATAAATATCTTAGTCTTGGTGGATTAAAGCATTATTTGAAACTAGCTTAGATATCATCTCACCGTTTCAACTGTCCATTGGTTAATCCCTTTAAAACGAATGGCGCCATTAGTATCTGTTCTAAGCACACTAATCTTTTCTTCTTTAAAACGTTCTAGTGTTTCTTGATTGGGATGATGGTAGCGATTGTTGGCACCTGCTGATACAAGAGCTAAGGATGGTGAAATAGCTTTTAAAAAAGCTGGGTCTGAACTGCCTGAACTGCCATGATGCCCAGCTTTTAAGACATCAACTTTTAATTCAGGGTAGTGTTTTAAGAGGTCTTCTTCTCCTTCTTTTTCCAAATCACCAGTGAATAGAAAGCTTTTGTCCAATAATTTGCCATATAAAACGATGGAATCATTGTTTTTCCCATCACCCAGCTGATGAGGATATAGAACTTTGAGCTGACTGTTCATGATTGGTAAGGTGTCTCCTGCTTTTATAACACGAACACTAACACCCATCGCTTTCAACCGATTAACAAATTGAGGATTAGTCAGACTCCCCTCACTAACTAGCACTTCACCAATCGTAAAATACTTGGCAATCACCTCCATATCACCAATATGATCTGTGTCGGTATGGGTTAGAACCAGCTGGTCAATGTTAGTCACCCCTCTATTTTTCAGATAAGGAATCAGAGTTCTTTCAGCATTTGACACACTGTATTTTTTCTGCCAAGCTTCTTTAGGTGCAAAATCAAGTCTACCACCGACATCTATCAGCATCGTTTTTCCTGTCATATCCCTGATAAACAGACTATCTCCTTGACCAATATCTACCACGGTTACCTCATTTTCAAAGGGATGCTTGATGCTAATAAAAACAAGAGCTAGTCCTAAAACCAGCCAGACAACCACTATTTTCTTGTGCCGATAATCATATAAAAACAATAAACCTAGCAGTAGTAACATCAGCTGGACCAAATTGGGGCTACCAAAAATCAAGGGTTGACCTAAAATCTGACTGAGACTTGTAATCATCCTTTCTAACAAAATAAAGAATGGATTAAAGAAAGAAAGCGACAGCACGGGTTGCAATAAAAAAGCAATCGATAAGAGAGGCAATAAAAACACATCAAATAAAAGAGCAAAACCGGCTGTTAGGATAATCGAAAAAGGTTGAAAACCAGAAAAAAACCAGATTAAAAGTGGAAGAATTCCTAGTGAAATACTTAAACTCTTAAACACCCTTTGTTGAAAAGGATTTTTGCCTTCAATATTAATCGCACCAATAATAAAGGCAAAGGAAAAACTGAGGACTCCGCCAGTGGTTTGTAGAAAAAAGGGCATTATAATCATGCTTATCATAAGGGTGGTGGCGAAATTATCTAGTCCTTTAATTTGCCATTTTGATAGTAGGGCTTGAATCAGGCTACGAATGACCGAGATTGAAAAACCGGTTAGACCAGCATAGATGAAAGAGAAAAAAACTTGGAGAACGATAACATGTTCCTGACAAATCCCAATTCTTAGGAAAAATTTTCTAAAGTAGCGAAGAAAAAAACCAACCTGCATACCTGATAAGGCAAACAAATGAATAATCCCCAGACTACTGTATAAATTCGTCATTTCAGCAAATTCCTTGTCGAGATAGCCAAACAAAAGCCCCGTCATATAATGCTTCATCGGGGCAGGAAAGTTGGTCTGAATCATAACAATAGCACGTCGCCTCAGCATGGCGAGATAAGCCAAAGGATCACTCGCTGGTGTCGTTTCAATCGCTTTTATCTCTTTGATATGAAGCGTTTGATAAATGCCTTTTGTCTTCAAATAGTGTTGGTAGTTAAATCCTTTAAAATTACGCTGAGGAGTGGCTTTTTGCATCACTCCTTCTACTTTTAAGAGAAGATTTTGTGTGTTCTCAGCAAAAAAAGCTTTCTCTTTTTGACTTTTCAACTGATAGAAGACTTGATAGCTGTGTCCATCAAAACGACCTGTGAAACTTAGTTGATCGCCATTAATGACAAGACTATCAGTCAGCATCTGAACCTCTGTCACTTCTCTTAATGCTTCTTTAGACTGAAACTCACTTTGTTGTTTTATGAACAGAAAAAAACAACAGAAGAGACTCAAAAAAAGACCTGTTTGATAAATCGTTTGTCGATTGTGTTGTTTAACAAGAAGAAAAAGGCTTAGTAAAAACCATGCCAAAAGAAGATAAGAAAAGTAAAATACATTAAAATAAAGGAGAACGAGTAAAAAAGCCAAATAAATCGGTTTAAGAGGAAACCACTTAATCAAAACGCACCTCTTCTTTTAATTGATTAACCATTTTTTCACCTATTCCACTGACATTTTTCAAGTCATCAAGGGAACTAAAAGAACCATTTGCTTCACGGTAATCAAGGATATCTTGCGCTCTTTTTTGACCGATACCTGAAAGACTTTGCAACTCCTCCAAACTAGCCGTATTAAGGTTAACTTTTCCATTTTCTTTTGACTTACTTTCTGGTGTGATGACACTGATATCTTCACCCTGACTAGCAACATAAACCACTTGTTCATCCGTTAATTTTTCAGCAAGATTGATTGATTTTTTATCGGCAGTTTCTAAAAAACCACCTGCCTTGTTGATTAAATCATTGATACGACTACCACTAGGCATTTGATAGACACCTTCTTTAAGGACTGCACCTTTTAAATCGATGGTCACTTCTTGAGGGGGATTTTCTGTCACACTTGTTTGGGTTGTAGTTGTCTCTTCTATTTGTGACGTTTCCAAAATATCTACTTGTGTCGTTTCTTTTTCAGGCATCATCATAGGGATAATCACACTGAGTGCTAAAACCACAATAATAGCTACTAAAACTGCCACTATTTTATTTTCTTTAAGTTTTTCAATCATTGTTTCCATACATCACCTCTTATCTCATTATTCGTAAATAAAAAAGCTTTCCTGCTAAGGAAAAGCTTTATTTAAAATGTTTTTCTGGGTCCCAGACGAAACTGCCAATCAGGCTAAATAAAAAGGTAAAGATGACAACAACAAGAGCAATCAAAGCAAAAGGAATTCTAAAAAGATAGGTTAGAGGATTCACTCTTTTGTTATTATGAAAGGGCTTGGTTTCTTCATCTAAACGGTCAAATTCATTTTGAATACGACTTGCCACTTGTTTTAGCCCTTCATCATCCAAACGTTTAATGTCTGACACATCAATAGGATTACCAAAGTTGACGTCAACACGATCACCTTTGATCAAATCTTTTAAGTGCATTGGTCCTTGATAAACAACTGGCATAATTCTCACCTTGGCCATTTTGGCAATGGCTGCCACTCCACCTTTAATCTCCGTTGAATGACGGCTCCCACTTGGAAACATCATGAGCGAACGTTGACTGTTTTTCAACATTTTAATCGGGTAACGAATAGCTTTTTGACTTGGATTTTCACGGTCAACTGGAAAGGCACCACACATTCTAATCCACCAGCTAATCAAGCGATTTTCAAAGAGTTCTTTTTTCGCCATAAAGATGAATTGTTTTGGACGAGCAGCAAAAGCCATGTAAACGGGATCCCACCAAGTTCTGTGCGGGGCAACAAAGATATAATTTTCTTTTTGATCAATAATCTTATCTTGGTTGTGGTAATGGGCATTGCCATTGATAATCCATAGTAAAAAAACGACTAAACCACGTAGGTAAGTATAAAACACGTTAAACTCTCCTTAAATTTTATGCTATAATTATAACATGAAATCAGTAAATCTAAAAGACATGGAACGCATCGACCAATTATTTTCAACAGATGTCAAAATCATTCAAAACAAGGACGTTTTTAGCTATTCGATTGACAGCGTTTTGTTGGCTCGCTTTCCAAAATTTCCCAGTCGTGGCTTAATTGTTGATTTGTGTAGTGGTAACGGGGCTGTGGGCTTATTTGCCTCCACAAAAACACGCGCCAAAATCGTTGAAATCGAACTGCAAGAACGCTTGGCTGAAATGGCACAACGCTCTATTTTGCTAAATGGCTTGGAAAAGCAAGTGACAATGATTAATGACGATTTGAAAAATCTCTTAAACTATGTGTCTAGATCTCAGGTGGATCTTATCTTATGCAATCCTCCTTATTTTAAGGCAACCAATACGTCTAAAAAGAATCTGAGTGAACATTACCTACTGGCTAGGCATGAAATCACAACCAATCTGACTGAGATTTGTGAGGTGAGTCGCCACGCCTTAAAAAGTAATGGCCGCTTAGCCTTGGTGCATCGTCCTGATCGTTTTTTAGAAATTCTTGAAACTTTGAAGGCCCATAACTTGGCGCCAAAGCGTGTTCAGTTTGTTCACCCCAAGGCGGGAAAAGAAGCCAATATGCTCTTAATTGAAGCCATTAAAGATGGTTCAATTGAGGGACTAAAAATCCTACCACCTCTAATTGTTCACGAAGACAATGGTGACTATACCAAAGAAATTTTTGAGATATACTATGGTCAATAAAACAAAAGCTTTTATCTACGTGCTAAAATGTTCTGATGGCACACTTTATACTGGATATACCACAGATGTTAAAAAACGCTTAGCCACTCATAATGCCGGTAAAGGCGCTAAATACACCAAGCAACGCTTGCCGGTTGAGCTCATCTATCAAGAAGAATTCGCGACAAAAAGTGAGGCAATGAGCACTGAAAGCTACTTCAAACAAAAAACAAGACAGGAAAAACTGGCCTACATTGCTGAACACACCAAATTGAACGAGGATTGATGGAGACAAGGTACCTTTATCTTATAGTGTTTGTGACTATCTGTCTAAAATAACAAAAAACGCTAGTCTAGTGTTTTTTTGATTAATCATAACATTTTGTGACTGTCTTAACGACCTTTTTTAACTGATCATCCCAGTAGTGAATTCGCTCAAAACTGCCTTTTCTATAATATAAGGGAAGGCGTTCTCTAATATCATCCTGCATTTCTAGATGCTCAATTTCCTCAAGACTAAACCATCTTGGTTCACCTTCTCTTGAGGTTTTTAACAAATCGCCTTCAAAAGATTGACAGAGAAAATCATAGTAGACATACCTTTCTTTTTTTAAAGGATTTGTGAAACCAGAGATGCCTTTTAATTCTAGATTTAAAGCCGTTAATCCAGTTTCTTCTTTTAATTCTCTAACTGCTGCTTCAAAAAAACTTTCTGGAAATTCGACTTTACCACCTGGTTGAATCCATCCTTTAAAATCATCGTGTTGACGATTCAATAGGAGAATTTTGTTATCTTTTTTGACACAAATATTAACCCAATTTTTAATGGTTTCTGACATAATGACTCCTAAAAATATTTTTTATTATTATAACAAAAAACGTCCATTTCAGGACGTTTTCTTAGTTATCTTTCTTTTTTCGAATGACAAATCCACTTCTTTTATCGTTTGAAGAGCGATTTGATTTTTTTGAATCCTTATTGTAGAAATCTTTATTTTTCTTATTTGAGCGACGTTTATTATCTCTATCATCGCGTTTTCTATCACCACGATAACCGCCACGACGATCATTACCGCCTTTACGGCCACCACGATTCCCTTTTCCTGATTTTGATTTACCGCCACCAACATATTTGAATGGTAATGGTTTTTCATTAGGAATAATCACTTTAGGTTGTAACTCTGGATCTTGAACAGTCAAGGTTAGGATATATTTTGCCAATTCTTCAGGTGAAAACTCTGCGACTAATTTAGCGGCATCATCCTCAAAACGATCAAAGTTAGCTCTGATAGCTTTGTTTGAAAAATCACGTTCAATTTTTTGCAAAGCTACTTTTTTCATCGAATGAAAAGCTTCTTTTGCAGTCGGTGGTTTCATTGGTAGCATTGGCTTTTTAGTCAATTTTTCAATGATTTTAAGGTAACCGACTTCATTTGGTGAGACAAAAGTAATAGATTGACCTGTTTGACCTGCACGTCCCGTACGACCGATACGGTGAACATAGCTTTCTGGATCTTGAGGGATATCATAGTTGTAAACATGAGTGACACCGGTCACATCAAGACCACGAGCGGCAACATCAGTTGCTACTAAAATATCAACAGCTTCACCTTTAAAGTCTCTTAAAACACGCATTCTTTTACTTTGATCTAAGTCACCGTGGATGCCTTCTGCTCGATAACCTCTGATTTTAAGACCACGAGTCAACTCATCAACACGACGCTTGGTACGACCAAATACAATAGAAAGTTCTGGCTGATCAACATCCATAAGTCTTGTCATGGTTTCAAATTTTTCATTTTCTTTGACAAGAATATAATGTTGTTCAACTAAATCTGTTGTTAATTCTTTGGCAGCAATTTTAATGTGCTCAGGTTTTTTCATGAATTTAACACCAATTTCCTTGATAGGAGCTGGCATTGTTGCTGAAAATAGTAAGGTTTGACGAGTTTCTGGAACACGACTGATAATTGCTTCAATGTCTTCCAAAAATCCCATATTAAGCATTTCATCTGCTTCATCCAAAATCAATGTTTCAACATTATCGAGGCGAAGTGCCTTACGTTTAATTAAATCAAGTAGACGTCCAGGTGTTCCAACAACTACATGAGCACCTGATTTTAAAGCTTTAATTTGTTTTTCAACACTTGTTCCACCATAAACAGAGCGAACTTTGACACCTTTTTCTCTACCAAAACGAAATAGTTCTTCTTGACTTTGTACCGCGAGTTCACGAGTTGGTGCAATAATAAGTGCTTGAACCAAGTTACTTGTCGTATCAATTTTATTTAAGGTTGGCAAACCAAATGCCGCTGTTTTTCCGGTTCCGGTTTGTGCTTGTCCTATCACATCCTTACCTTCTAAAGCTAAGGGAATAGTTTTTTCTTGGATAGGCGATGGTTCAGTAAAACCAATTTTTTGAACAGCCAATAAAATGTCTTCTGACAAGTTTAATTCATTAAATTTCAATATATTTCTCTTTTCTAAAAGAACAGTGCGAAGCTGTCCTATAAAACCTTTATTTGTTTGACAACTCAATCATTATAACACAAATATGAGAGAATACTAAGGATTTCACCTTATTAATAAGAATAATACGTTTTCAAAAACGCCAATCCATGGATTGACGTTTGTTATCGTTACATTTTTTCACTAAGTGCCACATCTGGGTACTTATCAGCAAACCAGTTGAGTGCAAAATCATTTTCAAAAAGAAAGACTGGCTGATCAAAACGATCTTTGGCTAATATGTTACGGCTTGAACTCATGCGTTGGTCAAGATCTTTTGGATCAATCCAACGAACAGTCTTTTTACCCATTGGTGTCATGACAACTTCAGCGTTGTATTCACCTTCCATGCGGTGTTTAAATACTTCAAACTGAAGTTGACCTACTGCTCCAAGCATGTATTCACCTGTCTGGTAGTTGGTGTAAAGTTGGATAGCACCTTCTTGTACCAATTGCTCAATGCCTTTATGGAATGATTTTTGTTTCATCACATTTTTAGCAGAGACTTTCATAAAAATTTCTGGCGTAAAGGTTGGTAGGGGCTCAAATTCAAAATTGTTTTTGCCAACGGTTAAAGTATCACCGACTTGATAAGTGCCAGTATCATAAACCCCAATGATATCTCCTGCCACCGCATTTTCAACATTTTCACGACTTTCTGCCATAAACTGGGTAACATTTGATAGCTTGACATTTTTACCCGTTCTACTTAACTTGACACTCATCCCACGATCAAACTCACCAGAAACAATTCGCACAAATGCTATTCTATCACGATGGCGAGGATCCATATTGGCTTGAATTTTAAAGACAAAACCAGAGAAATCTTTATTTAGTGGATCAACTAACTCGCCTTCTGTCGTTTTATGACCGCGTGGTTCTGGTGCAAATTCTAAGAAGGAATCAAGAAAAGTCTGCACGCCAAAGTTAGTTAAGGCAGAACCAAAGAAAACAGGAGTCAATTCACCGGCCAAAATAGCTTGTCTTGAAAAGTCATTTCCAGCTTCTTCTAACAGCTCAACATCTTCTAAAACTTGTTCATAGAAGATATTTTGAGAAAGTGAGTGCGTCTTAGCCTCTTCAAAGTTAATAAAGCGTTCATCTCCCTTATAGAGTTCTATACGCTGATGATAGAGATCATATAGACCCTCAAAACTCTTCCCCATACCAATCGGCCAGTTCATTGGATAACTAGCAATCCCTAAAACTTCTTCAAGTTCTTGCAATAAGTCAAGAGGCTCACGACCATCACGGTCAAGTTTATTGATAAAGGTAAAAACTGGGATTTGACGATGTTTAACCACTTCAAAAAGTTTTTTCGTCTGTGCCTCTATCCCTTTGGCAGAGTCAATCACCATAACGGCAGCATCAACAGCCATTAAAGTTCTATAGGTGTCTTCTGAAAAATCCTCATGACCAGGGGTGTCTAAAATATTGACGCGTTTTCCAGCATAGTCAAATTGCATGACTGATGAGGTTACTGAAATACCACGTTGTTTTTCGATGTCCATCCAGTCAGACTTAGCAAAAGTCCCTGTTTTTTTCCCTTTAACTGTTCCTGCTTCACGAATTTCACCACCGAAATAAAGTAATTGTTCCGTAATCGTCGTTTTTCCCGCATCCGGGTGACTGATAATGGCAAATGTTCGGCGTTTTTTAATTTCTTCTTGAATACTCATACGTCTCCTTTAGATAAACACATTTTGATTTGTCATTTGTAAATTGTACTTATCTTCTTTTAGCTATAACTCTATCATTATAACGAAAAACGCAAAGCTTTTCAATGGTTATAATAAATCAAAACAAAGAAAAAGGACAGAACAAAGAAAGAGTTTTCTTATTCTGTCTCTTTTCAATAAATCGTTTTAGCTAATACTAAGAAGATTATTTATCAAAACGTTTTCTTCTACCATAACCATAAAGAGATAGTGACGATAAAGCTACGATTGTACCTAGCACTGTTGTGCTTGTCGCATCACCAGTATTTGGTAAGGTTTTAGCTTGTGTTGTTGAAGAGGCTTGATTAGCTTTCTTCTCAGACATACCTTTAGCCTTATGACCAGATTCACTACTCATTAGTGCTAACTTGCCATCAAAGGCTAGCAACTCATGAGTTGGCGCTGTTTTTGGTACGGCTGTTTCAATCTTACCTTCTGGTAACTCGTAACTTGGTGCAGTCTTAGGCACTTGTGTCTCTAAGGTTCCTTCAAAGACTGGTTTATCTTCTGCTATCGGAGCAGTATTAGGAATCTTCGTTTCTGGTGTTGAGACTACTTTGTACACAATACCATACTCACTAAAGTGTTTTGCAACAAAGACAACACCTT
>NZ_JAENBP010000012.1 GCF_016481285.1 Streptococcus zalophi
ATTATACCATTTACATTGATACAGAAGGGAATGCCTTAACACCTGATGAGAATGGTAATATTCCAAATTATGAACTAGTTGAAACGAAAGTAGATGCTAAAGGTAATACAATCCATATCTACAAAAAGGTTCCAGCTTCACCGAAAGTTAATGAAAGTGTTAAGGAGAACGTTCATTATAAGAAAATGTTACCAAACACAGGTGAATCAGATAAAGTATTCTTACCTCAAGCATTATTATCAATACTGTTAGGTATGATGTTGTTGATAACTTCTGAAAGAAATAAAAAAGAAGAATAATATTTCATCATTTTAAAAAGCTAGAATTGAATAAATTTTAGCTTTTTTAATATTCTTTTCAGAAAGTTGCTAAAAAATTTTAAAATTAGAAATGTTTATTTGTAAAGACTAACATAAAAAGATATAATGACGATGTAACAAAAAAATATTTGGAGGAATTTATGAAAAAGAAAACTTTACTCATTCCTGCTCTGTCAACTGTATTAGTTTCAACTGCTGTTTTAACTAATACAGTTTACGCAGATGAACCTGTAGAAAATGCGGTGCTGGAATCGTCTGTTGCACTTCCACCTCAAGTTGAAAATAACTTGGTAGAACCTCAAGCTGAAAACTCTGAAGTAGTTGCAACAGAAGCACCTGCTGAGACATTAGAAGTTCTTCCAGATACCACTGAAATCAGTGAACCAACAAGTGAAGAATCACAGCCTCAAGCAATTGCAGAAGATAACGATACCAACAAGAGTGCTCAAGAAAACCCTGTAGTCTCTGAAACAGATGGCACAGTTACTATCATCAATACTAATGATATTCATGGTCGTATTGAAGAAGGTAGAGATGTTATTGGAATGGCTAAATTAGCAACTATTGTTAAAGAGACCAGATCTCAAGGTGAAACATTAGTTTTAGACGCTGGTGATGCCTTCCAAGGAATGCCAATTTCAAATAGTAGTAAAGGTGAAGATATGGCTAAGCTAATGAACCAAATTGGCTTTGATGCAATGGCTGTAGGAAACCATGAATTTGACTTTTCTCTTGAACAAGCCATTAAATTAGAGAAAATGCTTGAATTCCCATTACTCAGTGTTAATACTTATGTTGATGGTGTTAGATTATTTAAACCATCAGTGATTATTGATAAAGATAAAACGATCGAAGGGGATGAATTTGTTGTTATCGGTGTAACAACACCAGAAACTGCTACTAAGACACATCCTAAAAATGTTGAGAAAGTTGTCTTTAGAGACCCTATCTCTGAAGTTGAAAATGCTATTGCTGAAATAGAAGCTCGCGCTAAAGCAGAAGGTGTGTCATACAAAAACTATATTGTTTTAGGACATTTGGGTATTGATGCAAGCACTAAAAAAGAGTGGCAAGGAAGCACAATGGCTGAAGCATTGTCTAAGAATCCATTATTAAAAGATAAACGTGTTCTAATGATTGATGGTCACTCTCATACTCTTGCTGAAGCGACTTATGGTGATAATACTATTTATTCTCAAACAGGTAGTTATTTAAATAATGTTGGTAAAATTGTTCTTACAAAAGATGATATGAAAGTATCATTTATCAATGCTGAACAAGGTAAAGCTTATGAAGCAGATCCTGAAGTAGCTGCTACAGTTGCTGAAATTAAGAAACGTTATGAAGAAGTCAATGCAGTTGTTGTTGTTGACGCAAGTCCTGTGGAACTTCAAGGGGAAAGAGCAAACGTTCGTGTGCGTGAAACTAATCTAGGTAACTTGATTTCTGATTCTCTTTTAGAATACAGTAAGACTGGATTTTCACGTCCAAGTAACCTTGCAGTCATGAATGGTGGTGGTATTCGCGCTACTATTCAAAAAGGTCAACCAATCACTAAAGGTGATATTATTGCTATTCTTCCTTTTGGTAACTTTATCTCTCAAATTAAAGTAACAGGAAAACAAGTCGTTGACATGTTTGCTCATTCATTAGGTTCTATGGTTCAAAAAGATTCTGAAACTGGTGAAGTCATCAGAGATGAAAATGGTCAACCTCTTTTAGGCGCTAGTGGTGGTTTCTTGCATGTTTCTGGTGCTAATGTTTATTATGATACTAACCTTGAAGGAGAAGCTCGTATTCTTTATGTTGAGCTATTAAATCCTGAAACTGGTTTAATTGAACCTCTTGATTTTGCTAAAGATTATTATCTTACAACCAATGACTTCTTAGCTGCTGGTGGAGATGGCTATGACATGCTTGGTGGCGCTCGTGAAGAAGGTCCTTCTATGGATGTCGTTTTTGCTGAATATCTTGAAACAGTTGATCTCAATGATTATGAAGTGATTAATCCAAATTCTCGTCTCATTTCTATTGATTCAACTTTAGATACTGATAACGATGGATTCCCAGACTTTATTGAGCTTATTCTTATGACTGATCCTTCTAATGCTGAGAACTATCCTGGTATGAAAATGAAAGATGAGAAACATGATAAGCAAATGATGATGTCTATGGATAAGAAAAAATCTGATTCATCTAAGCAAGTTCCTGTTTCTTATGCTAAGAAGTATGACACCTTGCCTAACACTGGAAGTTCAAATGATACGATGTTAATTCTACTTGGATTGTCAATGACAACATTAGGTTTATATGGCATCAAAAAAAGAAGTTATGGACGCTAATCACTTTTTAGTGTGATAATATAGAAAAAAAGAGATTTTAAAATCTCTTTTTTTGTTTAAAATAGTCATAGTATTAGCATTATTAAGCATATTAAGTTACTATAGTAGTATATTTAAAAATAAGGAGAATATATGTTTTTAGCATTAGAAGAAATGAAGCAAAATAAATTAAGATATAGTTTAATTTTAGGTTTACTATTTTTAATCTCTTATCTTGTCTTTTTCTTATCAGCATTAGCTTATGGTCTAATTCAAGAAAACAAATCAGCAGTAGACAAATGGGAAGCAAACTCGATACTACTGTCTAGTGATGCCAATCAAAGTTTAGCAGCTTCAATGTTTGATGCAACAGCTATTGAAGATGTAGAAGGCAGTCATCTTGCACTTTTAGCTCAAAAATCAACAGTGGGTTGGAGCAAAGAAAATCCTAGTCAAGATGATAAAGTCAAAATATCACTATTTGGTATAAAAACTAATGAATTTTTAGCACCAACAATTGCTGAGGGACACGAAATTAGTGCTTCTAATGAAGTTGTTGTTGATATTTCTTTAGCTGAGGATGGCGATTATCAAATAGGTGATGAGATAAAATTAGCAGATACCGATGAAACATTAACTATTGTTGGCTATACTAGTGGTTCACGTTTTAGTGTGGCTCCAGTTATTTATGTTGATTTTGATAAATTCCAACAAATTGTTTACGGTGATACTTTGCCAGATGGTGTTGCTTATACCAATGCGATTGTTAGTAGGGATAGTATTGATTCTTATGATTTAAATAATTTAGAAAAATTAAGCATTGCTGATTTTATTGAAAATTTACCAGGATATAAGGCACAAAATTTAACGTTTGCTTTTATGATTGGCTTTTTAATTATCATCTCTTCAATAGTGATTGGTATTTTCATCTATGTGTTAACCACACAAAAAATTCAAATTTTTGGATTAATGAAAATTCAAGGTCTCTCTAATTTTTATATCTCAAAATCAGTTTTAGCACAAACCTTCTTATTGAGCTTTGTCGGAACATTTTTAGGTTTTATCGGAACTTTTTTAAGTTCTTTATTACTACCAAGTTCCGTTCCTTTTGAAAATAACTGGTTATTCTATGGTGTGATTGCACTAGCAATGGTTTTCTTTGCCGTTCTTGGCGCAGTGTTTTCTGTCAGATCAGTGGTCAAAATAGACCCCTTAAAAATGTTAGGTTAGGAGACAGATATGTCAGTATTAAAATTTCAAAATGTTAGTAAAGAATTTAAGGACGGTTCAGCAATCATTCAAGCATTAAAACCAACTAATTTTTCAATTGATGCAGGTGAATTTGTTGCCATTATTGGACCATCTGGTTCAGGAAAAAGTACCTTCTTAACCATTGCAGGTGGTCTTCAGACACCAACTAAGGGTGATTTAATCATTAATCAACACTCCTTTACAAGATTAACTGAAAAAGAACGTGCTCGTCTACGTTTTTCAGAAATAGGCTTTATTTTACAAAGTTCTAATCTTATTCCTTTTTTAACCGTTGAAAAACAGTTGGATTTGGTAGACAAGATAAATAAAAGCAATCAAAAAGAGAAACAAACACAATTATTTGAAGATCTGGGTATTGGCACTTTAATTAAAAAATTTCCTAAAGATTTATCAGGTGGAGAACGCCAAAGGGTGGCTATTGCAAGGGCTCTGTATAATGATCCTCAATTAATTTTAGCTGATGAACCAACAGCTAGTTTAGACAGTCATCGAGCATTTGAAGTGGTTGACTTACTAGCTAAAGAAGCCAAAGTAAGAAAAAAAGCCATTATCATGGTGACTCATGATAAAAGAATGATTGAAAAATGTGATAAAGTCTATGAAATGAACGATGGTGTTTTATCACAACAGTAACAAGACATAAGAAAAAGCGAGTTCTCCTGATGAGAATCGCTTTTTTATGATAAAACAGTCATGTTATTTTTGTGATTGATAATAAATTAAAAGAATGATAGCACCAATAATCATTAAAACAAGTGATAAGAAGTAGCCAATAACTCCTGCTGAAAAAGTAGGATTTAAAAGGAAAACAATTCCTAGTAAAAAGGTAAAGATAGAAGAACCCGTTGTATTAGTCTTGTTTAGTGTTCGTCTATTTGAGCGAATTGAGATTTTAAAGTTAATTGCTCCTATTATCAAAAGACCTAAACCAATAAAGCTCATGACAATGCTGCTAAGTGAAAAAGCAGAACTGGTTAACAAGATAAGACCAAGAATGATTTTTATCAAACTTTGAAGTAAAAGCCAATTACTTCGGTAATATTTTTCTAAAGAAAGGTAGGTGTGTAGGTTCATCAAACCCATTGTTGCAATGATAAGAGCAATCACCCAAGCAATGGAAGCAATACTAACTAACGGATTAAAAAAAAGATATAATCCAATCAGTAAAAAACCTATACCTAAATACAATGTCGTTTTTTTCATCACACGTCTCCTTACTTTAATTATTGCTATTATAAATGGAATTTATCATAAAGTCAAAGTTAAACGTTAGGATGACTAAATTTTATAATCTATTATTAGGAATAGGCATTTATTTTTGATAGTCGCTTTTTTTAACGAATTATATTAAAATAGTATGATAGAACAAATTAATACAATAACAAGGAAATTATGAAAACAGAAATAGGAATTGGTAAATCTCATAGTAAAATTATTCTTATTGGAGAGCATTCAGTTGTCTATGGTTACCCAGCTATTGCACTGCCGCTAAAAAACATTGAAGTGGTTTGCCAAATAACGCCATCAAAAAATCTTTTTCAAATTAAAAAGAATGATACCCTATCTACAGCCATTTTTTCAGCTCTAGATTATTTGAAAATTAGAGAACCTTATATTGATTACCACATTGTTTCCAGTGTCCCTGAAAAAAGAGGAATGGGGTCATCTGCGGCTGTGAGTATTGCTGCGATTCGGGCTGTTTTTGACTATTATCATCAAACAGTTGATGATGCCACTCTAGAACTATTAACTAATCAAGCAGAAATTATTGCTCACGTTAATCCTAGTGGTCTTGATGCCAAAACCTGTTTAAGTGATGAAGCGATTAAATTCATCAGAAATGTTGGTTTCTCAACCCTACCTATTAATTTGAATGCTTTTTTAGTCATTGCTGATACCGGCATTCAAGGACACACCAGAGAAGCTGTCCAAAAAGTAGAATCTTTAGAAGAAAAAGCTCTTCCTCATTTAAAACAATTAGGAAAACTCGCAACTACAATCGAAAAAGCTTTAACCACTAAGAATATCTCTAAAATTGGACAAGCCATGACAGCTGCTCACGAAACACTTAAACAACTAGGAGTGAGTGCTAAAGAATCTGATCATCTGGTTAATGTTGCTATGAAAAATGGTGCCTTAGGAAGTAAGATGACCGGAGGAGGATTGGGAGGCTGTATTATAGCCATTTGTCAAACACAAAAAGAAGCTGAAAAAATTAGCCTTCAGCTAGAAAAAGAAGGAGCTATTAAGACATGGATAGAAGCCCTGTAAGTGCGAAATCTTATGCTAATATTGCTATTATCAAATATTGGGGGAAAAAAGATAGTCAAAAAATGATCCCCTCAACCAGTAGTATTTCTTTAACACTAGATAATCTATACACAGAAACACAATTAAGCTTACTAGAGAATGGTAAAGAAGACCTCTTTTATATCAATGGTGTTTTACAAAATGAAGAAGAACACCAAAAAATGAGTCAAGTTTTAAATCTTTTTCGAAAAGATTCCAGCCAATTTGTAAGGATTGATACAAAAAACAGCATGCCAACAGCAGCTGGTCTATCGTCAAGTTCTAGTGGTTTATCTGCTTTAGTGAAAGCCGCTAACACCTTTTTTAATGCCAACTTAAAACAAGAAGAATTAGCACAAGTTGCCAAGTTTGCATCGGGTTCTTCTTCTAGAAGCTTTTTTGGTCCAGTTGCTGCTTGGGATAAAGATACTGGCGAGATTTATCGAGTTGAAACCGATTTAAAACTGGCCATGATTATCTTAGTTCTTAATGATCAAAAAAAGATGATTTCAAGCAGAGAAGGAATGAAAAGATCTGTTGAAACGGCTACTAATTTTTCAAAATGGGTTAAGCAATCAGAAAAAGATTACAAAGACATGCTAGGCTATCTAAAAGCCAATGATTTTGAAAAAGTTGGTCAACTAACAGAAGAAAATGCCTTGATGATGCATGAAACAACGTCTGCTTCTAACCCACCATTCACCTATTTAACAGATAAAACCTATCAGGCAATGGCTGATATCAAGCAATTGAGATTAGAAGGTGAGCGTTGCTATTTTACAATGGACGCTGGTCCAAATGTTAAGGTTCTTTGTCTAGAAGAAGATCTTGAAAGACTTGCTGAAAAATTAGCCTCTCGCTACCGCATCATTGTCTCAAAAACTAAGGAATTATAAGATGCCCCAAAAAACCATTAAAACTACGACTTGTGGTAAGCTCTATCTTGCTGGTGAATATGCTATTTTGACTCCCAATCAAGTGGCTATCATCAAAGATATTCCTATCTATATGACAGCCCAAGTCAGCCCATCAAAGGATTTTCAACTATCATCAGATATGTTTGATTATAGTGTTGATTTAAGTGATGATGATCATTATGCCCTTATCCAAGAAAGTGTTAAGACAATGGCTTCTTATCTCAAACTTCAAAATAAAACCTTAGCCCCTTTTTCTTTACAGATTACTGGAAAAATGGAGAAGGATGGTAAAAAAATTGGCATTGGCTCAAGTGGTAGTGTCACCGTCTTAACACTAAAAGCTTTATCATTGTTTTATCAGCTTAAGTTATCAAAGGAAGAATTATTCAAATTAGCAGTTTATACCCTTTTAAAAAGAGGAGATAATGGTTCTATGGGCGATATTGCTTGTATTGTTTATGAAACATTGATTTATTATCGCTCTTTTGATAGACATCGCGTGAAAAATTGGCTGTTAGAGATGACTTTGCAAGAATTATTAGAAAAAGACTGGGGTTTTACTATAAAACCAGTTAAGACTAATTTATCTTTTACCTTTTTAGTTGGTTGGACAAAACAGCCTTCCATTTCTTCACAAATGATTAAGAAAGTACAAGCTTCTATAAGCTCATCATTTTTAAGCACTTCAAAAAAAGAAGTTGATGACTTGTATGTCGCTTTGGAAACAGGTCATAAAGAGAAAACAAAAAAAAGCCTATCAACACTTGGTCAATTATTAGAAGACCTACATCCAAGCATTTATAGTCCACAATTAAGAGCATTGAAAAATGCCACTTATCAATTAGATGCGGTTGCTAAAAGTAGTGGAGCAGGTGGTGGTGATTGTGGAATTGCCCTTGTTTTTGATGATAGATCAAGGTTAGAAATCATTAAACGTTGGGAACAAGAAAATATTAGCCTATTATATCAAGAAAAAGTGAGAGGATTACATGACAAATAGAAAAGATGAGCATATCAAATATGCATTGAACTATCAGTCACCCCATAATAGTTTTGATGATGTTGAACTCATTCACTCATCTCTACCAGACTATGATTTGGCAGATATTGATTTGTCAACGCACTTTGCTGGCATTGATTTCCCGTATCCATTTTATATTAATGCCATGACTGGTGGCAGTGAAAAAGCTAAAGCCATTAATTATAAACTGGCTCAAGTGGCAGAAGCCTGTGATATTTTATTTATTACAGGCTCTTACAGTGTAGCTCTAACTAATAGTGCAGATGATTCATTCAAGGTTAAAAAAGAATTTCCAAACTTAAGATTTGCGACCAATTTAGGTCTTGATAAACCTTATTCAAAAGGCTTAAAAGCAGTAGAAGACTTATCACCTTTAGTCTTGCAACTCCATGTTAATGTCATGCAAGAATTATTAATGCCAGAAGGAGAAAGAACCTTCAAGCATTGGAAAGACCATTTACGTGAATATGCCAATGATTTCCCAGTGCCAGTCATTTTAAAAGAGGTTGGCTTTGGTATGGATGCCAAAACAATTGCTTTTGCAGCTCAGTTAGGGATTAAAACCGTTGACATCTCAGGTCGTGGCGGGACCAGTTTTGCTTACATCGAAAATCAGCGAGGAGGCAATCGTCCTTACTTAAATGAGTGGGGACAAACTACTGTCCAGACCTTGTTGAATAGTCAACATCTTGTAGAAGAAGTTGAGATTTTAGCTAGTGGTGGCATAAGAAATCCTCTTGATATGATAAAAGCAATGGTATTGGGAGCACGAGCAGTTGGTCTTTCAAGAACGGTTTTAGAATTAGTGGAAACACACTCTATCAAACACGTTATTAGTATTATTGAAGGATGGAAAGAAGACCTTCGCATTATCATGTGTGCTTTAAACAAAAGAACGATTGCAGAGTTAAACACGGTTGATTATCTCCTTCATGGTGATTTAAAACAAACTACAAAAAAAAATTAAGGGTTTCAATAAACCCTTAATTTTTTTATTCTAAAATATTGTTACGATATTTTTCAAGAATTTTTTCAGCGGTAGAAAGATTCATGTGTTTTTCTTTTAATAACAAATCTACAACAAAAGCCACTTCATCAGGAAGACTACCAGCAAGAAGAGCTAGAGATCTGGCATGAAGTTTCATATGACCTTCTTGAATTCCTTCTGTAACTAAAGCCCTTAAAGCTGCAAAATTTTGTGCCAAACCAACAGAGGCGACAATACTTGCCAGCGTTTTAGCATCAGGATTACCTAACACATCAAAGGCTACTAAAACACTGGGGTTTAAACCAATGGAGCCTCCTTTGGTTGCAAGAGGAAGTGGCAGTGTTATTTCCCCCAATAATTGTTTATTAGCCTCATCTAATCGCCATGTGGTTAATCCCTCATACCGCCCATTTCTAGAAGCATAAGCATGGGCGCCCGCTTCAATAGCACGCCAGTCATTACCAGTAGCAATACAAACAGCGTCAATACCGTTAAATATGCCTTTATTATGTGTACTAGCGCGATAAGGATCTTTTTTAGCAAAGTTGCTCGCAAGCACCATTTTTTCAGCCAATTCTTTTGCTTTTACTTTATCACGATTTAAAAAACGATAGTCTATAGCACAATTTGCTGTTACTAGAGCTTCAGTGGCATAATTTGAAAGAATGGCCATCAAACTTTTACCGTTTGTCAATGCTTCCAAATAAGGTTTTAAGGCTTCAGTCATGGTATTAACGATGTTTGCTCCCATGGCTTCTTTGGTATCAATCAAAATATGAACCACTAATAGAGGTGTTTCATCTTCAATAAGGTTTGTTTTGATATCAGATGCTCCACCACCTCTTTTAACGATGGAAGGGTGAGCACTATTTGCAATGGCTAAGAGTTCTTTCTTATGCTTTTCAATGGCTTTTATGGCGCTATGGGTGTCTTTGATTTCATACAATGCAATCTGCCCAATCATTTGACGATTATGGACGATAGCTTTAAAGCCACCTGAACGTTTTATGATTTTACTTGCAAAGGAACAAGCTGCTATAACAGAAGGTTCTTCAGTGACAAAAGGAACAGTATAATCTTTGTGATTAACTTCTATTTCAGGGACAACAGAAAAAGGAAGAGCAAATGTTCCAAGTGTGTTTTCAACCATCTGTGAAGCAATCTCTTGCTTTAATAAAACATGATTTTCTAAAATATGGTGACTTTCTTTTGAAAGTAATGGTTTGATTTGAGAAAGACGTTCTTTTGGATTTTTTTTGGCAAATCCTGCCCAGTTAATTTTTGTCATTTTCATCTACTTTAATATATTGTCTTTGATGATTTTGAATACCTGAAAGGGCAAAAGGTCCAGTTTTATAGGATTTAAAGTTTGCATTACCTTCTTCATCCATTTTTGGTTCTTCAAAAAACATTTCTTCATATTCTTTAACACTTAATGCAGTTCGTGCTTGTAATTGGGCCATTCGATTAGCTTGTAAATGATTTTTATAACCTTCTACAAGATGCCCACTAAAGATTTCAGTGACAGCACCACTCCCATAACTAAAGAGAATAATTTTGTCGTCAGCTTTTAGTGTAGGACTATTTTCTAACAGTGATAATAACCCAAGATAGAGTGAACCAGTATAGATATTACCAACAACTTTACTATAAGTGATAGAATGGTAAAAATTATCAGTTAAACGTTCCTTAACCTCTTTACTGGTTTCTTTGGTAAAGAGCTTGTTTAGTCCCTTTAAGGCCAACTTAGGAAATGGTAGGTGGAAACAAAAGGCTGCATAGTCTGATAATTCAGCATCAAAACGTTTTTGGTATTCTTGCCAAGTGATTTTAAGTGTATCAAGATATTGTTTGGTAGAATACATACCATCAACATATGGTGTATTACGATAATTAGGGCGCCAAAAATCCATAATATCTCGAGTATGAGCAACACTTTTATTATGAAGTGCCAAAATATGAGGGTCTTTACTAATTAATAAAGCAATACTACCAGCTCCTTGTGTAGGCTCTCCTGAAGTATTTATTCCGTATTTAGCAATATCACTAGCTAAGACTAGAACTTTTGAGTCTGGATGGTTTTCAATGTGAAGTCTAGCATAATCAAGTGCAGCAGTGGCACTATAGCAGGCCTCTTTCATTTCAATACTTCTGACAAAGGGTTGGATGTTTAATAAACTATGAACATAAACACTAGCTGCTTTACTTTGATCGATGCTTGACTCAGTTGCTAAAATGATCATATCAATGGTTTGTTTATCATCTTCAGTTAAAATATCACTAGCAGCAGAGCTTGCTAGTGTTACTATATCTTCAGTGATTGGTGAGATGCTAAGTGCATCTAATAAGAGTCCCTCTTTAAATTTTGCTGGGTCTTCATTTCTAGCGATAGCTAATTCTTTCATTTCTAACATATATTGACTGGTCGCAAAACCAATCTTATCAATTCCAATGGTTAACATTAAAAATCATCTCCTCGTTTTTAGACTTAGGAATAATCATAAAACTATTTTATCATATTTTAGAATAAATTCATTATATGAAACATTGATATATCAAATCTTTTAGAACCTTGGTTGTTTCTTGACTTTTTTTCTGATAAAATAGTTATAAAAGGTTAATAAAAGTTTATTATAGAAAATAGGAGAACGTATGTCAGTTTTAGAAAATGTTAAAAACGCAACAGGTTTTCAGTTAGATAAGGAAACTGGTACTTTATACGGTATTAAAGATGGATTTCATTTTGCTGTTGTACCGACAGGAAATAATAAATTACATCAATTGTTATTCTCACTTGGGAAAAACAATCAGCCTATAGGCGAAGAAGATTATAAAGAATTAAAGTCAGGTTCAAAAGCTATTACACGTTTCACACCAATGAATTATAAAGTCATTTTTGATGTTAAAACAGGTTTGACGCAGGCTAAAACAGCTGAAAATATTCAACAGGCTCTTGAGGATGCGGTGTCATTTTTCAAGACAAGACAGTATGAAGACGTTGATGAAATGACTGGTGAGACTGGCCGTAGCGAAATTTACCTTATAAGTGGAGCAATCAATTTTTTAACTCCAGAGAGTTATGCCAAAATGACAGCAGAACTTAATATTGATATTCAAAAAGAAACACAGAAATCTGAAAATGTGGTCGCTGGAATTGTTGGTGCTGTGTTTGGTTCCTTAATTGGTGTTATAGCTATCGTTATCATCGGTCAATTGGGGTATGTTTCCATTATTTCTGGTGTTATTATGGGAGTCAGTACAATATCTGGATATGAAC
Organism: Streptococcus zalophi; assembly: GCF_016481285.1. Classification (GTDB taxonomy): domain Bacteria; phylum Bacillota; class Bacilli; order Lactobacillales; family Streptococcaceae; genus Streptococcus; species Streptococcus zalophi. The sequence goes on from NZ_JAENBP010000012.1 coordinate 12,406, forward strand.
TACTAGGAAAACGACTTACAAAAAAAGGGATTGCTATTAGTGTGATTATCATGCTAATTATGGTTTACGTTGCTAATCAAGCTGATATTGCCCTATCAATTGCAAGATATTATGAAGTAAGCTTTTTTGAAGTTTTTCCAGAAGTTAATGATTTAGTCGCAGAAGGCTATCTTGATTCTTCTATCTACTGGACCAATTTAGGGATGATTTATCTCTTTTCTGTGCTTGGCTTTGGGTCAACCGTTTTTGGTATTTTGAAATCTCGACAAGAAAAATTTACAACTCGTCGTTTAGGATAATATTATGATTAAAGCAGATACTATTTTTAAGGAAAATATAAGAAAAATACTTGATGAAGGCGCATGGAGTGAAAAGGCACGTCCTAAATACAAGGATGGTAAGACAGCTAACTCTAAATATATTACAGGTAGTTTTGCTGAATATGACCTTTCTAAAGGAGAGTTTCCAATAACTACACTGAGACCAATTCCGATTAAATCAGCCATCAAGGAAGTTTTTTGGATTTATCAAGATCAGACCAATGATTTAGAAGTTTTAAATGAAAAATACGGTGTTAAATATTGGAATGATTGGGAAGTTGACAATAGTGGTACCATTGGTGAGCGTTACGGTGCCATTGTTAAAAAACATGATATGATCAATAAAATACTAAAGCAATTAGCTGATAATCCCTGGAATAGACGAAATGTTTTATCATTGTGGGACTATGAGGCTTTTGATCAATCAGGTGGCTTACTGCCTTGTGCCTTTCAAACCATGTTTGATGTGAGACGTGTCGGAGAAACCATTTATTTAGATGCTACTCTAACACAAAGAAGTAATGATATGCTCGTTGCTCATCACATCAATGCCATGCAATATGTTGCCCTTCAAATGATGATTGCCAAACATTTTGGTTGGCAAGTGGGTAAATTTTTCTATTTCGTCAATAATCTCCACATTTATGATAATCAATTCGAACAAGCTAAGGAATTATTAAATAGACAAGGTTCTGACATCAAACCTCGTTTGGTATTAAATGTGCCAGATAAAACCAATTTTTTTGACATCAAACCAGAAGATTTTGAATTAGTTAATTATCATCCAACTCAACCACAATTAAAATTCGACTTAGCCATCTAAGGCTAGTCGTTTTTTTCTATGCAATTTTTAGAAAAATTTGTTAGAATGATAGATACTAATATGAAAAGGTAGCCATTCAATGACAAAAAAAATTATTGCCATCTGGGCAGAAGATGAGAGCCATTTAATTGGTAATAATGGCAAATTACCGTGGTTTTTACCTAAAGAATTAAATCATTTCAAAGAAGTTACTTATGGACATACCATCTTGATGGGACGTGTGACTTTTGAAGGGATGAATAAGCGTGTTCTTCCAGGGAGACAAACCATTATTTTAAGTCGAGATGATACCTATAAGGCTGATGGGGTCACGATTTTATCTAGTGTCTCTGATGTTTTAAAATGGTTTGAAAATCAAGACGATGATTTATTTATTGTTGGTGGTGAAACCATCTATAAAGCATTTGATGGACTTTATCATCAATTAATAAGAACAACAATCCATGCAAAGTTCGAAGGAGATGCCTATTTTCCAAAACTAGATTTTTCTAGTTTTCATCAAACATCAACACAATTTTATCCTAAGGATGATAAAAATAACTACAGTTTTACAGTTGATATTTTTGAAAAAATGCCCAAAAAGGAGAGTAATGACTAGATGTTAAATAGTATATTTGGAGTCTTTACCGCCTCCTTATTAGTTATCTGTCTTATTTGTGCAGGGATTGTTTATAAAAAGAAGCGTTATGGGTTATTGATTTTATTTTTGTTAAATGCTTTATCAAATCTAGTAGCAACCATACAAGCTTTTAATGGGAAATTATTTTAAAAAATGAAAAATTAAAGATTGAGGGAAACATGGCTGACAAAACAACAAGTGACATTAAAGTTTATTGTTCTTTTTGTGGAAAAAATCAAGAACAAGTTAAGAAAATAATAGCTGGGAATGGTGTTTTTATTTGCAACGAATGTGTCGCCTTATCACAAGAAATCATTAGAGAAGAGATGGCAGAGGAAATTTTGGCAGATCTTTCAGATATTCCAAAACCAAAAGATCTGTTAGAAGTTCTAAATCAATATGTTATAGGTCAAGATAGAGCTAAAAGAGCTTTAGCAGTGGCTGTTTATAATCATTACAAGCGCATTAGCTTTGCTCAAACACAAGATATAGAAGATGTTGAATTACAAAAATCTAATATTTTAATGATTGGCCCAACAGGTTCTGGCAAAACATTCTTAGCACAAACGCTAGCAAAGAGTCTTAATGTTCCTTTTGCTATTGCTGATGCAACTGCTTTAACTGAAGCTGGTTATGTTGGTGAAGATGTTGAAAATATCTTATTGAAACTCATTCAAGCAGCAGACTATAATGTTGAACGAGCTGAACGCGGTATTATCTATGTCGATGAGATTGATAAGATTGCTAAAAAAAGTGAAAATGTTTCGATAACAAGAGATGTTTCTGGTGAAGGTGTTCAACAAGCACTTTTAAAAATTATTGAAGGAACAGTGGCGAGTGTGCCTCCTCAAGGTGGACGTAAACACCCACAACAAGAAATGATTCAAATCAACACTAAGAATATTCTATTTATTGTTGGTGGGGCGTTTGATGGTATTGAAGAAATAGTTAAACAAAGACTGGGTGAAAAAATTATTGGCTTTGGTCAAAACAACAAGAAAATTGATGATTCTTCTTCATATATGCAAGAAATTGTTTCAGAAGACATTCAAAAATTTGGCTTAATACCTGAGTTAATTGGTCGTCTTCCAGTAACAGCTGCACTTGAGCAATTAACGGTTGAGGACTTAGTTTTGATTTTAACAGAACCAAAAAATGCCTTGGTTAAACAGTACCAAACCTTGTTATCATATGACGGAGTTGCTCTTGAATTTGAAAAAGAAGCTTTACAAGAAATTGCTAAAAAGGCGATTCAAAGAAAGACAGGTGCGCGTGGGTTAAGGTCGATTATTGAGGAAATCATGCTTGATATCATGTTTGAAGTTCCTAGCCAAGAAGATATTGCAACCATTCGCATTACTAAAGGTGCTGTGGAAGGACTTGAAGAACCTATTTTAGAAACGGCATCTTAGGGAGAAAATAATGTCAGAAATTAATACTCATAATGCTTCTATTTTACTAAGTGCAGCTTCTAAGGAACATTATCCAAAAGACAATCTTCCAGAGCTTGCCTTAGCTGGTCGTTCCAATGTTGGAAAATCCAGTTTTATCAATACACTTTTAGGTCGAAAAAATTTAGCTAGAACCTCTAGTAAACCTGGTAAAACACAATTATTAAACTTCTACAATATAGATAATCAATTACGTTTTGTTGATGTTCCTGGGTACGGTTATGCCAAGGTTTCAAAATCTCAGCGTGCTAAATGGGGTAAAATGATTGAAGAATATCTTGTGACGAGAGAAAATTTAAAAGTTGTTATCAGTTTAGTAGATTTTAGACATGAGCCATCAGTTGATGATATTCAAATGTATGAATTTTTGAAATACTATGAAATTCCTGTCATTATCGTTGCTACAAAAGCTGACAAAGTATCACGTGGTAGATGGAACAAACACGAATCAATGATAAAAAAAGCCTTGAACTTTGACGCTTCGGATGATTTTATTATCTTTTCTTCCGTTGATAAAACAGGTTTTGATGTCTCTTGGGATAAGATTCTTTCTTATCTATAGCTAGTTTTATCTTACTAAGTGTTGCTTAATTAATAACAGAAACCTTTACGTTATTGTAAGGGTTTTTTCTATGTAAAAAAGTTCTTTATTGTCGCTAATTTATGGGAATTAATTCGAATTAAATCGTTTTAAAGGTTGATTATTTTTGTTGAAATTGTTATACTAGTAGCAATTAATATATTAAATTCTATTAAGGGGGAAAAATATCAATCATTTAGTTAACATTTCGTTTGACAATGTTTATTTTTATCTTTGAAATGTAATCGCTTACTTTATGTAATTTATATAGGAGGATTTAATGAAAAAGCATATGTTTGAAAAAAAGTGTAAATATGGAATTCGTAAGTTTTCTTTGGGAGCATTCTCTGTAATGATTGGGCTTTCTTTTTTAGGTGTTGCAAATGTTTCTGCTGATACTGTTGAGGGTAATGAAGTTGAAACTTCTGCTTTAGTAACAAATACTGAGGATAGTCCTGAAGAAGTTGTACCGTTAGAAGCTACATCTGATGAAGCTTCTCCAACATCAGAAGCTGAAGCAAATGAAACTGGTACTTCTGTTGAAGAATCTCCTGTAGCTAGTGAAACTGAAGAAGTAGAAACTGAAACAAGTGAGGGTGATAATCAAGCAACAGCAGCAGAAGAAACCGATACACCTACTGAAGAAGCAACTAATGAAAATAAAGAATGGAAGACAGTAGATGCAGCAGCTAATCAAGGAACAGTTGAAAAGGTTGTTGAACATGGTGTTCTTTTCAACAGATTATCTTCAACAACTGCTAATAACAATGGTGATAGAGTAGCTCTCTTTGAAAAAGAGGGTCTTGCTGTTGCTGAAGATGGTTCTGCTCAAGTTACTCTTTTAATCAAAGAAGAATCTGAAACAAATGAAGGTCGTTTTGGTGTCTTTTTGAAACACAGAGATGCTAACAATAATATCTTTGTTGGTTATGATAAAGCAGGTTGGTTCTGGGAATACAAGAGTCCAGGTAATAGCCTTTGGTATCAAGATCAAAGAGTTGCAGCTCCTCAAAAGAATAGTTATCATCAATTGAAAGTAAATCTTTCTTCTGAGGGTGTTTTAACTGCTGAATTGACTAATGCTGAAACAGCAGCTAAACAAGAATTATTTGCTGCTTTGACGCTTCCAGAACCTGTCAGAGAAAACTTAAAAGACGAAAAACGTATTGTCTTAAAAGCTGGTACCTACAGTAATGAGTTAACCAAAGTTTTAGTTGGTGTTAGAGAAGCAACTCAAGAAGAAATTGATAACAGCAATGATGCAGGTGCTGGCACAACAGACACACCGCCTGCTGAACAAGAAGAAGTGACAGCAGAATGGAAAACAGTTGATACAGCTGCTAACCAAGGAACTGTTAAAGTTGTTGAAGAAGGTGGCGTTCGATATAATGAACTAGCTTCAACAACAAATAACAATAATGCTGCCAACGTTGCCTTATTTGAAAAGAATGGTTTAACGGTTGACGATAGTGGTAATGCTTCGGTTTCTATTAACTTTAAAGAAAAATCACAAACTAATGAAGGCCGCTTTGGTGTTTATTTGAAACACCAAGATGCCAACAACCATATTTTTGTTGGTTATGATGCACAAGGTTGGTTCTGGGAATATAAAGTGAATGGTCGTGGAGACTATCTTAAAAATCGTGTAGCAGCGCCATCACATGACAGCATCAATGATTTAGTTGTTACCTTAAAATCAGATGGACAATTAAATGCAACCAATAATGGTGAAAAATTATTTGATACATTAACCTTGCAACAATCTGTTATGGATGCTTTAAACAGTAAGAAAATTTTACTTAAAGCTGGGACTTATAACACACAACTAACAAAAGTCTTGATTAAATCTGATAACCAATCAGGTGTTGGTCAAGATACACCAGATACACCAGACACTGGTAGCGATGCTAATGATCAAAATGTTGTTTATGAAACTATTAGTTCAGGTCGTTTAGATGCAGTCATTGACACAGCATTCCCTAGAGTTAAAGAATACACTCTTAACGGTCACAAATTAACTGGACAAGTTCAATCTATCAATCAAGTTGCTGTTAATGGACACGCTCTGACTCCAACTGTAACCTATAAAAAAATTGATAATAGCACTGTAGAATATACTCTCCAACTTCGTAGCGAGGAGCATCTTATCAATGCTGATATGACTGTTCGCTTGAAGGTTGTTGATAATCAACTTCACTTTGATGTGACTAATATTACAAACCACAATGAAGTCACACCTGGTCAGCAAATTGATGATCCAAGAAAACTCTTATCTTCTATTGATTTCCTTGGAAATACCTTAGTCTCTGTTTCTAGTCAAGAAGAAGGGGCAAAATTTGATGGTTCATTCATGTCTAACAACACTCACGTTGTTGGTGATGTACACTTAAATGTTACAAATCCAATGAACAATCTTAATAGACAAGGCTATATGTATGGTTTTGTTTCAAGTAATAAATTAGCTGCTGGGGTTTGGAGTAATTCTCAATACAGTTATGGTGGTGGTCAAGGAGACTTCACGCGCTTAACTGCTGAAAAACAAACAGTTGGCAATGCTAACTTTGTTGGTATCAAGAGCTCGCCTTGGGACTACCAAAAAGCTTACAAGGGCTTAGTATATCCAGAATACACTTTAATGCTACCTAGTGCTAAAGTTGTCCTTACTGAAGACGTTAACGATGATGGTGTTGTCGATTGGCAAGATAGTGCAATTGAATATCGCAAAATCATGAATAACCCTCAAGGTTGGGAAAAAGTTAAAGACATCACTGCTTATCGTATTGCGATGAACTTTGGTTCCCAAGCGCAAAATCCATTTTTAATGACTTTAGATGGTATTAAGAAAATTGCTCTTCATACTGATGGTTTAGGACAAGGTGTTCTTCTTAAAGGTTATGGTAGTGAAGGACATGACTCAGGTCACTTAAATTACGCTGATATTGGTAAGCGTATTGGTGGCACTGAAGACTTCAAGACGCTTATCGCTAAAGCACAAGAATATGGTGCTAAACTTGGTATTCACGTTAATGCTTCAGAAACTTATCCAGAATCTAAATACTTTAGTGAAGATATTCTTAGAAAAAATGCCGATGGCAGCTATAGCTATGGTTGGAACTGGATTGACCAAGGTATCAATATTGACGCAGCTTATGACTTGGCACATGGTCGTTTAAAACGTTGGGAAGATTTGAAGAAAGAACTTGGTGAAGGTCTTGACTTCATTTATGTTGACGTTTGGGGTAATGGCCAATCAGGTGATAATGGTGCTTGGGCAACTAGAGTACTTGCTGAGGAAATTATCAGACAAGGCTGGCGTTTTGCTATTGAATGGGGTCATGGTGGTGAATACGACTCTACCTTCCAACACTGGGCAGCTGACTTAACTTATGGTGGCTACACCAATAAAGGAATTAACAGTAATATTGTTCGCTTTATCCGTAACCACCAAAAGGATTCATGGGTTGGTGATTATCCAAGATATGGTGGTGCAGCCAACTACCCACTTCTTGGTGGCTACAGCATGAAAGACTTTGAAGGTTGGCAAGGACGTAGTGATTATAATGGTTATGTCACAAACCTCTTTGAACATGATGTCATGACAAAATATATCCAACACTTTAAAGTGATTAGCTGGAAGAACGGTACACCTGTAACAATGTCTGACAATGGACAAACTTACAGCTGGACACCTGAAATGGAAATTAAATTAAAAGATGATAAAGGTAATCTTCTTGTCTTAGAACGTAAATCTAATGATGTTAGAAGTCCACTTTATCGTCAACGTAAAGTCACATTAAATGGTCGTGTTATCCAAGATGGTTCAGCCTACTTAGCACCATGGAATTGGGATGCTAATGGTAATGATCTTGCAACAGATCAAGAGAAAATGTACTACTTCAATACAGATACAGGTGCTACAACTTGGACTTTACCAGATACCTGGTCAGGTGACAAAGTTTATCTTTACAAGCTAACAGATCTTGGTAAGGTTGAAGAACAAGAAATTGCTGTTGTCAATGGTACTATTACACTTGATTTAGATTCAGCACAACCTTATGTTTTATACCGTACACCTCAAACCAACAAAGAAATGTCTTGGAGTGATGGTATGCATATTTATGACCAAGGCTTTAATAGCGGTACTCTTGCTCACTGGAAAATTGAAGGTGATCAAACCAAAGCTCAAATTGTTAAATCTCAAGGTGCTAATGATATGCTCCGTATTGAGAACAATGAAGAGAAAATTAGTTTAACGCAAACTCTAACTGATTTGAAACCAAATACTAAATATGCGGTTTATGTTGGTATTGATAACAGAAGTGATGCTAAAGCAAGTATTACTGTTAACACTGGTGAAAAAGAAATTACCAATTTCACCAATAAGTCAATAGCTAAAAACTATGTTAAAGCTTATGCGCACAATACTAATAGTCAAAATGCAACCATTAACAATACAAGTTACTTCCAAAACATGTATGTCTTCTTCACTACAGGAAGTGATGCGTCTAAGGTGACTTTAACACTTAGTCGTGATGCAGGAACCGAAGCTAGTTACTTTGATGAAATCAGAATCTTCGAAAATGAATCATCAATGTATGGTGATGGCCACGATACTGCTATCGGTATTTTCAAACAAGACTTTGAAAATGTTGGACAAGGAATCTTCCCATTTGTTATTGGTGATGTTGAAGGTGTAGAGGACAACCGCACCCACTTGTCTGAAAAACACGAGCCATACACACAACGTGGATGGAATGGTAAAAAAGTATCTGATGTTATCGAAGGAGATTGGTCACTTAAGACTAACGGTCTTGTTACAAGACAAGCTCTTCTTTACCAAACAGTTCCTCAAAACTTCCGCTTTGAAGCAGGTAAAACTTATCGTATCACCTTTGACTATGAAGCAGGTTCTAACAACACCTACGCCTTTGCAATTGGTAAAGGGGAAGCAGCAAGATTAGCAAATGGTCGTTGGACTAGAGACATGAGTAATGTCACTATGCATGAACTGCCAAACAGTTGGGAAAATTCTGACAGTGCTAAGAGAATTAGTTATCTTGTAACAGGTGATGAATCAGGTCAAACATGGATTGGTATTTACTCAACTGCTAACCCAAGTGATACTAAAGGTGACGCCGGTGGAAATGCTAACTTTAGAGGATACAATGACTTTATCATGGATAGACTTCAAATTGAAGAAGTCATTGTAACAGGTAAGATGTTAGTTGAAGAACATCTTAAAAATAGTCTTCCGATTGTATCACAAACAATGTATACACAAGACTCATTAAATCGTGTCAAAGAAAGCCTCTTCCCATTACTTGCAGCAGATGATGCTATTAGTGTTGAGGATGCGCATCAATTAATTAACAATGTTGAAGAAGCTAAAAAAGGCTTAACCTTAAAACAAATTGCTCTAGTTGCGTCTGATTTTGAATCCTTAGAAGCACCAAGTCAACCAGGTGAAGAACTTGCTAAAGCATTTGATGGTAACCTTTCAACCTTGTGGCATACTCCTTGGAGTGGAGGTCATGTGGGTCAACCAGCAACTATGGTTCTTAATACACCAAAAGAAATTACTGGATTTAGATATATTCCTCGTCAATCAGGTCCAAATGGTATTATTCGTGACTTGACATTAGTCATTACTAATGCTGATGGTCAAGAAGAAACCTTTACAGCAAGCAACTGGGCTTCTGATTCTAAAGCTAAGGTGATTGATTTTGGTAAAACAATCAATGCCAAGAAGATTGTCTTAACAGGAACTGCTTCTCACGGTGGGGGAGGAAATAGATTCCTTTCAGCTGCTGAATTACAATTCTTACGTCCTGTGGTGGCAGAAACGACTCTGGATATTCAACCATTAACAGAAGCTAAAGAGCGTGTAGCAGATGCTCAATTTGATCCATTTAGAACTCTCATTGACAAGGCTGTTAGCGTTGCTGATCGTGCTGTTGAAAATAATGTCATGACTAGTGGAATCTTAGATACTGTTGTTGCATACTTAAATAGTCTAAATCTTGAAGAAGAAAAGACTGAAACATTTAATTACAAACGTTTAGTAGCAGTTAACCCTACTAATGCTAGTGATAAAGAAGTTGTTGCAGAAATAGCATTGGCTAAACCACTAACAGCTGAAGATAAACCATCAATTGAATTTAGCAATGGTAGTGGTGTCGTAAATGAAGTTTCAGAAGTGCCATTGTTGACAAGTCCACGTGAACTCATTCATACTGGCACAGGTGTTCGCGTCACTCTTGAAACCGGTGATTTAGCACTGATTACAGGAGCAGAAGTTACCCATAAGGAAACCAAAGATCCAAATACACCAAATGTGCTTAAGGATCAAGACTATGACTTATTTGACATCTCACTTGTTGATGCTAAAGGTAACGTGGTTAGTCCACTAAAAGATACCTTAGTTATCATGCCAA
>NZ_JAENBP010000013.1 GCF_016481285.1 Streptococcus zalophi
TTGGCATGATAACTAAGGTATCTTTTAGTGGACTAACCACGTTACCTTTAGCATCAACAAGTGAGATGTCAAATAAGTCATAGTCTTGATCCTTAAGCACATTTGGTGTATTTGGATCTTTGGTTTCTTTATGGCCTACACTGATGCCAGAAATATGAGCTATTTCACCGACTTCTAGTTGAACCAAGACACCTGACGCATCATCTTTTAACTCACGTTTTTCTGTTGAGAAGGCTAATTCTGGTAAGTCATTGACAACGCCACTACCATTGCTAAATTCAATTGATGGCTTGTCCTCAGTTGTTGGGGCAGTATCTGGTACTTTAGTTTCAGCCACAAAGTCTGATTCTGGTAGCTCATAGGTTGGGAAATTGTTTGGAACGCGTGTCTCACCATTATTATCCTCCTCAGCATCACTAATCAACTCAATTAACTCTTGTGTTAATTGTTCGATGATTACCAATTTAGGAAGATTTGTTTCTAACTCAGATTTCAAAGCATCTAGTTTCTCTTGATATAACACTTTATCTTGTGCTAAATTGATATAGCCAGTCAATTCTTCATAAGATGCTCGTTTATCACTTAAAGCATCTGCCTTAGATAAAATACGTGAAGTTCTACCTAAAGTAATAAATTTATCTACTTGAATACCAATATTTTGTGTTTTATCATTTTTATTTGGATCTAAGCGAATTGTTAGGGAATGAACACCTTTTGAAAGATTAGCTAAATTGACTAGTTTTTGATTGCCTTGTCTTTGGCTAGCTTTACCACTAAAATATGCTACACCATCTACAATAGTAGAATGACCGTAACCTTCTTTAAATTCAAGAGGTTTTCCATCTAACTCAACGATATAAATACCATGACCTGGATCGACATGCCCAATAACTTCGATACCTTCACCTTCAAAGAACATACTTAGACTAATATCTTGTTTGTCTTCGTCAGTATTTTTAGGGAAGTTACTCCATTTGTTAGTTCCAGTTTTATTAAACCATGTTCCATGGTAGATGATTTCACTAGCATCATCAGCTACTTCTCTACGATAATCTGGTAAACCTGTTTCTGGTACAACATTGATGGTAGCTGTTGTTGTGAAACCTAAAAGTGATTTTTCTGAAGGAGTCACTAATTTAACAAAGAAATCAAATAAGTTACCATCTGAGTCTGGATACTTAATCGTTGGTATGTCAATTGTTTTACTTGTTTCACCTGGAGCAAAAGTCAGGGTTTGAGTAGTATCTTGATAAACCTTACCATGGACACCTGTTCCTGGTTCTGTTATCACCTTGATGGAAGATGTTTTATCAGATGAACCATTTCTCTTGACAACAAGGCTAACGTTTTCACCTTTAGCAACATGGTAAGTCGCTTGTTCAATTTCAAAAATACCATTACCATCATTATTTAAAACAAAGATACCTTCTGTTGCGATAGCACGATTTGTTTTAGCAACTAACTTGATGGTATGCTCACCATTAGTTAAATCAGATGTTTCATAAACTAGTTGACTTCTCTTTCTCACAGAACTTTGTGTATTGACTTCATCAACTTTTTGACCATCGATATAGATTTCCATAATACCGTGATTAGGATCTACTGTAGAAACAACGTAAGCTTTTGTACCACTAAAAGTATACTCAGCACTCGCACCTTGTTGATTAGTCCACATAGATGTTCCACGAACACCTTCTGTTTCTTTATGCCATGTTGAATTCTTAGTGTCTGCTATATCATTAGACTTATACTCAAGACCAAGTGGGTAGCCATCTGTTACTTCAATACTGGTTGGTACTTTATAAAGTGAGAAATTACTTAAAATTGGGGTAGCTAGTGCATCCGTAATAGTCACTCTGACTTTACTTGTGGTTACAGGTTTTCCTTGAATTAAACGACGATAACCAACTGTGCTACCTTTGCCATATTCAACCCATTGACCGCCAACTTCAACATCAACTCTAAACCCTGCAATCCTTTGTCCTTGTTGAATAAATTCTTTTAATTCTACAACATCAAAGGTTTGTTCTTGACCAAGATCAACGATAAATGAACCAGTGGTTGCATCATTTGATAAAGCCCAAGTGGTATTATCATCACCATCAGTGAGATGAGTTGTACTATATTTTGTATTTTTTCTAGTTGAGGACGCAGTCACTGAAGCGTTTCTAGCATAGTCAGTTGCATACATCTCTTCAATCGTATTATGGAACTCATGCAATCTTTCAATATCAGCATCAGCAAATTTACCACGTTGATCTGGTGGAATATTCAGTAGTAACGGAGTTCCTCTACCTACTGATTTGAAATAAATGCTCATTAAATCTCGTAATGATTTTGGTTGTTGATTAGCATGATAGAACCATCCCGGTCTGATAGAAACATCTGCTTCACCCACAGAATACAAATCACCATTTGGATCACCTGTATTTAGGTATGCGTTTGTTGGACCGTTTTTAATAGCTTGTTCAGTCACTTTGTGCCAGATTGGATCACCTGCAATACCTCTTTCATTACCAATCCAGCGAACATTTGTTGGTTGGTTTGAAAAGATAGTAATATCACCTTCTTGCTCACGAATGTAATTAAACCATTCTTCAAACGTATAGGTCACATTTTGAGCACCACTACCTCTTGCTCCATCCATCCAGACTTCGACAAACTTACCATTGTTTCCGTATTTGTTATTTCCTAAAATTTCTTTTAATTGATTGAGATAATAAGCATTATACTCATCTTGTGTTGCAACAGAGTATTTAGGGTGGTTAGCATCCCACGGAGAGAGATAAACACCTAAATCCATATTGTATTTTGTGGCTGATTCTGAGAGCTCTAATAAAACATCCCCTTTACCATTTTTCCATGGACTTGAAGCAACACTATGATTAGAATGTTCTGTTGGATAAAGAACAAAACCATCATGATGTTTAACAACCATAATTGTACGTTTAAAGCCGGTGTCTTTTAACGTTTTTATCCATTGATCTGTATCCAATTCAGTTGGATTAAATTGATTAACATCTTCTTGACCATTCCCCCATTCACGATTTGTAAAGGTGTTCATACCAAAATGGATAAAGGCTGCTAATTCTTGTTTATGATAGTCTAGTTGAGATTGTGATGGAATAGCACCAAAATTACCAATAACTGTTTCTTCATTAACATCATCTTTTGTATCAGAATTAATTCCTAACTGATTTTTAGCTTCTTTAATAGCTTGGTTGCTCGCATATTTATTGTTTAAAACGTTGTTAATTTCTAACCAATGATTATCTGTCAAAGTAACAGCTTTTTGTTTGAAGGCTGTTGCTAGTTCCTCTTTAGAATCTCTTGTTTGGTAAACTCTGAATTCTCTCACACCTATTTCATTTTTGCCTGCTTGGCGCTTGAGGGTTTCAAATTTAACATAGCGAGCAGCTTGACGACCTGTTTCAATAGTCACACGTTCTGACTGGTTAGCTCTAATTGTTTTTAATTCAGTAAAGCTTTCTAAATCATTTGAGGCTAGTACTTTAAAGGAATCAGCAATTCTTGCATTGTCAAAAATGACTTCAATACTTGAAAAATCTTGTGGGTTTTCTAAGTCAACAATGAAGAAATCACTATCTGTATTACTTGAATTCCAACGACCATCGCCAGCAACAAGGTCACCATCAGTTAGTTTAAAACGACTATAAGAACGAATGCCTTGATCAAAGAAAGCAGAGTTATTTCTTTGAGAGTAGACTGGTTTATGAAGAGCAATGTTAACTTTTTCAAGGTTTTCTTTGCCGATTTCTTCAGATTGGCTAAAGCGATTATAGACTTTGATGTCTTTGATATAACCTTTAAAGCCTTCACCAATTTTCTTGAATGGTAAATTAAAGCTAGTTCTAAAGTTGCCCTCTGTATTTGAGCCCCCTGCTGTTTCATTTTGATGAGCAAAGCTTGCCACTTGTTCACCATTGATATAGACAATGAGAGCTTCTCTTGTTGCAGTAAAGGTGAGTTTATAGTCTTTTCCTGCTTCAAGTGGATTAGTGATGTTTTGACTGTAGAAATAACGGTTCAACATGAAACCATCTACAACTTCACCAGACTGACGACGTCCTTTTTTATTAAGGTAAATGGCGCCATCACGACTAGCTAGTAAGCTACCACTATTACTATCTGTTGGACGAATAGTCATCTCCAAAGTATATGGTAGTGAAATGGTTTCAATATCACTCACAAGATAATTATCACCATTAAAGGCAAACCACTTGTCATTATCTTCTAATTCAACGACTGCCACATTGTTAATATTTTGGAAAACATGATTATTACTACTTAAATCATAAATGTTACCTTCTGCGACATGTGTAGCATCGATATTAACCAAGACTTCTGAATTGGTTTTTAGTGGTAAATAATTATTTTTTAATTTGGTTGCTTCTAGTGCTTTTTGATAATCAATGAAGCTTCTGTTAGCATTACCTGACCATGTCTTATAACCAATCATGGCAAGTGATTTTTCTAAACGATCGTATAAATCACTCTCTTCAATCCCTTCACGGTGTTCATCACCCCAAAGAGCTCCTTTTGCTCCTAAGATTAATGGCTCAGCTTCTAGGGCATTTTGTTTATCTTTTGCAACGCCAAGATTAAAGACTCTTGGATTCCAATGTTCAAAGACATACTGTTCATTGATGATATCTTTGTGATAACGTCCTGGAGTAACGTAGGTAAATGGTTGAGGAACATTGACCACACGGTAGCCTTCATTGATACGATCAACGGTAAGAGATTCGTACTGTGCCCATTCATCAAAGATAATGTCCTTATCGACTGGTGTTTGACCATTAAACTGAGTCAAAGCACCCCAAGTTCTCAACGTTTTCCCATGAGACTTAGCCAGTTTGTTTAACTCATTTAAGTAGTTTCTAAAGCTTTCAATGTTACCATTTTTTTCCCAGTATTCATCAACCCCAAGATGGATTTGCGAATAGCTTAGAATATCATTGTCTAAGTAGCTGTCAATCAAATCTTTTATAAAGCGTTTAGCACGCTCAGTTTGTTCAGGATAAGCTTGTTCATTGATGGCTAATGCTTCTAGGTCAGATGGGTGATGAATTGGTTTGCCGAGATAATCAATATTATCTGGATTATTTAAAGCATATAAACTATAGTGTGCTGAGTGTCCAGGATTATCAAATTCTGCTAAGATATGAGCTCCATAAGAATTAATCTCTTCTTGGAAAGCTTTGAAGTCTTCAATGCTATAAGCTGGATTGCCATAGACATTACGGTAGAAGTCATATTCACCTTCATAGCGATCGTGTTTAAAGGCTTGCTTGTTTAATGATGGGAAAGCAGGACTTTCAAGACGATGAGCAGTCTCAGTAACTTTCCAATTATTTGAATCGGCTCTTGAGCCTGATGGCCATTGGTTATCATTAAAATGAAGATGCAATTCATTTAATTTATACCATCTAAAGAGTTTAGACACTTTTTGAAGGAAATCCATACGCATTGGAACCCTTGCCACATCAAGCACCATTCCTCTGATTTCATAATTTGGATAATCACGATAAACGCCTCGTGTTAAGGCTTGATCTTTTTGCAACATTTGTGCCATAGTAACGGCAGCATAGTTAAAGGCTTTCGCATCGTGAGCATAAACTTCAATCCTATCATCTAGGACGCGTAAGAGGTAGCCCTCTTCTTTTAAGTTATAATCGTTGGTTAAAATAAACTTGATTTTCGCATTTTCTTGTGTTCCAGCACTCAATTTAAAGCCAAGAATATTTTGTAAATCTTCGTTGAATAAATCCACTTGTTTTTGGAAGCTAGAATCAACATAGATAGTATCACCTTCTGCGATAGACAAAAGACCTTCACCGGCTAAGAATTCTTGAATATCAATGGCTAGTTGAGGTTTTTGATTGGTTCCAGTGACAGTTTCTTGATGATGCGCTACAATCTCAATGGTTTTATTCATTTTAGTGGTTGCTAGTAATTCTGATGTTGCTTTATTTCTAGCAGCGACTAAAAGGGTTACCGTTTGATCATTTAAGCGATAAGATGAGATATTGCCCTTATTATCAACAAGGTATTGGTTATTTGATCCAATAATTTCGTAGCTATAAACATCATCCTCTTCAATATTAGTCAAGATTACTCTGTTACCGTCAATGGCAAGAGTGGCTTGTTCTAATTTTTCTTGGGGATTGATAACAACTGGTGCCTCACCAATTAATCTTCCCATAATGGTAATCTCATTGACTGAAACGGCATTACCACCAGCAAAATGATTGACCTTATTAAAGCGGAATCTTAAGAAGCGATTGCTCTTAACTGGACTTGCAAAAGTTATCTCGTCATTAGGATCTTGTAAAGTAGCATCTGGTGCTAGGGCTGTTCTATGGCTAATTTCTTGCCAATTGCTTTGACCATCTGCTGAACTTTCAATCACATAGTCAGTCGCATAAACTTTTCTAAAGAAATCAACCGTAATAGACTCAATCTCGGCATTTCTTCCCAAATCAATTTGTAACCACTGTGGTGTTTGCTCTGCTGTTGCCGATTGACCAGTTTTCATTCTAGCTGAAGAATAACGGGTTCCTGTATTTTCATCAAAGGCAAGGTCTGCTGTGTAAGTAGTTCCTGCTTCAATACCAGAACTACTATAAGCTTTATGTGGTGCCAAATTAGTAGCGGGACTTGTCTCAGGTACCTCTTCAAGCAATCTTCCCATTATCGCAATGTCTTTCACGGAAACTGCGTTGCCACCTGCAAAATGATTAATTTTATTGAAATGGAATCTTAAATAACGATTACTAATGACAGGTTGTGTAAAAGTAATGTTATCTTTAGGATCTTGTAGAGTGGCATTTGGTTTTAAATCTGTTCTATGACTAATTTCTTGCCAATTGTTTTCACCGTCAGCTGAACTTTCTATCACATAATCTGTAGCATAAACTTTTTTAAAGAAATCAACTTCGATAGAGTTAATCTCAGCTTTTTTTCCTAAATCAATTTGTAGCCATTGTGGTGTTTGTTCTACCGTCTCTGATTGACCTGTTTTCATTCTCGCTGAGGAATAACGGGTATCAAGATTGCCATCAAAAGCTAAATTCTCAGTGTAAGTGGTATTGGCTTCAACACCTGAACTGGTGTATGTCTTATTAAGAGCAATATTAGTTTCAGATTCTTCTAAGACTGGTGCCTCATTAGCTTGTTCTGATTCACTAAGAGCTTCTTCATTAACAGCTACCACTTCAGCTTTAGGAGCTACTTCCATAGAAGCATCTACTTGTGGTTGGTTAACCACTACTTCCTCACCACTAGTAGAGCCTTCAGCCATTGCATCAGTAGCTTCTACTTTTGTTGTTTCATCAGCTTGTACCAAAAAAGTGGTTTGAGACATGCCCAAAAAGAACATCCCAATTAAAACTGAACCAATCCCAACACTAAGTTTTCTAATACCGTATCGGGATCTTTTTTCAAACGTCTGATTGTGTTTCATTTTTACCTCCCTTGTGTAAGCGCTTAATATACTCAATATAATAATATATTGATTTTTTTTTTTTGTCAATGATTTTAAGCATTTTAAAGCCCAATAATGATTAAAAGTTGCAAATGGTTTGAATGTTTAACTTCATGTCTTTCATCATAAAAAAACATATCAGTGAGGTCACTGATATGTTTTTTGTTTTGTGATAACTCTCAATTTAATTAATCGATATTGTCACGTTTTTTTCTGCCATAGCCATATAAAGCGAGTGATGATAAAGCTAGCATGGTTCCTAATACTGCTGAGTTTGAAGCATCACCAGTATTTGGTAAGGCTTTAGACTGTGCTGTTGAAGAGGCTTGGTTAGCTTTCTTCTCAGACATACCTTTCGCTTCCTTATCTCCTTTACTCATTGGCGACAACTTACCATCAAAGGCTAACAACTCATGAGTTGGCGCATCTGATGGTACTTTACTTTCTAATGTTCCTTCAAAGACTGGCTTATCTTGCGCTTTTGGTGCCACTTTTGGTACAGATGTTTCAGGAACAAAATCTGATTCCGGTAGCTCATAGTTTGGTGCGTCCGATGGCACTCTTGTTTCTCTCACTTGATAAACAATTCCATACTCACTAAAGTGTTTTGCGACAAAGACAACGCCTTGACGAGTCACACCATCAGCATCTACGTATGGCGTCATTTCAAAGTCAAGTTCTTCTGCTTGGTCAGTATTTGGGAGGTAAACCACTTTTTCAACGACTTTACCATCATCAATTGGCATGATAACAAGTGTGTCTTTAAGCGGGCTAATAGCTTCACCTTTAGCATCAACAAGTGAGATGTCAAAGAGGTCATAGTCTTGATCTTTTAGCACATTTGGTGTGTTTGGATCTTGAGTTTCTTTATGGCCAACACTGATACCAGAAATATGAGCTATTTCACCGACTTCTAGTTGAACCAAGACACCTGACAGATCATCTTTTAATTCACGTTTTTCTGTTGAGAAGACTAATTCTGGTAAGTCATTGACAACACCACTGCCATTGGTAAATGTAATTGATGGTTTATCTTCAGCTGTTGGAGCCGTATCTGGTACTTTTTTATCAGCTACAAAATCTGACTCTGGTAACTCATAGGTTGGGAAATTATTTGGAACTCGTGTTTCATGACTATCAGTCTCGTTGTCCTTTTCAGAACTATCAGCTTCTCCACTATTATCAGATGAATTGGATTCATCTGTGCCGTCATTACCAGAATCACCATCTGAACCTGTTTCAGGATTATCAGTAGATTCTTTGTCTTCTGTTATTTCTTGTTTAATAAGAATAAAATCTTCACCGATGCTTGTTTGTTCTTTATAGGTAGTAGCACTAACTAAACCACTAGTTATTGTTTCAGGAAGTGTTAGCAGAACACTATTTTCGTTTTCTAGCCATTGGAAATCATTACCATTAACAGTAAGTGTCTCACCATTAGTAATAATAATTGGGTTTTCTATCTCTGGTAGTGATACTGAAATAGTTGTCCAATCATTTTCTGGCAGCTGAATATTCAAGGTAGTAGCTGATCCCTCAATTTCACTTAGTGTGGCTGGATAAAGCGGTTTTTCTTCTGGTTTAGTAATCACAAAATAATCAAGAGAAATTTTTCTTGTGCCACGAGTTGGAATGGCTTCATCTACTTGAATAGTAATCGTATGACTGTTACCACCAAGTCCTGTGTATTCACCAATTAGAACACCTTTTTGAGTAGCTCCCGAAACATAGAAATCAAGATCATCCTGTGCAATACCATCTATAGTTACTTTGGCTTTTCCTAATTGATTGGATTTAATGCCATAGATTTTAATGCCATTGCCTTCAAAGTTAAGAGTTGCTGTTGCAGCTTTAGCGTCAAAGGTTCCTGTTCTGAAGTCTGCATATTTTTCTGTACCTCCATATAAAGCAGAATCTGGCCAATCATGGTAACCACTACCGTATTGAACTCTACTATCACGATCATCTAAGGTTTCAAATTCTTTACTAGTATCTCTAAGAACTTTGAAGAAATCTAGAGAAATCTTATTTCGTTCTCCTCT
This sequence comes from Streptococcus zalophi, assembly GCF_016481285.1. Classification (GTDB taxonomy): domain Bacteria; phylum Bacillota; class Bacilli; order Lactobacillales; family Streptococcaceae; genus Streptococcus; species Streptococcus zalophi. The sequence goes on from NZ_JAENBP010000013.1 coordinate 9,550, forward strand.
TGTGGTAGCTTCTTTTTTAACAGAAATTGTCATCACATGAGGTTTTTCTTCTAATCCATCATAACGACCAATTAACACACCTTTTTGAGTGGCTCCTGAGGCATAGAAATCTAATTCTTGAACATCTACACCATCAATGGTAACACTGGCTTTTCCAAGTTGTGTCGATTTCAGACCATAAACTTCAATACCAGAACCAATAAATGAAATAGTGGCTGTTCTAGAGTCATCACTGACATTATGACGATTATTAGTAATATCAGCATATTTTTCTGTACCACCATAAAGTTGTGAGTCAGACCAATCTCCAAATGAAGAACCATAACGAATGCTTGAATCTCTATCATCCATGATATCTTTCATAGCATAAATAACAGCACTAGGAGAATAATCATTAGTTCCTAACTTAGTTACAGCTTGTACAAAATAACGATAACTTCCTTTAGAATTAATGGTTTGATCGACAAAGCTAGCTTCTTTTGTTTTAAAGATTCGAGTCTCTGTTACTTCACCAGTATCACTAACTGTCTCTCTCTTAATATTATAATAATGACTATCTGCTAACGGAGAGAAGCTTACTTGTGCTGTTTTAGAAGACTGTCTTGTAGCTGTGATATCCATAATGCGAGCCAGAAAATCACTAACAACAACTGTATCACCATTTTTGAGCTCAAGTGCTATTCTACCACTTTGAACTGTAACAGCATCAACTTTTTCACCATTAATAAGTACAGTAGCTTTTTCAATACTTGGATAATCTAGTTGGATACCACCATCCTTTTTAGCCTTAAGAACTAATTTGGTGAGGTTCTTTTCTTCCCAACTCATATCGACTTCAACATTGCCTCTAGCTACTAAACCACTCACTTGTCCTGTCTTCCAAGCATCCGGAAGTGCAGGAAGTGGTGCGATATAGCCAGTATGAGATTGTAAAAGCATTTCCGTCATACCACTTGTTGCCCCAAAATTACCATCGATTTGGAATGGTGTATGAGTATCCCACAAGTTTGTTAAGGTAGAACCTTTCAACTGTTCAGATAATAAACGATGAGCACGATTACCATCTAATAATCTTGCCCAAAGATTAATTTTATTTGCTTTGGACCAGCCTGTACCACCATCTCCACGATCATTTAATGTTGCTTTTGCAGCTTCAAGAAATTCTGGATGATCTTTACTAAATAAAGTTCCTGGGAATAAACCAACTAAGTTTGAAACATGACGATGACCTTTTTCAACACCTGTTCCAGTAAAAGCTGGTGTATCTTCTTCATACCATTCTTTAATTTGTCCTTTGTTGTTGATATGAAGTGGTTTTAATTTATCAAACTTAACTTTGATTTCATCAACTAAATCAGCATCTACTTTTAAGACATTAGCTGCTTCCATAAAATCATGGAACAATTGCCATACGAGGGATTGGTCATAAGTATTACCAATTGTAATTGTTCCATGCTCTGGAGAATATGATGGAGAAGAAACATACCGATCACTTGCTTCATCATAATGTAAGAAACTGTTCCAGAATTTAGCTGTTTCTTTTAGCATCGGATAAATTTTTTCTCTTAAATATTCTTCATTTTTGGTAAATTTATAATAATCATAAACATTTTGCATAATCCAAGCATTAGATGCTGGTGACCAGCCCCAATAGTAAGACCATCCCGGTGTTGTCCAACCAAATGGTGTTGCTTGAGTATGCACTAACCACCCATTTTCTTCACCTTCATTTGAAACAATTCCAGCGTACTCTTCTGCAGCAATTCGACCAAAATAACGCATATCATCGATATAGTTGATTAAAGGAATAGCAGCTTCAGCCGTATTGGTTGAATACACTGGCCAATAATTCATCTGTAAATTAACATTAAGATGATAATCAGAGTTCCATGGTGGATTATCGACAGCATTCCACACACCTTGAAGATTAGCTGGCAGGGCATTGACACCATCTCTTGATGATGAAATCATGAGGTAACGGCCATATTGGAAGAATAATTCTTCTAATTCTTGTCCAGTTTTTTCACTATAACCACTTAATAAAGTATTTGTTGGTGCATTTGTTTCGTTTGAAGTGATATTAAGACGCACCCGATTAAATAATGACTGATAATCAGCAATATGATCTGCTTTTACAGCTTCAAAGCCTTTATCACTAGCTTTATTAGCTGTTTCTTGTACAAAATCTTCAACATTTATTGCTGTATTGCGATAATTGGTTTTTGGATTTTGAGCAAAATTCGTTTCAGCACTTAAATACAATGTGACATAAGTGGCACCTACTACTGATAAATGATCATCATGTCGAGTGACTTGGCCGTCTGAATCAACTTTCAAATAAGAAGCAAATTTCAAACCATTATCTTTTACTCTACCTGATAATAAAGCACCATTTTCAGAATAAGTAACTGCTGCTTCCTTATATTGAGATTTGTCATTACTATAGTTTGCAAAACCTGCTGCCACTAAATCCATTGTTGGTTTCAAAGTAATATTCATAGCTAATGTTTCTGAACCTGTTTTTGTAAAATGAGTGACAGACACATTATCAGGATAGCTGACAAAGGTTTCCCTATGATGTTTTTGATTTAAATGCGTATAATCTGTTGATGAAACTGCTGTTTTTAAATCAAGTTTCCGGTGATAATCAGTCACCTCACTAATATCTTTTGTTTCATTGCTAAAATCAACAAAAACATCACCAAAAGATAGGTAGCGTCCATATTGTGCATTATTTGGACCAACTAGTTGTGATTCTGCTAATTGTTTTGCTTTTTCAGTGTTTCCTTCTTCAAGTGCTTTTCTGATTTCTGGAATGACCGTGTAACGATTATTATAATTACCACCATTATAGTCTGTACTATCAGTTGTTGGGCCACCAGACCAAAGTGTTTTTTCATTGAATTGAATTTTTTCACCACCAACTAAACCAAAGGTTTTTGTTCCAATATCTCCATTTCCTGTTGGTAAACTTTCTCTTTCCCAACCGGCATATGTTGTATGAGCTGGTGTTGTATAATGAATTTCATAATTATTGTTATCATTAACAATGATATCAGATTTAGTTTCTTTATTATGAATTTTAAGTAGTACAAATGAGTGTGGTGTTAGCTTAAAGAGATCACCTTTATGATAAGTGAATCTTGAATTAACAACATGAACATTATCTGGATTATCTAAGCTATTTTCATCGGTAATACTATTAGCAGTCAGTGTTTGAACATCAACTAATGCTCCTTCAATAGCCAAGCCAGATAAAGCAAGTTCAATATTATAGTCTTTCTCTCTATCAATATTAACTAAAGCGATATAAATATTACCATCTTTATCTTTACTTGTGAGTGTCGAAACTGCTGTCGTCTCATTAGCCAACTTAGGAGCTTCGGTTATCGTTCCACTAATAATACTATCTCCAAAACCTTCATTGAACATTTGGAAAATATGTGCTGATGGTGTAGCAAAATATTTAAATTTTCCTTTTCCAGTTTGAGTGCTTGCCCCTGTTTGAGGAACTGCTTGAATAACTGCTTGTTGAGTTGGCCCTAAGGCATCTGCTCCTGAACTATACCAGTCAACTAATGCATGTTTTTGGATGTATGGACTACCTAATTTAACATATTCCATTAATGTTTTTCCAATATAAAGTGCATGCGTTAACGAGCGTAACTGTGGTTCAGTATTTCTAAAAATACCAAATTCACTGATAACAGGAACCTTACCTTCAGGAAGAAGTTTAACATATTCTTCAACATGATGAATACCAACATCCTCAGCTTTTTTCATCGCATTATCATAAAACTGGTTTGGGTTATTACCATCAGAAACTGTACCAGAATAAGGATGGACAGTCATACCATCGTATAAATCATTTTTCCCAAGGTTAGCAATATTTTGGATGAATGCTGGAGAATCATATCCTGAGAATACGAGAGCTTTTTTATCTTCTGATTCTGCCTGTGAAATTTGTGCCATTGTTTCTTTCATAGCTTGTGAGATTTGAACAAATCCTTGACGTTCAACGGCATATGACACTAAAATAGCCTTGTTCTTTTCAGGAATTTTGCCATGAATATTATCTCCAAAATGTAAGCTACCATTACTATAATCAATGACGACGTGTTTGTCAGTCGCATTAGATTGGCTAAAATCATTAACTATTGTCCATTCTTCTTTGTCATTGCCTGTTCCCACAAAAACATGAACAGAATCGCGTTCAACAGCTGTAAAGTTTGGATCATCAATGATTTTTCCATTTTCATATTTTTTAGGATTAACATTGGCATAACGCATGAAACGAACAAGATTTTTTTCACCTGTGCTTAAAGAACCTTTTTGATTCCAATCTTCTTCATCAACAGCATATTGTTCATTAAAGACCGCACGCCCACCTTCGGTATAGGCTTGAAGAGTGTTTTTGCCAGGTACAAATGCTGTCCAGTAGGTTTGCGAATATCGTCCTTCACCATTCGCATTACCTTGATTCATCTCATTTCCAATTTCAAAAAATTTAATGTTGAAAGGATCTTTGTGGCCTAAATCAGATCTTACTTGTGCCCAATCTACACCACCATTTGGATTAGTACCAACTTTAGCATTTAAAAATTCCATCAAATCTGCAACATCTTGAGAGTTCCCTCTACCAAGACTGTAGACATAGACCATTTCTGAGTCAACTTCTTTGGCAAATGTTGCAATTTCAGATAATCCAAAGTTAGCTTCAATACCACCTTGATTTGGATTATTGTAAAAGCCATGAATTTGTTTTTTACGATCATTCATTGGACCAATAGCTGTTTTCCAATTGAATAAATTTGAAATCGTTCCACCAGGATATCTTATTGAACCAAATCCTGCTTTTTTATAAAGTTCTGCAAATTCTTCGTTGACTTTTCCTGTTTCTTCATCAAAAGTACCATAACCATTAAAGGCGTATCGATGGTTGATTCCAAAAATATGTTTAGCATCAATGGTTCTTATCTCATCATCAGCATTAATGACTAATTTTAGAGGTACTAATTCTTTGTAAGCTTTTATCGCTTCATTAAGATGACGATATTGTTCTTTAAGCGTCGATAATTCTACTTCTTCTTGATTGGATTTAATCACTTCTAAACTAGCAGATAAATTGGTAGAAACTTCTTCATCCATAGCTATTTTTCCACTTGATAGTAAAGTATTTCCTTCTATTACTAGTGGATTAAGATTATCTCTGATAAATAATGGTTTTCCTTTTTCTTCATAAAGTTTAGTGACATCTTCATCATTAAGAACACTATCATAAATTCTTATCTCATCTAGTAAACCACGCATCTGATGTGGATTGTTATTGTTGACATTTTTATGTGTTCCTATTAGAAGTGATGTCAATCTATTAACAACATTGTTACCTAAATCAACTTCATTAATAAATGTGCCATTGATATAAAAACGCCCTTTGTGACTATCTTGATTTAAACTAATAGCAACATGTTCCCATTTGTCTCTTCTAATAGCCTCTGTACTGGTAACATCTCTTGCATTTACATAACTGTTTAATTGTCCTGTTGACTTGATATTTAATAATGTTCTTCCAACACCGTCTTGTTGGAAGACGACTGCTGAAGCATTCTTAATTTGTTCTGTAATACTACTATCATACTTCATCCAGGTACTGAAAGTATAACTATTTTCTCCTGTATTAATAGCATTGTCTATTTTAAGATAACTGCCACTACCTTCACCAAATGAGATAGCTTTTTTAAAAATATCATCTTTTGTATCAATAATTGTGATATGATCACCATTTAACGTCGCTATTTTATCTGTTTTATCTCCTTCAACTATACGATCTCCTTCTTGACTATTGTCAAAGTCAAAATGTTGAATCAAGTGTTCTGTTGAAATGACATCTTTTGATTCTAATTTTTTAGGTGCTACAGTGTCTTCGACTACTTCCGATTCATTGTCTTCTACTATAGTGGTCAACGAAATCGGAGTCTCTTCATTTTTTGGTGTCACTTCTAAAGTATCTATTTCAGTTAAATCAGAAACTCCATCATTATTTTGAAATCCGGTCTTTTCATTGCCTAAAACTGTTTCTTCTGGAGATAGGTTAGTCACTGCCGTTTCAACTGTTGCTTCAGATGTATCCGCATGGGCTATTAGTGGATTTAAACCAAATAAAAAAACACCAACAACCACTGACCCTACTCCCAAAGTGGTTTTCCTAATAGAATAATGGAAAAGTTTATTCCATCTTGATTCACTAAAATGATTCATAAATCCCTCCTACTTAATTTAGTTTTATTTTAGTTCATCATAAACGATAAATTGACCCTTTAATGTAACTGAAAAAGTCAATAATACTTATATGTAAGCGCTTTATATTAATATATTAACATATTTATTTTTCTTATTCAATCAAAATTATGTTTTATGTTATTGATTTTATTTTTTAAAAAGTTACTGTTTCTTCCTAATAAAAACTTTTTATTTTATTATTATTAATTATCAAGAAAGAACAATTCGTTTTTGTTTTTTATAATAAATATAAAAAACATATCAGTGATAACACTGATATGTTTTTTGTTTTGTGATAACTCTCGATTTAATTAATCGATATTCTCACGTTTTTTTCTGCCATAGCCATATAAAGCGAGTGATGATAAAGCTAACATAGTTCCTAATACTGCAGAGTTTGAAGCATCACCAGTATTTGGTAAGGTTTTAGCTTGTGCTGTTGAAGAGGCTTGATTAGCTTTCTTCTCAGACATATCCTTAGCCTTATGGCCAGATTCACTACTCATTGGTGCTAACTTGCCATCAAAGGCTAGCAACTCATAAGTTGGTGCTGTGTTTGGTACAGCTGTTTCAAGAGTTCCTTCAAAGACTGGTTTATCTTCTGCTATCGGAGCAGTATTAGGAATCTTCGTTTCTGGTGTTGAGACTACTTTGTACACAATACCATACTCACTAAAGTGTTTTGCAACAAAGACAACACCTT
>NZ_JAENBP010000014.1 GCF_016481285.1 Streptococcus zalophi
ATCATTAGTTGTGTGGTCGAATTATTTGGTCGTGAAGTGTCATATGGAGCAGCTGTACCTACCGCTACTTGTCCTTCATTGCCTGCTTTATCAATGATGTAGGCAGAAATGGTAGTAGCTGGAGCCACTTCTACTTCTTGACCATTTTGAAGAATCTCTTGAGTAATCGTATAAGAAGTACCATTAATCATTAAAATATCGCCAACTTCTGTACCAGTTGGGACTTTAATCGTTGCAGTAATAGTGCCGTCAGGACCAACTTCTGCGTGATTATAAACACCGTCAGCGCCTGGATCTTCAAAAGAGATAGTAGGTGCAAGGGGTGCTATCGTGTCAACAGCAAACTGTATAATATTTCCACTTCCTTGTGTCCCATCTAACCCGTTAAAATAAGATCCTGTTGCTAAATTAATTTTCCCTAAGCCATCGTAGTTGGATAAAGGTATTACTGTTGCTGTCCATGTCTTACCACCATTTGAAGCTGTTAAATGAGAAAGTGTCACACCTTCAACCGAAAAAGAATTCTGTTGTAAGCCAAAAATTGGTCCGGTAAATGATACACGAAAAGTTGTTTTTTCCCCGATAGATAAGGTTGTGTCATCAATCTCAAATTGTTCAAAAGTTGTTGCGGCATAAGCAGTCATTGGTGAACCAATGACTGGTATATTAGGTATTAAATTAAAGACTGTTACACCTAAAATAACAGACACAACTCCAAGATTTAATTTACGCAAACCAAAATGTTTTTTTCTTCTTGAACTTGAATTATTGATAAATCTCACAATAGTTTCTCCTTGATAAATTATAGTGGTTATTATTTGATAAATATAAGTTACGTTCAATAGTCTATCACAAGCTTTCATTAAAGTCTAATAAATTGATAAATTAAATAACATCATAAATGAAACTGTTAACAGTAGCTTTTTTGTCCCCAAAAAAGCCCCAAAATTTTAACAATCGATATAAAAACCCTATGAAACCTTGATATCATAGGGTTTTTAAATTAGACAAAAAAAGAGCACACAGCTTACATCGCTTAGGGCTGCTGGATTCCTCCCCTGACCCACTTCACGCAAAACTGTTGCTCCATAGTTTATTATAGCAGAATTTAAAAATTCTGCAACTAGTCTTCTGTCGAATCATTTTTAAGTGTCGCGTTTTTCTCTCTGCGTTTTCTGAAAAAATCTTGCATGATTTGGGCACACTCTGTCTCAAGGATGCCTGTTTCAACAGCCACTCGGTGATTGAGACGTTGATCGCTTAAAATATCATAAAGGCTACCTGCTGCGCCAAACTTACTATTTTTAGCACCATAAACAACAGCTGGTATTCTTGCCAATCCAATAGCACCACTGCACATGACACAAGGTTCAATCGTCACAAATAGAGTGGTCTCCAGTAAACGCCAATTGCCTTCAGACTGGTTGGCTTCGTTGATGGCCATGATTTCTGCATGCATAATCGCTTGATTGCGTTCTTCTCTCGCATTATGACCCCGTCCTATAATCTTACCCTCTTTAACAATGACGCAACCGATTGGAATCTCATCTTTTTCAAGTGAACGATGGGCTTCTTTTAGGGCTTCTGACATGAAATATTCTTTTTCAGCTTGACTATACATTACAATTCTCCTAAATCCCATGATTTATGAGGATGGGCCAATTCAACTGGAATACCGTCTGTATAATTAGCAGACTCTTGTCTTAAGATTTCCAAATAATCATCATCGTGTTTGCCATCTTTTGAAAATTGAGGTAGATGTGTCAAGACTAGTTTCTTCACTGCTGCTTCTTTAGCGATTTGCCCTGCTTCTTTACTGGTCAAGTGGGCGGGATGATTTTCATTACCCTCAAATAAATAAACATCTGCTAAAAACAAATCGGCATCTTTGGTGAAAGCTGCTAAACCATCAAAATAGCCAGTGTCCCCAGTAAATACAAGGACTTGATTGGTAGTTTTTTCTTTAATTCTCATGGCATAACATGGCACTGGATGAACCGTTTTGATAAAAGTGATTTCAAAAGGACCAATCGTCTCAACACCAGAAACATTATAGGCGATTCCCTTTGCTACATCAGGAAGGCTGAGTTTAGCAAATTCTTTTTCATCTTCATCATGACCATAAACCGGTAAAAGTTTTGGCTCCCAAAGTGTTTTTGGATAGAGGAGGCGATAGTGAAATAAGACACCTAAATCAGCGATATGATCCGGATGATAGTGACTGATAATCACAGCATCCACTGCTAACGGGCTAATTTCTTTTTCCAGTTCATTGATGGCTCTGCTCCCTACATCCATCAAGAGTTGAAAACCGTCTGAACTGGTGACAAGATAACTGGTTGTACCTGCATCTTGATAAGGATAGGCTCCCCAACAGCCTAGAGTTGTTACTTTCATGCTTTTTCCTCCTCATTTATTGCTGTCTTTATTATATCAAACTTACTGCTAATTAACAGACTAATGGTCAGTTTAAATCTTTTTAAAACGAGCGGACATCTCACGCGCCCTTTAAAAGTGCTTCTTATGGTATAATAAACCTATGAAAAATAAGAATAAATTACTATTAATTGATGGCTCATCCATCGCTTTTCGTGCCTTTTTTGCCTTGTACAATCAAATTGATCGCTTTAAAAATGCTAATGGTCTTCACACCAATGCTATTTATGGCTTTCATTTGATGCTTGATCATATGATGAAAAGGGTTAATCCTACTCATGTTTTAGTGGCTTTTGATGCTGGGAAAACAACTTTTAGAACCGAGATGTTTTCAGACTATAAGGCTGGTCGTGCAAAAACGCCTGATGAGTTTAGAGAACAATTTCCCTTCATTAAAGAAATGCTGACAGCACTAGGCATCAAGCATTACGAACTTGACCGCTATGAAGCAGATGATATCATAGGGACCCTTGATAAACTCGCTGAAAAAGGAGAGACTTTTTATGATGTCACGATTGTGAGTGGCGATAAGGACCTCATCCAGCTGACCGATGACAATACTGTGGTTGAAATTTCTAAAAAAGGGGTCTCAGAATTTGAAGAATTCACACCAGACTACCTGATGACAAAAATGGGGATTACTCCAACACAATTTATCGATTTGAAAGCCCTCATGGGTGATAAATCCGATAATATCCCAGGAGTCACCAAAATCGGTGAAAAGACTGGCCTAAAATTACTCTTGGAGCATGGCAGTCTTGAGGGCATTTATGCTAATATTGACAGTATGAAAGCCTCTAAGATGAAAGAAAACCTCATCGCTGACAAAGAACAAGCCTTTCTCTCAAAAACACTGGCAACCATTGATACCACTGCACCCATAACGATTGGTCTTGATGATTTGACTTACCATGGTCCTGAGGTGGAAAAACTCTCACAATTTTATGATGATATGGGCTTTAAGCAATTGAAGGCTAGCCTATCTGGTGCTGGACAAAAAGAAGTGGACGTGACCTTCACAGAGGTAACAGAGCTTCAACCTGAGATGTTTAGTGCTGACCAGTTTTATTATTTTGAGCTCTTGCGTCCTAACTACCATACAGAAAACATCATAGGTTTTGCTTGGGGAAATAAAGAAAAGATTTATGCCAGCTCTGATATCAAACTTCTTCAATCAGACCTTTTTAAACAAGCTTTGACACAACCGATAAAAACCTATGATTTCAAGCGAAGCAAGGTCTTGCTTAACCATTTAGATGTCCATTTAGCTACTTGTGCTTTTGATAGTAGACTAGCCAAATATCTCTTATCAACGGTTGATGGCAATGAACTAGCAACCATCGCCCATCTCTATGGCCAAACACCACTAGCTGATGATAATGATGTCTACGGCAAAGGGGTAAAACGTGCTGTTCCAGATAAAGAAATACTACTCACCCATCTTGCCAAAAAAATTCGTACTTTGGTGGAAACAGAGCCGGTCATGACAAAAGCGTTGGCAGAAAACCAACAGCTCGACTTACTCTTTGAGATGGAAATCCCTCTTTCCAATGTCTTAGCGAAAATGGAAATCGAGGGGATTTCTGTTGATAAAACAAGCCTGCAGGAGATGCAAGCAGAAAATGAAGTGACCATTAATCGCCTGACTCAAGACATCTATGAAATGGCGGGTGAAGAGTTCAATATCAACTCACCAAAACAGCTGGGACATATCTTGTTTGAACGATTGAAATTACCGCTTTGGGCCACCAAGAAAACCAAAACAGGTTATTCTACTGCCGTTGATGTCTTGGAAAAATTAGCACCTACTGCGTCAATTGTTGCTAAAATCTTAGACTATCGTCAGATTACCAAGCTCCAAAACACTTATGTTGTTGGCTTACAAGATTATATCTTGTCTGACGGAAAAATTCACACTTCCTATCTTCAAGACCTAACACAGACGGGACGTTTATCAAGTGTCGATCCCAACCTTCAAAATATTCCTGTTCGTTTAGAACAAGGCAGATTAATTCGAAAAGCCTTCACTGCTAACCAAGAAGATAGTGTGCTTTTGAGTTCTGATTACTCGCAAATTGAACTACGTGTTCTTGCTCACATTTCTAATGATGAACACCTCATTGATGCCTTCAATCACGGGGCTGATATCCACACTGCTACTGCTATGAGAGTCTTTGGTATCGAAAAACCAGAAGAGGTTACCGCAAACGACCGTAGAAATGCTAAGGCTGTTAACTTCGGCGTTGTTTATGGTATCTCTGACTTTGGCCTCTCAAACAATCTTGGGATTACAAGAAAAGCAGCCAAACAGTATATTGACACCTATTTTGAACGCTATCCTGGCATTAAAACCTACATGGATAATATTGTTAAGGATGCGCGTGATAAGGGTTATGTTGAAACACTCTTTCATCGTAGACGTGAACTACCTGATATCCACTCACGCAACTTTAATGTTAGAAATTTTGCAGAACGAACGGCTATCAATTCACCCATCCAAGGATCCGCAGCTGATATCTTAAAGGTGGCTATGATTAACCTTGACAAAGCCCTTGAAAAAGGGAACTTCAAGGCTAAAATGCTTTTGCAAGTCCATGATGAAATTGTCCTTGAAGTGCCTAAAGATGAGCTGGAGGCTGTCAGACAGCTGGTCAAAGAGACGATGGAATCTGCTTTCCTATTAAAAGTACCACTCATTGTTGATGACAATGCTGGTAAAACATGGTATGAAGCCAAATAAGGAGACTATAATGACTTATCACTTTCAAAATCCTGATCAAGAAACCATTTTTAATTATCTAAAAGACAGTAAGACGATTGCTGTTGTTGGTTTGTCTAACCGACAAGAAAGCCCTGCTTACAGGGTTTCTGAGATTATGCAAAAAGCTGGTTACAAGATTATCCCTGTCAATCCAAAGCAGGCCGGTAAAATAATCTTGGGGGAGTTAACCTATGCTTCCTTGAAAGATATTCCAGAGACAATAGATATTGTCAATGTCTTTCGTCGGAGCGACTTTTTACCCGAGGTGGCTAAAGAGTTTATCACCACTGATGCTCGCATCTTCTGGGCTCAACTGGGTCTTGAAAATGAAGAAGCTGAACAGATTTTAAGAGACAATCATCGAAATGATATTGTCATGAACCGTTGTATTAAAATTGAATATTTTAACATGTAAAAAGACTGTAGTCTTTCTCTTAATGAGAAGGCTACAGCCTTTTTTCTTACATCAATTTCATTGGGAAAGACATTTTTTGTAACTGTCTTTTTTCTTGCAGCATTTTTTCATAAAAAATAGTATTACTTGTTAGTAAGTAGGGCAATACATAAAAACTCGCTAAACCAAACGTTACACCTACTAAAACATACCAACCGATAAAACTAAGGTGTAAGAAAAACAGTTGCCGTTTATAACCTTTCATAAATTGACGACTAGTTGCTAATAATACAAGGGGATTAATTTTTACATTTTTTTGATAGTACTCATAAAACAAGAGTTCAACAAAGAAATAACGATAAAGGGTGATGAGAAACATGATAAGTGATAACAAAACGAGAACAACACCAGTTAGACTAACACCACTCGTTAAAATCATAATGTAGCCTACAGAAGAAGCAAAAAACCAAACAAATAAAAGCAGATTTTTCATCATCATAAGACCAAATAATGGTAAAAACAATTTGGTTTCAAACGCGCGTTGGCTATCAGAAAACCGAACACTTTGGCGCTTTCCTCGAATTACATCAAGCAAGGTCAAAAGCGTAGAGAGTACAAAAAAAGTCACTAGGGTACTAAGAGCTAGCGTAAATAAATTATCTCCCCAACTTGTTCTTGCTTGGCCACTTAGCGTGAGTTGTTCAAACACTGTAATCCCCATATAAAACAGAGTTGATAAGACTGGTAATAGGAATAATTGATACTTACCAGGCAAACGTTTGAGGATTGTTCTGGCTTCCTTTTTAATGATTGATGGTTTCATGTCTAAATCCTTCTATAAAGATACGCTTATTATAGCATAGTTGCCGTAAGAATACTGCTTTAGAAATCTATCATCATTTTTAATATCAAAGAAAAATGACAAATGTGACTTATTTTGATAGAATGAATAGGTTAAACTGCCTAGGACTGTTCTTCCTAGAAGCAAAGGAGAAAATATGACAACACAACCGATTCAATACCGTCTCATTAAAAAAGAAAAGCACACGGGAGCAAGACTTGGTGAAATCATCACCCCTCACGGTACTTTTCCGACACCAATGTTTATGCCTGTCGGAACACAGGCCACTGTCAAAACACAATCCCCTGAAGAACTAAAGGAAATGGGGTCTGGGATTATCCTATCAAACACCTACCATCTTTGGCTTCGTCCGGGTGATGAGTTGATTGCTAAAGCAGGAGGTCTTCATCAATTCATGAACTGGAATCAACCTATCCTAACAGATAGCGGTGGCTTCCAAGTTTATTCTTTGGCTGATAGTCGCGACATCACCGAAGAAGGTGTTACTTTTAAAAACCATCTCAACGGCTCAAAAATGTTTTTATCGCCGGAAAAAGCGATCAGTATTCAGAACAATCTGGGGAGTGACATCATGATGAGTTTTGATGAGTGTCCGCAATTTTATCAACCCTATGATTATGTTAAAAAGAGCATTGAAAGAACAAGCCGTTGGGCAGAACGAGGACTAAAAGCCCACCGTCGCTCGCATGACCAAGGGTTATTTGGGATTGTTCAAGGCGCAGGCTTTGAAGACCTTCGCCGTCAATCAGCGAGTGATTTGGTTAGCATGGATTTCCCGGGTTACTCGATTGGTGGATTAGCTGTTGGAGAAACACATGAAGAGATGAATGCTGTTCTTGACTTTACAACACCACTACTCCCTGAAAATAAACCGCGCTACCTGATGGGTGTTGGTGCACCTGATAGTCTGATTGATGGAGTTATTCGTGGCATTGATATGTTTGACTGTGTCCTTCCAACTCGTATTGCTAGAAATGGGACTTGCATGACGAGTGAGGGTCGCGTCGTGATTAAAAATGCGCAGTATGCCGAAGATTTTACTCCACTTGATCACAACTGTGACTGCTACACCTGTCAAAACTACACACGCGCCTACTTACGCCATCTCTTAAAAGCAGATGAAACCTTTGGCATTCGACTCACAAGCTACCACAACCTCTACTTCCTCATCAACCTAATGAAACAAGTTAGAGAAGCAATCGTTAATGACAACCTTCTAGAATTTAGAGAAGATTTCATCGAACGCTATGGTTACAATCGTTCAAAACGTAATTTTTAAGAAAGAGAATAAATAAAAAAGTGCCACACTTATGGCACTTTTTTGATGGTTCAACAGGACAATGGGCTGATAAAAATCATTTAAAAAATTATCAGATAAAATGCGTTCAACAAAGTGAATCCCCATTAGTCACTATTTATTTTTTAAATAAGATGACAGTTAACATTATTACTATTCAAAGGGATATGATATAATGAAACAATTGCTCTTGAGAAATGATTATTCTTTATCGAACAACTAGAGGCATCTAGTCAAAATTAAGGAGGAAAAAAGATTGCTAAAAACAAATCGCATAGTCATTATTCTTATCAGTCTTTTGGCAACTATTGCCTTAACCGTTATTGGTCTTTATTATTACAATAATCGTATTCAAAATGTTTTTGATGAGATGTATTACGATACCGGTGGTGCAGGAGAAATCAGTTATGACTTATTTGGGAAGCGTTATGAAGAGGGAAGCTATGTCTTTGGACAGTTTAATGATGTGACGGTTAACTATTCAAATGTTTTTGATGAAGAAATGAATGATACACGAAATAGAGAGCCTCATGTCTATTACCATGATGAGGTTTTGCCACCACATTACATAGAAACTCAAATTGATTTTAATTTTTTCCATAAAGATATTACTGGTATTGACTTTATTTTTAAAAAAGAAATTGTTCCTGGAGCAAGAGTTCTGATATTTGTTAGATACAATAAAAAAATAAATATACTAAACAGTAAGATTATCGCTCTCTCTTTCGAACAAGGACTAACCTATGATTACCTTGAAGAAGAATCAAAGATTAAAGCCTATCTCAAAGAACATGACATTAGTGCAAAAGAGCTTGACAATATCTACGATGAGTTGATGAATGACAAGATTTTAAGCGACTGGACAAAACTCTATGACAGTCAGTATTCTCCTAGTGATTATGGCAATGTCAAAGTGGTTACCCAATGGGAAAATTGGTAAAAAATTAACTTCTCACTTTTTTTGACAATCATTCAAAAACACACAAAAAAGTGCCAGTCCTATGGCACTTTTTATTATTGACTTTTTTCTTTGACGCTGGTTTTACTGTTATCTTTAGTAACTGCTAGATAATGATCAAGCATCAACCACATTAACCAAGCTGTGCCAAAACCGATAAAACTACCTAACAGAACACCAATAAAGCGAGATTGAAACAAGTGAAGCGATAAATCACTGTGATTGGTAACAGATAGTAAAAGAACCATCGGCGTGATAAAAATGTTGGCAACCGCATAATTTCTAGGAACATAGTATTGTGCTAGAGCATAAAAGACAGTAATCAAGGTAATCAAAAGTACTCTAGATAAAGGGAGTATCAATAAAAGACTGGCTCCAACTAATCCAACAAAAGTACCTGCTAAGTATTGTAAGTGCCGGTGTTTCAATGCTTCTAAGTTTTCAGCCAGTAAAATAGACGCACAGGCAAGCGTCACCCAGTAAGGATTACCTAGATGTAAACCATGACTCAGATAAACAGACATAAACAATGCACTGCTATAAAATATAGCATCAACAAGTGCCAAAGGATCTTTGAAAAACCTTTCTTTAAAAGTATTGTGAGGTATAGCTACTTCTACTCTGATTTCCGTTTTTTTGATAATGAAAGCACCAACAAGGCTAATCATAATCCCCAAGAAAAAAAATAAAATAATTTCGGCTAATTTTTTCTCAGGAATCGTTATGGTCGTTCCCATGGCTGCCACCATAACAAAAAAGATACCTCCAGGTTTATGTACATTGAATAATCTGGTTAACAATCGACTGATAAAAGCAATAATACCGACGACTAAAGGTGAAAACCAAGGAGAGTAGGATGATAAAAATCCCAAGAGAAAAACAAGTAACAAAGACCCACCGATAATGCTAAGATTCCTAAGCAAATAAGGCATGGGAAGATTTTGATAGTAAAAAAGGGTAAATAACCCTAATGAGGCAAAATTAGAAATCAAAAAATCATTTCTCATATAGCCGACCATCAAAACGATAAAAATAGCAAAACCGATTATGACAACACGGTAAGGATTATCTACCATTGGCTTTAGTTCAAAAAGGGATTTCAATTGTTTAAAAATAATCATAATCATATTATAGCACTTATTTTTGAAGGCTCAATAAAAACCATCTCCTTTGTTAGAGATGGTTTCACTAAATTATGTTAAATACTTCCTCAAACACTTTCAAGACTATTCATTGAGGTTATCAAATTTAAAGAAAATCTGAGTAAAATTTTTACGATAAAAACTCCTCCACTCTATTTTAGAGTAGAGGAGTTTTTCAACTTAAATAGCTTTCACATCAATGATTTATGTGAGTGAAATATCTATATTCTAGTCATTTTACGACAAAATGATTAGTTGTTAGCATAGCGTTTGTAAGTAAAGATACCTGCTAAGCCTGTTATTACCAATCCTACTAAACTAAAGAGTAGAGTTGATGACTCTCCAGTTTTTGGTAATGGTTGTTTTGGATGATGAACATTAGTAATGTCATATCCCTTAATCACTGTCGTATAGCCTTTAACAGCATCTTCTGATAAGCTATACTCGATTTTCTTACCATTCTCATATTCTGGAAGATTCTCAAAACTATATGACCACTTGTCTTTTGCTGTCACTACAACGTGTTGCACTTCTTTACCATTCGCATAAAGGCGTACGGTAATAGATTCTGGTCTTAACTTGTCTTTATTATCAGCGTCATCCCATGTCTTCTTACCAACAACTTTAGTAGTGCTTGGTTTGTGAGTGTTAGTCACATCAAAGCCATCAATAGTAGTGGTATAACCGTCAACAGCGTCTTCTGTCACACTATAAACAATCTCTTTGCCACCTTTGTATTTTGGTAAGTTCTTAAATTCATATGACCAATCACTGGCTTTAGAAACAGTAGCTGTTTGGCCTGTCGCAACACCATCTGCTAAGAGGTTAATCACAACTTCATCTGGACGAATGCCATCTTGGTTCTTAGCATCTTTCCATATCTTACTTCCCTTAATACTGATTTCTGCTGGTGTATGAGTGTTAGTAATGGTAACGTTACCTTGGTCTAAGTCACCGATAGCAACTTTATAACCATCGACTTTTCCTACTTCTTTAACAGTGTAGAC
>NZ_JAENBP010000015.1 GCF_016481285.1 Streptococcus zalophi
TAGCTAAGCAACTACCCTATCTCACAGGGGGCAACCCCCAACTACTTCAGGCGTTCTAGGACTTAACTGCTGTGTTCGGCATGGGTACAGGTGTATCTCCTAGGCTATCGTCACTTAACTATGAATGATTAATCATTCAAAATTGAATATCTATCCCAAGAATCACCTTGACGCTCTTCCTACTATCTTGGATAAGTCCTCGAGCTATTAGTATTAGTCCGCTTAACATGTCACCACGCTTACACTCCTAACCTATCAACCTGATCTTCTCTCAGGGCTCTTACTGATTACTCATGGGAAATCTCATCTTGAGGAGGGCTTCGCACTTAGATGCTTTCAGCGCTTATCCCGTCCCTACATAGCTACCCAGCGATGCCTTTGGCAAGACAACTGGTACACCAGCGGTAAGTCCACTCTGGTCCTCTCGTACTAGGAGCAGATCCTCTCAAATTTCCTACGCCCGCGACGGATAGGGACCGAACTGTCTCACGACGTTCTGAACCCAGCTCGCGTGCCGCTTTAATGGGCGAACAGCCCAACCCTTGGGACCGACTACAGCCCCAGGATGCGACGAGCCGACATCGAGGTGCCAAACCTCCCCGTCGATGTGAACTCTTGGGGGAGATAAGCCTGTTATCCCCAGGGTAGCTTTTATCCGTTGAGCGATGGCCCTTCCATGCGGTACCACCGGATCACTAAGCCCGACTTTCGTCCCTGCTCGAGTTGTAGCTCTCGCAGTCAAGCTCCCTTATACCTTTACACTCTACGAATGATTTCCAACCATTCTGAGGGAACCTTTGGGCGCCTCCGTTACTCTTTAGGAGGCGACCGCCCCAGTCAAACTGCCCGTCAGACACTGTCTCCATTGACGATGAGCCAATCGGGTTAGAGTAGCCATAACACAAGGGTAGTATCCCAACAACGCCTCCTACGAAACTGGCGTCCCGTATTCATCGGCTCCTACCTATCCTGTACATGTCCTACAGATACTCAATATCAAACTGCAGTAAAGCTCCATGGGGTCTTTCCGTCCTGTCGCGGGTAACCTGCATCTTCACAGGTACTAAAATTTCACCGAGTCTCTCGTTGAGACAGTGCCCAAATCATTACGCCTTTCGTGCGGGTCGGAACTTACCCGACAAGGAATTTCGCTACCTTAGGACCGTTATAGTTACGGCCGCCGTTTACTGGGGCTTCAATTCATACCTTCGCTTACGCTAAGCACTCCTCTTAACCTTCCAGCACCGGGCAGGCGTCACCCCCTATACATCATCTTACGATTTAGCAGAGAGCTGTGTTTTTGATAAACAGTTGCTTGGGCCTATTCACTGCGGCTGCCTTATTGACAGCACCCCTTCTCCCGAAGTTACGGGGTCATTTTGCCGAGTTCCTTAACGAGAGTTCTCTCGATCACCTGAGGCTACTCGCCTCGACTACCTGTGTCGGTTTGCGGTACGGGTAGATAAACAATTAACGCTAGAAGATTTTCTTGGCAGTGTGACATCACTAACTTCGCTACTAAACTTCGCTCCCCATCACAGCTCAATGTTAAAGGTATAAGCATTTGACTCATACCACACCTCACTGCTTAGACATGCACTTCCATTCGCATGCTTTAGTTAGCCTACTGCGTCTCTCCATCACTCATTTATCTAGTACAGGAATATCAACCTGTTGCCCATCGAATACACCTTTCGGTCTCTCCTTAGGTCCCGACTAACCCAGGGCGGACGAGCCTTCCCCTGGAAACCTTAGTCTTACGGTGGACAGGATTCTCACCTGTCTTGCGCTACTCATACCGGCATTCTCACTTCTATGCGTTCCAGCACTCCTCACGGTATACCTTCACCACACATAGAACGCTCTCCTACCATTACCTTGCGGTAATCCACAGCTTCGGTAAATTGTTTTAGCCCCGGTACATTTTCGGCGCAGGGTCACTCGACTAGTGAGCTATTACGCACTCTTTGAATGAATAGCTGCTTCTAAGCTAACATCCTAGTTGTCTGTGCAACCCCACATCCTTTTCCACTTAACAATTATTTTGGGACCTTAGCTGGTGGTCTGGGCTGTTTCCCTTTCGACTACGGATCTTAGCACTCGCAGTCTGACTGCCGACCATAAATCAATGGCATTCGGAGTTTATCTGAGATTGGTAATCCGGGATGGACCCCTCACCCAAACAGTGCTCTACCTCCATGATTCTTTATGTCGACGCTAGCCCTAAAGCTATTTCGGAGAGAACCAGCTATCTCCAAGTTCGTTTGGAATTTCTCCGCTACCCACAAGTCATCCAAACACTTTTCAACGTGTCCTGGTTCGGGCCTCCAGTGCGTTTTACCGCACCTTCACCCTGCTCATGGGTAGGTCACTTGGTTTCGGGTCTACAACATCATACTATGGCGCCCTATTAAGACTCGGTTTCCCTACGGCTCCGTCTCTTCAACTTAACCTCGCATGATATCGTAACTCGCCGGTTCATTCTACAAAAGGCACGCTCTCACCCATTAACGGGCTCGAACTTGTTGTAGGCACACGGTTTCAGGTTCTATTTCACTCCCCTTCCGGGGTGCTTTTCACCTTTCCCTCACGGTACTGGTTCACTATCGGTCACTAGGGAGTATTTAGGGTTGGGAGATGGTCCTCCCAGATTCCGACGAGATTCCACGTGTCTCGCCGTACTCAGGATACTGTTAGGTATTATCTCTATTTCAAATACGAGGCTATTACTCTCTTTGGCCTACCTTCCCAGGTAGTTCTTCTATAAAGATAACGTCCACGTTACAGTCCTACAACCCCGAAGAGTAAACTCTTCGGTTTGCCCTCCTGCCGTTTCGCTCGCCGCTACTAAGGCAATCGCGTTTGCTTTCTCTTCCTGCAGCTACTTAGATGTTTCAGTTCACTGCGTCTTCCTTCGCATAACCTTAACAGTTATGGATACTAGTCATCAACTAGTGGGTTCCCCCATTCGGACATCTCTGGATCAGCGCTTACTTACAGCTCCCCAAAGCATTTCGTTGTTAGTCACGTCCTTCATCGGCTCCTAGTGCCAAGGCATCCACCGTGCGCCCTTATTAACTTAACCTTATTTCTTATTTCTTCTTGGTTCTCAGTATTTATAGCGTCTTTTTCTTCGGTTTATTTCTTGTTACTTCATATATATATTCCTATATATACGGAATTTGATAGATATTCAATTTTCAAAGATCAATCTCTAGGTTATCGCTAACCTATGGAGCCTAGCGGGATCGAACCGCTGACCTCCTGCGTGCAAAGCAGGCGCTCTCCCAGCTGAGCTAAGGCCCCACGTCTCTAAATAGTTAAAGACCTCTCAAAACTAAACAAGACAAACAAACGTACCTTCCGATCGTATTCCTACGATTTTTCCTTAGAAAGGAGGTGATCCAGCCGCACCTTCCGATACGGCTACCTTGTTACGACTTCACCCCAATCATCTATCCCACCTTCGGCGGCTGGCTCCTAAAAGGTTACCTCACCGACTTCGGGTGTTACAAACTCTCGTGGTGTGACGGGCGGTGTGTACAAGGCCCGGGAACGTATTCACCGCGGCGTGCTGATCCGCGATTACTAGCGATTCCGACTTCATGTAGGCGAGTTGCAGCCTACAATCCGAACTGAGATTGGCTTTAAGAGATTAGCTTGCCGTCACCGGCTTGCAACTCGTTGTACCAACCATTGTAGCACGTGTGTAGCCCAGGTCATAAGGGGCATGATGATTTGACGTCATCCCCACCTTCCTCCGGTTTATTACCGGCAGTCTCGCTAGAGTGCCCAACTTAATGATGGCAACTAACAATAAGGGTTGCGCTCGTTGCGGGACTTAACCCAACATCTCACGACACGAGCTGACGACAACCATGCACCACCTGTCACCTCTGCCCCGAAGGGAAAGTCTATCTCTAGACTGGTCAGAGGGATGTCAAGACCTGGTAAGGTTCTTCGCGTTGCTTCGAATTAAACCACATGCTCCACCGCTTGTGCGGGCCCCCGTCAATTCCTTTGAGTTTCAACCTTGCGGTCGTACTCCCCAGGCGGAGTGCTTAATGCGTTAGCTACGGCACTAAACCCCGGAAAGGGTCTAACACCTAGCACTCATCGTTTACGGCGTGGACTACCAGGGTATCTAATCCTGTTCGCTACCCACGCTTTCGAGCCTCAGCGTCAGTGACAGACCAGAGAGCCGCTTTCGCCACCGGTGTTCCTCCATATATCTACGCATTTCACCGCTACACATGGAATTCCACTCTCCCCTTCTGCACTCAAGTTAAACAGTTTCAAAAGCGTACTATGGTTGAGCCACAGCCTTTAACTTCTGACTTATCTAACCGCCTGCGCTCGCTTTACGCCCAATAAATCCGGACAACGCTCGAGACCTACGTATTACCGCGGCTGCTGGCACGTAGTTAGCCGTCCCTTTCTGGTAAGCTACCGTCATGTGTTAGACTTTCCACTCCTAACACTCTTCTTCGCTTACAACAGAGCTTTACGATCCGAAAACCTTCTTCACTCACGCGGCGTTGCTCGGTCAGGGTTGCCCCCATTGCCGAAGATTCCCTACTGCTGCCTCCCGTAGGAGTCTGGGCCGTGTCTCAGTCCCAGTGTGGCCGATCACCCTCTCAGGTCGGCTATGTATCGT
>NZ_JAENBP010000016.1 GCF_016481285.1 Streptococcus zalophi
GGTTACTTTCATAACCCTGCACGTTTGGTTTCTTGTCTTGTTCAGTTTTCAAAGGTCATGCTCTTTCGAGACAACTATTATATTCTAGCACCTCAACTAAGCTTTGTCAATACCTTTTTTAAGAAAAGAATTGACAATATTTTAAGGTGACACTGAGACTATTATAACAAATACTGTATCATAAATCTAGTTTTTCGATTAAATTTATGCTAGTTTTTTACATTTTATTTTTCATCATTATTTTTAAAAGCAATCGCTGAATGATGGTAACCATATAAAAGGTAAATAACAACTCCAATAACTGTTGTTAAGCCAAATGCCAACCAAGTTGTCATTTCATATTGACTCATAAGGGAAAGACATATAACAATAGATATAATTGGTAAAATTGGCACAAAAGGTGTTCTAAATTCTCCTTTTTTAGGCACCCCTTCATTTTTTCTTAATTTGATAATGCCATATGCCAATATAATAAGGTAAGCTAATGTACATATATTTAAGAATGAAGCAATGCTTGCAATGGGAAATATCCCGGCACAAATAGCTGCTATAATCCCAACAAGAAGTGTTGCATTTTTAGGCACTTTTTGATTTTTAGAAACTTTACTAAATGTTTTTGGTAACAATCCATCGCGACTGATGCTATATATCATTCTAGCCAAAGCATATGACATCGATATACAAACTGTGATTAATGTTAAAATGGCAACAACTGAAACATAGTTGGCTGCCCAGGTTAAACCGATACTCCTGAGAGCAAAAGCAACAGCGTCACTAACATTTAATTTGGTATAATGAACCATGCCAGTTAAAACAAGAGTCACAACAATATAGAGAAAAGTTACAATTGATAATGAAAGAGCAATGCCTTTAGGAATGTTTTTTTGTGGTTCATTAACTTCATCAACAGCCATTGAAATCGACTCAAAACCAAGAAAGGCAAAAAACATCAAGGAAGCACCTGCCATAATACCTGTTTGTCCGCCATAAATTTGACCAAAGCCAAATGGGGAAAAATTAGACCAATTATTTAAATCAATATGGAATATCCCAATTAGTATAAATAAAATGAGAGCCGAAAACTTTAAAATAACTAATACATTATTAAGTTTAAAAACAATTTTTGAGTTTAATAGTACAATACCTGTTACTAAAATAACTACTAGAATTGGAAAAAGATCAACATAATGGCCTTGTGACGGGTCAAAAGTTCCATTAAGTGCAGCTGGTAATTTTAAACCATAACTGGACAAAAGCCCCTTAAAATAACCACCCCACCCCGAAGCAACTCCTGAAATCGCTGTTAGAAATTCCATAATAATGTACCAACCAACAATCCATGCAGGAAATTCTCCCATTGTTCGATAGACATAACTATAAGCACCACCGTTGGTAGGAATTCTTGAAGCAAATTCAGCAAAAAATAGTGCTGAAAGTCCTACTGAAACTGCCGAAATGACAATAGATATAGTAAGAGCCGGACCTGCAAAATTAGCTGCTCCAATACCTGTGACAGTCAATATTCCCGTTCCAACCATTGAACCTAATCCAAGAAATATTAAATCGCTAATTTTAAGGTGTCTTTTTAGTTCCGTTTTTTTTGCTAATTTTGTTTTCTTCCTAAAAATACCCATAGATTCCCTCACTTCATAATAATTATATTAGTTTACCATATTATTTGACATTTGTAAAATTATACTAATTATACATTTATTATACATTTTTTGTAATTAGTCGATTACGATAAAAATTGAAAAAACTCTTGTCAGAAGGCAAGAGTTTTTTATTTTTTTTAACGAGAACGTTTAGCTCTATATATGATAAATCCTACTAGAGCAAGAATGGCAAAGCCTA
Organism: Streptococcus zalophi; assembly: GCF_016481285.1. Classification (GTDB taxonomy): domain Bacteria; phylum Bacillota; class Bacilli; order Lactobacillales; family Streptococcaceae; genus Streptococcus; species Streptococcus zalophi. Next base: position 1,855 of record NZ_JAENBP010000016.1, read on the forward strand.
GAATACTAAATAAGATTTTATTTGACTCCCCAGTTTTTGGTAATGGTTGTTTTGGATGATGAACATTAGTAATGTCATAACCCTTAATCTCTGTCGTATAGCCTTTAACAGCATCTTCTGATAGGCTATACTCGATTTTCTTACCATTC
>NZ_JAENBP010000017.1 GCF_016481285.1 Streptococcus zalophi
CTCTGTTGTAGAAGAAGATGCTGTTGCTGGTTATACGTCAGCAACAAGTCCACTAATTTCTGGTAATGTTACTATTACAAACTCACATATTCCAACTGTGACACAAGTTTCAGGTAAGAAAATCTGGAATGATGCGAACAACCAAGACGGTAAACGTCCAACAGAAATTACTGTCAACCTATTAGCAGATGGTATTGCGACAGGGAAAAAAGTCACAGTAACCGAAGCTAATGGATGGACATATGAATTTACAGATTTACCTGAATTTAAAGATGGTCAAAAGATAGTTTACACGGTGATAGAAGACGCTGTTACAGATTACACAACAACTTATAAAGACTTTGACATTACAAATAGTTATCAACCAGGCAAAACTAGTATAACCGTTATCAAAGCATGGGATGATGCCAAAAACCAAGATGGCATCCGTCCAGATAGTATCCAAGTACAACTCTATGCTGATGGGCAAAAAGTAGGTGCTGCTGTGGATGTTACAGCGGCAAGCAATTGGACTTACACTTGGTCAGATCTTGATGCCAAAGCTAATGGTCAAGATATTGTCTATACTGTTGAAGAAGTCGGAACAATTGATGGTTATACAACAACTGTAGGACAGCTGATTTCAGGAAGTGTAACTATCATCAATAAACATATTCCAAATCTTGTGTCTATCTCAGGTACTAAGACTTGGAATGATGCTGATAACCAAGATGGTGTTCGTCCATCAGAAATCGTTGTTAACCTCTTAGCAGATGGTCAACCAACAGGTCAAACCATGACCGTTAATGAAGCTAGCAACTGGGCTTATACTTTTACAAACTTGCCAGAATTCAAGGCTGGTCAAAAAATTGTCTATAGCGTGACAGAAGAAGCTGTTCCTGGCTATACCACAGACATTAATGGCTTTGATATTACTAACACCCATACTCCAAGTCTTGTTTCTATCTCAGGTACTAAGACATGGAATGACGCCAATAACCAAGACGGTGTTCGTCCAGCAGAAATTATTGTTAACCTTCTAGCAGATGGTGTGGCAACTGGTCAAACTAAGATCGTTACTGCTGCCGACAACTGGACATATGAATTTACTGACTTACCAGAATTCAAAGACGGTCAAAAGATTGTCTATAGCGTGACAGAAGAAGCTGTTCCTGGCTATACCACAGATATTAATGGTTTTGATATTACTAATAACCATACTCCAAGTCTTGTTT
>NZ_JAENBP010000018.1 GCF_016481285.1 Streptococcus zalophi
TTTTTGACAGGTTACTTTCATAACCCTGCACGTTTGGTTTCTTGTCTTGTTCAGTTTTCAAAGGTCATGCTCTTTCGAGACAACTATTATATTCTAGCACCTCAACTAAGCTTTGTCAATACCTTTTGTCGCTTTTTTATAAAAAAGTCTCACCAAGTAGGCTTGGTGAGAAGATAAAAAAATAAAAGGAACCTCTTAACTAATTAGAAGGTACCTACTCATCAATTCAATCGGGAAGACAGGATTCGAACCTGCGACACCTTGGTCCCAAACCAAGTACTCTACCAAGCTGAGCTACTTCCCGAAAAAAATGCACCCTAGAGGAGTCGAACCTCTAACCGCCTGATTCGTAGTCAGGTACTCTATCCAGTTGAGCTAAGGGTGCTTATTTATTATATTTATGCCGAGGACCGGAATCGAACCGGTACGAAGGTCTCCCTTCGCAGGATTTTAAGTCCTGTGCGTCTGCCAGTTCCGCCACCCCGGCCGTTAAGCGAACGACGGGATTCGAACCCGCGACCCCCACCTTGGCAAGGTGGTGTTCTACCACTGAACTACGTTCGCTTATCGGTAATGCCGGCTACATGACTTGAACACGCGACCCTCTGATTACAAATCAGATGCTCTACCAACTGAGCTAAGCCGGCTATTTTATTTTTCTATGCGGGTTAAGGGACTTGAACCCCCACGCCGTTAAGCGCCAGATCCTAAATCTGGTGCGTCTGCCAATTCCGCCAAACCCGCCTATATGACCCGTACTGGGCTCGAACCAGTGACCCATTGATTAAAAGTCAATTGCTCTACCAACTGAGCTAACGAGTCTGTCTTCTTTCTTGGTTTTTAAACCAACGGTCCCGACGGGAATCGAACCCGCGATCTTCGCCGTGACAGGGCGACGTGATAACCGCTACACTACGGGACCTTTATGGGAGTTAACGGGATCGAACCGCTGACCCTCTGCTTGTAAGGCAGATGCTCTCCCAGCTGAGCTAAACTCCCCTTAGCTAAGCAACTACCCTATCTCACAGGGGGCAACCCCCAACTACTTCAGGCGTTCTAGGACTTAACTGCTGTGTTCGGCATGGGTACAGGTGTATCTCCTAGGCTATCGTCACTTAACTATGAATG
>NZ_JAENBP010000019.1 GCF_016481285.1 Streptococcus zalophi
CGATGGATGACAGTGTTCCAGCCACCTTTGACGATGGCACTACAAGTAAAGTGATTGCAAATGAAGGTACTTATACAGTTTCAGCTGATGGTACAGTGACCTTCACCCCAGAACCAACCTTCACAGGAACTGGTACTGGTGTGACAGTTAAACGTGTCGATGTTAATGGTACAGCAGCAACAGCTAAGTACACACCAACAGTAACAGCAGTAACACCAACCGGTACAGATGCCACCTCAACAGGTCTACAAGGTCAAGTCCAAACAGGGAAACCAACCTTTACAGAAGGTGATGTTGCAGTTCCGATGGATGACACAGTAGCGGCTACCTTTGAAGACGGTAGCACAACAGTAACTATTCTAGGAGAAGGGACTTATACTGTCGCACCAGACGGTACGGTAACCTTCACGCCAGAACCAACCTTTACAGGAACTGGTACTGGAGTTACCGTTAAACGTGTCGATGTCAATGGCACTTCTGCCACAGCTAACTATACGCCAACAGTAACAGCAGTAACACCAACCGGTACAGATGCCACCTCAACAGGTCTCCAAGGTCAAGTGCAAACAGGCAAACCAACCTTCACAGAAGGTGATGTTG
>NZ_JAENBP010000002.1 GCF_016481285.1 Streptococcus zalophi
ATTATACCATTTACATTGATACAGAAGGGAATGCCTTAACACCTGATGAGAATGGTAATATTCCAAATTATGAACTAGTTGAAACGAAAGTAGATGCTAAAGGTAATACAATCCATATCTACAAAAAAATTCCAGCTTCACCGAAAGTTAATGAAAGTGTTAAGGAGAACGTTCATTATAAGAAAATGTTACCAAACACAGGTGAATCAGATAAAGTATTCTTACCTCAAGCGTTATTATCAATACTGTTAGGTATGATATTGTTGATAACTTCTAAAAGAAATAAAAAAGAAGAATAATATTTCATCATCTTAATTGTAAAAGGTAATTAGAATTAGTCATTGTACCAGAAAACACCCTGAGAGTTAAGGAAAGTCATCCTTATTCTTAGGGTGTTTTTGTCATTATTACAGATGTTATTTTTTGAAACTTAGAAGGATATTTTTGGATATAAACATTTGATTTAACTGATAACAAATTATTTGCCTAAACAGAAATTACTAAAGAGCTGTGTTATCAGTTCATCTGGTGCCGCATCGCCAGTAATTTCACCAAGAATTTCCCAAGTTTTTGTCAAGTCAATTTGAAGTAAATCAACAGGCATTTGTAGTTCAAGTCCTTCGTTAACAGATTTTAAACTCTCAATAGCCTTTTCAATAAGGGATATATGGCGAGAATTGGAGAGATAAGTTGCATCTTTTTCAACAATGCCAGCATTATCAAAGAAAATAGCATTGATTTTTTCTTCGATTTTATCAATATTGGTATGTTCTAAAACAGATATTTTAATACAATCTTCTGGCAGTTTGTCTTCCTCAATTACTTGAGGCAAATCAGTTTTGTTAAGTAGAATAATACGATTACTGTTTTGACTGATTGCAAGCAATTCCTCATCTTGCTTGGTGAGTTTTTCTGAACTATTTAAGACTAGAAGTACCAAATCAGCTTCTTCAAGAGCTTTCTTAGAACGCTCAACACCAATTTTTTCAACGACATCATCAGTTTCACGAATACCAGCAGTGTCAATGAGTTTAAGTGGTACGCCATTAATATTGATATATTCTTCGATAACATCTCGCGTGGTTCCTTCTATATCAGTGACAATCGCTTTATCTTCTTTGAGGAGCGTATTAAGAAGACTTGATTTGCCAACGTTTGGTCGACCGATAATTGCCGTTGATAATCCTTCTCTCAAAATTTTACCCCGCTTTGCTGTTTTCAGTAGATTACTCAACAAACGTTCAAACGCTTGTGTTTTTTCCTTAATAAGTGCTGTAGTCATCTCTTCAACATCATCATATTCTGGGTAGTCGATATTAACTTCTACTTGAGCGAGTGTGTTTAGGATTTCTCGTCTGGTATTGTTGATTAAAGTAGACAAAGACCCGTCTAATTGATTAACGGCTATAGACATGGCCTTATCCGTTTTAGCGCGAATAAGATCCATTACAGCTTCCGCCTGAGTTAAGTCAACCCGGCCATTTAAAAAGGCACGTTTAGTAAATTCACCGGGTTCTGCCATACGAGCACCCTGACGTAAAACCAGTTGTAAAATTTCATTGGTGACAGCAATACCACCGTGAGTGTTGATTTCAATCACGTCTTCTCTGGTAAAGGTTTTTGGTGCTTTCATGACACCAACCATCACCTCATCAAGAATCTCATTGTTATCAGGGTCAATAATATGACCATAATTTAAGGTGTGAGAGTTGACCATACTCAAATCTTTGCCCTTAAAAATACGACTAGCAATCGAGATGGCATCTGTTCCTGAAAGGCGTACGATACCAATAGCCCCCTCTCCTAGAGGGGTTGAAATAGCGGCAATGGTATCAAATTCTTTTGTAATCATAAAAACCTCAATCTTTTCATTCGTTTTAAGAAAACTTATTGGACAAAAGTCCTTAGTTAACATTATATCACGTTAAGGAAAAAACTTAAAAAAAGAGATTGTTATTCTAACAACTCACATAAAAAAGAAAAACCCACTCTTTTGGAGTGATAAAACCCTTTATGCGAAAAACGTATGAAATATGGTATAATATTATTTGATAAAACTATCTAGGAGTTATAATGGAAAATTTAAAACAATTAGTTGGTATTAAAGCTGCTGAATTTGTAACAGATGGAATGATTGTTGGTCTTGGGACAGGTTCAACGGCAGCTTTTTTTGTGGAAGCACTTGGTCGTCGAGTAAAAGAAGAAGGTCTTGATATTGTTGCGGTGACAACATCCCACCGGACTGCAGATCAAGCCAAAGCACTTGGTATTCCTTTAAAATCAATTGATGATGTGACTCATGTTGATGTCACTGTTGATGGTGCAGATGAAGTTGATGATGACTTAAATGGTATTAAAGGTGGTGGCGCTGCACTTTTAATGGAAAAAATTGTTGCTAGTTACACCAAGCATTATATTTGGATTGTTGATGAATCCAAATTATCAGAAAAACTAGGATCATTTAAAGTACCTGTTGAGGTTATTCCTTACGGGATTAAACAACTCTTTCGTCAATTTGAAAAAGCTGGTTTCAAACCAACCTATCGCTATGACGAAAATGGCGAACTATTAGTGACTGATATGAAACATCATATTATTGACTTACATATTGATGTCATTCATGAGCCTGAAAAATTAGGAAAATTATTGGATGAAACCGTAGGTGTTGTTGAGCATGGTCTCTTTAACGATATGGTTGATACTGTTATTGTGGGATCATCAAAAGGTGTTTCCATCATTGAAAAAAAGAAATAAGGAGAAACAAATGGCAAAATATGATCGCATACATTTAATCGTTTTAGACTCAGTAGGTATTGGTTCAGCGCCTGATGCTGACCAATTTTTCAACGTTGATACGCCAGATACCACGTCTGATACTATAGGACATATTTCTGAGCAAGTTGGGTTAGATGTTCCAAATATGCAAAAAATTGGTCTTGGAAATATTCCAAGAGAAACACCACTTAAAACTGTTCCAAAAGAAGATAGTCCAAGTGGTTATGTGACTAAGTTAGAAGAAGTGTCTCTTGGGAAAGATACTTTAACTGGTCATTGGGAAATCATGGGACTTAAAATCACAGAACCTTTCGATGTTTTTCCAGATGGTTTTCCAGAAGAAATACTTGAAAAAATTGAAGAATTTTCTGGTCGCAAGATTATCAGAGAAGCTAACAAACCTTATTCTGGAACACAAGTGATTGCTGATTTTGGTGAGCGTCAAATGAAAACAGGTGAGCTAATTGTCTACACATCTGCTGACCCAGTTCTTCAAATTGCAGCCCACGAAGACATTATTCCGATTGATGAATTGTATAGAATTTGTGAATTTGCTCGTTCTATCACTTTAGAGCGTCCATCACTTTTGGGTCGTATCATTGCAAGACCTTACGTTGGTGAGCCTGGTAACTTCACAAGAACAGCAAATCGTCATGATTATGCCACATCACCGTTTTCAGACACGGTTTTAAACCATCTATACGAAGCTGGTGTGCCTACCTACGCTATTGGCAAAATCAATGATATCTTTAATGGCTCAGGAATTTCTAATGATATGGGACACAACCAATCAGATTCACACGGTGTTGACACGCTTATCAAAACACTTAACCTTGAAGAGTTTAAAACTGGTTTATCATTTACCAACCTCGTTGATTTTGATGCCCAGTATGGTCATCGTCGTAATCCAGAAGGTTACCGTGATTGTTTAGAGTTATTTGATGGTCGCTTGCCTGAAATTATCGACAACATGAAAGAAAATGACTTGTTGATGATTAGTGCCGACCACGGTAATGATCCAACCTTTGTTGGAACAGATCATACACGTGAATATATTCCACTTTTGATGTTTAGTAAGAGCTTTAAAGGTGGTGGTGTCATTCCTGTTGGACATTTTGCTGATATTTCTGCGACTATTGCTGAAAACTTTGGCGTTTCAAAAGGAATGATAGGCGAAAGCTTTTTAAGTGAGTTAAACTAGTGAGTGACAAGAAACGTTCTCGTTAACAATAACAAAGGAGAAGAAATGTTATTAGATAAAATTAAAGAAACAACAGCCTTTTTAGAAGAAAAAGGCATGACAAAACCAGAATTTGGTTTAATTTTAGGCTCAGGTCTTGGTGATTTAGCAGATGACATCGATGAGGCGATTGTCGTTGATTATTCTGAAATCCCTAACTGGGGAGAATCAACTGTGGTTGGTCATGCTGGAAAGCTGGTATACGGTAAACTATCTGGGCGTTATGTTTTAGCCTTACAAGGACGTTTCCATTTTTATGAGGGAAATCCACTTGAAACAGTGACTTTTCCTGTCAGAATTATGAAGGCTCTTGGTTGTCAAGGTGTTATTGTGACCAATGCTGCAGGAGGTATTGGTTATGGTCCAGGAACATTAATGACTATCACAGATCATATTAACATGACCGGTGAAAATCCTTTGATTGGTCCTAATTTAGAAGAATTTGGACCACGTTTTCCAGATATGTCAGATGCTTATACTAAGGCTTATCGCGAGGTTGCTCACAAAGTTGCCAAAAATCTTGGTATGACGCTTGAAAATGGTGTTTATCTTGGTGTAGCAGGTCCAACTTACGAGACTCCGGCTGAAATTAGAGCTTACAAACTGATGGGTGCTCATGCCGTTGGTATGTCCACTGTACCTGAAGTTATTGTTGCTACGCACTCAGGATTAAAAGTTTTAGGTATTTCTGCCATCACTAATTATGCAGCAGGTTTCCAATCAGAACTAAATCATGATGAAGTGGTAGAAGTTACTACAAGAATTAAAGATCAGTTTAAAAATCTGATCAAATCAATACTAGTTGAATTATAAGGAGAAAACATGTCAATTCATATTTCAGCAAAACCAGGCGAAATCGCCGATAAAATTCTCTTACCGGGTGATCCTTTACGTGCTAAATTTATTGCCGAAAACTTTTTGGAAAATCCAGTTCTTTTTAACGAAGTAAGAGGAATGTTAGGTTATACAGGAACCTACAAAGGACATCGTGTCAGTGTGATGGGAACAGGAATGGGGATGCCTTCTATTTCTATATATGCCCATGAATTAATTACTGAATATGGTGTCAAACGATTGATTCGTGTGGGTACAGCAGGCTCAACATCTAAAGATGTTCATGTTCGCGAACTGGTTTTAGCACAGGCAGCAGCGACAACATCAGCCATCATTAGAAATGATTGGCCAGAGTTTGATTTTCCACAAATTGCTAGCTTTAAATTGTTAGACAAGGCTTATCATATTGCTAAAGAACTTGGCATGACTACTCACGTTGGCAGTGTTTTATCAGCTGATTTATTCTATTCTGATTTTTTTGATAAAATCATTAAACTTGGAAGCATGGGTATCAAAGCAGTTGAAATGGAAGCGGCTGCTCTTTATTATCTTGCTGCTAAACATCAAGTGGAAGCTCTTGGTATTATGACGATTTCTGATAATCTGACAAATCCAGAAGAAGACACAACAGCACAAGAGCGTCAAACAACCTTTACTGATATGATGACTGTGGGACTTGAAACCTTGATAAGTGAATAATATGAATAAATCTGAAAAAGGCCTCTATTTCTTATTAGACGTTTATGATTATCAAAATGCCTTTAAGATGGCAAGTCTTATTGATGGCATTGATACAGACTGTCTTTATATTTTAGAAATGCTTAAAGAACGTAGAGAATTAAATATTGATTTTCTCTACAGGCATCATGATAAAAATCAATCTATTAAACAAAACTATGGTCTTAATTTAGTGAGTCATTCAAAGACTGAAGAGACAATTCTTAATTATATTTTAGATTTAGAAGCTAAAATCAAAAATGGTCGTATCATTGATTTTGTCAGAAGTGTTAGCCCTATTCTTTACCGTTTGTTTATTAGAGTTTTGCTGAAAGAAGTTCCTGATTTATTTGATTATGTTGAAAATTCGAGGTCGGATCGTTATGATACTTGGCGGTTTGAAAAGATGAAAACGTCAAATAATCAAACCATTCAATCGTTCATCTCTAGACGGAGAGATTCCCGTGTTACATCAAGAAGTTTAGTTGACATGATTTTAGTGTCTAATGCGCCTGATGAAATCAAAGAAACGGTAAAACTGCTAAGACAGTTTGAAAAATCGGTTAGAAATCCCTTATCGCACTTGATAAGAGCTTTTGATGAAAAAGAATTACACCAAACTACGGGATTTTCTTCGAAACTCTTTCTTGAAAAAATTATTGATTTAGCAGAATTCACTGGTTTAGAATACAACAGAAAAGAATTTTATTTTGATCAGATGAATCATTTTATTAAAAAGAAGTGGTTAACATAAAAAAGCAGTGGACTCACTGCTTTTTTGTTTATTCAAATTTGACTTCTTCAATGAGGTAATCGATGAACCGTTCTCCCATTTTTGACAGCAATGCTTTTTGATGGGTAATATAGACAACGTTTATCTCATCTTCAACATCCAAAGGAATGGAGATAATGTTATCCCCGTTTAGGTTGCTATTTAAAACACCGGTAGCAATAGTATAGCCATCAAGGCCAATTAAGAGATTAAAGAGAGTGGCACGATCACTAACGACAATAGATTTTTTATGTGTTAGTTGTGACATAATCTCTTCAGAAAAGTAAAAGGAATTGTGGAGACCTTGATCATAGCTAAAATACGGAGAATCTTCTAAATCTTTCAAACTTAACATTGTTTTTTTAGCCAGAGGATGAGATTTACTGATAAAGACATGAGGCTGTGTTTTAAAGAGGCTTGTCGCAGTCAAATGATTATCTTCAAACAGTTTAGTCAAGACATCCTGATTGTACTTGTTTAAAAACAAGACACCTATCTCACTACGAAAATTTTTAACATCATCAATAATCTCCCAGGTTCTCGTTTCCCTTAGAAATAATTCGTAACGCGTCATGTCCGTTTTCTTTAATAACGACACAAAAGCGTTGACAACAAAAGCATAATGCTGGGAAGACACACTAAAAAGCTCTCGGTTATTATTAGGTGATTTGTAGCGTTCTTCAAGTAGGGAAGTCTGTTCGACAACCTGTCTAGCATAAGAGAGAAATTCGACGCCATCTTTTGTAAGGCGAATACCTTTTGAATGTCTAAAAAAGATGGTAATGCCCATTTCTTTTTCTAAATCTCTAACGGCATTTGACAAACTAGGTTGGGTGATGTAGAGCTGTTTTGCAGCTTCATTCATACTACCTGTTTCAACAATTTTTATAATGTAGTGTAGTTGTTGTATTCTCATAACTCTATTTTATCACAAAATAAAAAAGATAAGCGAATATTACACTTTTGTAAAAATTTAACATATGAAATAAAATTGCAAAAAAGCTGAAATTATGATACAATGGTGGAGAAAATTCCGTGTTATTGAGGTGAAAAAAATGTCTTATAGTTCTAGAAGAACTAAACAAAAATCTTCAAATTCTTTTGATTTTTTCAGAGGTATAAATATTGCATTATTAGTCATTTATTCTTTATTAAGTGGCTTATTTCTTTTTAACATCTTTAAATATAATTTTTTAAACGTCAGATATATTAATGTTTTAATAGCTGTGAGCCTAATTTTATTTTTTTTAATTAGTCTCTTTTTAATTGTTAAAAAAAAGGCAAAAATCTTTACCCTTATATTGCTAATATTCTTGAGTGTTGGGGCTGGTAGTGGTCTTTATTTTACGAAATCTACCATTGATGTTTCTAATAAATTAAATGAAACAGCAAGCTACTCTGAAATTGAGATGAGTGTGGTTGTTCCTAAAGATAGTGAAATTACGGATATTAGTCAATTAGATAATGTTTTGGCACCACTGAATAGTGATAGAAGTAATATTGAAGCTTTAATAGATAATATTAAAACTGAGAAAAATCAAACACTTACTGTTGAGACAATCGAATCCTATGAAGCTGCCTATGAATCTCTTATAGCTGGGGAAGAGCCAGCAATGGTTATGAGTAATGCTTATAGTAGTTTGTTAGAGATTAAACACCCTAATTTTTCTGACAACCTTAAAACTATCTTTACCTACAAGGTTGTAAAACAAATTGAGAAACCTGATCTTCATGTAACAAACACTGATTCTTTTAATATCTATATCAGTGGTATTGATACTTATGGTTCCATTTCTTCAGTGTCACGTTCTGATGTTAATATCATTTTGACAGTAAATCGTAAAACAAATAAGGTTTTACTAACAACAACACCTAGAGATGCCTACGTTCAAATTCCTGATGGTGGTAACAATCAATATGATAAATTAACTCATGCGGGTATTTACGGTGTCGAAGCATCAATTCATACGCTGGAAAATCTTTACGATATCAAGATTGACTATTATGCTAAAATAAATTTCACATCGTTCTTGAAGTTAATTGATCTTCTTGGAGGAATTGAAGTAGAAAACGATCAAGCATTTACCAGTACTGTTGGTGGTTATGATTTTCCAGTTGGAAAAATTCAAATGACTTCAGAAACAGCATTTGCATTTGTTAGGGAACGTTATTCGCTAGAAAACGGTGATAAAGATCGTGGTAGAAACCAAACAAAAGTCATTGCTGCTATTATTGATAAATTAACCTCTATCAATGCTATCACAAACTATACTAATATCATTAATGGTATCGGTGATTCGATTCAAACCGATATGCCACTCGAAACCATGATGGGATTGGCCAATGATCAGCTCAGTACAGGTGGAAGGTATTCTGTTTTATCTCAGTCAGTTGACGGGACAGGATCCACTGGAGAATTACCTTCTTATGCGATGCCTTCAGCAAGTTTATACATGCTATCACTTGATGAAAATAGTTTAGAAAATGCCAAATTGGCAATCAAAGAGACGATGGAGGGTAACTAAATGATTGATGTTCACTCACATATCATCTTTGATGTTGATGATGGTCCACCCACTTTGGAAGATAGTATATCCTTATTGAAAATGGCTTATGCTCAAGGCGTTAGAAAAGTTGTGTCAACATCTCACAGACGAAAAGGAATGTTTGAAACACCTGAGGAAAAAATTTCGAAAAATTTTCAAATCGTTAAGGAAAAAATGAAGGAGATTCATCCTGATCTTGAGCTTTATTATGGTGGCGAATTATATTATTCTGCTGATGTTCAAAAAGGATTAGAAAACAAAACCATGCCCACTATGAATAATTCAAGGTTTGCACTAATAGAATTTAGTTCTGGCACACCTTGGAAGGATATTCACTCAGCACTCTCTAATGTTCTTATGTTGGGTATTACACCACTAGTAGCACATATAGAACGTTATAACGCTCTTGAATTTGATGAAAAAAGAGTATTAGAAATCATTAATATGGGTTGCTATACTCAAATCAATAGTTCTAATGTTTTAAAACCAAAACTATTTGCTGACAAGTACAAAATCTACAAAAAAAGGGCGAAATTTTTCTTAGAAAAAGACTTGGTCCACTGTGTTGCTAGTGATATGCATAATACAGACGTTAGACCTCCCTATATGAAGCAGGCATATGCTCATATTAAAAAGGAGTTTGGCAAAGAAAAAGCAGAAGAACTTTTTAACAAAAATCCAGGTACATTATTAGAAAACCATTATATTTAGGAGGAAAAATGGAAAAGAAAGATAACGGTCAGATTGAAATTGATATATTATTTTTATTAAGGAAAATTTGGAATAAGAAATTTTTAATTTTATTAGTTTCTTCTTTATTAGCAACGATTATGCTTGTTATTAATATCTTTTTAATCAAACCAACTTATACATCAACAACTCGTATCTATGTTGTTAATCAAAATTCAGATGCCAGTATTACAACGCAAGATTTGCAAGCTGGAGATTATCTGGTAAAAGATTATCGTGAGATTATTGTATCTAATAGTGTCCTTTCAGATGTTGTTGAAAAAGAAGGATTAAACTACTCTGAGGGAACTCTCTCCAAAAAAATTGCCATTAATATTCCAACTAATACTCGTATTATTTCTATTTCAGCCAGTGATGAAAATCCTCAAGAAGCTAGCGATTTAGCTAATGCTGTTCGAGAGGTTGCGGCTCAAAAGATTAAAGAAATAACCAAAGTAGAAGATGTGACTGTTTTAGAAACCGCTAAACCATCTTCAAGCCCATCTTCCCCACAAATTAGACGGAATACCCTTTTAGCATTTTTAATAGGTGCTTTCATTACCACTCTAATTGTATTGGTTATTGAACTATTAGATGATCGTGTGAAACGACCAGAAGATATTGAGGAAGTTCTTGGTATGACACTACTTGGTGTTATTCCTTCAGTTGACAAATTGAAATAGGAGTTAAAAATGGCACAGTTAGAATTAGTTAGACAAAAAGCATTGTTAGTTAAGAAAACCGAAGAATACTATAATTCTATTCGAACGAATATTCAATTTAGTGGAACAGATATTAAAACTATTGTTATCACATCAGTTCAACCCAATGAAGGAAAAAGTACTACTTCAGTTAATCTAGCCATATCTATGGCTAGATCAGGATACAAAACTCTTTTAATCGATGCCGATACAAGAAACTCTGTTATGTCAGGAACCTTCAAAGCAAACGCAAAGGTACAAGGATTGACAAGTTTTTTATCTGGACGTTGCGAACTCTCAGAGATTATTTCTGATACTAATGTTGAAAACTTGATGGTTGTTCCAGCTGGTCAAGTACCACCAAATCCAACAAGTTTATTACAAAATAAAAATTTTTCACAATTAGTAGAATTGTCTCGTTCAGTTTATGACTATGTTATTATTGACTCTCCACCTATTGGGTTGGTTATTGATGCGGCTATCATTGCTCAGAAATGTGATGCTAGTATTATTGTTACAGAGGCAGGATCTGTTAAGAAACGTTTTGTGCAAAAAGCGAAAGAACAGATGGAGCAAAGTGGTGCACAATTTCTTGGTATTATCTTAAATAAAGTTGATTCAACGTTAGAACAATATGGTGCTTATGGTGCTTATGGTGAATATGGAAATCAATCTAAAAAAACAGGAAAGAAATCTTTGCTTAGAAGAAGCTAGAAATATGAGGGTGATATCATGAAACGTTCAACAAAAAAAATTATTTTAATTGTTGTAGATTTTTTGATGATATTCTGTTCATTGTTGACAGTACTTCATTTTTTAGAAGTGATAGCAGACATTACGCAAGGTTATTTTCTGTTTTCCTTAATTATTTTATCCAGTACCTATTTTCTTATGGGTTTTTATCTGAAAATCTATTCAATACTGACTAGATATACAGATTATAGAGCTATAGCCAATATTAGTATTGCTTTAATAGTGGCACATACTCTACTTTTAATTTTATCATTTTTATTTTTCAAACAATTTAGTCTTCGATTTATCTTTTTATCTTTCATTTTTTCTTTGATTTCAATTATCATACCTAGACTTGTCTGGAGGATAATTCATACCAAAAAAGTTCGTATTGGAAACAAATATCAAAAACCACTCAGAACGTTAGTAGTTGGAGCAGGGTCTGGTGGTAGTTTATTTATTAGTACAGTTCTACAAAAATCTTCAGATATTGAAATTGTCGGAATTGTTGATGGAGATCCTAATAAACTAAATACCTATGTACATGGTAAAAAAGTTTTGGGAAACCGTTCTGATATACCAAGATTAGTAAGAGAATTGGAGATAGAACAAGTCACCATTGCTATTCCTAGTTTGTCCGGAACAGAAAGGGAAAAAATTGTCGATATCTGTAATGAATTAGGTATTATTGTAAATAGTATGCCAAGTGTTGAAGAAATTATTCTTGGAAATGTTTCTGTTAGCACACTTAAAGAAATTGATGTGTCCGATTTATTAGGTCGAAAGGAAGTTTTTTTAGATCAAACTCAATTGGGTAACTACTTTTCTGATAAAACAATTTTGGTAACTGGAGCAGGTGGTTCCATAGGTTCTGAAATTTGTCGACAAGTTTCACAATTTCATCCTAAACGTCTCTTATTATTGGGTCATGGAGAAAACTCTATTTACCAAATTAATCGTGAAATCTCCGGTAAGTATTCAAAGTACACTGAGATAAAACCTTTGATTGCAGATATTCAAGATAGGCAATTAATGTTTCAATTAATGCAAGAGTATAAACCAGATATTGTTTATCATGCTGCTGCTCATAAGCATGTTCCTATGATGGAGTATAATCCAAAAGAAGCTGTTAAAAACAACATCTTTGGTACAAAAAATGTTGCTGAGGCTGCTAAAGCAGCACGCGTTGAAAAATTTGTTATGATTTCTACTGATAAAGCTGTCAATCCTCCAAATGTTATGGGAGCTACGAAACGAATTGCAGAAATGATTGTCACTGGTCTAAATGATAATCAAGGTACACAATTTGCTGCCGTTCGTTTTGGAAATGTTCTTGGTAGTCGTGGAAGCGTTGTACCTTTGTTTAAAGAACAAATTAAAAATGGTGGTCCAGTCACTGTTACTGATTTTCGTATGACGCGTTATTTTATGACTATTCCTGAAGCTAGCCGTCTTGTTATTCAAGCTGGTTATCTAGCTAAAGGTGGTGAAATTTTTGTATTAGATATGGGAGAGCCTGTTCAAATACTAGAATTAGCTAAAAAAGTAATTAAGCTAAGTGGTTACAACGAAGGCGAAATTGAAATTGTTGAATCAGGCATACGTCCTGGTGAAAAACTCTATGAAGAGTTACTATCTGAAGAAGAGCGTGTTACCGAGCAAATCTATGAAAAAATATTTGTCGGAAAAGTGACAAATAAAGATATCCATGAGGTGACAGAATTTATTGATGGCTTATTACTAAAAAATGAAAAAAATCTTAAGGAAAGTTTAATTGAATTTGCAAAACAGGAGTAAAAAATGACATTTAATATCCCATTTTCACCACCTGATATTTCTGATAAAGAGATAAAAGCCGTAGAAGAAGTTTTAAAATCAGGTTGGATAACAACAGGTCCAAGAACAAAGGAATTTGAAAATAAATTATCACAATTTACAAAAACAAATAAAACAGTATGTTTGAATTCAGCAACGGCAGGTTTAGAACTTGTTCTTAGACTATTAAATATTGGTGAAGGAGATGAAGTTATTGTACCAGCAATGACTTATACTGCATCATGTAGTGTTATTGAGCATGTTGGAGCTACTCCAGTTATGGTAGACATTCAAGATAATACTTTTGAAATGAATTATGATTTAATGGCAAGTTTAATTTCTGAAAAAACTAAAGCCATTATTCCAGTTGATTTAGCTGGAATTCCTTGTGACTATGATAGAATTTATCAAATTATAGAGAATAAATTGGCTTTATTTGAGCCAAATGGCAAATATCAAAGATTACTTAACAGAATTGTGATTTTGTCCGATAGTGCTCACTCATTAGGTAGTTCATATAAAGAAAGAATGTCAGGTTCAATAGCAGATTTTTCTTCTTTTTCTTTTCATGCAGTAAAGAATTTAACAACTGCTGAAGGTGGTAGTGTTACTTGGAAAAGCCAACCTTTTATAGATGATGAACAACTATATAAAGAATTTCAAATTTTATCGCTTCATGGGCAGACAAAAGATGCGTTATCAAAATCAAAATCTGGATCATGGGAATATGATATTGTTGTTCCAGGTTATAAATGCAATATGACAGATATCATGGCTGCAATCGGATTGGCACAACTAGACAGATACCCTGAGTTACTACAGCGTAGACGACAGATTGTTGAGATGTATAATAAAGGTTTTGAAGGAACACGAATCAAACCTCTTTCTCATATTGGAAAAAATTACACATCTTCTATGCATTTATATATCACTCATATAGAAGGGTTAGATTTAGAGTCAAGAAATGAAGTTATCAGAAAACTGGCTGAAAAGGGTATTTCTTGCAATGTACATTATATCCCCTTACCAATGTTAACCGCCTATAAAAATATGGGATTTAATATTGCCGATTTTCCTAAAGCTTTTAATTATTTTGTAAATGAAATAACGTTACCATTGCATACCAAATTAACTGATGAAGAAGTTTTCTATATTATTGATACATTAAAAACTATTGTTTCAACTATTTAAAAGAAAGTAGGAAAAATTATGATTATTCTAATTGGAGGTACAAGTTTTATTGGTGTTTATACCGTTGATGAATTTTTAAAGCAAGGTAAAAAAATTGCTGTTACTGGACGAAATAATAAATTTAGAAGTTATTATGAATCATTAGGTGTCGATTATTATAATTTAGATATTACTAAACCCGAAGATTTTGATAATTTACCTACACAAGATGTTGAAGCAGTTATACTTTTAAGTGCATTGCTTCCTGCTAATGCTACAGCTGATTTAGAAAACGATGAAAATGCTAAAGATTATTTTGAAGTTAATACGATAGGTACAATAAATGTTCTAGAATTTTGTCGTAAAAATAATATCAAAAAATTATTATCAACAACGTCATACGCAGATGTCCAAAACTCATGGACGTCAGAATATCCTTTAACAGAATCTGTGCCTAGAGACTATAATTATTCTGGTGATCATGCTGTCTATGTGTTTTCAAAGAATGCTGCGTGTGATGTTATGGAATATTATAATCAACAACATGGTATGAGAAATGCTTGGTTTAGATTACCACCGGTTTATGGTGTTGGCCCACATGGATCATTATTTGTAAATGGAAAAAAAGTAAAATCTGGTCTTCAAATATTTATTGAAAAAGCGTCATCTGGTGAAGATATTACTATCTATGGTAATCCACAATTAACTAGAGATGTAGTTTATGTTAAAGATGTCGCTCACGCTTTTTATTGCGCTTATAATAATGATCATGCAGCGGGTTTGTATAACATGACCTCGGGAACTCCAGTTACATTAGTTGATCAGGTTCAAACTATCATAGATGTTTTTTCAAAAAATCATCAAAAAACATCTAATATTTTATATAATTCAAATGTTACAAATAACACATCATCTTATCTTTTTTCTATGGAAAAGGCTAAGAATGACTTTAATTTTGTTCCAAAATACTCGAAGTTCAAGGATATGATGCTTGACTATAAAAAAGATCTGGATAATGAAAAACATAAAGAATTGTTTAACTACTGAGGTGATGTATGTACATAATAATAAAGCAAGTTATTGATTTTTTTATTGCACTAATATTATTGATTCCAACGTTAATCATTGTCTTAATATCTGCTATTTTTATAAAACTAGAAGATAAAGGTCCTGTTTTTTATATGGCAAGTAGATCAGGTTTGCGCGGTAAACCATTTAGAATGTATAAATTAAGAACAATGATTGTTGACGCACCAGATATTAGAACTGAAGACGGTTCTACTTTTAATTCTGAAAGTGATCCCAGAGTTACAAAATTTGGGAAATTTGCTAGAAAAACGAGTATTGACGAGTTACCTCAAATCTTAAATGTTTTAAAGGGAGACATGTCCTTTGTTGGTCCCCGTCCTGATTCAGCTAGTTATTTAAATCAATACACAGATGAGGAAAAAATTATCCTAACTGTTAGACCTGGTATTACCGGATATAACCAAGCAATAAATAGAAATGCAGTCGGAACAAAAGAAAAATTAAAGAATGATATTTACTATGTTAATAATATGTCATTTGTTTTTGATTGCAAGATAATCGTATGGACTATAAAATCTGTTCTTAGTCATAAAGATGTCTACCGAGGAGAAGTATCAAAAGATAGGAAAGAATAAATGTCAAAGACCATTATGATTTTAGGAGGAAGTATTTTACAGCTTCCAGCAATTTTAAAAGCCAAGCAATTAGGGCTAAAAGTAGTTGTTGTAGATATGGATGAAAATGCAGTAGGTTTTAAACAAGAAGGTATCTATAGGGAATATATTAGTACGATTGATAAAGAAAAAGTTTTAGCTGCAGCAATAAAACATCAAATTGACGGTATTATGACATTGGCAAGTGATCTTCCTATTAGAACAGTTTCATATGTGTGTCAAAAATTAAATCTTATTGGACCAAGTGAAAATACAGCCATAAACGCAACAGATAAAAATAAGATGAGAGAAGTACTATTTGACAATCAAGTACCAATTCCACAATTTAAAAAAGTAAATAGTTTTTCTGAATTTATTGATGCGGTTAGCTATATTTCAGATCTTGGTCACAAAGTCATTTTAAAACCATCAGATAATTCTGGAAGTAGAGGAATACAATATTTAGACATAGATAATAAAGATAAACTTGTTGAATCTTTTCAATATAGTAAAGAATTTTCAAGATCAGGAATTTTATTAGTTGAAGAATTTATGGAAGGTCCTGAAGTTAGTGTTGAAACTTTTGCCATTGATGGTCAAATTTTTGTCATTCAAATTACAGACAAAATAACAACAGGCTATCCAAATTTTGTTGAAATTGGACATAGTCAGCCGACTTGTTTAAATCAAAATGTAGTTGAACAAATTAAAGAGGTCGCTATTAAAGCCAATAAAGCGCTTGGTATTGAAAATGGTCCCTCACATACTGAAATTATTGTAACAAAACAAGGTCCTAAGATAGTTGAGATTGGGGCTAGGCTTGGAGGAGATAACATCTCAACGCACCTTGTTCCTATGTCAACAGGAATCGATTTAGTTGAAAATTGCATTAAAATGTCTTTAGGAGAGTCTGTTTTTATTGAACAAAAATGGTCTAAAGGGGCAGCAATAAAATACTTTGTCGGATATCACGGAAAGCTTCAAAAAATTTCAAATATTGAAGAAGCTTTAAAAATTGATGGTGTTGAAGATATTGTTTTTGTTAAAGAAATTGGTAGTGTTTTAAAAGATATTCAAAATAGCACTGATAGATTGGGTTATGTTCTATCTTCTGGGAAAACTGCAACATTAGCATTAGATGTTGCAAACAAGGCCATCAAGACAGTTAATGTGTACTGTGAGGAAGAGTAATGAAAAAAGCTGTTATAATAACACCATTTGATAGCTATAGTTATAACGTTAGAATTAAGTATGTGGTCAATTATCTAAAGGAATTCAATTATGATTCAACAATATTAACTTCTGATTTTGATCACAGAAAAAAAGAGGCCTATTCAGTCAATCGTAAGAACACTACTTTATTAAAAACTTTACGATATTCTAAAAATATATCGATTAAAAGAATTATGTCACATGTGATGCTTGCTAAAAGTGTTTATGATGAATTACAAAGATTAAAGCCTGATCTTATATACTGTAGTGGCCCACCCAATAGTCTATATTTTTTCGCGACTAAATATAAAAAAAAGAATCCTCAAGTTCAATTGATTTCTGAGGTTGGTGACATGTGGCCAGAGACTCTTCCAATATCTTCTTCAAAGAAAAAAATATTGTTACCAATTTTACATTTCTGGGGAAATATTAGAAATAAAAATTTAAATAACTCGGACATTGTTATTTTTGAGTGTCAATTATTTGAAGAAAGATTAAAAAAATATTTGCTACCTTCTCAAAGTCAAGTCATTTATTTAAGTAAAGAAGATTTTTTCACCAAAACTAATTATTGGACTTTTGACTCTACTGAATTCAAAAAAATAGTTAAAGTGATTTACATTGGTGCATTAAATAATATTGTTGATATTGACATTATTGTTTCATTTTTAAAACAGCTGAATAAATATAGAAGAGTTGAGCTCCATCTAATAGGAGGAGGAGAACGAGAATCTGAATTAATTGAAAAAGCACAGCTTAATAATATCACTTTAATAAATCATGGCATTGTCTATGATGATTTTCAAAAGCAAAAGATTATCAAAGGGAGTCATTTCGCTTTAAATATCATGAAGGATAATGTTGTTGTTGGTGCTACAATGAAATCTTTAGAATATTTTCATTGGGGGATACCAGTTATTAATAATTTGCCTTATGATAGTCAAGCGATGATAGAGAAGTATAGTTGTGGCTTTAATATTAATAATGATAATATTAAAAAAGTGTCTCAAAAAATATCAGAAATGACAACTGATAATTTAGAGAAAATGGCGCAACAATCTCGATTGGTCTATTTGGAAAATTTTGATGAAAAGGTCGTTCACAGCAAATTTACTAAATTATTGAAACATATTAATGCGACAAAATAGTTAGGAATAAAATGAAACCCAAGATACTAATTTTTAATGGATACTATTACCCTTCTAAAAATTCTGGAGGGCCAATTACAAGTATAGAAAATACCGTAAACTCTCTTAGTGAAGAGTTTGATTTTTACATTATAGCTTATAATCATGATTTTAATGATAACAAGCCTTTTGATGTCCCAGTTTCACAGTGGATCAGTGTTGGAAAAGCCAAGGTAATGTACGTTAAGAATAATGATTTGGATTTTTCAATTAAAGAAAATAGGAGAATGTTAGAAACTTTAAAACCTAGTCTTGTTTGGTTTTCAGGAGTTTTAACTCCAAATAATAAAATCGTCTCATTAATTAATGGTAGAAAATTAAACATCCCCATCTTGTTTTCTCCAAGAGGTGAAGTTAGTGCTGACAGAGTAGCTATTAAAAAAATAAAAAAAGTTACTTATTTACGACTTGTAAACCTTTTAAGAATGTTTAATAATGCTTACTTTCATGCAACAAGCAGTGATGAAGTAAATGGTATTAAACAATTTTTTAAACCAAAGTCTTCTCATTTATTCTTTTCACCAAATATTTCTATTCAAAGGCAAGAAAGAATAATTAATCGGACAAAAAAAATTGATGAATTGAAAATTGTTTTTTTCTCAAGAATTCATCATGTGAAAAATTTACATTACGCTATAAAAGCAGTAAACAATTGTAAAAAGACTATTAGTTTTGATATTTATGGTCCAATTGAATCAAAAGAATATTGGGAAGAATGTCTGAAACTAATAAAGGAATCACCTGAAAATATAAAAATAACCTATAAGGGAATTATTGAGAGAGATTCGATGTCTCGTGTGTTACAAGATTATCATTACCTGTTGTTTCCGACGATCAATGAAAATTATGGACATGTCATTGCAGAATCTTTAGCTAATTCATTACCAGTGATTATTAGTCAAGGAACAACTCCTTGGGATGATGTTAATAACATAGCTGGTTATTCTATTAATTTAGATTACCCAAATATGTTTTCTGAGACTCTTGATAAATTAGCATCTTTGGATGACATAAGCTATCAAAAAGTAGTTGAAGAGACTGAGAATTATTTTACGAAAAAAATGAATGAAGATGAAGCAGTTGATAGTCACAGAAAAATGTTTCTAAAGATTATTAATGGAGATATAATATGATTCAAATTTATGCTACTATTCTTGCTTTTTTCATTCTTTTGATGTTTTTATTTTCTTTTTACTTTGACGATGATTTATTATCTCCAAGTAAACTATTTTTAATATTAGAATTTATAAGATATGTTCCCGGTTTATTTTTACTTGAAGAAGAGTCTTCAATTCTTTTTACTGAACCTTTAACATTTAAATTACTTATTTATGAGATTATTTTTATAATATCTACCTTAGTTGCTATTTATTTATTTATGGGGAAAAAAATTAATAATAAAAAAGTTTATAAAGACATTCCAATGTCAAGTATTTTTATTTTTTATTTTATTGGTTTTTTAGCAAAAATAATAGTTTTTAATAAGCTTGGTGGAGTTTCAAATATAATGAGTAATCCTCAATTGGCTTATCAATTACAATCACATGGTTTCGGAATTTATAATATTTTTTATAAATTTATGGTGATTGCTATTTTAGCATTAACAGATAAATATTTACATTATAAAAAGTTAAATTACTTAGTTATTTTAGTTTTAATGGTTTCATTTTACGTATTTTCTTTTTTGGTTTATACAAATAGAACTCCTGCATTAATTTTATTTTTGATTTTATTATTTATATATCATTTTAAAGTAAGGAAATTCAAAATTTATGATGCTGTTAATCCACGAGTTTTAATGGTTGGCTTACTAATAGTTTTTTTATCTTTTTCAGCATCTCAAAAAAGAGTCCAAAATTCAGGTACTATTGAGACCTCTAGAATTTTTGATATTGTAAGAAATTTAAGTTATGATGGAAGAGATATGTTTGTTTATGAAAAATTTTCAGAAGAACCCAAATTATATGGTAGAGGGTATTTAAATATTATTCCATCTGTTATACCTGGGAAAATTGATAAACCACCAATTGATGATGGGTTATATCTGGTTAATTATATTAGAGGTTATAATGTTAGTATAAATACAAATTCTAATATGCTTCCTTCAAGAACTGGTTCTGTTCCATTTTCTACTCCGTCCTATTTATATGCTAACTTTGGTATTTTAGGAATTATTGTTGGAGGTTTTGTTCTGGGTTATATCTATATTTTAAGCTATAAATATATGCAAGATTACTTTGACTCTTTTTCTATATCTATTTATTTTTATATTATTTATTCTTTTGGATTTTCAACAGGCAAATTGGTACCCGTACTAATTACTATTATTACTACTCTTGTTTTGAAGAAAATTATTAGCTTAAAAATTGTAATAAAGTAATAATATTTAGTTATTGAAATTTAGTATTAAAAAAATTTCAATAAATTGATAAAGGAGAATTATGAAACAGATAAGATATTGGGATTTTATTGATATTTCTAAGGGTATAGGGATATTATTAGTTGTCTTAGGACACTCATTTCCTGATGCAACTTCTAAGAGTGGAATAAGTGTCCCCTTTTTTAGAATGATTGAAAGTTTAATTTATACTTTTCATATGCCTTTATTCTTTTTTATTTCAGGTTTTTTAGCATATAATGTTGTGTATGAAAAAGAAACTTTTAATTCTGTAAAAAAACTTAAAAAATTAGTAATACCATACTTGTTTATGAGTATTGTATACATACCATTGAGACTTTTTGCTTCCGGTTTAGCTGTTTCAAAGTATGATACAGGATCTTTTTGGAAAATTTTAATTGGAGTCAGTCCTAATGGAGGACTTTGGTTTTTATATGTTTTAGCTTTATCAATTATCATTAGTTACTATTTTCTTACTAAAAAAAATATTTATATCTTCTTAATTATTTTTACGACTTTATCTTTTTTAACGCGTGGATTAATATTAAATCCTTCATATAGTGTTTTAAAATATTTATGTTACAACTATGTATTTTTTATCATAGGAATTATTTTTAAGAGATATTCTAAAACCTTTTTTTCTTATTTAAAGAAAATTAATTGGTTATTTATTCCAATTGTTTTTCTAATTATTTTTTACCCGT
This sequence comes from Streptococcus zalophi, assembly GCF_016481285.1. Taxonomy (GTDB): domain Bacteria; phylum Bacillota; class Bacilli; order Lactobacillales; family Streptococcaceae; genus Streptococcus; species Streptococcus zalophi. The sequence goes on from NZ_JAENBP010000002.1 coordinate 21,215, forward strand.
ACTATTATTATGACTTGTCTTATTTTGCTTTTTTATTAGCTATTATTGGAATATTAATGGTTCTTAAAATTTCTTTTTTATTTGAAAAAAGAGAAACTCACGCTAAAAAGTTTTTAAGTTATCTTGGAAAAACTAGCATGTATATATATTTGCTACATGGACCTTTATTAGTTGTTTTAAGATTTATTTTATGGCGATATTTAAAACTTGATTATACTATTTGTGTTTGTTTAATGTTTAGCTTATCTCTGATCTTTTCAATTTTAATTTTTGAATATATCATAAGATATAGTAGTTTGTTAAACTGGTTATTAACTGGTGTAAGACGTAAAAGTAAATATTTAGTGAGGCCAAATAATTGAATTCAAACCTTAAAAAAAATTTTATGTATAATTTCTTATACCAAATATTATTAATGGCTATCCCTTTGCTGACAACGCCATACCTTTCTAGAGTTCTAGGCTCAGAAGGAATTGGGAGTTATTCGTATGCCTACACTGTTGCCTATTATTTTGTCTTATTTGCTATGTTAGGGGTTAACAACTATGGAAACAGGACTATAGCTATTTCTAGATCGGATAAGAAAGAACTTTCAAAAAATTTTTGGGGAATCTATTTTTTCCAATTATTGTTATCGTTTGTGATTACAATAGTTTATCTTTTTTACGCATTTTATTTTGCTGCAGATAAGAACATTGCTTTGATAATGTTTTTCTACGTATTATCAGCAGGTCTTGATATTAATTGGTTCTTTTTTGGAATTGAAAATTTTAGAATAACAGTTATTAGAAATTCAATCATAAAATTAATGACTTTACTGTGCATATTCTTATTTGTTAAATCAAGCCAAGATGTTAATATATATGCTTTTATTAACGTGATAGGTATATTGCTTTCTCAAATAGTTTTATGGATTGTTATAAGACGATATATTAATTTTGAAAAAGTTTCGATAAAAGAAATATTAAGTCATGTTAAGCCAAACATAATTCTCTTTATACCTGTCATTGCCATTAGTCTTTACAAAATGATGGATAAAGTGATGCTTGCCCAATTAGCAGATTTTAGTCAAGTTGGTTTTTTTGAAACATCGGAGAAAATTATCCAGATTCCATTGGCAATAGTGACATCTATTGGTACAGTAATGTTACCAAAAATCTCACATATTATTTCAAAAGGAATGATTGAAACAAGTGAAAAATATTTGGAACGCTCTATGTGGTTTACTTTATTAATTATTTCAGCCATGTCTTTTGGTATAATGGGGGTTAGCAAAGAGTTTGTACCACTTTTTTATGGTCAAGGGTATGAAGTAAATATACTATTGTTTCAAATTCTTTTACCCAGTTGTATCTTTATTGCAATAGCTAATATCATCAGAACGCAATTCCTTATTCCTCATAAAATGGATTCCATTTATATAAAATCAACTATTTTAGGAGCAGTTGTCAATATCATCATCAACTTACTTTTAATTCCTAATATGGCAGCAATAGGGGCAGCAATAGGAACTTTTTTTGCTGAAATGTCTGTTTGTCTTTTTCAAATATACAGTATTCGAAAAAGTCTTCCGATAGGTAAATATATTATTAAAGCTAGTCCTTTCGTCATCATTGGATTTATGATGTACTTGTTGTTATACCATATTAATCTAGATTTTAGTAATTTTCAAAATTTAATCATTAAAATTGCTATTGGCATTATTATTTATTTAATTAGTTTAGTCATATTTTATGTCATTCAAAAAAGGAGTCATCATGCATAAAACAAAAAAAATTACTGTAGCAGGTACAGGTTACGTTGGTTTATCGATTGCTGTTTTGTTATCACAACATCATCAAGTAACAGCAGTAGATGTTCTTTCTGAAAAAGTTGAATTAATTAATCAAAGAAAATCTCCAATTCATGACACAGAAATTGAAGAGTATTTAGCAACAAAAAATCTTAATCTTATTGCTACTACTAACGCAAAAGAAGCATATAAAGATGCCGACTATATCATTATAGCGACACCCACTAATTATGATACTAAATTAAATTTCTTTGATACTAGTGCTGTTGAGTCAGTCATTGAAATGGTTTTAAGCGTTAACCCTACAGCAATAATGGTTATAAAATCTACAGTTCCAGTTGGATTTACAGAGTCAGTTCGTTTTAAATACCAAACTAATAATATCATTTTTAGTCCAGAGTTTTTACGTGAATCTAAGGCCTTGTATGATAACTTATATCCAAGTCGTATTGTTCTTGGAACTAATCTTCAAGACAAAGAATTACTTGCAAAAACTAAAATTTTTGCTGAAATGCTTCAAGAAGGTGCCATAAAAGCAAATGTAGAAACATTAATGATGGGATTTACTGAGGCTGAAGCTGTTAAACTTTTTTCCAATACTTATCTAGCATTACGTGTTTCTTATTTTAATGAACTTGATACCTATGCGGAACAAAAAGGATTAAATACTGCAGAAATTATTAAAGGCATTGGATTAGATCCTAGAATTGGTTCGTATTATAATAACCCATCATTTGGATACGGTGGTTACTGCTTACCAAAAGATACCAAACAACTTTTGGCAAATTATCAAGATGTTCCACAAAACATGATTTCAGCAATTGTCGAAAGTAATAAAACAAGAAAAGATTTTATTGCCAAAAGAATTTTAGAAATTGCTAAAACACAACCTCATGACAATATTAACAACAATGAGATTATAATCGGTGTTTATCGATTAACCATGAAAAGTAATAGTGATAACTTTAGACAATCTTCTATTCAAGGTGTTATGAAACGCCTTAAAGCTAAAGGTGCAAAAATTGTTATCTATGAACCAACTTTAGAAGATGGAACTACTTTTTTTGATAATGAAGTTGTTAATGATTTAGCAACTTTTAAAGAAAAATCTCATGCTATTATTGCTAATAGATATGATACTATTCTAGATGATGTTAGAGATAAAGTTTATACTAGAGATTTATTTGGTAGAGATTGAGTTCTAAAAAAGTGATTAATATTGTGGTGTCTTTTAGTTTGACAATGTTATATTAGCGATTTTTATAATTTTTAGAAATATCATTCCAAAAATAAATTTTAGCTACCAATTTCTCTTACTTTTTAGAGAAATTAAAAGAATACTATTTTATTTAATAACATTGTTTTATCACTCATAAAAAGTTATAATAATAGTATCAAATAATTAAGGAGACTTCTATGAAAGCAAAAAAAATTATTCTCAGCATTTTATCGTTGCTAGCTCTTGTTGTTTTAGTAGCCTGTGGATCTGACAAAAAGGAATTAAAAACAACTTACTTCCAAAGAAATCAGCCAGGAGTGGACATTCGTATGACTTTCCACTACGATGAAGATAAAGATGCTATTATTAAGCAAGAAACACATACACAGATGGATTATGCCGGTTTAGGTGTCGAAACAGCTGATGAGGCAAAAGATATTTTAGATAGTATTGCTGTTCAATATCAAGGAATAAATGGTATTTCAGATAAAATTGATTATGGTGAGACAACTCTCAACGAAGAGTTAGTGATAGATTACGAAAAAGTTGACTTAAAAGAGATTGCTGATATTCCAGGAGTATTTTCAAATAATCTTGAAAATGCTGACTATATTAGTTACAAACAAACGTTAGAAATGCTCGAAAAAAGTGGTTTCAAAGAAGTTAAAGACGACAAATTTGAAGAGTTTAAACCCTTAAATTAAAACTAAGGTTTTTAATTAATGCCATTGATAGACAATTGTTTATCAATGGCTTTTTAATTGTCATTATTTGGATTAAAAAATATTGCCATATTTCCTTTAAGAAGATAAAATAAAGACATGACTTAAATGAGGAGTATAAAATGAAGAGAAATAAAATACTAATAAGCTTTTTTGTTGTCATTATAATAATCATTTTAAGTGCATGTAGTCCAAAAGAAAAAGAAATAGAATCAATTGCTTACCAAAATGCCATGCCGGGTAGAGATATCAGATACATTTTTTACTATGAAAAAGGTAGTGACAAAATTGTGAAGCAAGAATCAGTTACTATTTTTACATACGACGCTTTTGGGGTTGCCTCAAAAGAAGAAGCTAAAGAGCTTTTGGAACCATTATCCAAAGAATATGAAACTATCAAAGGCGTTACTCAGGCAGTTGAATATGAAACAGATTATCTAAAAGAGAAGATTATTGTTGATTATTCAAAAATCGATTTAAAACAATTAAAAGAAAATCCAAGATTTGAAATAGAAGGAGAAGACGCTGATTATTTTAGTCTAACAAGATCAGTAAAACCCTTTAGGGATAAAAATAGTGGCTTTGTAGAAGTTAAAGATGGTAAATTTAAAGAGTTTCAACCTTAAAAAAAATAGAAATTTAAATTATTGTTATTAATGAGAATAGTTTCATTAACATCATTTTTTAATACCACGAAGATTTAAGGCTTGAGTAATATTGTTTTATTAACAATAAAGCGATATAATAATAGTATCAAATCAATTAGGAGATTACGATGAAAAAAAGAAATATTATTTTAAGCATTTTGTTAATGCTGACATTGGTTTTTTTTGCAGCTTGTGGTTCTAAAACATCTAAGGAAACATCGGATGACAGTTTAAAAACGATGAGTTTTCAACATTCTTCCCCTGGAAACAACGTTATCTATACCTTCTATTATGAAGATGGTAGCGATGAAGTGTTGAAGCAAGAAACCATCAATACCATGTCTTATGAAATGTTTGGCGTTGATTCAGCTGAGGAAGCAAAAGAAAAAGTTGCACCATTTGTTGAACAATATCAGGGTTTAAAAGGTGTTGAACATGAGATTAGCTATGAAGATACATATTTAAAAGAATTTGTAATGGTTGATTATTCACAAGTTGATCTAAAAGAGGTAAAAAATATTGTTGGATTTGAGCTTGATAATGAAAATGCTACTTATATTAGTTTAGAACAAAGCACAGCTCCTCTAAAAGCTCAAAACAGTGGATTTGAAGAAGTCAAAGATGGCAAATTTAAAGAATTTGAAGAATAAATAAAATGAAATAACAAGTAAGTGAGCTTACTTGTTATTTTTTTGTCATTGATGAGCTAGCACTTAAAATTTTTATGTTAAAATAATTGATTGCTTTTATTTCTCTTTTTTTATAGAATATAAGACATGTTTAACCACTAATAATAATTTGAGGGTTAACGTTAAAAGGAGTAATGATAAACAATGCTAGTTAGAACGATTAAAAAATTTCCAGAGCAGGTCTTTCTATTCTTGTTTAATACAGGTGTTTTCACCTGGTTAAAAATGGGTAGTCAAACGATTCTTGATCATTTAGGCATTGACTCACAAGCTATCATGTCAAAAGTGCCCGAGTCTATCCATGCTCTAACGGGTAATAACCTTGAAAATCTTAAAACTTTGATAGAAGGGTCGCCTTGGATTTGGCTTATTGTCTCTATGGGAGTACTTATTTTAATCCGTTTTGTTAAAGGTTTGATTAAATTTGTCTTGTTTGTTGCCATTATTTTGATTGGACTTTATCTATTGATGAAAAATCAAGACCTCGTTAATCTTGTCGTTTCAAAGTTTTAAAAGCTTTTAAATTTTTGCCCACTTTGTGGGCTTTTTTGTTACAATATTAATATGATTATTTTACAAGGAAACAAGCTAGAACGCTCCTTTGCTGGAGATATTTTATTTCATAACATCACTATTCAAGTTGATGAACGTGACCGAATTGCGTTAGTTGGTCGTAATGGTGCAGGTAAATCAACGCTTCTTAAATTATTAGTTGGTGAGGAGAGTCCAAACACTGGTCAAGTAAGTACAAAAAAAGATCTTTCTTTATCATACCTAGCTCAAGATAGTCAGTTTGATTCAGAAAATAAGATATATGAAGAAATGCTTGGTGTTTTTAATGAGCTAAGACAAACAGAAAAAACGCTTCGACAGATGGAAGAAAAAATGGCAACAGCTTCACATGAGTCGTTACAAGAACTAATGTCAGACTATGATAAGTTGTCAGAGAATTTCAAACATCAAGGGGGCTTCACCTATGAATCAGATATTCGAAGTATTTTAAACGGCTTCAAGTTTGATGAGACCATGTGGGAAATGCCAATCAAAGAGTTATCTGGTGGACAAAAAACACGTCTTGCTCTAGCAAAAATGTTATTGGAAAAACCTGAGCTTTTAGTGCTTGATGAGCCTACCAATCATTTAGACATCGAGACGATTGCCTGGTTGGAAAACTATCTTGTTAATTACCCAGGCGCTTTAGTGATTGTTAGTCATGACCGTTATTTTCTAGATAAGGTGACAACGATTACGCTTGATTTAACACCCAATTCACTTGATAGGTATGTTGGTAATTACTCCCGTTTTGTTGAACAAAAAGCTCAAAAATTAGCCACTCAAGAAAAATTATTTGAAAAACAAGCCAAAGAAATTGCCAATCTTGAAGATTTTGTAAAGCGAAATATTGCTAGAGCTTCAACGACTAAACGTGCACAATCCAGACGCAAGCAACTGGAAAAAATAGAACGACTAGATAAGCCTTCAACGCAAACAAAAAAGGCTAACATGACCTTTCACTCTGAGAAACCTTCAGGGAATGTCGTCTTAACCGTTTCAGATGCTGCTATTGGTTATGATGGTGACATCTTAGCTGAGCCGATTCAACTAGACATTAGAAAATATGATGCCATAGCAGTAGTTGGCCCAAATGGCATTGGGAAATCAACACTGATTAAAACCATTATTGGTGATATTCCTTTAATTGCTGGTGATATTAAGTTTGGAGCTAATGTGGAAAGTGGGTATTATGACCAAACCCAGTCGCGTTTAACACCAAACAATACCGTTCTGGAAGAATTATGGTCTGCTTTTCCAACAACGCCAGAAGTGGCTATTAGAAATCGGTTAGGCGCCTTTTTGTTTTCTGGTGAGGATGTTAAAAAAACTGTTTCTGTCTTATCAGGAGGAGAGAAAGCTAGACTATTACTTGCCAAGTTATCCATGGAAAATAACAACTTTCTCTTACTGGATGAGCCAACTAACCATTTAGACATTGATAGTAAAGAAGTGCTTGAAAATGCCCTCATCGATTATGACGGAACCTTAATTTTTGTCAGTCATGACCGTTATTTCATCAATCGAGTGGCAACAAAAGTGATTGAAATTTCTGAAACAGGTAGTACACTTTATCTTGGTGATTATGATTACTACCTTGCCAAAAAAACAGAATTAGCAGTGACATTAAAAGCTGACAACGTGACAGAAAACTCTCCTAAGCATGATAAAAAAAATGATTATCACACCCAAAAAGCTAGTCAAAAAGAATTGCGAAAATTAACCCGACAGCTTTCTGATCTTGAAGAATTACTGGAAAATTTGGATGCTAGTATAGCAGAAATTGAAACTGAAATGACACAGACCAATGATGCTGAAACACTTATCTTACTTCAAGAACAACTTGAAGACCAAACAACACAACAAACAAATACGATGACTAAATGGGAAGAAATCGCTGAAATGATTGAAGACTTTGAAGAGAACTAATCTAAAAAACTCACAGATTTTATCTGTGAGTTTTTCTTAAGCTTTAAAGTCAGCTTTATTCTTAACATCTAAATATTCTTCTGATTTTTCCAAAGAAAGTATGTCGTCATAGGCTTTTAATGCCATATCCTGACCATACTTATTTTTAAGAGCAGTTGTAAGAAGGCGATAGGCTAATTTAGCATTGCGTGACAGAATTGGTCCATGGAAGTAGCTACCATAAACATTTTTATAGTGTACGCCTTCTGTCCCATCTTCTTTATTGTTACCATGTCCATAAACAACTTTACCAAGTGGTTTTTCTTCTTCAGATAAAAAGGTACGTCCTTGATGATTTTCAAAGCCGTAGTAGGTTTCATCAAATTCTTCATTATGAATTTTAATGTCTCCGATAAAGCGATTATTTTTTTGATTCAAGGTGTAGTGGTTCATCACACCAATACCATCAATCTTTTCACCATTAGCTTGAACATAATACTGACCTAGCAGTTGAAAACCACCACAAATGGCTAACAAGACTTTATCTTCTTGGATGAAGCGATCAATTTCCTTTGCCTTAGGCGGTAAGTCTTTAGCAACAATAGCTTGTTCATAATCTTGCCCTCCACCAAAGAAGACAATATCATAATCATCAGCATTAAAAGAGTCACCCAGAGAAACCACATCAAATGACATTTTCGCATCTAGTTTCTCACCTACATATTTTAACATTAGAATATTTCCATTGTCACCATAAGTATTAAGCAAATCACCATAAAGATGAGCGACTTTTAACTCATAACGAAACGCTTTATCACTAGGGGATTCAATTGTTCGATAAACCATTATTTCATCTCCTTTTGCACAGCTTTTTTATTGGCTAGAATCTCTCTAAACTCAAGCATGGCAGTATAGGTTGCTAGAATATAGGCATGATCTGTTTCTTGATTTTCAAGTTTTGTCATCAATTCTTCAAGAGAAGATACAGAAGTCATTTTTTCTTCTGGGAAACCAGTCACGCGCAAGCGTCTTGCAATTTCAGATTCTCTAATTCCTCCAGTAAAAATTTCTGGGATAGCCATTTCTGTAATGCTTTCAAAATCAGCATCCCAGATCCAACTGGTATCAATGCCATCGGCATAATTAGCATTAAGAAGGACAGAAAGTGTGAATGGGTAGGGCGCTAATTTAATCATCTCTAAAGCTTGACTGGCACCAACTGGATTTTTAATCAAGACAAGTGTACAAGAAGTGTTGCCAATCTTGAAAGTTTCTTGTCGACCAAAGACTGCCTTACTTTTTTCAAACCCTTTTTTAATCTTCTCAGCAGGAACGTCTAAATATTCAGCCACAGCCACTGCAGCAAGAGCATTATAAATGTTGTATAAGCCGCCAACATTAATTTTATAGCGCTGATTATCAATCACAAATTCAGAATCAGTATTTGAGATATTTGTTAACTCTGTAAGAGCATAGTCAAGTTTGGGGCGACTAAAACCACAGTTTTCACAGATATAATCACCAAGGTTAGCATAAGTGTTAAGTTTGAATTTTAAAATGTGTTGACATCTCGGACACAAAATACCTTCTGTGTTATAGTGAGCTAACTGTGGATCGTGTTTTTCAGTATCAAATCCGTAATATTTTATCGGATTAGGAATTTTCTTAGAGTGAAACAGTGGGCTATCCCCATTAGCTATAACTGTTGCCTCGGGTGCTTTTGCTGTCCCGTTAAGAATCATTTGATAAGTCGTATAAATTTCACCATAACGATCCATTTGATCACGGAAAATATTGGTGAACACAAACAAACTTGGTGCTAGGTAGTCTGTTATTTTTGGAAGACTGGCTTCATCAATTTCTAAAACAGCAATCTTTTTTCCGGACTTACCTTTTTTGGCACTCAAAAAAGTAGAAGTGATACCAGTAATCATGTTGGCGCCACTGGTGTTTGTGATAACTTCTCCAAAGGCTTCTTTTAAAATCCCAACAGTTAAAGCTGTGGTAACGGTTTTTCCATTGGTACCAGTTACTACAATCACTTCATAATCACTAGCTAGTGTTTTTAGAATATCCTTATCAAATTGAAGAGCTATTTTACCGGGTAATGTCGAGCCTCTTCCTAATCTATTTAAAATAAATTTACTTGTTTTTCCTGCAGTTAAAGCTGCCAAAGTTTTTAGTTTCATTCCTATATTTTAACATAAAATTTAGATTTCTAATAAAGAAAAAAACTACAAAAAGTGGTATAATGAGAAAGAATTTAAAAAAAGATAAGAACGAGAGAGTGTTGTATGAGTAATTTATTTAATATTGATGCTAATTTTTGGAATTCACTTTTTGATAACCCGATTACCATTATGATTAATCTTATAGATATATTAATTGTATCATGGTTAATTTATCGGTTTATTAAAGCACTTGCTGGAACTAAGGTAATGTCTTTAGTGCAAGGGGCAGTACTATTCGTAGTTATCCGTTTTATTTCTGGTTTACTAGGTTTTACCACCCTTACCTATTTGATGAACCAAGTTATTACCTACGGTGTTATTTCTGGGGTTATCATTTTTGCCCCTGAAATTCGTTCGGGCTTAGAGCGTTTTGGAAGAACACCACAATCCTTTATTCAAACACAGACTCTAACTGACGAAGAAAAACTAATTACTGCTTTGGTCAAAGCAGTCAAATATATGAGTCCACGTAAAATTGGTGCTCTGATTTCTATTGAAAAAACACAAGGACTTAGAGAGTATATTTCTACAGGTATTCCACTTGATGCAGACGTTTCAAGCCAACTTTTAATTAATATCTTTATCCCAAATACACCTTTACATGATGGTGCTGTTATTATTAGTGGCAATAAGGTGGCAGCGGCTTCTTGTTATCTGCCTTTAACTGATTCAAAAAATATTTCAAAAGAATTTGGGACACGTCATAGAGCAGCCATTGGTCTGTCAGAACGTTCAGATGCTCTAACTGTTATTATTTCTGAAGAGACTGGTGCTATATCCATCGCCTACAAAGAAAGATTAGAACATGACCTTTCCTTGGATGAATTTGATAAAGAATTACACTCGGTCTTTTCTCCAAAAGATAAAAAGAAACGATACACCTTTAATTGGAAAAAACTATTGGGAGGTGAGAAATCTTGATGAAACGATTTTTAGTTAAAAAAATTAGTCTGATACTAGCTTCAGTTTTCTTTGCACTTTTTTTATTTCTAACCGCAAAATCAAGCAATTATAACAGCACAACATCTCAAATTAATCGTGTGACAGAAACTTACACACATACTCTGGAAAATATTCCAATTGATATTAAGTATGATAGTGATGAATATTTTATCAGTGGTTATTCTTATGAGGTTGAAGTTTATTTAACATCTACTAATCGTGTTAAGCTTGACTCAGAAATTAATCCATCAACAAGAAATTTTCAAGTCGTGGCTGATTTAACAAATCTTGGGGTTGGTCAAACGAAAGTGCCATTAGTTATCAAAGATATGCCTTCTGAGGTGACTGGACAAGTGTCTCCTGCAACGATGGAAGTCACTATCGGAAAAAAAGAAACTAAGAAGTTTGAAGTTGTACCTACCATTAAAGATGAACAAATAGCTAAGGGTTATGAACTTAAGAGTATTAATTCTGATATCAAAGAAGTAGAAGTTACTAGTGATGAGGCGACAATTGATCAAATTGATCATGTCGTAGCTTCTTTTCCTGATGATTATGAGTTATCTGATGATTTAGAAGAAGATGTTATCTTACAAGCAGTTTCAGAAAATGGTACAATATTGCCTAGTAAGATTGATCCAGTGAGTGCCAAGCTATCAGTTGAGTTAAAACGACTTAGCAAAACTGTTCCTATTGTCATTGAATTGACAGGAACAATCGATAGTAGTCTTAAAGATATTCGCTATGAACTAGAGAGTAGTGAGGCCTTGATATTTGGTTCTCAAGAAGATTTAGATAATACTACTGAAATCAGAGTACCTGTTGATATTTCTAATGTTAAGAAAAATACAATTAGAACAATTGAATTATTGGATGATAATGTCTCTGTTGTTCCAGAAACAATGAAACTAACCTTGACAGTTGAGAAAAAATAAGTATTTGTAACAAGGAAAATAAAGAAGGAGGATAGTGAGTAATCACTAGATTATTATGGGAAAATATTTTGGAACAGATGGTGTTCGCGGTGAGGCGAATGTTGAATTAACACCTGAATTAGCTTTTAAATTGGGTAGATTTGGTGGTTATGTACTAAGTCAACATGAACAAGGGACACCAAAAGTCTTGGTAGCAAGAGATACACGTATTTCAGGAGAAATGCTTGAATCAGCCTTAGTTGCTGGTCTTTTATCAGTTGGTATTGAAGTTTATAAACTTGGTGTCTTAGCAACACCTGCTGTTTCTTATCTTGTAAGAACAGAAGGCGCCAGTGCTGGCGTTATGATTTCTGCCAGCCACAATCCTGCTTTAGACAATGGGATTAAATTCTTTGGTAGTGATGGTTTTAAATTAGACGATGAGAGAGAATTAGAAATTGAAGCCTTACTTGATAAAGAAGAAGATACTCTTCCTCGTCCAAGTGCAAAAGGTCTTGGTAAATTAGTTGATTTTCCAGAAGGCTTAAGAAAATATGAAAAATTCCTTGTTTCCACAGGTGTTGACTTAAAAGAAATGAAAGTGGCACTAGATGCGGCTAATGGTTCAGCAAGTACCTCAGCACGTCAAATCTTCTTAGATTTAAATGCTGATATTAAAATTATTGGTGAACAGCCAGATGGTTTAAACATTAATGATGGTGTTGGGTCAACTCATCCTGAAGCCCTTCAAAAACTTGTTATAGAAAGTCAGTCAGCTATTGGCTTAGCTTTTGATGGTGATAGTGATCGACTAATTGCTGTTGATGAAAAAGGTGAGATTGTTGATGGTGACAGAATCATGTATATTATTGGTAAATACCTTTATGAAAAAGGTGAATTAGCCAAAAATACTATTGTAACAACTGTTATGTCTAACCTTGGATTTCATAAAGCCCTCGATCGAGAAGATATCCATAAAGTTGTAACGGCTGTTGGCGATCGTTATGTTGTCGAAGAAATGAGAAAGTCAGGTTATAATCTTGGTGGTGAACAATCTGGTCATGTCATTATCATGGATTATAATACAACAGGAGATGGGCAATTGACAGCAATCCAATTAACTAAAATTATGAAAGAAACTGGAAAATCACTGTCACAATTGGCTGGTGAACTAACCATTTACCCTCAAAAATTGGTTAACATTCGTGTTGAAAACCAAATGAAGAATAAGGCTATGGAAGTGCCTGCTATTTCAGAAATTATCAAAAAGATGGAAGAAGAAATGGCTGGTAACGGTCGTATTCTAGTGCGTCCTAGTGGCACAGAACCACTCTTACGTGTGATGGCTGAAGCACCAACACATGAAGAAGTGGATTATTATGTTGATACTATTGCAGAAGTTGTTAAAGCTGAAATAGGAATTTAGAAGAATGCATCGTTTAAGCGATGCATTTTTCACTCATTAGTTTCCTTAAAAGACAGTGATTAGCTATATAAGAAAAGATATTTGTTTTTTATCATTTAAAAATGTTAAAATAGTCCTATGCAAAATAAACCGACGTCAGCCTACGTACATATCCCTTTTTGTACACAAATTTGTTATTATTGTGATTTTTCTAAAGTCTTTATAAAGAATCAGCCTGTAGATGACTATCTAAAGGTTCTTATTCGTGAATTTGATTCTTATGGCATTAAAAAATTAAAAACGCTCTATATTGGTGGGGGAACGCCAACTGCCATCGATGCTTATCAGCTGGATTATCTATTACAACACTTACAAAAGCATTTGGATCTTTCTCAGCTATCAGAGTTCACCATTGAAGCAAATCCTGGAGACCTTACAAAAGATAAGATTGCTGTTTTGAAAAATTCTTGTGTTAATCGTGTGTCCTTGGGTGTTCAAACCTTTAATAATAAACACTTGAAACAAATTGGTAGAGGACACAATGAGAGTCAAATCTACGAAAGTATTGATAGTTTAAAAGCAGCAGGTTTTGATAATATCTCGATTGACTTAATCTATGCGCTTCCTAATCAAACCATGGCTGATGTTAAGGAAAATGTCGCAAAAGCTCTCAAGCTTGACATTCCGCATCTTAGTGTTTATAGTTTGATTCTTGAAAATCACACCGTTTTTATGAACAAAATGCGTCGTGGTAAGTTACCATTGCCTACTGAGGATTTAGAAGCAGAAATGTTTGACTATATTATCGCTGAGATGGAAAACAATGGGTTTGAGCATTATGAAATCTCCAATTTTTCCAAACCCGGTTTTCAAAGTCAACATAATCTGATGTACTGGAATAATGATGAGTATTACGGCTGTGGGGCTGGTGCATCAGGTTACATTGATGGGATTCGCTATAAAAATCATGGACCAATTAGACATTATTTAAACGCTGTTGAAGAAGGGTCAACAAGAGTCACAGAAGAAGTCCTCAGTTTAAAAGAAAAAATAGAAGAAGAACTCTTCTTAGGGCTTCGAAAAAAATCAGGGGTTTCAATAAAACGCTTTGAAGAAAAATTTAATCTTTCTTTTGAAGAACAGTACGGTGACGTTGTTTCAAAACTTTACCAAGACGGCTTATTGCAACGAACAGGCGATCGAGTGAGGATGACGAAAAAAGGACTATTTCTTGGAGATAGTGTTGCAGAGAAATTTATTTTGGAGTAATATTATGGGGAAAAAATACAGTGTATCTCTTCGTGTACCGTTTTATGATGTTGATCTTAACCAAAATATGAAATTATCTCATCTTCTTGCAAGATGTCTCTATGTTTCTGGTCTCCAATCAAAAGAACTTGGTGTTTCTGATCAAATAATATTTGCTGATTATCACTTGGTTTGGGTGATTACTGACTATGATATAACCATTAATCGTCTTCCACATTATGATGAAGAAATTACCATTGAAACGCAAGCACTCAGTTATAATCACTATTTTTGTTATCGTCAATTCAAAATTCTTGACCAAGATAGCAACCTTCTTTTAACAATTATGGGCAGTTTTGTCTTGATTGACTATAGAACAAGAAAATTGAGTTCTGTAGTAGACGAAATTGTAGCTCCTTATGAATCTGAGAGAACAAAAAAACGATTTAAGGGTCCCAAATATCCAAAACTCGATGAGAGCATAGAGACGCAACTGCCTATCACGTTTTTTGACTATGATTTGAATGGTCATGTGACTAATAGCCAATACCTCAATTGGGTCTATGATAGTCTTTCATTTGAATTTTTGAAAGAGCATACGCCAAAACAGATTAATCTACGCTTTTTAAAAGAAATTACTGGTGAAGGGGCGATTTCTTCAAAAGTTCAGTTTAATGACAATACGTCCTATCACGAAATACAATATCATGACGCTGTTCATGCCCAAGCTATTATCGAATGGAGAAAAAATGACTTATAAAGCTTATATCATCGATCTTGATGGCACAATCTATAAAGGTAAAAATCGGATTCCTGAAGGGGAAAAATTTGTTCATCACTTACAAGAACGACAAATCCCCTATCTTTTCTTGACCAATAATACAACAAGAACTCCTCAAATGATCAAAGACATGCTTTCTAAACAGTTCAATATCAACACAGGCTTAGAAACAATTTATACGGCCTCTTTAGCCACACTTGATTATATGAATGATTTAGGAAAAGAAAAAACAGCTTATGTTTTAGGTGAGGAAGGCTTAAAATCAGCCATTTATGGTGCTGGTTATATTGAAGACACAAAAACCCCAGCTTACGTAGTGGTTGGTTTAGATAGGACACTCGATTATGACAAACTCTCAATTGCAACACTAGCTATTTTAAATGGAGCCACCTTTATCGGTACGAATCCTGATTTAAATATTCCTACTGAAAAAGGATTACAACCAGGTGCAGGAGCTCTTTTAGCCTTTTTAGAGGCAGCAACACGTGTTAAACCAACGATTATTGGAAAACCTGAAGCTATCATCATTGAAAAAGCTTTAGCAATTTTAGATGTTGACAAAAAAGACGCTATTGTTGTAGGCGATAATTATAAGACAGACATTCGCGCTGCTATTGATAACGGCATTGCAAGTCTTTTAGTGACAACTGGTTTTACCAAGCCTGAGGAGATTAGTAGCTTACCTATCAAACCTGATTTTGTATTAAACAGTTTAGCGGAGTGGTCGTTTGATGAAAAATAAAATATTAAGCCTATTTTCTATCATCTGGCTACTTTCACTAGCGATTTTAGTCACTATTTATTTGGTTTGGCTTAGTTATCCATTAGCCATTGACTATTTTAGTCTGGGAGATATCGTCGCTCTACCAGCTAAAAGAATTACAAGTAATTTTAATGATTTAATGTTTTTTTTGACCAATCCTCTAAAATTAGAGTTGCTGATGCCTGATTTTCCAACTTCTGAAAGTGGACTTAAACACTTTTTTGATGTTAAATGGTTATTTCATCTCGCACAAGCAGTCGCTATCGTTTTAGCTCTTCCAAGCTTATCGTTTTTTAAAGAAGCTCTTAAAAAACAAAGGTTATGGTATTATCAAAGATACTATTTATTTGCTCTTATTTTACCGGTGTTAGTAGCTGGTTTTGCTTTTTTTATCAGCTTTGACAATTTTTTTACACTCTTTCACACGCTTTTGTTTCCAGGGGATTCATCATGGTTATTTAATCCAGCTACAGATCCTGTGAT
The DNA here is from genome assembly GCF_016481285.1 of Streptococcus zalophi. Classification (GTDB taxonomy): domain Bacteria; phylum Bacillota; class Bacilli; order Lactobacillales; family Streptococcaceae; genus Streptococcus; species Streptococcus zalophi. The sequence continues at coordinate 37,511 of NZ_JAENBP010000002.1, forward strand.
TTTAATACTGCCAGAAGAGTTTTTCCTAGCTTGTTTTATCGTCTTTTTTATTCTCTATGAAGCTATCATGTTTCTTTTTTATTTGATGGCAAGACGTTCTCTTTCTAATAAGCTCTCCCAAAGGTCAAAGAAATGATTTTAAGAAAATGGTTTTACTAGCCATCTATTTCCATGAAAGGACAGGACATGATTTATTTTGATAATGCGGCAACGACAATGCCTTATCCAGAAGTTTTAAAAACCTATCAAGACGTTTCCCAAAAAATTATTGGTAACCCATCTAGTTTACATCAACTAGGCTCGCAAGCTTCAAGAATTTTAGAAGCTTCAAGAAAGCAAATCGCAGAATTAATTGGTAAGAAGCCTGAGGAGATATTTTTCACATCAGGTGGAACAGAAAGTGATAACTGGGTGATTAAAGGAGTTGCTTTTGAAAAGATGAGTTTTGGAAAACACATTATCATCTCAAGCATTGAACATCCAGCAGTGACTGAATCAGCCAAAGCACTTGAAAAACTTGGATTTGAGATTGATTATGCGCCAGTTAATAAACAAGGATTTGTTATTGTTGAGCATTTGGAAAAAATGGTACGAAAAGATACGATTTTAGTTTCTATTATGGCTGTTAATAATGAAATTGGCGCTATTCAACCCATTCAAGAACTTGCTGAAGTTTTAACAGCTTGGCCAAAAATTTCTTTTCATGTGGATGCTGTTCAAGCTATCGGTAAAATAGATACAAGTGTCTTTCTACCTGAACGTGTTGACTATGCTAGCTTTTCTGGTCATAAATTCCATGCCATGCGTGGTGTTGGTTTTATTTATAAAAAAGATGGTAAGATGATATCACCGCTTCTATCAGGTGGAGGACAAGAAAGACAATTACGAAGCACAACTGAAAATGTGCCTGCGATTGTTGCTATGGCAAAAGCCCTTCGTTTAGTCATGGCACAAAGAGACACAGTCAATCAACGTTTAACACAAATGAAAGAGACTATTTACCAAGCATTGGTAAAAAATAAAGATGTCGTTCTCTTCTCAGAAAATACGGATAATTTTTCACCCCATATCCTTACTTTTGGTATTAAAGGAATTAGAGGAGAAGTCTTGGTACATGCCTTTGAAGAACATGATATCTATCTCTCAACGACAAGCGCATGTTCATCACGTGCAGGTAAAATTGCAGGGACTTTAATCAGTATGGGAGTTGAAACCAGTTTAGCTCAGACAGCTGTAAGAATCAGTCTAAATGATAGTAATAATATGGCAGAAGTGGAACAGTTTTTAACAGTTTTCAACCATATTTATGAAAAAATGGAAAAAGTGAGAGGTTAGAATGGAATATTCAGAAATTATGATTCGCTATGGTGAATTATCAACTAAGGGTAAAAACCGTATGCGTTTCATCAATAAATTAAAGAAAAACATTCAAGATGTGTTATCAATTTATCCTATGGTCAAGGTCACAGCTGATCGTGATCGGGCTCATGTATTTTTAAATGGGACAAATTATCTACCAGTAGCAGAATCTCTAAAAGAAATCTTTGGTATTCAGGCTTTCTCACCTTCTTATAAGGTTAAAAAAGAAATGCCAGCGATCAAACAAGCTGTTCAAGATGTTATGACACACATCTATCAAGAAGGGATGACTTTTAAAATTACAAGTAAGCGAAGCGACCACGACTTTGAGTTAGATAGTCGTGAGTTGAATCAAGTTTTAGGAGATGCTGTTTTTGACGTTATCCCTGATATCAAGGTTCAAATGAAAAAACCAGATATTGATTTGAAGGTTGAAATCAGAGATGAAGCAGCTTACTTATCCCATGAAAATATTAAAGGCGCTGGGGGGCTACCGGTTGGAACGTCTGGTAAAGGCATGTTGATGTTATCTGGCGGTATTGACTCACCCGTTGCAGGCTATCTTGCGCTTAAAAGAGGGGTGTCAATTGAGGTTGTTCATTTTGCTAGTCCACCATATACAAGCCCAGGTGCCTTAAGAAAAGCGCATGAATTAACTAGAAAATTAGTTAAGTTTGGAGGCAATATTCAATTTATTGAGGTTCCTTTAACTGAAATCCAAGAAGAAATAAAAAATAAAACACCAGAAGCTTACCTTATGACTTTAACTCGTCGTTTTATGATGCGAATTACTGATGCTATTAGAGAAAAACGTCATGGTCTAGTCATCATTAACGGGGAAAGTCTTGGCCAAGTAGCCAGTCAAACGTTAGAAAGTATGCAAGCCATCAATGCAGTGACGTCAACACCAATTATTCGACCTGTTGTCACCATGGACAAACTTGAAATCATTGAACTTGCTGAAAAAATTGATACTTTTGATGTTTCTATCCAACCTTTTGAGGATTGTTGTACTATTTTTGCACCAGATCATCCTAAGACAACACCAAAAGTAAATAAGGCTGAAATTTATGAAAAGCGTCTTGATGTGGGAGGATTAGTGGCGCGTGCAGTAGCTAATATGAAGATTATTGAAATCACTCCTCAAGTGGAAGAAGATAATCTGTCACAACTGATTGATGATTTTCTCTAAAAAAGAAAAACTAGGAAAAGAAGATCTTTTTCTAGTTTTTTATTTTTACTTATCAAGTATTGTAAAATAGAGTATAATAGTTGTAAGGAGAAAATGGTATGTTTAAATTTAAAAGAGAAACATTATTACTACTATTATCAGTCTTATCATTATTGGCAATTACCTTTTTGGGTATCCTGATTAATCGTTCACAATTAACATCAACAAAACCCATAGAGAAGTCAACAAAAAAAACTGATAACTCAGTGAAAACAGCTAGAGTAGTGGCTAATGGTGATATTTTATTACACGATATTTTATACACTAGTGCTAGAAAATCTGATGATAGTTATGATTTTACACCTTATTTTGAATATGCTAAAAGTTGGATTAGTGACCCTGATTTAGCGATTGGTGACTATGAAGGAACGATAAGTCCAGACTTTCCACTAGCCGGTTATCCTTTATTTAATGCCCCTAGTGAAATTGCTGAAAATTTAAAAAGTGTCGGCTATGATGTAGTTGATTTAGCTCATAACCATATTCTTGATTCTCAACTAGCTGGTGCACTTAACACAGTTGATGTCTTTCAAGAACAAGGTATTGACTCAGTTGGTGTTTATAAAACTAATCGCGAGACAGAAGATATTCTCATCAAGGAAGTTAATGGGATAAAGATTGCAATTTTAGCTTATGCCTATGGTTATAATGGCATGGAAGCCAACTTGACTCAAGAGGAATACGAAAAACACTTGTCCGATTTAAATGAAGAAAAAATGCAAGTTGAAATTGAAGAAGCTGAAGAAAAAGCTGACGTCACTATTATCATGCCACAAATGGGCGTTGAATATCAAAGAGAACCAACTCAAGAACAAATTGACCTTTATCATAAAATGATTGATTGGGGAGCAGATGTTGTTTTTGGAGGTCATCCTCACGTGACAGAACCTTCAGAAATTGTTGAAAAAGATGGTCAAAATAAATTAATCATCTATTCGATGGGTAATTTTATTTCAAATCAACGTCTTGAGACTGTTGATGATATCTGGACAGAACGTGGCGTTTTAATGGATGTTACCTTTGAAAAGAAAGGTGATAAAACAACGATTAAAACAGCTAAAGCTCATCCTACACAAGTATGGTCTTGGGGAAAAGGTGAGTATGGTATAGAAGGTTATGAATATCGTGATTATCGTGTTTTGATTTTGGAAGATTTCATCGCAGGTGGCAAATATAGAGATACAATAGATGATGCGATGAAAGAAAAAGTTGATTTAGCTTATAAAGAAATGAATGAATTGGTGGATTTAAAATGGCCGAGCAATTAATCCAAAAGAAAGTGACTCTATTTTCAAAAGTCTCTAAAGATGTTAAAGAATTATACTTATCAGCCTTTCCAGAAGTTGAAAGATTTCCCTATCTCCCTTTATTATTAAATGCTTACCGACGTGATATTGAGTTTATTGCTTATTATGATGATGATAAATTTGTCGGCCTATCTTATATTATATTTTCCAAACACTTTGTTTTTCTCTTATTTTTAGCAGTTAATCCCTTACATCGCAATCAATCCTATGGCAGTCGTTTATTAAATACCATCAGATCATCATCAAAAGGTCGTCCAGTTGTTTTAGCCATTGAAGAAATGGATGAAGAAGCAGATAATTACCAAGAACGTTTGAATCGTCTTGCTTTTTATGAGAAAAATGGTTATCATTTGATGCCACATTTTTACTATGAAATGGGTGAAAAGTATCAACTATTGTCAACTAGTAGTGAGATTGATATGGGAGAATTCAAAAAAATGCTTCGAAAAATATCTTATGGTATTATTCCTATCGATATTGATTAAAAAAATAAGAATAATCGTTTAAAACCCTTGTCAAAGACTAGAAATAGTGGTAAAATTGTAACGTTGACTAAATGCACATCCCGTGCAACCGCGCGACTATTGTTTTAAGTAGATATAATCTCACAATACAAGGCGAGTCTTCACAAAAATTATAGGAGGTGCATCATGAGCACATATGCAATCATTAAAACTGGTGGCAAACAAGTTAAAGTTGAAGTTGATCAAGCGATTTACATTGAAAAACTTGACGTTGAAGCAGGAGCAGAAGTTACTTTTGACGAAGTTGTTCTTGTTGGTGGCGAAAAAACAGTTGTTGGAACACCATTAGTATCTGGCGCAACAGTTGTTGGAACTGTTGAAAAACAAGGTAAACAAAAGAAAGTTGTTACTTTCAAATATAAACCTAAAAAAGGTAGTCACCGTAAACAAGGTCACCGCCAACCATATACAAAGGTTATCATTAAAGCCATCAACGCTTAAAAAGGAATAACACATGATTAAAGCAACCATATCAAAATTATCTAATGGCGATCCTGTTAACATTAAAATAATGGGCCACGCTGCCAGTGGAGAATATGGCCACGATGTCATGTGTGCAGCTGTATCTACTCTATCAGTTAATTTGATTAATTCTTTAGAGCATTTAGCAGCTTATATTCCAAAGTATCGTATTAATGATATTACGGGTGGTGAGATGATTATTGATTTTTCAAATCTTGACACCACACCTAATAAAGAAATCATTCAACTTTTATTTGAATCATTTCTACTTGGGATGACAAAACTTTCTGAGGACTCCCCAGAATATGTCAAAACAAGCGTCATGACAAACTAACAAAAGAGAGGAAATAACATTATGTTAAAAATGAATCTTGCTAACTTGCAACTTTTCGCCCACAAAAAAGGTGGAGGATCTACTTCAAACGGACGTGATTCTCAATCTAAACGTTTAGGAGCTAAAGCAGCTGACGGACAAACTGTTACTGGCGGCTCAATTCTTTACCGTCAACGTGGAACACACATCTATCCAGGTGTTAACGTTGGACGTGGTGGAGATGACACACTTTTTGCTAAAGTTGAAGGTGTTGTTCGCTTCGAACGTAAAGGACGTGACAAAAAACAAGTTTCTGTCTATCCAATTGCAAAATAATAAGACACTAATAAAAACTTTCTCTGTTTTTAGAGAAAGTTTTTTCTTTACTTAAAACTTGACATTTTTTCAATAGTTATCTTATGGTATAATAATGTCAGATATTTTTAAAAGACTGTCAAAGAAAGGTTTTAAAAGACCAAATGAAGAAAATACATTTTATTAGTATAGGTATTGTTCTAATTATTTTAGACCAATTGAGTAAGTTATGGATTGTTTCTAATATTTCTCTTGGTGAGGTTAAAGCATTTTTACCTGGTGTATTTAGTTTAACTTATTTAAGAAATTACGGGGCTGCTTTTTCAATCCTTCAAAATCAGCAATGGTTTTTCTTCGTGATAACCATCGCTTTTCTTGGGGCTGCTACTCGCTTTTTTATTAAGTCAAAAGATCATCAAATCATCACTCGAATAGGACTCTTATTAATTCTATCAGGCGGTATTGGTAATTTTATTGACCGTTTGCGTTTAGGATATGTTGTTGATATGATTCAGTTGGATTTTATGGATTTTGCCATATTTAACGTTGCTGATTCTTATTTAACTGTCGGTGTCCTTGTTCTTGTTTTAGCATTATGGAAAGAAAATTAAAATGAAATTAATCATCAAAGAAGCAGGTCATCGTCTAGATAAGGTACTTGCTGATTATACTGAATTGTCACGTGCACAAGCCAATGAAGAAATTAAAAAGGGTATTGTTACCGTTAATGATAAAAAGGTTAAGCCAAAATACGCTGTCAAGATCGGTGATGTGGTCACTTACGAAATTCCCAAAGAGATTGTTTTAGAATATGTGGCAGAAGATATTCCTATCCAAATTATTTATGAAGATGACGATGTAGCAGTAGTCAATAAGCCTCAAGGAATGGTTGTTCATCCTTCTCATGGTCACCCATCAAAAACACTTGTTAATGCTTTATTGTTTCATATTAAAAATTTATCAAGCATTAATGGTGTCATTAGACCTGGCATTGTTCACCGGATTGACAAAGATACTTCTGGATTATTAATGATAGCTAAAAATGATAATGCCCATCAATTACTAGCACAAGAATTAAAAGACAAGAAGTCCTATCGCCATTATCTGGCCATTGTTCATGGTAATCTTCCTAACGATCGTGGTGTTATTGAGGCACCTATTGCAAGAAGTGACAAAGATCGTAAAAAACAAGCAGTCAAAACAGGTGGTAAACCTGCACTGACAAGATTTGAAGTTTTAGAGAGATTTGGGGATTATACTTTAGTGTCCTTGACGTTAGAAACAGGGAGAACTCATCAAATTAGAGTTCATATGGCTTATATTGGTCATCCTATTGCTGGAGATCCTTTATATGGACCAAGAAAAACACTAAATGGTCATGGACAATTTTTACATGCTAAAACCATCGGTTTTACTCATCCAAAAACCAAAAAAACAATGACATTTTCTGTTGAACCACCTGAAATTTTCCAAAAGACCTTACAACAGCTAAGAGATTTAAATAATTAGAATCATTCAACACATTTATGTTTTCTTATAAAAAAATAAAAAAAGACTTGTTAAAAGTTAGATAATGTGATATTCTTTTATAAAAATAAGATCCTTTAAAATTGTCCCGTGAGGCAATCAAGGTGAGCATAAAAAAAGCATAGGTCCCCTTATGCTTAGATTTTTTCTGTGGTCTCCTTGAAAAAGGAGACTTTTTTAATAGAAAAAAGGAGACAAAGGGTGAAAAGCAAAAAAATTGTTGATGATATCACGATGCAACGAGCCATCACGCGAATAACTTATGAAATCATTGAACGCAATAAAATCCTTGACAACATTGTTTTAGCAGGGATAAAAACACGTGGTGTTTATATTGCACAAAGGATACAAGAGAAATTAAATCAGTTAGAAGGTATTTCTCTCCCTGTAGGTGAAATTGATACCAAAGCTTTTAGAGATGATATCAAGGTGGAAGAAGATACTACAAAAATTCCAATTGACGTCACTGATAAAGATGTTATTTTAGTTGATGATGTTCTCTACACTGGTCGCACCATTCGTGCTGCGATTGATAACTTAGTTAGTTTAGGACGTCCTGCTAGAATTGCTTTGGCCGTTCTTGTTGATCGTGGCCATAGGGAATTGCCTATTCGAGCAGACTATGTTGGTAAAAATATCCCAACCAGTTCAACAGAAGAAATTATTGTTAAAATGTCTGAAGTTGATAATGAAGATGCAATTATTCTAAATGACCCAAGTTAAAAAGGAGATAATAAATAATGGAAGAAATGAGATACGACGTTCATGATATGCCAAAACCAAGTTTACTTGTAGGTTTATCTTTTCAACATCTTTTTGCGATGTTTGGAGCAACGGTACTGGTACCCATACTTGTTGGTATTGATCCTGCGGTTGCACTCTTTTCAAGTGGTCTTGGGACCTTGGCTCACTTGTCTGTAACGAAATATAAAATTCCAGCCTACATGGGATCAAGTTTTGCCTATATTGGCGCCATGCAAACTCTTCTAAAAACAGATGGGATTGGAGCAGTCGCACAAGGGGCAATTACTGGTGGTCTAGTTTATTTTGCTGTGGCCCTTATCGTTCGAAAATTAGGAAATGACTGGATTGACAAAATCTTACCGCCTGTTGTTGTTGGTCCAATCGTTATGGTTATTGGACTTAGCCTAGCTTCTGTTGCGGTTAATGACGTCATGTTAAAAGATGGGTCATATAACGTTAGCTATGTTGTTATTGGCTTGTTTACTTTATTTGCTGTTATTCTCTTTAATATCTTTGGGAAAGGTATTATAGGTGTCATTCCAATTTTGTTAGGACTTATTTCAGGCTATTTATTTTCGCTTTTATTTGGTTTGGTAACAGGTCAAGAAATTGTCAGCTTTACTGAAGTGCAAACTGCTAACTGGTTTAGTTTACCAGCCTTTAATATACCATTTTTAACCTATAGCTTAAAATTTTATCCTAGTGCCATTTTAACGATGGCACCAATCGCTTTTGTCACAATGACTGAACACTTCGGTCATGTCATGGTTTTAAACAGTTTAACTGGAAGAGATTATTTTAAAGATCCAGGTCTTGATAAAACCCTAGCTGGTGATGGTCTCGCTCAAGTTCTTGCAGGATTATTTGGAGCACCGCCAGTAACGTCTTATGGTGAAAATATTGGTGTCATGGCCCTTAATAAAATCTATTCTGTTTATGTGATTGCAGGAGCAGCAGTATTTGCCATTCTTCTCAGTTTTATCGGTAAAATTTCTGCTTTAATTCATTCTATCCCAACTCCAGTTGTTGGAGGCATTTCATTAGCTCTTTTTGGTGTTATCGGTGCTAGTGGTCTTAAGATATTGATTGAGTCAAAAGTAGATTTAGATAATAAAAAAAATCTTTTTATCACAAGTGTTATTCTTATTTCAGGTATTGGTGGTCTGATTATTCAAACACCTTGGCTTCACATCCCAGGTGTTGCAGTCTCAACCATTTTTGGAATTTTACTTTATCAAATCCTACCAGAAAATGATTAATTAGTTTAGCATACGATTAAGTATAAAAAAACTTCCTAGATGATACTGTTATTTTAACAATCGTCATCTAAGAAGTTTTTTATTATTGTTGATTTGGTTTTGGATAGACAAATGTTAGAGCATCGATAAATAAAAAGACAGCGACTGTTACTAAAATAGCAGAAACAACTGAACTAACATTTAATGGTGAATTCCATAAGAAATGAAGAAAAATTGGTAAGAAAGCCCAAGTCAATATTTTCTTTTTGGGTATTTCTTGTGACTTTGTTACTAATAGAAAAATGCCCAAACATAAAACGGAGGTGTAAAGATAATGTGACGACAGAGCTCCAGAAACTCTTGAGAGAGCCGTACCAATTGTGTAGTCAATCTGTTCAGAAGCATCTGTTAAAATATAGGCAAAATCCTCAACTATTTGAAAACCAAAGCCAACTGTTAGACCAGTCATAAAAACTGTTTCTTTTTTAAAAGCTTTGAAAAAGAAAAGAATTGCAAAAGCCATTAAAGCTTTGATAGCTTCTTCGACAAAAGGTGCTGTTAGGGCTGCTTCCCAGTCTTGTAGAAAGACACTATTAAAACCAAATGTCTGCAATATTGAATAGGCAAGTCCATTTCCAATACTAGAAAGCCATCCAGTGATTAGTCCTCCTGAAATGATAGAAACAATTAGGAGTTTATTAGGAATATTTAATTGTTTTTTTAAAAACCTTATGGCTAGGGATATTGGTATAATATAAATAGCTAGCAAGAGAGTGCTAAAAAGAATAATGATTTGATTGATTGCTGAACCATCATAGCCTATTAGAGGGAATAATTCAAAATCAATTCCATAGACGATTAAAAAAAGCCAGATAGAAGCTGCTATTTTTTGTTTATTAGTTAAAATTGGCATTTGTTTTCTCCTTAATAGATTAAGATACAGTTTAGCAATATCTTAGTTTTTTGTCAATGTGACTAAAGATAATTAACGTATAAATTTTTTTACTATTTTTATCAATTTATGTTTGACTTTTATTTTTAAAAAAAGTATACTTGTATTAAATAAACAATACAAAGGAGACGGATATGTCAAGAAAAAGTAAAGGCGGGTCTAAAAAAAAGAAAGTTCTTTTTATCTTATTGCCAATTTTAGTTTTAGTAGTCACTCTAGTAGCTTATTTTTGGAGTAATTCTCAAAATTCTGTAGCTGACAATAATGAAAAGCCTCCTTATACACTAGCAGAAGTTACCGAGGGTTCAATTGCTTCAAGTACCTTGTTGTCAGGAACTGTGAAAGCTCTTAATGAACAATATGTTTATTATGATCCTTCTAAAGGTGAGGTTGCTTCCTTTGATGTTGCAGTAGGTAACACCGTTGAGCCTGGACAAAAATTATTGCAATATGACACTACAGAAGCTCAAGCACAATATGATCAAGCTGTTAGAGCCTTAAATAAAGTTGGTCGTCAAATTGAAGAAGTCAGAACTGGTGCAGCTAGTGCTCAAGCTCTTGAGGGAGAAGAAGGTGCTGTTTCTGGAAAATCTGTAGACAGTCAGCTCAATGACTTATATGATGCTTATGCAGATGCTCAAGCAGTTGTTAACAAAGCACAAGAAGCTCTTAATCAAACAATTATTATCAGTGACGTTAGTGGGACAGTGGTTGAAGTGAATACGTCAGTTAATCCTTCAAAACAAGGTGGACAAGTTCTAATTCATATCGTTAGTGAAGGACAATTACAAGTTGAGGGTAATTTAACTGAATATGATTTAGCCAATATTAAAGTTGATCAAGATGTTAAAATCACATCAAAAGTTTATCCAGATCAATCATTTACCGGTAAGATTAATTATGTTTCAAACTATCCAACAGAAACTGCTAGTGGAGTTGGTGAACAATCTTCAAATTCTTCAACTTATCCATTTAAAGTTAATTTCACTAGCAATGCAGATAGTTTAAAACAAGGCTTCAAGGTAAGTATTGAAGTTGTTAATAATGAGAAAAATAAACTTGTTCCTGTGACTGCTATTGTTACTGAAAAAGATAAAAACTATGTTTGGGTTTATGATAAAGACACGAGCAAAATTTCAAAGGTTGAGGTAACCATTGGAAAGGCGGATGCCATTTATCAAGAAGTTACTGGTGGTATAGAGGTTGGTCAAGTGGTTGTTGACTTCCCTTGGGACGATTTTAAAGATGGTCAAACCATTGATGGTGACATCGCTGTACCATATGATGATGAAGTAGAGGAAAAGCCAAGTGAGTAAAGAAAATACCCTTATTAAATTACATAAGATTATCAAGAGTTACCATAATGGTGATGAAGAGTTACAAGTCTTAAAGGGCATTGATTTAACTGTTGAAAAAGGTGATTTTTTAGCCATTATGGGTCCATCAGGCTCAGGAAAATCGACATTGATGAATATGATTGGTTTACTTGATAGACCAACATCAGGTGAGTATGAATTAAATGGCCAATATGTTGATGATTTATCAGAGAAAAAATTAGCAGAAGTTAGAAATAGAGAATTAGGTTTTGTATTTCAACAATTCTTTTTGCTATCAAAATTAGATGCTGTTCAAAACGTTGAACTCCCTCTTATCTATGCTGGTGTTTCTTCAACAAAACGTAGAAAAATGGCTGAAGAACTCCTTGAAAAAGTTGAATTGTCAGATAGAAGAGGCCACTTACCATCTGAACTTTCGGGTGGTCAAAAACAAAGAGTTGCTATAGCCCGTGCACTTGTTAATAACCCATCTTTGATTTTAGCAGATGAGCCAACTGGTGCTTTAGACACAAAAACAGGTCAACAAATCATGGACTTATTGACTACCTTAAATAATGAAGGTAAGACAATCATCATGGTTACTCATGAACCTGAAATTGCGGCTTATGCCAAGCATACCATTGTTCTTCGAGATGGTGAAATTGTTGAAGAATGGACTAAACAAGAAGAAGTGAAGGAGGAGTAATTTATGGAACATTGGAGATTTGCTCTGACTTCCATTTTGAGCCATAAAATGAGGTCTCTTTTGACCATGCTTGGTATTATTATCGGTGTAACATCAGTTGTTATTATCATGGCACTTGGTGAAGGGATGAAACAACAAGTCACTAGTATTTTTACATCTGAACAACAAGATATTCAGTTATACTATGAACCAGATTCGCTTGATGGATTAAAAGAAAATTTTGAAGACTACAAACCCCCTCAAATAAAAGAGGAGTGGTTACAACAAATAGTTGCTGAAACAGAAGGAATCGATAATTATTATGTTACCAACATGACAACCGAAACTATCGATTTTAAATCAAAAAAAGCTGAAAGTATTAATGTGACAGGTGTCAATCAAACTTATTTCGACGTGAAAGAATTGGAAATTGTAGCAGGTCGCTCATTTCAAATGATTGATTTTCAAAAATTTTCTCGTATTATAATGATTGATACTAAACTAGCAGAAAAACTTTTTGATAGTCCAGAAGATGCTCTAAACCAAGTGGTTTCTGTGGGTGATAAGGCTTATTTGGTTGTTGGTATTTACAAAGAACAAGTTGATGAATCTGGGATGGTTATGGGTATTCCAACTGATGGAGCTGCTATTATGGCTAATACTCAATTATCTGCTGAATTTAATGTAGAAGATATTTCAATGATTTATATCCATGTTGATAATGTTCAAAATGCTTCGATTCTAGGTGAAGAAGCTGGGCTAAAATTAACCAACTTATCGGGTGCACAAAATGGTTTTTATAAAACCTATAACTTAGAAGAAGTCTTAAATGATATAAATGAAGCTTTTGGCGTTATGACAACAGTTATTGGCTCAATTGCTGGTATCTCGCTATTGGTTGGTGGTATTGGTGTCATGAATATCATGCTAGTTTCTGTTACAGAAAGAACAAGAGAAATTGGTCTTAGAAAAGCTTTAGGAGCAACTAGAGGAAATATTTTAACCCAGTTTTTAATTGAGTCTATGGTATTAACCATGCTTGGTGGTTTGATTGGTTTAGTCATTGCATATTTAGCAACAGCCATTATTGACCAATCATTGCCTGATATGCATCCTAGTGTTTCTTTAACGGTAGCTATTGGTAGTATTCTCTTTTCTGCATTTATCGGTATTATTTTTGGTATTCTTCCAGCAAATAAAGCGAGTAAGCTAGATCCGATTGAGGCTTTAAGATATGAGTAAGCTAACTAGAAGGCAAGAAAAATATGAAAAATTAAAAAAGTTTTTCCATGTTTTAGGAATCATTTCTATTATTTTATCAATTGGACTTGTTATTTATCTAGTTAAAGGACTGGATATTTTAAACAATCCAGATGCCTTAGCACAAATGATAAAAGAGCACCTTTTTTGGGGATCAATTTTATTTTTCATTATACAAATTGTTCAAGTTATTATCCCCATTATTCCTGGAGGTGTGACAACGGTTGTCGGCTTTATTGCTTTCGGACCAATTGTTGGCTTTATTCTCAACTACATTGGTATTATCATCGGTAGTATTATTTTATTTACGATTACTAGAACCTATGGTCGAAAATTTATCTTATTATTCACCAAGGAAAAGCAATTGAATTACTACGAAGAAAAATTATCTAGCCCAACTTATGAATACTTTTTTATCTTAAATATGCTATCTCCAGTATCGCCTGCTGATGTACTTGTTATGGTAACCGGACTAACCAAGATGAGTTATCGTAAATTTATAACTATTATTTTAATTACTAAACCATTCTCTATTGTTGCATACAGTTACTTTTGGATTTATGGTGGTCATTTATTTAAAGATTTTTTCTAAAATTTTAAAGGTGTCAAGATTTTTTCTTGACACCTATTTTTTTTATGTTATAATAAGTGAAGAATATTTGTTATAATATTAAAAACAATAAAGAAAAGAGAGAAAAAATGGCAGTTAAAATTCGCTTAACTCGTATGGGTTCAAGAAAAAAACCTTTTTACCGTATCAACGTTGCAGACTCACGTGCACCACGTGACGGACGTTTTATTGAGACAGTTGGAACTTATAATCCACTTTTAGCAGAAAACCAAGTAACACTTAAAGAAGAGCGTGTTCTTGATTGGTTATCTAAAGGTGCACAACCTTCTGATACTGTTCGTAGCATTTTCTCAAAAGCTGGAATTATGAAAAAATTCCACGATTCTAAATTTACGAAGTAAGGCCTATGGATACAATAGAAAATCTTATTATTACAATTGTGAAACCTCTTATTTCACATCCAGAAAATTTCTCAATCAAAATTGAAGATACTCCTGAATTTTTGGAGTACCATCTTGATTTAGATGCAAATGATGTTGGTCGCATTATAGGCAGAAAAGGGCGTACAATTACAGCAATAAGATCAATTGTCTATTCCGTCCCAACACAAGGTAAAAAAGTTAGAATTGTTATCGATGAAAAGTAGTAGCTTGTCTACTGCTTTTTATTGTGATTAATTAAGTTATTATTATAATATTATCATATCAGTAGTTAATCTTGTTTATTATAATCGAAAATGATAGAATGAATAAAACAAGATAATTGGAGTTGCTATGAATTATTTTAACGTTGGTAAAATTGTAAACACTCAAGGTCTAAAAGGTGAAGTACGTGTTTTGAGTGTGACAGACTTTGTCTCTGAAAGATATAGAGTTGGAAGCCAGTTGGCACTTTTTGACAAAAATAATCAATTTGTGAGAAATCTTGAAGTGGCAAGCCATCGTCAACATAAGAACTTTGATATTCTTAGATTTAAAGGACTATATCATATTAATGAGGTTGAAAAATTTAAAGATTTTTATTTAAAAATAGCTGAAGAGTTATTAACACCTCTTGAATCTGATGAATTTTATTATCATGAAATTATTGGGTTATCAGTTTATGAAAACAATCAATTAATTGGTGTGATTAAAGAAATTTTACAACCTGGTGCTAATGATGTTTGGGTGGTTCAAAGAAAAGGAAAAAAAGACTTATTGCTACCTTACATTCCTTCTGTTATTTTATCAGTTAATCTTCCAGATAAAAGAGTAGATGTTGACATTTTGGAAGGACTAGACGATGAAGATTGATATTTTGACTTTATTTCCTGAGATGTTTGCCCCTTTGGAACATTCAATAGTTGGTAAAGCTCAAGAAAAAGGTTTACTTACTATTGATTATCATAATTTTAGAGATAATGCCGAAAAAGCTAGACATGTTGATGATGAACCCTATGGTGGTGGTCAAGGTATGCTTCTTAGAGCTCAGCCTATTTTTGATGCTATGGACACTATCGATACTGATAATGCACGTGTTATTTTATTAGATCCTTCTGGTCAAAAAATGTCACAATCTTATGCTGAGGAATTAGCCAAAGAAGAAAAGCTGGTTTTTATTTGTGGTCACTATGAAGGATACGATGAGCGCATCAAGAAATTAGTAACAGATGAAATTTCTCTAGGAGATTTTGTTTTAACAGGTGGCGAATTAGCAGCAATGACAATTATTGATGCGACTGTCCGTTTGATTCCTGATGTGATTGGTAAAGAAGCTAGTCATCAAGAAGATAGTTTTTCTTCAGGTTTATTAGAATATCCACAATACACTCGTCCTTATGATTTTAGAGGGATGACAGTTCCTGATGTTTTAATGAGTGGTCACCATGAAAATATTAGAAAGTGGCGTTTAAAAGAAAGTCTAAGAAAAACTTATCAGAGACGTCCTGATTTATTGAAGAATTATTCATTATCGGAAGAAGAAAAACTGTTGCTAAAAGAAATTAAAGAAGAATCACATTCATCTGACTAAATTAATTAAATAATAACTATTAAATACATTTGATGGAGAAATAATGATAATAAAAGAAAATGCATATGATATTACAATTGTTGGTGGAGGTCCAGTAGGTCTTTTCACGGCATTTTATGCTGGCCTACGTGGTGTTCGTGTTAAACTCATTGAAAGTTTATCAGAATTAGGTGGTCAGCCTGCTATTTTATACCCTGAGAAAAATATTTTTGATATTCCAGCCTATCCTACTATTCAAGGTAAGGAATTGGTGAATAACCTTATCAAACAGCTAGATTTAGTATCAGACAAAGTTACAGTCTGTTTAAAAGAGGAAGTACAATCTTTTGAAAAAGTAGATGATGTTTTTATCATCAAAACGTCAAAAGCTACTCATCATTCAAAAACAATTATTTTTGCTTGTGGCAATGGTGCTTTTTCACCAAGAAAATTAGGATTAGCTCACGAAGAAAACTACGAGCAAACAAACCTTTATTATCACGTCAAATCGCTTAATCAATTTAAAAATAGAAATATTGTTATTTGTGGTGGTGGGGACTCAGCAGTAGACTGGGCTTTAGAATTAGAAAAAATAGCAGAGAGTGTTACTCTTGTTCATCGTCGTGATCAATTTCGTGCTCATGAACATAGTGTTGAGCTTTTGAAAAAATCAACTGTTAAGCTTTTAACGCCTTTTATTCCTGTTTCCTTTGAAGCTAAAGAAGGTAATATCAGTCAACTCAATATTCAAAAAGTTAAAGATGATCAAATACTTGGACTACCATTAGATGATTTAATCGTTAGTTTTGGGTTTACAACGTCAAATAAAAATCTTAAAAATTGGCCTATTGATAGTCAAAGGACAAGCATCAAGGTTTCTTCGACTTTTGAATCTACTTTAGAAGGTGTTTTTGCCGTTGGTGATGCAGCAACCTATGACGGTAAACTTTCACTTATTGCTACTGGTTTTGGTGAAGCCCCCTTAGCCGTTAGTCAAGCTATTAAACTTATTTACCCAGATAGAGACAATCGCGTGGTTCACTCGACTAGTCTAATCAACGATTAATTGATTTGATTAACCAATCTACAATATTAGGTAATAACTTTAAGAACTACTTTTATTATGCTATAATAAGTAGTAATTGTTAGTAAGGAGAAAAAGATGGAAATTGTTCGTCAAAAAGAATTCGTGAACCAATATCACTATGATGCTCGCAATATAGAGTGGGAAAAAGAAAATGGGACACCTGAAACAGCAGTCGAAGTAAAGTTTAAGCTAGTTGAAAAAAATATGGAGAAGACACAAACTACTATTGTTTCAACACTTCAATTTATTATCGTTCAAGAAGAATTTGTTATTAGTGGGATGATTTCACAGTTAAACTTGGTTAAAGACCGCATTATTAATCAACCAAATGAATTTTCACAAGAAGAGGCTAAAGAGTTGGCTTCTCCACTACTTGACATTCTTAAAAGATTAACTTATGAAGTATCAGAGATTGCTCTTGATAGAGCTGGTTTGAATTTGGAGTTTTAATCAATGAAATTAGCTGTTATCACAGACTCATCTGCTAATTTAGCTGAAAGTCTTAAGAAGAAAGATAATGTATTTGTCTTAGATATACCCGTTATTATTGATAATGAAACTTTTATAGAAGGTAAGAATTTAAAGATTGATGAGTTCTATGAAAAATTAGAAACTGCTAAAGACTTTCCAACGACCAGTCAACCAAGCCTTTCTGATTTGGATGATGTGTTGGCTTATCTTTCAAAAGAAAATTATACTCATGTCATTGGTCTGTTTTTATCAAGTGGAATTTCTGGTTTTTATCAAAACATTCACTACTTAGTCGATGAATATAATCATTTAACGATTCGTTTTCCTGATACTAAAACATCTAGTTTTCCTCTGAGAATGCTTGTTGAAAACACCATTTCCTCTTATGAAGCTGGTCAACCATTTTCAGTTATTGAAGCTGATTTATTACAACAAATTCCTGAGACAGGTGCTTATGTTGTTGTTGATGATTTAAATCATCTTGTAAAAGGTGGACGCTTATCAAATGGTTCTGCTTTAATTGGTAATCTTTTAAGTATTAAACCAATTATATATTTTAATAATGGAATTTTAGAGCTTTACGAGAGAGTTAGAACTGAGAAAAAAGCACACAATCGACTCATTGAAATTTTAAATGAAGCCACTTCAAATGATCATTTTGATGTTTCCATTGTGCATGCAGATGCTATAGAAAAGGCTGAAAAATTAAAAGAATTACTTTTAAATTCTGATTTTTCTGGTGAAGTGTCAATTACTACTTTTAGTAGCGTCATTGCTGCTCATTTAGGAAAAGGTGCTGTTGCTATTGCATTTTCTCCTGTTTCTAAGTATAAGTAAAAGAATTATTACTAATAATCTTTTTATTGTAACGCATTTATTTAGTCATTAAAAGTTAGTTGGGAAAAATGATGAGATTAAAAACGTTGCCTTCTGAATTTCAGAAGGCTTTACCTATTTTGTCTAAGATTAAAGAGTCTGGGTATGATGCTTATTTTGTTGGTGGCAGTGTCCGAGACGCTATTTTAGAACGTCCAATTCATGATGTTGATATTGCTTCAAGTGCCTATCCTGAAGAAATCAAAAAAATATTTTCAAGAACTGTTGATGTCGGTATTGAACATGGTACTGTTTTAGTTCTTGAGGAGGATGAGGTTTATGAAATAACAACCTTTAGAACCGAGGAAGCTTATGTTGACTACCGTAGGCCAAGTCAGGTTCACTTTGTGCGTTCTCTCAAAGAAGACTTGAAAAGAAGAGATTTTACCGTTAATGCTTTTGCTTTAAATAATGACTCAGAAGTCATTGATTTATTTGGCGGATTACAGGATTTAGAAAAAAAGACATTACGTGCAGTTGGTGATGCCAAGGAACGTTTCAACGAAGATGCCTTAAGAATTATGAGAGGCTTACGTTTTGTTTCAAGTCTTGGTTTTTCCATTGAAGAAAAAACATTTTCTGCCATGATGGCTAATGCCAATCTACTAGAAAAAATTTCAGTTGAACGCATTTTTATCGAACTTGATAAATTATTAATGGCCCCTTTTTGGCGAAAAGGATTGGAACAATTGCTTTCAAGTGATGTTTATCACTTTTTGCCTGAATTAAAAAATAGTAAAGAAAGCTTACAATTAATGCTTGATGAGCTTACGCCTAGTTTTCAGTTTGAAACTTCTGAACAGGCTTGGGCAAATCTCGTAATGTGCCTTCAAGTAAAAAGTATTAAGAGCTTTCTAAAAAAATGGAAAACCTCAAATGAGTTCCAAAAATCTGTAGAAAATCTGTTAGCCGTTTATCAGATTCGCCTTGAGCGTGACATTTCAAGACAGGATGTATATCGTTTTGGAAAAAGTATCATTAACCAAGTAGAATCATTGCGTGAAGCAAAAGGACTATCATTTAATTATGACAAAGTGTCTGAATTGGATGGTCAACTATCAATTCATGATAAAAGAGAAATTGTTGTGAATGGTAGTAAACTTATGACTTTGTATCAGTTAAAACCAGGTCCTAAACTTGGAAAATTATTAAGTGATATTGAACGTCAGATTGTTGCTGGCCATTTGGATAATACTGAAAAAGCTATTTTAAGTTTTGTTGAAAGGAGATTAGCAAGTGAGTGATTTTTTAGTAGACAATCTGACTAAAACGATTGGTGACAAAACAGTTTTTCAAAAAATTTCTTTTATGATTCATCCACTTGATCGCATCGGTATTATTGGTGTTAACGGCACTGGAAAAACAACTCTTTTAGAAGTTATTTCTGGAGAATTAGGTTTTGATGGCGATGTTTCTCCTTTTTCTCATGCCAATGATTATAAAATAGCTTATCTTAAACAAAATCCAGTTTTTGACGACTCAAAAACAGTGCTAGATACGGTTTTATCAGAAGACCTAAAAGAAATGAGATTAATCAAAGAATATGAAGATCTGATGATGGATTATTCTAATGATAATCAAGAACGCTTAGAAAAAGTCATGTCTGAAATGACTGCCATTGATGCTTGGTCTATCGAAAGTGATGTTAAAACTGTGCTATCAAAACTTGGTATTAACAATCTCAATCAAACCATTTCACAGTTATCTGGTGGTCTCAAAAGACGTGTTCAACTAGCTCAAGTGCTTTTATCTGATAGTGATTTGTTATTACTTGATGAACCAACCAATCATCTTGACATTGATACCATTTCTTGGTTAACAGACTATCTTAAAAATAGTCAAAAAACAGTCTTATTTATCACCCATGACCGTTATTTTTTAGATGCCATCTCAACTCGTATTTTTGAATTAGCCAATGCTTCGTTAACAGAATATCAAGGCAATTACCAAGACTATGTTCGCTTAAAAGCAGAACAAGATGAAAGAGAAGCTAGTAGCCTCCATAAGAAAAAACAACTCTACAAACAAGAGTTGGCTTGGATGCGTACTCAACCTCAAGCCAGAGCAACAAAACAACAAGCTCGGATAAATCGTTTTGAAAAACTAGAAAACGAAGTAAAAAATGATGTGGCATCAGACAATTTAGAAATAAATTTTGATACCACACGAATTGGCAAAAAAGTCATTTCTTTTGAGGAGGTCTCTTTTTCCTATCCTGATAAACCTATTATCTCAGACTTTAATTTATTGATTCAAAATAAAGATAGGATTGGTATTGTTGGTGATAACGGTGTTGGTAAATCAACCCTGCTTAATCTAATTTCAGGAGATATCACACCAAGTTCAGGTCATTTATCTATTGGTGAAACGGTGAGAATTGGTTACTTTTCTCAGCAGATTAAAGGGATGGATGAGAATAAACGGCTTATTAATTATCTTCAAGAAGTGGCAGATGAGGTTAAAACAAAAGTTGGTATCACAAGTGTTAGTGAATTGTTAGAACAATTTTTATTCCCAAGATCAAGTCATGGCACCTTGATTTCCAAATTATCAGGGGGTGAGAAAAAACGCCTTTACTTGTTAAAACTTCTCATTAAAAAACCAAATGTTCTCTTGTTGGATGAACCCACCAATGATCTTGATATTGCTACCTTAACTGTTCTTGAACGTTTTTTACAAGGTTTTAGTGGGCCTGTCATTACTGTTAGTCATGACCGCTATTTTCTTGATAAGGTGGCAACTAAGATCTTAGCTTTTGAAGATAATACCATTAAAGTATTTTATGGTAATTACACAGATTATCTTGATGAAAAAAACTTTCAAGTTCGTTTAAAAGAAGAACAGCAAAAAAAAGTGGCATCAAAAACAAAATCAGATAGTAAGCCAGAAACTGTTAAAAAGAGAATGTCTTACTTTGAAAAACAGGAATGGGAAACGATTGAAGACGCTATAGAACAACTTGAAGAAAGTATTACTCAAATAGAAAAACAAATGCTCGAGGCTTCTAGTGACTATAGTCAATTAGCTAAACTTCAAAAAGAACTAGACGAAAATAATGAAGACCTTCTTGAAAAATATGAGCGTTATGATTATCTCAGTCAATTGAGTCAATAAATGTTTTGTTATATCTTTTCATAACTATTTCAGCCCACTTGATGGGCTTTTTTGTTATAATATTAACTAAGAAAGTGAGAGATGGGTGGAGAAATGAAATTATTATACACTGATATTTATAATGACATGTCTGGTATTTTAGCAAAAAAAGCTCATGAATATGCGTTAAAAGGGAAAAGGGTTTTTTATATTGCGCCAAACTCTCTGTCCTTTGAAAAGGAACGGCTAGTTCTTAGCCTACTACCTGAACAAGCTTCCTTTGCTATTACGATTACACGTTTTACGCAAATGGCGCGTTATTTTACCCTTAATAATACGGTTAAGTCGACCAGTATTGATGATATTGGTCTTTTTATGCTTTTTCAAAAAACCTTATCACAATTTTCTGAAGAGGATTTACCTATTTATGGCCTTTTAAAGAAAGATCCCAATTTTATTGATCAGTTAGTCAATCTATATCAAGAACTAAAGACAGCCAATATGAGTTTATTAGAACTAACTGAGCTAGATAATCTAAAATTTCAAGACTTATCAAAGATTTTTACTGCTTTAGAAGAAGAGCTTAACAATAATCATTTTGAAAGTATTTCTCCAATCAGTCTTTTTTCAAACCAAGTGGCATCTGGTTTCCTTGATAAGGCTTTAGCCGATGTTGTGCTTGTTATTGATGGTTTTACAAGATTTTCTGCTGAAGAAGAATTGCTTATTCAGCGATTAGAAGAAAAGACTAGTGAGATTATTATTGGAACTTATGCCAGTCAAAAAGCCTATCGTTCTAACTATTCAGAAGGTAATATCTATCAAGCTGGTGTTGATTTTCTAAGACACTTGGCGTCTTTATTTTTGGTGAAACCAGAATATATTGCAAAGACCTCAGAAACTTTTTTTGCCAATCTCTCACGAACAGTTGAGAGTTATTATGATTTCTCCAAAACGCCTCTAGAATTAGCAATTTCAAACGACTCTCCAGTTACTATCTGGGAAGTCTCTCATCAAAAAGAAGAAGTAGAACAAGTCGCAAAGGCGATTCGGTCAAAACTTCACGAAGGTTATCGTTATAAGGATATTTTAGTCCTCTTAGGAGATGTTGATAGTTATCATCTTTATATTAAAACTATTTTTGATAAGTATCAGATTCCCTTTTATCTTTCAAAACCAGAGTCAATGAGCCATCATCCTCTTGTTCATTTTATTGATGCACTTGAGCGATTGAAACGTTATCGTTTTAGGGCAGAAGATCTTCTTAATCTTCTCAAGTCAGGTCTATTTGGTCAGTTTTCACAAATGGAACGTGATCTTTTTGAGAAATACATTAATTATGCTGATATTAAAGGAAAGGCTGCTTTTTCTCGTCAATTTATCTATGATAATGCAGGACAATTTGATCTTGAAAAAATAAATGACATTAGACACCGAGTGATGTCACCTTTACTTCATTTTTTTAATAGTCAAAGTAAAACTGCAAAAGGATTACTAGATAACCTCATGACGCTGTTAAAAGATGTCCAACTAGATTGGCATTTAGAAAATATTGCAAAGACCTCAACCCAAGAAGAAGCGGAGAAACATCAAGAAGTTTGGAAGACTTTCACTCACATCTTAGAACAATTCCAACTCATATTTGAAAATGATAAATTGGATTTAGCTTCTTTTCTAAGTTTTCTTAAGATTGGGATGTTATCTGCCAATTATCGTATAGTACCTGCTACGTTAGATGTTGTTAATGTGAAATCATTTGATCTAATAGAACCTCATACCAATCAATTTGTATTTGCTATTGGTCTTAGCCAATCTCATTTCCCAAAAGCATCTAAAAATACAAGTCTTATTACAGATGAAGAGAGACTGGCCATTAATCAAAGTGTCAAAAAAATAGCTCGCTTTGATATTCCAAGTCAAGAAATGATGAAAAAAAATCATCTTGTCGCTCTATCTCTTCTTAATGCTGCTACAAAAGAATTGGTTCTTTCTAGCCCAAGCATAATAAATGACAGTCAAGAAATGTCATCCCCATACTTACAAGTCCTTAAACAGATAGGGCTTCCTGTTATTGAAAAAAATAAAGACCTAACAACTATCAATCCTGATGATTTGGGAAGTTATAGTGGTTTATTAAACCGTTTGGTTGATTTTTATCAAGAGGACATTCAAAAAGAAGATTTGAGTAAAGATGAGAGGACTTTTTGGTCAGTTGCTGTTCGTGTTTTGAAGAAAAAACTAGCAAAAGAAGATCTATTTTTGCCTAGTCCAAACGAGGATTTACATGTTGCTCCTTTAGCAAAGGATACTTTAGCGATTAAGTTTCCAAAAGACAAGCAGTTGCAATTATCTGCGTCAGCTTTAACTGACTTTTATGAGAATGAATATAAGTATTTTTTGAAATATGTTCTTGGTCTAAAAGAACAAGCTTCCATTCATCCCGATGCCAGTCAACATGGTAATTTTCTACATCGTATTTTTGAATTACTGATGGCTGATAAGAGTTCTAATCACTTTGATGACAAATTGTCTTTAGCCATTAACAAAGTGAGTCTTGAACCTATTTTTATGTCTCTTTATCAACAAGATACGAAAAGTGAGTTTTCAAAAGCTGTTTTACTTGATATTGCTAAAGAAACAGCTGTTGTTTTAAAAGATAATCCTGCTATTGACGTGATAGCTCAGGAACTTGTTTTTGGAGCTGATAATCAAAATACTCTTGACTTGGGTGATGGTAGATTGGTTAATATTAAAGGAAAAATTGATAGACTAGATTATTTTTCAAAAACGGATAGTTATGGCGTGGTTGATTATAAATCAAGCGATAAAAAATTCAATTTAGCTGATTTTTACAATCGCTTAAGCCCGCAACTTATCACTTATATAGCTGCATTAAGAAGTGCTAAGGAATTTGAGCAAATAACAAGTATTTTTGGCGCTATGTATCTCCATATGAAAAATCCAATCCTTTCACTTGATCAAACGAAATCTCTTGAAGATGTTTTATCTAAATCCGTTGAAGAATTAAAGTATAAAGGATTATTTGTAGAAGAAAAAAGTCAAGAATTAAGCCAACTCTATGCCAATAAACGCTCCACTTTTTCAGAAAATGATTTAGAGATTATGATAGCTTATAATGAAAAACTGTACAAAGAAGCGGCAAAGAAAATTTTATCAGGACATTATGCTATTAATCCATACACAAAAGACAATAAGTCAGTTGCTGGCGATCAGTTTAAAGCCATTACACGTTTTGAAGCAAATCAGCATTTATCAAATGCTCGGCAATTGAAAACTTTTCCACGCGCTAGTCAACAGCAATTGATTCTAGAACAAATGAAAGGAGAGATTGAGAAATGAAGCAGCTTCCCTTTTTAACAGAAGATCAGATAAGAACATTGCAAAATCAAGAAAAAGTTTCTGATAAACAGCAAAAAAGAACAAGCGAACAAATAGAAGCCATATATAGCAACGGTCAAAATATCTTGGTCTCAGCCTCTGCTGGTTCTGGAAAAACCTTTGTCATGGTTGAACGTATTCTTGATAAACTTAAAAGAGGTATCGGGATTGAAGAACTCTTTATTTCCACTTTTACAGTTAAGGCTGCAAATGAATTAAAAGAGAGATTGGAAACAAAATTAACAAAGGAAATAAAGGAAAGTATTGATAATGAGAGTCGCAGACACTTGTCTTTACAAATTGCAGCACTCCAACATGCTGATATTGGGACAATGGATGCTTTTACTCAAAAAGTAGTTAGTCAATATGGCTATTTATTAGGTATTTCACCACAATTTCGTATTTTGCAAGATAAAAGTGAGCAAGATATTTTAAAGCATGATGTTTTTGACGCTTTATTTGAGAAATATATGACTGGTGATAAGGCTAGCTTGTTCCAGAAATTAGTCACTAATTTTTCTGGGCAAAGAAAAGATACTAAGGGATTTTACCAAGTGATTGACGCCATTCATCAATTTATCCAATCTACAAGCGATCCCATCCAGTGGCTAAATTTGACGTTTGATAAGGGTACTAAAAAATATGTCAGCATCCATGATTTACCAAGTACTGTTATTGAAAAATTTATAGAAGAAATGTACAGTGTTGCTAATCAACTGGAGGATTTAACACTTTTACCAGAATACAAGCAAACTACCAAGCAAGGAACTCCCACAGCTGTCTACAAAAAACATCAAAAGCTTTTTACTGCTTTAAGAGAGTCAGCCTATGAAGTGGAAAATGATTATAATAGCATTGATTTTTCGAAGTTGGCCCTAACGATTGAGGCATTATTACCAGCTGGAAATGAAGTGACTATTGCTGGGCAAAAATATAGTCTATATGCTTCGTTACACCAATTTATCAATCAATTCAAATATATTGAAACAATTATTCGTTATCAAGAACAAGCCTTACCTTTAATTGCACTTTTAAAAGATTTCATGATTGATTTTCATTCTGACTACTTGATGCGTAAAAAATTTGAAAATGCTTTTGAATTTGCTGATATCAGTCATTTTGCCATTCAGCTTTTGGAAGAAAATGAGTATGTTCGTCATAGCTTTCAAAAAAAATACCATGAAGTTATGGTTGATGAATACCAAGATACTAACCATAGTCAAGAAAAAATGCTAGAATTGTTATCTTCTGGTCATAATCGCTTTATGGTAGGTGACATCAAGCAATCGATTTATCGTTTTCGTCAGGCCGATCCACAAATTTTCAATCAAAAATTTAAAGATTATCAACAAAATCCAGCAAATGGTCGTCTCATTTTACTCAAGGAGAATTTCCGTAGTCAAATGGAAGTACTAGATGCGACAAATGCTATCTTTAGACGGTTAATGGATGAAAAAGTTGGAGACATTGACTATAATGACACACATAGCCTCTTAGGAGGTAGTAAAGAACAGTTGTTAGCTAGTGAAGAAAATCAGACAGAACTTTTAATCTATGATACAGACAGTAGTTTAGATGAAACTGATAATGATGATTTAACTGTTTTTGAAGTTGAACTGGTAGCAAAAGAAATTATTAGACTTAGAAATGAGAAAAATGTTTCTTTTAATGACATTACGCTTCTTGTATCATCTAGAACACGTAACAATGCCATTATAAGAAGTTTTGAAAAGCACGGTATTCCTCTTGTTTCTGATGGTGGTGAGCAACATTATCTTCAATCTGTTGAAGTTATGGTCATGTTAGATACCTTAAGAGTCATTGATAATCCCTTAAATGATTATGCCCTTGTCGCTCTTTTAAGATCACCAATGTTTTCTTTTGACGAAGATGAAATGACACGGATTTCACTTCAAGGAAAAAGCAATAAAGATAAGTCTTATTTATATGAGAAACTCTTACTAGCACTTAATAAAAAAGGGGCTTATCCTGAATTAATCAGAGAAAAAGATTATCAAAAACTAAAACGATTTTATCAAACCTTAGAGTCATGGCGTCACTATACAAAAACGCATGGATTGTATGATTTGATTTGGAAAATCTACCAAGACCGTCATTACTATGACTATGTTGGTCTCTTACCAAATGGTGAGCAAAGACAAGCCAATCTTTATGCTTTAACAACCAGAGCAGATCAATTTGAAACAACTGGTTTTAAAGGTCTATCTCGTTTTATTAGAATGATTGATAAGATTATTGAAACCGAAAATGACTTAGCTGATGTAGAAGTGGTAGCACCAAAAGAAGCTGTTAGCCTAATGACCATTCATAAAAGTAAAGGACTACAATTTCCATACGTATTTATTCTCAATATGGATAAACGCTTTGACAAAAGAGATGAAACAGCATCGATGATTTTAAGTCGCGACAATGGTATTGGCATCAAATTCTTAGCTGATATGAAAGAAGAATTTGGTAATAAGACACCATTACCTCATCTTTTAGTTTCAATGAAAACATTAGCTTATCAACAAAATCAGCAAGAATTAACCTTGGCTAGTTTATCAGAACAAATGCGTTTACTTTATGTTGCTATGACGCGTGCTGAGAAAAAACTTTATCTGATTGGTAAAGGAAGCCAAGAAAAATTAACTAATCGTTTTGATGGACAGGAAAAAAATGGTAAATTAACAACCTCAAGTAGAGAACGTTTTGCCAGTTTTCAGGATTGGGTCTTAGCAGTTAAAGAAGCCTTTCCCAATACTTCAAAAACTGTTAAGGTTCAATTTGTAGAACAATCAGAACTAACACCAGATAAAATTGGTCAAATCAAACAGGCAAATCCAATTCCTATAAATGATTTAGAACATAATCGTCAAAGCCAGGAGATCAAACGAGCACTTGACATCATGGAAAATGTAGATAAACTAAATAAACAATATGAAGCAGCTATCAATCTACCAATGGTTAAAACACCAAGTCAAATAAAAGCTTTTTATGAACCGATTATGCAAAACAGTGAGATGGCAGTAATGACAAAATATCAACCAGCTGTTGATTTTAGTTTTCCTGATTTTTCAAATCAAAAAAATGTCACAGCAACTGAGATAGGTTCTGCAGTACATGAATTGATGCAACGCTTACCAATCACAGAAGAGCTAACAACTGAACTTGTTAAAGAAACACTTACCTATGTTGATGCTTCTGATGCTGTTAAAGCAAAAATTGACATTGCAAAAATTCTAAGCTTTTTTACAACAGAACTTGGTCAACTTATCATTAAAAATCCTGATAAATTATACCGCGAAGCACCTTTTGCTATGTTAGAAATAGATCCTTTAAGTCAAGAACCTTTTGTTATTAGAGGTATTATAGATGGCTTTATCAAATGGAATGATAGAATTATTTTGTTTGATTATAAAACAGACAAGTATCAAGATGCTGAGGTTATTAAACAACGTTATCAAGAACAGCTGAGTCTCTATGCCAAAGCACTTCAAAAATCTTATCAGATTGAAACAATTGAAAAGTACTTAGTCTTATTAGGTGGAGAAACCTTAGAAGTCGTTAAATATTAAAAAGAAGTTGCTTGAGCAACTTCTTTTATATTATAACTTTAATTCTGAATAGAATAAGTCAAGGGATTTAGCCACAGACTCATTTGTTAAAAGACCACGGTAGATATTAACACCCTTATAAAGTGCTTTATTATCTTTTATTGCTTGTTCAACACCCTTATTTGCAATTTCAATAGCATAAGGAAGAGTCACATTGGTTAGTGCGATAGTTGATGTTCTTGGAACAGCACCAGGCATGTTGGCAACAGCGTAGTGGGTAACAGCATTCACCACATAAACAGGTTCATCATGAGTGGTTGAATGATCGGCAGTTTCAATGATACCACCTTGGTCAACGGCAACATCAATGACGACTGACCCTTTTTTCATCGAAGAAATCATATCACTTGTTACAAGTTTAGGAGCGCGTGCACCTGGAATTAAAACGGCCCCAATAAGAAGATCGGCTTCCTTAACTTCTTTAGCGATATTAAGTGGGTTTGACATCAAAGTTTGAATGCTATTACCAAATTGTGTGTTTAATTCAGCTAAACGTTTAGGATTAACATCTAAAATGGTCACATCAGCACCTAAGCCAACAGCCATTTGAGCTGCATTGGTACCAACGACACCACCACCTATAATCACAACTTTTCCTTTTTTAACGCCAGGGACCCCACCAATTAGAATACCAAGACCATCATTTATTTTTGTAAGGTAGTGAGTACCAATTTGTACTGCCATACGTCCAGCAACCTCACTCATTGGATTAAGTAGAGGCAAGAGACCTTCTTTTTCAACAGTTTCATAAGCAATTGCAATAATGTTGCTATCTAGGAGAGCTTTTGTTAATTCAGGGGCAGGGGCTAGGTGAAGGTAGGTAAAAAGGATAAGACCTTCTTTGAAAAAAGCATACTCTTCTTTAAGAGGTTCTTTAACTTTAATAACAAGGTCAACATCCCAAGCTTCCTCAGCAGAATCAACAATTTTGGCCCCCTGCTCAATATATTCCTCATTAGTAAAACCAGATCCTAAACCTGCATTTGTTTCGATAAGCACTTCATGGCCGTTTTGTTTTAAGGATAGAACACCAGCAGGTGTTAAACCTACACGGTTTTCATGAATTTTAATTTCTTTTGGAACACCGATAATCATAGTCTCATCCTTTCAATCTTTTATATAAATAATTCTTCATTTACATATTTTACACTATCTGAGAAATCAGTCAACAAAAAACCTATAATTTCGTTTAATCCAGCTATAAAAATGTAATAAAAAAGAGTATAATAAAGGTAAGTGAAATTGAAGATTACGTTAAACGATAAAAAATTGTATTTTTAATTAGTGTTGTTATTTTAAATTTTTGTTTTAAAACAAGAATAGTTATTATGGTTAAGATACTTTAAAGAACTGGAGGCGCTAAATTTATCTAAAGAAAAAAGAGTTGGTTATTAGTTTTAGTTATATCAAAAGAAGAGGAATAGTTTTTAGTAGAGTCATTAATCAATGAAAGTTAACTAAAAAACAAAGTGCTAATGTCAAAAGTCAAATTATTTTATTAAAAGAAAGGTGATATCTTATGAGAAGAAAAATGTTTACTTTCATTATAACTTGTTTGGCAATCCTAGGAATTTCAGGTTGCCAACAAGGAAGTAATGTAAACCAAGGAAATCAAAAGGCAACAACAGAATTAATTGCAAAATACCAAAAAGATAGTCAGTATGAAATTATTCCAGAAATAAAAACAATTAAAGCAACGGATGCTATTGAATTAGATATCATGAAAAAAACTGAATGGACTTTAGCACCATTTGCTGATTTTGAAGAACACCAAGTGACGAAATCATATAGTACAAATATACCAGTTGGTATTTACACGGATTATGGATTGAAGATAAATTATATAGATGGTTCAGGTAGAGCAAGTTTTGAAAGAGACGATTATGCTGGGAAACTCAAAATTTTCGCGGATAATGAAGTTATCATGTCTAATAGAGCAGATGAAAGTAAAAAAATAACTGCTACAGGAAATAATGATTGGGGAAGGTTAAATATTTTATACCTTGTGACTTATAATGATCTAGAAACAGGTAAACTATTAAAAAAACCAACTGTTCAAATTTACAAAATTGATCACAGTGAAGATGAGTTACAAGCACCCTATATTAATTATCAAATTGATGATGATGGTTTGCTAAAACTAACATGGAATGAAGTAGAGAATGCTTCCGAATACTATATTATTAGAAATTATGTAAGTGGTCACCGAGATGATAAGGGTGGATTAAATGTTAGATCTCATCCAATAATAATTGGCACAACAACTAAAACTGAGTGGGATTCCTCTCAAATAGAACAATCTTTTTCAAGATCTAGTCAAAACGAAGCTTTTATTAATTATGATATAGGACTTGAAGATTATTTATTAGATGAGTCTAGTGCTGCTGAAACAGAGCTTAAAAGAAGTGATACAGAAAAGATTAATGCCTACAATGATGCTACATTTATCACTGTTGTAGCTGTCAACAAGCAAAACCAATCTGCTTTTTCAAATATGATTTCAAACAGAGATATTAATGATAAATTACCCGTTAAAATCGCCTACTATACTTCAAGATTCTTATATCCACTTAACAAGCCATTTGAAAAAATAACTGATTTACCTACCACAACACCAATTACAATGGCGGATGGATCAACCAAAATGTTTCCAATAGAGATAATTCCTGAAGAAACAAGTGTAAGCAAATTCGATACTTTTTTGGTTTATTATAAGATTAAAGGAACTAAATTTAGCGATTCTTTAAAGGTTAAATCTTATGATGAAAAAGAGGTTGCTAAAGATATTAAGACATTTAATAAAAAAGCTGAAAAACAAAATCAAAAAACAGGTATTTCAAGTAATACTTTTGATTACTCACAGTTTGATGAATCAAATATCAAAAGTAAACTTGCTTCTGGTTATGTTGAAGTTGAAGATAAGATTTTTTCAACAACTGCACTGGGAGAATATTTGGCAGCTCACATGATTTCTGGTAATGACTATATTGATATTTCTCAGTTTACTGAAGCTGTCGATACTTCTTTCATTAATGATGTTATTTCAGAAATTGAATACCAAAATCCAACGATTCCACATATTCGAAATGTACAATTGTCTGCAGATAATTCAAAAATATTAGTGTCATATTATGATCTAGATAAAGAGACTAGAAACAAAAAAACTAAAGAAATTCGTGATGTTTTAGATAAAGCTGTTTCTGAAATCATTACAGAAGGAATGACAGAAATAGAGAAGGCAAGAGCTATTAACCAATACATTATTTCAAACTCAGAATACGACTATGAAGCTTTTAAACAAGGTAAGGGTAGTTGGTTATTAGATAGTGATTTTGCAGATGCCTACCATGCCTATGGAATTAGTGTTGAGCATTTAGGGGTATGTATTAGTTATGCTCAAACGTTTAATTATATGGCAAAAAAAGCTGGTTTAGAAGTGATTACTGTTACTGGCTATGTTAATGGCGATCAAAATGCTGGTCATGCTTGGAATGCTGTTAAAATTGATGGGGAATGGCGTTACTTTGATATAACATGGAATGATCATGACGATCCTAGTAGGCAAGAAGAGTATTTTAATCTTTCACATGATGATGAAATCTTGACAAGCTCACATACACAAGATGAGAAAAGATATATTGTTCCAAACTTTATTTCAAATTATCGATAGAATATTGTTAATCTGTTTAGATAGTGAATAAAATAAAGCTCTAACTCGTTTGTAACTTTTATAAGTTAAATATTTTTAATTTTAGTTTATCATTATATAAAGCTAAGGCTTACATAGAAGCCTTAGCTTTTGTCTATTAGTAAGAACTCATAACTAGGAGTAAAAATGAAAAAGAATAATATGCAATTTTTAAGGCTTTCCAAGAAGAAACATCTGACAATTTATGTCATGGTATGATGGACTTATTATCAAGGTTTTCGAAATCTAAATTAATCTTTTTAATATGACATTATCAAATAATTCCAAGTAAGATGAAAAGTTAAGAGCTATACAATTTCTAATAAGAGGAAGCATGGATGTTAATTTTAAACAGAAATACAAAAAGACTTATTTGTACTTGAATTGTAAAGTATTATGTTTATGTTTCTGCTCAATATTACTTTTTAAAGAA
The DNA here is from genome assembly GCF_016481285.1 of Streptococcus zalophi. Lineage (GTDB taxonomy): Bacteria > Bacillota > Bacilli > Lactobacillales > Streptococcaceae > Streptococcus > Streptococcus zalophi. The sequence goes on from NZ_JAENBP010000002.1 coordinate 69,968, forward strand.
ATTCCCGTAAAAAAATTAGTATACGATTTTAAATTAAAGGATATAGGGATATTTTTTTAATAACTCTTAAATTTCAAGAAGTTGCCATATCTCGTAAAAAAAGGTATACTGCTAAGTAATTATCTAAATGAATGGGGAGAATATTTTGTCAGATAAAATAAGAGTATTACTTTACTATAAATACACACCAATTGAGAACGCACAAGAATATGTAAAAGAACATTTAGCTTTTTGTAAGAGCATTGGTTTAAAGGGTCGCATCATTATTTCTGATGAGGGTATCAATGGTACTGTTTCAGGTGATTATGAAACCACTCAAAAATATATGGACTATGTTCATAGTGATGAACGTTTTGCTGATTTGTGGTTTAAGTATGATGAAGAAAGAACAGATGCCTTTAAAAAGATGTTTGTTCGTTACAAACGTGAAATTGTCCATCTAGGACTAGAAGATGATGTTAATCCTTTGAAATTGACTGGGAAATATCTTTCACCAAAAGAATTTAAAGAAGCCATTCTTGATGAGGACACAGTCGTTATCGATGCTCGTAATGATTATGAGTATGACCTGGGTCATTTTCGTGGTTCTGTTAGACCAGAAATCAGAAACTTTAGAGAATTACCAAAATGGATTAGAGACAATAAAGAAAAATTCATGGATAAAAAAATTGTCACTTACTGTACTGGTGGTGTTCGTTGTGAAAAATTCTCTGGCTGGCTATTACGTGAAGGTTTTGAAGAAGTTGGTCAATTACATGGTGGTATTACTACTTACGGTAAAGACCCAGAAGTTAAAGGTGAGCTTTGGGATGGACAGATGTATGTTTTTGATGAACGCATTGCTGTTCCAATCAATCAAGTAGATCCTAAAATTGTTGGTGTTGACTGGTTTGACGGGACACCTTGTGAACGCTATGTTAATTGTGGTAACCCATTTTGTAACCGTCAGATATTAACGTCTAAAGAAAATGAAGACAAATACTTACGTGGTTGCTCTAAAGAGTGCCGTCGTCATGAAAAAAATCGCTACATTACTGAAAATGGTTTAACTAGACAAGAGTGGGAAGAAGCACTTAACAAGATTGGTGAATCGTTAGAAGTAACAGCTTAAAGGATGATACAAAAATTATAAAAAAACAGGATTCCAGAGAATCCTGTTTTTATGTTCAAGTGTCTTACTTAACGTGAGACGCGTCTGCGAGCTGCTTTTTTACGATTTTCTTCAATGAAGGCAGCTTTTTTTTCTTCCGGTTCAATAATGGTTTTTTTAACTGCAAATACAGCACCAGCAACGGTTGCTAAAGTACCAACAACACCGGTTGCTAAGCCTTTCAAGAAACTATAATTTTTAGACATAGGGATTCTCCTTTTTCTTATGTTATAATATATACTAACGAAAAAAGCCTAAAAATTCAAGGAAAAGGTATGAAAACAAAAATTATTGTTATCCTCGGTCCAACAGCGATTGGAAAAACAGCTCTAGGGATTCAAATTGCTAAAAAATACAATGGTGAAATCATTAGTGGTGATAGCCAACAAGTCTATCGTCATCTTAATATCGGTACAGCAAAAGTTACTAAAAAAGAACAAGAAGAGGCTCCTCATTATCTGATTGACATGGTTGATGTCACAGATAATTATTCTGTTTTTGATTTTGTTTCTGAGGCTAAAAAAGCCATTGATATTATTGTCGAAAAAGGAAAAGTTCCAATCATTGTAGGTGGAACTGGTCTTTATCTTCAAAGTTTATTAGAGGGCTATCATCTTGGTGGATATATGAATCAAAAAGAAGTTAATGACTATCGTAAGTACTTAGAAGACTTGAGAGATGAGCTTCTCTTTTCATTAGTTGAAAAGGAAAAATTGCAGATTCGTGAATTAAATCGCAGAAGAGCGATTAGAAGCCTAGAAATTGCTAAATTTGGTAAAAATCTAGAAAATCAACCACCACAATATGATAGCTTGATTATTGGTTTAAATGATGATAGAGAAAAACTATATGAACGTATCAATCATCGTGTTGATAAGATGATGTCAGAAGGAATACTAGAAGAAGCAAAATGGCTTTATGATAACTATCCAAATAGCCAAGCTACAAAAGGAATTGGCTACAAGGAATTTTTCCCTTATTTTGAAGGGAAGGTATCACTAGAAGAAGCCATCAATCAATTAAAACAAAACACTCGACGATTTGCAAAAAGACAGTTAACCTGGTTTAAAAATAGAATGGGTGTTACCTTCTTTCAAGTGAATGAAGATAATGTTTTTGATATTATTGATCAAAACGTTAAAATATTTTTAAGTCAAAAAGAGGCCGAATAAAGCCTCTTTTTAGTTAGATTTTAACAGTGATTTTATGGTATAATAAAAAGATGATTAAAGAGAGGAGACAACTAATGTTTGAAACCAAAAAAGAGCAAGAACGGGTTATTTTATTAAGTGTATCCTTGCCAAGTGATACTAATATTTTAATGTCAATGCTTGAGTTAGAACAATTAGCTCAGACTGCGGGTGCTTTGGTTATTGATAGTCTTCTACAAAACAGAGAAAGATATGACAGTACCACTTTTATCGGAAAAGGTAAACTAGAAGAGATTAAACAACTCATTGATGCGCAGGAAATTGATACTGTCATTGTTAATAATCGTTTAACACCTAGACAAAATATTAATCTTGAAACAAAACTTGGTGTTAAAGTTATCGATCGCATGCAGTTAATTCTTGACATTTTTGCGATGAGAGCAAGAAGCCATGAAGGAAAACTACAAGTACAATTGGCTCAATTAAAGTATCTTTTACCTAGATTAGTTGGACAAGGCATTATGCTAAGCCGTCAAGCTGGTGGTATTGGAAGTCGAGGACCAGGAGAAAGTCAACTCGAATTGAATAGACGTTCCATCAGAAATCAAATTAATGATATTGAAAGAAAATTAAAAATTGTTGCTAAAAATAGAGAAACGATTAGAGAAAAAAGGGTAGCATCATCTTCATTTAATATTGGTTTGATTGGCTACACCAATGCTGGTAAGTCAACCATAATGAATCTTTTGACTGACAACAGTCATTATGAAGCTAATGAACTATTTGCAACTCTTGATGCTTCAACAAAACAAATTTATCTGAAAGACAGATTTCAAGCAACACTAACAGATACTGTAGGTTTCATTCAAGATTTACCAACAGAGCTGGTTGCCGCTTTCAAATCAACCCTTGAAGAAAGTCGTCAAGTAGATTTATTACTCCACGTGATTGATGCTAGCGACCCCAATCATCTTGAACAAGAAAAGATTGTCCTAGATTTATTAAAAGAGCTTGATATGGCTAAAATACCTCGCTTAGCTGTTTACAACAAAATGGATTTGGTAGAAAATTTTGTACCAAATCTTCATCCAAGAGTGATGATTTCTGCCAAATCACCAAACGCTTCAACTACAATTCGTTCGGTTATTATTGATGACATTAAAAAGCAATTTCAATCTTTTGATATGACCATTAAACCAGAAAACAGTTACCAATTATTTGAGTTGAGTCAACTAGCTCTTTTAGAAGAAAAAGAGTTAGAAGATGGTACAAAAGTTGTTAAAGGCTATATTTCTCCAAAAAACAAATGGAAACTAGAGGAATTCTATCATGGATTATCTTAAATTAGCAATGACTTACGGTGGTTTTACCAGTCTTGATCAACATTACTTGACCCATCTTTTTAACACGATGGATGAAAAAGAAGTCATGCGTTTTATTACGCCACCGCCGAGTGTTATTAATGCTTACTTTGCTGAGATTTATCAAAAACAATCCCCTAAAGCAGCGACCGATTATTATTTTCAACTGAGTTTAGCGCTTCAATTATTTGATGATAAGCCAAGCTTTGTCGAAAAAAATCCCTTTATTAGATTGAACTTAAAAGGCAAGGCTTATGGGTTTGCTTATGAAAATGACCAAGAAATAGCCCAAGTTTTTAGCGAAAAACCTGCTGAAATTACTGAGAAATTATTATTACAAATAGCACAACTTTTTCCTCACTATAAAGTATTTGTAGAAAATAATCAGATTAAAATGATGGCAAAAGAGTTTGATGAAACAGATCCTGAAATCATCTGTCAAACAAGGTTTTTAGTGACAGATATTAAACAACTTAAAAACAATATCATCCAAATTTCAAGTTTTAATGAAGATGAATTATTAGAAGCAGCAAATGATTATTTAGGAAAAAAATATTATCAATTTAAGCAAAGACAAGTGATTATTTATGTTGAACAAGAATAGTTAGAGATTAGAAAGTATAGAAAACATATGGAAATTCAATTTTTAGGCACTAGTGCCGGACAACCTTCAAAATCAAGAAATGTATCAAGTCTCGTTTTAAAATTGCTTGATGAAATTAATGAGATTTGGATGTTTGATTGTGGCGAAGGGACCCAAAGACAAATTTTAGAAACAACCATCAAACCTAGAAAAGTACGAAAAATATTTATTAGTCACCTACATGGTGACCATGTGCTTGGTCTTCCTGGTTTTTTATCAAGTCGATCCTTTCAGGCAAATGATGAACAAACTGATATTGATATTTTTGGTCCTGTTGGGATTAGAAGTTATGTCTTATCTAGTTTACGCGTGACTGGTTCACGCCTACCCTACCGAATTCACTTTCACGAATTAGAAGAAAAGCAACTAGGAAAGATTTTTGAATCCGATAAATTTATCGTTTTTGCTGAAAAGCTCGATCACAGCATTCTTAGTATTGGCTATCGAGTCATGCAAAAAGATTTAGAAGGCACATTAGATGCTGAAGGTTTAAAAAAAGCAGGGGTTCCGTTTGGTCCCTTGTTTGGTCAATTAAAAAATGGTCAAGATGTTACCTTATCAGATGGTCGAATAATTCATGCGAAAGACTATTTATCTGCCCCTAAAAAAGGAAAAATTATCACTATTTTAGGAGATACAAGAAAAACAGACGCTAGTGTTCGTTTAGCCGTGGGGGCTGATGTTCTTGTTCATGAGTCAACCTATGGTAAAGGTGATGAAAAAATTGCAAAAAATCATGCTCATTCTACTAATATGCAAGCCGCACAGGTTGCAAAAGAAGCAGGAGCAAAACAATTATTATTGAATCACGTGAGTGCACGATTCTTATCAAAAGATATTCGCCAATTAGAAAAAGATGCCAAAACGATTTTTGAAAACACACATGTGGTGAAAGATTTAGAAGAGATTATTATCAAATGAATACAACAAAAAGAGTGATTGTTATCACAGGTGCCAGTGGTGGTTTGGCACAATCAATCGTTAAACAACTACCAACTAACGACCAGTTGATTTTGCTAAGTCGCCAAAAAGAGAAATTACAAACCATTTATGGGTCATCAGAAAATTACTTTTTTAAGTCACTTGATATACGTGACGACAAGGCAATTAGTGATATGGTGGATGACATATACGACCAGTTTGGTCGAATTGATATCATGATAAATAATGCTGGTTTTGGTGAATTTAAGGATTTTACCGATTTTACTGCTGATGAAATGCGTGAAATGTTTGATGTCAATACTTTTGCCACCATTCAATTTTCAAAATTAGTTGGACAAAAAATGGCTCAAAAAAAGCAAGGACATATTATTAATATCGCAAGTATGGCAGGGCTTATTGCCTCAAACAAGTCAAGTATTTATTCTGCAACAAAGTTTGCTGTGATTGGTTTTTCAAATGCCCTTCGTCTAGAACTCGCTAAAGACAATGTTTATGTTACAACGGTTAATCCTGGTCCAATTGAAACCAATTTCTTTGATAGAGCAGATCCTTCAGGAAGTTATTTAAAAACGGTAGAAAAATTTACCTTAAAGCCTGATGTTGTTGCTCAAAAAATCATTAAGAACATGGGAAAAAATAAACGTGACATCAATCTCCCTCTACTTTTAAATATAGCCCATAAATGCTATGTTTTATTCCCGAAACTATCTGATATGTTAGCAAGGAAGGTTTTTAATTTTAAATGATTGCACCAAAATATAATTGGCTATTACCCAAAAAAGAGCTTAATTTTGATAATAGTGACCTTCTAAAAAAAGAAGGCATTGATGAGATTACTAGTCAAATTCTTTATCGTAGAGGGATTCAAACGAAAGAGCAGCTTGATGATTTTCTATCAACTGATATATCACAATTGCACGATCCCTTTTTATTAAATGATATGAAAAAAGCAGTCGATAGGATTCGACAGGCTGTTGAAATGAATGAAAAAATTCTTGTTTACGGGGATTATGATGCTGATGGTATGACCGCAGCTTCTATTTTAAAAGAAACCTTTGAAGCATTGGGAGCAGAGAGTATTATCTATTTGCCAAACCGTTTTGTCGACGGATATGGACCAAATAAAAGTGTTTATCAATATTATATTGAACAAGAAAAGGTTAATCTCATTGTTACGGTTGATAATGGTGTTTCAGGCCACGAGGCAATTACCTATGCTAATGAAATGGGTGTTGATGTCATCGTTACCGATCACCATAGTATGCCACCTGAATTACCAGATGCCTATGCTATTATTCACCCAGAACATCAAGGTGCAGATTATCCCTTTAAATATCTAGCAGGTTGTGGGGTGGCTTTTAAACTAGCCTGTGCTCTTTTAGAAACAATTCCTGCTGAATTACTTGATTTAGTGGCGATTGGTACTATTGCTGATATGGTTAGTTTAACGGGCGAAAATAGAACACTTGTTAAAATGGGATTAAAAGTCTTAAAAGATACCGAGCGTTTAGGCCTATTAGATTTATTAAACCTAGCAAATGTCGAAAAAGAGAGTATCAACGAAGAAACAATTGGTTTTATCTTAGCACCACAACTTAATGCCCTTGGAAGATTAGATGACCCAAATCCAGCTATTGAATTACTAACTGGCTTTGATGAAGAAGAAACTCAGCAAATCGCTTTAATGATTCAAGCTAAAAATGAAGAAAGAAAAACCTTGGTTCAATCTATCTATGATGAAGCAATGCTCATGGTTGATAACTCTCAACCTATTCAAATTTTGGCTAAAAAAGGATGGCATCCAGGTGTTTTAGGTATTGTTGCTGGTCGTATCTTGGAACAAATTTGTCAGCCTGTTATTGTCTTAACCATTGATGGTGATTATGCAAAAGGTAGTGGTAGAAGTCCAGATAGTTTTAACTTGTTTGAAGCTCTCAATAAAAATCGTCAATTATTTGTTGCTTTTGGAGGACACAGTGGAGCTGCTGGTATGACCATTGAAACAAGTCAAATAGCTACCCTTTCAAAAGCAGTTCGTGATGATATGATTGCCAATCATATTGAAGGCCCTCAAAAAAACAATCTTTCTATTGATGGCTTTCTTAGTCTATCTGATATTGATTTTTCACTTTTAAAAAGCTTTGATAAACTGGCTCCTTTTGGGATGGATAATAAGAAACCCTGTTTCATACTAAAGGATTTTGCTGTTAAAACAGCAAGAACAATGGGTGCAGCTAATAGTCATCTTAAATTAAGAGTCACTCAAGATGGTGTTGAATGTGATGTTGTTGCCTTTCATTTAGGACATTTAGCTCAAGAATTTCAACAGTTACAAAACATTGAGATGGTAACCACTTTATCTGTTAATAAATGGAATGGCAATACCTCTATTCAACTCATGTTGGTTGATGCTAGAGTAAATGGTGTCCAACTGATTGATATCAGAGCAAAAAATGCCTATTTCCCTGAAAATATTCCGACGATTGATGAAGACAAAAAAAGTTCTGTTGTCCTTATTGCTGATATTCCAGAAAATGAAGCAAGATTAAAAACTCTTTTTACTAACAGAGAATTTGAAGCAATATATTTCAAAAATACGATTAAACATCCTTACTATCTATCAGGATTTGGAACAAGAGAGCAGTTTACCCACCTTTATAAAACGATTTTCCAATTTGAAAGTTTTGACATTCGTCACAAATTAAATCAGCTTTCTGACTATTTAACGATTCCAAAATTACTGCTCATTAAGATGATACAAATTTTTGAAGAACTTGGCTTTGTCACTATCGATGATGGCGTAATGACTGTCAATAAAACGGCTCAAAAGAGGGATATTTCTGAAAGTCACATTTATCAAGATTTGAAAAAAACAGTGGCATTTCAATCATTGATGGCACTAGGAACTCCGGAAGAAATCTATCAGTATTTGAAAGGAGATTAAGATGAGATTATGGCATGAATCCTTGATTGAAAAATTACCGAGACAACAACTTTTGGGACAGCATAGAGAATGTGCAGCCTTACGTGGTTCTGGCTGGGGTAAAAAACATGCAACGGTCAATTATGTTTTTAGTCACAGTCCTTACAAATTGTTTCAATACCATCAACTTATCATGAATGAAATGATTAAGAGAGGTTATAAACCTGACAAACTATGGCTTAATCCCCTATACAGAGGTAAGAATACACAAGCTTACAAGAGTTTAGAAGAAGTGCTTCTTACACAACCAATTTATCCTGAGCATGATGACACTTATCTTCATGAATGCTTAACTAACTTAGCAAAGAAAGAAATCATTTTATAAAGTGATAAATTTACCATTTACTTATTTCATGATATAATACAATGTAAACTATTTTTTGGCAGATGCCCTAGAAAGATTAAAAATGAATTTAAAAGATTATATTGCAACGATTAAAGATTACCCTAAAGAAGGAATTGAATTTAGAGATATTAGTCCTCTAATGGCTGACGGAAATGCATATAGCTATGCTATACGTGATATCGTTCAGTATGCGACTGATAAAAAAATCGATATGATTGTTGGTCCAGAAGCACGTGGTTTTATTGTTGGCTGTCCAGTCGCTTTTGAACTTGGTATTGGTTTTGCACCAGTTCGTAAACCAGGTAAATTACCACGCGAAGTTGTTTCAGCAGATTATGAAAAAGAATATGGTATTGATACTCTTACCATGCATGCAGATGCGATTAAACCAGGGCAAAGAGTATTAATTGTTGATGATTTATTAGCCACTGGTGGAACAGTTAAAGCAACTATCGAGTTAATTGAAAAAATGGGTGGTATTGTTGCCGGTTGTGCCTTTTTAATCGAATTAGATGATTTAAAAGGAAGAGAAGCTATTGGCGATTATGATTACAAGGTTTTGATGCATTTTTAATCATCATAACAATATTATTTGCTAATAAGAGTAAAGGATTGAGATATCATGAGTTTTTCAAAAGCCTTTGATTCAGGGATTTTGGTTCTACCAAGTGATTTATTATTTCACTTTCATCACATTTTCGAAAATGTTGATGATTATTTGGTTTGGCAATTTTTCTATCTGCAAAACACATCAAAAATTGAAGAAATAGCTCCAAGTCATATCGCTAAAGCGATTGGTAAAACTGTTGCTGATGTTAATCGGTCTATTTCTAATTTGAAAAAAGCTGAATTATTAGAAATTAGAACCATCGAATTAGCAGGTGATAGCGAGATTATGTTTGATGCAACGCCAGCTTTAAAAAAATTAGATGATCTCTTTCAAACACAAGAAAGTTTTTCGAATAAACCTCAAGAACAAGAATCGGTTAACGTTATTAAACCTTTAGTAGAAAGCTTTGAACAAGAACTTGGTCGCTTGCTTAGTCCTTTTGAACTGGAAGATTTAACTAAATTAGTTAATGATGATAATACTGATCCAGAAATTATTCTTGCAGCCCTAAAGGAGGCTGTGTTTAATGGTAAAACCAACTGGAAATACATTCAAGCAATTCTTAGAAATTGGCGTAGAGAAGGTATAACAACTGTTCGTCAAGTGGAAGAAAGACGAAAAGCAAGAGAAGAAGCAGACCCTAAAAACGTTGCCATCTCAGATGATTTTAAGACAGCTTTAAATTTATGGAGTGATTGATGAGAATTGGTAAAGAACGCTTAAAAAAAGTTCTGGCTATTATTGGTGACCTTTTTCCAGATGCCCACGGTGAATTAACCTATAATACTCCTTTTCAGTTATTAGTTGCTGTTATTTTATCAGCTCAAACAACTGATAAAGCGGTTAATAAAGTGACACCAAATTTGTGGCAACGCTATCCTCAGATTGAAGATTTAGCTAGTGCTGAGGTTAGTGAGGTTGAAAGTTACATCAAACATATCGGCCTTTATAAAACAAAGGCAAAAAATATTATTAAAACAGCGCAATTAATTCTTGAGACATTTGATGGTCAACTACCAAAAACACACAAAGAATTAGAAAGTTTACCCGGTGTAGGTCGAAAAACAGCTAATGTCACCTTGGCAGAAATTTACAAAATACCGGCTATTGCTGTTGATACGCATGTTGCAAGAATAGCAAAAAGGTTAAATATTTCCTCACCAACGGCAGATGTTGTGGAAATTGAACAAGATTTAATGAAAAAAGTTCCTAAAAAAGATTGGATTGTAACTCATCATCGTTTAATCTTCTTTGGTCGCTATCATTGTCTGGCTAAAAATCCTAAATGTGACATTTGTCCTGTTCAAAGTTATTGCAAATATTATAAGGAAACTTATGGAAGAACTTAATCTATCACAACGTTTAAAAGAAGTCGCAAGCTTGGTACCTTTAGGTAGCAAGCTTCTTGATGTTGGAAGCGACCATGCTTATCTACCGATTTATCTTTTGCAACATAAAAAAATTAGTAGTGCAATAGCTGGTGAAGTCGTTCATGGTCCATATCAATCAGCTTTATCAAATGTTAAAGCACATCAACTCGACAAACAAATCACTGTCAGATTGGCTGATGGACTTGAAGCCTTAGAAGATAATGATTATGTCTCAGTTATCACCATTTGTGGAATGGGCGGGCGCTTGATTTCAACTATTTTAGAAAATGGAAAAGAAAAACTATCCACTATTTCACAGTTAATATTACAACCTAATAATCGTGAAGAGGAACTTAGAGATTGGTTAGTAGCAAATCAGTTTACGATTACAGCAGAGAAAATTCTTGAAGAAAATGATAAAATTTATGAAATTATTGTTGTAAAACCAGGCATATCAAACATCACACAAAAAGAAAAACAATTTGGCCCTTTTCTTTCTAAGGAAAAATCACCTGTTTTTATAAAAAAATGGCAAAAAGAGCAAAAAAAATTATTAACTGCTTTGAAACAAATTCCAGAAAATTATCAAAATGAAAGAGAACAATTGTCTAGAAAAATAGAAATGATTAAGGAGATTCTAAATGAAAGCTGAAGCTATTATTGATCGTTATGAAGCGTTTTGTCCTCAAGACTTATCACTTGAGGGAGATATTTCTGGTCTTCAAATTGGTTGTTTAGATAAGGACGTCTCTAAAGTGATGATAGCACTTGATGTCAGAGAAGCTACTGTTAAAGAGGCTATTTCTAAAAATATTGACCTGTTAATTGTAAAACATGCTCCGATTTTTAAACCCTTAGTCAATCTTGTCGCTAATCCAAAAAATAATATTTATCTTGACCTGGTAAAACATGATATTGCCGTGTACGTTAGTCATACTAATATCGATGTGGTTGATGGTGGACTAAATGATTGGTTTTGTGACTTATTAGACATCCATGAAACAAGCTATTTAAGTGAAAGCAAAGAAGGATTTGGCATCGGCCGTATTGGCACTATTTCGCCAATGCCTTTTGAGGACTTAGCTAAGAAAATTGCCAGTGTGTTTCATTTAGATAGTGTGCGTTTGATTAGCTATGGCAATGATAATCAAATGATATCTCGCCTTGCCATTTGCGGTGGCAGTGGTCAGAGCTTTTATCCTGAAGCTATTGCTAAGGGTGCTCAAGTTTATATTACTGGTGACATCTACTATCACACAGCCCAAGAAATGTTAACAGATGGCCTTTTAGCAATTGATCCGGGACATCATATTGAAGTCTTATTTGTTAAAAAATTACATGAAAAATTTGAAGCTTGGAAGAAAGAAAACGATTGGGAAGTTGATTTTATTGAAAGTCAAGCTAATACTAATCCGTTTTATCATTTGTAGGAGTTCTAAGATGAAAATTGCCATTATTGGTGGTGGCATAGTTGGTTCAACTGCCGCCTATTATTTAGCCAAAGAAAAAGAAATCTCCGTTTTTTTGTTTGACGATGAAAAAGGTCAAGCAACAAAGGCTGCTGCAGGTATTATCAGTCCTTGGTTTTCTAAAAGACGTAATAAAGCTTGGTATAAAATGGCACGTCTAGGTGCTGATTTCTACCAGAAATTACTTCAAGATTTAGAAAATGATAGGATTAAAAATGACTTCTATGAACAATCGGGAGTCTTTTTATTTAAGAAAAAAGAAGAAAAACTTGGGGAACTTTTTGAGTTGGCTAACATTCGAAAACAAGAAGCGCCTTTAATTGGAGAAATAACCTTAAAATCTTTTGATGACTTAAAAGAGGATTACCCTTACTTATCAGGTTTCAAAAAAACCTTATTTGCTTCTGGTGGTGCTAGGGTTGATGGAGGAAAATTGGTAAAAACTCTTCAAAATACCCACAAAATTACAATTATCCATCAAAAGGTAAGTCTTGAGATAACAGAAAATCAGCAGTACATGATTAATGGTATCGTTTTTGACAAGGTTATTTTAGCTAGTGGGGCTTGGTTACCTTCTATTCTTGAACCACTTGGGTATCAGGTTGATGTTAGACCTCAAAAAGGACAACTAAGGGATTATTATTTTTCAAAAAATATTTTCAATCATTACCCTGTCTTAATGCCTGAAGGTGAAGCTGATATTATTCCATTTCCTGATGGAAAAGTGAGTGTAGGTGCTAGTCATGAAAATGATATGGGCTATGATTTATCAGAAGATAAAAGTATTCTTGATACAATCGAAAAAGAAGCTTTAACTTATTTTACTGCATTAAATCAAGCTGATAAAACTGAAATAAGAGTTGGAACAAGAGCTTATACCAGTGATTTTTCTCCTTTTTTTGGTCAAGTTCCTCAGCTCCCAAATGTTTTTGCAGCAAGTGGGCTTGGCTCATCAGGTTTAACAACGGGCCCATTAATTGCCTATCAACTTGTTCAATTAATTTTAGAAAAAACTTTAGATCTGGAGCCGATTGATTATCCAATTGAAAAGTACATTCAAAAACAGAAAGAATAATGACAATAATACTAAATAATGGTAGAATATAGAATGAATAAACGACAAAGGAGTCTATTATGAAAGGTATTATCTTAGCAGGTGGGTCAGGAACACGTTTGTATCCACTAACAAGAGCTGCTTCAAAGCAACTCATGCCAATCTATGACAAACCAATGATTTACTATCCACTATCTACTTTGATGTTAGCTGGAATAAAGGAAATTCTCATTATTTCAACACCAGTAGACCTTCCAAGATTTGAAGAATTATTAGGAGATGGCTCTGAGTTTGGTATCTCATTATCTTATGCTGTTCAGCCTAGTCCAGATGGACTTGCACAAGCCTTTATTATTGGTGAAGAGTTTATTGGTGATGATAATGTTGCCCTTATTTTGGGTGATAATATTTATCATGGAGCTGGTTTAACAAAAATGCTGCAAAGAGCTGCAACAAAAGAGACTGGCGCAACTGTTTTTGGTTATCACGTCAAAGATCCAGAAAGATTTGGTGTTGTTGAATTTGATGACAATATGAATGCCATTTCTATCGAAGAAAAACCAGAGAAACCAAGATCAAATTATGCTGTAACAGGTCTATACTTTTATGATAACGATGTTGTTGAGATTGCTAAAGGGATTAAACCGTCTGAAAGAGGCGAGCTAGAAATCACTGATGTTAATAAAGCTTACTTAGAGCGTGGTGATTTATCTGTTGAACTGATGGGACGTGGTTTTGCTTGGCTTGACACTGGAACACATGAAAGTCTTCTAGAAGCCGCACAATATATTGAAACCGTTCAACGTCTTCAAAATGTTCAAGTGGCTAATCTAGAAGAAATTGCTTATCGTATGGGTTATATTACAAAAGATCAAGTCCGTGAACTTGCTCAACCTCTTAAGAAAAATGAGTATGGCCAATACTTATTACGTTTGATTGGAGAAGCTTAATGTCAGAAAATTTTTTTGGTAAAACGTTATCTGCTCGTAAAATTGAGAGTATTCCAGGTCTTATTGAGTTTGATATTCCTGTACACGGGGATAACAGAGGCTGGTTTAAAGAGAATTTTCAAAAGGAAAAAATGCTACCTTTAGGCTTTCCTGAAAGTTTTTTCCAAGATGGAAAATTACAAAATAATGTTTCTTTTTCAAGAAAACATGTTCTTCGTGGTTTACATGCTGAACCATGGGATAAATACATTTCAGTAGCAGATGATGGTAAAGTTTTAGGCACTTGGGTTGATCTAAGAGAAGGTGATACGTTTGGTCATGTTTATCAGACAGTTATAGACGCTTCAAAAGGGATCTTTGTTCCACGAGGTGTTGCTAATGGTTTTCAAGTTCTATCTGATACTGTTTCATACAGTTATTTAGTCAATGATTACTGGGCACTTGAATTAAAACCAAAATATGCTTTTGTCAACTACGCTGACCCAAGCCTTGCTATTTCTTGGGAAAATTTAGAAGAAGCAGAAGTGTCAGAAGCTGACAAAAATCATCCAATGCTTAAAGATGTTAAACCTTTGAAAAAAGAAGATTTACTTTAGTACGAAAAAAACCAAGGAGAATTTAAAAACATGTCAGATTTTAAAAATATCATTGTGACAGGTGGCGCAGGATTTATTGGCTCAAACTTTGTTCACTATGTTTATAACAATCATCCAGAGGTTCACATTACCGTTTTAGATAAATTAACTTATGCTGGAAATGAAAACAACATTAAATCAATTCTTGGAGACCGAGTTGAATTAGTTGTAGGAGATATTTCAGATGCCCAATTAGTTGATAAGTTAGCTAGTAAAGCTGATGCTATTGTTCACTATGCAGCTGAAAGCCACAATGACAATTCACTTAATGACCCAAGTCCATTTGTTTATACAAACTTTATTGGTACTTACACTCTTCTTGAAGCAGCTCGTAAATATGATATCCGTTTTCATCATGTGTCAACAGATGAAGTTTATGGGGATTTGCCTCTTCGCGAAGACTTACCAGGTCATGGCGAAGGACCAGGTGAAAAATTCACTGCTGAAACCAACTACAATCCAAGTTCACCTTATTCATCAACCAAAGCAGCATCAGATTTGATTGTTAAAGCTTGGGTTCGCTCTTTTGGCGTTAAAGCAACTATTTCAAACTGCTCAAATAACTATGGGCCATACCAACATATTGAGAAATTTATTCCCCGTCAAATCACTAATATTTTAAGTGGCATTAAACCTAAACTATATGGCGAAGGAAAAAATGTTCGTGATTGGATTCATACTAACGACCACTCAACTGGTGTTTGGGCTATTTTAACCAAAGGTCGTATTGGCGAAACTTACTTGATTGGTGCAGATGGTGAAAAAAATAATAAGGAAGTCTTGGAATTAATTCTTGAAAAGATGGGACAACCTAAAGATGCTTATGAGCATGTCACTGACCGTGCAGGACACGACTTACGTTATGCCATTGATTCAACAAAATTACGTGAGGAACTTGGATGGACACCAGAATTTACCAATTTTAGTCAAGGGTTAGAAGATACTATTAAGTGGTATACTGATAATGAAGACTGGTGGAAAGCTGAAAAAGAAGCAGTTGAAGCGAAGTACGCTAAAACACAAAAAGTGATTAAATAACAAATAACTCATCAATCATTGATTGATGAGTTATTTTCTTTTAAAACTAGTATTTAAATTTTAAATTTTTGTTTTAAAACTTAGGTGTTTTTTTCTAATAAAAAATTAAAAATTATCATAAAAAAGCTTGACCAAGCTAGTGATTTCAAGTATAATGACTAAGAACGTGAAAATGTTACTTTGAAATTGAGGGGAGTGAAAAAAATGTCAAAAACAGTAGTGCGTAAGAATGAATCACTTGACGATGCTCTTCGTCGTTTCAAACGTTCTGTTACTAAAGCTGGTACTCTTCAAGAATCACGTAAGCGTGAATTCTATGAAAAACCTTCTGTCAAACGTAAACGTAAATCAGAAGCAGCTCGTAAACGTAAGAAATTCTAATAAATGATTAAGCTTTGCTTACATCAGTAAACAAGATTACTAAGTTACAAAATCCTTAGTAGTCTTTTTTTATCAAAAGACTGATTACGTAATCATATTTTTGTAAATAAGAAATAAAAGATTCAAGGATAGTAAAATGAATTATAATGAAGCTGTTTCATGGATACATGGTAGACTTAGATTTGGTATTAAACCAGGTATTAAGAGGATGAAATGGGTCTTAAATGAACTGGGAAATCCTCAAAATTCGGTAAAAGGTATTCATGTTGTTGGAACAAATGGTAAAGGGTCAACAGTTAACTATTTAAAAGATATTTTTAGTGATACTGGCTACAAAGTGGGGACCTTCGTCTCACCTGCCCTAGAAAACTTTAGAGAGAGAATTAGTATTAATGGTCAAATGATTCCAGAAGCTGATTTTCTACAACTTGTGACTATTGTTAAGCCAATCGTTGAGCGACTTCCTAAAGAAACCGATCTTGAAAATGCAACTGAATTTGAAGTTATCACTGTTTTAATGTTTCTTTATTTTGGAAAAATTAATCCTGTTGATATTGCAATCATTGAAGCAGGACTTGGAGGGTTACATGATTCAACTAATGTATTTAACCCTTTAGCAGTTATTGCCACTTCAATAGGCTTAGATCATCAAAAGATTTTAGGTGAAAGTTACCATGAAATTGCGCAACATAAGGTGGGAGTTTTAAAAGATAAGGTACCTTTTATTTTCGCCTCAGAATTACCAGAAGTTAAAACTGTTTTTTATCAAAAAGCCAAAGAAACAAATAGCCCTGTTTTCGAGTTAAACAAAGACTTTAAGGCTTTTGGTACCAGTGATGCTTTTGACTTTTCTTGGAAAAATCATTCCCTAACCAATATTTCGTTAGCAATGAATGGTCAACATCAGGTTAACAATGCTAGTTTAGCTATTATGACTTCTTTATTATTAAAAGACTATTATCCTAATGTCACTGAAAAAAGCATTAAAAAAAGTTTATCAAACAGTAAATGGGCTGGTAGAACAGAATTAATAAAAAACAATATCTTGATTGATGGCGCTCATAACAATGAAAGTGTATCAGCCTTAGTGTCTGTTCTTAAAGAACATTATAAAGATAGAAGAATTCACATCTTGTTTGCTGCAATTGATACGAAACCTGTTGACGGTATGCTTAAACAACTATCTGTTTTTGAAGACATTACTGTGACTAGTTTTAAATTTTACAACGCTCTTACTCTTGATGCTTATCCTTCTGGTTATCAAAGAGTGATAGACTATCAAACTTGGTTGCAACAAATAAAAACAGCTAAAGCAAATGATTTGTTTGTTATTACCGGTTCACTCTATTTTATCTCGCAAGTTAGGCATTTTTTAATGACTGGAAATGATAATTTAGAGATTTGAAGATTTAAACTCTTTACGACATCTATCGTCAAAGAGACTAAAGTTTGATATAATGAGGTTAGTAATACTTGCTAACAAAAAAATGAAAAAGAGATCATTATGAAAGAAAAAATACAAGAGGCTTTAACAGGTATTGATATTCGCTTTGACGAAGCCTTAAAAAAATATACCTATACCAAAGTTGGTGGTGCAGCTGATTACTTAGCTTTTCCAAGAAACCAACTAGAGCTTGAAAAAATAGTCCGTTTTGCAAATAAACACAAGATTCCTTACAAGGTGTTGGGTAATGCCAGTAATATCATTGTTCGAGATGGTGGTATTCGTGGATTTGTTATCATGTTTGACCGTTTAAATCTTGTGACGGTTAATGGTTATGTGATTGAGGCTGAAGCCGGTGCAAACCTTATTGAAACAACTAAAATTGCTAAATTTCATAGTTTAACAGGTTTTGAATTTGCGTGTGGTATCCCAGGTAGCGTTGGTGGTGCCGTCTTTATGAATGCCGGAGCCTATGGAGGTGAAATTGCTCATATTCTATTATCTGTTAAGGTATTATCAAAAGAAGGTGTGAAAAAAACTATTCAGGCTTCTGAGTTAAACTTTGGTTATCGTTCTTCAGTGATTCAAGAAAATGGGTTTATCGTTGTTTCTGCTAAGTTTGCTTTGGCTCCAGGTGATTTCAACCAAATCGACAATGAAATGAAACGTCTCACTCATCTTCGTCAATTAAAACAACCTTTGGAATATCCATCGTGTGGTTCTGTTTTCAAACGACCACCAGGTTATTATGCTGGTCAATTAATCATGGAAGCAGGACTTAAAGGACATCGTATTGGTGGTGTTGAAGTTAGTAAAAAACATGCCGGCTTTATGGTTAACGTTTTAGATGGTACAGCAAAAGATTACGAAGATTTAATTCACTATGTTATTAACCGCGTAAAAGAAAATTCAGGTGTCACGCTAGAACCCGAAGTTCGAATTATCGGGGAAAAAGAAACGATTATGGAGGATTTATGACCGTTGACTCATTCAATTATAGAATTCAAAAATGTTAGTAAAACATTCGAGGACAGCCAAACTCAAGTTTTAAAAAATATCAATTTTGAACTTGAAGAAGGAAAATTTTATACTCTTCTTGGTGCATCAGGTAGTGGTAAATCAACTATTTTAAATATTATTGCAGGTTTACTTGATGCCACTAGTGGTGATGTTTATCTAGATGGTGAACGTATCAATGATGTACCAACTAATAAAAGAGATGTTCATACTGTTTTTCAAAACTATGCTTTATTCCCTCATATGTCAGTTTTTGATAATGTGGCCTTTCCTTTAAAAGTTAAAAAAGTAGAAAAAGACGAGATTAAAAAACGTGTTCTTGAGGCTTTAAAGATGGTTCGTTTGGAAGGATTTGAAAATCGTTCTATTAAAAAACTATCCGGTGGTCAAAGACAACGTGTTGCTATCGCAAGAGCTATCATCAATGAACCCAAAGTGGTTTTATTAGATGAGCCTTTATCAGCCCTTGATTTAAAACTTCGTACTGAAATGCAGTATGAATTACGAGAATTACAACAACGTCTTGGAATCACTTTTGTTTTTGTCACACATGATCAAGAAGAAGCACTTGCGATGAGTGATTGGATATTTGTTATGAATGATGGTGAAATTATCCAATCAGGAACACCAGTTGACATTTATGATGAACCGATTAATCATTTTGTTGCAACCTTTATTGGTGAGTCTAATATTATTCCTGGTATTATGGTTGAAGACTATTTGGTTGAATTTAACGGTAAACGTTTTGAAGCTGTTGATGGTGGTATGAGACCAAATGAACCAGTTGAAGTTGTTATTCGTCCAGAAGATTTACAAATCACGCTTCCAGAAGATGGTAAACTACAAGTTAAGGTAGACACACAACTCTTTCGCGGTGTTCACTATGAAATTATCGCCTATGATGAATTAGACAATGAGTGGATGATTCACTCTACGAGAAAAGCGATTGAAGGTGAAATTATCGGCTTAGACTTTACACCTGAAGATATTCATATCATGCGTCTCAATGAAACAGAAGAAGAATTTGATGCACGTATTGAAGAATATGTTGAAGCAGAAGATGATGAAGAAGGCCTTATCAAGGCTATTGCAGGAGGAAAAAATGAAGAAAACCTCTAGTTTTTTCTCTGTTCCATACTTTCTTTGGATAGTTCTGTTTGTTATTGCTCCAGTTATACTTATTGTTTACCAATCATTTTTTAACACAGAAGGGCAGTTCACTTTAGCAAACTATCAAACATTCTTCTCTAATGCTACTTATCTCAAAATGAGCCTTAATTCATTGTTTTATGCAGGTGTGATTACGCTAATAACTTTTTTAATCAGCTATCCAACTGCCTATGTTTTAACAAAACTAAAACATAAGCAATTGTGGTTGATGCTCATTGTTTTACCAACTTGGATCAATTTATTATTAAAAGCCTATGCCTTTATGGGCATTTTTGGTCAACATGGTGGTATCAATAGTTTTTTAAGTTTCATTGGTATTGGACCACAACAAATTTTATTTACAGATTTTTCATTTATTTTTGTGGCAAGTTATATCGAATTACCATTCATGATTCTACCAATTTTCAATGCCCTTGATGATATTGATCCAAACCTTGTTAATGCAAGTAAAGATTTAGGAGCAAGTAGTGTACAATCTTTCAGGCAAGTCGTTTTCCCACTTTCTATGAGTGGTGTAAGAAGTGGTATTCAAGCCGTTTTTATTCCAAGTCTTAGCTTATTCATGCTAACACGCCTTATTGGTGGAAATCGTGTCATCACTCTTGGTACCGCTATCGAGCAACATTTCTTAACAACTGATAACTGGGGAATGGGTTCAACTATAGGTGTGATACTTATCTTAGCTATGTTAGCAACAATGTGGGTGACAAAGGAGAGACAAAAATGAAAAAATTTGCAAATCTTTATTTATCCTTTGTCTTTTTAATTCTTTATCTTCCAATAGTTTATTTGATTATCTACTCATTTAATAATGGTGGTGATATGAATGGCTTTAAAGGATTTACACTTGAGCATTATGTTACTATGTTTTCAGATGAGCGTTTAATGATAATCCTTGCCGATACTTTCTTTTTAGCGTTTTTAAGTGCACTGATTGCTACTATCATAGGAACATTTGGTGCTATTATGATATATCAAAAACGTTTAAAACATCAAAATACTTTCTTATCACTAAACAATGTTTTAATGGTTGCACCTGATGTTATGATTGGTGCAAGTTTCTTGATTTTATTCACCTATCTAGGATTTAGTCTTAGTATGACATCGGTTCTTTTAAGTCACGTTGCTTTTTCAATTCCGATTGTTGTTTTAATGATTTTACCTAGACTCAAAGAAATGAACCAAGACATGGTGAATGCAGCTTATGACCTTGGTGCAACACCATTTCAAATGATGAAGGAAGTCATGTTTCCTTATTTAACACCAGCTATTATTGCCGGCTACTTCATGGCTTTTACCTATTCTCTTGATGATTTTGCAGTTACTTTTTTTGTCACTGGTAATAATTTTTCAACCTTATCTGTTGAAATTTATTCAAGAGCTAGAAGGGGAATATCACTAGAGATTAACGCTCTTTCAACAATCGTCTTTTTGTTTAGTATCTTACTAGTGATTGGTTATTATATGATTTCACAAGATAAGGGGGAAGACCATGCGTAAACTTTATGTTTTTTTAACAGGTATCCTTGCCATTATTGGTATTCTCTTGGCTCTTTCTCTCATCATGAAACATGAATCTGGTGGTAGTCAAAATGATAACAAACTAGTGATTTATAACTGGGGTGATTATGTTGACCCAGATTTATTAGAAAAATTTACCGAAGAAACTGGTATTAAAGTTGAATATGAAACCTTTGATTCTAATGAAGCCATGTATACCAAAATTAAACAAGGTGGCACTTCTTATGATTTAGCAGTACCTAGTGATTACATGATTGACAAAATGATTAAAGAAGAGCTAATCATTCCACTAGACAAATCTAAAATAACAGGGTTTGAAAACATTGGTACTGAATTTTTAGACAAGAGTTTTGACCCTAAAAATAAATACTCTATTCCCTATTTCTGGGGTACAGTTGGTATTGTTTACAATGTTGATATGGTTGAAGATGAGCCTAGACACTGGGAAGATTTATGGCGTAAAGAATATCAAAATGATATCATGCTTGTTGATGGCGCCCGTGAAGTCATTGGTTTTGGTTTAAATACTTTTTCTTACAGTCTAAATACTAAAGATATGATGGAACTCAATCAAGTTGTTGAAAAACTGAATGATTTGACACCTAATATCAAAGCCATTGTTGGTGATGAGATGAAGGGCTATCTTATTCAAGAAGATGCTGCTATCGGTATAACCTTCTCAGGTGAAGCTAGCGAAATGCTTGATGCTAACGAAAATCTTCGTTATGTTGTTCCAAGTGAAGGATCTAATATTTGGTTTGATAATATTGTTATCCCATCATCAGTAGAACACGAAGATGCTGCTTATGCATTTATCAATTTCATGCTTGAACCTGAAAATGCAGCTCAAAATGCTGATTATATTGGCTATGCGACTCCAAATCAAAAAGCAAAAGACCTTCTCGATGAGGAAGTTAGAAATGATCAATCTTTCTACCCAAGTCCTGAAACAATTGCTCACTTAGAAGTCTATGATAATTTAGGTCAAAAATGGCTTGGTATTTATAATGATTTGTATCTGCAATTTAAAATGTATCGTAAATAAAATAGTCTGATTCAGACTATTTTTTATGTTATTTTTTAGCTGGCTTAGCTATAGTAAGCATAGAAAAAGCTTTAAAATTATGATAGAATAAGGGTTAAGTGAATCAAAGAGAATAAATAAAAGTTGTTAATAATTGGAGAAAAATATGAAATTATCAGTCATTATTACCTACTATAATGAAGAAAAAATGATAGAAAAAACCCATCACGCTATTTCTGAACAACTTAAAAAAATGCAAAATCAATCTATTTCTGATTATGAATTAATTTATATTGATGACGGTAGCACAGATAAGACTTTTTCATTAATGAAAACCATTGCAAATTCTGATGATAAAGTGAAGTTTATCCGTTTTAGCCGTAATTTTGGTCGTGAGGGTGGAATTCTTTCAGGATTTCAACATGCAACTGGCGATGCTGCTATGGTTATGGATGGGGATTTACAGCATCCGCCTAGTCTTATACCTTTATTTGTCAATGCTTATAAAGAAGGTTATGATATTGTTAGTGGGCAAAGAAATCGACAAGGGGAATCAGCATTTAGCAGTTTTTTTGCAAAATTATTTTATATGATCTCTAACCGTCTCATGGATGTCCATTTGACTGATGGTAAATCAGAATTAAGACTCTTAAGTAGAAGAGCCTATAAAAAATTTATTTCACTTCCAGAATATAATCGTTTCAATAAAGGGCTTTACGAATGGATTGGATTTAATGAAAAAGTTATTCCTTATCAAAATCATGTAAGAGAAGAAGGGAAAAGTAAGTTTGGGTTTAGAAAATCTCTTAATTATGCTATTCAAGGACTTATTTCGTTTAATGATAAACCATTAAGAATTTCTATCCAATTTGGTTTATTTAGTATTGCTTTGGCCATTTTGTATCTTTTATTTGAACTATTTAGATATATTCAACACCCAGATACTGCTGTTAGTGGTTATTTTACAACAATTGCAGCTATTATTCTCTTTAGTGGTGTTCAATTAATTTCAATTGGTATTTTAGGAGAATACATTGGTAAAATTTACTACGAAGTTAAAAAGAGACCACATTATATTATCAGCGACACTAATATTGAAGAAGTAAAGAAGGATTAATCAATGACTCAAACAACTCATTTGGTGAGTTTTTTCGAAAAATTATATCAACGCCATCTCCCATTTTTAAAAAAGCATAAAAAAGCAGTCACTTATCTTTCAAGTGCCTTATTGCCCATTTTTGTCATGCTTATTGTCTGGTTTTTTATGGGCGCCTTTCCTTTTGGCAAGAAAACCTTGATGGCAGTTGACTTTGGACAACAATACATTAGTTTTTACGGTTTTCTCAAAGAAACTATTTTATCAGGGGATTGGTCTGGATTTTTCTATTCTTTTACCAAATCGATTGGTGGGCCAATGATAGGTATTTTAGGGTATTATCTGATTAGTCCCTTTAATATTTTTTATATTTTATTACCACTGTCACAGTTTAAATGGGCAGTATTTCTCACTATCTTATTAAGATATGGTGCCATCTCATTAAGTTTTAGTCATCTTCTCATTAAACGTTATAAGGGATTATCTACCAAGACTTGGCTAGTTCCTCTTTTATCATTATCATATGCTCTTTCAGGGATGTTAGTGTCTTACCAGATGAACGTGTTGTTTTATGATGCCATGTTTATGCTTCCCTTAGTTATTCTTACTTTAGAAGAGACACTAGATGGTAAAAAACCATTTGGTTATATTTTAACCTTGGCTTTAACCATGTTTTTACAATTTTACATGGGCTATATGATCTGTTTATTTGTGGTTTTATACGCTTGTTATTATCTTTCACCCAAGTTAGCAATAAGAGGAACTTTAAAAGATAAAACACTGGCATTCTTTATTCCACTTTTTAAAACAGCTTTTTATTCGATCCTCGCTATTACTAGTGTTTTTTTCCTTTTATATCCTATTTTCTTAAATTTATTGGAAAGTAAAGGAGCAATAGGCGGTGCCTTGTTATTTAGCTGGGATTTCCAAATTAATCCACTTGATATCATATCAAAAGTAATGATAGGTGGTTTTGATGACAATTCTTGGTCAAAAGGACCAAGTCTTCCAAATATCTATGTTGGCGCCTTGTCTTTAATTAGTTCATTCTTTTATTTCAGACATGTTAAAGACCATCTTTATCAAAAAATTGGTGCAGGTTTAATAATAACCGTTTTCTTTGTGTCATTTGTTAATGAATTTACTAGTAAGATTTGGCATATGGGCCAAAATCCGGCTGGGTTCTTTTATCGTTTTTCATGGATTTTCTCATTCTTTATTGTTTTAACAGCATATAAAGTACTAAAGGCAACCGTTAAAATAAATAGAAAAGAATTCTTCTTTGGTCTACTGTTGATGTTTGCGTCAGTGACGTATGTCATGACACAATCTTACACTTATATCGCTCCAAAACAGGTCAAAGCAATAACAACCTTTGTTATTGAAAATCCAAAAGTGATTCTATTTTTACTAACGATTATTCCAGTTATCAGTAGCTATTTCATCTGGCAAAAAAAAGAATACAGCTTATTACAGCGTAGTTTATTGATAATAATAGTCGTTTTAACAATTCCAGCGGAATACTTTTTACTTGTTAAGGGCTTTTTACTGACGCAAGTAGTTTTTACTTTGTTGACATGGGTACTTATTTTACTGTTCTATTTCTTTGGTTCAAGCCGATTTTTATGGTTGCTTATCTATGGTGTCACCATTTTTGAACTAGGTCTTAATGCTTATCTATCGCAATATACGTTATATTATGCTGATGCAGATAAGTTTACAGATGCAACCCTATCAGTTAAAGAAGTGACAGATAAAATACAAGCAAAAAGCGATGTTGGATTTTACCGTATTGGATCGACCTTTTCCTATTCAAGAACAACACCGAGTTTGGTTTCTTATCCAGGACTAAGTAGCTTTAGTTCTAGTTTAGAGCGCTCAACCATGGACTTGTTTTCTTACTTAGGTGATATTGGTGTTAATGCTTCAACCCAATACACTAACGGCACTCTTTTAACAGATGCTTTATTTGGTGTGAGATACTATGTTGATGTAAAAGACCATACACAAGAAGAAGCAGATGAACATCCAGAAAAGATGTTTTTCAACAAAAATTCTAGTCGTTTTGACTTAGCGAGTTACTATCATAAAATTGATGAAAATGATCGCTACCTTGTTTATGAAAATCCCAATGTTTTCTCAGTTGCTTTTGGAACCAATAAAGTAACACAAAGTATCTTGTTTGGATTAAATAATCCTGTTGCCAACCAAAATATTATCTTGAAATCAATGGCTGGAACTGATACTAATTATTTTGAACAATTTAGTTTTTCAGCCATTGAAATAGAAAATATGGAAAAAGTCGATGGTCCAAATGGACAACCGGTCTATAATCGCATTGATAAAAACCAACTGGGTATTATCCGATTTAAAATTATTCCAAAAAGTTCATTTACTTATTATTTCCTAACACCCTCAGGACTAGAAACGAAACGTGATCATTTATCAATTTTATTAAACAATAAATGGTTGACCAATCAAAAATCTTATTCACAAAAACAACTATGGCAACTGACACATGGTACTGAAGGAGAAGAAACAGTTCTTGAAATGCGTTTTTCAGATGATGAAGTCAATATTGAAAATGCAGGTCTTGTTAGAGCCAATAATATTGAAATCGAAAAAATACTTGCTGACAGATTAAAACAAAGTATGACCGTCACTGAATGGACCAACACATCAATCAAGGGACATGTCGACATCACTGACAATAGCGATGTCATGATGACAAGTATTCCCTATAGTGCTGATTGGACTGTTAGAGTAGACGGAGAAGTCGTTGAAACAACAAAAGCCTGGAATAGTCTCTTATCTTTTCCCATCACCTCAGGAAAACATGATATAGAGATGCATTATTCTCCTAAAGGCTTAAAAACCGGCTTAGCAGTTTCTGCACTATCGATTGTTATGATATCATTTTTATGGTACAAAGATAAAAAATCACCTCTTGGTTATAAATAAGAGTCATTTAAAAAGGCACCCATTTTTTGTGGATGCTTTTTCATATGATTTTAAGCTACAAATCAATAATCTCGACCGTATTTCCCAAATGTTCAATAAAAGTTAATAAATCATTAGTAGCAATGAATAATGTTTTGGTATTAATGTTTGGGTGAAAGCTCATTATTTTTTCTGCCATAATCTCACGATCAAAATAAACACGAATATCATGATCATTATTAAATAATAAACCAAAAGGAGAAACAACGCCTGGCTCTAATGACATTTTCTCAAAAATGAGTTGCTCAGAAGCTAATTTGATTCTTTTTTCTTTAATGTTTTCTTTAAAATGATTTAAATTTAAACGTTTTTGATCATCCATGATAACTAAATAAAAGGCAGTTTTTTTCTTATTGGTCAAAAAAAGTGTTTTTGTTCGAACTCCCTCAATCCCTTCAATGAATGAGTCTGCTTGTTCTGTTGTTAAAGCAGGTTCATGAGAAACAATGTCATAAGCTATCTTTAAGCTATCAAGCTTATTAATTAATTCTTCATATAATGTCATAATAACCTCCTTTTATTCTTTAGTCTCTTATAGGTTAATTGTAGTACTTTTCCTTCATTTCAGCAAATTTTAAAAGCTAATCTTGTTGAATTATCTTATGGTATAATAGGATAAGTATTGTATTCAAAATTTAATTAACAAGACATATCTAGGGGGTCAACTAACAATGTCTGATGAAAAAATGTTACGCTATTATTTTAAAATTCAAAATGATAAAAGACAAGCCTACCAAATCGAAAACAGGTGTACTTTAAGATTTCCAGAAGTTATCTTTATTGGCGATTCAATTGTCGAATTTTTTAAATTAGAAGACTATATTAAAACCCAAAAAGTAGTTGCTAATCGAGGCATTTCTGCCTACACGTCAGATATCTTACTAAAGTATTTAGACACACACATCTTTGGTGATCAATTGAAAACAGTTTTTATTTTAATTGGTACTAATGATATAGGCATCTCTATTAGCAAGGAAAAAACGATAACAAACATAACTCAAATCATTGAAAAAATCAAGGAAAATTACCCGTCTGTTACTATCGTTTTGCTTGAAATTCTTCCTGTAAATACGACTGTTTTTGATTTAAGCAGATTTGGCATGAGAGATAATGAAACAATCTCAGACTTAAATCGTGCTTATGAAGAGTTAACAAATAGGTTTGATTACGTTTCTCTCTTGAAAACACATGATGCTTTTTTAGATAATAAAGGTGATTTAAAATTTGATTTTACAAAAGATGGTCTTCATCTATCAGACAAAGGCTATCAAGTCCTTGCAGAGTTGATTAATCAAACTGAATATCTATAAGAAACAGCAATACTGTATTCTCTTATTTTTTATTATTATGGTATAATACAATGAAAGAAAATCATCTTTTGATGATTAGTTTGAAAGGAAGTCATTATTAAATGTCAGTAAAACTCATTGCTTGTGATATGGATGGTACCTTGTTAGATAACAAAGGTAGTTATGATCGTTCACGTTTTGAAAAAATGTTAAGAGACCTAAAAGAAAGAGATATCAAATTTTTGGTAGCAACGGGAAATAATATGGAACGTCTCTCGTTGATGTTTGATGGTTTAGTTGATGACTTAAGTTTTGTTGCCGAAAATGGGTCGCATTTATTGGAAAATGGAAAAACGTTTATTCGTAAAGGTATCTCAGATAATCTTGTCTATGATTTTTTGGATTTTTACCATGACAAATTAGTTGATTATCGTGTAATGATTTCAACAGCTAGCACATCATATGTTTTAAAAGGCACTCATTTTGATTTTTCTAAATCAGCTATTGAAAAAGAACAACTTGAGACGTTTTTAAGTCGAATAAAAACGATAAAATCTTTTTCAGAACTTCCTAAAGAGCCTTTTTTAAAAATTAATATGGCCATTCCTGTCGACCAAGAAGATGAGATTATTACATCATTCAATCATAACTTTACAGGATCTCTAACAGCTGTCACAAGTGGCTACGGTGCTGTTGATGTGACACCAACAGGTATTCATAAAGCTTGGGGATTAAAGCATTTCATGAGTAATTGGAATATTAAGGAAGATGAATTAATGGCATTTGGAGATGCTCATAATGATATTGAAATGCTAAAATTAGCGAAATACTCCTATGCTATGGCAAATGCCCCTCAAGATGTTAAAAATAGTGCTCGTTTTCTTGCTCCAAGTAATCGTGATAACGGTGTTTTTAAAATCATTGAAAAACAAGTACTTGGGCGTTAAAATATTGTCTTTTTTACTCATCATTTAAGGAGAAAAAATGAAGCTAAACAAAATTTATTTTTACTATGTTATTTTGACCTTTGCACTTTGCTATGCCATTATGACGTATTGGTCAACAGGTGAAGGAATTCTAAGAACTCTTTATCAAGCCTCTACCCCTTTTTTAATGGGAGCAGCAATAGCATTTGTCATTAATATTGTAATGACTGCCTACGAAAGATTATTTTCAATGGTTTTTCCACCTAAAAAACATGAAAAAATCCAAAAAACATTGGCCATGCTTTTGGCTTATGCGACATTTATTATTGTAGCAACCCTTATTTTTACTATTGTTTTACCAGATTTGATTGATAGTTTAAAATCTCTATTATCAATTAATCCTTCAGATGTTCAAAAAATTATCGATGATTTACAAAATAATGAATTAGTCTCTCGACTGCTAAAACTATTTGGAACCGAAACAGAGCTTAGTCAACTGATTAGTCAATACAGCAAACAAGTGTTAGAGCAATTTTTATCTGTCTTAACGGGTGTTTTGTCTTCTGTGACGTCAATTGCTTCAACCCTATTATCTGTTTTTGTTAGTCTTGTGTTCTCCATTTATGTTTTAGGGAATAAAAAGAAACTTAAATACCAGTTTAATCTTTTAGTATCTACTTATTTGTCTAAATATGAGGAAAAAATTCATTACGTGACAGATATTTTGAACAAGCGTTTTCATAGTTTCTTTGTTAGTCAAACATTAGAAGCGATGATTCTTGGTAGTTTATCAGCTATTGGTATGATGCTTCTTGGCTTACCTTATGCTCCAACAATAGGCATTCTTATTGCTTTTACTGCCATTATTCCTGTCGTTGGGCCTTATATAGGGGTAACGATTGGTGCTATTCTCATTATGACACAATCTCTTTCCCAAGCTCTAGTCTTTCTCATTTTTGTCGTTATTTTACAACAATTTGAAGGTAATATTATTTATCCAAGAGTAGTAGGCGGCTCAATAGGTCTTCCGTCTATGTGGGTGTTACTGTCAATAGCGATAGGAGCATCATTATATGGTGTATTAGGAATGTTATTATCTGTTCCATTATCAGCTAGCCTTTATCAAATTGTTAAGGATAATGTTGCTAAACAAAAGGGTAAAAAAGCTACAGTGAAAGAAGATGCAGTAGTGAAATAAAACTTCGTCAATTCTAAACTAAAAACCTTGTCCATTGGATAAGGTTTTTAATGTCTAAAACGAATATAAAAGTAGAGGTGATTTATGTATAAGATAAGATTTGAAAAAGAAGCTATTTTACCAAGAGAGCGTTTAGTTGTAGAAGGCGCTGAACGTTTAAGTAACCAGGAACTCCTTGCCATTATTTTAAGAACCGGCAATAAAAAAGAGTCTGTTTTAAATATGGCAAATTCTATTTTGACAAAAGTGAAAACAATTGGTGCCTTTAAGCATCTCTCTTTGCAAGAACTTCAAAAAATTTTTGGCATAGGACATATTCGTTCCATTGAGATTAAAGCTATGATTGAATTTGCAACAAGAATCAAAGAAGCTGAGATAAAGCAAACTGATCAATTACTAAGTAGTGAAAAATTGGCTAGACAGATGATGTTAGAACTTGGTGATAAAAAACAAGAAGAACTAAGGGCTATCTATCTTGATACACAAAACAGAATTATTGAACAAAAAACAATATTTATTGGTACAGTGAGACGATCTATTGCAGAGCCAAGAGAAATTTTACATTATGCTTGTAAAGCAATGGCAACCTCACTAATTGTAGTCCACAATCATCCTTCTAATTCTTGTTATCCCAGTGAAAATGATCAACTCTTCACCGATAAAATCAAAAGAACTTGTGAAGACTTGGGAATTATTTTTTTAGACCATATTATTGTTGGTCAATCGAACTATTATAGTTTTAGAGAAGAAGATGATTTTTTCTAAAAAAACAGTAGATATTCTCTACTGTTTCAGATTAGTTTTCATTATGATTCATAAAGTATAGTAGTGTTTGAAGCTCACTGGTTAAGTCAACATATTGTGAAACTACATTTTTTGGAAGTGCTAGGTTAACAGGTGAGAAACTTAAAATCCCTCTGATACCAGCATCAACTAAGATTTCAGCAACTTCTTGAGCCTTATTACTGGGAACTGTTAAAATAGCAGTTTCAATATTAGTTTTTTTGATATATTTTTTAATATCAGAAATATCATAAATAGGAATACCGTCAGGAGTAGTTGTTCCTACTAACTCATTTTCCTTGACATCAAATGCCATCGTAATTTTCATTTTATTGCGTTCATGAAAGCGATAATTTAAAAGGGCGCCACCGAGTTTACCAACACCAACTAAGAGAACGTTAGTGATAGCATTATCATTTAGGATGTCTGCAAAAAAATTCATTAATTTTTGAACATCATAACCAAACCCACGACGACCAAGTTCACCAAAGTAAGAAAAATCTCTTCTAACAGTAGCTGAGTCAATACCTATTGCTTCGGCAATTTGTTTTGAGTTTGCTTTTTTAATATTATCAGCATTAAAACGCTTAAAAATACGATAGTACAGTGATAGGCGTTTTGCAGTTGCATTTGGTATCATTTTATCAGAAGCCATTATAAATCTCTCTTTCAATCTTCATAAGACTATTGTAAAAAAAGGTTGTGAAAAATGCAACAAATAAAGCTTAAAATTTAAAATTATTTTTGAAAAAAGAAGCCTTTAAAGACTTCTTTTTATTTTTCAATTTTTTCAAAAATATCTCTATCAACTAAACTATTCATTAAGAAATAAAATTTTTCTTGTAACATTTTATGATCTTCTGATTTAAAGATATTGACATGGCGTAAACCAGACTTATCAGTAATTGTTAGCTTAAACCCTGTTAAATCAGAATTAATTGTGATTTTAAGAGGAAATCCTTCTTTTGAGTTGGGAACTTTTTCAAGTAAACGATTAAGTTCATAATGACCAACCTTATTTTGAATAAAAGTCGTATCACGTAATGTATATTTTTTTACGTTAGGACTAATTCTGTAACTGTATTGACTATCTTCTAAATAAACTTCTTTTTCAAATGCCATTTTATTTACCTATAATTTCTTTTAATTTTGTTGTTAATTGGATGACTTCTTCAGTGGTATTAAATTCTGAAAAACTAATTCTAATGGATTCTTTTAACTTTTCTGAGTCTTTTCCATAAAAAGCTGCAAGAACATGACTCGGTTCTACATTACCAGCTGTACAAGCTGAACCAGTAGAAACTGCAAATCCAGCTAAGTCAAGTTGAGTTAATAAAATACTGTTATTAATTTTTGGAAAACCAATATTAATAATATGGGCAAGACCATCCTTGGGACTGTTGAGGTAGTATGTTACGCCATCTAGTTGTTTTAAAAAAAGATCTCTTAATGCAACAACATGTTGGTAATTCTCTTTTTGGTGAGACAAACTGTCTTCTAAAGCCTGAGCCATACCAACAAGGCCAACAAGGTTTTCAGTGCCAGCTCTTTTTTTATCTTCTTGATCACCACCATGAAGCAATTTTATCATGTGTAGAGGTTTCGAATAAAGAATTCCAATACCAGTGGGACCATGAAATTTGTGTGCCGATAAGGACATGAGATCAATACCAAGTTCTTCAGGATAAACAGGAACTTTGCCAATGGCTTGTACAGCATCAACATGAAAAACAGCCTGATGATTTTTCAACAAGTCACCAATTGCTTTAATTGGAAATTGGTGACCCGTTTCATTGTTTGTATGCATAATGCTAACTAAAATGGTATCGTCTCTTAAAGCATCTTTTACTTGATTAGCACTGATTGTGCCGTCAATTGGAGAGAGGTAGGTGACTTCAAAGCCATGATTTTTTTCCAAATAAGACATGACATCAAAAACAGAGTGATGTTCAACACTAGTAGTAATGAGGTGCTTACCTTTGTTCTCATTTGCTAAAGCATACCCTTTTATAGCAGTGTTGTTACTTTCAGTTGCACCTGAAGTTAAAATAATATTTTTAGCATTAACGTTTAAAAGTCGTGCTATTTTTTCTTTAGCTTCTCTTAATAGTTGATTACTTTTTCTGCCGTAACTATGAATACTAGAAGGGTTAGCAGGTGTAGAATTCATCACTTTAGTCATTTGCTCAATGACTGATGGTGTTAAAAAAGTAGTAGATGCATTGTCAAAATAAGGCATAATTAACCTTCTTCATTCTCAGCATGGTAAGCAAATAAGGGGCTGAGCGGTTGTTTTTCATGAATTCGAATAATAGCATCAGCAATGAGTTCACTTGCTGAAATATAGTGTGCATTTTTAGGGATACGAACGTTTGAGCATACAGAATCTGTAATAATGATTTCTTTAATAGGAGCCACTTCTAAAATATCAGCAGCACCACCAGCAAACAATCCGTGACTAGCAACTGCAAAAATCTCTGTAACGCCACCACGTTCTAAGATTTTTGCAGCTTCGGCAAAAGTTTTTCCAGTATTTAAAATATCATCAATCAAAATAGCCTTTTTGCCAGCAACATCACCAATGATGTAACCTTCTTCACGTTCACTATCATCCATAGAATAATCAATAATAGCTAACGGTGAATCTAAAATTTCAGCAAGGCCACGAGCACGTTTAATGCCTGAGTTTTTAGGACTAACAACAACGACTTCTTCACCAGTTAAGCCTTTTTCAACATAACTTTTAGCAAACAAAGGGATGGTGAAGAGATTATCTACTGGAATGTCAAAAAATCCTTGTACTTGAGAAGCATGAAGATCTAACGTTAAGACACGATCAACGCCTGCTTTTACAAGCATATTTGCTACTAATTTTGCAGTAATTGGTTCTCTAGCAGCAGCAATTCTGTCTTGCCTAGAATAACCAAAATAAGGAATAACAACATTAACAGAATGAGCACTGGCACGTTTACATGCATCAACCATAATTAAAAGTTCCCAAAGATGATCATTGACAGGGTAACTAGTTGATTGGATGATAAAAATATCATCACCTCGAACGCTTTCTTCAATGTTAATCATTATTTCACCATCTGAAAATTGTTTTGATGATAGTTTGCCAAGTGGAATCCCAGCGGCATCGGCAATTTTTTCTGCTATTTCAGTATTTGAGGTTAGTGAAAAAAGTTTTAGTTGCTTGTCAGCATAACGTTGTGTCATTATAGTTTTGCTCCTTTTTATGATAAGTCTATTTTAACAAAAAAGCTAAAATATTTCAGTGATTTTTTTAAAAGACTAAAATTAATTCCCATGTAAATAGTGATAAACTCTTGCCACTTTACTTTTAGCATATTTAAATTGAATGTGATGTTGTTCTAAAAAGGAATCAAAGTCTGATTTTCCCTTTTTGGCATCAGATACTTCTAGTTCTAATTCATAATCAGAGTTGTCTTCATAAGTATTGTGATCTAATGCTAATAAACCAATTTCAAGTTTTGTTTCACGTCGTTTTGTGGTTAAAGCCCCCCAGACTTTAATCGTCGATAAATCAATTTTAGTATTGTCTAAAATATTTTTAATTTTAGAATTAGGAATTTTAAAATCTGTTATGAGTTCTTTTGCTTGATTTAATGTTAGTGGCAGATTATATTCGTAATTTCCTATTTTTTGAGGCACTTTTAGTGTCATTTCTGCTGAATTTTGATAAGTTCTAATACGTAGAGACATTTTTTGCTTTTTAATCTCTTGATTAGGATTATCTATGTAATAATTGGTTTGTGTCACGATAGGAATATGGGCAAATAGTTTATCAAGTGCCTGAAATTCCTCTTTACTTAGTAGTGTTTTATATTCTATCTCTAAATGATTCATACTGTTTTCCTTTAACCCCTATTTTTATGGTATAATAAGTTGTTACATTAATTTTATAAAAAAGTTAATACTTTTACAAGGAAGGTGTGCTCTGATGGTCGAAAATTGGGAAGAGTTTTTAGATCCTTATATTCAAACAGTTGGAGAACTTAAGATTAAGTTGCGTGGTGTCAGAAAACAGTTTAGAAAACAAAAACTACATTCACCAATAGAATTTGTCACAGGACGTGTTAAATCGGTTGAAAGTATTAAAGAAAAAATGATTGTTCGTTCTATTAGTGAAGAAAACCTAGCAACTGACATGCAAGATATAGCTGGACTTAGAATTATGGTGCAGTTTGTTGATGATATCTATGAGGTACTTGAATTACTAAGAAACAGAAAAGACATGAACATTGTTATTGAACGTGATTACATTAATCATAAGAAAGAGAGTGGTTATCGCTCTTATCATGTGATTGTTGAATATCCGGTTGAGACGATTACTGGTCAAAAAAAGGTTTTAGCAGAAATACAAATTAGAACCTTAGCCATGAATTTTTGGGCAACAATTGAGCATTCTCTTAATTACAAATATAAGGGAGAATTTCCTGATCAAATTAAGGAACGTCTTGAAATTACGGCAAGAATAGCTTTTCAACTAGATGAAGAAATGCGTAAAATTAGAGATGATATCAGAGAAGCTCAGCTTTTATTTGATTCAGAGACTAGAAAATTAAACGATGGTGTAGGAAATAGTGATGACACAGATGAATTATACAGATAAGATAAGAGTGGCAATAATTGCTAATGGTAAATACGAAAGTAAACGTGTGGCCTCAAAATTATTTACCGCTTTTCGCAATGACCCTAAATTTTATTTAACCAAAAAGAATCCCGATGTTGTCATTACTATTGGTGGTGATGGTATGCTCTTGTCAGCTTTTCATATGTATGAAAATGAGTTAGACAAGGTTAGATTTGTTGGTATTCATACAGGACATTTAGGCTTTTATACCGATTATCAAGATTTTGAAGTAGATACACTCTTAAAGCGTTTACGTCTTGATAGTGGTAGTAAGGTGACTTATCCTGTTTTAAAAGTAACCATTACCTTACTAGATGAAAGAGTGATTACCGCTCTAGCACTCAATGAAGGAACCATTAAGCGCGTTGAAAAAACGATGGTTGCTGATGTGATCATTAATCATGTCAAGCTTGAGCGTTTTAGAGGTGATGGTCTTGCTGTATCAACGCCAACAGGTAGCACAGCCTACAATAAGTCTTTAGGTGGTGCTATATTGCATCCAACTATTGAAGCTCTTCAATTGACAGAAATTGCTAGCTTAAACAATCGTGTTTATCGGACACTAGGAAGTTCTATTGTTGTTCCTAAAAAAGACAAGATTGAAATTATTCCTAAAAGAAGAGGTAATTACATCGTTTCAGTAGATAATCGTACTTTTTCTTACAAAAATGTTGCCAAAATTGAATTTGAAATTGCTGATCAAAAAGTAAGTTTTGTTGAGACGGCTAGTCACACTAGTTTCTGGCAACGGGTTAAAGATGCTTTTATCGGAGAAGATGAAGCATGAGATTTGAATTTAAAGCAGATCGATCTTGCAAAGTGAAGAGTTTTTTAAAAGAGCATGATATTTCAAGAGGTTTGTTGGCTAAAATCAAATACAAAGGTGGCAATATATGGGTAAACGGCATTGAGCAAAATGCCATCTATAATCTTAGTGAAGGTGATGTTGTTACCGTTAATATTCCTAATGAAGCAGCCTATGAAAAACTAAAGGCGGTCCCATTTTCCCTTGATATTGTTTATGAAGACGATCATTATCTGGTGATTAATAAACCAGTTGGCTATGCAAGTATCCCAAGTGCTATCCATGATAATACCATTGCTAATTTTGTGAAACACTACATTATTGAACAAGGTTATGACAATAAACAAATTCATATCGTTACTAGACTTGATAGAGATACTAGTGGGTTGATGTTGTTTGCTAAACATGGTTATGCTCATGCAAGACTTGATAAGCAATTACAGACAAAAGCCATCAAAAAACGTTACTATGCACTGGTTGATGGAGAAGAAGACTTACCACAATTTGGTGAAATAACAGCTCCAATTGCTCGTGATATCGACAGTATCATTACAAGACGTGTTCATGAATCAGGAAAACCTGCGAAAACAAGTTTTCAAGTTGTTGAACAGTACGGTACTGTGAAGCTTGTCGATATTGAACTTCATACGGGAAGAACTCATCAAATTAGAGTGCATTTCTCGCATCTAGGTCATCCTTTGTTAGGAGATGATCTTTATGGCGGCTCTTTAGATAAAGGCATTAAACGCCAAGCGTTACATTGTTATTATTTATCGTTTGTAGACCCATTTACAAATCAATTGATGACCTTCTCAAGTGGCTTGACAGATGACTTTGAAAGAGTTATTCTATATTTAAAAAATCAATAAGGATGGTATAATGAAAACATTATTTGACACATTAACAGAAAAAATTACTGGTAAAAATCTTAAAATTGTCTTTCCAGAAGGTGATGATGAGCGTGTGATTAGAGCAGCTGGTCGTTTGAAAGCAGAAGGTATTTTAGAACCAATCATTCTTGGTGATGAAGTATTGGTTAAAGCGCTTTTGATTGAACAGGGCTTTCCAATGAAAAACATCACCATCATTGATCCTAATGATTATGTTCACTTTGAATATATGAAGCAAGAATTCTTAGAATTACGTAAAGGCAAAGTCAATGAAGAACAAGCAGATGATATTTTGAAAGACGTTAACTATTTTGGTGTGATGCTTGTTCAAATGGGCTTGGCTGATGGTATGGTTAGTGGAGCTGCTCATTCAACTGCTGATACTGTTCGTCCTGCCCTTCAAATCATTAAAACTAAACCAGGTGTGTCAAGAACATCAGGTGTTTTCATTATGAATCGTGAAACAACCAATGAAAAATTAATTTTCGCAGATTGTGCGATTAATATTGATCCAGCAGCAAATGAATTAGCAGAAATTGCTGTCAATACTGCTGAAACTGCTAAAATCTTTGATATCGAACCACGTGTTGCTATGCTAAGCTTTTCATCAAAAGGAAGTGGTAAATCACCAGCAGTTGACAAGGTAGCACAAGCCACTCAAATGGCTAAGGAACTTGCACCAAATCTTAACATTGATGGTGAATTACAATTTGACGCGGCATATGTTCCAGCAGCTGCTAAAATTAAAGCTCCTGGTAGTCGTGTGGCGGGTTATGCTAATGTCTTTGTCTTCCCAGATCTTCAATCAGGAAATATCGGGTACAAAATTGCTGAACGTTTAGGAATGTTTGAAGCCATTGGTCCAATTTTACAAGGATTAAACAAACCTGTTAATGACCTATCAAGAGGCTCAAACGACGAAGATATTTACAAATTAGCCATTATTACTGCAGCACAAGCTCTTGATAACTAATAATAAACCAATGAGACCCAAACTAAATTAGTTTGGGTTTTTTTAGTCACTAATTCTGTTTTTACTTGATTATCTTTACCAATGTAATATAATAAATACTATATTATTTTTTAAAGAAAAGGAGTAATCGATGAAAAATATTACGAATGATTTTACGGAAAAATTATTTAACGATTATGAGGAAAATACAAAATTTTCTGCTATTGAAAATGCTGTGACACACAATGGATTATTAAAATCTCTTGAAACACGTCAAAGCGCTATTGAAAATCATTATGCTTTTTCTATTGATTTGACAAAAGACCCTGTTGCCAACCAAAAAGCTTCAGGCCGTTGCTGGATGTTTGCTGCACTTAATACTTTTCGTCATAAATTAATTCATGACTATCAATTAGAAAATTTTGAATTATCTCAAGCACATACTTTTTTCTGGGATAAG
This sequence comes from Streptococcus zalophi, assembly GCF_016481285.1. Lineage (GTDB taxonomy): Bacteria > Bacillota > Bacilli > Lactobacillales > Streptococcaceae > Streptococcus > Streptococcus zalophi. Next base: position 108,283 of record NZ_JAENBP010000002.1, read on the forward strand.
TATGAAAAGTCAAATTGGTTCTTAGAACAAATTATTGCATCAGCAGACCAAGAATTAGGAAGTAGAAAAGTTAAATTCCTTTTGGACACACCACAACAAGACGGTGGACAATGGGATATGGTTGTTTCTCTATTTGAAAAATATGGTGTCGTACCAAAAGCGATTTACCCAGAATCAATCTCTTCAAGTGCCAGTCGTGAATTAAACACTTACCTTAATAAATTATTGCGCCAATACGCACAAGAATTAAGAGATCTTGTAGCTTCAAAAGCTTCTGATGAAGATATTCAAGCCAAAAAAGAAACTTTCCTTCAAGAAATTTTCAATTTCTTAGCGATGAATCTTGGATTGCCACCACGCCAATTCAATTTTTCATATCGTGATAAGAATGATAAATATGTTACTGAAAAAGATATCACACCACAAGCTTTTTATGACAAATATGTTGGCCTAAAATTATCTGATTATGTTTCAATTATCAATGCACCAACTGCTGATAAACCTTTCGGAAAATCATATACAGTTGAACTCTTAGGTAATGTGGTTGGTAGTCGTGATGTTAAATATCTAAACCTTGAGATGGACCGTTTTAAAGAATTAGCCATCAAGCAAATGCAACTTGGTGAGACTGTCTGGTTTGGTTGTGATGTTGGACAATCAAGTGATCGTAAAAATGGTGTTATGGCCCTAAATACTTATGACTTCTCATCTAGCATGGACATTTCTCTGACTCAAGATAAGGCTGGACGCCTTGATTATAGTGAAAGTCTAATGACTCATGCTATGGTCTTAACTGGGGTTGATTTGGATGAAAATGATCAACCATTAAAATGGAAGATTGAAAATTCTTGGGGTGAAAAAGTTGGTGAGAAAGGCTATTTTGTTGCAAGCGATGCTTGGATGGACGAATACACTTACCAAATTGTTGTTAGAAAAGAACTCTTAACCAAAGAAGAATTAGCAGCTTATGAAGCAACACCAAAAGTGTTGGCACCTTGGGATCCAATGGGAGCTTTAGCTTAATAAAAATAAGACTACTGAAAAATCAGTAGTCTTATTTTTTATGGTAATTGATTCCAAAATCTTTTCTTGATGCGTAAGTGTAAGAATAAAAGCAAAGGAATAATAACTGTCATATTAATAATGCTTATTGCTAATGGGTCATAAATCCTACTAAAATAAACTTCAGCCATGATTAGTATTGCACCAAAAATAAAATTGCCAAAAATAATTCCGACAGTTAACCATTTTCCTTTTCCTCTAGAAAATAATTGTGTAATATTTTGCCAATTAAGTGATAATAGTTTATAGTCCCTTTGATAAAGCCATTCGCTACTTAAATAGGATGATAATAAAAGTCCCATAACAAAGAAGAAATATAGCATAATTGGGATATGTAAAAAAACGAAAGCAACAATAGTATAAACAATTAATGGAATGGAGAGCTGGAGGAGTAGAAGTGAGTAGAATTTTTGTTTAAGAAAAAAGGAAAAACTAAATGGTAACGTTTTAATAAAATTGAAGTTTTCACGTTCTAAAGACATTGCAACCCCAATAAAACTCGATGGAGATGAGGTAAAGTTTCCTAAAACTACACCAATTAGAAAAGCAATTCCAAAATAACTTAGACTGAGATTTAAACCATTAGTGCCATTTTCATAATTAAACAATGGTCTTAAAAAAGAAAAAGGTAAAAGAATTGGCATCAAAAAGCTTTGTACAATTAATGTACCATTGATAATAGTTGAAAAATGATGTTTTAGTAATAAGATGTTTAAGTCTGAATTATTTTTTGATTTTCTTTTCTTTGTTATAGAAGTTTTTTGTAAATCAATATTTTTTAATTGTTTAATATAATTAGGAATGATATTTTTTTTGATATAAACCATTAATCCTAACAAGAATACAAAACTTAACCAAAAATTTATTAAACTAGAAGAACTCATTGGATTAGCAACAACATCATAAAATCCTCTAAAATAAGGAATATTTGGAAACACGATTGTACTGTTTTCTATGCTAATTTCAGCACTTACATTTTGAATCAAAATGACCATTGTTAGTGAAATAATGGTAGAAACAATCATAATAGTTGTTGAAATGAATTTTTTGTAAGGACTTTGAACGAGAATATTACCAGTAACATTAATAAGGATAATAGCAATTGAATTAATCAGCAGTATTAATACAAAAAATAATAAGATGGCAAGAAGTGTACCAATTAGAAGCCCTAGACGTTGTTCAAATGCAATACAAAATAAAGCGAAAATTGGCATTAAAAACATTAAAGAATTCCCTTGAGATGATAATAGCTTAGCAAGATAAACTTCTTGAGACTTTATTGGTAAAGGTAAATAGAGATTACTGTCTTTACTATCATAAAAAACAGAAAAAAATGTAGAAAAAGCTTGAATAATAGAAATTAGTGAAAAAACACCAACTTGAATAGAGAATAAACCGGCATGAACACTATAATCAATACCAATAAAAAGATAAAGAAGAATGAAAGTAAAAACGATCATTCCTACTAGTTGTTGTTGCATCATTTTTTTATAGACAGTTATTTTTTTGTGTGGATTTTTTTTCTGTTTATTTCTTAAAGCAGTAGCGGCTTGAGGATTGGTGTATAGAATATTAATTTTTATGAGTTCCCAAATGTTTGACCAATTCATTTAAGATCACCTGCCTCTTGTCTACCATTTTTTCCAGCTAATTCAAGATAAATGGTCTCAAGATCTTTATCTGGATAATTCTCTTTTAATTCTGATAAGGTACCAACAAAAATTAGCTGACCTTTTCTTAAGATACCGATGCGATCACAAAGTTGTTCAGCAACTGATAAGACATGTGTTGAAAAAAGGACTGTATTGCCTTCTTTAGCATGCCTTTTCATCATTTCTTTTAAATCAAAAGAAGCTTGTGGATCAAGTCCTGTTAAAGGTTCATCTAAAATCCAAATATCAGGATTTGGTATTAGTGCGCCTATAATCATCGCTTTTTGTCGCATCCCGTGAGAAAAACTATCAATGGTTTCATATTGTTTGTCTGAAATATCAAAAAGATTAGTTAATTCGTTAATTCTTTCTTTGGTAACATTATCAGAAATGCCATAAATTTTTGCAATAAAATGCCAATACTCATTAGCTGATAAACTAAGGAAAATATCTGGAGAGTCTGCAACATAGGCAATTCTTTTCTTTATGGCATCACGGTTTTCATCAAGAGGTAAATTATCAACTAAAATCTTACCATAGCTTGGTTCAATAATTGATGTTAAAAGACTAATAGTAGTGGTTTTACCGGCTCCGTTATGACCGATTAGACCAAAAATTTCACCATTATTAATGGTTAAGTTGAGATCGCTTAAAGCGTCAAAATCACCATAACGTTTTGTTATATGTTCAAAAGTAATCATTTCCAGAGTTCCTTTCATATTATTTATAATAATTGTACTTAAAGCATAATACAAAGTCAAGTTAAAACGGAACAGAGTCATCAATCTAAAAGAAAAAGAGACTTGTTTGTCTCTTTGTTATAAATCAAAATTATCATTTTTAATGGAAGCACCTGAAGTCACATCTGACCAAGGTACAATGGCTTGACCTGTTTCATTGAGATAGTTTTCAAGAATTGGTTTTAAATCAAAGACATTCTGAAGCACTCCATGATAACGTTGATTCTTATCGTAAAGTCCTTGAAAATGTTGAATTAAGATTTTCTCAGATGACATTGTTGGAATTGTTAGAGTGAAAGAATGACTAGGTGAGTTTTTCACTTCTTCAACAATCCAATCTTCAATCTTTTCCTTAGGTTGACTCTCAATAGAAAATTCATTATCAGTTTTGTCATTACTATAGTCTAACCTATCATTAGCATCATAAACGGAAAAATTAAATGGTAGGTAATTAAAAGAATTCTTTTGAAGTTTGTTTACAAATAAGAAAAGTTTATTACTAATCAAAAGTATGCTCTCAGGATTAGTAAAAGCTTCAGAAATATTTGAGATATAAATATTTTCATTGTCATTGATAGGCTGATTACTAAATAAGAGAGAAGGCAAATCTACTTTTAATGGTGAAAAAGCTAATAAGCCAACATAATTATTTCTTAATAAGACCTTATCAGGAACAATTTGACTTGCTTCGATTAGTTCAATATGACAGATATCTGAAAAGGAGTCTGCTAATTTTTCAAAAAATTTTTTATGAAGAGATGTGTCAGTTTTACTGTTCCAAACAGCAAGTAGATGAAGTTTTTTTCTCATATCTTTATCATAATCACTTTTTGTTAAAAAAGCAATATGAAAGTAGTTCTAGTTTGTTAACTAGTTAACAAAAAAATGTTAAAAATGTAACAAAGTTATTGTTTTTTAAATTTATTTTTGTATAATAAAATTGTAAGCGATTTCATAAAGTGTAATCGATTCAAGTAAATTTTTAAAAAGGAGACTATAATGAAAGCAGTTGTAGTAAATCAAGCATCAAATGGTGTTGAAATTATTAATCATGACTTACCAAAAATTGGTCATGGTGAAGCTTTAGTCAAAGTTGAATATTGCGGTGTCTGCCATACAGATTTGCATGTGGCAAATGGTGACTTCGGTCAAGTTCCTGGACGTATTTTAGGTCATGAAGGTATTGGTATAGTAACTGAGATTGCTGATGATGTGACTTCCTTAAAAGTTGGTGATCGTGTCTCAATTGCCTGGTTCTTTGAAGGATGTGGTCACTGCGAATATTGTACAACAGGCCGTGAAACTCTTTGTCGAACAGTTAAAAATGCAGGATATAGTGTTGATGGCGGAATGAGTGAGTATGCAGTAGTAACAGCTGATTATGCCGTAAAAGTTCCAGAAGGTTTAGACCCTGCTCAAGCAAGTTCAATTACTTGTGCTGGTGTAACAACCTATAAAGCTATCAAAGAAGGCGGTGCTGCTCCAGGTCAATGGATTGCTGTCTATGGGGCAGGTGGACTTGGTAATTTAGCCGTTCAATACGCCAAAAAAGTTTTCAATGCACATGTTGTCGCCATTGATATCAATAATGATAAATTGGAATTGGCAAAACAAGTAGGAGCAGATTTAGTTGTTAACGGTAAAGAAATTGAAGATGTCGCAGGATTTATTCAAGAAAAAACAGGCGGATGTCATTCTGCTGTTGTTACCGCTGTTTCAAAAGTTGCCTTTAATCAAGCAGTTGATAGTGTTCGTGCAGGTGGTACAGTAGTAGCCGTTGGTTTACCTTCTGAGATGATGGATGTTTCTATCGTTAAAACCGTTTTAGATGGCATTAAAATTGTTGGTTCTCTTGTTGGAACCAGAAAAGATCTTGAAGAAGCTTTCCAATTTGGTGCAGAAGGACTTGTTGTACCAGTCGTTGAAAAATGTCCAGTTGATGATGCTCCCGCCATTTTTGATGAAATGGAAAAAGGGCTTATTCAAGGAAGAAAAGTACTTGATTTTAGCTTATAAGTATAAATAATCATATAAAAATGATGGCAAATTGCCATCATTTTTTAAATAAAATAATTGTTGATTTTATCTGTCTATGGTAACATAAGAAAATAGGAAAATGTCCTATTTCAAATGAAAGGATGACAAATGATAAAATTTAAAAATATTATTAAAACGTATGATAACAATACGGTTATTAATAATTTATCATTAACGATAGAACAAGGAGAAATCTTTGTTTTAGTTGGTCCGAGTGGTAGCGGTAAAACAACCTTATTAAAAATGATCAATCGTTTGATTGAACCAACATCAGGAAGTGTCTATTTCCAAGATCAGTTGATTCACGAACTTGTTCCAAGAGAGTTAAGATTGCAAATGGGGTATGTCTTACAACAAATTGCCCTTTTTCCCAATATGACGGTAGCTGAAAATATTGGCCTTATTCCAGAGATGAAAGGCTGGTCAAAAAAAGAACGGCTTGAAAAAACCACTCAACTATTAGATAAGGTTGGCCTTTTATCAAGTAAGTACTTAAAACGTTACCCGAGTGAACTTTCTGGTGGTGAACAACAGCGTATTGGTATTTTAAGAGCTATCATCACAAATCCTAAAGTTCTTCTAATGGATGAGCCTTTTAGTGCACTAGATCCTATTTCTAGAAAACAACTACAAGATTTAACCTTAGCTCTTCAAGAAGAATTTGGCATGACGATTGTTTTTGTCACTCATGATATTGATGAAGCACTACGTTTGGGTGATCGTATCGCTGTTTTAAACAAGGGTGAGTTGATTCAAGTCGGAACACCGGAAGAGTTAATTCATTCTCCAGAAAATGAGTTTGTAGAGAGTCTGTTTAAAGGAGGAAGATTATGATGACATTAATTGAAACCTTTAACGAAAGATTTTCTGATTGGACAAATGCCCTAGTGGAACATCTACAACTCTCCTTGCTAGCTTTGTTAATCTCTGTTTTCATTGCCGTTCCTTTGGCAATTTTGCTCTCAAAAAATAAGAAAATTTCAGAAGTTGTTTTACATATTGCTGGAATTTTTCAAACCGTTCCCTCATTAGCTCTTTTAGGTTTATTTATTCCTTTTATGGGAATCGGAACAGTCCCTGCTGTATCAACATTGATCATTTATTCCTTATTTCCCATCCTTCAAAATACGATTACTGCCTTAAGAGGTATTGATCCTAGCTTGAAAGAAGCAGCAACAGCTTTTGGGATGACGCGCTGGGAGAAGCTAAAGAAGTTTGAAATTCCACTAAGCATGCCTGTCATCATGTCTGGTATTAGAACTTCCGCCGTTATGATTATTGGAACAGCAACACTTGCAGCTCTTATCGGAGCTGGAGGATTAGGTTCTTTTATCTTGCTAGGAATTGATAGAAACAATACTAGCCTCATCTTAATTGGTGCATTGTCATCTGCCTTTTTAGCCATTATTTTTAATCTTGTCCTTGGTTATTTAGAAAAAGCAAAATTAAGACGAATAATGGCAGTCTTTATGGCTATGATTGTTGGATTAAGCATCAGTTTTCTCCCACAATTACACATGATGCCTAATCAAAATCAAAAAGAACTTGTCATTGCTGGTAAATTAGGACCAGAACCAGAAATACTCAGTAATATGTATAAAGAATTGATTGAAGATCAATCAGATATCAAGGTTACCTTAAAACCAAATTTTGGTAAAACAACCTTTTTATACGAAGCTTTAAAATCTGGTGATGTTGATATCTATGTGGAATACACTGGAACTGTGACATCAAGTCTTCTAACAAATCCAGTTGATGTTTCAAATGATCCTCAAGAGGTTTATGAATTAGCAAAAACTAATATCTACAAGCAAGATAAATTAGTTTATTTGAAGCCAATGCTTTTCCAAAACACCTATGCCTTGGCTGTTACAAGAGAACTTGCCAATCAATATAATTTAAAAACTATTTCTGATTTAAGTAAGGTCGCTCCAGAAGTGGTAGCAGGGTTCACATTAGAATTTAACGACCGTGAAGACGGCAATAAAGGGTTGCAATCTTTATATGGTCTCAATTTAAACGTTAAAACAATGGAACCTGCTCTTCGTTATCAAGCAATTTCATCAGGAGATATTCAAATCATGGATGCCTACTCAACAGACAGTGAAATCAAAGAGTTTGACCTTGTTCTTTTAGAAGATGACAAGCAACTTTTCCCTCCTTATCAAGGAGCACCACTGATGCGAGAAGATACTCTTAAAAAGTATCCTGAAATAGAAGCCATTCTTGAAGAATTGTCTGGTAAAATAACTGAAGAAGAAATGAGTGAGATGAATTATCAGGTAAAATCTCAAGGAAAAGCAGCAAAAGACGTTGCACATGACTATCTAGTTAGTCATCAACTTATTTCGAAATAAAAAACTAGAGTAAAAACAGTCTCCTTAAAACGATTATAAGTTGACTCTAAAGACTATAAAAATACGAAGCTAAGAAAACTTTTCTTAGCTTTTTTTGTCTTTATTAATGGTTATAAAAATGGTAAACTAGAAAAACAAAAATATAACGTCATCTAGAGAGTAGTGGTAAACAAAAAAATGCTTAAAAAACGTCGAAAAGAGTATTTTAGTTATTTTCTTATGTATAACTTTTATTTTTTAGCCTGGTCTTTATTTTCGACCTTAATCTCAGTTTATCTTTTAAATATTGGCTTTAGACCTAGTCAAGTTTCAATGGTTGTGTCTATGTCTTTTTTGGCATCCATGGTTGGTCAGCCTATTATTGGTTATCTTAATGACCGCTACAATAACAAAAAAGTGATTTTAACCTTGTTTTCCTTATCAATATTTGGAGGGATAGGCATGCTTTTGACAGAAAATATTTGGTTAATCACTCTTTGTTATAGTTGGGTTTTACTCACTTTAAATGGTAATAGCCCTGCCCTTGAACATATTGCTGCCACAGGTCAGTTTCCCTATGGACGTATTCGAATTTGGGGAACTATTGGTTTTGCGACAGGAGCACAATTAGCTGGCTTTTTATATGATTATATTGCACCAAAAGCCATTTTTATAGCTTTTCTTATTGGCATTGTTCTTTCTTTTATTGGTGTTCTTGGCATACCCATTTCTGAGAAACACAAGAACGATGATACCTCCAAAAAAGTAAGTCCATTGCTACTTTTTAAGAACCAAACCTTCATCTATTATTTACTTGTTTCTGCCCTCATTTCTGGTGTTATGATGTCTGGCCATACCTTTGTTCCTGCACTTTTACAAAATAGTGGCTTATCTGTTGGTCATGCATCGTCTGTTGTGGCTATTGCAGTGATTTGTGAAGCACCATTAATCTTTTTTTCTTACTCTTTTATGGACAAATATAAAAGTAAAACCCTTCTTTTTCTACCTGTTCTCTTATTTACGCTGCAGTATACTGTGTATGCCTTTGATAGTAGTATTTTTTTTAAAATTATTGTCACCTTGTTAGCAAAACACACGGGTTCCATGATGTTTATCATGGTTAATCTTAAAATCATTTCCTCCTTAGTTGATAAAAAAATTATTATTACAGCATTAGCAGTAGCACAAACGATGTTAAGCCTATCATCTATCGTTTTTCAAAATATTATTGGTTTTATTTTAGATCACTTTAGTTATGAAATGATGTCATGGTTTTTAGTAGTCACACTAATTTTAGCCATACTATTGATTAGACTAATCCCCTTACCAGATGGTAAAGAACAACAATTATTTAGTTAAAAAACTTAGATTTTTCTGAGAGTTTTTTATTAAGTATATATTTAATTTTAAATAAGTATTGACTTAATATTATTATAATGATATTATTTAGTTAAACAATTGTTTAATATTTTGATATAATATTAAAGGAGTACTTATGAAAAAAGTTTTTCGTAATTCATTATTCATGTTAAGCTTTCTTTCTGACATGATTTCAAATTTTGGTGATATTCTTTATTACTATGCCCTTATGAACTATGTTCTTTTAATTCCCGAAACAAAAATAGCAGTAGCACTTGTCAGTATTTCAGAGGCTTTACCGATAATCACTGGCTTTGTCATGGGAATTTATGCTGATAAAACTAAGAATAAAGTTGATATGATTTTGTACACATTGACTTTTAGATTTTTCTTATATGCAGTAGTTGGTATCTTAATGGGCTTTCAACCAGCTCTTTGGATAGTGATTATTGCTATTCTTATCAATCTTTTTTCAGATGTTTCAGGTCAATATGAAAATGGTTTATTTGCTCCAATCAGTCTGAGAATCGTTTCGGATGATGATAGAGAAGCAGCGATTAGTTTTAGACAAGCAGCTGGTTCAATGATGTCAATTGTGATGCAACCAACAGGTGCACTTTTGATTATTTGGATGAGTTTCCAAAACTTGGCCTTTGCAAATGCAGCAACCTTTGTTGTGGCTGGACTGATTATCTATAGCATTCGTTCAAAATTACAAGGATTGTTAGTGGAAAAACCCATAGAAATAACAACTTCTGAATCAAATCAGTCAATTTTTAAAAGCATGAAAGAAAATATTCTTTTAATCTTTCAGGAATTGAAAAAAATTCCGGAAGTTAAATTTTCTATGGTGATTGCTCCAATTTTTAACGGTCTATTTAGCATTCTGGGTGTTGTTGTTCTCTTGTTAATCAATCAAGATGCTAATTTTGTCATTCTTAACGTACCAATAACCATTATGGCATTACCTCTTGCCTTTACGTTAGGAACAATCATTGGTAGTTTTTTAGCACCCAATGTGTTTAAGAATGTTTCATTAATAAAAATGATTTTTATCATTTCTTTTTTCCCACCAATTATCTTTTTATGTTTACTTTGGCATAATAGTTATGCCTTTGTGGCTTTTGTGCTAGTCATGGCGATACTATCAGCTGTCATTAACCCTAAGATGTCCGCAAAATTAATGAATAGTCTTCCTGAAGATAAGATTGCTAGTCTGATGTCAGGGATTGGTTCCTATTTTCAATTAGGAACAATTGCAGCAAGACTCTTAATTTCAGCCCTAGTCATTGTTTTACCTCTTAATCTTATTTTACTAACCTTTTTAGTAGGTTCTATCCTATTACTCATCTATACCATTTATAAAGAAAGGAGTTTGTAATGACAATAAAACAAAGTAACGACCACCAAAGTATGATTTTAGAATTTTTAATAGCACCTGTTTTTTTCAATTCACCTTTTGAAGATTATCTTGTTGATATGACTAGTAAACAAAAGGAAATATTATCAGACACGCTATCAGACACCGATCAACTAATAGAACTTTTTTCAAAGTATCAAGAACAAATAAAGCAATTTTATCTAGCTATTCCTTATAATAGTTCAATTACTTCGGCCTTGTATTTTTATCTTCTTAATCAAAAGAAAGATCCAAAGACAATAAAAGAAGTAGTGGCTTTATTTAAAAAACTAAGTGAAGAAGAAGTCAAATATGTTTTGTCTTTATTAATTAGTAATGATTTTTCAGAAACAAGTGAAAAAGAATTTAACTATATCACTGCAATTGAAACATCCGATTTAAAAGCCGATGAAAAATGGTATTGGCTACAAGCTTTTAAGCATCCTCAAGAGTTTATGACTGGTCTTTGCGACTTAATTCTTACTTTTCAACCAATCTATCACCCCTTTTATCAAAAATACCAAAAAGAAAGAGAAGAATTCGCCAAAAGATTTGATGTTAAAAAAACATATTTAAAGATTCCTAATATTTCTAAAGAGTTTATTACAAATATGCTTGATTCACCCTATAAAATTTTCTTTTTAAGTCCTTATTTAGTACGATTGTCAATTACTAGGATATCTTCATTAGTTAATGTTCCCTATTTAATCATTGCTTCAAGTAGAATTAATGAGATTTATGATGCCAATGATAAGCTTGATAATGAGGATTTGACTTCAGTTTTAAAAATTATGAGTGATGTTACCAGATACGAGATTTTTGCCGCTTTAACTAAGCCAGATATTAAGATTAAAACCATTGCTGAAAATCTTGGGATAACAAGTTCTGCGGTGACATTTCATACGCAAAAATTAGTCAATTCGAAACTCTTAACAATCAATAAAACTGATGATAATGTTAAATACAATCTCAATAAAGATTTGTTAAAAGATGTCATTAAGAAACTAGAAAATGACTTATTAAATGATAACTAAAAAAGGTTAAGCTAATGCTTAACCTTTTCGTTTGATTTCACCATGAGGGAAGTAGCTACCTTCAACCAAGTCGTTGATAAAGACATGAATATCCTCTTTAGGTGCCTTAGTATGCTTTGAAACGACATCCGCAACATCACGCGCTAAATCAATTTTTTGCTGTTCTGAACGTCCTTCAAATAGATCAATTTTTACAAATGGCATAATGGACTCCTTTATATTTTGATAATGACATTCTAACATAAATAAGAAAAAGAATATAATAAAAATTTGTTTTAAGCTGTTTTAATAACAATTAAAATATGCTAAGATAGATAAATAAATAAGATATTTATCTAACCATAATTAAAAAAATAAATTAGAAAACAAAAGGAGAACAAAATGACAAAATTATTACCTTTAGGAACAATTGTTTACTTACAAGACTCAACAACAAAAGTCATGATTATTGGAAGAGGTCCAGAGTTTAATCTAGACGGTGAAGAAGTTTACAGTGATTATGCGGGAGTTGTCTATCCAGAAGGGATTAATCCTGAGGATTCTATCTTTTTTAATCAAGAAAACATTGAAAAAGTCGTTTTTGAAGGTTTTAAAGACGAAGAAGAAGATGAGTATTTAACAGAGTATAAAGAGTGGGAAAATGAACTAACTGTCAAAAAAGCAAAAATGTAAGTATCTAAACCGGTTTATCACCGGTTTTTATTATGATTTCCCATTGCTATTAAAATTTATCTTCGACAATCAAAATTCTTTATAGTTACTAAAGATTTACATGAATAGTTGCTAGAATTATGTTAAAATAGTAAGGACATTAAAAGTAGGAGAAGGATATTTTGGCACAGCTATATTATAAATTCGGAACAATGAATTCTGGTAAGACCATTGAGATTTTAAAAGTGGCTCATAACTATGAAGAACAGGGGAAACCTGTGGTTATTATGACTAGCGCCCTTGATACCAGAGATGGATTTGGGGTTGTTTCTAGTCGAATTGGCATGAAAAGAAAGGCAGTTCCCATCTCTGATGATATGGATGTTTTTTCTTATATTGCTAATTTAGAAATCAAACCTTACTGTATCCTAATTGACGAAGCCCAATTTCTTACAAAAAGAAATGTTTATGATTTGGCCAAAGTTGTTGATGAACTAGATGTTCCGGTGATGGCATTTGGTCTAAAAAATGATTTTCGAAATGAGCTCTTTGAAGGATCTAAATACTTGCTTTTAATGGCTGACAAGATTGAAGAGATTAAAACCATTTGTCAATATTGTAGTAAAAAAGCAACCATGGTCTTAAGAACGGTGCAAGGAAAACCTGTCTATCAAGGAGAACAAATCCAAATTGGTGGCAATGAAACCTACATCCCCGTTTGTCGTAAACATTACTTTAACCCAGAACTATAAAAAGGAATCACATATTATGAACATTTATGATCAGTTAGAATCAGTTGAAAACCGCTATGAAGAACTAGGAGAACTCTTGAGTGACCCAGAAGTTGTTAGTAACACTAAACGCTTTATGGAACTCTCAAAAGAAGAAGCTAGTTTACGCGACACAGTCGCAACATACAAGGAGTATAAAGACGTTCTCCAAGCCATTACAGATGCTGAAGAGATGATTAAAGACTCTGAAGGCGATGCTGACATTGAAGAAATGGCTAAAGAAGAATTAAAAGAGTCAAAAGCTCAAAAAGAGGACCTTGAAGAAAGGCTTAAAATTCTTCTTTTACCAAAAGATCCTAATGATGACAAAAATATTATCTTAGAAATTAGGGGAGCTGCTGGTGGTGATGAGGCTGCTTTATTTGCAGGTGATCTTTTAACCATGTATCAAAAATATGCTGAGGCACAAGGCTGGCAGTTTGAAGTAATGGAAGCTAGTACCAACGGTGTTGGTGGTTTAAAAGAAGTGATTGCTATGGTATCAGGCCAGTCAGTCTACTCTAAGTTAAAATATGAAAGTGGTGCTCACCGTGTCCAACGTGTTCCTGTCACTGAAAGTCAAGGACGTGTTCATACTTCAACTGCAACGGTTCTTGTTATGCCAGAAGTGGAAGATGTCGAGTATGAAATTGACCCAAATGATCTTCGAGTTGATATTTACCATGCTTCAGGTGCAGGTGGACAAAACGTCAATAAGGTAGCCACTGCTGTTCGTATTGTCCATTTACCAACCAATATCAAAATTGAAATGCAAGAAGAGCGTACGCAGCAAAAAAATAGAGACAAAGCGATGAAAATCATTAGAGCAAGAGTGGCTGACCATTTTGCTCAAATTGCTCAAGACGAACAAGATGCTGAACGTAAATCAACCATTGGGACTGGTGATCGCTCTGAACGCATCAGAACCTATAATTTTCCTCAAAATCGTGTGACAGATCATCGTATCGGTTTAACCTTACAAAAACTAGATACTATTTTAGCCGGAAAACTTGATGAAGTGGTAGATGCCCTTGTTTTATATGATCAAACTAAGAAATTAGAAGAGTTAAACAACTAATGAATTACGCTCAAATCTTTTCACAACTCGAAAAAGAAATTGAAGAAACAGGTGCTGAAAAAGAAGCCTTAGAATATGTTTTTTTAGCTAAAAAGAATTGGTCAAAAACAGATTTTATTCTAAAACAAAATGAGTCTGTTCCACAAAAAGACTACCAATTATTGGTAGAAATTACTAATCAACTAAAAGACCATTATCCTGCACAATATCTTGTGGGTCAGGTTGACTTTTATGATACTTGTCTTCAAGTTGATGAACGTGTTTTGATTCCAAGACCCGAAACGGAAGAGTTGGTGGAATTGATTTTAAAAGAAAATCTCGAAAATGACTTAAGCGTTCTTGACATTGGAACAGGAAGTGGCGCGATTGCCATTGTACTTGCGAAAAAGAAGCCATCCTGGTCTGTTTCAGCTTCAGATATCTCTCAAGAAGCTCTTCTTTTAGCTAAGGAAAATGCAAAACAAAATCGTGTTGAGATAAATTTTTACTTATCAAATGTTTTTGAAGCTATTGATGAAAAATTTGATATTATTGTTTCTAATCCACCTTACATTGCAAACTCTGATAGTGACGAAGTTGATAAAAACGTTTTTTTATATGAACCCCATAATGCATTATTTGCTGATAATAATGGATTAGCCATCTATGAACAAATTGCTAATGAAAGTAAAAATCATCTAAAGCAAAATGGCAAAATTTACCTAGAAATTGGGTATAAACAAGGGGCGTTGGTAAAAGAGCTATTTCAAGCATCTTTTCCAAATAAAACTATTCGTGTTTTAAAGGATTCCTTTGGTCGTGATAGAATGGTGGTGATTGCAGATGCCTAGTGTGTCAGAGATTCTAAAAAATAGTGGTGCTGTTGTTTTACCGACAGAAACAGTTTACGGACTATTTGCTAAAGCATTTGATAAAACAGCTGTAGATAAGGTCTATCAACTCAAACAAAGACCTCTAGACAAAGCTTTAAATCTCAATATTTCTTCTTATGAGGAAATGATTAGCTATTCAAGTAATCAGCCGAAGTATCTTAAAAAATTATACGATTGTTTTTTACCTGGTCCACTGACTATTATTTTAGAAGCTAATGATAAGGTTCCTGAATGGCTTAATTCTGGAATGAAGACCATTGGTTTTCGAGTTCCAAAACACCCTTTAACCCTTCAACTTATTAGAGAACATGGACCCTTGATTGGTCCGTCCGCAAATATTTCTGGCAAAGAAAGTGGTGTCTATTTTGATGATATTATGGTATCATTTAAGGGAAGGGTCTCTGGCATTAAAGATGATGCTTTTTTAACAGGATATGATTCAACGATTCTTGATTTATCTGGTGAAAAAGCAAAAATTTTACGTCAAGGAACTATCACAAAAACAGATATTTTGTCACGTCTACCAGAAATGACATTTGAATAAAAGGAGAAGTTATGATTTTTGATAAAGAAGATTACAAAGCCTTCGACCCTGAGGTCTGGGATGCCGTTGTTAAAGAAGAGGAACGCCAGCAAAACAATATTGAACTGATTGCTTCTGAAAATGTTGTTTCAAAAGCAGTCATGGCAGCACAAGGCACTATTTTAACCAATAAATATGCTGAAGGTTATCCTGAAAAACGTTACTATGGTGGTACTGATGTTGTTGATATCATTGAAAACTTAGCGATTGAACGCGCCAAAAAACTATTTGGAGCTTCCTTTGCCAATGTTCAACCCCACTCAGGTAGCCAAGCCAATGCAGGTGCTTATATGGCTTTAATTGAACCAGGAGATACTGTTCTTGGAATGGATTTAGCTGCTGGTGGACATTTAACTCATGGGGCTTCAGTAAGCTTCTCTGGAAAAACCTATCATTTTGTTCCTTACACGCTTAACCCTGAAACCGAAATGATTGACTATGAAGAGTTACAAAAACTAGCTACTGAACACCAACCAAAATTGATTGTTGCTGGAGCATCAGCTTATTCAAGAACTTTAGATTTTAAAAAATTCCGTGAAATTGCTGATAGTGTTAACGCTTATCTTGTTGTTGATATGGCTCATATTGCCGGATTAGTAGCAGCTGGATATCATCCTAACCCAATGCCTTATGCTCATGTTGTTACATCAACAACCCATAAAACTCTTAGAGGCCCACGTGGTGGTTTGATTTTAACTAATGATGAAGCAATCGCTAAAAAAATTAATTCAGCCATTTTCCCTGGTCTTCAAGGTGGACCGTTAGAACATGTTATTGCTGCAAAAGCAGTTGCTTTTAAAGAGGCACTTGATCCTGGATTTAAAACCTATATTAAAAATGTTGTGGCAAATGCAAAAGCCATGGCTGATATTTTTGCAAAAAATGACAATTTCCGTGTCATTTCAGGCGGTACTGATAACCATCTCTTCTTAGTTGATGTCACTAAAGTGATTGAAAACGGAAAACTAGCACAAAACGTACTAGAAGAAGTTAATATTACCCTCAACAAAAATTCAATTCCTTTTGAAACACTATCACCATTTAAAACATCTGGTATTAGGGTTGGAACACCAGCTATTACTAGTCGTGGTATGGGTGAAAAAGAAAGCATTAAAATTGCTGAACTTATGATCAAAGTCTTAGAAAATCATGACAATGAGTCTATTTTAAATGATGTTAAAGCTGAAATTAAAGCTTTGACAGATGCTTTTCCTTTATACTAATTAAAAAGAAAGTAGTAGCACTTTAGAGCCATTTGTTTTCTTATAGTATTTCACCTTCAAAATGGAATGTCGCTTGATTAATCTTATGAGTATTAACGAAAGATAGAATAAACGATGATTAAAAAAATAAGAAGGATTGTCATCATTCTTTTGTGTCTTTTTATTGGCTACCATTCCATAACCGTTTATCGTAATGTTAAAACTGTTTTGTCTTATCGAACAATGGTAAGAGAGGTTTTAGCTGAAAATGATACACCTGCAAATGAAGATCTCATTTTGGCAATGATTTACACTGAAACCAAAGGTCGTGAAGGTGATGTGATGCAATCCAGTGAAAGCTCTACAGGAGAAGTTGGAACAATCACAGATAATAAAGAAAGCATTAGACAAGGCGTTGCTGTTTTATCAGAAAACCTGATAGAAGCTAAAAAATCTGATGTCGATGTGTGGACTGCTGTCCAAGCCTATAATTTTGGTCAATCCTATATCTCATATATTGCAAAAAATGGTGGGGTTAATACGATTGAGCTTGCTAAGATATACTCTAGAGATGTCGTTGCACCTAGTTTAGGAAATGATACAAAAGAAACGTATGACTATTACACACTTGTTTCTCTGTTTTACGGAGATGGAAAACTCTATCGTAATGGCGGCAATAGTTATTATGCCAAACAAGTACAGATGAACCTCTACTTGATTAAACTAGTCAGTTTATTTTAATAAGCAGGTGATACTAGTATGAAAATTCTATTTAAGTATTTTGAAGGCAATATAAAAGAGGCTATCCTTGCCCCTTTGCTCAAATTGTTAGAAGCTGTATTTGAGTTAGCTGTGCCTTTAATCCTTGCTATTATTATTGATGATATCATTCCAAGCAAGAATAATAATCTTCTATTATTGATGATTATTATTCTCTTTTTGCTTGCTTTTTTTAATATTTTAGTTGCTGTGATTGCGCAATATTATTCTTCAAAAGTAGCAACACACTATTCTAAAAATCTCAGTGCAGCTTTGTTTGAAAAAATACTTGCACTTTCCTACACGGAGTCATCTATCAGTTCAGGGGAACTTATTTCTCGTCTGTTAAATGATACGCTCTACATTCAAATTGGTATCAATCTCTTCTTAAGATTGTTTTTAAGAGCACCTGTTATTATTATTGGTTCCTTAATGCTAGCCTTTTCAATGAATAGAATGATTGCCTTTGAATTTTTGATAATGCTATTAGGGCTACTGTTTATTATTTTTTTGATATCTCGTTTTTTAGTCCCTATATATCAAAAAGTAAAAAGTACTCTTGATCGTATGACATCATTGATAACTGAGCAAGTGACAGGTATGCGCGTCATTCGTTCCTATCACAAAACGGATAAAGAACTTCATTTTTTCAAAAATCAAACGGACGAAAACTTTCAGCAACAGATTAAAGCTACTTATCTTACTAGTTTACTTAATCCTTTAACGTTTACTATTATTAACATCACCTTAATCATTATTATTTGGCAAGGACATCTTGCTATACTGACCAATCAGCTGAGTGTTGGGATAGTAGTAGCTTTGATTAACTATCTGCTTCAGATTTTAATTGAAACTGTGAAATTAACGACCCTGGTTTCAGCTGTCAATCAATCTTTCGTCAGTTCTCGTAGATTACTTGATTTGCTAAACCTCGAAGAAAGAAATAATAAGTCATTGGATGACTTATTATCGCCAAAAGCTGACGAGAATTCTCTAATCGTTAATGCTGTTAGTTATTCCTATCCAAATTCTCAAAAAATGGCTATTAACAAAATTCAGTTTTCATTGAAACCTCATGAAACACTGGGCATAATTGGAGGTACTAGTTCTGGTAAAAGCACATTACTTCATCTTTTAGCCGGCCTTTTACGTCCAAGCCAAGGACAAGTTGGACTTTATTATCAAAATAAAACACCAAAAACACTGGAAGAATTCTCAAAATGGGTTAGTTTATCACCTCAAGTACCACAGTTATTTGAAGGTAGCATAAGAGATAATCTTGAATTGGGTCACACTAGTCCATTAAAGGACGAAGAATTATGGCAGGCACTTACTATCGCACAAGCGAGAGAATTTATCGAGAAAAAACCTCTTAAATTAGATAGTTCCGTGGAACAATATGGCCACAATTATTCTGGGGGTCAAAAACAACGTTTAACGCTTGCAAGAAGTTTAGTTTCAAGAAAACCTTTTCTATTTTTAGATAATCCAACCTCCTCCTTGGATTATTTAACTGAAAAAAAAGTGCTAGATGCACTTCATCACTTATCTTTTGTTCAAAATATGATTATTGTTTCTCAGCATTATCATGTTATCAGCCGCTGTCATAAAATCTTAGTCTTAGATAATGGCAATCAGGTTGGATTTGGGAGTCATGAAGAGCTATTAGAAAAAAATCCTTATTACCAAGCTATTTATCAAACGCAAAAAAAGGGAGGTGAGTATAATGAAAAAGATTACAATTAGTCGATTGTTTCATTCTTTTTTACAGACACCTTTTAGTTTGATAGGATTAGTAATTGTTTCCATACTTCATGTCTTTTTGACCGTCTATCTTCCCGTCTTAATAGGAGAAGCAGTTGATGTGATTGGCCAACAAAACGATACTCAAAAACTAGTCAATCTTCTTTTCAAAATGCTCTTTGTTATTCTGGAACATGCCTTGTTTTTGTGGTTATCAGGTTTAATCGCTCAAAAAATGGTATTTCATTATGGAAAAAAATTAAGAGATGAATTATTGACATGCCTTCATCAATTGCCCATCTCGATTTTAGATAACTATTCAACTGGTGATTTAATCAGTCGTGCGACAACAGATATTGAACAATTAACAAATGGATTGCTACTGGTATTTGAACAATTTTTGACAGGTATATTGACACTTGTTTTTCTCATTTTTTCAATGGCAAATTTAGATGCCGTGATGCTAGCAATGGTTTTATTTTTAACACCGCTTACATTACTTGTTGCCAATTATATTGGGAAAAAAAGTTATCTTTTTTATCAAAAGCAATTACTTGCGAGAAAAAAAGAAAGTCAATTAATTGAAGAAGTGGTTAGACAAAAATCCTTAATTCAATTATTTAATGCAAAAAATAAATTTTTAAAACGTTTTGATCAACGTTTAGATGACTATACTCTGGCATCTCAAAAAGCAACCTTTTATTCTTCAACAGTTAATCCAGTGACAAGATTCTTAAATAGTCTTATTTACGCTCTTTTGATTGGTGTTGGCGCTTTGAGAATTTTGAATGGGACTATATCTCTTGGTCAATTGGTTACTTTTTTAAATTATGCCAAGCAATATAGTAAACCATTTAATGATATTTCTAGTGTTTTATCAGAATTGCAAAGTGCTTTAGCTTGTGCTGAACGTCTTTATGAACTCATTGATAGCAAAAAGGATGTAAAGATTTTGGATAATAAAAACAATAAAGCTTTCAATGCCAAGGAAAGAATTACATTTGAAAACATCAATTTTTCCTATCAAAAAGGTCACAAGATTTTAAAAGATATCTCGTTTAGTATTAATCCAGGGGAAACTGTTGCCATAGTGGGACCAACTGGTTCCGGTAAAACAACGCTAATTAACTTATTAATGCGTTTTTATTCTCCTGATAGTGGTAGAATACTAATTGGTGACACAGCTATTCAAGCATTAGACACAGCAGATTTTTATCAAAACATTGGAATGGTCTCTCAAACAACTTGGTTAAAAAAAGCAAGTGTTTTTGATAATATTTCGTACGCCTATCCAGATAGTGACAGAGTTTTTGTTGAAAAGGCAGCCAAATTAGCAAACGCAGATCACTTCATTCAGCAATTACCCAATGGCTATGATACCTTATTAGATGAATCGCAAACAAGTTTGTCTGAAGGTCAAAAACAGTTGATTAGTATTGCAAGAGTTTTTTTAAAAGCTCCTGAATTACTAATACTTGACGAGGCAACGTCATCAATAGATGCTAATACAGAGATGTTAGTACAAAATGCATTACAAAAATTAATGGCTGGCAAAACAAGTATCATTATTGCCCACCGACTGTCAACCATTATGAAAGCTGACAATATTATCGTCTTAAAAGATGGCAAACTGATAGAATCAGGAAATCACCAAAAATTAATGACACAAAAAGGTCTTTATTATGAGATGTATCAGAGTTACTAATAAAAAGGATTTGAAGCTAGCTTCAAATCCTTTTTTGTTATTTGATAAATTGATTGATTTCTTTTTCAATGGCATCAATTTTTGCTTGAGAGTCTTCAAGTGTATCACCAACAGTAGCAATATAGAATTTAATTTTTGGTTCCGTACCAGAAGGTCTAACGGCAAACCAAGAATCATCTGCTAGAGTGTATTTTAAAACATCACTTGGAGGAGTAGAAAGAGAAGTTACGTTACCTTCACTATCAGTAGCTGTTTGTTTTTTGAAATCTTCTACTTTTACAATTGTAGTTTGATTAAAGCTACTTGGTGCACTATCGCGGAACTTACTCATAATCGCCTTAATTTGACTAGTGCCATCAACACCAGAAAGTTCCATTGAAATTGTTTTTTCTGAGAAGTAGCCATATTCTTGATAGATTTCAGAAATACCATCTGAAAGCGTTAAGCCTCTTGAACGATAATAAGCAGCAATTTCTGCAATCAATAAAACCGCTTGAATGGCATCTTTATCACGTACAAATGGTTTGACAAGGTAACCAAAACTTTCTTCAAAACCAAACATATACGTAAATTTGCCGAAATCTTCAAATTCTTGGATTTTTTCAGCAATAAACTTAAAGCCAGTTAACACATTAAACATAGTCGCATTGTAGCTTTCAGCAATTTTAGTTACCAATTCAGTGGAAACAATTGATTTAGCAAGAGCAGCATTAGCAGGTAAAGTGCCAGCCTGTTTATGTGCTTCTAGAATATATTTTGCCATAATAGCGCCAATTTGATTACCAGATAAGTTTTGATAAGTGCCATCAGGTAAACGAATTTCAACACCTAGACGATCAGCATCTGGATCTGTTGCAATCAAAACATCTGCACCAATGTCACGACCAAGTTCCTCCGCAAGAGCAAAAGCAGCTTGGCTTTCAGGATTTGGTGATTTGACAGTTGAAAATTCAGGATCAGCAGTTGCTTGACTTTCAACAACTGCAACGGATTCAAAACCAGCTTGTGCTAAAGCGCGACGTGCAAGCATTTCACCAGTACCATGAAGTGGCGTATAGACAATTTTCATGTCTTTGCCATAATCATCAATGAGTTTTTGATTAATAGTAACTGATTTAACTTCTTTAAGGTATTCACTATCAACATCCTCAGCGATGATTTGAATGAGTCCACTGTCTTTTTGAGCTTCAAAATCTGCTATAGCAATTTTAAAAGGATTGTCAATAGCACGAATAAAGTTTGTTAAAGCATCAGCATCAGCTGGTGGCATTTGCCCGCCATCTTCCCCGTATACCTTATAACCATTAAAAGGAGCTGGATTGTGGCTTGCTGTAATCATAATTCCTGCAAAGGCATTTAAATGACGAACCGCAAAAGACAATTCTGGTGTTGGACGAAGGCTTTCAAAAAGGTAAGATTTGATACCATGATGTGCCAAAACACTGGCTGCATCTTTTGCGAATTCTGGAGAAAAGTGTCTAGAATCATAAGCAATAGCCACACCACGTTTTTTGGCTTCTGGTCCCTTTTCTTCAATGAGTTGAGCCAGTCCTTCAGTTGCTTGACGAACAACAAAGATATTAATACGGTTAGTACCAGCACCAATTAAAGCTCTCATACCAGCTGTCCCAAATTCAAGATTAGTATAAAAAGCATCTTCCTTTGCTTTTTCATCCATTGAAAGCAATTCATCATGTAAATATTTGGGAAGATTTGGTTCATTTAACCATTTCTTAAAATTATCAGTATAGGTCATGTTTTTTACCTCTTTCTAAATACTTAAGCGCTTTAATTATATCATGTTTAAAATTAAAAATCACGGTTACCCGTGAGATTTTTTAGATTTTTTCTATCCTTGGTACAATGATACTTGTCATGAATGAAGCAATGATTAATTCAGCGATAGAATTGCTTGAAATAACAGTTGCTAGTAATTTTTGAATATTACCATCATAAACAGATGAAAATAAAAGAAAAATACCAGTTAGAACAAAAATTGTATTAGTTAAAGATCCAATTCCTCCTGCAAGAAGAAGGCCTACTTTATTTTTCAATATTTTATATACGAAATATGGAAAAATACCAATTAAAACACGAGGTAGAATAGCGATTACGAATGAAGAAAAATTACCATTTGGCACAAAGGGTGAAAATAAGTAGCTTGTGGGTAATATAATAATCGTATTAGTTATGACACTCATAAGACCCATCAGACCACCCAATATTCCACCAGTTTTGGGACCATAAATAATAGAAGCAATAATAACTGGGATATGAACTAGTGTTGGCTTAATGGGAAGTGGCAACCAGTTAAAAATAAAAGAACTCAATAAATGAATCACAAGCATAACAGCAAAAAAGATAGCAATGGTTGCGATAGATTGTGATTGGTTTTTATTTCTCATTAAAATACTCCTCTACTTTTGTAATAATAGTATCTATATCAGCTAAAGCACCTTTTCCAACATCACCACAAGCTAGTAGTGATGATTTAGGTGGGATTTCTTGAAAACCAAATTCTTTTAGCGTTTTTAAATTTTTCTGAGTGACAGGATGTTCATACATTTTTGTATTCATTGCAGGGGCAAATAATCTTGGAACATTTAAAGGAAGAGCAAGTATGGTTCCAGTTACAATATTATCAGCCAAGCCATTAGCTAATTTTGCAATCGTATTAGCACTAGCAGGTGCAACAAGCAATAAATCAGTTTGTTTCCCCAATTGAATGTGATTGACAAATCTTGGATCATCTTCAGCCATGATATCTAAATGAACAGGATTACCAGACAGGACTTGTAAAGTTAATGGTGTAATAAAATGAGTAGCTTTTTCAGTCATTAAGACTTGAATATTGTAACCACGTTTTTTAAGTGTACTAATTAAATCAGCAGCCTTATAGGCTGAAATACTACCAGTAACTGCTAATGTAATTGTTGGATAAAGACCCTTAGGCATTTTTTATCACCCTTTCATAAATTAATTGAGAGATTTCTTTTTTTGTATCAGCTTCATATATTTCTGTTTCTGATACTAGGTAGGCATGATGAGTAAGAGAAGTGATTTCACTTAAATCATTGGCTAGAATATAGTCAGCTTGGTTTGTCACTAAGCTTTTTTTAGCGGTTTCTATCAATTCATCTTTTGAGACATCAACTAATAATTTAAAGCCAATTAAGCGAATAGAAGGATTCCATTGTTTGACTAAACTAATCACCTTTGGTGTTTTCTTTAAAAATAACACTTGATAATCACTATCTGAAGAAATCTTAGTTTCAGTGTTTTTTTGTTCTAAAAAGAGTTCTAGCTGTTCAGCATTTTTAACTTTTTCAAAATCAGTCATAAAAACAGGTGTATAATCTGAAACTGCCATACTATGAATCAAGACATCATGTGTCTTAACAAGAGGTTCAAGAGTTTCAATGAGATTTGCGACATCATTTATTTCAACAATGCTTAAATGCGAATGTGAGCTAGGTCTCACACTAGATTTTGTCGTCACTAAAGTGACTGACTCACCTTTACTTAACAATTCCTCAGTAATGACCTTACCTAAGGTTCCTGTCGCGTGGTTAGTAATACTACGCACATTATCAATTTTTTCGCTGGTGCCACCAGAAGTAACTAAAATTCTCATAAGAGTATTTTACACAAAAAAAGACATTAGGTAAATGATTTGTTACTGGCATTTCAATATATTTTAAAAAACTAGATGAACAATAGCTTATTTTAAATAAAAACATGTATTTTTGTAGGGGTTTTGGTATACTAATATTATAAAATAAAAGAGGAGCCTTCTATGCAAACTGATATCCAAATCGCTCAAAGCACCCCCTTAAAACCTATTGTTGATATTATCAATAAAGTTAATATCTCACCTGATGATGTTGAACTTTATGGTAATTATAAGGCAAAATTATCATTTGATAAAATTAATGCCGTTAAATCAAATCCACTAGGAAAACTTATTTTAGTCACTGCTATCAATCCTACTCCAGCAGGAGAGGGAAAATCAACGATTACGATTGGTCTAGCAGATGCTCTTAGTCAAATTGGTAAGAAAACAATGATTGCGCTTCGTGAACCATCAATGGGTCCAGTTATGGGAGTCAAAGGAGGTGCAACAGGTGGAGGTTATGCTCAAGTTCTGCCAATGGAAGATATCAATCTGCATTTTACTGGAGACATGCACGCTATCACTACAGCTAACAATGCGCTATCTTCTCTAATCGACAATCACTTGCAACAAGGTAATGAACTTGGTATAGACCAACGTCGCATTATTTGGAAACGTGTTGTGGACTTAAATGATCGTGCGCTTAGAAAAGTCATTGTTGGTCTAGGAAGCCCATTTAACGGAGTTCCAAGAGAAGATGGTTTTGACATTACCGTAGCCAGTGAAATTATGGCCATTTTATGTTTGGCAACTGACCTTTCTGATTTAAAAGCAAGATTGGGTAGAATTGTGATTGGCTACAAATCAGATAAAACACCTGTTTCTGTTAGTGATTTAAAAGTAGAAGGTGCCTTGACTCTAATCCTAAAAGACGCTTTAAAACCAAATCTCGTACAAACCATATATGGTACACCAGCCTTTGTTCATGGCGGTCCTTTTGCAAACATTGCACATGGTTGTAACTCTGTTTTAGCAACTTCAACAGCACTTCGTTTAGCGGATTATACCGTTACAGAAGCAGGATTTGGAGCAGACCTCGGAGCTGAAAAATTCCTAGATATCAAAGTACCACAACTCCCTAAAGCACCAGATGCTATTGTTGTAGTTGCCACACTTCGTGCCTTGAAAATGCATGGAGGGGTCCCAAAAACAGACTTAGAAAAAGAAAATATCAAAGCCCTTACTCAAGGTTTTGCTAACTTAGAGCGTCATGTTAATAATATGCGTCAATACGGTGTACCTGTTATTGTGGCCATTAACCGTTTTGTGTCAGACACCGAAAAAGAAATTGAAACATTAAAAAACCTCTGTCAAAAGATTGATGTCCCTGTTGAGTTAGCAACAGTATGGGCTGATGGTGGAAAAGGAGGAGTTGCTTTAGCCAATACTGTTGTTAATTTAATTGACAAACAGCCTAATCAATATCAAGAGCTTTATGACATTTCTGACACTATTGAAGAAAAAGTAACTAAGATTGTCACTAATATTTACGGTGGCAAGTCAGTCACTTTTTCAGCCAAGGCTAAAACTCAGATAAATGAACTCAAACAAAATGGCTGGGATAACTTACCAATCTGTATGGCTAAAACACAATATAGTTTCTCTGACAATCCAAGTCTTCTTGGTGCACCAACAGACTTTGAAATAACCATTAGAGAATTTGTTCCTAAAATCGGTGCAGGATTTATTGTTGCATTAACAGGAGATGTTTTAACCATGCCTGGATTACCTAAACAGCCTGCTGCTTTAAATATGGATGTTACTGATGATGGTGTTGCACTAGGGTTGTTTTAAACGTTTATAAAATATTTTAATAATGAGAGAGGAGAAAGTAATGAGCAGTCAAAAAAATACTGTCGTTAAATTACTTAATAAAAGTAAAAGAGGTATTTTTAGAGGTATTTTTAGCCGTTTAACGCTCTTTCTTGTTCTCATCATTCTACAAATTATTCTTATTAATTTCTTTTTCCTTAAACTAGAAGATTTTCGTATTCCTCTAAAGATTATTGAGTCCATTGTTATTGCAGGATCTGTTATTTTTCTTGTCAATAGCAAGATGGATACAACTTCCATTATCACTTGGCTTTTAGTTATTTTTCCTTTTCCAATACCAGGAACCATGTTTCTTATTTATACAAAAAATGATTTGGGTTATCGAGAACTTAAAAAACGCATCAAAGAATCGATTTTAGAAGTGTCTCCCTATTTCCACCAAAAATCAGATATTTTGACTGAATTAAAAAAAGAGCATCTTATTACCTACAATCTAGCAAAATATCTTAACAGACGTGGTGGCTATCCCATTTATAAAAATCCTGACATCACTTATTTTTCTAGTGGAATGAAAAAATTTATCGCCTTAAAAGAAGAATTACAAAAGGCAAAAAACTTTATCTTCTTGGAATATTTTATCATCGATGAAGGAACCATGTGGGGTGAAATCTTAGCTATCCTTGAAGAAAAAGTCAAAGAAGGTGTTGAAGTTAGAGTCATGTATGACGGTATGATTGAGTATTCAACTTTATCACCTGACTATAAAAATCGATTAGAAAAAATTGGTATCAAAGCGCGTGCATTTGCACCAATATCACCATTTTTATCAACTTACTATAATTATAGAGATCATCGTAAAATTTTAGTTATTGATAATCATGTTGCTTTTAATGGTGGTGTCAATTTGGCTGATGAATACATCAATCTTGTCAATAAATATGGTTACTGGAAAGATTCAGCAATCATGGTAAAGGGAGAAGCTGTTAGCTCTTACACCTTAATGTTTTTACAAATGTGGGCAACTTACGATAAAACTGATGATATCAAAAAATACTTATTACCCAACAAATCAAATAGTAACTGCAATCAAGGTTATGTTATTCCTTATGCTGATTCACCACTAGATAATGAAAAAGTTGGCGAGAACGTCTACATTGATATTTTAAATAATGCCAATGAATATGTTCATATTATGACTCCTTATCTTATTCTTGATAGTGAACTTGAACACGCCTTAAAATTTGCTGCAGAACGAGGCGTTGATGTCAAAATAATTGTTCCTGGTATTCCCGACAAAAAAATCCCATATACTTTAGCCAAACGCTATTTTCCATCTTTGATTGATTCAGGTGTTAAGATTTACCAATTCACACCTGGTTTTGTCCATGCTAAGAACTTTGTTAGTGATAATAATAAAGCAGTAGTGGGAAGCATTAATCTTGATTACCGAAGTCTTTATCATCATTTTGAATGTGCTACATACATGTATCAAACTAAAAGTATTAGTGCTATTGAAGATGATTTTCAAAAAACACTCAGTAAAAGCAAGGAAGTGACAATTGAGTCTCTAAAAGGTGAAAATATTTTAATAAGAGGAGCTGGCTTTATCATCAAATTAATTGCACCACTTTTGTAGAAATAAGTAGTTTTCTTTACAATTTTGCAAAAATAGGATATAATCACTTTATGCGATGAGTCGATAATGGTTTTTCGAAACCATTTTTGCGCAGGGAAGTCATTAACGCAGGAGCGGACTTTGAAAGGATGTGTGAACCGTCTTTTCACACTGATAAAGTGCCCTTAATCCCTTTCCATTTGGAGAGGGATTTTTTATTAAAAAACTATTCAAAATCGTAAAAAAATAGTATGATAGAACAATAATATCTAAAAAGAAATGAACGAGGAATAATATGGCTTACAACGTTGCAATTGTCGGTGCTACAGGTGCTGTAGGACAACAAATGATTAAAATGCTTGAAAAATCAAGTTTACCTGTCAAGAATTTAAGATTATTAGCATCAAAGCGTTCTGTTGGTAAAACTTTTTTATTTAAGGATCAATCCATTTCTGTTGAAGAAACAACTGAAAACTCGTTTGAAGGTGTCGATATTGCCCTTTTCTCTGCTGGTGGTAAAACCTCTGCAAAATTCGCACCTTATGCGGTTAAAGCAGGAGCAGTTGTGATTGATAACACTTCTCATTATCGTCAAAATCCTGATGTTCCTTTAATTGTCCCCGAGGTTAATGCACATGCCCTTAATGACCATCATGGCATTATTGCTTGTCCTAACTGTTCAACGATTCAAATGATGATGGCATTAGAACCCATTAGACAAGAATGGGGACTTGAGCGTATTATCGTTTCAACCTATCAAGCTGTATCAGGTGCTGGTGCACAAGCAGTTGAAGAGGCTAAAAAGCAAATTAGTGACGTGATTAATGAAGGGACAGCCGTAACTGAAGTAGAAGCAAATATCCTACCATCAGGTGGTGATAAGAAACACTATCCAATTGCTTTTAATGCCCTGCCACAAATTGATCTCTTCACTGACAATGACTATACTTATGAAGAGATGAAAATGACTAAGGAAACAAAGAAAATCATGGAAGATGATGCCATTAAAGTATCAGCAACCTGTGTTCGTGTTCCTGTTTTGACAGCTCACTCGGAGTCAGTTTATATTGAAACAAAAGAAGTAGCAGATATTGAAGCTGTTAAAAAAGCCATTTCAGAATTTCCTGGTACTGTTTTAGAAGATAATCCGGCAGAACAAATTTATCCTCAAGCCATTACTGCTGTTGATAAAACAGAAACATTTGTTGGTCGTATTCGGCGTGACCTTGACATTGAAAACGGTATTCACATGTGGGTGGTTTCTGATAACCTCTTAAAAGGTGCCGCATGGAATTCAGTACAGATTGCTGAGAGCTTACATGAACAAGGACTTGTTCACCCAACAAAAGAACTCTTATTTGAATTAATTTAGTTAAAGATGGCTCAGCCATCTTTTTTGATATAATAGAAATAATACAACTATGGTTAAAAAGGAGAGTTAATATGCTAACTGTCAGATTTGCAACACCAGACGATGTGTTAGAAATAAAAGAGCTATTAATAAAAGCCTTGAAAATCACTTATAAAGAACTTTACTCTAAAGACTTTATCAAACGTATGATTAGTGAATTCTTTAATGAAAAAAGACTTTATGAAGAAGTGTCTACAAAAATCAAACCTTTAATGGTTATATGGTTGCTGAAAAAGATGGCATGATATTAGGATGTATTTGTGGTGCTTGTGAGGATAACAATGGCTATATTTATGTTTTATATGTTCATCCTGAGTTTAAACAAAAAGGTATCGGAAAAAATCTTTTAAATGGTTATACAAGTTATCAAAAAGAACATTATGCTATTAGCAAACAAACTACTTTTGTAGTTGAAAATAATCAGATGGGAATTCCTTTCTATGAGAAAATGGGCTTTAATCTGGTTGAAATCATTCCAAACTGGCTAGATAGTACTCAAGGAAATCAATGCCGCTATGTGAGAAGTGTATAAAATGTTACTTTAAAGAATCAAACTGATATATGATTTTTTTTAATTATTTCTAATTAATCTTTAAAATGAGTTTATTTATCACAAAACAAACAATATAACTTGACAAAATCACTTAAGACCTAGATAATATTAATAACAAATACCTTTCCTTACGAATAGAAAAGAGGTTTCTATGCAAATTATCAAACGCAATGGACAAGTTACTGATTTTAACCCAGATAAAATTTATCAAGCTATTTTAAAAGCAGCGCAAACAGTGTATGTTTTGGATGAAGAATTACGACAAAAATTGGCTCAAGTCACTAAAAAAGTCGTGATAGACTTAGAAGAAGCACAAGTAGAACGTCCTACCATCAATATGATACAATCTTTAGTTGAAAATCGCTTAATTGAAGCAGGTTACATTAAGATTGCTGAACGCTATATTGCCTATCGTTTACAACGTGACCTTGAAAGAAACGGTTATGAAGATCATATTAATGTTCACTTAAGATTTGAACAAATATTATAAAAACTTAAACCCTTGTCAGACAAGGGTTTTTACGTTACAATGGAAATAAAGGTAAAGAATATATTTTTATATGATGTTTTTAAAGATTTTTTTAAAAGAAAGGATTTCTCATGAAAAAAATTTTTTTAGCTATTATAGTTACAGTTGGAATTGTAGGATTATTTGGTTGTTCAAACAACAAAGAATCTGATATAATTGACGAAGTTCTCTCTAAGAAAGAAGAAAATATTTCTGAAAAAATCACTAAAAAGGCACTTAAACTAACTCAAAAAGCTGGTGATGAACGCGTTGGTTACTACAATATTCCGGAAGATTTTGTTACTTTCACAGATATAAATAATCCAGACGGTGATGATGTACAGTATTCTGATGTTACAGGAAAATATATTATTACTCTAAATACTATTGATATATCTAACCTTACAAAAGAAGAAAAAGAAGCGTTTACAGCAGAAACTGCTGCAGATAATATTGCTGGATATCTTAAAGAAGATAAAGATTTAGAAACATTAGAACTTTACCATTATGATGATTTCCAAGATAAAGTCTATCAAAATGTAGCTACCTATAAAACAGGGGAAGTCCTCTCAGTTAATCTTTTTGAACACGATGGTACCATTTATTTCTTTGGTATTGAAGGTTCTGAAGACTTTGTTAATACCTATTGGGTTAATATCCTAGATAGTTTTAGCACAACAAAATAACGTATTAAAAATCATTAGAAAATTCTAATGATTTTTCTTTAGTTGTCGTTTAGCAGATAAATTGTGATAAAATAGATAAATAAACGTCTCGTAAAAGTGAAAGGAAAAAATTTTATGGCAACTATTCAATGGTTTCCTGGCCATATGTCAAAAGCTAGGAGACAAGTGCAAGAAAATATCAAATTTGTCGATTTTGTAACAATTTTAGTCGATGCTAGACTGCCTTTTTCAAGTCAAAATCCTATGTTGTCAAAAATAATAGGGGACAAACCTAAATTATTAATTTTAAATAAAGCTGATTTAGCTGATCCAGTCAAAACTAAAGAATGGCGACATTATTTTGAAAAACAAGGCATCACAACTCTAGCTATTAATTCAAAAGAGCAAGCAACCGTTAAAAAAGTGACTGAAGCTGCAAAAAAATTGATGGCTGATAAAATTGTTCATTTAAAAGAACGAGGCATTCAAAAAGAAACCTTGAGAACCATGATTGTTGGAATTCCAAATGCTGGAAAATCAACTTTAATGAATCGTTTAGCTGGAAAGAAAATAGCAGTTGTAGGTAACAAACCTGGCGTCACCAAGGGGCAACAATGGTTGAAATCAAATAAAGAGTTAGAAATTTTAGACACACCTGGTATTTTATGGCCAAAATTTGAAGACGATTTGATTGGTCTTAAATTAGCATTAACAGGAGCTATAAAAGATACGTTGCTCCCTATGGATGAGGTCACTATTTTTGGACTTGATTTTTTTAAAACACATTATCCTAAACGCTTGAAAGACCGCTTCAAGGGTATTTCATTAGAAGATGAAGCACCAGACATCATTATGACAATGACTAAAAAACTTGGCTATCGCGAGGACTACGATAGATTTTATAACCTATTTGTTAAAGAAGTCAGAGATGGTCGTTTGGGAACTTATACTCTTGATAGAATTGAGGAAATCGATGCTAACAATTAAGGAAATTAAATCACTTTTGGCAAATGTTAATAGCATTGATGACTCAAACTTCCAACAATTTCTAGATGATGAGCGAATTGGTGTCCAAAACCTCCTCAAAAAGCGAAAAAAAGAAATAAGACAACAAAAAAATGAATTAAAACGGCTTGAACAGATGCTTTCTTATGAGAGAAATCTCTATCAAAAAGGGTTTTCTCTTATTTGTGGTATTGATGAAGTAGGGCGTGGTCCCTTAGCTGGCCCAGTTGTTGCAGCAGCGGTTATTTTACCTGAAAACACTTTAATAGCAGGATTGAATGATAGTAAAAAAATCCCTAAAAAGAAACACCATTCTATTTATCAGAGAGTGATGGAAAGTGCTTTAGCGGTTGGAATTGGGATTATTGATAACAAAGCTATTGACGATATCAATATTTACCAAGCTAGTAAGTTAGCCATGCTTGACGCTGTTTCAAAATTAGAGATCACCCCTGATTTTCTTTTAATTGATGCTATGACCCTCGATTGTGATATCCCACAAGAAGCAATTATCAAAGGTGATAGCAAAAGTTTATCGATTGCTGCAGCCTCAATTGTTGCCAAGGTAACAAGAGATCAGCTAATGAATGACTATCACAGTCAGTACCCTCTATATGATTTTAATAGCAATGCGGGCTATGGTACCAAAAAACATTTGGATGCCTTAAAAGCTTATGGCATAACACCTATACATCGTCAAACATTTGAACCCATTAAATCAATGGTTAATAAATCATTTTAAAACCAGTCTTTTTGGCTGGTTTTTTCGAATAGTCAGTTGAGAGGTGAATATGAATAATTTTGAACTATTTAAATTGAAAAAAGCAGGACTAACAAATCGACATCTGTTAAATCTACTTGATTATCGAAAAAAACACGATGAGAAATTATCACTAAAAAATATAGCTGTGATTTCAGGTGTGAAAATACCAAGTCAGTTTATACAAGCTTATAAGTCACTTGACCATCAAAAATTAAAAAAATATTTTTATCAATTTTCAACATTATCAATTCTTGATGACCACTATCCAGAAGCTCTAAAAAATAGCCACAATCCCCCTGTTTTATTATTTTATCAAGGAAACATAGAATTACTTTCTCACCCAAAAATAGCAGTAGTAGGCGCTAGGATGGCTAGTCAAAAAGGAATTAAGGCTGTTAGAAAAATTATTTCTGAACTTGGTAATCGCTTTGTCATTGTTAGCGGACTGGCTAAAGGGATTGACACGGCTGCTCATTTGTCAATATTAAAAAATGGTGGAAAAACAATAGCCGTTATAGGGACAGGTTTGGATGTCTATTATCCAAAGGAAAATGAGTTGTTACAAGAGTATTTTGCTAAAAATCATTTGATTATTTCTGAATATGAACCAAAAACCCAACCTTTGCGTTATCATTTCCCAGAACGAAATAGAATTATTGCAGGACTTAGCCAAGGAGTCATCGTTATCGAGGCGAAATTACGTTCTGGCAGTCTCATCACTTGCGAAAGAGCAATGGAAGAAGGACGTGATGTGTTTGCCGTACCAGGTAATATTTTGGATGGTAAATCTGAAGGTTGTCATAGACTAATAAAAGAAGGTGCAAAATGCATTACATCAGGCTTAGATGTGATTTTAGAGTATCAAAATTAAAAGCTGTTTTCCTATAGAAAAACTTTTTTTATTGACAGGTGCTAAAAAAAGGGTTATCATGCTAGTTGCTGATAAAAAATAAGGAAGTCTAGTATGCCTACAACATTAAAAACAAAAAAGAAAACAGGGAAGAAAAAATCAACGGCTAAAAAGAATTTAGTCATTGTCGAATCTCCTGCTAAAGCAAAAACAATTGAAAAGTACCTTGGACGACAATATAAAGTGGTAGCCAGTGTCGGACACATTCGTGATTTGAAGAAATCAAGCATGTCAATCGACTTTGATAACAACTATGAACCACAATACATTAATATTCGCGGAAAAGGCCCCTTAATCAATTCTCTCAAAAAAGAAGCCAAAAATGCCAAAAAAGTCTATCTAGCAAGTGACCCGGACCGCGAGGGAGAAGCAATCTCTTGGCATTTAGCCCATATTCTCGACTTAAAAGAAGGCGATAAAAATCGCGTCGTCTTTAACGAAGTGACCAAAGAGGCTGTTAAAAATGCTTTCATTGAGCCTAGAGAAATTGATATGGACTTGGTTGACGCACAGCAAGCCAGAAGAGTTCTTGACCGTATTGTTGGTTACTCTATTTCTCCAATTCTTTGGAAAAAAGTCAAAAAAGGATTGTCGGCAGGACGTGTTCAGTCCATCGCTTTAAAACTGATTATTGATCGTGAAAATGAAATAAAAGCATTTATTCCTGAAGAGTACTGGACCATTGATGGTGTTTTTAAAAAAGGAACTAAAAAGTTTCAAGCCAATTTTTATGGACTTGATGGCGATAAATTAAAACTTAAAGATAATGATACTGTCAAAAATGTCTTAAAACGCCTTAAAGGTAATGACTTTGTTGTTGATAAAGTTGAGAAAAAAGAGAGAAGAAGAAATGCTCCCATGCCTTATACAACCTCATCTCTTCAACAAGATGCAGCCAACAAGATTAACTTTAGAACGCGTAAAACAATGATGGTAGCACAACAGCTTTATGAAGGACTTAGTCTTGGTCCTGCTGGTCATCAAGGGTTAATCACTTATATGCGTACCGATTCAACACGTATTAGTCCAGTTGCACAAGAAGAAGCGGCTAAATTAATTACAGAACGTTTTGGTAGTCAATATTCTAAACATAGCCAAAAAGTAAAAAATGCCAGCAGTGCTCAAGATGCCCATGAAGCTATTCGTCCATCAAGCGTCACACACACGCCAGAAAGCATTGCAAAATACTTAGACAAAGACCAATTAAAACTTTATACTCTCATTTGGAATCGTTTTGTTGCTAGTCAAATGAAACCGGCTGTCTTTGACACTGTAAAAGTCAGTCTTTCACAAAATGGCGTTATGTTTGTTGCAAATGGTAGCCAAGTTAAATTTGATGGTTACTTAGCGGTCTATAATGATTCTGATAAAAGCAAAATGCTTCCAGAAATGGCTGAAAAAGATGTCGTCAAAAAGGTTTCAGTTAACCCTGAACAACATTTCACGCAACCACCAGCAAGATTTTCTGAGGCAACCTTGATTAAAACCCTAGAAGAAAACGGAGTTGGTAGACCATCTACCTATGCACCAACACTAGAAACCATTCAGAAGCGTTACTATGTTAAACTCTCTGCCAAACGATTTGAACCGACAGAACTTGGTGAAATTGTTAATCGTTTAATTGTTGAATTCTTCCCAGATATTGTTGATGTGACTTTTACAGCTGAAATGGAAGAAAAACTCGACCAAATCGAAATTGGTAAGGAGCAATGGCAGAAAGTTATCGATAGTTTTTATAAACCTTTTGAAAAAGAACTCGCTAAAGCAGAAAAAGAAATTGAAAAAATTCAAATTAAAGATGAACCTGCTGGTTTTCTCTGTGATGTTTGTGGTCATGAAATGGTGATTAAGCTTGGTAAATATGGCAAGTTTTATGCATGTAGCAATTTCCCAGATTGTCGCAACACAAAACCTTTCACAAAGGAAATCGGAGTCACTTGTCCACTTTGTCATCAAGGTCAAGTCATTGAAAGAAAAACAAAACGTAATCGTATTTTCTACGGTTGCAGTCGCTACCCTGAGTGTGAATTCACTTCGTGGAACTTACCAATTGGTAGAAATTGCCCTAAATCAGGTGATTATCTGGTTGAAAAGAAAATCAGAGGCGGTGGCAAACAAGTTGTTTGTAGTAATGAAAATTGTGATTACGAAGAAGAAAAAATTAAATAAAGAAACTAAGTTTACATAATTAAGTTTATGTAAACTTTATTTTTTACTATCGTTTAAAATAAAATATTTTGTTATAATAGCAGTATTAAAATAGAAAGATTTGAACTAGGGAAACCTAGTAAGAGGTATTAGTGTCATGTCTCAATCTTATATTAATGTTATTGGTGCAGGTTTAGCTGGAAGTGAAGCAGCTTACCAAATTGCTAAACGAGGTATTCCAGTTAAACTCTATGAAATGAGAGGGGTTAAATCAACTCCTCAACATAAAACCGACTTTTTCGCTGAATTAGTTTGTTCTAACTCGCTTCGTGGTGATAGTCTAACCAATGCGGTCGGACTTTTAAAAGAAGAAATGCGTCGTCTAGACTCCGTTATTTTAAAAGCTGCAGAAGATTCAAGAGTACCAGCAGGTGGCGCTTTAGCAGTAGATAGAGAAGGTTTTTCAAAAAGTGTTACTGAACTCATTAGCAATCACCCTCTTATTGAAGTTATTCGAGAAGAAATAACTAGTATTCCAGACGATGCTATCACAGTTATTGCAACTGGTCCTTTGACATCTGATGCTTTAGCCAGCGAGATACATCGCTTAAATGGTGGTGATGGTTTTTACTTTTACGATGCAGCTGCTCCCATTATTGACAAAAATACCATAAACATGGATAAAGTCTACTTAAAATCACGTTATGACAAAGGTGAAGCTGCTTATTTAAATTGTCCAATGACTAAAGAAGAATTTATAGCTTTTTATGATGCACTAACTACAGCAGAAGAAGCACCTCTTAATGCCTTTGAAAAAGAAAAATACTTTGAAGGATGCATGCCAATCGAAGTCATGGCTAAACGAGGTGTAAAAACCATGCTCTATGGGCCAATGAAGCCTGTTGGACTAGAATATCCAGAAGACTACAAAGGAAAGCGTGATGGCGAATATAAGACGCCTTACGCAGTTGTCCAATTAAGACAAGATAATACCGCAGGAAGTCTTTTTAATATTGTTGGTTTTCAAACGCACCTAAAATGGGGAGAACAAAAACGCGTCTTTTCCATGATTCCAGGGTTAGAAAATGCTGAATTCGTCAGATATGGTGTTATGCACCGTAACTCTTATATGGATTCCCCAAATTTATTAGAAGAAACCTTTAGATCACGCATAAAACCTAATATTTTCTTTGCAGGTCAAATGACAGGAGTGGAAGGCTATGTCGAATCAGCAGCCAGCGGTTTAGTGGCTGGCATTAATGCCGCTAAATTATTCAAGAATGAAGAGGCTGTGATTTTCCCTCAAACAACAGCTATCGGCAGTTTACCTTATTATGTCACTCATGCTGAAAGCAAACATTTCCAACCTATGAATGTCAATTTTGGAATTATTAAAGAACTAGATGGTCCTAGAATTAGAGATAAAAAAGAGCGTTATGAAAAAATAGCAGAGAGAGCCCTCTCAGACTTAGAAAATTTTATTACAGTTTAAAACAAGGTAAATCTACCTTGTTTTTTATTTTTCTTACAAAATTGTAAGGTTAATTATTAAAAATGTAAGTTCACTTTTTTCTTTATGTATTATAATAATAGTACAAATAAAAAAGTTATGATATATTATTATTAACTAGAACGTTTAATATATCTTACTTAATGATAAAAGGAGTTGCTTATGTTTTTAGAAATTAATCATTTAGAAAAAGTTTATCGTACACGTTTTTCTAAGGAAGAAACCAAAGCTCTACAAGATGTTGATTTCAAAGTAGAAGAAGGTGAATTTATCGCCATTATGGGTGAAAGTGGTTCTGGGAAAACAACACTTTTGAACATTCTTGCAACGCTTGATAAACCAACAAAAGGTAGTATTGTTATGGATAATAAAGATATTACAACAATTAAACCAAATCAGTTGGCAGATTTTCGCTTGCAACATTTGGGGTTTGTGTTTCAAGAGTTTCATCTTTTAGACACACTCACTATTAGAGATAATATCTTTTTGCCTTTAGTCTTGAGTCGTGTTCCTCATAATGACATGGAAAAACGTTTAGCTGTTATTGCTCCCAAATTAAAAATTGATGGTCTTTTAAATAAGCGTCCTTTTGAAATTTCTGGAGGACAAAAACAAAGAGCCGCCATTGCTAGAAGTTTAATCACACAACCTAGACTAATCTTAGCTGATGAACCTACAGCTGCTCTAGATTATAAAAATTCAGAGGATTTGTTAAATCTTTTCGAAGCAATCAATAATGAAGGCCAAACGATTTTAATGGTTACGCATTCAGCCAATGCAGCAAGTCATGCCAAACGTGTTTTATTTATTAAAGATGGCCGTATTTTCCATCAAATGTATCGTGCTAATAAATCAACTACAGAATTTAGTAAGGAAATTTCACTCTCTATGGCAGCTTTGTTAGGAGGTGAGTAGGATGTTTTATCTCAAATTAGCGATTCAAAATATTAGAAAATCACTAAACAATTTTCTGCCTTTTATTCTTGCCAGTTTAGTCTTGTACATTTTAGTTTGTTCCAATTTTCTAATCATGTTAAGTCCAATGTCTGATACAATGAAACACGGCACAATGACTTTGTCCTTAGCTGCTATTGTTTTAACCATTTTTTCAGTGATTATGGCTGTTTATAGTTTTAATTTTTTAATGAAGCAACGTAGTCGAGAATTTGGTTTGTATCATATACTAGGGATGAAAAAATCACAAATCAGCTTAATTGCCAGCTTAGAGTTAATCATCATTTATATCAGCTTGATTATTTTAGGGAGTCTGTTAAGTATTGTTTTTGCTAATTTTCTCCACTTAGTTTTCATTAACTTAATTCACGTAGAATTAACTTCTTTTAAAATAACTGTTTTACCATTTATTTTTACTAATCTTATCTTCTTAGGAATCTTTTTAATCCTTGAACTGTTCAATTTATGGTTTATCAAGAAAACCTCACCACTTGCTCTATTTACAAGTAGAGAAAAAGGAGAAAAAGAGCCAAAAGGAAATATTGTTTTAGCACTGTTAAGTATTGTTTTTCTAAGCATTGGCTATTATTTATCACTAAGTTCATCAAAAATTGCCGCAATAGCAGTGCTTCAGCGTTTCTTCATTGCTGTTATTTTGGTTATCATTGGTACTTATCTTTTCTATATCAGTTTCACAACTTGGTATCTTAAGAAAAAAAGAAATCAGAAAAATTATTTTTACAAGCCTGAACATTTTATTACAGTGTCACAAATGATTTTTCGGATGAAACAAAATGCTATTGGATTAGCTAACATTACTTTACTGGCTATCATGGCTTTTGTCACTATTGCAACAACTTTTTCTTTATATAGTGCAACACAAAAATTAACTGATGAAAGTTTTCCTAAAAATACAAGTTTGACATTTTTTGGTGAAACAAAAGATGAAGCACGTTCATTATTCGAAGAATTAGTTGTCAAAAAACTAGACAGAGAAATAGAAGGACCTAAATTTTTCTCTAGTTTAATGGGATTTAACGTCTCTACTGGTAAAAACTTAACAATCAATGAGGAAGCTATTAAAAATCCTGACACTTCAAGTTTAGCTTTTATTTATCTTGTGACACAAGATGATTTTCGTAGTCTAGACAATGATTTACCTCAACTAAAAAATGATGAAACAGCCTTTTTCGTCCAAAAAGGAAACAGTCAATTTGAAACAATTACTTTTTTTGACTACCACTTTAAAAATATTAAAAACTTTAAGACTGTTAACTTTCCTCCAACTGTAAATACTTATAATTCAGGCATTCTAGTGGTAAGTAATGATGAGATTTTTAATGATATTTCATCAAGATATCAAGAAGTATCAAATAATGGTATTAATAGTCCATCCAATTACACGGTATATACAGATTTATCTGAACAAGAGATAAAGATTGTAAAGGATATTAATGATGGTGATTATGTATATGATCTCAAAAATAATCTCACTATGGTTTTAAGTACTAAGAAAGATTCTCTCGAGGAAGCTTATATTACAACAGGTGGTTTTCTCTTTACTGGCTTTTTACTAGGCTTTAGTTTCTTATTAGGAGCAGCACTTATTATCTATTACAAGCAATACACAGAAGGAAATGAAGATAAAAAATCCTATCAGATTTTACAAGAAGTAGGAATGAGTCAAAAAGCTGTTAAAAAGACAATTAACTCACAAACAATCTTTGTCTTCTTTATGCCACTTGCAATGGCAATCATGCACTTTGTTGTCGCCCTAGTGATGTTAAAACAAATGCTAACCTTATTTGGTATTACCGATGATAAATTGGTTTATTTGGTATCTGCTGTTACTATATCAATCATTGTTATTATCTATTTTATTATTTATAAACTAACTAGTCGTACTTACTACAAAATTATTAAAAGATAGAAAAAGTAGCGAATATTCGCTACTTTTTTGGTAGAATAGAAGTATGAATAAGAAACAAAAACTCTACATTGTTGAAGACGATGAAACGATTGTTACTCTTCTTTCCAATCATTTAAAAAAAGATTACCAGGTATTTTCTTGTCAAAATTTCAGAGCGATTTTGCAAGAAATCAAAGAATTTCAACCTGATTTGATCTTGATGGATATTTCTTTGCCTTATTTTAATGGCTTTTATTGGACAACTGAAATTCGTAAAACATTAACGACACCCATCATTTTTATCTCTAGTGCCGATGATGACATGAGTGCTGTCATGGCAATGAACATGGGCGCCGATGATTTTATTTCTAAACCATTTTCTCTTAGTATTTTGGAAGCAAAATTAACGGCACTTTTAAGACGCGCTTATCAATTTAGTCATAAGGACTACAGTTATAATGACTTTTATTTGACACCCGATGGCGATTTTTTTAAAGACCATCAGCATATTCAACTGTCAAGGACAGAAACTAAAATCATGATAACACTCCTTGCCAAGCCAGGAGAAGTAGTATCCAAAGAAGTATTACTTGAAAAACTTTGGGAGAATGAAGAGTTTATCGATCATAATACGCTAAGTGTCAATATGACAAGATTGCGTAAAAAGGTGACTCAAATAGGATTTAATCACATTCACACTGTAAGAGGAGTAGGGTATTTAATCCAATGATAAAAGATTTTTTTAAAGAATATTTTGTATGGTACGCTCTTTATTTGCTATTAGTGATAACTTTTCTATTCACCTTTTTTCTCTATCATTTGTCACTTGATTACTTTGTCACATCACTATTATTTACCACTACGTTACTCAGTATTGTCAGTCTTTGGCAATTTAGTGTTTACTATCGAAAACGACAAGAATTGGCCACTAATATCCTTCTAGGAAAAGATAGTTTACTTAATAGTCCTTTGGAAAAAGCTTTTTTAGAGCATTATTTTGCATTAGAAAAGGAACAATTACAGGAATTATCGCAATACCGTCGACGTGAGAGAAATCTTCAAAACTTGGTTAAAATGTGGTCACATCAGATGAAAGTACCCTTGTCTGCTATCTCTCTCATGACACAGACCAATCAGCTAAAGCCACAAGACATCAATCGACAATTGTTAAGTCTTGATAACTACGTGGACACTCTTATTAACTATTTAAAATTTCACCATCATCAAAGCGATTTTAGGTTCGAAAGGATTCATCTAAAAGAAGTAGTGGTTGAGATTATCAAAAAATACCGACTTTTATTCTTACATAAAGAAATTGACATTGAAATTATTGGGGATTGGGAGATTAAAAGTGACCAAAAATGGCTAACATTTGCCGTGACCCAACTGATTGATAATGCCCTTAAATACACCAAAAAAGGCGGGAAAATCACGATTAAAATGGAAAATTCTCTTATCATTGAAGACACGGGGATAGGTATTTTAAAAGAAGATATCCCAAGACTCTTTGAAGAAGGTTTTACAGGTTACAATGGCAGAGAATATCAAAAAGCAACAGGGCTTGGGCTTTATATGACCAAACGAATTCTTGACGATTTAGAACTTAATATTGCTATTGTTAGCGAGATTGACAAAGGGACCAAAGTGATTATTAAAAAATAAGTTAAAATCGTTTAGTTTACATAAATTTATTTATGTAAATAGATAGGAAGCAAAATGAAAAAAAATAAGTATTTATCCATTTTATTTGGAGTAGGCGTTTTAGTTGGTGTTTTCAGTTGGTTCATTTGGGGTAATCCACAATCAAACAATAATGATAATAAGGTAGTGCAAACAACCGAAACTACTGATAAGAAGGATGATACTAAAACAACAGAAAATGTAAAAAAATCAGACCAAATAGAAAAAGAGCCAAGTCAAAATCATCTATGGACTGTCGAAAAAGCTCAAGCATTACAATCCTTTATTGGTGAGTGGCAAGTTGAAATGAATCAAATTTATACTAGCTATACACCTGATAATCCTCTAAATTACTATGGCTACCTAACACCAAAAATAAGCGCTGTAGGAAGTGACACTATGACACCAGCATTAAACGACTCTCCAATCAACGTGGAATGGTCTGATACTGGCGATAAACCTGATGTTTATAATCTGGTTGCAGTTTATAGTGATTACGAACAAAGTTACCCTAACGTTAAGCATTTATACTATTTTGTTATCAAAGACGGACAAGCATTGGTTTTACACACCAGCCAAAATCAAGGAAATGAGAATAATTGGTTGTAC
Source organism: Streptococcus zalophi (assembly GCF_016481285.1). Lineage (GTDB taxonomy): Bacteria > Bacillota > Bacilli > Lactobacillales > Streptococcaceae > Streptococcus > Streptococcus zalophi. Next base: position 150,951 of record NZ_JAENBP010000002.1, read on the forward strand.
TTTACAGAAACTGAAAATATCGATTTGAAAAATGGTTTTAAGACGATTGTTGGTCAATAACCTTATTTTATTATTTTATGTGATATGAAAAAAGCCTGACAATAGTTGCAAAACCACTGTCAGGCTTTTAATGTTATAGCAGATGGTATCAGAAAATCATAGCTTATCTAGAGCGTTTTTTTGCTCATCATTAACAATATGAGTATAAAGGTCAGTGACTTGGGTATTGGCATGACCTAGTTGATGACTCACAAGAACTTGCGATTTTGTTGCATCATAGAGTCTTGTCGCGAGTGTGTGTCTTAATTTATGAGGAGTGACTCTGATTTTAAAATCTTCAGAGTACTTGGCAACCATTTTTTCAATACTTGAAGCATCAATACGATTAGGAACACCCCGATACAGACTCAAGAAGAAGGCTGTGTCATTTTTTTCTGCCTGGTAACGTTGTTTTCGAATGTTAAGATAATTTTCTAGGTAAGGTTTAGCAAAATTAGCAACATTGACGGAATCCCGTTTGCCACCTTTTCTTGTGACTTCAATGACCATCATTTTGAGATTAACATCTTTTAAATCAAGATTAACTGCTTCTGAAAGTCGAACTCCTGAAGCAAGAAGTAGTGCCAAAATAGCAAGATCTCTTTCTTTGTTTTTGTTAAAAGAAGAAAGGGCACGATTAGAAAGTTGATTAGGATACTCAATTTCAACATATTCAAGGAAATCCATCGTTTCATCACCTAAAAAGAGTTTTCCTTTGATATTTTCGGCTCTAGCTGCTAAAGTTTCTTTTTTCTTTTTGGTTGAGACTTTTTTCATCACATTACGGTAAAAATAAGGCTCTCCTTGATCATTTTCAACTTCCTCAGTCAAATATTTGTATAAACTAGACAAAGCTGAGAGCGTTCGATTGATAGTGGTTTGAGAGACACCGTTTTGCGTTGAATTAGCATTAAGAAGAGGTCTTTCCCTCAAATAACGAATAAAGGCTTCCATATCTTTCTTGGTCAATGTTTCGAGTGTTTTTAGAGGGATTTCAGCGATTTTAGAAGCATTTGAGATATCAGAGTCCAGTAACCATTCAAAAAAACGACGATATTCCTTAAGATATTCATAAAGGGTTGTAAAACTGTAAGGAACTGATAATTTTGATTGGTAATAATCTAAAACATACCAGGGCATGATTTTTTTTAAGGCATCAATTTTTTCTAGTAGTAGTTCACGTCTCATAAAGTCAGTTTCTTTCTATGTTTTCTTTAGTCATAGTATAACATAACCTTATATATGTTTCAAGAAAATTATAGTTTTTCGGAAAGATGTTATAGGAGATAATGTAAACCATAAAAATAAAGGAAACCATAAGATTTCCTTTACTAACTTTTGCATAGGTTGTTTTACTAATCGGGAGTCTATCAATGTCCTTTAACATATTCTTGAATAACATCGCTGATGTATTTGGCGGTACCTTCTCCAAATTGATCGATATTTTTTCTAAATTTGTCATCCTGAACATAGTTTAGACCAATTTTTCCAAAAATTTCTAATGAACAATCAAACCCATACCGATTAATAAGATGATAAAGTTCTTCGGCCAGTTTTTTATTTTCAAGTGAAGAAATGTCTTCACCCTTTTTCATTTGGCTTGAAAATTGCGTGAACACGGAATTAAAAGCGTCTGTCATTATTTTTTCGTTACCTTTTTGTTTTTGTTTACTTGCTTCAACAACTTTTTCACCATATTTTTCTTTGGTTTCCTTTTCATATTTTTGATGGTCTTCATAAGTAAATCCTTTGAATTGTTCTTTGGCTGTCATTTGTATTTTTCCCTCCTCAGCTAAAATCGTTTTTTCTAATGTTTCAATAAGTGTTAGCAGTTTGAATTTTTCTTTCTTCATTAACTCTAATTGATTCTTTAGTTTATTAAGTCGTTGGGAATCATCTTTTGTTAGCAAGTCCTTGATTTGTTTTAAAGAAAAACCAATGTACTTATAAAACAAAATTGTTTGAAGAGTGGCCAAATCTTCTCTAGTATAGTACCGATAACCATTATCATTTTTTTGTGGTGTCAAAAGACCAATTTTATCATAGTGATGTAATGTGCGCACTGATACACCACTTATTTCACTGACTTTTTTAACTAAATAGGTCATTTAGAAATCCTCCTAATACATTTAGTATAAACGATTACCTAAGGTGAGTGTCAACACTTTTTTTAAAAAAATAAAAAAAGAACTGATTTCTCAGTTCTTATATATCAAAAGGGCTTATTTAGTTTGCTTCTTTTTCTTTATTAGCAAAGTATTCTCTTACTTTTGGTGCTACTTCTTCTCCGAAAATGCGAATAGCTTTTAAGACATCTTCGTGTGGCATTGAACCAACTGGCAAATGGAGCATAAAGCGATCTAGTTTTAAATCTTCAATCATACGGATTAATTTATTTGCAACTGTTTCAGCATCACCAACAAACATAGCACCGTTTGGACCGATTTGTTGAAGGTAGGCATCATAAGTTAATTCAGTCCAATGAGGTCTATCTTTACTAATGTTATCAACTAATTGTTTGGTTGGGTAGAAGTATTCTTTTTCAGCTTTTTCTTTATCGTCTGATAACCAACCCCATGAATGTGCTGCGACAGTCATTTTACTTAAATCATGGCCATGTGCACGACCAATTTCACGATAAAGTCTAATTAATTGACCAAAACCACGTGGGTTACCACCAATAATCGCATAAACAATTGGAAGCCCCATTTCAGCAATACGTTGTGTGGAGTGGAAATTACCACCTGTTGCTACTTGAATTGGTAATTTGTCTTGAACAGATCTTGGGTAAACAGGTCTATTATTAACAGTTTGTGTGTGTTTTCCTGTCCAGTTCAAATTAGTATTTTCTCTAATTTGAAGAAGCATATCTAATTTTTCGTTAAATAATTCTTCATAGTCATTTAAGTCATAACCAAATAATGGGAATGATTCAATAAATGATCCACGTCCAGCCATAATTTCAGCTCTTCCATTTGATAGAGCATCAATAGTAGCGTATTGTTGGTAGACTCTGACAGGATCAATGGAAGATAGAATCGTTACTGCACTTGATAAGCGAATATGTTTTGTTTTTGATGCTGCAGCAGCTAATAAAATTTCAGGCGCTGAGACTGAAAAATCTTCACGGTGATGTTCACCAATAGCATAAATGTCTAATCCCACCTCATCAGCTAGCACCATTTCTTCAACCATATTACGAATACGTTCATCATGTGAAATAGCTTTCCCAGTTTTTTCAAGCGGTGTTGTTTCTCCAAAAGAAGAAATACCTAATTCAATCATGTTATTACCTCACTTATTTAGATTTCGAAATATTTTATGTTGTTATTTTACCACTTCTATATCAATTGGTAAAGTATTTTGACTCATTATTAAAATAAAAAATCACTTCAATTAAAAGTGATTTTCATTGTAATAATAATTTTTCAATAACACTCCTATGGAGTGCAACTAGATTTATTCAAATTTTCTTTCAAATTAAACCTATACTATCTCTTTTTAGGCTTCTATCACATTATCATTATTTTGTTCTTTGCGCCAATTTTCATATTTTTTTAAGTCAGATTGTGCCATTTTCCATCCCTTTGAAAGAATAAAAGCATCATCCAAGAAACCAAGAAACGGAATACTATCTGGAACAATATCAAACGGTGTTAAAAAGTAAATGAGAGCACTGACAATGAGTACAATCACTCCAGTTGGAACATCGGTATATTTCTTTTTAGCGTAACTATTCACTAGTGATGCCATCACTGGTATTGTTGCTAAAGTATCCCCTGCAACTGGCACTTTATGTAGTTTTTTTTCAATATTGCTTAAGAATTTTTCTATTTTATCATCGTCACTTAATATCTTTTTAGCTTCATCATATCTTTTTTCTATTTCAGCTACTGCTCTACTCTTTTTTAGTTTATTAAAATCCATTAGTTATCCTCCTTTATCATTATAAACCATTTTTAAATTACTATAAACAGATTTTATTCATTATACCATTTATTTCATTTTAATAGTATTTAAAAATATGTTTATAAACCAAACCAACCATAAATCACTACAAAAGCAATTATAACACTTATAATACTAAATAATGAGCCAATCAAATAATATTCGGCAAAAGCTTGATTTTTAGCAATTTTATCATATCGAGCGATTGATTTTGCGGTAAAAATAAATCCAATTGCTGTTATTTGACCTACAATCAGAAAGAGACCAATAGCAAGACGTTCTAAATTGCCAATAATTCCTCCTGCTCCTGCAATTGTTTTCTTTGTATTATCATCATCTTCACTAACCTGATATTTTTTAAATATTATTTTAAAAGCGATGTTAACAGGCTTTGTAATCAAAATAAGGAATAAGGAAATTTGAATTAAAGGATAATAGGTAGTTAAATAATCTGGCGCATAAGAAAATGAAAAACTATGATAAAGTATTATTATTGAAAGTAAATGTAAGAGTTGATCAATAATAAAAGCTAACGATTCAGCTTTTTTTCTTTTAATGATATTATCTAGATAGCATTTAAGATAATCAATAACAACATGACTAATGAAAACAGTTAGAAAGTAAATTTTATAGTCATAAAGAACAAAACTCAATATAATTAACGGTATAGCTATACCCAAATAATGCCAATAAAGATATTTTCCTCTTTTAACTTTTTTATCAGCCATTTCTTGACTTTGCAAATGAAAATCAGACAGTAAATGTGCAAATACAGTTAATGATAAGATTGGATTTTGAGCCAAGTAAATAGCGATTGAAGATAAACTAATCATGACTATTCTCCTCCATTTTAATATAGTTCAATATAGATACCATAATTGTTCGTCTTAATCGCAAATAAATCTTTAATCCACTTGCTTTAATCCGTTTATTAAAGGCACTAGGAGTCACTGATAGGAGTTCTGCAATTTTTTTATGTTCGAACTTTTCATCATAGATATTTATCTCTAAAAGTTTTTTAACAATTTCAGATTGAGTGGTTGTCCACTTTGATTTGATGAATTCTGATGCTGCAATTGAAGCATTTATTGCCTTTCTGATATCATAATGATCATCAAAATAAAGTGAAATGCTATTTGTGCCATAATCATTATTGTCATGTATATAATCTATGGCTTTTCTGGCATACCAGTAAGCTGGGCCATCGGAACCAATACTTTGTTCTTCATTAATATCAGTTAATATTTCTCCTACGCCAATACCAAAGCGAAGATGATATGGTAAAAAATTTAACGAAATAGATTCAATAATCTCAAAAACGTGATGATTTGGTAATAATAAAGCTTGAAATTCATCTCCTGTTGTTATAGTAAATGGTGATTTTAAAACTTTCTCATATTTCTTATTGATATCTGCTATTAATGTCATAAGCTTTTTTTGAGCTTGAGAACGTTCTTTAATTGATTTTGAAGAGATAATATCTCCAATAATTGCAATATAAATCATTCTTATCTCCTTTTTAATGTCCATTATAACAGACATTTTTTAAAATGTCTATTAAAACGGAAATTTTTAGAAATGTCCATCATAACAGACATTTTTTGAAAATTTTCCTTTAAAAAATAAGAGAGTTTACATAAATAAATTTATGTAAACTAATTAACTTATTTTCTTTTTCTTTTTGCTTTTTTAAGTTTCTTGGCCATTTTTTTCATAGAGTGTTTCATCGCCATTTCACCAATTTTGCCTTTAAAGCCTCCACCAAGTAGTTGGCTCATGTCCATATCACCGCCACCTAAAGCAGACATATCTGGCATTCCTGGCATACCTCCTTGTCCCAAGGCACTCATATCCATATTCTTAGGCATTTTGCTAGGGTCAATTCCCATTTGTTTCATCATTTTATTCATATCGCCAGACATAGCACCTTGCATCATTGCCTTAGCTTGATTAAAATCTTTAATGAATTTATTGACTTCGATAAAAGAATTACCAGAACCGCTAGCAATACGACGTCTACGACTTGGTGATAATAAATCTGGATTTTCACGTTCTTGAGGTGTCATTGATGAAACGATGGCACGTTTTCTTGCAATCTCTCTTTCATCTATTTTGAGGTTTGCTAGTGCTGGATTTCCAGCCATTCCTGGAATCATTTTAAGAATGTCTTCCATAGGCCCCATGTTTTGAACTTGGTCTAATTGTTCGATGAAATCGTTAAAATCAAAGGTGTTTTCACGCATCTTTTCAGCGAGTTGCATTGATTTTTGCTCATCGTACTCTTGACTAGCTTTTTCAATCAGGGTTAACAGATCCCCCATACCAAGAATACGGCTAGCCATACGATCTGGATGGAAGGTTTCAATATCAATTATTTTTTCACCGGTACCGGTAAATTTAATAGGTTGACCAGTAATATGGCGCACTGAAAGGGCCGCACCACCTCTTGTGTCACCATCAATCTTGGTTAACACAACACCAGTAATGTCAAGCTGTTCATTGAATTCACGAGCGACATTGGCTGCTTCTTGACCAATCATGCTATCAACAACAAGCAAGATTTCATTTGGATTAGCTAGAGTCTTGATGTCACGAAGCTCTTTCATGAGAAGTTCATCAATTTGAAGACGTCCAGCCGTATCAATCAAAACATAGTCATTACGATTTTCACGAGCCTTGTTAAGTCCTTGAGTCACAATTTCGACAGCGGAGTGATCAACACCCATATCAAAAACAGGAACACCAATTTGTTGACCAAGCGTTTTTAACTGATCAATCGCTGCAGGACGATAAATATCGGCTGCAATCATCAAAGGTCTTGCTTTTTCTTCTTTGATCAATTTATTGGCTAATTTACCAGCAAAAGTTGTTTTACCAGCCCCTTGAAGACCAACCATCATAATAATAGTAGGAATTTTAGGTGCTTTTTCAATATGAGATGTTTCTGAACCCAAAACAGTCGTCAATTCATCATTGACAATTTTAACCATTTGTTGTGAAGGGTTCAAAGTATCAATCACTTCGTGACCGATAGCACGTGTACGAACACGCTTAATAAACTCTTTAACAACAGGTAAGGCCACATCGGCTTCAAGAAGGGCTAATCTAATCTCTTTAGTGACTTCTTGAACATCTTTTTCAGATAGTTTTTTCTTACCTCGTAAATTCTTAAAAACACCCTGTAAGCGTTCTGTTAAACTCTCAAATGCCATTATTATTTCTCCTATTTTCTTACTTAATCGTTATTATCAATACTAGTTAAAAAGGTTAATTTTTCAATCAGATAAGAATCATCTGAGTATCTTGTCATTAAATCATCTAGAATTTCACTACGAACAATATAATCAGAATACATATGAAGTTTTCTCTCGTAATCTTCAAGAATCTTTTCAGTACGCTTAATATTATCATAAACAGCTTGACGACTGACCTGATATTCTTCAGCAATTTCAGCCAAACTATAATCATCAGCATAGTAAAGCTCAATATAATTCATCTGCTTATCCGTCAAAAGTGCTGCATAAAATTCAAATAAAGCATTCATTCGATTTGTTTTTTCAATTTCCATAAGGATATTATAGCAAAAATCTATCTTTTTTAATAGTCACGAAGAAAGCTTTTTAGCAATATCTAGAGACAAGAAAAACAAGAGTTTCAAACTCTTGTTTTAATTAGCTTATTTAGCCCATTTTTCAATGGTTTTTTTGTTTTCGCTCACCCATTTTTGGGCTGCTTCTTTTTCACTAGCGCCATTTTGGATATCAAGCATAACAGATTCCATGTCCTCTGATGTCCACTCAAAGTTATCAATAATTTGATAAGCTTCTGGATGGTCTTCTTTTAAGCCAAGACGAGCCATTGTTTTAATGCTTTCTGATCCACCAAAGACACCTTCTGGATCTTCAAGATACTTCAAGTCATACTTGGCAAACATCCAGTGAGGTGACCAACCAGTAACGATAATATCTTCTTGGGCAGAGATTGCTTTATCAAGAGCTGTCACCATGGCACCTGTTGATGAAGGTGATACTTGCCAACCCGAAAGATTAGAATAAGTCTCTAAAGCCGAATCAGCACCGGCCATAATACCAGCTCCTGGTTCAATTCCTGTAATTGTCTTTTTAGCCTCATCAGAAAGTTCTGAAATGCTATTAGCTGAAACATATTCAGGAACTACTAAGCCTAATTTAACACCCTCTAAGTTTGGTCCTAAATCTTCAAGACTATCTTTATAAGTATCATAAAGTTCCGCGTGGGTAACAGGTAACCAAGCACTAACAGAAGCGTCTGTCGTACCTTCTGCGACTGATTTCCAAACAACGGAATTATCAAGCGGTGTTAATTCAACGTTATAACCGTATTCTCTTAAAACTTCTGCTAAAACATTGGTTGATGCAATTTCTGAATCCCATTGCACATAAGATAAACGAATGGTCTCTTTTGTTGTTTTATTGTTTGACATCACATTTTTAGCAATACCAACACCAATCACAGATAAAATAGCAACAACTGCTACAATTTTTTTAATCATAGGTGAGGTTGGTTTATAAGACGATTTATGATTAGCCAACTGACTAATTCTATCAATTAAGATAGCTAAAATAACAAGAGCTAAACCATTTACAAATCCAGCACCAATATCAGCTTTTTGAAGTGCTGATAAGACACCGCGACCAAGTCCTGGAGACCCAATCATTGATCCTGTTACAACCATTGATAAAGCAAGCATGATGGTTTGGCTAATCCCAGCAACAATGGTATCTTTTGCAATTGGTAATTCAACTTTAAATAATTTTTGACGTGATGTACTACCAAATGAATCAGCAGCTTCTGATAATTCACCAGACACTTCACGAATACCTAAATTAGTAAAACGAACCGTTGGAGGTAATGCAAAGATAACTGAGGCAAAAACACCAGGAACCATACCAATACCAAAGAAGGCCACGGCTGGAATCAGGTAAACGAAGGCAGGCATTGTTTGCATAAAGTCAAGAATCGGACTAATGATTTGACGGAAACGATCGCTTTTTGCCATCCAAATACCAAGAGGAATCCCCAGAATAACTGAGATAACACTGGCAACCAATACTAAGGTAAAGGTATTGATTAAATCACCCCACAAACCTTGGTTATAAATAAAGAGGAGACCAAGTAGGGTGAATAGGGCTAGCCCAAAACTTTTTTTAGATTTTTTTCTAGAAAGAAAGTAGGCTAAAGCCGTTATAAGGGCTATTAAAACAAATGGATTAATAAATGTAAGGTAGGAAGTAATGTAATCCATAGCACTACTACCACCTGATTGGATAACATCAAACAATCCTGAGAAAGTTTTTGTTGTCCATGAGGTTAAATCTTCTACCATCTCTGCGACGGGTAATTTAGTTTGTAAAAAAATCACAATTCTCTCCTTATTCTTCAGTATCTTTTGCTAATGATTCAATGACGGAACCCTTGATGACAACACCAAGCAAACGATCATCGTCTCCAACAACAGCAATAGGACTAGAAGAATCATAAATCAGTGGTAAAATATCTGTTACTAGAGTGTCGGCAGTTATTTTTCTCACATCTGTGTCTAAAACTTCTTTTAGACTAAGATGTTTTTGATTAGCTTCTAGAGCTGCATCAGCAGTTATCACACCTTGTAATTGACGTTTTTTATTAATCGCCATTAACATACTAACGTGTTCTGTTTTCATTCTATTTAAAGCCATTTTCGGACCATCACTATCAATGTTTGAAGCCACAGGCTTAATCATAATATTTTGTGCTGTCAAAACTTTTGAACGGTCAACATCTTCAACGAAGTCACGCACAAAATCATTGGCTGGATTCGTTAGTATTTCTTCACCAGTACCAATCTGCATGATTTTACCATCTTTCATTAAGGCAATTCTATCACCAATACGTAGTGCCTCGTTAAGATCATGGGTGATAAAGATAATCGTTTTTTGCACTTGAGATTGCAATTCTAACAATTCATCTTGCATATCTTTTCTAATCAGAGGATCAAGTGCTGAAAATGCCTCATCCATAAGAAGAATCTCTGGATCATTAGCAAGAGCACGTGCTAAACCAACACGTTGTTGCATCCCTCCAGATAATTGGTCGGGATATTGATCTTTAAAGGGAAGAAGCCCTGAATTATCAAGTGCTTTTTCTGCTCTCATCACTCTTTCATCTTTTGGTACACCTCTTAACTCTAACCCAAATTCAGTATTTTCTAATATTGTTTTATGTGGTAACAGGGCGAAACTTTGAAAAACCATGTTTAAGGTGTTTCTGCGAACTTCTCTTAGTTCTTCCTTGTTCATTTTAGAAATGTCAGCACCATTGATATAAATATCGCCACTTGAAGGTTCTATGAGTCTGTTTAAAAGACGAATCAAGGTGGATTTACCACTCCCTGATAATCCCATGATAACAAAAATTTCACCTTCTTCAACTGAGAAGTTAGCATCATAAACACCAACTGTTGCTCCTGTTTTTTCTAAAATTTCATTCTTTGTCTTATTATCTTTAATCATGTTTAAAGCTAACTTTTGTTTTTTACCAAATATTTTTGTTAAGTTTTTAACTTCTAATTTGATCATTTAATACCTCTTTCATTTTTTCTGAACATTTTCACTACTGTTTTCAATAACTGACCACTCTATTTTATATTAATGTGGTCTGTTTTGTCAAATAAAAACACCTATCAGTTTTAGGTGTTTTCTTGTCATTAACGAAAAATTGATTAGCTATTGAAGAAATGTTGCATCCGAAGTGATGACATATCATTACCAACAAAAAAGAGCTGATCGCCTTTAGTTAAGACTGTATGAGGATCTGGTGACAAAATAAAATTACCTTGTTTTTTAATAGCAATCACAGTAGCTCCTGTGTGCTGCCATATATTTAATTCTTGTAATGATTTTCCTTCATGAGTAAACTCGCCAATCGTCAACTCATAAGGTTCAAAAGGAAATTCTTTTTTGATAAGAATTGATTGATCAAGAAGATTTTGAACAAGATTCGATAGTTTATCCATTTCTTTTTTTTGCTGTTTAAGATTACTTTGAATATCATGTCCCAATGATTTTAAAGAGTTACTGATATCAAACTGCTTCATATAAGCAATAGCGTTTTCTTTTGAAACAACAATGGCACCACTACCTTGTCTGACTTCTAAGATGTCTAAATCAACTAAAACATTAATCGCCTTTCTAGCCGTTTCAGGAGACACATTAAAAGTACTCGCAATTGTTGAACGCGATTTTATTTTTTCACCAACGCTAAATTTGCCTTCTGCTATTCTTTGAGCAATACCGATAGCCACTTTTTGATAGCGAGAATTGATAAATTCATTTTCTGTCATTTCATTTTCCTTTATTTGGTCTCATTATTTATTTTCTAGGTAAAACTCAAATCGATCACCAACATATTGACTTCTAACATATTCAAACGGAGTGCCATCTGTAAAATAAGAAACCTGTGTCAGTGCTAAAATAGCATGACCTTTATTAATTCCAAGATATTTCGCCACTTTTTCTTTTGCCACCTTAGCATAAATGGTCTGTTGACTTTTCCCAATCTGATAACCATTTTCAGTTAACGTTTTAAAGAAATGTTCCGTTATTTCAGTTCGATTAAAAGAAGCTATTAGTTGTTCTGGGATACTAGCCACTTCATAGACCAAAGGAAGATCATCAGCATAACGAATCCTTTCCATCCTAATCACATTATCATTTGCTTTTAGGTTGAGATGACGTTTTTCTGTTTCGCTGGCTAATTTTTTTTGAAAAGAAATGAGTTGGCTTGATGGCTTTTTCCCTTGAGAAGTGACAATTTCAGTAAAGCTGGTTGTTCCTCGCATTTTTTCTTGTACTCTTTTACTGGCAACATAGGTGCCACTGCCAATTCTTCTTTCTAAAACTCCTTCTTCAACTAAAAGTGAAATTGCTTGACGAAGGGTCATACGACTGACACCAAAATCATCTGCCAAATCACGCTCACTAGGTAAACGATTACCGATTTTCCAGATGCCATCTTCAATATCTTTTTTAATATGATCATGAATTTTAATATAAGCAGGTATCATAAGAACTCCCTTTTAGATAGTAAAATGTGTCAGTCATTGAAATCATTAATAATGTCTACTACACTTCCCAACAAGTAGCAATCAAACATCTACTATAATACTTTTATCAATAAGAAGCATTAAACAATTAATCCTTCAACATAAAATTAAGAACAATTGGATTGTGGTCTGAATACTCAAAATTTTGTTGATAAGTTTCAACCTGATTAACAGTTATATTTGGTGTAGCAATAAAGCCATCAATAATGTAGTAAGCCATATCTTTACTTGATGGGTCATAAACCTCATGAAGTGAACGACATGATGGTGTTAAAGTCTCATCTCTTAGTAATTGATAACCATCTGGTAGGATAGATTCATCTAAAACCCCTGGTTTCCAAATATCTTCTGATAACTCAAAAGGTAATTCTTCTAAAGGAAAGAGGGACTGATTGAAATCTCCACCAGCAATGACATAATTACCTTTTTCGTACTCTTCTTTCATTAGGTTGATTAGTTCACGTGTTTGGGTTTCACGACCACCTGTATCATCATAAGCTTCTAAGTGGAGATTAACAAGTACCAATTCTTTATCAGAACCTTCAATAGGCAGGCGAGTTGTCAGTAAACATCTTTTTAAATTGGCGAGACGAACAGGCCACTTGAAAGGAACCGTTAAAGAAACTCGGTTGGCTTCACCAACGTCATAACGGCTATTAGTTAAAAGCCCAGAATGCATTTTACCAAGTGGTGGAAAGGGCACTGGGACAAAAGCTGCCTTGTAATTGGCTGCAAAAAGACTGGGAGAGTGAAAAACTTGCTCAGTAAGATAATCTTGTTCGTTAATATTGTAACTACGTCTTGAATCAAGATCAACTTCTTGAAGAAGTGTAAAATCGGCATCAATCGTTTGAAGAATTTCTGAGATGCCATCTAGATTTTTTTCGACCAGTTCTTTATCTTTAGGAAAGACTTGTTTACCACCATCCATGAAGAAATCTGATTCTTTTCCCATACCAGCAAAGCCCATATTAAAAGAAACAATCGTTAGTTCTTTGTTTTTTGGAACTGTTTTTTCAACCGTTTTTTCAAGAGGAATCACAGTAACATCATTTGGTTTAAACTCTGTCACTGTCAAAAATAAGACCAAGCCAACAAAAGCTGAAATGGCTAAAGAAATAATAACACCGATTATTTTTAAAACGGATTTAATCAAACTTCTTTCTTTTTTCATACTCATCCTCCTCTTCTTTAAGTTTATTATATCATAAAGAAAAAGGCATTTTTATATTTATAAGTGAAATTTTCAACAAAATTTTTGATTTTGTATTTAGATAGTAAAAGAGATGGTACAAAAGCACCATCTCTTATTTTCTTATGGTCATATAAGTACTGTGATTAAGGAAATCCTAACCAAGTGTCAATCAGTTTAAAGCCTACTCAATCCAAAAGATAAAAGAGTAATCACTGATGACAAAAAAGCATCTTATGACTTTCTATAGAAAAAATAACAACAATTCTCTAAATCATGCAAGCTTCACATAATTCAGCATATGACTCACCAAGATTGTCAATTAACTCATCTTGATCATAGAGCTCACTTCCTTCTAAGGTATCTTGTCTCACACGAACATAATAAATGGAAGCACATTTTTCCTTAAAGGCGTGAATATAGGCTCTATTCAAGTCACGTGTTGTCGCTTTATCAGTCATAAAGAGGGTTAAGGAAATGGCTTGGTCAACATGTTTTTGTGCTGCTGCTACAATATTGATGATTGGTTCTGGGCCAACTTCATAAGCCCCTTGTTGATAATAAACATAGTTGTCATTATCAATCTTATAAGACGGCACATAAACACGACCAATTTTACCTTCTTTTCTCACTTCTACTGGTGAAACGACAGGCTGTAAACTTGGTGTACAAGATGAAAGATAGCTAATAGAACCTGTTGGTGCCACTGCCATCAAGTGAGCATTAGCAATACCTGTTTCTTTAATGTCTTCTACTAATTGCAACCATTCTGCACGTGTTGGTAAATGGAAATGATAACTATCAAAAAGGGCTTTTATTTTCTCACTTTGAGGCACGATTTCTTCACTAATGTATTTTTCAAAGTATGACCCATCAGCAAAAGAAGAGTCTTTAAAGCCATCAAAAGCACCGTGTGTTTGGGCAAGTTTTTGAGATGCTTTAAACGCATAGAAAGCCATAGCATAGAAGAACAAATCAGTAAATTCTACTGCTTCTTTTGAATCATAGTAGATGTGGTTAGTTGCTAGGAAACCATGAAGATTCATGGCACCTAAACCAACTGCATGATTATTGTGATTGCCTTTTTTAATAGATGGCGCACTGTCTAAATCTGAAGAACGAGACACGCTATCAAGTGAGCGAATACTGTGTTCGATTAAAGATTCAAAGTGCTCTGCATCATCCATTGCTTTAGCAATATTGATAGAACCTAGATTACAACAGATATCCTCACCAATTTTAGTGAAACTCAAATCCTCACTAAATTCACTCATTGTACTCACTTGCGCGATTTCTGAGCAGAGGTTAGACATGACAATTCTCCCTTTTTTCTTGTGTGGATTTCTCTCATTGACAGTATCTTCAAACAAGATATAAGGATAGCCAGACTCAAAATGAAGTTCAGCAATCATTTGGAAAAGCTTACGGGCACTGATATAGGTTTTTGTAATGTCATCATTAGCCACCAAAGCTTCGTATTCCTCAGTGATTGAAATGTCTGACATTGGTTTACCATAGACACGCTCAACATCATACGGTGAAAAGAGCGCCATTTCTTTATTGTCTTTGGCTAGCTGGAAGGTGATGTCTGGAATAACAAGACCTAACGACAGTGATTTGATACGAATTTTTTCATCAGCATTTTCACGTTTGGTGTCTAAAAATTTTAAAACTTCTGGATGGTGTGCACTAAGATACACAGCCCCTGCTCCTTGTCTTTGCCCTAGTTGGTTGGCATAAGAAAAAGAATCTTCTAATAATTTCATCACAGGCACAATACCCGTAGATTGATTTTTAATGCCTTTTATTGGGGCTCCAAATTCACGAAGATTAGTTAAACAAAGAGCAACCCCACCGCCACGCTTTGATAGTTGTAAACTGGTACTAATACCTCTTGAAATAGACTCCATGTTGTCTTCTACTCTTAGTAAGTAGCAAGAAATAAATTCACCACGTCTTTTTTTACCAGCATTCAAAAATGTTGGTGTCGCAGGTTGAAATTTATTGCTAATAATATCATCAAGTAATGAAAGGGCAAATGTTTCATCACCATTAGCTAAGAAAAGAGCATTCATAGCAACACGATCTTCAAAGTTTTCTAAAAAGTATTTAGCATCATCTGTTTTTAAGGCGTAAGCATTGTAAAACTTTAAAGCACCCATAAAATTTAAAAAAGTAAATTCTTTTTCGTAGGCTTTTTCAAATAATTGTAGAATAAATTCACGACGATATAGATTTAAAACAGCTTCATCGTAATAATCATTAGCTATTAAGTAATCAATTTTTTCTGATAATGAGTTAAATGCCATAGTGTTTGGCTTAATGTATTCTTCTAAATAACTAGAAACAGCTTCCTTGTCTGCTGAAAAAAGATAATTGCCATTCTTATCTTTAAATCGTGTCATAGCATTTAAAGAAAGATATTTTTCCGAGTTTTTCATTGTTTTCCTCTCACTGATATGAATCTAAGATGTTTTGCACTTTTAAAACATCGCTTTGTGTTCCTAGTAACTCAAACTGATGTAAGAGTGGGACTTGTAGTTTTTGTGAAATAATTGGGCCTGCTATCGCAAATGTATCGCCGAAATTAGTATTTCCTGAAGAAATAACTGCTTGACAATGTTTTCTATTTTGTGGTGAATTTAAAAAATGAATGACCTGTTTTGGCACAGCTCCCCTCACTTCATTACCACCACCAGCATAGGTTGGTACAATCAAGATATAATCCTCAGAAACAGACAAATCAGTCTTTTTAACTGGGATGCGTAAACTCTTGCAGTTAAGCTTTTCAACGAAACGATGCGTATTATTGGATTTCGAAGAAAAATAAACAACTAACATGTTAAACTCCTTTAAAATTCCCAATCCTCATCAAGTGTTTCTTCGCTAACACCCATCACATAAGATGAGCCATTCCCTGAGAAGAAATCATGATTTTCATCAGCTCTTGCCGATAGTTGAGCAAACACTTCTGGTGAAATGCTAGTTTCTTCATCAGTAAAAGGCGAATCATAACCAAGATTTTGTAAAAACTTACCAGCATTGTAAACACTAAAACGAATGGCTTCTTCAGCGATATCAAATCCTTCATAGAGTTCATACAAGTAGGCTTTTTCAAGATCGATTAACTGATAAAGCAAGTCAAAAACAAATTGTTTCATTTCTTCTTGCTTTTCTTTAGGTAATTTAGCCACTTTTTGTTGGTACTTATAACCACTATAATAGTTATGAATGACCTTATCACGTAAAATCAGACGGATAATATCAGACGTGTTAGGCAGTTTTCCTCTAGCTGATAGATAAAACGGTAGATAAAAACCACCATAGAGTAAAAATCCTGGCATCATAGCAGCAGCTACTTTGGATTTTAGTGGGTCAGACCCAGTATAAAATGGAATAAGAATTCTTGCTCGAGCCTGTAGACTCTCAGTAGCAACAACCCATTCATGTGCTTCTTCTATTTGCTCACTCGTACATAAGGTTGAGAAAATAGTGCCGTAAGATCTTGCATGAATAGCTACCATAAAAGCAAAATTGGTATAAATCGCCTGTTCATGATCTGTTTGAGAATGTTGAATTTGAGCAATATCTCCTACTGTCGCTTGAATGGTGTCTAAAAGCGTCAAACCCGTAAAGGTTCTAGTGATTAGTTGTTGCCAGTCTTCTGAAAGACCATTCCATGAGTTTAAGTCATTTGAAACGGGAATCTTTTCTGGTAACCAAAAATTTTGTGTGACTCTGTTCCAAACTTCAAGATCTTTATCATCTTGCAACTTGTTCCAATTAATAGAGCGCATTGGCATCTCTTGACGATTAATAGCCCAGTCGATTGGTGACTGTGATTCGGTAAAGTAGTTTTTACCCATACGATTTCTCCTGTTTTAACTATTTTGAGTTTTTGGGTACACAAAAAGTCCTTCAAATGAGTGGTCATTTGAAAAAAATTTTGCAACTATTTTTGGTTCTAGCAAACTCGGACTAAATCCAACTGTTTTGTGAAGCTTTAACACTTCTTTTCACGAGTAATACAAGCTTGGCATAAAAACGCTCTCATGCCTCACTTTCTTTAAATGTATACTACCAAAAAAAAATAGAACTGACAAGATTTTTTTGCAATTTTTATAACCTTTGTGAAATATTAGTGTATAATTAAACGTATTTAAAGACTGTATTCTTATAATTATCTTTATCTTTTTTTTCCAGAAAAAAATCTAATATTATTAAAAACCTTTAAAAATCAAGAGAAATAACTCTTTGAAAGGTTTGATCAGTTAATTATTGTTTTTAATAAAAATTTTTTTGCTAAAAACACAATATATAGACAAAAAATAAAGAAACACCCCCACATTTTGTGGAAGTGTTGCAAATTTTAGCAGATTATCAAAGTCAATTTTTTAAAAAAGAGTATAGAATTTTGAAAAAAGACTTTTATTAATATATGACTTTTTAAAACGATTGTTGGCTAAGCCAATCGATCATCATTTTTTCACGTTGATCACTATCATCCGTTGGAAGCTCATCAAGACGAATTTGATTGGTTATTTGACCATCTGCTAAAAAGATGACACGACTGGCTTGTGCAGCTACTTTGGGATCATGTGTGACAAGGACTAAGGTTGTTCCTTCTTGATTAATATCCTTAAGTATAGTCATCACTTCATTTGATGCTGCAGAATTAAGAGCTCCAGTAGGTTCATCCCCAAAAATAATTTTGGGGTGATTGATCAAAGCACGACAGATGGCTGCACGTTGTAATTGGCCACCAGATACCATGGTGATATCATGCTCAGCCATCTTTAAAATGCCTGTCTTTGCCATCAACTCTTCAGCATGAGCCACTACTTCTTTTCTCGGCAAGAGATTGGCCTTAAAACCTGGTAAGATGATATTGTCACGAATCGATAAGTTTTTTAGAAGGTGAGACTTTTGAAAAATAAAGCCCATTTTTTCCAATCGTAGTTGACTCAATGCCTTATCATCCAATTTGGTTAATTTCTTATTTTCAAATAATAGTTCACCACTTGTTGGCACATCCATTCCACTAATCTGATACAAAAGAGTCGACTTTCCAGAGCCTGATTGACCCATGATAACAAGAAATTCACCTTCTTCGACAGTCATCGTGATATCCTTTAAAACAAGTGTGTCAGAAAACTGTTTTCTGAGATTTTTAACCTCTAATAAACTAGCCATAAGCTTCTCCTATTCATTGATGAATGACAAAATGTGTTCTTTTTTTATTGTCCTAGTTCTTATCCAAACGACAATACCAACAACAAAAAGTAGTAAAATCGGAAAGATTACATAGTAAATCCCAAAATGACCGATAAATGTTATCTTGGTTATCCCAACATTTAAAAGTGAAAAGAAAGCACTGACTATTTTCTCACCAAAAATCATAGCCAATAAAACACCAAAAAAACTCCCAAGAAATGTGACGATAATCATCTGATATAGGTATTGTTTTCGAATGGCAAAACTTGTAAATCCAAGAGCCTTTAAGATGGCTATTTGAGACTTATCATGCGCTAAACGTAAGGACACAAACAAGATGAGTAAAAAACTCATAATCAATAAACCAATAAGAGTAACCAGAACTGTTGCCACTTTTATTTGTTGCGTCACTGCTCCAAGAGTTTGATTAAGAAAGACCGAAATATCTTCAACATCAGAGTCACTTGGTAAGACTTGACGCCACTCATTGACTTTAACTTCAGTTCTTTTTTCATCTTTTAACCAAATAAGCCATTGATAACGTGAAGGGGTTAAATGGGAAAAATCCGAAATGGTTTTAGCCGTTAACCCACCATTAGTAATATCTTGATAGATACCAGAAATATGATAACTAACATCTTCATTATTGACACGCAGTAAAATAGCGTCTCCCACTCCTTTACCCAGTTCATTTGCATTTAACTGAGAAAGGGCTATTTCCTTATCAGTTTGTGGTGCTTGTCCTACAAGGTACTTGAGACCTTTGCCTGCACTTGGCCCACTATCGATTTTCAAGGTCTTCCAGTCGTTTTGGCTCGTTTTGGCTTCAAGGCGTACTTCTTTCAATGTTTCAAAACGATAAAGGTCGATATCATTAGCCAAAAAATCTTCAATTTGTTGCGCATCATTCTCAGAAGCTTCATTAACTGTCATTGTCATCATAATATCTGAAACAGGAGCTCCAAGATAAGACATGAAATTCTTGTCAGTCATTGTGGTGACCAGTTGACTAGGTAGTAGCATCATCAGGATTAAAAGAAAACTTGTTATCGCAATCAATTTAAAATGAGACAGGGCATCAAAAACAGTTTTAAATGCTAAGAGAAAATCAAGAGAAAGGTTTGGTAGTTTAGACAAGTTATCTCGACTTTTTTTACTCTTCTTAAAGCCTTTTTCCTCAACGAGTGCCTCAACTATGGTTAGTTTCTTAATAGCTTTCAAAAGCATTTTACAGTAAGTCGTACTAATCAGGTAGATAATGAGAAAAATAAAGACAGGGGTAAGATAAGTCAAGGTATTCGTACCAGAACTGGTAAAGCGTTGATTAATCGATTGTAAAAATGTTGGTACGATTAAAAGACTAAGTACATAACCAAGACTCAATCCGATAAGGATAATGACTTGGTACTTATGGTAATAAAAATACCTAATATCCTTGAAGGGAAAACCAATCGCTTTCATGGTGCCAATATCAGTAATACTTTCTTCTAAACTAGCCATGAGCGTGTATCTAATTGCTAACAAGGCTAGAAAAATCATTGAAAAACTAACCAGCACAGTCATCGCAACAAGAATAATATCTTCCAGAGCACTAATCAGAAAAATTTGACTGTAGGTGATGGCTGGGCCATTACTTGGCAGACCTGCATTTTCATAAGCGGTTTGATAATCATTTGCTAGTGCTTGATTCTCCATATAAGCTTCAATGATGTACTCGATACTTTTTGTTTTTACAAATAAGTCATCAAAATCCTTATCGTTAAGAAGAATCCTGGTTGACGAAACAAGTGAGGAATTCATTTGAGCATCGTGGACATAAGTGACAACTTTAAACAACTTTTTAATCCCATCACAGGTCACTGTCACCGTATCACCCATTTTAATCGCATAGTGATCTAAAAGAATGATTGGAATGCCTATCTCACCAGGCTTCAACTGGATAATCTGACGCTTGTCATCCAAAAGAAAATCAAAATCGCTATTTTGCTTCACTAAACCGATATCAATTCTTGACTCAGCAAGAGAAAAAGAATTATCTCCTTCAATAGTAAGATCTGAACCATCAAGATTAATCATAGCAACTGTTTGTCCTTTGGAAAATCCTTCAAACTGAGCATTAAAGCGATTGATGGCTTCTTGGTCTAAGTCACCCTTGTGCATTTGCAGAAAGTGTGGTGGCTTTGCCACATCATACATTGCTGTCATAGACGTCATCAAGTGCGTTACAATCATTGTTGACAGCATTAAAAGAACACTGGAAAAAGTGATAAACAACACCAAAGATAAATAACCAAGGGGATTTCTTTTGATATCATTTTTAATCATCTTTGTCTTCATAACTTTTCTCCACTTCTTGCTTCAAAGAAAAACTTTCTCTGATTTCAATCATTTACAGGCTTGTAGGCATTGACTGTTGAGGCATTTTTTCTAAACTTGTAATGGCTTTACCACGACTTAAAAAAAGAGCAACTAGTAGCATTAAGACACCCATAACGATAATCATAAGTCCAAGACCACGTCCTTTACCTGTACCAATCACTTGCCCGAGTGAAGAGGCTAAAAGACCATTTTTTGCCATGAGTGGTTCAAATAATTTATCTGCTAAAATGCCTGAAATCAAATAAGCAATGACATAGCCAATCTGGGTTAAAAAGCTAATCAACCCCCAAATCCTCCCTTGCACTTCATTTGGCATCTGTATTCTGATGAGAAAGTCGGCACAGGTGTTGACAATAGGTAGTGTTGCAAAGAAAAGGAGTGTGACAGACAAGATGAAAATGATTGACGTTGATAAACCAATCAAACTCATAAAAAGACCACAAAACACCAAAGAAAGTATTAAGAGTCTAAAATAATGTTTTTTAATGCCGATGACACTAATAACAACACTTGATAGCAACATGCCAAAAGCACTCAGTGTTTGGATTAAACCAGCGGTTTTAATACTATCAATAGCAAGTAACATGGGGGTTAGTGCGATTTGAATGAAACCGATGAAAAAACACATTAAAGCCATGAGTAAGACGAGTTGTCTAACGCCCTTATCTTTTAAAAGATAGGCTAGTCCTTCTTTTAATTCCTGCTTGAAAGACAGTTGCTCTTGTCTTGGTTTTGCGTTTGCAATCTGTTTTCTCACCATGCTAACGATACTAACAGTCACAACAATGGTTAGGATATCAAGGATTAAAATCAACTTGATATCAAAGGTAGTCAGTAACAATCCTGCTAGAGCTGGCGAAATAAGGTATTTAACATTTCTTGCAATTTGCACAAGACCACTGGCCTTACTGTACTCCTCTTTTGTAAGTAAATCTGTAACCGTTGCTCCATAAGCAGGATCAAGTAAGGAAACAAAGACAGCATTGATGGTGACTCCGATAATGATGGGCCATAAGCCTGTATTTCCCACTTGCATGTTTATCAGAATAAAGAGCAAACCAAAGGCAGAAAACAAATCGCCACAAATCATAAGTAACCTTCTATCATAACGGTCTGCCAAAACACCACCCAGTGGATTAAGAAGAATGGTTGGAAAATAAGCTAAGAGCGTAACAAGAGACACAGAAGCCACACTACCAGTTAATTGATAAACGTAGACAGATAAGGCAAAGGCAGTCATACCACTGCCAATGTTTGAAATGAGTTGCCCTATCCAGATTTTCATAAAATGTTTCATGGCAAGCTCCTTGACAATTAACGAGAGATTTTATCAGCCAAAGAAAAACTCCCAGCAGGTAGGTCAAACATTTTTTCGCCCAAACGTAAGAGTGCCCGAGTCATTTCTTGCTTTTCAGTAGGGGTCATCACAATCACCTCACCATCAAAAAGTGACAATGCTGACGTGAGAAAAATTTGGATGTATTGTTTGGGAAAATCAGCTTGAAAAATTCCTTGTTCAATCCCTTCACTGACAATCGTTTCAAGAATTGGTGTTAGTTTTTCAATAGCTTGCACCAGAGATTTTTGATAGAAAATACCGTGTTGCGAGTGGTGAACAGTCTCTTTCAAGCGACTATCCACTTCTTCTTCAACATTCATCACTAAAAAGACTTTGAGGAATTTATCAATAGCTGACAAGGACGCATCGCTAGCCACTTGTCTTGCTCGAGCAACAGCTATATCCGTAATCTCCTCGATAATCGCATCAAGCACCTCTTCTTTAGAGTTGAAATAATAATAAAATGTTCCTTTGGCGATACCAACACGATTTAAAATGGCATTAACACTGGTTTTTTCATACCCATTCTGAGCAAATAAGACCTGAGCTTCCCGAAGAATGTCATGCCGTTTAACAAAATAATCCTTACTAGAATCCATAAGCTAACCTTCTTTACTTAAAGTTGTCGACCATCGGTCTACAAATACAGTATAATCCTCTTAAACTCATTTGTCAAGAATTTTAGACCATCGGTCTACTATATTTTATCTGGGATTAAAGGAAAAAGAAAAACCTCACTTAATGTGAGGTTTTTTAATTACAGTTGACCACCAACACCTTTATATTTCTCAACAAAGGCTGATAGTTTTTGAAAGACTGATTGTTTTTTAGTCAGGTAGTTAGGATTTAGAGGACCAAAAAAGAAATTTTATTTTTCTAATTCTTCCATATATTTATTATATTTTTTGATGTTATGCTCACCCAAAAGATAGCTCAAAATTAAGTAAACAACCATTAATCCCAAAAAGCTAGCTATATATTCACTTAAACTTAATTTCACTTCTATTCCAATAAATTCAAAAAAGAAAGTCAATCCAGTAATTACTGCACTCGTAACTACTGACTCAATCAAGTAAGCTTTTATTCTATTTCTTTTTGCTTCAATTGATTGACTAGTAGGAAGCTGCTTACCTAAGAAACTAGTTGGTAAAGTCATTTCTTTATTTGATTTGATGCCAATTAAAAATATTGCAACAATTAGTAAAAGCAGTGCTATTTCCCAAGTTGTTGTTAAGATATTTTTTGTTGTCACATATTTATAGAAAGCCTCAACAAGTAAATAAATAATTGTGACAACTACAATAATTGTTGATACATCACCAATAGATTTTTTTAGTCTTTCATCAATCACTGGATAATTGTTACTATGATTTGAATGTTTATTTTTCATCATCATCTTCCTCCCAAAATAAGTCGTCCAAAGTTTTATTTGTTGCTTTACATACCGCAATACATAAATGCAATGTCGGATTATAATTGCGATTTTCAATTAATCCAATTGTTTGTCTAGTAACACCAACAATTTTTGCTAGCTCTTCTTGAGATAAATTGCATTCTGCTCGAGCTACTTTCAATTTATTATTTTTCATAGCGAATTACCTCTAAATATATTGTAATATATTAGTTGCAGAATGACAAATATATATTGCATTTTCTCAAAAATTTAATTTTTTCTGTCATTGAAAAATAAATTTACTAAGGATAAGCTTACTCATTGGGTGGTAATCTTTCAAATAGTAGCATGATTTCAGAAACACATTCTTCAAAACATTATAAACGTTTCTGATACTTATACTACCTTATTTACAGTTGTCTGTTAGAATAATAAAAAAAGCAGTTAAGATTTTCTCAACTACTCAGTAAAATTCTATTTAATTGAACTACTGGACTTATAAATAATCTTAAAAATATCCAACAATCCCATATTACTTCTCCTGAAGTTCTTTTAATGTTTCATTTTCTTTGGTTATTATTTTTGCTTCAAGTATTGCTTAATTTTGTCACGATTTTCTTCGACAACTGCTCTACGAAAGTTCTTCTCTCCTTTGCTGTTCTTAACAATATTCCACAAAATAGCTGCCACTTTTAGCTTATTAGTGTATTCTTGGCTGATGTCATCTGCATGAAAATCCTTTAAAAAGTGATTCCACTGACTTGTTGAATGGTCGTATTTAACATAATCGGAGTCCCCACGGTAAATGCTGAGCATATCAGCAATGGTAAAGTTAAAATCCTGTTCTCTTTTGACCTTACGCCATGTTGTTGCCATGTCTGCCGTGAATTTAAAAGGAGAAACACCAGTCAAATCAGCAAAATACTCTCTAAATGTGGTATTAAAAGAAAATCCTCAGGTCAGTAATGGTGTATCAAGACTTATCTCTTCAACTCGTTTTTTGGGAACTTGTTTGTTCGATTTTCTAATCAAATCCCCATCAAAGTAAGCTTTGATAATCTGATTTAACTCTTTCTTGGTCCCACGATATTCCAAGTCCAGAGACTTACAAATTTCTGCCAATTCTTTACGATACCAATAATATTTTTCAAATTCGTCAAAAGATTTAATGCTTTTAAAATTAGGTCTATTTTCTATCACCATCAACTCTCCTCACTATTACTTATCATCCATAGAATCAATGACAACACGATTTAACTGTGAAGAATGTGGTGCTTGCACCTGAGAACCAGCTAAAAAATCAGCAAAGTGTCGTTTATCTTTTCTAAGAATTCCCATGGCAAACATATCCAACATAAGACCAATACTTAGAATTTGCAAGACAAGGCTAATGGTATCAAAATCATGGTAAATGCCGTGAATGGTAGCCATATGCCCCAACTGCCAAGGCAAAAATTTAATCACATTTCTAATGAGAGCAAAACGAAACTGTTTTTTCTTGAAATGAATTCTTAACCCTGTTTTCTTCTTACCAATACTACCACCACGCCAATCAAGGTAAGAAAACAACAAAACAATTGGAACAACAGATGTCATTGTAGCTATTAGTTGTGACGTAACCTCTGAAAAAAGAGGTATTCCACCAAAAACCAGTTGATAAAATAAGGTCGCTACTAGAAATAACAAAAAGAGGTAGGCAACAATCACTAGCCAGTCTATAAACAATTCTTTTAATCTTGTTTTGAGTGGGATGTCATTATTTTTTATCATTTCATACCTCTTTCTTAAACGTCTAATCACTGTTCTACAAGAGTGATAATCATTCACATTAGTGATGAAAAACACTAAAAAAATTTATTTCTTTTATGTTTATTCTTATCTTTATTGTAACATACTTGGCAGTTTAAACAAGTTATAGTAACAATTAAACGAATGATGACAACCATTCATAATTTTTAATATTTTTCTTTATAAAAAGGCCACTAGGTAGTAACCTAGTAGCCTTTCATTTTATAAACATTACTATCTCATTTCTTAAGAAAATCATTTTTATGTTTTCCGTAGAAACATTTATTTAGAGAATTTGTCAATACTGTCTTTTAAAAATTTTGAAACCTCGCTATCCTTGTCAAGAGAATCTAATCCTTTTTTAGGCACTTTAATGTTAGTTAGAGAATCAAAAATATCTTTAGGTATTGTATCTCCCTCCAATGTTTTATTATTAGCATCTTCCATTTTTGCTTCTTTCACTTCTTTGTTTGTGCGTATATAGATATCGTTAGAAACCAAATTATCAATCAAAACACGTGTCTCAAGTTCATAAGAGTGCCTAGCTCCTGCATTACGATATATTGAGTATATGGCACTAAAAAATATTATACCAGGCAACAGTAAGAACCATTTCATATTAGATTGTCTTCCAAAATCAACAAATAACATGATGATGATACTTAAAATCTCAATGACGGTAGATACTGCAATTAATCTTGGCATATTAATAGGAACACTTCCCATTGTTTCTTTTGTTCTAGCATTGACTGCAACATAATGGAGCAAACTTTTGTTGCCTTTTCTTTGCTGATAACTATACAACCAGACTGGAAGATAGGCGGCTTTCCATTGCTGACCTTCGGTATCAAGTTGATTAGTATCCCAACGAACTCCTCGATCATATTTTTTTAATGTGTCGTTCATTTTAAACTTTGCAATATCACGTGATTGTGCTTGCACAATACTTTCTAACTGCTCTATATTAGTGTCTCTTTTTTCTGAAGTGTAGCCTTTAATGTAGTTAGCATTCCATTTAACACAATTTTCTGTATCAAATGGCATAATGGCATTAATAATATTATTCGTTTTTTCTTTTGACGTTTTATTTAATCTATCCGAACTTGATTCGATGGATAATTCATTGATAGTAATATCAAATTTTCGACTAACTTTATAGACATCCACATCATATCTTTTTTTTGTCTTACTACCAACAACTGCATTATAAGCTCTTATTTCTTGTTCGCCAACACCTTCTAAATAACCATGACCATTGATATCAACTAGCATGTAAGGAAAATAAACACCCATAATGTTCTCAGTAGTAAATTCTTTTTTAAAGATGGGATTGATAAAAAATTGTCTTTCTCCAACAAATTTTTTAATAGCGTTTTCTGCTTCTTCTTTTTTAATTCTAAAAGGAAGAACAACATCTGGGATAGTACCATTTGGGATTTGTTGATTAATAGATAAAGTATTTCGGCACCAGTGACATCTTGATTGGGCAGCTTCCATCGTATCAATAACGACTTCAGCACCACAACTTTGACACTTGAGTGTTATCATGTCTTTGGTATCAGCAATAATATTTTGAGCGCCAGAACCAATGACTTTCCCTTTTAACTTTGAGATGTCTGTTTCCATGTCATCCAACTTTTGTGGTTCAAATTCAAAGCGACAAAAATGACATCTCAATTTTCCTGTGTTTGGATTTATTGAAATGTCCGTTGAACCACAACGAGGACATTTTTCTTGACCATCTTCTAGTTCTGAGCTGGTATCAACTACGATTGTTTCATTTTCTGAAGTATCTTCTGTAATAAAAGTTTCTGGAACAGATTTTATTTTATCATGTCTATCTTCTTTACTCTCCACTTAACATACACTCCTTCCATAGTTTCATTTCAATAAACTAACTGAACAATAAATTCTATTAGCATCACAAAAATACCTATAAGAGTTTTCATAGAAGTGTATTATAATCCTAAGAGTTTCTTTTTTATCTGATCAAATTCTTCTTGAGATAAGACTCCAGCATCAAGTAATTTTTTCATTTCAAGTAGTTTAGTTGTAATATCTTCTTGCTTTGGTTGTTGAGGCGCTTCAGTACCAGATGATACATTTTGAGTTTCTTGTTGTTGCTTACCAAAGCCTGGTTGGTAAGTACTTTCAGTATTAGGTTGTTGCATACCACCCATAACATTTCCAGAAGCATTCATGCCCATACCCATAAAGGCCATATTGGCACCACCACCTGTTTCACCTGCAGCTTGCATTCCACGCGCAACTGATTGTTGCATAAAAGAATTACCACGAGAACCTGATAAAGCATCGGCTCTCTTAACATCTTTCATCATTTCCTTAGTATCATCATCATACTCAATAGCCAAGATAGCTGTCTTAACGATTTCTAAGCCACGATCACTTTTCCATTGATAAGCTTCTTCAACAGCTTGTCCCATTGCTTTAGCAAAACCAATTTGATCTCCTTGGATTCTAGTCATTCTATTTCCCTTAGTAGGATCATTAGTATAAATTGAAAATGCGGCTGATAGAGAACCTACAACTTCGTTAAAAAGTTGAGCGCCTGCATCATTATCCATATCAGCAAAATCAAATACCGGTGCATCTGCAATAAGGTATTTTGCAGGAACAAAATTTTTCATAAATAGTAGGGGATCAATGATTTTTAAACTATATGTTCCTCTAGTAATAGCGCCAACTTGTGTCGCAAAGAAAGCATCATCCCAATAGATTTCTGACTGAGTACCAAATTTATTATTTGGAATTTCTTTTAAATTGACATAGAAAGCTAATTGTTGTGAGCCTGGTTGACCACCAAATTTCACTTTTTCCCAAGTGGCATGAATAGCAGTACTTAAAATGTTATCACCAGCAAAAATGGATTGTGAGTTTACGTCATCAGATGAAAAGATAAAGCCACCTGGTTCTGCTACAATACCAGTAATAGCACCATCTTGCATGGTAACAAGAGCCGTTCCTTCTGGAACGATAATTTTACTGCCATTACTAATAATATTGTCATTTCCTTTTGTGTTTTCACCTCTTGAACGATTAGTCCCTTGAGGAACTGCTGGAAATACGGCAGCAGTTGCAGAAACGTTTGATTTTGGAACATAAAAATCTTTCCATTGATCTGCTAAAGTACCACTAAGTGCTCCTGTAAATGCTTTAATAAAACCCATAATGTTCTCTCTTTCTATTTTGTAAATGTTTAAAAAAAGTTTTTAACTATTAACAACCATAAACTATTAAGTCATAAACACTAATCATAAAAACCATAAGATAAGAATTAAATAAAGACTAAATTAATTACTCAAAATGATTTTTTAATTCTTCTTCGTTAATCGTCATATTATCAATAGATGCTGTCATTAATTTTTTAGCAAGATCTTCTTTGTCTGGCCCAAAATCAATACTAGCACTATAAATAATATCATCTTTTTCGAAATAAAAACTAATCGCTTGAGTTTTATGACCAAGAACATTTACTTCATAAGGTTCAGATTGGAAGACTGAAACGTTATCTACAAAATCACCCTTTGAATAAGTCCGCTTACCTTCTTTAACAAGATAGTCATCTGCAATCACTTCTTCCAACGATTTGTTAGATGTCACCTGACTAACGCTAATATTATAACTAACATCAGGAGTCTCTAAGTTCTCATTTTTATCAAAAAGGTTAACATAGATACTTCCGTCAGGATTTTCAATTCTTAGATCGTAATTATCATCTGGAGACTCAAACTGATTCATTCTAAGAATATCTCTGCTATCTGATACATAATCATGTTCTGGTGCTTTGTAATCAGGATTAACTTTTATTGAACCAAGAATTTTGTTAACGTCTTCATTTTGGTAAATGTCAAAAGGAGACGTATCATTATTTGATTTAATTAATATTTCTAAATAATGCGTTTTATCTCTTTTTTCATCAAATTTTAGATAGACAAAGTATCTTTTATTAATCTTAGAAAAAGCATAACCTTCCAAATTTTGGGTATCACTTTTTTCAATGATTTGGTAATCATCTCTATCTTTTTCTTCTTCAATGGCGTTATTCCAGTTTTCAGTAAAACCTGACATTACTTTACCAGTAATTGTAAAAATTTCTTCACCTTTTTCTTCTTTAGTGAGTAAAAACTGAGGTAATAATTTATTATCACCTGTGGTTTCAAACTTTATACCGCTTTCTTCAGGAATAACCATTGTAAAACCTAAATTCTCACCTTCTAAATCATAGTGAACAATATTGGGATTATTAGAATTATTGCTTGAACTTTTACTACCTTGATCTTGATTTGTGCCACAAGCAACCAAACCAATTAGTACTGTAAAGACAACTAATATACTTAACCATTGTTTACGCATAGCCATCTCCTTTCATTTATCTTAAACCAACACGCTTTTCAGCCTTATCTGCCAATCGACCATATTTTGTACGATTTTTAGTTAGTAAATCCATTGAACTATCAACCATTTGATGCTTTGCATCCATGGTGTCTTCATTTTTTGAGAATGCCTTAATAAACTCTGAAGCACCTTTTACTAATGAAGTAGCCCCTTCGATGTCACGTTTTTCTGATGAACTTAATCCAAAAGTTCTTTTAACATCAATTTTCCCAAAAAGATAATCAAATTTTCTAATAATACTATCAATTTCTTCCATCACTTCATGAACATCCTCACGATCAACATTGAGCTTTGTCTTAATAAAAACCTCTTGTAAAAAAGGATGAGCAGAACTACTTTCTGAAAGATTGGCACTAACATCAACAATATCAGGATTTTTACAGAAAAGAATTATTTTTACACCCATATAATCATATGCAACCGTATCATCATCTCTAATAGCATGATGTTCTTTTAAATAAGGCGAATAATCTCTTACAGCATCATAACGAAACAATTCTTGATAGTCTCTAGTTCTTGTTTCACGACTAATAATATGAAACATACCAATATCATTTGAAAATTCAATTCGGTTTCTTGTATTGCCAGCAAATGTGATATCAGTGTTTAAAAATTCTTGTTCATATAAAGCATTTTGTTTCATCATGTACAACATATGTTCATCAACCGAAGCTTTATCAAGCTTTTCAAAGACTAAAAAACCACTTGTTTTTTTCTGACACTCTGCGCATATATAGTTATCATCTTTTAACTTTTTACGTTTTAAAAGATCAGCTTTACCACCACAAAAAGCACAGGTTTGCTTTTTAAATTTTTCAAATAAACCCATAGACTCCTCCTCCTTTAATTTTTTCTTCTTTTATTTGAATTATAAAACTTTTTTTAGAAATTTGCAAGCGCTTACACTATTGATATCTAAGCATTTATAGTAATAATGATTCTAATTATCAATTTAAACAATAAAAATAAAAGAATGGTTATTACAACCATCCTTTTAAGCTATTTTAAAGTGCTTAAAAAATTGTTTTATTGCTAATCATATGTTTTATAGAAGATAACTTATCAAATTTATCAACTAAAAAATATATGTTTTTTTCTTAACTAAGTGTCAAGGACGGGATGTTATAAGATAGGATATATGTCAAGTTGTAGTATTATGGGTCTGATGGTGTAAGAACCAGTTGAAAATCATTATATTTTATTGTATACTTTGCATGAACGAAAGGAGGAATATTTAATGTCATTTTTTTCAAAATTATTTCAAAGTAAGAAGTATAGAAAAAATCCTAACCCTAAAATTTTATCTGCAAAAAAATGTACTGCACTAAGTATTGGAGCCATAATTGCTGAGCAAAATTCATGCTATTATGATAGCTTAGAAACAGGTCTTAAACTTGGAGAGATAAAAATCAAACTGGCTGACTACTTTGATATAGTAGATAGAGAATCTGCTGTTGAAATTCTTGACTGGCTTAAAGAAAGAGGTCATCGACTTTCTTTTGATGCTATAAAAGCCTTCCTTGCAGGACTATCACCATCACTGGATGAGAGGGATTTAAACGATGAAGAAAAAGAAAAAAACTATTATTTTATTAAAAATTTACAATCATCTGGTGAAGATTTAATAAAATATGGACAGCTGAGTAGTATGAATGAATTAAACAATGTATCTATTCTTTCTTGGGATATGGGAAGATTAATTCTTTTGTCCAGATTTTGTTATGATGCGAATTACATAGACGAGGATGAGGCATGGGCATATATTCTTGATGCTTATGAGAAGTCTAGGAGTCAGTACTTAAACTGGGAAGAATTATCTAGATCATATATAATTGGTCGTGCTATGGCTGGTGGTGAGGGCGTAATGCTCAATGGTATAATATATATTGCAAAGGAGCTTTTAAAAGATAAAAATAGCCCTTGGCTTTTATATTTATTGCAAAACTGATATATTTAGTATATTAGTTTAAAGTAATCTAATAATAGATTGAAAATCAAAAATTATGGAGGTAAAGTTATTATGAATCCTATGTTGCTTCTAGTTCCGGTAGGAATTGTTATTATTGGAATTGTAGTTATGATAAGTCTAAATGCAAGAGCAAAAAATTCAAATGGACTTGCACAAAATGTTATGAAAGATTATGTTTTAGAACAAGTACCTAGTTTTAGAAATACGGAATTTAATGTTCTAAATATATTAGATGATGCTATTAATACTCAGCATATATGGGTTGTAGCTTACAATAAAGATGGTATGTTTTTAATTCCATCTTTATCAAATCCGCTAAGTAGAACTATAAAACGTTATGAGAATTTGACACCGGTTTTTGACTTAAAGAAACAAGTTGCAACTAAAATGTTTTCAGGAAGTAGCTCTGAAGAACTCGATTATATACCTTTTTCTGCTATTACAGAAACTACAATAGATAAGGATAAACAAAAAATAAGTATAAGAGTCGGTGATACAACAAAAAGATTTAAGTATCAAAACAAAGATTGTTTTGGCGCAGAACAAAGTGCTGTTGTTGAGAGTTTTCTAAGTACATTAGAAGCTGTAGGCAGTATGTAAAAATCTTTATAGTATAAGATATTAAATGTGGATGAAGATGGATTCCAATTATTCCTTAATGACACGGAAAACCAACATTTATCCATAATTTAAGCTATAGATGTTTTATTTTATTTTCTAAGCTACTAACACTTACAAGTTTCTCTAAATCCATTATTTTGTTTTAGCGTAATTCTTTAAAATTTTACAAATCTCTTACATACTTTTATCTTTGTTTACCTTAAGTAAGTCTATGCATTCTTTAGGTTTTTGTGTATAATGAATCTCATAGATGGTTTTGAACATAGGAATACTCTTTAAGGCGAGGTAATTTTTGGTGTCTCATGGCTTTTTAGATAAGGTATTTAAGTAATGTATAATATCAATACTTATTTCACCAAAACCACCTTTTTTCATGGTCGTGCATACCAATTTATTATTTGAATAGATTTAGATCTCTTCAGGTAAGCGTCTCATGGTTACAGTTGTTCCTATTAAATAGTTCGGAACTGAATATTTGATGTTCTCGTCCTTAATGAAACTGTACAAATCTACCTGTTGCTCCAGCATCGTACTCACTTGATAATCGGATATATATTCTTTTAAGGGAAAATTGAATATATCCTTAAAAGCTTAAGGGCAAACAAAAATAATACATTGATTAACAAAGTTGAAACAAAAATGTTACATGACAATGCTTTTCATTTATTGATTAACCATAGAAGTAAACATGTAGATTTAAAAGACGGAATTATAGGTCAATTCATAGAAATTTTCAATTCCTTTCACATTCTCGATTTCTTATATTACAAAGAGTTGTCTACTGATGAAAATTTTATAAATTTTTTAATTGATTCATCCATGAAATTATAAATAAAGATGAAGTTAAAATCATTCATCCTATCGCAATATACTATGAATAAAAAATTAAAAGCCAACAGATTTAATAATCTATTGGCTTTTGCTTTTCTCTGGCTCTATAATATCTGTAGTGGGTAACTCCACACAGATATTATATGGCTTTTTTAATACAGACAAAAAGTCCCATATGACTTATAATGAAAAGCGACAAAACCACTCATTAGTCTGAGCCTGTATGGAAAAGAATAACACAAGCTCATACCAATAGACTAAATAAATTAATCAAAGATATCAAAAGACAAGCATTTGATTTTAGAAACTTTAACAATTTTAAAACAAAAATTCTTATCGCTTTGAACATTAAAAGGGAGAGAATCAATTTGATTCTCTCCCGAACTTGATGACTAATCACCCACTATAGTTGACAATGAGACGATTTTGTGTCTAACTTTTGGGGTGCAACTCATAATACTAAAATCTTTTAATTTCTTTTTATAGTTTAATATTACTTTATAAATAAATTCTTATGATCTTGAAATAATCAGCGATAAGTGCGACATAGATAAAATTCAATTTTTCCATTGAATCTAAAATTCTTGAATGAAAATCTAACTTCACTTGACATTGCGTGAACCATGTTTAATGACCCACTGACATTCTTTACTCACTTCGCCTTTTTCCCAATTGTTAATAATAAAATAAAACTTTTCTTCATCTTCCTTATATAAGTCATTGAGATTATTGGCAACACTTTTTTGAATATACTTGTCTTTATCATCTTTTAAGTTTGTTAAAATCTTATAATACTGATCAAAGTTATCTAGAACAATATTAATCATCTTTCATTTTTGATAAATTGGTTAAGATTACGTTAATTCTATATCTAACCATATAAAGAGCCATTAATGTGACCTTAAACCCAAATTTTAGCGAACAGCCCTCAATATAATCTCTGCCATGTATACATTCATTTCTTATATTCAAAGAATTACTATTATACATAAAGTGATATACAAACAATAAATCTGGAATTCTTTCAAAACCGTCTAATTCCAGATAGAGATTATTAATTAACTCTCGTAAAATTGAACTTGGGTCTTTAAATTTCATAAAATCATTTAAACTTTCCTTAAACGGAACTATTCCAAACAGTTTACCTAATTGTCTGATTTCTGTCTCTAATAATGGAAATAGCTGCGTTATGTGACCTAGTGAAATATTTTTTTCATATGGAATTAATGAAACTTCTAGAAGATCTTCCAGTAAAGCATACAATTCTTTTTCTTTATTAAAAATTGTAATACACAAGTTTGTATTATCTTTATATCGCTTGTGTATAGCTGAAACATAGACTTCTATATCTAAAGTATTTAGAAATTTATAGCCGTATTTTTGTACAATTTTTTCCACTTGAGTTTTCAGTATAATATCTGTTTCATGTTTATCAAAATTTATTCCAGTATCTTTCATTGGAAATATCGGACTAATTGTAATTCTACTAACCATATGTATCAAAGCAGACTTTGAAACCTCTTTCATAACAGATACCATATCTTCGACTTTTGAAATAACACAATTATTTGCCAAAATAATTGGATTGTTCATTACACTCTTATTAAACTTCTCAACTTCTTCTGTAGGAACTTCTATGCTATGTGTAAATTCATGTAAACTTTCTACTTGTTCATGATATACACCTGTCTGCCAATATTCCTGAAGATAAATCATATCTTGTTTCACAATTCTTTTATCAACCTTTTGATTAGTTTGATTGACCTCTAAAAAAAACAACATTGCCTGGTAGAATAAATTGGCAACTGATATATCATTAATCCCTTTAATCAAATCAAAAAACTTATTCTTTGTTTTTTCGTAATACTTTTGACTAATATACCTAGCTATATCTGAATTTTCTAAGTATTGTGTTAATATATTGATATCATTGACTGATGATATGCTTTTGTATTGATTTTCAATGTAATCTTTTACACTACTTATTTGTTCTTTGCTCATAGGAAAAGATAGTCGAAATATTAATAGTAAATCTATTGATGTGATGGAATGAATAGTTTTGTAAAAAGCTCTTATCACCTCAGTCTTTTCTACCTTATCCATAATTCTCTCTTTATACAGTAAAGCTAGAATTTCATATGTTGATGAAGAATATATTTCATAATCATCTCCATTTTTGATAAGTTCTGTTAACAAGTTGCAGTGTTTTTCAATAGTTTCTAAACTAGGAGTTTCTTTATTTAACAAGAAATCTATAGACTCTATGACAAAATCTGAAATCCAATGATTAAAATAGCTTTTTATCTGCTTAAGCAACGGATGTGTCCACAGAGAATAATCCGGTATTGCACTGCCACCACCAGAAAACATAGGTAATATTTCACCATCTCTAATCGAAATTTGAAGTGTATCCAATAGAGTGTTCTCCTGCCATGTCAAGTTTATATCTCTATCAAGAGATTGAAAACCAAAGCAATTAGCAGATAATAAATTCTCTCCGTATTTTTCGAAAAAATCATCCGAGACATCATAAACAACTTTATTCAAGTTATCTTCTATATTCTGTTTAGCTTGCTCAAAACCAAGTATACTGATTTGATTTAAATATAATAAAATGTCTTCTTTCTCATAATCAAAAGCTTCCATATTAATTGCTTGATGAAAATTTCTTTGATTTATAAACCTATTATCAACTGTGTAATTTGAGTTATTCCCTGAGTTTTCTAATTTTGTGAGCCATACTATTAAAAATAAAATCTTACAAAAATCTGTTTTAATTTTTAAGGAACCGCTTTCTCTTTCCACTGCTCCAACATAATATTTTGATATTAAATATATTTCTCGAAGTAATAATATATCAAAATGAAAGTCCTTATTGCATACATCTAAAATCTTAAGAAAATAAGTCATGATTCGGATCAGAGGATTACTTCTATTTTGAAATTCAGAAAAAGACTTAATATCAGATAATTCAAAGTTATCTTCAAAATAGTCAATAAGCCATTGCCATTCTTGACTGTGCTCTAAGATACCATCTACAAACTTAACATGTATTTCATGTTCTAAATAATTTTTATGCTTAATATTTGACAATTATATATCCTCCTAACTACTGAAAAATTTCTTTTTATTCACTAACTTTTAAAAATAGTATATAGCTTTTTAATTAAACTGATAAATCTTTTACTAAAACACAATTACCCTAGTCAAAAGACTAGGGCTATAACACTTTTCTAAACCACTAAGAAGTATTCCTCAAATTATTCTTTTAACTTCTTCACCAAATTTTGTCCCGGCCGTTTAATTCAATGGGGCAAAAATCTTTATATTAAGCCACCTCTATGATTCTCCCCTACTCCCACTCTACTGTTGCTGGTGGTTTACTGGTAATATCATAGACGATGCGGTTAACGTGGTCTACTTCATTAACGATACGGACTGAAATTTTTTGAAGAACATCCCAAGGGATTTTAGCAAAGTCTGCTGTCATCCCATCAACTGATGTGATGGCTCTAATTGCAATGGTATAGTCGTAGGTACGACCATCTCCCATAACTCCAACTGAGCGTACACCGGTATTAACGGTGAAGTATTGCCAGATGTCACGGTCAAGTCCTGCTGCTGCTATTTCTTCACGCAAAATAGCATCTGATTCACGAACGGTTTTTAAGCGTTCTTCAGTGATTTCACCAATGACACGAATGGCTAATCCTGGTCCTGGGAATGGTTGGCGCCAAACAATCTCATCAGGCATACCAAGTGCCGTTCCAAGCGCACGTACTTCATCTTTAAAGAGCGTGTTTAAGGGCTCAATTAGTTCAAATTGCATGTCTTCAGGCAGTCCACCAACATTGTGGTGTGACTTGATGGTTTGCGCTGTCTCTGTACCTGACTCGATAATATCAGTATAAAGAGTCCCTTGTGCAAGGAAGCTCACGTCTTTAAGTTTACTTGCCTCATCATCAAAGACATAGACAAACTCGTTACCAATGATTTTACGTTTTTTTTCAGGATCATCAACCCCTGCTAGTTTATCAAGGAAACGTTTTTGTGCATCCACTTTAATGATGTTAAGGCCAAACTTGCCACCAAGCATCTCCATGACTTGCTCAGCTTCGCCTTTACGAAGTAAGCCATGGTCAACAAAGATAGATGTCAATTGGTCACCAATTGCTTTTTGAAGAAGAACACCGACAACTGACGAGTCCACACCACCAGAAAGACCAAGAAGGACTTTTTTATCTCCAACTTTTTCACGGATTTTTTGGATTTCAAGGTCGATGAAATTATCCATAGACCAGCTACGTGATGCACCGCAGATTGTGACAGCAAAGTTTTTAAGAATGTCATTGCCGTATACAGAATGACGCACTTCTGGATGGAATTGAATACCATAGAGGTGTTTTTCAGTGTTTTCAATAGCTGCAAAAGGACAATCAAGTGATTCACCAGTCTTTACAAATCCATGAGGAATTTCTGTGACCGCATCACCATGACTCATAAGAACAATTTGTTCTTGTGGTGTGTTTTCAAATAATTGAGAGGCTTGTGTCAGATTCAATTGTGATTGACCATACTCACGATTCCCTGCTGTTCCAGCTGGTACCACTTTTCCACCAAGTGTGTGAGTGATTAACTGCATCCCATAACAAATCCCAAGAACTGGAATTCCCAACTCTAAAATTTCTGGGTCAATTTTAAAACTATCTTCTTCATAAACTGAATTAGGTCCTCCAGATAGGACAATACCAATCGGGTTAATGGCGCGCACTTCTTCTGCAGAAATCTTGTGGCTCATCAACTCAGAAAAAATGCCTAACTCACGGATACGACGTGTAATCAACTGATTATACTGACTACCGTAATCTAGGACAATAATTTTTTCAACATCATTTAACATACTAGCAACTGTGCTCATGGGTTCCCTTTCTCTTGTTGTTAAAAACAACCTTTTTTGATATTTTACCATATTTTTAAGTATTACACACTGTAAAATATAATCTTTTTTATATTTGACACTTCTTTAATAAGATATAAAATTTAACTTTTTACAATAAAAAGAGTCAGCTAAAAGCCGACTCCTTTTTAGTCTGTAATTTTGATGAAAGGAACTCCCACACCTTGAACATCTTCTGGTGCATGACTACGTTCAGCAAACAACCTAGCTGTTGGATAC
The DNA here is from genome assembly GCF_016481285.1 of Streptococcus zalophi. Classification (GTDB taxonomy): domain Bacteria; phylum Bacillota; class Bacilli; order Lactobacillales; family Streptococcaceae; genus Streptococcus; species Streptococcus zalophi. The sequence goes on from NZ_JAENBP010000002.1 coordinate 189,378, forward strand.
CAACCTGTATTTTGACGACTCCAAGGATCTGTGACGTAAGTCATACCATTTTGATAGCCTTTTAAAACAAGTTCATGTGAACCATTGCTGACAAATTTATTATTTTGGACAGCAGCAAGAACATAATGTCCTGTTTTAAGATTGTCCTCTAATTGTTTTTGTGAGCCTAGAACAGCTGATTTAAAGCCGTAAGCCTTATTAGCTTGCAAAATACCAAGAGCAGACGTTCCAGCAAATTTGCGGTTAAATTCTTGTGTTTGGTTGTATAAGTAGTCCGCGACATTATACGGTTTAATATCCTTACCACTTAAAGCAGAATAAACCATGCTTAAAGCTGTTGGGACACAGCCTGTTACACCCAGGCTTTGGCCACCATAGTATTTACCACTCCATCTAGAATCCCATTGAAGATAATAAGGCATATTGTTATAGTCTGTCCTTTTAACCGTTTGTGTGGTAGCTGTGACAAAATACATCTTGCCATTTTGTTTTTGATAAACATGGATATGATAAGTTCCAGTATCTGAATGATTAACAACATTAAACATGCCATTGGCTTGGAGATACTCTTTAGAAGCACTATACCATCTCAAGTCATTTTGACCATTTTTTTCTGACCAGACAGCATAGACAACATCACCATCTGAATAAAGATTATCTACTTTTAGTTGATGAACACCAGTGCCAAGATAGTTTACACTGGCTTTACTTGGATTAACACCTTTTTCAAAATGGTATTTCCCTAAATCATAACCAATTTGTTTACCATTACTCAAAGTTAGATAAGTATGAACCGTGTAATCACCAACGACATTATGATGATATTTACCACTAACCGGAATAGTCACTTGGTTTGCACCTGTTGGTCTTAAGACATACCAGTGAATATTTTCTTGATTTTTTTCTGACCAAGCAGCCACTTTAAATATTGTCACATCATAAGAATCATCAGGAATAGTAATCACAACATCAAGTGATGCCTGATTAGGCTTATGATTTTTAACAATAACCATTGGATTAGAAGGTCTAACATCACCAGCATTAAAACCTTTCGCATCAGCAAGACCAACCAAACGATTTTGTTCTAACTGGCTTTTACCATAGATATGGACATTATAGTGACCTGAGTCAAAATGATGATTTTTGATTGAAACAATCACTTGATATTTTGTATCAGAAAGTTTTGTTGTTTTGTACCACTTCAAATCATCTTGTCCTTTATTTGCTGACCAAACTGGAACAATAATTTGATTGATATAATAAGGTACCTCACTAACAGTAACTGTATAGTTGGCATCAGCATTTTTAACAATTTCTGTTGTTACAGAAGGTTTTTCAATAGTATACTGTCTACCTGTTAAGCCTTGAAAACGACCATTATTATAGTAAGTGTGAATGTGATAAGTACCATATCCCTTGTGATTAGTATAACTTGCTAAGGCATTTCCACTTTGGTTAGCTTGATACCATTTGAGATCATCTTGTCCTTTATCGTCAGACCAAACGGCATAGAAAACTTTTCCTAAATCAGAAACAATATTTGATGATAAAGAAAGAGATAAACCATTTGGTGTCATTTTGACATCAACATCATTTTTAATCTTTGATTTATCGATTAAAAGCTTGCCAAGGTTGCTACCAAAAGTTTTATTATCATTATAAGTTGTATAGACATGAACATTGTAGTTATCACTACTATTACTATGATCAAGAATTGAGATACTTACCTTAGCTTTACTATTTGTAAGATGAGGTTGATACCACTTCAAATCATCTTGTCCCTTATTATCTGACCAAACAGCTATGCGTACTTGGTTAACGTTTTTTATAGACTCACTGGCATCAATAACAACATCAAAGGTAGGTTTGTACTTATCGTAGTTTTCAATTTTTATTTTGGCATTATAAAGTGTTTTAGGATGATAGTCAAATCCCTCAGTCGTCTTTATTCCAATCATTGATTTTGTCACCTGACTGTGGGCATATAAATGAACACTATAGTGTCCCGTTACGAATTGATGATTAGCTAAATCAAGCACAAGACTGTATGTAGAAGGTGATACCTTAGAAGCCTTATACCATTTTAAATCATCTTGACCATTTTGATTAGACCAGATAGGAATAATAATTTCTGTCAGTTGTTGTGAAACATTTGTCACATTAATCTTATATTGACGATCATTAAGTGTTTCAATGGTAGCATCAACTTTTGGAAAATCAATCGTAATGGTTCTTGCATTTAAACCTTTTATTACACCGTTTGTGTTGGAATAAGTGTGAATATGATAAAGCCCATAAGAACGATGATTAGAAAAATCAGCATAAGAAACACCACCAGTTCCAGCTGTGTACCAGACCAAATCATCTTGTCCTTTACTATCTGACCAAACAGCAAATTTAATCAGTGTATTATCAGGTATTTGAGGTTGATACTGAATTCTTAAACCATTAGAACCGATGGTTACATCTGTGATTACATTAACTTCAGATGATTGATTGCTGGATCTAAAAGCACCATCTCCCTTAGTTGAATGCTCAACTTGTTCTTCTATTGTTTGATTATCAGATTTATCAAGAGCTTCTTCAGTAACATCAGAAATAGAATGTAGTTCATCAAGAGATGAACTGTTTGAATTAGGATTTTCATTAGTGTTAATGGCAGATTCTTCACTTTCTTCTCTGTCATTCTCATGAGTGTTAGTTTCTACTTCCTCTAAGACTGTCTCTTCTTGTTTTATATTATTATCAAAAACTGTCTGAGAATTATCTAACGTTTCATCAATTAATTCTATTGGTGATTCAGTATTTATATTGCTTTCACCTGTAGCATCATCGGCCATAACAGATGGAGCAAACATAATCATAGAAATTATTAATGAAATGTATAAATAGGATTTAATCCTTTTACACTGCATAATATTACCTCCAAGATATGATTCTAAAATCATTATACTACTGCTGAGAGTATTTGGCAAATAAATATAAAAAGAGAGATGCTAGGCACCTCTCTTTAGATTTATAACGAAATTTGATTGTATTGTTTTTCAAAAGCTTTTAAGATTGATTGATCAGCATCATCAAAAGCAATCTCTTCTGTTAATTCACCATAAACAATGGTACGATAAGTTGCCTCAGCATCCGTACAGGTAACAAGAGTAATCTGATTTTTTCCTTCAACATCATAGACCACATCGACCCTATCAGGAGTCACTTGCTCTACCATGTTAATAGTGTAGACATACACTTTTTCTTTATCTGTCAGATATATCTTCATGCCTTCTTTGGCATTATCCAAAGGAGAAAAGAGCATCTGCGAAGACCCTGTTAAACCAAACACATGATGACTAGCAAGCGCATAATTGCCTTGCCCCATCACTTGATCTTCTTTCATGGTTCCAGCACCATAACTTAGTGCGATGTTATCCAGTCCTTTAAAGATTGGAAGATTAAGTTCTAAATCAGGAATTGCAATACCACCAATAACAGGTAAATCCTGTGCATTCATTTGTGCAGCAAGGACTGCTTCAACATTTAAAGATTCAACATCCTCAAATTTAAAGGTTGATTTAGCTTTCTTATTTTTATCAATATCTTTTTTATCAACTTTGGTAACCTGGTATTTATTGGTGTTCCAAGCAATAAGAGTGTTTCTGATTGGTTTATTGAAAATAAGTGCTAAACCAACTAGAAAGAGGAGGAAAACAAGTGTATTGACTAGAATCCTTTTTATCTTAGAATGTTTTTTATTTCTATTCATTTCTTACTGTCTCATTCCCTTCTTCTAAAATTTCATCAGTTTCTTCAGAATCAACTAAAGCAAATGTCATAATTTTGGCATTATCATCAAGTCGCATGACTTTAACACCTTGAGTGGAGCGACCAGTTTGAGAAATACTGTCAATACTTGTTCTGATGATAACACCAGTATCAGTAATAATAACAATATCTTCATGACCATCAACCGTTGTTAGACCAGCAAGAATACCATTTTTTTCTGTGATATTAGCAGTCTTCATTCCTTTACCACCACGATGTTTCGTAGGATATTCAGTGGCACTGGTTCGTTTTCCGTAACCTTTTTCGGTGATAATGAGTACTTCTTGTTCATCATGAATCGAAGAAGCACCAACAACAACATCTCCATCTCTTAGATTAATTCCTTTAACGCCTGTTGCATTTCTTCCCATACTTCTAGAATCGGTTTCCTTGAAACGAACAGAATAACCTTTTTGTGTCCCCATGATGATATCATTATCACCATCAGTCAGTAACACATTAATTAGTTGATCGTTTTCTTTAAGGTTTAAAGCAATCAGACCATTTTTTCTGATATTTTTAAAGGCAGATACACTGACACGCTTAATCATACCATATCGTGTAGCGAAGAACAAATATTTGTTCTCAAAGTCCTCTGTCTTAACATTAATAATTGTTTGAATTCTTTCATTTTCATCTAATTTTAAAAGATTAACAACGGGAAGACCTTTAGCTGTCCGTCCATACTCTGGAATTTCATAGCCTTTTAAGCGGTAGACACGTCCAAGATTTGTGAAAAAGAGCATGGTATCATGTGTACTAGTTGAAATAAGTTCTCTCACAAAATCATCATCATTAACACCAGTTCCCTGTACACCACGGCCACCACGGCGTTGTGAGCGGAATTCATCTTGAGATAAACGTTTAATATAGCCCTTATTTGAGAGAGTGATTAAAACATCTGTTTCTTCAATCAAGTCTTCATCTTCAAGACTAAGAATTTCTCCAACCATTAATTCTGTACGACGTTTGTCATCGTACTTACGCTTGACCTCATCCAACTCTTCTTTGATAATCGTTAAAACTCTATGAGGTTTATTGAGAATATCAGTCAAATCAGCAATTAATGCGACAAGATCATCAAATTCTTTTTGAATTTTATCACGTTCTAAACCTGTTAAACGACGTAGACGCATGTCTAAAATAGCAACACTCTGACGATCAGATAGTTTGAAACGACTTATCAACTCAGCTTTAGCAATGGCATCAGTTTCACTATTTCTGATCACTTTAATCACTTCATCAATGTGATCTAAAGCAATTAGTAACCCTTCTAAGATATGAGCTTTTGATTCAGCCTTATCCTTATCAAATTGGGTTCTTCTGACAACCACTTCTTTTTGATGATCTATATAGTTATCAAGGATTCGACGAAGTGATAAAATTTTTGGCACACCTTTTTCAATGGCTAGCATATTAAAACTAAAATTAGTCTGTAAGCTGGTTAATTTGAAGAGGTTATTCAAAATCACGTTAGCACTGGTATCACGTCTTACTTCAATAACAAAACGCACACCTTCTCTGTTTGATTCATCACGAACGGCAGTAATGCCGTCAATACGTTTTTCTTGAGCCAGCTTAACAATATGCTCATGGATTTTTGTCTTATTAACCATGTAAGGAAATTCAGTGACAACAATACGTTCACGACCTGATTTTAGGGTTTCAATTTCAGTTTTAGCACGTAAAACAATGGAACCACGACCAGTTTCATAGGCTTTATGAATCCCACTTCGACCCATCACTAAAGCGCCTGTTGGAAAATCTGGTCCTGGAATCACTTCCATCAATTCTTTGGTCGTAACTTCTGGATTGTCCATAACCAGTTTTACTGCTTCAATCGTCTCACCAAGATTATGTGGTGGAATATTTGTTGCCATACCAACTGCAATTCCAGTAGCACCATTAACAAGAAGATTAGGAAAGCGGGCTGGTAAAACAACTGGTTCTCTTTCACTACCATCATAGTTATCAATAAAGTCAACAGTGTTTTTATTGATATCACGAAGCATTTCTAACGCTATTTTACTCATACGAGCTTCTGTGTAACGTTGAGCAGCAGCACCGTCCCCATCCATTGATCCGAAGTTCCCATGACCATCTACTAAAAGATGACGATAACTCCACCACTGAGCCATTCTAACCATTGCTTCATAGATAGAAGAATCACCATGGGGATGGTATTTACCCATAACATCACCAGTGATACGTGCAGATTTTTTATGGGGTTTATCAGGGGTAACACCAAGTTCATTCATCCCATATAAAATACGACGGTGAACAGGTTTTAAACCATCACGAACATCTGGAAGAGCTCTTGCTACAATAACACTCATTGCATAATCAATGAAACTATTTTTCATTTCACTGGTTAAATTAACATTTATTAGATTTCTGTCTTGCATTAAAAATGCCTCTTTCCTTTGTTAAAAGTCTTAATTATTATACCATAAAATGCCTATTTTCTCATCTTTGGAACCGTTTTCTGAAAACATTTGGTATTAATTTGCCTAAAAACCATGACAAAAGTACTACAAAGTGCTAAAATATAGCATGTACTGACATAGTAAAAATATTAAGGAGATTTTTTATAATGATTTCAACAAAGCAACGAAAAAAAGTAATTCTTATCGGTGATGGTGCTGTTGGTTCATCTTATGCTTTTGCGCTAGTTAACCAAGGTATTGCTCAAGAATTAGGTATTATTGATATTTTCCAAGAAAAAACGCAAGGAGATGCTGAAGACTTAAGCCATGCTCTTGCTTTTACATCACCTAAAAAGATTTACTCTGCTAACTATGAGGATGCTCATGATGCAGATCTTGTAGTTCTTACAGCTGGAGCACCACAAAAGCCAGGTGAAACACGTCTTGACTTAGTTGAAAAAAATCTTCGTATTAATAAAGAAGTGGTTACAAAAATTGTTGATTCTGGTTTTAAAGGGATTTTCCTAGTGGCAGCTAATCCAGTTGATATTTTAACTTACTCAACATGGAAGTTCTCTGGTTTCCCTAAAGAACGTGTTATCGGTTCAGGAACTTCACTTGACTCTGCTAGATTCCGTCAAGCACTTTCTGACAAAATTGGTGTTGATGCAAGATCAGTTCACGCCTATATTATGGGTGAACATGGCGACTCAGAGTTTGCTGTTTGGTCACACGCTAACGTTGCTGGAGTAAAACTTGAACAGTGGCTTCAAGATAATCGCGATGTTGATGAGCAAGGCTTGGTTGACCTTTTTATATCTGTTAGAGATGCTGCCTATTCTATCATCAACAAAAAAGGTGCAACATTCTATGGGATTGCTGTTGCCTTAGCGCGTATTACAAGAGCTATCCTAGATGATGAAAATGCTGTGTTACCACTTTCTGTTTATCAACAAGGACAATATGAAGGTGTTGAAGATGTCTTTATTGGTCAACCAGCAATTATTGGTGCTGATGGTGTTGTTAGACCTGTTAATATTCCTTTAAATGATAGAGAATTACAACAAATGCAAGCTTCAGCAAAACAATTAAAAGATATTATTGATGAAGCATTTGAAAAAGAAGAATTTTCAAGTGCAGCTAAAAATTAATAAAAAACCTCCAAAATGGAGGTTTTTTTATGTTAACAACTTAGGCTAAGAAAGCCTAAGTTCTTTTTATTATTTTGCTGTTAAAGCAGCCATTGTAATATAGTTATAAGGCTGGTTAAAGTGTGGTAAGAAGAAAATATCTAGAAGTGCTAAACGTTCGATAGTTACTTTTTCTTGAATCGCTAGAGAGAACATGTGAATAGCCATTGACATATCTTCTTCTGAAGCCATTTGTGCCCCTAAAACAACACGAGTGTCTTTATCATAAACAATTTTTAAGGTAACTTTATAGTTGTCATGTTCAATAAAGGCAGGTTTTTGAAGATCACTAAACTCAGTCATTGTAGCATTGTAGCCAGCACGTTTTGCTTTTTCTAAAGTTAAACCTGTTGAAACCATTTTAAGACCATAAATAGAAATACCATTTGATCCTTGAACACCTACAGATTCAATTTCATGACCACAAGCATTGTGGGCTGCAACAAGTCCTGAACGCACAGCATTTGAAGCCAGAGCAATATAGTTAACGTCATTTAATGAGTTATCATAAACAGTTGCGCAGTCACCAATAGCATAAACTCCTGGAAGGCTAGTTTCTTGTTTTTTATTAACGAGGAAAGCACCGTTTCTAAACAATTCAAGTTTACCATTACCTAATCCAGTATTTGGACGGAAGCCAACAGCCATGATAACCATATCAACATCAAAGCTTGCTTTATCAGTGATAACACGTTCTACTTTACCATCACCTTCAACTGCCGTCACAGTTTGACCAAAAGCCAATTCAATACCGTGATCTTCAAGATTTTTACTCATCATATCAGTTAAATCACGATCATAATAGCCACCTAAACAAGTATCAGCAACATCGATAAGAACAACTTTTTTTCCAAGACGTTCAAATGCTTCGACCAATTCAACACCAATATATCCAGCACCTACAACAGCAACACGTTGAATGTTTTCACCTTTAAGTTTTTCAATCACTTCTTGTGAATTTTGATATAACTTAACAAATTGTACATTTTCAAGAGTTGCTTTGAACTCTAATGATCCCTCTTGTAATTCTACTCCTTTAATTGGAGGAATGATTGGTTCTGATCCTGTTGCTAAAATTAATTTTTCATAAGATTCAACATGCTTTGTTTCACCATCAATAAGAACATGTACTTCTTTTTTATCGTAGTCGATAAACTCGACTGGAGAATTCATGTAAACCTTGGCACCAGCTTCTTCTAATTGCTCTTTATTTGAATAGAAAAGCCCTTCAGGTCCAGCAATTTGTTTACCAATCCATAATGCCATACCACATCCTAAGAAAGAAATATTTGAATTTTGGTCAAAAACCACAATTTCATTTTCATCACCATAATTGCTCAACATCGCCTTAATAGCAGACGTACCTGCATGGTTAGCTCCAACTACAACTATTTTACTCATATAGTTACCTCTTTATAATTATTAATCATAATATGTTATGACTTGTCTTTCCAGTATAACATAAGTTTAATGCGCTTTCAAATAATTTTACAATGAAATTGTTAAAAAGTGGTATTAGACAATTAATACCACTTGATAATATTTATAGTAATTTTTTATTTAGACTTAATGTAATTAACACCATTTGCTTTAGGACCAACTGCTTTTCCAAAGAAGATTGCAAGAACCACAACAGTTAATACGTAAGGTGCAATTTGAAGATAAACCGTTGGAATTTTAGAAAGAAATTCTAACTGACTACCAATAACCGCTAAGCTTTGAGAAAGACCAAAGAAAAGACTTGAAAGCATGGCACCAATGGGATTCCATTTCCCAAAAATCATTGCAGCAAGAGCAATAAAACCAGGTCCTAGAATGGTTGTTGATGAGAAATTAACAGAAATAGATTGCGCATAAATAGCACCACCCATTCCTCCTAGAAAACCAGAAATCATCACACCAAAGTATTTCATTTGATAAACATTAACACCTAATGTATCCGCTGCCTGGGGATGTTCACCAACAGAGCGAAGACGTAGGCCAAATCTTGTTTTATAAAGAACATACCAAGCGACAAACGAAAAGATGATAGCTAAGTAAGCAACAAGAGATGTATTTCTAAAGAAAATTTGTCCAATTACTGGTATATCAGACAAAATGGGAAAATTAAATTTTCCAAAAGATTCAGAGATATTATCAGTTTGTCCCTTACCATAAAAAACTTTAACAAGAAAAATAGCAAGAGATGGTGCTAAAAGATTTAAAACAGTACCACTAACAATATGATCAGCTCTAAAATTGATTGTTGCTAAAGCATGTAATAGTGAAAAAATTAAGCCAATAATACCACCAACTAGAACGCCCAACCAAGGTGTGGCATCACCAAATGTTTCTGCAAATTCTAAATTAAAGATAACTCCAGAGAATGCACCCATAACCATGATACCTTCTAAACCGACATTAACGACACCAGAACGCTCAGAAAAAGTACCTCCGATACTAGTTAAAATTAAAGGTGTTGCATAAATCAGCATGGAAGAAATTAATAAACTTAGTGTTGTAACCAAATTCATACTACTTTCCTCCTTTCACTACTTTTTTAGTAGACTTTTTAGTTTTAATAAAGCGATCAATAATATAGTGAGCTCCAACAAAGAAAATGATAGAAGCCGTCACAACTTTAATCACTTCAGGTGGAATTCCAGCTGCATTCATTCCAGGTGCTCCCACATTTAAGATACCAAATAAGAATGATGCAAAGAAAATACCAATGGGCGAGTTTGCAGCAAGAAGACTAACCGCCATACCATCAAAACCTACAGATAGTGAACTTCCTTGAACAAAGACATTTTCAAAGGTACCAAGTCCCTCAACAACGCCACCAAGTCCTGCTAAAGCTCCTGATATAATCATTGATAAAACAATAGTTCTTTTAGAAGCCATACCAGCATATTCACTTGCAAAAGGATTAAGTCCTACCGATCTAATTTCAAAACCTAGTGTTGTTTTATTTAGTAAAAACCAAATAACAGCAATCGCGATAATGGCAAAGAAAATACCAATATTGATACGTGAATTGTTTGTTAGTGCAGAAAGAAATTCTGAACGATAAGAGGCGTTACTTCCCACTTGTAAGCTTGAGTCAATACTTCTTTTAATACTATCATCAAAAACATTTTGAACAAGTGAATTACCAATATACAAAATGATATAGTTCATCATGATGGTCACAATAACTTCACTAGTTCCTAGATATGCTCTTAAGACACCAGGAACAGCCCCAACTAGACCTCCTACAACCAATCCAATAAGAACAGTCATCAAAATCATTAATGGTCTTGGCATATCAGGATTCATTAAAGCAAACCATCCTGACGCAAACCATCCCGCCATTGCCTGACCAGATAATCCGATATTGAAAAACCCAGCTCGGCTAGCAACTGTAAAACCAAGAGCAATTAAAATGAGAGGTGCCATCGAACGTAGAATTTCTCCAATGTTACGAACGCTACCAAAGGCAGTTTGAAAAAGACCCTCATAGCCCCAAACAGGATCATAACCAAATATAAGCATAGCAATCGCACCTAGAAGTAATCCGAATAAAACAGATAATAAAGGGACGGCTATTTGCTGTGTCCTTTTAGACATGAGTTTCCTCCTTTTCAACAGTTCCACCAGCCATTAAAATACCAAGTTCTTGTTTGTTGGTTTCATCAGGAAGAACAATTCCTTGAATTTTACCATCATGAATAACAGCGATTCTATCTGATAGATTTAAAATTTCATCAAGTTCAAAGCTAACAACTAATACCGCTTTCCCTTTATCACGTTCTTGGATAAGACGGCTATGAATATATTCAATCGCACCAACATCAAGACCTCGAGTTGGCTGACTAACAATTAATAAATCTGGATTTCTATCGACTTCTCTTGCAATAATCGCTTTTTGTTGATTACCACCAGAAAAACCTTTTGCTGGAACAAGCTCACTAGCACCACGAACATCAAATTCTTCCATCAGATGACGAGCATAACTATTGATTTCGTTATAATTTAAAACACCGTTTTTACTTAAAGGTTCTTTGTAATAAGTTTGTAGAGCAGTGTTTTCAGCTAAAGTCATTTCTAGAATCAGTCCGTCACGGTGTCTATCTTCAGGAACATGACCGACACTTAATTCAGTTATTTTACGGGAATGAAACTTAGTAACATCAGTATCTTTAATTGTAATGGTTCCTGATTTGGCTCTTCTAAGACCTGTAATGGCTTGAACTAATTCACTTTGACCATTTCCATCAATGCCAGCTATCCCAACAATCTCACCACGTCTAACATCTAGTGATAATCCTTTAACTGCTGGAACACCTCTATTTTCATTGACCACAAGATCTTTAATAGATAAAATAACATCAGTCGGTTGAGATGGTGATTTCTCAGTTTTGAAAGAGACGGAACGTCCAACCATCATCTCTGCTAAATCTTTTGAAGTTGCTCCAGCAACATCAACCGTTTGGATACTTTTACCACGTCTTATAACTGTAACACGATCAGCAACGGCTCTAATTTCATCCAACTTGTGAGTAATCAGAATAATAGACTTACCTTCTTTTGTCAGATTCCTCATAATTTCCATCAATTCTTGAATTTCTGATGGGGTTAAAACAGCAGTTGGCTCATCAAAAATAAGGATATCAGCACCACGGTATAATGTTTTTAAAATTTCAACACGTTGTTGAGCACCAACTGAAATATCAGAAATTTTTGCTGTAGGATCAATAGAAAGACCATATTTTTCTGATAAGGATTGAATTTCTGCAATGGCTTTTTTCATATCAAGTGAGCCATTCTTAACAATTTCGTTACCTAAAATAATATTTTCAGCAACAGTAAAGGCATCAACCAACATAAAATGTTGATGGACCATTCCAATTCCTAGGCGTGATGATGCTGTTGGAGAATCAATGTTGACGACTTGACCATTGAGTAAAATCTCACCGCTTGTTGGAATCAACAATCCAGCTAACATATTCATCAAGGTCGACTTACCTGCACCGTTTTCTCCAAGAAGAGCATGAATCTCAGCCTTTTTCACATTGAGATTGATATGGTCGTTTGCCACAAAATCACCAAAAACTTTAGTAATTTCTCTCATTTCAATGACATGTTCTGTCATGGCGACTATTATCCTTTCTTCATTGGCTTTATATTTCAGAAAAGCTTGTCAAAAATGACAAGCTTTACTGAGATATAAACTATCTCAGAGTTAGAAAAAGCGACCGATTAAGATCGCTCTTTCAAACATTTATTATTTTTCTGGGACAACGATATCGCCAGAGATAATTTTTTCTTTAACTTCTTTAATTTCTTGTACAGCTTCATCAGAAAGGTTTGTTGTAGCAAGATCTACACCACCATCTTTAAGACCATAAACAGTTAATTTACCACCTGGGAAGTTACCTTTTTGAGTATCGGTAGAAATTAATTTAAGAGCATTACCAACTTGTTTAAGAGTTGATGCTAAAACAAAGTTTGATTCTTTACCATCTTTAGAAGTGTAGTTACCTTCTGCTTCTTGGTCGCGGTCTACACCGATAACCCAAACTTTTTCACTCTCATCACGAGTTTCGTTAATTGCTTTTGCTTCATTGAAGACACCTGCTCCAGTTCCACCAGCAGCTTGGTAGATGACATCAGCGCCACCAGCATATTGTGCAGCAGCAATTGTTTTACCTTTAGCAGCGTCAGCAAAAGAACCTGCATAGTTAACAGTAATTTTGATTGTTGGGTCTACAGATTTAACACCTGCTTCAAATCCTTTTTCAAAGCGAGTAATAACTGTACCTTCCATACCTCCTACAAAACCAACACTCTTAGTTTTTGTTGTTTTTGCAGCAGCAATACCTGCAAGATAAGCTGCCTCATGGTCAGCAAAAGTAACACTTGCTACGTTATCAAGATCTTCGATAACATCATCAATAATAACGAAGTTAGTATCAGTATAGTCAGTTGCAGCTTTTTCAACAGCATCACGTAAAGCAAAACCAATACCGAAAACTAATTTATAATTTCCACTAACAGCAGAATCTAGGTTAGTTGCATATTCTGACTCACTAGTAGATTGGAAATAATCAAAACCATTTCCTTTAGAGAGACCATTTTCTTCTCCCCAAGCTTGTAAACCTTCCCAAGCTGATTGGTTAAATGATTTATCATCAACACCACCTGTGTCAGTTACCATCGCAACATTAAGTTGTGAATCATCTTTTTTATCAGATGAATCAGATGAGTTACGATTTGAACATGCTGCAAGTCCTAAAACAGCAACAGTAGCCAAACCAACGCCAACAATTTTCTTGTTCATAAAAATGAACCCTCCTAAAAAATTTTTTATTGCAACTTACTGTTGCTAGTTTCTTAAACCTCATGGTTCAAGCAGAAATCTTACAGACTAAGATAAATCTGTAAAAGAATATGGAAGTAACTCCCCGACCGTCATCTCGACCGTCTGACCATTTTTAGCGATCAATGTCACTTTGCAATCCTGTTCAAAAAATTCCGCCATAACCTGACGACAGGCACCGCAAGGTGAAATTGGATCTTTGGTTTCTCCGTATATTGCAATTTCAGAGAAATCTTTTTGACCTTCTGAAATGGCTTTAAAAATAGCTGTTCTCTCAGCACAATTTGTCAAACTAAAACTAGCGTTTTCAATATTGCATCCAATAAAAATATCGCCTTGTTTTGTCTTAAGTGCTGCTCCGACTGGAAATTGTGAATAAGGAACATAGGCGTTTTTGCTAGCAGTCTTTGCTAGCCTAATTAAATTAGTATCCGCCATTAACTTCTTTTCCTTCCACAATTGCCACTCCTGCAGATGTACCAATACGTGTCGCACCTGCTTCAATAAATGCTTTAGCATCCTCATATGAACGAGCTCCACCAGCAGCTTTAACACCAATATCTGGTCCAACTGTTTGGCGCATTAAAGCAATATCAGCAACTGTTGCTCCTCCTGTAGAAAAACCAGTAGAGGTTTTAACAAAATCAGCTCCTGCTTTCACAGCTACTTGACAAGCTACAATTTTTTCATCGTCAGTCAGTAAAGCAGTTTCAATAATGACTTTAACAAGTTTTTCTCCACTAGCATCAACAACACTTTTAATATCATTTTCAACAAATTCAAGATTACCAGCTTTTAATTGTCCGATATTGATAACCATATCTATTTCATCGGCTCCATTTGAAACAGCATCTTTTGTTTCATAAGCTTTGGTAGCACTTGTTGTTGCACCTAATGGAAAACCAACGACTGTACATACTTTAACGGGACTATCTTTTAATTTTTCTGCTGCATGTTTGACATGACTTGGATTGACGCAAACACTTGCAAATTGATATTTTTTAGCTTCTTCAATTAAGCTATCAATTTGTTTCACTGTGCTTTCAGCTTTTAAGAGTGTGTGATCAATATATCCATTAATTTCCATTTCTTTTCTAAATCCTTTCTGACTCGTTAGACAATAATTTTTAATATTTCTTTTGAGTCAACGCTTTCATCACCTATTCTAACATTTTTTTTGAATTCTGTAATCATTTTTGGCTCTATTTTTTTATTTGAATAAATTTTTGCAATTATTTCTCCTTTTTCAATCCTATCACCAACTTTTTTATCAAAAACAATACCAGTTTCATAATCTAAATTATCAGATTTAACGGCTCTTCCTGCTCCTAATCTCATGGCAAAAAGACCAAATTCTAAAGCTGGTAATTCTTGGATAATACCAGTGTCATCTGAAATCACTTCTGTGATATAGTTGGCTGAAGATGGACGATAAAGATCTTCTAAGTCACCACCTTGATAGATAATAAATTCTTCAAATTTTTTAAGTGCTTGACCATTTGTGAGATGATTTCTAATCTCAGATAGATCAACTTTCTTGCCAGCAAGTTCAAGCATAATTTGTGCCAATTCACAAATAAAGTGCGTAATATCTTCACGACCTTTTCCTTGCATAATTTCAATTGCCTCTAAAACTTCCAGGCGATTACCAATAGCACGACCAAGTGGTTGGCTCATATTAGTAATAACTGCAACAGTTTGTCTACCGACTGCTTTACCAAGATCAACCATTGTTTGAGATAATTCAACAGCATCTTCAATTGTTTTCATAAAGGCACCGTCACCTACAGTCACATCTAGTAAGATACTATCTGCCCCCGATGCGATTTTTTTACTCATCACCGAACTAGCAATTAAAGGAATGATGTCAACTGTCGCAGTTACATCTCTAAGAGCGTATAATAGTTTATCTGCTCGAACAAGTTTATCTGATTGTCCAATAACAGATAGATTGATATCTTGTACTTGTTTGATAAACTCTTCTTGTGTTCTTTCGATTTGAAAGCCTTTTATCGCTTCTAATTTATCAAGAGTACCACCTGTATGACCAAGACCTTTACCACTCATTTTAGCAACAGGCACTCCAAAACTAGCAACTAGTGGAGCTAAAATCAAAGTGACTTTGTCACCCACTCCTCCGGTCGAGTGTTTATCAACTTTTGTTCCCATAATTGCCGACAAATCAATTTGTTCGCCTGTCTCTAGCATACTCATTGTTAGGTCACGTGTTTCTCTTTTTGACATCCCTTTAAAGTAAATAGCCATTGCTAAGGCTGACATTTGATAGTCTGGTATATCTCCACTAGCATAGCCAGAAATAAGCCATTCTATTTCTTTTGTTGAAAGTTCTTTTCCGTCTCGCTTTTTTTGAATTAAATCAACTGTTCTCATCTTTAAAGCTCCTTAAAATATAGTACCCTTTTTCTTTTTTTAAAACTGTGACATTACCAAAAATAGCCTGCATCTTGCTTTTTGCACTTGGGGCACCTTGTTTTTTTTGAATGACTATGGTTAAACTGCCATTTTCATTTAAATGATCAATACTTCTAGAAATAATCTCATGAACAACTTCTTTTCCAGCTCTAATAGGAGGATTACTAACAATATAGTCAAAGGTTCCCTCAACTTGATTATAAAGATGTGAGTGGAAAATCCTTGCTTCAACGTGGTTTTTTTGTGCATTTATTTTGGCCAACTCTAACGCTCTATTGTTAATATCAATCATGGTTGGAATAATCTTTTTTACTTTTGCAAGACTAATCCCGATAGGTCCATAACCACAGCCAATATCTAAAAGTGTTTTATTTGCCTCAAAGTCAGCATAGTTAATTAAGGTTTGACTACCAAAATCAATCCTATTTTTACTAAAAACACCTGAATCGGTTTGAAAATAAAAAACTTCTCCTAGAAGGTAAGTTTCCAATTCTTTAATATCATGTTGACTATCTGGATTTTCAGAAAAATACATGGTTGTCTTTGAGTTTTCATCTTTTCTTTTCATACTATAAGTCTATCACAATCTGTAATGGTTTTCAATAATGCCTTTTGTTTCATCATATTCATTAGTATCTACATGAAATGATATGATAAACAACTATTAAATTGATTAAAAATTCTAAAATTAGTTCTTGATTTATCGGCTAAAATTTTATTTCTCTTTATAAAATGATATAATGCATTGAGGAGTAAAATATGAAGAATGAATTTATTAACTTTGAAAAAGTTTCTCGTCAAAACTGGCAGCAATTGTATCAAAAAGATAGTCCTCTCTTAACGGAGTCAGAATTAAACTCGATTAAAAGTTTGAATGACCAAATTAGCATGCAGGATGTGTTAGATGTCTATCTCCCTCTTATTAATTTGATTAAAATCTATAAAAATGCTCAAGAAAACTTAACTTTTTCTAAGAGTATTTTTCTACAAAAAACGATTAAAGAGCGTCCCTTTATTATTGGTATTTCTGGTAGTGTGGCCGTTGGTAAATCAACAACTAGTAGATTATTAAAACTCTTATTAACAAGAACGTTTAAAAATAGTCGCGTTGATATGGTGACAACAGATGGTTTTTTGTATCCAAATGCTATTTTAAAAGAAAAAGATATTCTCAATAAAAAAGGATTCCCTGAAAGCTATAATATGGAACTTTTGTTAAATTTTTTAGATAATATTAAAAGCGGTCATGATGTTGCTATTCCAGTTTATTCTCATGAAACTTATGATATTGTTCCTAATCAGATGCAAACCATTAAAAAACCTGATTTTTTAATAGTTGAGGGAATTAATGTCTTTCAAAATCAACAAAACAACCGTCTTTATATGAGTGATTATTTTGATTTTTCTATTTATATTGATGCGGATAGTCAACATATTGAAAAATGGTATCTCGAACGTTTTTATAGTTTAACGGAAATGGCAAAAAAAGATGAACAGAATTACTACAACCGTTTTACTAAGATGTCTTTTGACGAATTGACTACTTTTGCTAAGGAAGTTTGGAAAAATACCAACCTTTTCAATTTGGAAAACTATATCGAACCTACTAGAAATCGTGCTGAACTCATTTTGCACAAATCAAAAAACCACCTTATTGACGAAATTTACCTTAAAAAATAAGAAAGACTTGTCAAAAGCTAGATTTTTCTATATAATATGATAGTTAGTATAAATGGAGGTGAAAACATTGGCAAATATCAAATCAGCTGGCAAACGTGCTGCACTGACTTCAAAACAAAATGAAAGAAATGCTGCTCAAAAATCAGCTATGCGTACAACGATTAAAGCATTTGAAGCAAATCCAACAGAAGAACTTTACAAAGCAGCAAGCTCTAGCATTGATAAAGCAAAATCTAAAGGATTAATTCACAAAAATAAAGCAAGTCGTGATAAAGCTCGTCTTTACACTAAATTAGCAAAATAAAAAAAACCTGTCACTCAGGTTTTTTTTATTTGTTCATTATGATTTCAAAAATACTTCCTCTAGGAATATTATCTTTGACTACTATCTTTGCTTTTAATACATTAGCTAATTGTTTTGCTAATGATAGTCCAAGACCAAATCCACCCTTTTGTCTCGTTCTTGCCTTATCGACCCGATAAAACCGATCAAAGATTTTAAGTTTGTCATCATCTTTAATACCAATACCATTATCAAAGACACGAATAATAAGTTGCTTGTCTTTACTCACTACTTCAACAGCAATTTCACCTAATTCTTCCGTGTATTTAATGGCATTATCAAATAGAATTGTTATCAGTTGTTTTAATATAGCTTCATCTGACTTAAAACTCTGTTTCAACCGATTCGTTCCTTTAAACAGACGATTATTTTCTTCGGCGATAATTTGGTAGTTATAAAAAAGAGTATCAAAAAATTCTGGAGAAATATCATTAATGTCAGGTTTAATCCCTTCATCACGTCTCGCTAGATGGAGTAGATTAGTTGTTAGAATCCGCATATTTCTAACTTCATCAAGACTTGATGCTAGGTTTTCAGTGCTTTCTAAAATGGTAGCATTTGGTTTTCTCAAAAGATTTTCTAAACGATTTTGTAAAACTGAAAGTGGTGTTCTCAATTCATGGCTGGCATTTTCAACAAATGATTTTTGTTTTTCATAACTCTCTCTCAGTGGTTGACTACTCCATTTGGCTAAGTAAAGACTTGTCCCAACTGAAATAAACCAAAAAATGATCATTACCGTTACAATGATTTTGACATATCGTTGACTAATTTCTTCAAGTTGTGTTGTATTAATAACAACTGTGGCGTAAGCAACCGTTGGATAATCAAAACTAGTAATTTCTAGAGTTACGGATCGATAAAGTTCTTCATCTCCAATGATATTAGTTGTTTTTAAAGGAACAATACTTCCTTTATCGTCTGTTTTTAAAGGAATATTGTGAAGATTAGAAAAGATATCAATATCATTTATAATGCGTCCACGATTATCATATATTATAATATCAGTATTAGCGACCATTTGTCTTTCAATACGATTATTATCGTTGATAAAATAATCTTGGGAGATTCCACTAATGGTCTTTGTCATGCTCAAATAAACGTAACGATCAATATTTTCTTTAGCCGACTGAAGACTAGCATCAATTGAGGAGTAGATACCAAACCTCATCACCTGAAGAATGATAACCGTCATAACAATGAATATACCAGTAAAAACAGCAAAAAAATGAATGAAATAACTAAAATTATCCGTTTTAGAGTGGTTTTTCAATTTAGTCAACATTTTTAAGGATATACCCCACATTTCTCAAGGTTTGAAGATTTTTGGCAAACTGGCTCTCTTTTAATTTTTTTCTCACTTTAGAAACATAGACTTCCACGACAGAAATAGTTGTATCACTATCAAATCCCCAAATACGATCAAAAATTTGACTCTTTGGAAGGATAACATTTTGATTCTGCAAAAAATAAACTAAAACATCAAATTCTTTCCCTAGTAGTTCTACTTCTTTTTCTTGATAATAAACCGTGTTTGTCTTTGTATCCACTCTTAAATCTGCATATGAAAGTTGTTTATCACTCATTTTACCAGAGCGTTTTAAGAGGGCTTGGATTCTCATCTTTAATTCTTCCAAATAAAAGGGTTTGGTTAAATAATCATCTGCTCCCAACTCAAAGCCATGCCCTTTATCATCAAGACTTTCTTTTGCTGTCATGATTAGAACAGGCGTGTTAATTCCTTTTTCACGAAGTTCCTTTAGAACTTGAAAGCCATTTTTTTCAGGGAGCATGAGATCTAATAAAATGAGATCATAAATGCCACTTTCGGCTTCATAAAGACCCTCATCTCCATCAAAGACTTGCATAACATCTGCAAAATCATCTAAAAAATCAAAAACTGAGTTTGACAAGCTCAAATCATCTTCAACTAATAGTATTTTTATCATTTGTTTACCTCGTTTATTATTATAACACGTTATCACTAAAAACCCTATCATCCAATAGATAATCAACTTTTTCTTTTATTTTATCTCTCTTTTCTTAAGCATAACTAAAAAACTTGTTCTTTTACAGAACAAGTTTTTTGTTTTTCTATTAATATGTATTAGTTCATAACGCTTTTAATAGCTTCAAGAACAGCTGCTTTTTCTTTTTCAATTAATGAAACGCGAGCTTCAATTTCATTGATACCCATTGAAATGTTACGACTAATCGCCATATCTGTTAATTGAGGTTCAAAGAATTCTTTGTATTCTTTAAGTCTTTCAGGTGTTTTAAAGTATGCTGCTGGATAAATAACAAATTTATCAAAACTCATATCACCACCAAGAGTTTTCTTGATCCAATCCCAGTTTTCACGTGACCAAGTCCAAAATTCTTCTTGTGTCTCGTTTTGGGAAAGGAAAGGTGCATACCAACTCATAGCCAAGTCTTGTGGTTTAACAATATCTCTATCTTTAAGCACACCTAAAACTGTTTTAATTGTTTCTTCATTCTTAGTATGTGATAAAGCACGAGACAATTGTCTTCTAAAGTTAGAGTCATTTGTTTCTGGATAAAGTTTCAAATAAAGTGATACTAACTCAGGTGTCTCAGCTGACTTCACTTGATTAACTAAAACATTGGCACGAATAGCAGCTGGAATAGCTTCTAAATTATCTTTGTACTCATCAAAAATACTATTTGCTTTTTGAACAACTGCTTCATCATCAGAATAAATCATTGAAGATAAGGTTAATTCACGAACCATTTCATCTTCATCTGATTCACCAGCAATTTTTTCAAAACCAAGACGGTCATAGTTTGATTGATAGATTTTCTTCACTAATTGCTTAAATTGAGCTTCTTCCGGGCTACCAGAATCAATAAAACGTTCAAGACTAGCAATAATTGATGATATTGCTGCAGTAACCAAGTAAGATGTTTCATTCGTTAATCCAGAAATTAAAGTTACTAAATCAGCGTATGAAATCTCACCACTTTCAGCAAGTAGTTTACGGTCTTGTAATAATTGCAATTTAGAAATATTATCAAGATTATTGATATCAGAAACGAGATTATCTAACAATTCTCCCTTGTAATTGATAATATAGTGTGCTGTGTTTTCAGTATTGAAACGTAAAGGCTCACTATTTTTCTCACGTAATTGGCTATAATTTGGAATTTCCATCACACGTTCAGTCAGTGTTTCAGGAATGCCTTCCCAGTTACTATTTAATGGTACTTGCCATAAGCGATCTTTATCTTCGTGACTACCAATAAAGAATTGTTTTTGAGTCAAGATTAAAGTATCATCTACTACTTCAGCAGTTACAACTGGGTATCCTGGTTGTTCTAACCAAGCATCCATAAAGTTAGCAACATCTTTTCCAGATGTTTTTGATAAAGCATGCCATAAGTCACGACCAATGGTGTTACCATATTGATGTTTTTCAAAGTATGCTGCAAGTCCTGTAGCAAATGCTTTATCACCCAACCATCTACGAAGCATGTGCATCAAACGGCTACCTTTAGCATAAACGATTGCGGGATCAAATAAGGTGTTGATTTCATCAGGATGGTTAACTGCAACGTGAACAGATTGAACACCGTCAGTTGCATCGCGTTTAAGAGCGTAAGGAGCTCCACCTGTTTGGAAGTCTTCCATAATGTTCCATGATGGTTCAATGGTATCAATAGCAACATATTCCATCATGTTGGCAAAACTTTCATTGAGCCATAAATCATCCCACCATTTCATTGTGACAAGGTTACCAAACCATTGGTGAGCCACTTCGTGGGCAATAACTAAGGCTACTTGTTGACGACTTGAGACAGTAGAGTTTTCGTCCACTAATAAGAGAACTTCACGATAGGTAATAAGTCCCCAGTTTTCCATAGCGCCTGATGAAAAATCAGGTAAAGCCACATGATAAGAATGAGGAATTGGGTATTTAACACCAAAATAATCTTCGTAGAACTCAATTGTTCTAACAGCAATATCAAGTGCAAAATCTAATGATTTGTCTGAATGTGCTTTTGTTGCAAATACACCTACTTTTGTACCATTTTTAGTTTCAGTTTTTTTACCTTGTAAGTCACCAAGCGCAAATGCCAATAAGTATGATGACATTCTTGGAGTTGTGTCAAAGATCCAAACACCTGTTTCTTTTCTAAGATCAACATTGATTTCAGGCATATTTGACAAAACAATTTCATCATCAGCTTGATCAAACTTGATAGATAAATCAAATGTTGCTTTTGCTTCAGGCTCATCAATACTTGGGAAGGCTTCACGCGCAAAATGACTTTCAAATTGGGTAGAGATAACTTCTTTTTTAACACCATCAACAGTGTAATAAGAAGGATAAATACCCGTCATATTGTCAGTAATTTTTCCTGAAAACTCAATGACAAGCGTCATCACACCTGTTTCAGGTAATTCAACATGAACGGCCTCATTGTCATCATCCATTGTAAAAGTAAGGGGTTTATTGTCTAATAAAACTGACTTGATGGTTAAGTCTTTTTGATGAAATGAAATGTGGTGTTGTAGTGCTTCACCATTAATAGCGACATTCCCTTGGAATTGTTTTTTCTCTCTATTGATATCAAGAAAAATATTATAATTTTCTGGTACAAATTTTTCTACGTAATGTTCAACAGTTTTCATAATTCTCCTTTAAATATATAAAAAATTTATCTTATCATATTATATCACAATTCTATAATTTTGCCCGTTTTTAAATAAACAACCCACTCACAAAGATTTGTGGCATAATCAGCAATTCTTTCAAGGTCAACTAAGACTTGGAAATATTCTTTTCCAGACAAAAGAGCGTCAGGTTGATTACGAATTTCTTCCAAAGTTAATTGACGAATTCTCTTAGTATCCTCATCTATCTGGTCATCCAATCTTGCGACTTCTTTGGCTCTTTTTTCATCTCTTTTAATATAAGCGTTAAGAGCAGCTTCAACCATAATTTTAACTTGACGACCAAGTTCATTTATCTCATTTTCGACATTGTCTAGTGTCAATTGACCTTTTGTTCTAATAGTAGCTCTTGCCATTGAAACAGCGTGATCTCCCATGCGTTCAATATCACTACTGGCTTTTAAAACGGTAATCACCATCCTTAAATCTTGAGAAACTGGCTGTTGCAGTGCGATAATTTCTAATGATTTTTTTTCAAGCTTAATTTCATAGTCATTAACCACTTTATCCTCGTCAATAGTTTCTTGAGCAAGATCAGTATCATGACTAACAAAAGCACGCACAGTCTTGCCAATTTGGGATAGGACTTCGGTTCCCATAGCATAAAATTGATTGTGTAGTTTTTCTAACTCTTCTTCAAACTGTGTTCTAAACATATTTTCTCCTA
Organism: Streptococcus zalophi; assembly: GCF_016481285.1. GTDB lineage: Bacteria > Bacillota > Bacilli > Lactobacillales > Streptococcaceae > Streptococcus > Streptococcus zalophi. The sequence goes on from NZ_JAENBP010000002.1 coordinate 212,969, forward strand.
TCCAAACTTACCGGTAATATAGTCTTCTGTTTCTTTTTTTGCGGGATCCAAAAAGATTTTTTTGGTTTTGTCATATTCAATAAGAGTTCCATCTAAAAAGAAAGCTGTTCGATCAGACATTCTACTAGCTTGTTGCATGCTATGAGTGACTACTATCAAGGTGTACTCTTTTTTCAATTCATATAAGGTTTCCTCAACTTTTCTTGAAGAGATGGGATCAAGAGCACTTGTTGGTTCATCCAACAAAATCACATTAGGATTTGTTGCTAAAACTCTTGCAATACATACTCTTTGTTGTTGTCCACCTGATAGAGAAAGAGCAGAATCGTGTAATCTATCTTTAACTTCCTCCCAGAGTGAAGCCTCTTTAAGAGAAGTTTCCACCACTTCATCTAAGAGTTGTTTGTCTTTTATACCATTTAATCTTAAACCATAGATAACATTTTCATAGATAGACATAGGAAATGGATTGGGTTGTTGAAAGACCATACCGATATTTTTTCTTAATTCAACAGTATCCATTCTTGGACTGTATATGTTATGTCCCTTGTACATAATAGTTCCAGTAATAGTCACATCTGGAATTAGGTCGTTCATTCGATTAAAACATCTTAACAAGGTTGATTTTCCAGAACCTGAAGGACCGATAAAGGCTGTAATTTCATTAGCATAGAGATCCATTGTCACATTGTTAAGAGACTTTTTCTTACCATAGTAAAGTGATAAATCACTAACACGTAATATTTCTTTCGCCATTTTTCTCCCTTCTCTTTTAACCAAAACGTCCAGAAATATAATCAGATGTTGATGGCAAAGTAGCATTTTGAAAAATCGTTTTTGTTTTATCATATTCAATTAAATCACCATCATAAAAGAAGGCGGTATAATCACTTGCACGAGCTGCTTGTTGCATATTATGAGTCACGATAATGATAGTGTAATTATTCTTTAACGTCATCATTGTCTCTTCTACTTGAATGGTTGATATGGGATCAAGGGCACTTGCTGGCTCATCCATTAATAAAATATTTGGCTTAACAGCAATGGCTCTTGCAATACACAATCTTTGTTTTTGACCACCTGACAGAGAAAGCGCTGATTTATGAAGATCATCTTTCACTTGGTCCCAAAGAGCTGCTTGTTTTAATGATGTTTCAACGATTTCGTCCAAAACTTTCTTATCTTTAATACCCATCCGTTCTGGGGCAAATGTAATGTTACGATAAATCGATTTGGCAAAAGGATTAGGTCTTTGAAAAACCATGCCAATTTCTTTTCTCATTTCATAAACATTTACTTCGGGACGATTGATATCAATACCTTCATACCAGATTTCACCAGTAACTTTAGCAATCGCTATCGTATCATTCATTCGATTAAGACTTCTTAAGTAAGTCGATTTACCAGAACCAGATGGACCAATTAAAGCAGTTATTTTATTCTTTTTAAACTGCATATCAATTCCCTTAATGGCTTCTTTTTTACCATAAAAAACATGAAGGTCTTTTGTTTCAAGAGAGATATCATCTTTGTCAAAAGTGACAATATGTTTTTCATTCCAATTATATTCCACTGTATCCCTCCTTTATTTTGATGTCATTTTCTGATGGATTTTACGACCAATATAACGAGCCGATAAATTAAATAAGAGAATAAAAATCACTAGAACAGCTGCACTACCTGCTGATACTTCGAGTGCATCTGGTAAGGTTCCTTCACTATTTACCTTCCAAATATGAACCGACAAGGTTTCAGCCTGTCTAAAGATAGAAATTGGACTTGAGACACTTAGAGGATTCCAATTTGACCAATCAAGTGCAGGAGCTGATTGTCCTGCTGTATAGATAAGAGCAGCCGCCTCACCAAATATTCTACCACTGGCTAAAACAATACCAGTAATAATTCCTGGTAAAGCTTCTGGCACAACAACGTGAACAATTGTTTCCCAGCGAGAAAGTCCTAAGGCAAGGCCAGCTTCACGTTGGGTATGATGAACCGATTTTAAACTTTCCTCAACATTTCTCGTCATCATCGGTAAATTAAAAATCGTTAATGCCATGGCACCAGAAATAATCGAAAAACCATAACCAAATTGAACAACAAAGATTAAAAAGCCAAAGAGGCCAACAACTACAGAAGGAAGAGAACTTAAAATCTCAATAGTATTTCTAATAATGGCCGTTAATTGATTGGGTTTTGCATATTCTGATAGATAAATACCTGCCCCTAAGGAAATGGGAAAAGAAATTAAAAGTGTGATGACTAAAAGCATGACACTATTGTAGAGTTGGACACCAATTCCCCCACCACTTTTATATGAACTAGACTGACCAACAAGAAATTGCCAGCTAATGTGAGGAAGTCCTTGAACTAGAATATAGCCTATTAAACCAATTAGGATAAGAAGAACAATTCCTGATATGGCGTATAAAATAAAGGTTGCCAATTGATCAATTTTTTTAGCGTGCATAGTTTTTCTTTCCTCTCGGACGTGTAATGAGTTTCATCAACATATTAAAAACAAGACTCATTAAAAGCAGTATCATAGCAAGGCTCCAAAGAGCATTGTTTTGAACAGTTCCCATAACTGTATTTCCAATTCCCATTGTTAAAATGGATGTTAGAGTGCTTGCTGGTGTTGTCAAACTTGTTGGCATGATAGCTGCATTACCAACAACCATTTGAATCGCAAGTGCTTCACCAAATGCTCTTGCCATCCCAAAAACGATGGCCGTTAGAATTCCTGGAGTTGCTGCTTTTAAAAGAACTCTACTTATGGTTTGCCAACGAGTCGCTCCTAAAGCTAAACTAGCTTCCTTGTAATGTCTTGGAAGTGATTTTAAAGTATCTACTGTCATTGATGTAACCGTTGGTAGAATCATGACAAATAAAACAAAGACACCTGATAAAATACCAAATCCTGAGCCACCAAAAAAGAAACGAACTGTAGGCACAATGACGGTTAAACCGATAAAACCGTACACTACAGATGGAATCCCGACAAGTAATTCTATTGCCGGCTGCATTATTTTAGCACCTCTTTTAGGAGATACTTCTGTCATAAATAAGGCGACACCAATTGCAAAGGGGGTGGCAAGGATGGCAGATAAGATTGTAACAATAAAAGAGCCTAAAATCATTGGTAATGCCCCTAAAATATATTGACCATTATCATCTTTTTGAGATGGACTCCATTCTGTTCCAAACAAAAAGTGAAAGACATTGACTTTATTAACAAAGAAAGTAGACAAGCCTTTTTGAGCCACAAATAGTAAAATTAAAGCCACCACAAAAACAATCAGTAAAAGACAAAGAAAAGTGATTGTCTTTCCCATTTTCTCAAGACGAGAATTTTTGGATTTTGATAATAAACGTTTAGAAATATCATTCATTTGATTTCTCCATGACTGTCCCATCTGCTTTTTTGATTACTTTCATATCGTTGATAGAAATATAACCAATTTCTTTAACGATACCTTCTTGAACAGCATCACTAAGCATATAGTCTAAAAATTCTTTGGTGAGACCTGTCGGTTCACCTTTGGTATACATGTGCTCATATGACCAGATTGGCCAGTTATTCACATGAACATTCTCCTCGGTAGGTTCATAACCCTCAAGACTTAGAGCTTTAACCGTATCATTAACATAGGAAAAAGAAAGATAGGATATGGCACCTGGTGTCTGAGAAACAATACTTCTAACTGTCCCGTTTGAATCTTGTTCCTGTGATTTCTTTGAAGGTGTTCCTTTCATGATAATATTATCAAAGGATGTCCTTGTTCCAGAGCCAGAAGCACGATTGATGATAACAATCTCCAAATCATTTCCACCGACTTCCTTCCAATTGGTAATCTCTCCGGCAAAAATCTTTCTAAGGTCTTCGACGGATAAATTATCAACAGCTACTTCTAAATTAACAACAGGTGTTACACCTACTACTGCTACTTGGTGATCAACTAAAATAGAAGCATCTACACCTTGTTTTTCTTCAGCAAATAAGTCACTGTTCCCGATATCTACTGCTCCTGATTGTACTTGAGATAAGCCTGTTCCAGAACCGCCACCTTGAACATTGATAAACTTACCGATATGCTCTTTGGAAAACTCATCTGCAGCTGTTTCAACAAGAGGTTGAAGAGCGGTTGAACCAACAGCTGTTGTTGATTCTCCCTTATCTATCCAACTAGAACAGGAAGCTAAAAATAGTATTCCTAGCATTAATAAACTTAATCTAAGAATGTGTTTCATTTTATTCATGTTTAAACCTTTTACTTTCATCTTGTACACCAAGGAAATTATTTTTACATTTTGTCTATGGAATAAATCAGTTATCAATCTATTGATAAAGATGATTGTTTTATGGAAGCCGTAGCCCTTTTGGATAAAAGTTTTTAATGGTTTTCCCAACAATTTTGACAAAACCAAGACCATTTCCACCAACCAATAGTTGATACCAGCCTTTTGGATATTCTTTATCTAGGTTAATGGTGTTGCCTGAAAGGTATGTTTTAAAATCGTTGTCATCAATTTCAATGGTATGTATAACATCATTGCTTGTTAAGGCTAAACCTAACGCAAAACTTGGTTCAAAGCGATTTTTCTTAAAAGTACCAAGATGAAGACCGTTTCTAGCTATTTTGAGTTTTGATAAATCTGGTAAATCTAGTGGCAAAAGATATAACTCCTGACCAAAGCATTGTAACAATCCGTCCAAACATGTCTTCAAATGTGTTTTTTGAAAGTCATTCCAAAGTTGAAATTGCACTTTTGATAAATTGGACTTACCAGGCTTGACAGAACGCTTTATTTTCACTCTTTTATCAATTAATTTAGCAACAAATTGACCTTCTCCTTTAAAATGATGAGGATACATTCTTGCCGTTTCAGAAAGACCTATCCCTTCTTTCATACCATTTATTTTTTTAATAGTTGCTAATTCTAAAAAATCATAGTTTTCTAATAACCAGGAAACGATATCTTCGTTTTCTTCTTTTGACCATGTACAGGTAGAGTAAATTAATCTTCCTTCGGGTGCTAGCATTTTAAGAGCTTCTTCTAAGATTTCTCTTTGCAAAAAACTACATTCCAATGGGTAATCAACATGCCAGTAAGAAGTGGCTTCTGGATTTTTTCGAAACATCCCTTCACCTGAACACGGAGCATCTAAAACAATGACATCAAAATAATCTTTAAAAACAGTTGCTAACTTTTGAGGGCTTTCATTAGTCACTACAACATTTCTACCACCAAAACGTTCAATATTTTCAACTAAAATCTTACTTCTTTTTGTCGAAATATCATTGCTGACTAAAACGCCTGTTTGATTTAGATAAGAAAGCAAGTGCGTGCTTTTACCACCTGGTGCAGCAGCTAAATCTAACACTCGTTCACCTTTTTTAGGGGCTGCTATTTGTCCAACCATTTGTGCCGCGGGTTCTTGAGAATAAACTAGTCCTGTCACATGAGCTATAGAATGCCCCGATACTTTGCCATAGTGACCCCATGGTGTATCAGTAATAGCATCTGGAAAAACAGGTATTTGTTTTTTTAAGGGATTAATTCGAAAACCTGAAATAGCTGGTTGATCAAAGCTAGCAAAAAAAGCAGGTGCTTCTTCTTGTAATAATTGATTATATTTTTCTACAAAGTCTTTAGGTAAATTCATATTTCTATTATACTATACTTTACTCACTATCGCATAGAAGAAACGATAAATTAAAAAACCCACAGGATGGGGTTTTCTATGTTTCTTTGATATATTGTTCAATGACTTTTTTGTCAACTTTAGGAAAGAACATCATTTTTTGTCGTGTTTCAAAATTAGGTTTTTCACCTGATAATGTGAGGAGTTGATAGCCTAGTTTTTCTCCCATGATACTTGCTGCTGCATAATCCCAAGGATAAATATAGGAAAAATAAGCCCAAGCTTGTCCATTTAAAACACGACTCATGCTAAAACCAGCACTACCATAATTGCGACAACCCAAACTATGTGATACCAAGTCAGCAATTCCATGGTCATTTTCAGCAAACATTTTAGCATTGCTGATGACTAACATCTGATGAAGTTCTTTGGGTTGATAAGGAGAAAGACGTTCTTGGTTGCGATAAACAGAGAATTCACCACCACCACTAAACAAAACATCATTGATGACATCATAGATTAATCCAAATCGTCCAATGCCTTCTTCAAAATAAGCTATCATAACAACAAAATCAGTTTTTTGAGCGATGAAATTAACTGTTCCATCAATAGGATCTATCACCCAGACATTACCCTTATTCCATTTATGTCGAACATTGTTTTCTTCGGCTAAAATAAAATCAGAAGGGTAATCTTTTTTAATATGATTGATGATGAGTTCTTGAACATCTTTATCAATATTGGTGACAAGATCATCAAAACGATCTTTCATCTGGATTTCAATTTTTTCCATCATTTTATTTTTGATAAACAATCCAGCTTCCAAAATTAATTGTTTGGCAAATTCAAATTTTTTTTCCAAAAGAAATCACGCCCTTCTTTTTTTCTCTAGCTAGTTTCATTACTTGATAAATGGAATAGCCACTTGCTTTTTCAAATGATTTGTCAATTTGTTTTTCCTGACTTTTACTGGTTACTATTTTCTTAAAATTGTCATAAGCCTTCAATAAATGTGAAACTTCAACTTTTGATTCATAAGCTTTCTCAACCTGATTCAAAAAATGGAGTACTGATATCATTTCTTCAGTACTCCAAGACAAATCTACCGGATAAGAATAATTAGATGTCATCTATTCCCTCGATTTCTGCTCTGATAGTGGCGTCTTTTAATTCTTGTTTACGATAACTACGAGAAAGAAAAGCTCTAATCTCATCTTCGTTATAACCAATTTGCATCATTTTATCATTCATGATGATCGGTCTTCTTAACAAACTAGGATTTTCTCCAATTAACATAATTAACTCTGAAATGGATAAATCATCGACATCGATATCCAATTTCTGAAACACTTTTGAACGCGTAGAAATAATGTCATCTGTACCATTTTCAGTAAATGACAAAATACTCATCAACTCATCATGGTTCAAAGGACTTGTGATTATGTTATGCTCTTTAAAATCGACTTCATGTTTTTTTAACCAAGCTTTTGCTTTACGACAACTCGTACAACTTGGAGATAAAAATAAGGTAATCATAATACTAACCTCTTTACACTTATTTACTTCATTATAACAAAAACAAACTACTTTTGCTATGTTTTTCACGAATATTATTAAAATTATCAATAATTCTAATAAAGGCTACTATTTAAATAATAATTACCAATTTTTTGCGATCTTTTCATCCATTTGTAATTGCACAACCAAGGCATCAATGCCTGAAAAACGAATCATTTCACGAATTTTTTCAAGCCAGAAAAGTTCAATAGGTTCCCCATATATGTCACCGTTAAAATCAAAGATATGAATTTCAATGGTTGATTCTTGACCATCAAAAGTAATATTTTTGCCAACACTAGTCATAGAACGGTATTTCTTTCCTTGAACGATGACATCTGTTACATAAACGCCGTCAGTTGGTACAAATGTTCTATCAATCATTGCCAGATTGGCTGTTGGATAACCGATAGTTCTTCCTCTAGCTTCACCGTGAGAAACGATACCTCTTGTTGAAAGGGGAAAACCAAGGAGTTTATTAACCTGAGAAACTTGACCACTGGCAATCAATTCTTTAATCCAACTAGAGCTGATTTTAATACCTTCAATTTCAACTGGATCAACAATGACAACTTGGCCAGAAAAATGTCTTTGTAGATAAGACGAATCTTGTAAGTCACTACCAAAACGATAGTCAAAACCAACAACAATACCTGTTGCGTTTAGCTTATTAATATAAGTTTTAATGAAATCAAGAGCACTTGTCTTTGAAAAACGACTGGTGAAATCCATTAAATAAAGATAATCGACACCAAATTCAGCCATTTTAGCATAACGTTTTTCTGGGTAATGAACGTGTTTTAAAAGTGTTTCCTCATAAGGAGCAAAAACGACTTTTGGTGATTCTTTAAAAGTGATTAAGGCAACCTTAGAATGATTTTTATCTGCTAGTTTTCTAGCTTCTATAAAAAGTTTTTGATGACCCTTATGTAAAGCATCAAAATAACCAAGCACTAAAACCGTTTCGTCATTTTGGTTGATATCATTAAAATCTGTTATTTCGAAAATTTTCATATTGTTATTTTATCATACTTTGCTAGAAACAGCACAAAAGAATTTAAATAAGAACCTTTCTAGGTTTATAAAGATTATCTCGACTTTCTAAAATAGCAATCAATTGATTGTCATAAAAACCAGCAAGAACCATTTCCTTGTTATGAGGAAGTTGGATAAAACGGCCATGAGAAATATCAGTGACCATCTCCTTTGTCAATTCAACCTTTGGTAAATCTGAAACACCATAGGTCATTGGCAAAAGAAAAGAATAATCTTCTTGAGTCACTTTTTCGGCAATCTCCTCAAGTGTTAAACTTTCTAGAAAGTTTAATCCAGCTGCACTTGTGCGTGTAAGAAAAGACATATGACTAGCATAGCCTAATTGGTTTCCTAAATCGACTGCAAGAGTTCTGACATAGGTCCCTTTACTACAGTTAACTCTGAATGAAAAAGAGCAGGTCTCCTCTTTAAAGCTTAGAGGGCTGGTTCTTACAAATTCAAAAATGGTCACTTGTCGTTTTGGTCGTTCAACTGTTTCACCATTTCTTGCATACTCGTATAATTTTTTGCCATTTACTTTGACAGCAGAATACATGGGTGGTACTTGTTCAATCTCACCAATAAAGCTTTTCATAGCGATATCTACTTTTTCTTCGGTTAATTCGTTAGAATGAATGGGCGACACATCAACAAGATCACCACTACTATCTTCAGTTGTGGTGGAAAAACCAAGTGTCACTTCACCTTCATAAACTTTGCCCGAATCGGTCATAAATTCAATGACGCGGGTGGCTTTACCAACGGCAATGGGAAGAACACCAGTAACATCAGGGTCAAGCGTCCCCCCGTGTCCTATCTTTTTTTCATTTAAAATTTTTCTTAGTTTAAAAACCGCATCATGAGACGTCATGCCTGCTACTTTTTTTAAATTTATTATTCCTGAAATCATAGTCTTATTATAGCACACCCATTTCTTTGTGATGATTCATTTTTGATTACTGTTTAAGATTATCAAACTTTTCTCTCATGGTTGGATTCTTTTTTGTCAATTTTTTGACCGACACGTCATCTAATTTATTGTTTGCCAGTCTTAACTGATTTTCACTAGTTGTTAATGCTGCCTTAATGGCTTCCATTCGTTTAATGGCTTTGTCAATCTCATCAATCGCTTTTTTAAAGTTGGTACTTGCTGATTGATAATTTTTAGCAAAAGCCTTTTTAAAGACTTCTAAATCCTCTTCAAAATGCGTGATGTCAATATTTTGTTCCTTGACCATAGCCAATTCTTGTTTGAACTTCAGTGAATTCATCGAAGCGTTACGCAAAATACCAATCAATTGAATGAAAAATTGTGGTCTGACAACATACATTTTCTCATATTTATGGCTGACATCAACAATACCTGTATTATAGTAATCATTATCTGCTTCAAGCATGGAGACTAAGACAGCATACTCACAGTTTTTTTCGTTTCTATCTCTATCAAGTTCCTTGAAAAAATCTTCATTTTTATGCTTGGTTTTTGTTTCGTCGGATTCATTTTTCATCTCAAACATAATGGAAAGGATTTCAACACCATTGTCATCGGTTTCTCGATAAATAAAATCCCCTTTTGAGCCTCTTTGAGACACTTGATTGTCCTTTTCAAAATAAGCATTAGGAAAGGCAAGATTTCTCACTTTGTTAAACTCAGTTTCTGCATATATTTCTAAACTCTCACCAATCGCTTTTGTTGATTGTTGGGCTTTGAAATTCTTATAGAATTCAACTTGTTCATTGGCTGCTTTTAATTGAGCAGCATAATCAATTTGGATATTTTTCAAAGCTAATTCTTGTTTTTGTTCTTGCAAAACAAGAGCATTTTTTGCCTCGTCTCTTTCTTTTTCAATCTGAGAGAGTTTTTCTTTCAACTCATAATCTTTTTCAAGCGTGACTTGATTGAGTTGATTTTTAACTGTAATAATTTCTTGCTCTTTTTTAGCGAGTAACCCTTCTATTTCAAGGCTTTTTGCCTCTTCTTGTGTTTTAAGTTGGTTTTCTAAGGCGATAATTGCTTGTTCTTTTTCACTTAAGGATTTTTGAAGCTGGTTTTTAGCCTTTTCTTCTAACAAAGCAACTTCTTTTGCCAAACGCTCATGGATTTCTTTTTCAAACTCTGCCCCACGAACTTGTGCTAAGAGTTCACTATACTCAGTTTCATTGACGGTAAATGTAGTGCCACAATGTGGGCATTTGATTGTATTCATTACTAACCTCATTGTTTTTCTATGTTATCAAAATAATTAGACTGCGTTAACAATTTTTAAAACTGTCCATTGTTATAATCATGATAAAAATCGACTTTTAGTTGGATAATCCGCTCAACATCGTATAAGAGTAGAAACAATATAGCGCGTGTCTCAAACTCATGCCGTGTTTTAGGGAGTTCTCTTTTTCTGAAGGACTCTAAAAAGGCATTAATATCTTTTAGTAAGCCCTTGGCAGAATTTTTTTCACTGAGCTGGGCTGACACTTCCACAAAGAGTTGACCAAGAAGATAACTTTCAGCACTTTTATGTTGAAAATGATTGATGCGTTTGGCCATTTCTCTTAAGATTTTCAACTGGGCTTTTCGCATTTCAAAATAGTGAACTTGGTAATTGGTTTGATTAAATAACTGATTTCTTCGATCATGATAAACAACGGATAAAGCTTCTTTTAAAAGAGCATCTAATTGGTTGATGAGTTCTGCATCATTTCTACCATCACCTGTTCTTAAAAAACAATCAAATTTTAAGAAAATCTTTTTTAAAAGCGTTTCTACTTTAATATGATAAGCGTCAATTTCTTTTTGTCTTGATGGCATATAAAGATTGAAAACAAGCGCAACACCCGCCCCAATTAAAAAGAGTGAAAATTCATTGAATAAAAAAGGTGGCGATATTTTCTCTGCTAATAATAAATGGGTTACTAAGACAGTACTTGGTGCAATGCCACTTTCTAGTTGGAAATGATAGGCTAGTGGCACGTAAATGAGTAGATAAATCGCTAAACTGATTAAGGAAAATCCAAGAACAACAAATACTAATGCTCCGATAAAGAGTGCTAAAAGTGTTGAAAACAGTCGTTGTTTCGCAATTTTAAAAGATGACCGTCTCGTGTCTAAAATACTAAGAATGGCAATGATACCAGCTGATGTAGGATTTGATAAACCTAACAGGCTTGCTAAAAAAATAGCAATACTGGTTGCTAGAACTAGTTTAATTGTTCGTTGTAAGATAGGCATGGAAACTCCATTTCTTTCTTTGATGGATTAGCACAAAAAGAGTGATTCTCACTCTTTTTGCCAGTTTGACAATCCTTATTTTTTTGTAATGGGTGCAATATTAACCAATACTTTCTTCAGACCAATCTCAGGAAATTTAATTTTAAGTTCTGGTGAGTCTTTGCTACCTGAAATCTCTAAAACAATTCCTTCTCCCCATTTTTTATGAAGAGCAATATCACCAATTTCCCAAGTAGTGGTAGTTGCATTTGTTGATGTATTAGAACTAGCTAATGATCTAACAGATGCTCTTTCATTTTTGAATGAACGAGGATTGTGACGATTGGAAAGGCTTTTACCAGAAGAAAATGGTATAGCTGTGCGTGAACTATTAGTTGGTCTAGCAAAGCCTTGATAGTCTAATAAATCATCATCAATTTCTTTAATGAAGCGACTTGGAAAATTATAATTTGTTTTACCATAAAGCATACGAGAATTAGCATTCGTCAAATAAAGCACTTCTTCTGCTCTAGTGATACCAACATAAGCTAAACGACGCTCTTCTTCTAATTCATCAGGGTCTTCTTGAGCTCTAGATAAAGGAAAGACATTTTCTTCTAAACCAACAAGAAAAACAACTGGAAACTCTAATCCTTTAGCAGCATGAAGGGTCATCAAAGTAATCTGTTCATTTTCTGTGGAGCCTTCATCTGTATCACTGATTAAAGCTAAATCATTAAGAAAACGTGTGAGACGATCAAGTCCTGACTCAGTTTGTGATTCTTTTTCTAAGTCGTCAAAATGCTGGGTTACTGATAGAAACTCTTCAATGTTTTCCATTCGTGATTGACTCTCAAGTGTGTTTTGAATTTGAAGAGCTCTTAGATAATCTGTGATGTCTAACACTTTTTTAGTCAAATCAGTCATAGAATAGTGATCCAACTGTTCTCTTAATTGAAGGAGATTGTTTGATAAATCAAAAATAGCTTGAGCTGCTTTTCCTTTTATCTGTGACATCATTATCTGACTAGCTGCTTCTACAAGAGATAAGTCAATTGATGAAGCATATTGACGTAATTTATCAATGGTACCAGGACCCACACCTCTTTTTGGTTCGTTGATAATTCTTTCAAAACTGATATTGTCACTTGGATTTGCGATAACATTTAAAAATGCAATAATATCACGAATTTCTTTACGAGAGTAGAACTTTGTCCCACCAACCATGGTATATGGCATATTGGCCTTCAAAAGGGCTTCTTCAATCGTTCTTGACTGGGCATTTGTGCGGTAAAGCACTGCAAAATCTTGATAACTTCTTTTTGTTTCTTTAATTAATTTAGCGATTTCACTAACAACAAATATGGATTCATCATGTTCATCGCTAGCACGGTAATAAACAATAGCTTCGCCATCATTATTTTGAGTCCATAGGCGTTTGGGACGTCTATTTTTATTATTTTCAATGACTTTATTTGCTGCCTGTAAAATTCTCTTTGTCGAACGGTAGTTTTCTTCCAATAAAACAACCTTGGCATGTGGGTAATCTTTTTCAAAATCAAGGATATTTTGCATGTCAGCCCCACGCCAACCATAAATGGATTGATCAGCATCGCCAACCACACAAATATTATGAAAGCGACTGGCTAATAATTTCACCAACTGATACTGGGCATGATTTGTGTCTTGGTATTCATCTACATGGATGTATTGATAACGTTGTTGATAGTAGGATAAGATCTGTGGATTTTCGTCAAATAAACGCAAGGTCATCATGATTAAATCATCAAAATCCATGGCTTGACTTTGTTTTAATTCTAATTGATAAAGGGTATAACATTTTGCAACAACTCGCTGATAGATATCACTTGCTGTCTTTTCATAAGTCTTAGCATCAATCAAATCATTTTTGGCATTGGATATGGTGCCTAAAATACTACGTTCATTCCATTGTTTTGGATCAATGTTGAGTTCTTTCATCACTCGTTTCATAAGTGTTCTTTGCTCACCTGGATCAATAATCGTAAACTGGCGATTGTAGCCGATAAATTCAGCTTCTCTTCTAAGAATGCGAACACACATGCTGTGAAAAGTAGCAATTAAAGAATCTTGTGTGGCAGGATTTAACGCCATAGCCCTTTCTTTCATTTCTCTTGCTGCTTTGTTAGTAAAAGTGATGGCTAAAATATTCCACGGGTTAACACCTTTTTCATCGATCAGATAAGCAATACGATGTGTTAATACACGAGTTTTCCCAGAGCCTGCACCCGCCATAATGAGTAATGGACCTTGGGTTGTTTGAACAGCTTCACTTTGTTTACTGTTCATTCCTTTTAATAGTGAATTCATTGTTTCTCCCTTACTTGTCTATTCAAGAATTATACCATTTTTTTGATGACAAAAAAAGAGACTATTGGTTAACAAAAATTGTCTAATAGGCTTTAAAAGTCTGATGAGACACCCGTTTAAGTCTCTTGTTTTTTCTCATTTTAGTTTTTTATTTACCACAAACGTGATATAATAGCATGATTAAGAAGGAAAGGAGACTGCAATGAACAACCCTTCAGAAAATTTGAAGCAGGCTGAAAAAGGACCCATTCTAAGCATTGTCGTTTATCTGCTCTTGTCCTTAGCCAAACTATTAGTCGGTTATCTGATTCATTCCTCATCCTTGATTGCTGATGGCTTTAATAACATGTCTGATATTGTTGGTAATGCTACCTTATTGATTGGCTTACGAATGGCTCGAAAACCTGCTGACAGCGATCACAAGTTTGGTCATTGGAAGATTGAAGATTTGGCTAGCTTGTTGACGTCATTTATCATGTTTATCGTAGGTCTTCAAGTCCTTGTCCAAACCGTAGAAATGATGATTTCAAATACTCATACCCCTATTGATCCTTTGGGTGCTTTGGTTGGGCTGATTTCTGCTCTTTGTATTTATGCGGTCTATCGTTTCAATCAATCACTGGCTAGAAAGCTCAAATCTGGAGCCCTCATCGCTGCAGCTAAAGATAATTTAACCGATATCGCCACCTCACTTGGAACAACTATTGCGATTGTAGCTAGTCGTATGCAGTTTCCTGTCATTGATAAAATGGTTGCCATTATTATCAGCCTTTTTATCATCAAAACGGCTTTTGATATTTTTAAATCAAGTGCCTTTAGTCTTTCTGATGGCTTTGATGACAAGCGCCTTGCTGAATATAAAGTGGCAATTTTGAAAATCCCTAAAATTTTATCCGTTAAATCCCAAAGGGGAAGAACTTATGGGAGTAATGTTTACCTTGATCTTGTTTTAGAAATGCATCCTGATTTATCTGTTTTTGAAAGTCATGCCATTACAGAACAGGTGGAAGCTTTGTTAAAGCAAAAATTTGGCGTTTACGATATTGATATCCATGTGGAACCTGCTAAAATCCGAGAAGATAGAGAAAAAGAACTTATTTTTAAGAAACTCTATAAAAATGAAAAATTGTTTTTATCAAAAATTCCTGATTATGAAAAGCTATTAGCAGATGATTTTTATTTGATTGCAAATAGCGGTCAATACCTATCTCTTAATGACTTACAAGCAACAGATGAGCATTTCCCAAACAACTTTAAGAATTTTAAACTGATGACCATCACCCCCAAAATAATGCTAGTGACTTATGAACTTGAAGAGAGTTCACACACTAGCTTGTGGCGTCGTCATGAAGAATGGCAATTGATTTTTCATCAAATTACTAAAAAAAACGATCTCTTTTAAGAGTCGTTTTTTCTTTGATATGACTATATTTTTTTAACGAATTCTGATTTCAACTTCATAGCACCAAAACCATCAATTTTACAGTCGATATTGTGATCGCCTTCAACAAGACGAATGTTTTTAACACGCGTTCCTTGTTTAATGTCTTTAGGCGCACCTTTAACTTTTAAATCTTTGATAACAGTGATGGTATCGCCATCTGCTAAACGATTGCCGTTACTGTCTAAGACGACTAAACCTTCTTCAACAGTCTCATCTTCTAAAGACCATTCATAAGCACACTCTGGACAAACCAGTAAGACACCATCTTCGTAAACATATTCTGATTGGCATTTTGGACAATTTGGTAGTGACATTTTTATCTCCTTTACGTCAATTACTACCATTCTACTTTATCTTGGGTGAGATGGCAAGATGATTTCACTTCTTTTCTGCTAGATTGACAAAGAAAAGATTTACTGGTTAAGAAGTGATTATTACTCAACCGTCACTGACTTGGCAAGATTTCGTGGTTTATCGACATCTAATCCTCTTTGGAGTGAGGCATAGTAGGCAATCAGTTGGGTTGGAACAACCATGCCTATACTTGAGAGGTAAGGATGGACTGCCATAACAACAATATCATCTGAGGCTTTGTCTGCTCCTTCTTCGACAATGGTTAAAACGGACGCACCTCTTGCAATAACTTCTGAGATATTCCCTCTTGTATGTGATAAGACAGCTTTATTGTTTGATAATAGGGCAATCACAGGTGTTCCGTCTTCGATGAGAGAGATGGTACCGTGTTTCAACTCACCTGCAGCAAAGCCTTCACACTGGATATATGAAATTTCTTTCAATTTCAAACTAGCTTCCATAGCAACATAGTAATCATTAGAACGTCCGATATAAAAAGCATTTCGTGTCGTTTCTAATAATTCTTGGGTTTTCTTTTCAATCAAATCTTTTTGTGATAGGGTGGCTTCAATGGATTGCGCCACAATAGATAATTCTTTAATCAAATCAAAATCAAGAGATTTTGGATTTCCTATCTTATCACCCACTGCTTTAGCAAGAAAGGCTAGAGTGGCAATTTGTGCTGTATAGGCTTTTGTGGAAGCTACTGCAATTTCTGGACCCGCATGAATTAACATGGTATAGCTAGCCTCACGTGATAAGGTTGAGCCAGCAACATTTGTGATAGTTAAGCTTGGGATACCAAGTTCGTTAGCCTTAACAAGCACTTGTCGACTATCAGCGGTTTCCCCTGACTGACTTAAAAGAATCACCATTGGTTTTTCACTCATTAACGGCAAGTCATAGCCCCACTCAGAAGCAATCCCCAATTCAACAGGTGTCTGTGTTAACTGTTCTAAAAACTGTTTAGCCGCATAACCCGCATGATAGGATGTTCCAGCAGCAATAATATAAAGACGATCTGAGGCTTTAACGGCATCAATAATAGAATCATCCACAACGATTTCTTGCTTATCATTACTGTAGGTTTTGATAAGACGACGCATAACGCTTGGCTGTTCATCAATTTCTTTTAGCATGTAGTAAGGATAAGTCCCTTTACCGATATCTGATAAATCAAGGCTTGCTGTGTAGCTCTCTCTTTTAACAGTATTGCCACCAAAATCTTCAATACTAATACTGTCTTTTTTGACCGTTACGATTTCCTTGTCGTGAACTTCCATAAATTCACTTGTCTCACGAATCATCGCCATCGCGTCTGAGCAGACCATGTTATAGCCATCTCCCAAGCCGATAAGTAGGGGCGATTTATTTTTTGCCACATAAATAGTATCAGCTTGCTTGCTATCAATTAAAGCAAAGGCATAAGAGCCTTCAATAATCGTTAAAGCTTTTTTAAAGGCTTCAAAGGTTGTTAGGGAGTCTTCCTTTATTAACTCCTCAATGAGATGAACAACAATTTCTGTGTCGGTACTTCCTAGAAAATCGTGGTTAGTGAGATAGGATTTTTTAATCTCAAGATAGTTTTCAATCACACCATTATGCACTAAGGTCAGTTCTTTAGTTGACGATTGGTGAGGGTGGGCATTTTCAACACTAGGTTTACCGTGAGTCGCCCATCTCGTGTGACCAATGCCGATATCACCAGCTAGATCAATCCCTATTTTTTCTCTCAAATAAGCTATTTTACCAACAGCTTTAATTAACTTAGCTGATTTATTGCCATCTACCAGAAAAATACCAGACGAATCATAACCTCTATATTCTAGTTTTTCCAAGCCTTGCATTAAAATATCTTTGGCATTTCTGTTGCCAACAACACCTACTATTCCACACATATATTCATTGGTGGTAACTGATTACCACACTCTCCTTAAAATTGGTATAGTCTAATTTATTTCAATATAATCGACTGATATAAGTATATTACATGAATTATTAAATGTCAAAGAAATAATTGGTATAGTCTAATTACAATAAAAAAATGAATAGTTGCCTATTCATTTTCGATAAATCCAAACTGATCTAAAGGAAGAATGCGGAAGTTCACTACTCCTTTAATTTGTTTTTGACTAATAAGCCCAAACTCTCTACTATCATTTGTGTTTTGCCTGTTATCATTTAAAACTAAAAAATAACCTTTAGGAATTTTGGTAATATTTGACTGAGTCAAGGTTTCAAGAGTAAAGTCTGAGGTGAAGTAAGCATCAAAGCCATGCGTATCTTGATAATCTGTTCTAAGATTATCAATGTATGGTTCTTCTTCAATCATGGCGTTGAGATAAAAAATATCATCCATAAATGTAACAGAATCACCAGGTATTGCAACAACACGGCCAACATATTCTTTTTTATCAACCTTGTAGACAACAAAATCTTTAAACGTTGGCTTGGTTGTTGTTTGAACAGTTACAAGGTCTCCTTCATTCAGAAAATTATTGGCCTCACTCTTTGAAATTTCATGTGTTGAAAAAACGAAGAGACGTAGTATTAAAACAAGGACGATGCCACTAATGATTAAAAAAATGTTTCTAATAAAATCGCGTTTAACCATGGTCTCTCCTTTAATACTTTTTCTTATATTATAACATGTTTTTGAAGATAAAAAAAGATAGCCAATCAAAGCTATCTTTATTTTTTATTATTTTACTGTGCGAATTCTCATTGTGTTTGTACCACCAGTACCAACTGGAACACCAGCAACAATAACAATATTATCTCCTGATTCAACAAGACCTGATGAAAGAGCAACTTGTTCAGCAACCTCAAACATATCATCGGTTGAGTCTGGTCTATCAGCTACTACAGGAATAACTCCCCAGTTAACCATCAATGATTTTTGAATTTTTTCATCAAAAGTAACAGCAAGGATATCAGATTCTGGACGATATTTAGAAATTAGACGTGCTGTGTTACCTGTTTCAGTAATAGTGACAACTAATTTAATATCCATTGAACGAGTAGCATCTTTAACTGCAGAAGCTACTACTTCTGTTTTATTTGAACGCTCAAAATTATCAGAATTTAATCGACCATACTCACTAAGAAGTGTTTGAGCATTTTTGTCGATAGTGGCCATTGTTCTAACAGATTCCACAGGGTATTTACCGTTAGCTGATTCACCAGAAAGCATTGTAGCATCAGTCCCATCAATGACAGCATTGAAGACATCAGAAACTTCAGAACGCGTAGCACGAGGTTTTTCAGTCATTGTTTCAAGCATATTAGTTGCTGTGATAACAGCCTTACCTGCTGCGTTTGTTTTGGTGATAATCATTTTTTGATAGACAGGCACCATTTCAAATGGCACTTCAATACCCATGTCACCACGAGCAATCATTATACCATCAGCAGCATCGATAATTTCATCAATATTATCAATCCCTTGTTGATTTTCAATTTTAGCAAAAAGTTTAACATGGTCATTGCCTGTTTCACGAGTAATGGCACGAACTTCTTCAACGTCTTTTGCAGTACGAACAAACGAAATAGCAATAAAGTTAAGACCTTGTTCTAAACCAAAACGAATATCTGCATTATCTCTTTCTGCAAGAGCTGGGAAAGGAATTTTTGTGTTTGGAATATTAACACCTTTTTGTTTAGCAATGACACCATCATTTTCAACAAGAACTTCTAATTCATGATTAGCATGATCTTTTGAGATAATTCTTAGTCCAACTTTACCATCATCAATTAGGATTTGTTGCCCCTTTTCAACGTGATCAAAAATATCAAGTTTACCAGCAACGCTTAAAGCAATCTTATCTCTTGTTGATTGTAAGCCTTGTTTTGTTGCTACTCTAATCTTATCACCTGTTTGATAAGTGTATTCTTTAGCATCGTCTTCAAAAAGCTCTGTTCTCATCTCAGGGCCTTTGGTATCTAGTAAGAAACCAACTTTCTGATTTGCAAGCTCTTCTGCCTTGCGAACAGTAGCCATACGATCACCTTGCTCTTTATGGTCACCATGTGAAAAATTAAAGCGAAAGACATTTGCACCAGCTTTGATTAATTCAGCGATATTTTGAGCAGATTGTTCAACATCAAGATCCCCACTCCAATAGCCATCTTCACCATATTTTTTGCCGCCTCTAATCTCAACAGCTGGGCCAAGTGTGGCAACAATTTTAACACGTTTGTTCATTCTTGAAAAACTCCTTTATTTCTTAACTATTATTAATATATTTGGACAGTTACTTTATTGAGCTAATACACGATTTAAATCAGCAAAATCTAACCTAGCTTTATGAGGATTGTTGACAATGATTTTTCCATGATCATCAAGACTAAATAAAGCACCTTCTTCAGCAGTTCCTAAAATAGGACTTTCTACTAGATTTTCATTTTGAATACCAATAGCATAGCCGCCTTTTCCTTCTTTTAATAGCTCAACTGCTCTTGCTCCCATCCAACTAGCTAAAACTCTGTCACGCGGACTAGGTGCACCACCACGTAGGATATGGCCTAAATTAGTTACTCTAGAATCATTTGTATTCCCGGCATCTTTTAACTTGGCAGCAAATTCATCACCACTCATAACCCCTTCGGCAAGAACAATGATATGATGGTTTTTACCGTTAGCAAATCCTTGATTAATCTTTTGGACAACTTGATGAATATCATAATCCTCTTCAGGAACAATGATTTGGTCAGCACCTGAGGCAATTCCTGCCCAAAGAGCAATATCTCCAGCATTTCTACCCATTACTTCAACAATAAAAGTTCTTTTGTGACTTGAAGAAGTGTCACGAAGTTTATCTAGTGCAGATGTTGCTGTACTAACAGCAGTATCAAAACCAATAGTGTAATCTGTTCCAACAATATCATTATCAATTGTTCCAGGAATACCTACTGCAGGAAAACCATGTTCAGTTAAACGCATCGCACCGTGGTAAGAACCATCTCCACCAATGACAACGACACCTTCAATACCATGTTTTTTTAATTGTTCAATACCTGCTAATTGACCTTCAAGTTTACTAAACTCGGGATATCTTGCTGAGAATAAAAATGTCCCACCACGTGAAATCTTATCTCCAACAGCTCTTGAATCTAATGGGAAAATATCCCCAGCAACCATACCAGCATAGCCATAATTAATACCAAAAACTTCCATACCTTCTGAAATTGCTTTGCGAACAACTGCACGAACAGCAGCATTCATCCCAGGAGAGTCTCCTCCACTGGTTAAAACAGCAATACGTTTCATTATTTTCAGTGCTCCTTTTTTATTTTTAACGTTCCTATTATAGCACAATCTCTTATAAAAATCTTTATATTCTGACTCATTTCAACGAAAAACCGTTTTCAAAACATAAGGATTTAGGAGATCAATTAATTTTTCATCGTTTGCGACAAAGTATTTTTGACTTTGTAAAGTCTCTTTTGATTCTTTGTAATGAATAACAACTGGCAAAGAACCAGGAAATTGTTTTAAAATTTTTGTAATCTGAAAATCATTATCATGATTTGAAACCAGTAACCAACATTTTTCATCTGTGGGAATAATCAGTGTATCAAGAAGCATTTGCAACTGTTGATTTCGATACTGAATTTTTCCTCGAAAAAGATAAAATTGATTTTGTGTGAGTATGTTTTGATATTTTTTATAGGTTTCTGGAAATAAAGTAATATCTAGTTTTTTATTAGTGTCAGAAACCGTTAAAAAGGCCATTTCTTCACCAGTTGTTTTAGTTCTAATGACTTTAATTTTTTCAATTTCAGCAAGAACTGTCATTGAACGGCCTTCAACTAATTTTGAAAAAGGCGTAAACTGCCCCTTTCTTTTTTCCATCTCTTCAACAAGAGGATGTGGACTAATACCAAAACCAATAATATCTTTTTCTAGTTGATATTTTTCTGCATTTGTATAATCTAATTCATCTAACCACTGATAAGAATTCTCAGAAAAAAGACTACCAAGTTCACTCACAAAAATCAACAGTGGCTCTAAATTCTTTTGAACTTTTTTCCTATTTGGTTCAAAGTTGTCAAATAAACCAACTAGGACTAAAGACTCTATAAATTTTTTATCTTGGTATTTTTCTGGTAAACGTGTCAGAAAATCTTCAGTATTTTGATAGGGTTGATTATTGACAATCCAAAAAACCAGCTCTTTTGGTAATTCTTTAATATGTTTTATACCTATAAAAATATTATTATTAACAACCTTATCATAGTAAGAGACGTTATTAATTGATAATTTTTCAACCTTAAAACCATTATCAATAGCATCACTGATATAATGACTTCCTGAGTAGTTAAGCATTATATCATAAAAGATATTAGGATAATGGGCCTTAAAATAAGCTAACTGAAATGCCAAGGCGGAGTATGCATAAGCATGGCTTCGATTAAAACCATAGCCAGCAAATTTTGCCATCATATCAAAGAGAAGAGAGGCAGTTTCTTCTTGTCTACCAAATTGTTTAGCACCATCTAAAAACTGAGAACGCATCACATTCATTTGTTCTTGATTTTTCTTTGACATGGCTCTACGCAGTAAGTCAGCCTTACCAAGAGAAAAGCCAGCGTATACCTGAGCAATCGTCATGACTTGCTCTTGATAAAGCATGATACCATAGGTTGGCTCCAATATTGGTGCAATTACCGGATCAATCAAATCAATGGCTTCCTTTTTAAATTTTCTCTTGATAAAGTTCTCGATGTAATCACTGGCACCAGGTCGATTTAGACTTGTTGTAGCCACTATTTCTTCAAAGCGAGATGGTTTTACTTGTTTTAGCAGGTTGATAGCTCCTGCTGCTTCAAATTGGAAAATACCTGCTGTTTTACCTTGTGCAAATAAAGCTAGTGTTTTTTCATCTTCCAAATTAATAGTTTTAATATCAATAGCAATCCCTTGTTCTTTAAAGAGTTTTTCTTGCATTTTTTGAACAAGTGTTAGATTTCTTAAACCGAGAAAATCCATTTTTAATAAGCCATTTGCTTCAACTGCTTGAGCATCATATTGTGTAATCATCATATCTTCACCTGGTTTCAAAGGGATATGATTAGTCAGATTATCATCGCTTAAAACAACTCCTGCTGCGTGAATTGACGTTTGTCTAGGTTGACCTTCAATTTTTTTAGCAATGGCAAATGCTTTTTGAAATTCTAATTTGCTTGTTATTATTTGTCTAAAATGAGCATTTTTTTCATAAGTGCTTGTTAGGGTATCCTGAAAAGCAATACGTTTTGTTAAAGCTCCTAATTCGTACTCTGTTGCCCCGAAACGCTTAAAGACATCGCGAATAGCTTGTTTGGCACCAAATGTTGAAAATGTCACAATTTGAGCAGCATGCTCGCTCCCATAGCGGTCTCTCACATAATGAAGAAATTCAGAACGATAGATATCTGGTAAATCGATATCAATATCGGGCATACTATAGCGTTCTTTATTTAAAAATCGCTCAAACAAGAGGTTATTTTTAACAGGGTCAATCCCTGTGATGTCAAGCAGATAAGCCACAAGACTACCTGCAGCAGAACCTCTTCCCATTCCCATATAATAGCTTTTGCTTTGTCCAAAACGAATCAAATCCCAGACAATGAGAAAATAATCATCAAAACCCATCTCATGAATAATAGAGAGTTCTGTTTCTAGTCGCTTGATATAGGCATCCTCATTTAGATTTTTCGTATTTAAAGATTGATAAGTTTTTTCTCGTAATTCAATACTCGCATCTTTATCACGATTAAATCGTGGTAATTTTAATGATGAATTAAATTGATAAGAAATACTTGCTACCAAATTCTCAAGATTCACTAATGCTTGAGGAAATCTCTCTTCAAATAATCTTGTCATTGTTGAGGCATCATAGAACATTTGATTGCCTTCAATGGGTTTTGTTTCTTTTAGCGATACGTTATCTTTAATAGCATGCAGGACTTGAAGAACTTCTTTATCCTGACTTTCAAAATATCTTACGGTGTGTAATGGAAGTGGCGATTTTTCAAATGGCTTCACTGGTGTCTTTAAAGTGACACCAATATAATAATCATAAGGAAAAGAAAGCAGTTCTATCCCATCAAAATAGGGAATAATAATAACTAACTCACTAAAATAATCATTTTTATTTAAAAGATCCTTCTCACCCTTCATCAAAGCAGTTGATAATTTCAATAACTGACGATACCCTGTATTATTTTTTGCAATAACATTGATAGTTACTTCTTGATTGTCAGTAAAAACGGTTAATTCTAATCCTACTATTGGATGAATATCATTTTTTTGACATTTCTTAATGAAATGATAGGCAGCGTATAAATTATCCTTATCCATAATTCCTAGATAAGAATAGCCCATGTTCTTAGCGGATTGAATATAGCCATCCAAGTCAATGAGACTGTCCATAAAAGAATAAACAGTTTTTGTGTCTAGTTGAACAAACATCGCTTCTCCTTTCCTAAATTATCATAACTTCTTTTTATATTATACTATGAAACTGCAAAAGAATGCTAATTCTTTTTTAAATCTTTTTTGGCTCTTTTTCTTGACAAGAAAGCTTTTTTTCTGTATTATTAAAATAGTACAAACATAATTTATTGAAAGGAGACTCTGATGGCCTGGAAATTTGATGAAAAATCCCCAATTTATGTTCAGATAGCTCAACGTGTCAAGATGAGAATTATTAGCCAAGATATCAAGAGTGGTGAGCAACTACCTACTGTTAGAGAATTTGCAGAAGAAGCCGGCGTTAATCCTAATACAATGCAACGTGCATTTATAGAACTTGAGCGCGATGGAATGGTTTACTCTCAGCGAACATCTGGTAGATTTGTTACCGATGACAAAGAGCTCATTGAACAAAAGCGTCACGAACTTGCAGAAGAAGAAATAAAAATGTTTATTAATCACATGAAAAAAATTGGCTTTGATGATAAAAAGATTATTGAAGAATTAATGAAATATTTAGGAGAAAGTAAATGACAGACTTACTACAACTACATCATGTCACTAAAAACTATGGTAAATTCACTGCCTTAGATGATATTACCTTAAGTTTACCAGCTGGAAAAATTATTGGATTACTTGGACCAAATGGTAGTGGAAAAACAACTCTCATCAAGTTAATCAACGGTCTTTTACAACCAACTAATGGTGATATTGTTATTGATGGCTTTAGACCATCTGTAGATACAAAGAAAATTATTTCCTATCTGCCTGACACCACTTACCTACAAGACAATATGAAAGTCGAAGATCTTTTAGTTTTATTTAAAGATTTCTATGATGATTTTGATAATGACCGAGCAATCACTCTTTTAAATGACTTAAATATTTCCCTCAATCAAAAACTTAAAAATTTGTCTAAAGGAAATAAAGAAAAAGTTCAATTAATCTTAGTGATGAGTCGTAAAGCCAAATTATATATTCTAGATGAACCTATTGGTGGTGTTGATCCTGCTGCTAGAGACTATATTTTAAAAACCATTATTAACAATTATTCTGAAGAAGCTTCTGTCATTATTTCGACACATCTCATTGCTGATATTGAACCAATATTAGATGAAGTTGTCTTTATCCAAAACGGTACTATTGTTCTTCAAGGGAATGCTGATGACTTAAGAGAAAAACATGGGAAATCAGTTGATGCTATTTTCAGAGAAACGTTCAAGGCTTAAAGGAGAATAACACAATGTTTAGAAAATTAATTAAATACGAAATCAAGTCTGTAGGAAAGTGGTATTTTGCTCTTTATGGCGCTATCATGTTTTGTGCCACCATTCTAGGACTATATATTAGTAGCTTTAGTACTAATAGTGTCTTTGGTCGTAGTATCTATACTGAAGGAAGAGAATTAACAACCTCTGAACAAATTATTATGTTCGCCATTATACTGATTTTTGTTTCCTTAATCATTGGAATTGGAATATCAACTCTCTTTATTATTGTTAATCGCTTCAACAAGAATGTCTTTGGTCGTGAAGGTTATTTAACATTAACACTTCCAGTATCAACGCATCAGATTATTCTTTCAAAATTATTAACATCATTTTTATGGTCAGTTTTGAGCGCTATTATTCTTCTTTTCAGTTTTTTCTTACTGATTATTCCAAATGTTCCCTTAAATGAGCTCTTCTTATACTTGCCAAATCTAATAGCTTCAATCCCAATTGGAAGATTTTTATTGTTAATACTGTATTTTATTACAGCAAGCATAGCCTCTATTCTCTTAATTTATTTTGCTATTTCTATTGGTCAACTCTTCCAAGACAAAAGAGCATTAATGGGATTTGTAGCACTTTTTGGTATCGTTATTTTAGAATCTGTTATTGAAGCAATAGTTTTTGGAAATTTCAATTTTACAATAAGTGCTTCCTATCAAAGTGATGGTATAAATAATTATAATGGTGTTATTTCTGGATTTGACCCTTACATTATAAAAGAAATCGGAGTTTTTCTTGTTCAATCAGCTATTTATTACTTTGGTACTCACTATATCATCAAAAATAAATTGAATATTCAATAAGAAAGAGCCTCTACTGTTGAGGCTCTCTTTGTTTTTATGATATAATAGTGCTACCAACTTTAGTGTAATGGATATCACGCAAGATTCCGGTTCTTGAAATGGGGGTTCGATTCCCTCAAGTTGGATTGCATAGAAAAAAGGCACTGTTGTGCCTTTTTTATTTGTCTTTCTTTTCTTTTTCGTCTTCTTTATCTTCTTTTAACCCAGATTGCTCTTTTGAAACTAGACCATCTTGATTAAAGAACATTTCAACAGTAGCTACACCATCAGATTTTAAACCACTTATCCAAATGGCTTGAATGTCACGACCTTCAGAGGAAGATACCTCAGATAGGACATCTGGCTCACCAAACACTTGTTTAACCTCTAGATAAGACGTTCCCTCAGCAATCTCATTGTATGTTTCTTTTGAGATGGTTGCTTTACGGATAAAACTAAAATTTGAGATTGATCTGACAACGCTACTATTTTCAAATAATTTTACTGTGACTTGAACATTATCAAACTGCCACTTGTAGACATCAAGACTAACTTCTCCAGCAGGCTCTTGTTCAATACTCGTTGGTTCTCCAAACAAAGTTTTTAATTCTTCAAACGTTGTACCACCTTTAAATTCATCTTTTGCTAAAGCGATATGAACCTCGTTAAAGTTAAAACGAATATCTTGATGCTCGGCAATTTCTGCTGGTTTTTGATTTAAGGCTGATTCTTCTTCTGTTGTGATTTCAGTTACCTTTTTTTCATTGTTACTTGAGCAAGATATTAAAAAAAAGGCTGACAGGATAACAGCTAAAAATAAGAGGGTTTTTTTCATGCTTTTCTCACATTCTTTTATATCATATTTATTTTAATAATAAATGGAGCCGGTGGGAGTCGAACCCACGTCCAAACACCTGCTAACATATTTGTCTACAACCATAGGCTATGTCTTATTTTAACTAATTAATGACACATAGCTCAAGTCACTAAATAGCGAGTCTATCAGTCTCTTTGTAATTAGCTAGACAATAATCACACGTAGCTTACTATTTTAAGACTTTTAAAGAGACGTAAGCAATCTCATAAAAGTCACGAGAGCTGGTTTTTAGGCAGCTACTGCGTAAGTTGTGTTATTTTTTGCAGTTATATTTAACTGGCATTTTACATCTGCCGATGGGTTGCAAAATATGCCTCATAATGCCTGTCGAATCCGTAACGACCCCTAAATAGTTGATAACACTCTATTAGTATATCAAAAAAAACAATCTTTAGCAAAGTTGAAAAATAATAAAAACTCACTGAAAATCAGTGAGTTTTCGTTATCATTATAATTCAATGTCACCGAATAAATCAGCCATTGAGAATCCAGTTTGAGTTTCTGGTAAATCGTAATCACGTTTTTCTTGACGTTTTGGACGACGAGGTTTAGATTGACGTTTTTCTTCAGTGTTTTCTTGTGCTGGGCGTTCTTCCAAAGCTTTAAGAGAAAGTGATACACGTTCATCTGCAGCATTAACATCTAGAACTTTAACAGTCACATCTTGACCAACTGATAAAACATCTTTAGGATTTTCAACACGTTTGTGAGAAATTTGTGAAATGTGAACTAATCCATCAATACCTGGAAGAACTTCAACGAAAGCACCAAAATCAGTAAGACGTTTTACTTTTCCTTCAATCACATCACCAGCAGCAAGTTTTTGTTCAACACCATCCCAAGGTCCAGGAATTGTTGCTTTTAATGATAGTGATACACGACCAGCTTCTTCATCAATTGAAAGAACTTTAACTTCCACTTCTTCACCAACAGATACAACTGATTTAGGTGAAACATTTCTTTCGTGAGATAACTCAGTGACATGGATAAGACCATCAACACCACCAAGATCAACAAAGGCACCAAAGCTAGTTAAACGAGCCACTTTCCCAGTAACAACTGATCCTTCAGTTAATGTTGAGAAAACTTCTTTGCGAGCTTCTGCAGCTGCTTCTTCAACAACTTCACGACGCGAAAGGATGAAACGATTTTCAGAAGCATCTACTTCTTTAATACGAGCATCTATTTCTTGACCAACAAATTTTTCAGTATTACGAACAAAACGTGTGTCAATCATTGAAGCTGGAATAAAGCCACGTAGGCCTTCAAATTCGATAGCTAAACCACCTTTAACAGCACGAGTCACTTTAACAGTGATAACATCACCTTCGCGACCAATAAGTTTGTCCCAAGCTTTGCGAGCTTCTAAACGTTTTTTAGACACTAGGAAAGTCACTGTGTCAGTATCTTTTCCGACTACTTGACGAAGAACAAGTACCTCAAGTGTTTCCCCTGGTTTTACTAAATCATTAATGTCAGCATTACGATCATTAGTTAACTCACGAAGTGTTAATACACCTTCAACACCAGTACCACTGATAACAACGTTAGCTTGATCGTTATCAACTGTCAATACTTCTGCGGTAACAACGTCACCAGCATTCACTTCGCTAACACTATTTAGCAAATCTTCAAATTCATTCATTCTAAAAAATCCTCCAACAGAAAATCAGTTTTCTAATTTTCTGATAACAATATATTTTCTCAAGGTAACCCGCAAATGACAACAAAATTTATCTTTGACGGTCTTAGGTGAAACCTAATACCATGACTGGGGTAGCTGGATTCGAACCAACGCATGAGGGAGTCAAAGTCCCTTGCCTTACCGCTTGGCTATACCCCATGAAATGGAAAGAGAGGGATTCGAACCCCCGAACCCGAAGGAGCGGATTTACAGTCCGCCGCGTTTAGCCTCTTCGCTATCTTTCCACAACAAGAACAATTTTAACATAAATTCTTATTGTAATCAAGACTTTTTAGGGATTTTTAGTGATTTAAATTATATTTTTCTATGATGTTGCTCACTGCTAAATCCATTGATTTATGAAAACTTAATACATCATTGTTTTGAACAACAGCAAACTTTTCATCCATCTCAACTATACTCCCAATCACTTTTCGTCCAATTTTTAACTGAAAACCATTTACTTCACTGTTTGATAGATTTACTTTGCCTTCTACAATTTCAACTGTAATTTTTTTATCTTTTTTACTCATAGTTCACCTCTTGCTATAGATTTTACACAAAAAAGCAGGAGCTTGCAAGAGCAAACTCGGCTACTTTTTATTTTCTCACTAATCTGACACTCAATACTTCCTGCTCAGAAATAGTATCCGAAATAAAACTACCATTGCTAGTTCTTTCAGACTGAGGTAGAGTGGCTAAATTAACACTATATTTTTCTTGTGTTTGTGATATCACTTCTAATAATTCTTTTTCTTCTGAGGTTTCAGTTGAAAATAAATCAATTAAGTCGTCTTTTGCAGTGATAATTCCCGAAGCAAAAACACGATGTGGCTTAGCTTTTAGTTCACGAATGACTTGAAGACCACGATTGGCTCTACTTGTTTTTGGAATAAGATTAACTGCCATTTTCTTTAGGCTTCCACGTTGCGTTAAAATAAACATATTCTCACTAGTGACTTTAAAAGCACCCACCACAAAATCATTTTTTTTAAGATTAATCGCCTTAACACCAGCTGCTTTATTACCTACAACTGGAACCTCATCAACACCAAATCTAAGAGCATAACCTTTATTTGTAACTAACATAAGGTCTTCTAACACAATTGGTGAGATAGAAATGATTTCGTCATCATCGCCTTTTAGTTTGGCGTATTTAATTGCCTTAGTTTTATAAGTACGCCAAGGAGTCAATTCTTGACGTTCAAAACGCTTAATTTGTCCTTTTTTAGTCACTGAGAAATAAGTCATGGCTTGTTTCTCAAAATCATCAATGATTTCAGCATAGATGATGCTTTCATCTGTTGAAAAGGTTGTAATAGACTGGCTAAGATGTTCTCCAACGTCTTTCCACTTGATATCAGACAAGTCATAAATAGGACGATAAATAACATTACCAAAATTGGTAAATAGTAGCAAATGTTGTGTCGTCTTAGCCTGTTCGAGGAAAATCAATTCGTCATCCTCACGTTTCCCAACTTCTTCAACATCAGATGCAGAAAAAGATCGGGGGCTAGTCCGTTTAAGATAGCCTGCTTTTGTAACACTAACATAGGTGTCTTCTTCGACAATTAGACTAGCTGTATCAATTTCAATACTTTGTGTTTTAGCTTGAAGTTCACTGCGACGAGGATTAGCAAATTTCTTTTTCACTTCTCGCAATTCTTTTTTCATCACATTAAACAATGTTTTTTCATCACCAATAATGGCTGAAAGAGTTGCAATTTTCTCGCGTAAACTAGCTTCTTCTTCTTCAAGTGTGATGATATCGGTATTGGTCAAACGATAAAGTTGCAAGGTCACAATCGCTTCAGCTTGTTCTTCTGAAAAGTTATAGCTTATTTTCAAGTTTTCTTTAGCATCAGACTTGTTATCACTTGATCTAATCAAAGCAATGATTTCATCTAAAATAGAGATAACTCTGATTAAACCTTCAACAATATGAAGGCGTTTTTCAGCCTTGTTTTTATCAAATTGAGAACGTGCTAAGATTACTTCTTGGCGATGATTGACATAACTCTTTAAGATTTTTTTCAAGCCAACTTGACGAGGCGTAAAGTTATCAATTGCCACCATATTAAAATTA
The DNA here is from genome assembly GCF_016481285.1 of Streptococcus zalophi. Classification (GTDB taxonomy): domain Bacteria; phylum Bacillota; class Bacilli; order Lactobacillales; family Streptococcaceae; genus Streptococcus; species Streptococcus zalophi. The sequence continues at coordinate 243,721 of NZ_JAENBP010000002.1, forward strand.
TAATTAATTTGTAAGTCGGTGTATTTAAAGAGATAATTTAAGACTGTTTCTTCGTCTGCTTCTTTTTTCAGTTCAATCGCAATACGTAAACCCGTTCTATCAGACTCATCACGGACTTCAGCAATTCCAGGCACCCTATTATTGACTCTGACATCATCAATTTTTTTAACAAGAGTGGCTTTATTGATTTCATAAGGGATTTCCTTAACAATAATCTGTTTTTTACCGCCTTTTAGCGTTTCTATGCTGGTTAAGCTACGAACAACAATTCTTCCTTTACCAGTCTCATAGGCTTTTTTAATCTCATCAGCACCTTGAATAATAGCTCCTGTTGGAAAATCTGGTCCAGGTAAGAAGGTCATTAGTTTTTCAAGTGTTGCTGTTGGGTGGTCAATCATATAAACGACCGCATCAATCACCTCTGAAAGATTATGAGGTGGGATATCTGTGGCATAACCTGCTGAGATACCAGAAGAACCATTCACCAATAAATTAGGAAAAGCTGACGGTAAAACGGTTGGTTCTTTTTCTGTATCATCAAAGTTCCAGGCAAAAGGAACTGTCTGTTTTTCAATATCCGTTAAAAGATAGGAAGCCATTTCTGATAAACGCGCTTCTGTGTAACGCATGGCTGCCGGTGGATCACCGTCCATGGAACCATTGTTACCATGCATTTCAACCAGAATTTCTCGATTCTTCCAGTCTTGACTCATTCTTACCATGGCATCATAGATAGAGGAGTCACCATGGGGGTGAAAATTCCCCATAATATTTCCGACTGATTTCGCTGACTTACGATAACTCTTATCAAATGTATTGCCATCTTTATTCATCGAATATAAAATACGACGTTGAACGGGCTTTAAGCCATCACGAATATCTGGAAGAGCACGCTCTTGGATGATATATTTCGAATAGCGACCAAAACGCTCACCCATGATGTCTTCTAAAGACATGTTTTGAACATTAGACATGATTGCCTCCTTTCTCTATAACAGTATGTTGTTTGTTTCTTCAAGTGTAAATTTGACATTATCTTCAATCCACTGACGACGTGGTTCAACCTTGTCTCCCATTAAGACAGACACGCGCCTTTCTGCTCGAGCCAAATCATCAATCGTCACACGAATCAAGGTTCTTGTTTCTGGATCCATGGTTGTTTCCCAAAGTTGTGTAGCATTCATTTCACCCAGTCCTTTGTAGCGTTGAAGTGTTGCATTTTTACCATATTCTTGGCGTAATTCTTCTAATTCACCATCAGTCCAAGCATAATCAATTTTTTCATTTTTACCTTTTCCTTTAGACATTTTATAAAGAGGCGGTAAGGCAATATAGACGTGACCTGCTTCTATAAGTGGTCGCATATAACGATAGAAAAAGGTTAGAAGAAGGGTTTGGATGTGAGCACCATCTGTATCGGCATCGGTCATGATGATGATTTTATCATAGTTGATATCTTCTAAATTAAAGTCTGCACCAACACCAGCACCGATAGTATAAATCATGGTGTTAATTTCTTCATTTTTCAGAATATCAGCCATTTTTGCTTTGGCAGTGTTGATGACCTTTCCTCTTAGAGGAAGAATGGCTTGGAATTTACGGTCACGTCCTTGTTTCGCTGAACCCCCCGCAGAGTCTCCCTCAACCAGATAAAGTTCATTTTTCTTAGGATTTTTTGATTGAGCCGGTGTCAATTTACCTGATAAAAGACCTTTATCCTTTTTATTTTTCTTGCCGTTTCGTGATTCATCACGCGCCTTTCTGGCTGCTTCACGAGCAGCTCTAGCCTTAATAGCTTTTCTGACTAAGCTTGAAGCTATTTCACCATTTTCCATGAGGAAATAACTTAACTTTTCAGAAACAACACCATCAACAAAAGGACGAGCAAGTGGACTACCTAATTTGTCCTTGGTTTGCCCTTCAAACTGAAGATGTTCTTCTGGCACTAAAATGGACAAGACAGCAGAGAGGCCTTCACGATAGTCTGAACCATCAAGGTTTTTTTCTTTTTCTTTTAAAAGAGTCGTTTTTCTGGCGTAATCATTCAAAGCTTTAGTGATAGCTGATTTTAAACCAGTCTCGTGAGTACCACCATCTTTTGTTCTGACGTTATTAACAAAGGAAAGAATATTATCAGAAAAACCATCATTATACTGCATGGCAACTTCTACTTGAAAACCGTCTTCTTCACCATCAAAATAAATAACGGGGGTTAGGGTATCTTTATCTTCGTTTAAGTATGAGACAAAATCTTGGACACCATTTTCATAGTGAAAATCTTTTTGTTCATCAGTTCTCTTATCGATTAAAGAGAGTGTCACATTTTTTAATAAAAAGGCAGACTCATTTAGACGTTCAGCAATGGTATTAAACTTGAAATCAGTTGTTGAAAAAATGCTACTATCAGGCATAAAAGTAACAGTTGTTCCCGTTTTTGATTTTGGCGCTGTTCCTACTTTTTTAAGTGTTGTGACAGGTTTCCCACCATTTTCAAACCGTTGACGATAGATATGCCCATCACGAACAATCTCAACTTCTAACCATGTTGACAAAGCATTAACAACCGATGACCCAACACCATGTAAACCACCTGATGTTTTATAGCCACCTTGGCCAAACTTACCACCGGCATGTAATACGGTAAAAATAACTTCAACAGTTGGAATCCCTTTGGCATGCATCCCTGTAGGCATACCACGCCCTCTATCTGAAACGCTTAAAGAACCATCTTTATAGATGGTGACTTCAATCTTATCACCAAAACCTGAGAGTGCCTCATCAACAGCATTGTCAACTAATTCCCAAACCAAGTGATGTAAACCTGTTCCATCAGTTGAACCGATATACATCCCAGGTCTTTTACGAACAGCATCAAGCCCTTCTAATACCTGAATGGCATCATCATTATAATTACTTAAATTAATTTTCTTTTTAGCCATCTATGACCTCCACCTTTTCTCATCCTTTTAATATTACAAGTTTTTTCGCATTTTTGCAAAAAAATTTTAATTTTAGCTTTTTTCATAAACTATTTGAGACTTGGAGTCTGTTTTAACTATTTTTTTATCAATCACTTATGATATAATGACAGTATGAAACCATTATTATTTATTTTGATAGCCTATCTTCTTGGCTCAATTCAAACAGGTCTATGGATTGGACAATTTATCTACCATAAAAACATTCGCCTTCTTGGTAGTGGTAATACTGGAACCACTAATACCTTTAGGATCTTAGGCGTTAAAGCAGGTGTTGTCACCTTATTAGTAGATTTACTAAAAGGGACGCTTTCAACTCTTCTTCCTATTTGGTTTGGAGTGACTGGTGTGTCTGCTTTGTTTATTGGTTTTTTTGCCATAGTTGGTCATACCTTTCCAATTTATGCAAAATTTAAAGGTGGTAAAGCTGTTGCTACTAGTGCTGGTGTTCTTCTTGCTTATTCTCTCCCTTTTTTCACCTATCTTTTAGTTGTTTTTCTAATCTGTTTATTCTTAACGAGTATGATTTCATTTTCAAGTATTGCCATTGCTGTAATTGCTTGTTTGAGTGTTATCATCTTACCAGTCTTTCAATTTTTACTACCACGGTATGATATGTTGCTCATCTTAATGATTTTTGCTATGGCAACGATTGTTTTGATTAGACATAGAGATAATATGAAACGTATTAAAAATAAGACAGAAAATACCCTTCCAATTGGTTTAAACCTGACTAAGCAAAAAAGACCAACCAAATAAGGTTGATCTAGACTCTAATTTCATTTTAGGGTCTTTTTTATATGTTAAACTGATGATGACTGATAGACAATCTTACCATTAGCAATAGTGTATTTGACATCACCGATTAGGTCTTGCCCAACAAAAGGTGAGTTAGCTGATTTTGAAACAAAATCTGGTTCAATAGTTTTAATGATTTTATCATCAAAAATAACGATATCAGCTGGACCATTTTCAGCTAGATAGCCAGCATCAAAGTTGTATAAGCCAGCAGGATTCACGGTCATTTTTTCAAGTAAAGTCATCAAGGAAAGATAGCCTGGTTTTACAAGATAAGTCAAACCTAGTAACAATGATGTTTCAAGTCCAATCATTCCTGAAGGTGCTTTTGTGATATCATCAACATTTTTTTCATCACGGTGATGTGGGGCGTGATCGGTTGCAATCACTGAGATAGTGTTGTTTTGTAAGCCCTCAATCACAGCTAAGCGATCGGATTCTAAACGTAGAGGTGGGTTCATTTTGGCGGCACTACCTTTTTCTAACAATAAGTTTTCAGTTCCTGAAAAATGTTGCGGAGATGCTTCTGCTGTTACTTTTGCTCCAAGAGATTGTGCAAAGGCTACCACTTTAACACTTTCTGCTTTTGAAAGATGTTGAATATGAAGATGAGCTTTTGTATCATAAGCAATCATCACATCACGGGCAATCATACTATATTCAGCAACACCAGTTGCACCGCAAAAACCAAAATGACGATCAGCAATCGATTCATTAAAGCCAAGAATGCCATTTAAAGCAGGGTCTTCTTCATGGAGACAAATAAAGGTATTATGTTCTTTTGCTTTTAGAAGTGCTTCCTTAAGAACACCAGCATCCGTAAGAGGAATACCATCATCAGAAAAACCAATAGCTCCTGCTTCTAACAGTTCCTTAAATGGCGTTAACTGCTTACCATCAAAATTTTTAGTGATGGTAGCTACTGATTTTATGGTAATTGCTTCTTTTTGTGCTGAGGTTAGCACTTCTTTTAATGTGGTCACATCAGAAATGGTGGGTGTGGTATTTGCCATCATAACAACCGTAGTAAAACCTCCTGCAGCAGCAGCTAAGGCTCCTGTATGGATGTCTTCTTTATGCGTCTGACCTGGTTCACGAAAATGGACATGAATATCAATTAGACCAGGTGCAACAATGAAACCATTGGCATCAATTATTTTTGCATCAGCCGATACAATATTTTCGGCTATTTTAATGATTTTTCTTCCATCGACTAAAATATCACAAATAGCATCAAATTGTGTTTTGGGATCAATCACACGACCACCTTTGATTAATAACATGATAATACCTCCTTTAGTTTAACCAATCTATCATTGGTAAGTGATGTGCCTTCAAAAAAGCATTAGTTTTTGAAAATGGTCGACTACCAAAAAAGCCACGGTAAGCTGATAAAGGGCTTGGATGGGCACTTTCAATAATCAGGTGAATAGGATTAGTGATAAGAGACTTCTTCTTACGAGCAAAACCACCCCACAAAAGAAAAACGACTGGCGTTTCCTTTTGATTGACTAGTTTAATAATAGCATCAGTAAAGGGTTCCCAAATGCCATTAGCATGTGCGTTAGGGTTATGTTCAGGAACAGTCAAAGAAGCATTTAATAAGAGAACGCCTTGCTTAGCCCAACTGGATAAGTCATGAGTGGGACGTTCTCCTATATCTTCTTTTAATTCTTTTAAAATGTTTTGTAAAGATGGTGGCGCAATAATTTCATCAGGCACTGAAAAGGAAAGACCTTGTGCCTGTTTAGGCCCATGATAGGGATCTTGTCCTAAAATAATCACTTTAACATCTTTTAAGCTGGTTTCTTGAATAGATTTAAAAACTTTTTCGCGTGGTGGATACACGACTCCCTTACTATAGACATCATTTAAAAAATGATTGATTTTACTATAGTAGCCGTCTGGTAATTCTTTTTTTATGAGATCATGCCAATCAGAATGTTCCATTATTACCTCCTAAATTTAAATAACCTGTAATCCTTTTGTATCAACATCAAGTATGACGGCCTCACCGTTTAACCCTAAATCATCAACAGCTTGTTTCATTCTTTTTGCATTTTTGTCATCAAGAATTGTCATAATTGTTGGACCAGCACCAGAAAGGTAGGTAGTGTATGCACTATAGTGTTTAGCAACTTCTTTTATCTTTTCAAATTCTGGTACAAGTTTTTGGCGATAAGGCTCATGAAAAAGGTCAGACGACATAGCTTTTCCTGCTGTGACTAAATCTCCTTTCATAAGAGCAGATACAGCAACATTTGCAATCGCGCTGGCTGCTACTGCTTGAGAGTACTTGAATGTTTCAGGAAGACTATTTCGACTATCACTTGTCTTTAGCTCATAATTGGGAATAAAAGCCAGTAAACGACAAGGTGGAAAAGACGATACAGTGTGTCCCGAAAAATAATCGTTGGCACTGGCAACAACAAGATTCCCAAAAATGGCAGGAGCAACATTATCAGGATGACCTTCAAAAAGAGTGGCTAGTCTTAATTTTTCTTCTGAAGAAAGTGACATGGCACCCAGTTGGTTGGCCAACTCGATTCCAGCAACAATCACAGAACTAGAAGAACCAAGACCTCTAGCCAGTGGAATATCACTCACCATTTTAATACGGTGAGGTTTTAGTTTCTCATTGACTTTTAGTGAAATTTGGATGAGTAAGTTGGTCTCATCAGTTGGAATATCAATCAAATCATGTAACACTTCCCAATTTTCAGACGGTTCAATAACTGTAATTTTAAGATATTTAGTGACAGCAAGACCAATCGAATCAAAGCCAGGTCCTAAATTGGCGCTAGTTGCAGGAACAATAATTTTCATATCAATCTCCTATAATTCTAAAAGCATTACGCAGTTGAAATGCAGTTGACGTTTGGAGTTTTTGTTCAATTTGTTCCAATTGATTTTTGGTTATCACATTTGTTTTAATCATTGCAAGGTTTTTGCCACTAGATGATTTTTCAAGAACAAATGCTTTAGGTGTTATGCCTTCATTTTTAAGAAACTCAGTTAATTCAGCTTTACTGCCATTTGATAAAGCAATTGAGAAATAGTAAGCTGATTGATTATCTTCTAAGTCGGCTATTTTTGAAGGTCTATTAAAGTTATTGAATAATTTAGCTTGGTCATTTGATGCTACTTCATTACTGAGTGTCATTAAATCCGCCACAACCGAAGTGGCTGTTGGTTTTTGTCCCGCACCAGGTCCATAATACATTGACTCACCAATACCAATTGAGTTAAGATAAACAGCATTCATCACATCATTAACTCTTGCTAGAGGATGTTTTTCTGGTAATAATGATGGAGACACTTCAACAGCTAAACCGCTTTTTGTTTCTTCGATAGAACCGACCAATTTAATCACATAGCCATGATTTTGGGCAAAGTTAACATCTTCTGGTGTAATCGTTGTAATGCCTTGGTGTGTGACATCTTTATAATCAATAGTCATCCCAAAAGCAAATTGAGAGAGGATAACTAGTTTATAAGCAGCATCAATACCTTCAACATCGTTAGTTGGATCACTTTCTGCATACCCCAACTCTTGTGCTGTTTGTAAGGCTTTATCATAAGTCCAGCCTTCTTCAACCATCTTGGTAAGCATGAAATTAGAAGTCCCATTTAAAACACCCAACAATTTGGTTATTTTATCAGCAACTAAGGATGTGGCAAGTGTTCTTAGAATGGGAATACCACCTGCAACTGCTGCTTCATAATAGAAGGAAACGTTGTTTTGACGAGCAACATCTAACAATTCCTTGCCGTGTAGAGCTATTAAGTCTTTATTAGCAGAAACAACATGTTTTTTGCTTTCTAGCGCTTTTGTTATAAAAGTTTTAGCTGGTTCAATTCGTCCCATCAACTCAACCACAACTGAAATATCATCATCAGATAAAATCTCATCAATATCAGTAACAAAATGATAATCATATCCTTGCTCTTTTAAGCGTTTTTTTTCAGAGGCGTCTCTCACTAATATTTTGGAGATAGTAATTGGTTTTTGCACTAATTGGCTTATTTTTTCACTATTTTGTTCAAGAATAATTGGAACACCACTAGCCACTGTTCCAAAACCTAGTAAAGCAATCTTTAATGTCATATTTTTCTCCTAGCAAATGATTTGTCTTATTATATCAAAAAAACCATTAGAATTCATTGTAAATCCTTCTTATTTTTATGTTATAATTCTAATAATAATGTTTTAAGGAGAATAAAATGCAATCAAGACGTGCTAGAAAAAGAATTAAAAGAAAAAAACCATTTTTACCTATTGTCTTACTAATGCTGACAGTAAGCCTTCTAGCTGGTCTCTTCTTTTTATTTCAACAAAGTCGAAAAGATGAGAAAGCTTTTCAAAAACAAGAAGAGACACAACTTGTTTCTAAAGAAAATACTTCACAAAACAAAGAGACAACAACGCGTCAATCAAATACAGAAAAAAACAATGAAGAACCAACTTGGAAAAAACAAGAAACACCTGTCACTTTTCCAATTTTGATGTATCATGCCGTTCATGTGATGGATCCATCTGAAGCAGCTAGTGCCAATTTGATTGTCGATCCAGAAGTTTTTGAAAGTCATATTAAACGCTTAGTTGGTGAGGGGTATTACTTTTTAACACCTGAGGAAGCTTATCGTGCTCTTAGTGATAATGAATTACCAAGTGAGAAGGTTATCTGGCTAACTTTTGATGATAGCATGGTTGATTTTTATAACATCGCTTATCCTATTTTAAAAAAATACAATGCCAAAGCAACTAATAATGTCATCACTGGTTTTACAGAGGAAGGTCGTGTGTCTAACCTGTCAGTGGAACAAATGCTTGAGATGAAAAAAGAAGGTATGTCATTTGAGGGACACACGGTTACTCATCCTGATTTAGAAATGAGTGACCAAGCCACACAATCTTATCAAATGACAGAAAGTAAAAAATTCTTAGATGAACAACTCCATCAAGAAACAATGACCATTGCTTATCCTGCTGGTCGATATAGCGATATAACCATAGAATTAGCAAAAGAATCTTACCAACTAGGACTAACTACAAATGAAGGTTTGGCAAGTGCTAGTAACGGTCTTTTAACACTTAACCGTGTTAGAATTTTGCCATCAACATCAGCTGATATTTTAATGGCAACAATTAACCCATAAAAAAAAGGAATCCTAGGATTCCTTTTTTAAATGCTATTTAACTTCTGTTCCAGCCTTATCACCTGAATGTAAATTGAAAATACGCTCAATATGAATCACACCCACTGCTTTAGGCTCACCCATGCGACCTTTCGCCCACTCTTTAGCGGCTTCATATAATTCACCAGAGTCTTGGATTTCAGCCTTACCAACAAAACGATAACCCATAAGTCTTTCACGGTCAACAAAAGCAACGGCTATCTTACCATTATTTTTAATGTTTTCCTGAGTTTGACCACCAGTATTTTCATTATAGATTAATGTTTTATCATCATATAAACGCATTGAACGTTTTGGACCAATATCTGGATTGCCTTCAGCATCTACTGTTGCAACCATTGCTAGTTGTACGTTAATAATTTCTTTCATTTCTTCTGTTATGTTCATTTTTTTCTCCTTTTTCTTCTTTATACTATTATGGGTTTATACCCTATTACTATGACATTATCAAATGTTAGACAAAAATTGCTACAATTGCCACTTCCTTTCATCCATCACAAGGACGCCTATTTTTGTGAACACAAAAAGCCATTTCCTCTATTCATTTTTAGGTGAGGAAAACTCTTTATCTTCATTTTATTTTAGATGATAACATCTACTGTTTTGTAAAGTAATATCTTACTTTTTTAGCCTGATTTCACGCATCTTATAAAAGAATAAGATTGGTATCTTTAAAAGTATATTATCAAATTAAGTAGAATTTTTCAAGGTATTAAACCATAAATTGAACGTTATTTTATAAAAATACTAATAAATATAAAAACAGCAAGCCATTCACTTGCTGTTTTTGAAAATAATTTTTTAAAAAATGCAATTTTAGTTTTAAATTATAACCAATTAATAAATCCTAAATACCTTATTTTAAACACTCTCTAAAGCATTATACATTTCTTCATCAACTCCTGTTAATCTAACTAACCAATTGTCTTCATCTCTTTCAGAATTTAACAATTCTGGAGTTGCTATTGCAGCTTCATTTCGATCAACGATTTTTCCTGCAAGTGGTGAAGAAATACCCATAACAGTTTTTGAGGCTTCCAAATTTAAAATGATATCATCAATTTCTAAACTGTCATCTTCAGTAAAATCAATAAAGCCAATTGTTCCAATATCATCTTGTAATTGAGGTGTCATTCTAATAGTATAAAGATTATTCTCTTTTTCAATAAAAAGATTATTCGCTATTTTTTTCATTCTCTACTCCTTCATGTGTTATATTATAAAATTTTCTTATCAAAAATGCTACAATTTTTTAGAAAAAAACATTCTTGGTTAAATATTATCTATTCTATGATTTATGGAAGCCACAATATAATTATTATATTTAAGATAATTTAGTTTTGATTGTTTTTCGTTAATTTCTCATAATGAAGATGAAATTGCTCTCTTTGTTTCTCATCAGGTTGCCAATCTTTAATGGAAAAACCAATTTGCCTTAACGTCAATTTTAATCTCTCGATAACTTCATCAACTGTAAAAGAAACATCAAACAAATCAGAAAGATTTGCCATAGATGAGGGATCAACATTTGGATAAGTTACCTTAGTTGTTTGATGTGCCAATCCTTTTTGATAGAAGTCAGCAATCATCTGCCCTCTTTGTTCTTGATTACCAGAGACGCTTAGATAAATAGAAACAACAATCCCTTTTTTTATGCGTCTTTGAGCAATACCAGCAAATTTTTTGCCATCAATGCTAAGATCATAAGTCCCCGGACAATAAGATTGTTCAATCTCAAAATAATCAATTCTTTTGTGAAGGTCAGAAAACACCATTTTGATAAAATCAACCATGACAAAATAACCGTCAGTAATAGAAATAGCTTCTCTAAAGGTATCTGGAATGATAAAAGAAAAGTTTAATATCCCCTCATCAGCAACAACTGCTAAGCCACCTATATTTCTAACGACTGGTTTATAGCCATAACTTTCAATCACTTCTTTGGCATCTTCCAAATTAGGAAGTAATTTGTCTAGCATCCCTAAAATGACCGTTTTTTCCATAGGCCAAATATGAAGTAATAAAGCATCTGGTTCTTGATTAATGAGTTTTAAAAACGTTTCTGTCCAAGCAAACGGGGCAATGGCATGCTGATTATCAGCAATAGCTTCTTCAAAAATATTAACGGGCAAAGTCGTCAAATCTCTTATTTCAATCACAATATCGCCCCTCTTTCAATAATAATTATACACTACTATTGTAGTCCAATTTATGGCATTTGTCTATTAAATGAAATCTTATCAAAAAGTGACATTAAGCCTTTACCAATCAGCCCTCTAATCAATTTTAGCTACCTCATTAGTAGCATTAAAATAATAAAAAGAGCTACCTTAATTCTTGATAAAGAACCAAAGCAGCTTTTTTTACCAATTAATCTAAATAATCTCATGGTAAGAAGGTCATATAAAAATTTTAGGAACCAATCATTATTTAGTTATCTGATGGCATCAATAAAACGTTGAGCGATTTCTTTAGGTCGGGTAATAGCACCACCTATAACTATACCTGCAGGATTAAGGTTTTTGACAGCAATTAAATCCTCAATACTGTGGATTTTTCCTTCAGCAATCACATCAATATCTTCTTGACATAGTTTTTTAATTAAACTCAAATCTGGACCTTCTGTTTTACTACTATAGTTAGTATAGCCAGATAGGGTTGTGCCAACAAAATCAACTCCAGCTTTATAGGCATTAAGACCTTCATCAAAGGTACTAACATCAGCCATTAATAACTGATTGGGGTATTTTTCTTTAATCTTTTTAATAAATTCAGAAATTGTTAGGCCATCATGACGTTTGCGGTTGGTAGCATCAAAAGCAATAAGGTCAACATTTTCTTCAGCTAATGCATCAATTTCAGTCATTGTCGCTGTAATATAGGGTTCTTCTGGAGGATAGTCTTTTTTAATAATACCTATAATTGGAAGATTTGTCATTTCTTTAATTTCTTTGATATCACGAATAGAATTGGCTCTTATAGCCACTGCTCCAGCTTGTTTAGCCGCAAGTGCCATTCTGGGCATTATGCCACCATCTTCAACATAGAGTGGTTCTCCAGGCAATGCTTGACAAGAAACAATAATGCCATCTTTAATAAGATTTTTAAATCTTTCTTTAGTTAATGTTTTGCACAATTGATTTCACCCTTTTTCAGTCTATTATATTTCTATTGTTTATTATAGCATTTTCTTTTTTAACATAACAATTTATCTATAATTGGATATCCTTTTTTCAAGATTACTATTTTTATTGAAATTTTTTTAATATCAACAAAAAAAGTGATAGAAAACACTATCACCTCTTACTAACTTATTAAAACATTAAATTTTTGCTTTTGCATCATCCTTAGAAAGTAATTTCCCTTCTAAACCACCAAATGGATGTAAATCACCAAATACTTCAATACGACCTGTGTCTTTAACACCACCGACTAAAACGGCATCCCAGCCAGCTTTTTCAATGATTTCGGCAACTTTTCCACCAGCTTTTTCATCATCAGTAGCATAGTAAAGAGTTACTTTTTTACCATCTTGCGTTTCAGTAGCATCCAATTGATCAGCTGGAAGAGTTCCAAATGCTTTGACGTAGTGACTTCCATTAGGAACAACTTCAGCAATTTGTTGACCTGATGAAAGATTTTCTGGATTAAGACTTTTTACATTTCCTTCGTCATCAAATGCAATATTATTTGAAGGGTCAATGATGATTTTTCCTTCTAATTGTGCTTCATGTTCTTTGATAAAGTCTTTAAGGCCATCGAACCATAAAGCAATAACAACAGCATCTGCTGCTTTTAATGCTTCATTAACATCTTGAAAGGCTTCAACATTTTCTTTAAGGTCATTTACCAAGGCAAGTGATTTATCATAATCACTTCCAATGACAATAGTATCAATCCCATGATTAGAAAAACGTTTAATTAAACGTGAACCAATATTTCCTGTACCAACAACTGCGATTTTCATAATAAATATCTCCTTTTTTCTATTAGGCTACGTCCTCGCTTGAGTGGCTAACTGAGTAACTAAGAGACAATCAGTCATTAAGTGGTTCCGTACCGATGGTTTCATTCTACTGCTAAAAAAAGATAGTGTCAAAGAATTTGTTTCGAAACAGAAATGTTTTGTTTATTGTTCAAAATAACTAGAAATAGCATGTCTGAATACAAGATAAAAACCTTTATTTGGTATCAAAATAGCAAAAGAGATAACTTCTGTTATCTCTTACTATTTAAAACTTGTGATTACTTTTATTTAAGACAAAAGAATAACCTATCGGGGCGATTAAAATAATAACCGTTAAAGCAATAAACAACTCATTTGAAAGAGAGAAAAGAGAGATTATTAGTAGTAATATACCCCCTATTACCCACATTTTACCACTAAAGTCGTGAGTTTTTATCCAATTATTATCATTAGCTAAAGTCCAAGGCAGACGGATACCCAAACTATTATTACGTTTTGTCTTTGGTAGATAATTTCCGATAATAATAATGAGAAGAGAAAGAGAAATTCTTAGTAAAACTAGAACATTAAAACTACTATTTAAAGCATAAGAAATCATCATAATAATTAGTATTAAAGACAATAAAGGCATAAACAGCAGAAGAAAAATAACTAATTTCTTATTTTGATAGTTTTGTCTGGTATCTTTTGATAGAACAAAATAAGAAAATAATTCTATCATAAAAATAAAGCCAATAGAAAAAAATAAAGCAATAAATTTATCAGTAAAATTATCTGGCTGATCAGCCACATTATAATGAATGGCAATTTTACCTGGTAATTGAGGATAATAATAGAGTGAAACAGCTAGTGGTACAAGATATAACCATAAACTAAGTTTAAACCATTTCTTTATAGTATTCATAACGTCTCCTTATTTTTTAAAAAACATAATAAATCTTAAAACATCTTCAAAAACTGAAGCATTCAGACTATAGTAACGGTAATTTTTCTCTTTTTCTAAAAAAATTAAATCTGCCTTTAATAAAACTGATAAATGGTGGGAAATGGTAGCATCTGAAACATCAAAATGCTGATGGATGTCGGTAGCACTCATTCTACCCTTTTTCAGTAATGTTAAAATCTCTCTTCTTTTTTCATCGTTTAATGCTTTCAAGGTTTGATCAATTCCCATAGCAACTCCTTTTTCTATTTAGATATCCTTCTAATTAGACTACTTATATTTTATATCTTTACTAGTCTTTTGTCAACTCTATTTAGATATTTTTCTAAATAGAAAAGAAAAAAACCGTTGTTCTAAAGAACAACGATTCATTTTATTATTTAATGAAGTGACTCTATTATTTAAGAGTTACTGAAGCACCAGCTTCTTCAAGTTTAGCTTTCATTTCTTCAGCTTCTGCAGCTGGAACACCTTCTTTGATGATGCCAGGAGCGCCATCTACAAGACCTTTAGCTTCTTTAAGACCAAGACCTGTGATTTCACGAACAGCCTTGATAACGCCAACTTTCTTGTCACCTGCTGCTGTTAATTCAACGTCAAATGAATCTTTAGCAGCTTCTTCAGCACCGCCACCAGCTGCTGCTACAGCTACAGGAGCTGCTGCAGTTACACCAAATTCTTCTTCGATAGCTTTCACAAGATCGTTAAGTTCAAGGATTGAAGCTTCTTTAATTTCAGCAATAATGTTTTCAATGTTTAATGCCATTGTATTTTTCCTCCAAATTATGTTTTTAATAAATAGTAATGGTAGCCATTTAAGCTACAGTTAAACTGCTTAGGCAGCATCTTCTTTGCTTTCTGCAACTGCTTTGACAGCGTAAGCAACATTTCGAACTGGTGCTTGAAGAACAGAAAGAAGCATAGAAAGAAGACCTTCTCTGTTTGGCAATTTAGCAAGTGCGATAATATCTTCTTTAGAAGATACTTCACCTTCAATTGCACCACCTTTGATTTCAAGTGCTTTAGCAGTTTGTGAGAAATCATTGATAATTTTAGCTGGTGCAATTACATCTTCATTTGAAAATGCAATAGCTGTTGGTCCAACAAAGACATCTTCAAGATTGTTAAGACCAGCTTTTTCAGCAGCACGACGAAGAATAGCATTTTTAACTACTTTAAATTCGATGTCGCTTTCACGTAGGTTACGACGAAGAACAGTATCTTGTTCAACAGTAAGACCACGTGAATCTACAATAACAATACTTGCAGCTGCTTTCATTTTTTCAGCATAAAAATCAACAAGTTCTGCTTTTTTAGCAATATTTGCTTGACTCATTAGTGTTTTACCTCCGTTATTATTTTTGGCTAGACACAAAAAAATCGCATCTAAACCCAGACACGAAAGTACAATCCGTTTATTAACGTTTTGTGCCTCGGTAGGAATATTATGAGCGAACTCCCCTACTGTCTTAGGTCAGTTTATTTAAAACCTTTGTCATTATAACACTTTATATGTCGTCTGTCAATCTTTTTCTCCTAAAATAAACAAAACATTTTTCTGTTTTAGAAAATTTTACTTTTTAAATTATCCTGATAATTAGAAAAGTAAATTAATCCATTCAATCTACTTTAAATGCTTATTTTTTATTTAAAATAAGATGCTATTTCTCAGATAACAGCAAAGATAAACTAGCACCAAATACTATGAAATTCTTACCTGACAATAAAAATTCAAATCATTTTTCATCATTACCAAACGAATTAGATGTTTTTGAAAATGACTATATAGTTAATAAACAAAAAATGGAGTGTTAAACACTCCATTTATCATTTATTTTTTATCTGACATTTTTCATAAACTATTTATAAAATACTAAAAACTCTACAATCATAAAAGTCATACTTTAGATTGTAGAGTTTTAGTGTGCTACTTTTTAGCTTCTTTCTATAGAAAGATTGCTAATTATAATTCATTTTCACGTTTTTTTCTACCATAGCCGTATAAAGCGAGTGACGATAAAGCTAACATAGTTCCTACTACTGCTGAGTTTGAAGCATCACCAGTATTTGGTAAGGTTTTAGCTTGTGCTGTTGAAGAGGCTTGGTCAGCTTTCTTCTCAGACATCCCCTTAGCCTTATGACCAGCTTCACTACTCATTGGTGCTAACTTGCCATCAAAGGCTAGCAACTCATGAGTTGGTGCTGTGTTTGGTACAGCTGTTTCAAGGGTTCCTTCAAAGACTGGTTTATCTTCTGCCGTTGGAGCATTATTTGGTA
>NZ_JAENBP010000020.1 GCF_016481285.1 Streptococcus zalophi
GAACACTATCATCCATTGGAACAAGTGGATCACCTGCCGTAAAGACTGGTGTACCTACTTGAGTTTCACCATATTCACCAACCGAACTCACATCTATTCCTGTTGGAATAACTGGCTTAACTGTTGGCGTATACTTAGCTGTTAAAGCAGTACCATTAACGTCCAATCGTTTAACCGTTACACCAGTTCCTGTCCCCGTAAAGGTTGGTTCTGGCGTGAAGGTTACTGTACCATCTGGTGCGACGGTATAAGTCCCTTCTCCAGGAATAGTTATTGCTGTGCTACCGTCTTCAAAGGTGGCTGGAACCGTATCATCCATCGGAACAAGTGAATCACCTGCCGTAAAGGCTGGTGTACCAGTTTGGACTTGGCCTTGGAGACCAGTTGAGGTGGCATCCTCACTTGTTGGGGTGACTGGTTTAACTGTTGGCGTATACTTAGCTGTGACAGAAGTGCCATTAACATCAACACGTTTAACGGTTACGCCACTTCCTGTGCCTATGAAGGTTAATTCTGGAGTGAAGGTAACAGTGCCATCTGGTGCAACGGTATAAGT
>NZ_JAENBP010000003.1 GCF_016481285.1 Streptococcus zalophi
TACTTGTAGTGCCATCGTCAAAAGTAGCTGCTACTGTGTCATCCATCGGAACAGCAACATCACCGCCTGTGAAGGTTGGTTTGCCTGTTTGCACTTGTCCTTGTGGACCTGTTGAAACAGCATCTGTTCCGGTTGGTGTTACTGCTGTTACTGTTGGAATATAAACAGCATCCATAGTTACAAAACCATTAATATTATCATTAATATTGTCTAAACCATTTAATGCTGTATTTGATGTCCAGCCAGTTGTCACACCGTTTTTATCAGTGGCTCTTAAAACAATTCCTTTGGCCGTACCATGGAAGCTTGGAATTGGCGTGAAAGTTACTGTACCATTTGAAGCAACTGTATAAGTTCCTTCACCTGTTTCTGTATAAGTGGAAACTAAAGTACCATCTGATTTCACTATTTTAACAGCAACTGTTGAATCAATTGTGTTTAGAGAATTTAAATCTGTTTTTAATTTACCATAGGCAGTAAAATTGATTTGAGTTGTCTGATTTTTTCCCTGAAGACCGGTTGTTTCTTTACGTTCCCCTCTTGGAGGATGTATTATTTGTATTAAAAAGTCTTCTACTTCACCAGAAGAAGCAAGTTTTGTTGGCGTTTCAATATCTTCTTCTTTTAAAGCAATTCTAACACGTGCACCTAAAGCAGCAATATTCGTATCAATAATTTGAGGTGAATTTTGAAAAACTAAATCAAGTGCTCCATCAGCAGTGATTTCAGTCATTGCTGATGCTTCATTAGTATCGAATTTACCGTTATTATTAAAATCAACCCAACCTTTAACGAAAGCTTTTGCATGACCACTTCTGTTTGCTTTAATTGAAAGAGTATATTGTTGATTGTCAGCTTCATGAATAACAAATGAATTACCATCAGCTGATAACTGTGATACACCTTCATCAGGGGCATCTGCATTATCATCTCTTATCCATGCTTCGTTCGCAGGAACAGGCGTTCTATCATGATCATAATCTGGTCTTACGGTACCTAAATAAGGTGTATCAGCTGTAAAAATATGTTCAGCAGTTCCATATGAATCTGGCGCATCACTAATATCTGAAAATATAAATCCAAATTGCACACCTTGTGCACCCGAAGAGTTGATATAAATACCAACTTCAGTCGCTTTAGTTTTTAAAATTGGAACAGAGTGCTGACCAATGGAAGTAGCAACTGGGCCAAACACTTTAGTACCAATACCTCCATCTGTTATGTCTCCATTTTGCCAGTATTGTGCTTTATATAAATCCGGAAACAGTCCTCTGTTATCTGAACTTAAATCTGAGGCAGTACTTGGTGAGTAGTGATTTCCAGCTGTATTAGAAACATCTGCTATTTTTTCCCAGTCACTACCGTTGGTGGTAAAAATAATCGCTTCATACCCTTTTGACTCTTCTGCATCTGCAACAATAATATCTACTGGATATTCATTCCCTTGATACCTAGCAAAAACTTTCCACTGAATACCGACATCAGCAGATGTTTTTTCTGTTGTTAAAACAACTTTTTTGTCACCAGCATTAACACCAGCTTTTAACAAATGCGACCAATTTTGATCTTGTTTTCTAACAACAATTTCAGCAGTAGTTCCAGGCTCACCATTATTAAATCCATTACCAGGTTGATATGGTGTGCCTTGAATAGCTTGTCTATATTTATTTGTCAGAGTTGGATCATAACCTCCTGTAGGATCACCTATAGAACGCTCTTTGTAAACATCTGTAGACATAAAAGGTTTTAAACCAATGACTTCAGCTACAAATGTATAACCCGGAACAATTTCTTTCTCATAAACAGTTCCAACTTGAAGCGCTATATCACCACTTGGAAGAGTCTTATAATTTTTTAACGAGTTAGTATCACCAAAATCAACCCATGTTACTTGTTCCTGAATGTCTTGAGCAGTTAACTGATCTGTTTGACTAGCTGCATTATTACCATTTCTAAATTGAATTCCACTAGGAATTTTATCACCTTCATTAGATGGACGTTCCATTGCTGAAGTAGTTGGGACATCATTTTTTTGAACAGATTGGGACTTTGTAACATTTTCAGTTATTTTTTCTTCTACTGTTTCTAGTTCACTATTTTCTTCACCTATTTCAGTATTTGTAAATGTTTCTTCAATCTCCAAATCATTATTATTTTCTGGATTATTTTGTTCTAACTGTTTAGAAAAAACAATTTCTTCTTCAGCTACTTCTTTAATTTCATTTTCTAAAACAAGATTATTTGGAACTTCTTCTAAACTAGATTTTTCTACACTATTTTCTTCAATAATTGACAAATTTGTTGATTTTTCTTCTTCAACTGGTTCTACAATATTAGATAGATTTGTATTATCAACGGTAGAATACGTTGTAACAGAATCTGATGACGAAACAGATTCATCCGCTTGAACATTTCCAGCAAATACAGCAAATACAGTCCCAATTAGTACTGATGCTGCTCCTATTTTAAATTTTTTTATGGTAAATCGTTGCTTACTCTCTAATTTTTTTCTTCTTGACATGATATCTCCTTTTTTATAAGACAAAAAGTTTTGTTTCCCTTTAGTATAGGTTTTCTTACACTCTTTGTCAATTAAAATCGCTTACAAATTTGAAAAAATCTTAATCTATTCATTTTCTCTTTTATTCAACAAAAAGAGAGGACTTCATCCTCTCTTTTATCTAATTTCTGCATCTAACTCTATAGCAAGAGCTGTGATAATTTTCTCAATATAATTAGTCACTTCTTCATCAGTTAAACTATCCGTTTCTTTTTGGAAAGTGAAACTGTAAGCCATTGATTTCTTGTCAGCTTCAATGTTAGTACCACTATAGATATCAAATAATTTAATATCTTTAAGATTCTTAACCTTAGCTTTCTTAATAACAGAAATAATGTCATCATGTGTCACATTAATATTAACAAGTACAGCTAAATCTCTTGAAACAGCTGGATATTTAGTAATCTCTTTAAAGATGATTTGAGATTGCCATAGGTCTTCTACTTTTTGCAAATCAATTTCTGCAACATAAGTTTCTGAAAGATCATAATCTTTAGCCATTTGAGGATGAATTTGCCCAACAAAACCAAGAACGACATCATCTTTCAAGATTAGAGCTGTTCTTCCTGGATGCATATTTTCAATCGTTCTCGCTTGATAACTAACAGAGATATTTAACTGATTAAATAAGGTTTCTAAGATACCTTTGGCATAAAAGAAATCAACCGGTGTTGCTTTGGTTTGGAAATCGTTATCTGTTACTAAACCAGTCACAGCAAACGCTAGTTTGCTGGTTTCATTAGGTAGTGGTGCTGTCTGCTCTGTTTTTGGTTCAAAAATTTTACCAATTTCATAAATAGCAATATTTTTAAGATTACGAGCCTTATTATAGGCAACAATATCAAGTATTCCTGCTATCATGTTTTGTCTTAAAGTAGAGCGATCACTTGTCATTGGCCACATCAATTCCGTCAATTCTTGTAGATTTTGAGTAAAGGCAACAGCTTTTTCTGGTGTTGTTAAAGCATAAGAAATCACTTCTGATAAGCCTTGCGCTTCTATAATGTTTCTTACTTTTCGACGTAATTTTTGAGTTTTGGTTAATTCACCAACCGTTCCTCCTGTACTTGGTAGAGTTGTTGGCAACTTATCGTAACCATAGATTCGAGCAATTTCTTCAACAAGGTCAGCTTCAATAGAAATATCCCAACGACGTGGCGGTACTGAAATAGAAAACTCAGTAGCATTACCACTTAGACCAAATCCTAATTGAGCCATTATTTTTTCAATATCATTATAGACAAGTTCAGTTCCAAGACGAGTATTGACATAATCAAGATTGGAAGAGACCACTTTATCCTCTAAGTGTAATTCCCCAGAAGAGACAATACCAGATAAAACATCACCATCTGCCAATTCTGATAGCATGGCAGCAGCATAATCAAGTGCTTCAAGGACTGTAGCTTGATTGATACCTTTTTCAAAACGTGAGGATGATTCAGACCTAAGGTTTAGACGACTACTTGTTTTTCTAACATGTTGCCCATCAAAAACAGCAGCTTCAAGGACAACTGTCTGAGTATTATCATCAATCTCAGTTGATTGACCCCCCATAACCCCAGCAAGAGCAACGGGTTTATCGGCAACAGTAATCACCATATCCTCTGACGTTAAGCTTCTTTCTTCTTCATCTAAAGTGATGATTTTCTCGTTTTCTTTTGCAAGTCTTGCGACAATAGCTTTTTCTTCAAACTTATCATAATCAAAAGCATGCATTGGTTGTCCGAAATAAAGTAATACATAATTAGTGACATCAACCACATTGTTAATTGGTCTAATGCCTTGATTCATTAAAATATTTTGTAGCCATTGTGGGCTTGGTTTAATCACGACATTTTCAACCACACGCGCAGCATAAAAAGAAATTTCTTGATTGGCAACTTGTACAGATAGCAAATCTGAAACTTTTTTATCTGTTTCTACAAACGTTTTTTCTTCAAATTGAACAGGTTTATCATAGATGGCAGCAACTTCGTGCGCTACTCCTCTCATTGATAAAGCATCAGCTCTGTTTGGTGTGATGGCTAATTCGATAATCTCATCATCAAGATCAAGGTATTTAAAAATTGAATCACCAACAAGTGCATCATCGGGAAGACGGTAAATATTATCTTGGTAGTCTTTAGGAATAACAGCATCGGGGACACCAATTTCACTCAAGGAACAAAGCATACCGTAGGATTCTACTCCTCTAATTTTTCCTTTTTTAATTTTACGATTACCAACAATTCTTGCACCTGGAATGGCAACAATCGTTTTCATTTCTAAATCAACTACCTTGCCACCACAAACGACCTGAATAGATTCTTCTTCACCAATATCAACTTGACAGACGGTCAAGTGTGTTTCTGGAATTTTTCCTTTTTCAATAATTTGACCAACGATTAATTTAGACAGACCTTTATCTAAGCGTGAAACACCTTCTACTTCGATTCCGGTGGTTGACATTTTTTCTGCTAATTCTGAACTTGGCACATCAATAGCAACTAATTTTTTTAACCATTTATAACTAACTAACATATTTTTCCTTTCACTTTTATATCTTACTGTTTCATTAAGATGAATACAAGGTTATAAAGATGGCGTTCTTAGTTGAATTGCTCATTAAAACGCTCGTCACCTTGATAGAAACCTCTAATGTCGTTAATACCATAACGTAGCATCGCAATACGTTCTTGACCTAGTCCAAAGGCAAAGCCTGAATATTTTTGAGCATCAACACCACTCATTTCAAGAACATTTGGGTGCACCATTCCTGCACCTAAAATTTCAATCCAGCCAGTGTATTTGCAAACGTTACAACCAGTTCCCCCACACTTGAAACAAGAAACATCGACTTCAACTGATGGTTCTGTGAAAGGAAAGTATGATGGACGAAGACGAATTTTTCGATCATCTCCAAACATTTTTTGACTAATCACTTGAAGAGTTCCTTTTAAATCACTCATTGAGATATTCTCACCTACGACTAAACCTTCAATTTGATGAAATTGGTGACTGTGTGTAGCATCATCTGTATCACGTCTAAAGACACGACCTGGTGAAATCATCTTGAGAGCACCCTTAGAAAAGTCGTGATTGTCCAAGGTTCTTGCTTGAACAGGACTCGTATGCGTTCTTAATAAGACTTCTTCAGTAATATAAAAAGTATCTTGCATATCACGAGCTGGGTGGTTTTTTGGTAGATTCATTCTTTCAAAATTATAATAGTCTGTCTCTACTTCAAAACCATCAACAACTTGAAATCCCATTCCTAAGAATATATCTTCAATTTCTTCATTGATTTGAGTTAAAACATGACGATTCCCATGTTTAAGCTGTTTTCCAGGAAGTGTTACATCTATTTTCTCTGACTCTAGCTGTTTTGCTATTTTTTCATTTGAGATAGCTACTGCTTTTTCTTCGAAAGCCTTGGTTAAAGCGTCTCTAACCTCATTAGCTTCTTTACCAATAACGGGACGCATCTCATTAGATAAATCTTTTAAACCTTTTAAAATTTCAGTGAGCTTTCCTTTTTTCCCAAGAACAGAAACTCGGAGTTCTTGGAGTTCTTTAGCTCCATCCAATGACATTGTTTCTATAGTTTCTAGAGTCTCAGTTTTTAATGATTGTAATTCTTCTTGTAGTGTCATTATAATCCTTTCTTAATCAAAAAAAGTGCCAATGCTCCAATTATTCGGAGCGTTGACACGCGGTACCATCCGTTTTCATCTAGTTAGACTAGATCTTAATTTGACTATCTTCGTATTGAGTGAATTCGCTAAATTAACACTTTGTGAACTTCCAGTCACGGTCCACATTCCCTGTTAAGCTTTCCTTTAGTTACTAGTCTCAAAGATAAGTATTCAATTACCGTTATTGTAACAAATTTTCTATCAGTTAGCAAGATGTTGCCTAACAAAAAATAAGAGATACAAAATCAATACGTTATTTACTGAACCAATTGTTCGGCATCTTTTAATTTGACTGAGACTATTTTTGAAACGCCAGATTCTTGCATGGTGACACCATAGATACTATCAGCAGCGGCCATTGTCCCTTTTCTGTGGGTAACGACAATAAATTGACTGGATTTATCAAAGCGATTCAAATAGTCTCCAAAGCGTTTAACATTAGCCTCATCGAGTGCAGCTTCAACTTCATCTAGGATAACAAAGGGAATTGTTTTCACACGGATAATCGCAAATAAGAGAGCTAAGGCAGAAAGAGCCTTTTCACCACCACTCATTAAGTTGAGCGACTGAATTTTTTTTCCAGGAGGTTGGACAGATATTTCAACACCAGATGTTAGTAAGTCACCTTCTGTCAACTGTAAATCTGCTGTACCACCGCCAAACATTTGCTTAAAGGTTTGCTTGAAACTTTCTCTAACAGCTTCAAAAGTTGTTTTAAATCTTCCTTTTACTTCATCATCCATATCATGAATGGTCGATAGCAACAATTCCTTGGCACTGGTTAAGTCAGATTTTTGTTCATTTAAGAAATCTAATCTTTCTTTCACCTCATCATATTGCTCAACAGCATCTAAATTCACTGGCCCAAGTTTTTTAATAGCATTAAGGTATTGTTTTAACTGCTCTTTTGCTTCAAGCATATTTTCAATTTCTTTTGCTTTTTCTTGAGATTTTGTGAAACTCAACTGATAATCTTCTGATAACAATGTTGCAAATTGGTGTAGTTTGCCACTAATTTGTTCAATTTGTGACTCTAATTGTGTTTGTGTTCTAATCAGTCCCTCATTTTGCTGACTAATTTTTTGAATTTGTTCTGAAATATCATCTAAAGCCCCTTCGCAATCATCCCACTCATATTGTAAACGTACTGATTGCGACTGGTAGTCTTCTTTTTCTTTTTTTGCCTTATCTAGCTGAATGTTAAGAGCTGGTAATTGATCTTCATTAATAGCATTAAGGTGCTGATTTAAAAGAATCTTATTTTTTTCAAAATCAATCTCTAACTGAGTGAGTTCCTCTTTTATTCTCATCAAGTTAGCTTCTTCAAATTTCAATTCATTCAACAAATCACGCTCAATTAAACGCTCTTTAGACAGGGATTTGTTTAATGAGTCAACTTTTTCAATAATACTATCTTTATCTTTCTTGATTTTTTCGATTTCGCTAGTAATAGATAGTTTTTTCTTAGCTATTTCCTCTATCTTAGTTGTAATAGCTGCTTTTTCTTGTGTTAACGCATCAAGGCTAGTATTTTTTTGATTATTTTCAAGATGTTGAAAGAGTGTTTCTTTATCAGCTAACTGTTTTGTTAAACGTGACAACTCAATTGATAGTTTTTGTTCTTCTAATCGTGCTTTTTCACCATCACTCTTTGTTTGCTCAATACTTTCAGAAAGCATGCTTGTCTCTTTTTTCAAGGTTTCTACACGCTTTTCATCAGTCAATACTTTTGCTTTTAATTGGTTAATATCACTTATTAGACTTTCTAGTTCAGGTTTAATGAATAAGGTATTATTTTGACGATTTGCACCACCTGAAAAAGATCCTCCTGGACGAATTTCTGTCCCATCAAGAGTGACTATACGCACCTGATAATTCACCAATCGGGCAGCTTCATTGGCTTGATTGGTATCCTCAAAAATAACAGTCGTTCCAAGCAAATAATTAAAAATGGTTGCTAGGCTTGAGTCAAATGACACTAACTCATTGGCAAGACCAAGGTAGCCTGTTGCTTTTTCCAATTGTTTTTGATAATGAGATGATAACTGTCTTTGTTTAATTGTCGTTAGTGGTAAAAATGTAGCACGTCCTTGACGTGATTTTTTAAGAAAGTCAATGGAGCGTTTGGCCGCCTTTTCATCAGCAACAATAATGTGTTGACTACTAGCACCAAGAGCAATTTCAATAGCGGTTTGATATTTTTTATCAAAGGAAATTTTCTCACTAACAGCACCAATAATATTCTTTATCTCATTGGCATGCTGAAGAACGAACTTGACCCCACTATAAAACTGGCTATGATTTTTAACAATAGCCTCTAAACTATTCTTGCGTGCTTCTTTACCTTTTAGTTGATCTAATTGATCAAATAAATTTGTTTGACTTTTTTGATACAAATGCTCCAACTTCGCTAGCTCAGAAACTTGTGAGTGATACTCTTTTAAAAGTTGCTCAACTTGTTGTTTAGCATCGTCATGAGCTTTTTGTACATTTTGAAGTTCAATTTTTAAGGCTTCTAATTCAATTGTTAGTTGGTCTTTTTCTTTTGCCTTATCTTTCAAAGATTCCTCTTGATTTTCAATAGCAACAGAAATAGAAGTCAGTTGATTAGAAAAATCTGCTTCTTGATGCATTAAAGCCACAAAATCTTCTCGAAAACGTTCAATAATATCGTCAGGATGTGTTGAAAAACGCTCCAATTCTTTTTCAAGAGTAGTGATCTTTTGTTTAACCTGATAGTTTTTTTCTTCTAAAGATGTTAAATGCTCTTTTTTAGTTTGTAAAGCCTGTTTTAATTGCACTTGCTCTTGGCTAATTTTATCTAATGTTTCTTTTGTAAGAGCTTGTTTTTCCTCTTTTTGATTTGACTCCAATGTGATAATTGCAATTTTTCTATCAAGCTCACTAATCAGTCGAGTCAATTCTATCAAATCATTTTGAAGCTTATCTTTTTGTTCAGATAATTGATGTCGTTTTAATTTTAAAGATTGGTTTTCTTTTTCTAAAGCATCCTTTTTAGCATAAAAGTGCTTTAAATTGTCAGAAACTTCTTTTAACTTAGCTTTTTTATCTGATAAATTTTCTTTATAAGTTATGATATCAGCAACCAAAATATCAAGATATAGAGCTTTTCTTTTATCCTCTAAAGAAAGGTATTCTTTAGCGGCTTTTGCTTGTTTTAACAAGGGTTTAATCTGATTATCTAACTCATAAATAATATCATCTAGTCGATCTAAATTATTTTGTGTTTGATTGAGTTTTGTTTCGGTTTCTTTTTTCCTGGTTTTATATTTTAAAACACCTGCAACCTCTTCAAAAATAGCACGTCTTTCTTCTGGCTTACTGTTAAAAATCGATTCAACACGACCTTGGGAAATAATCGAGAAAGAATCTCTGCCAAGTCCAGTATCCATAAACAAGCTATGAATATCTTTCAAACGAACTTTTTTACCATCAATTAAGTAATCACTGTCACCATTACGATAGACATGACGTTCTACTTTTATTTCTTTATTAGCATTTGCAATAAAACCATCGCTATTATCTAGTGTTACGGTTACTTGAGCATAATTAAGAGCTTTACGACTTTCAGTACCTGCAAAAATAACATCGGGCATTTTACCACCACGAAGATTTTTAGCACTCGATTCCCCCAAAGCCCATCTTAAACTTTCTGTGATATTACTTTTTCCTGAACCATTTGGACCAACAACTGCCGTAATCCCTTGATTAAAATCAATTTTTGTTTTATCTGCAAAAGACTTAAAACCATACATTTCAATTTGCTTTAAGTACATTTATGACCTCTTTTTAAAAGCTTCAAGAGCATTTTTTGCTGCTTCTTGTTCTGCTAGTTTTTTAGATTTCCCAACACCAGAGCTAACCTCTTTATTATCGACTAAAACAACGACTTCAAAGGTTTTTGCATGAGCTGGACCAGATTCTTTAACGACCTGGTAGTCAATTAAAACATCTCCTTGAGATTGGAGTAATTCTTGAAAATTTGTTTTATAATCTAAAACACGTTCAAATTTTCCTTCTTCTACTAAGGGAATCATCACCTGACCAAGAAAGGATTCTACAGCCTCAACACCAGAATCAAGTAATAAAGCACCTAAAAATGCTTCAAATAAATCACCTAAAATGGTGTCACGATTACGACCTCCAGACTTTTCTTCGCCTTTACCTAGTCTAATATATTTATCAAACTCACAAAATCTAGAGAAGCCTGCTAAACTTTCTTCGCGAACAATCATAGATCGCATTTTTGAAAGGTCACCTTCTGCTTTTTTAGGGTATTTTCTAAACAGATAATGAGAAATAATCATTTGAAGAACGGCGTCTCCTAAAAATTCCAAACGCTCATTATGTGAAATCTTTAGGAGGCGATGTTCGTTAGCATAACTAGTATGAGTGAAGGCTGTCTTTAATATTTTTTTGTTGTGAAAAACAATCCCAAAATCATTCTTTAATTTTTTATCTAATCCTCTCATTTTCTCTCCTTTCAGCTTAATTCTTGTTATTATTATAACAAAAAAAACTCAGAATAACTATTCTGAGTTGTAACATCCTGATAAGATATCATTTAAGGTTAGCTTATCATAATTTTAACAGTGGCGAGGCTGAATCTGGTGACGTATCATATATTTTAAAATCTTGGCCTACACCAAAATCTGCTCTCATCAATTCTGTTTCCATTGTCAGACGAGCTAGCTCTTTTAAATTATTTTCTTGACTAAGATGTCCTAAATGAATTCTCTTAGTTTTACTTCCCAAAGTTCTTATCATTGTTTCAGCACTATCATCATTAGAAAGATGACCTACATCTGATAAAATGCGTTGTTTAAGACGCCAAGGATATCTTCCTAAACGTAACATATCAACATCGTGATTGGACTCAATGAGGTAACCATCTGCATTTTCAATAAGACCAGATAAACGATCACTAACATAACCTGTATCAGTTAATAAGACAAAACTTTTATTATCTTTCATGACACGGTAAAATTGGGGATCGATAGCATCGTGGCTAACACCAAAACTTTCGACGTCTAAATCACCAAATATTTTAGTGGTTCCACGTTCAAAAATATGTTTTTGAGCCACATCTAATTTACCAATTAATTTATCCATAACAGACCATGTATTTTCATTGGCGTAAACATCTAGGTTGAATTTTCTTGCTAAAACACCGACACCTTGAATGTGATCACTATGTTCATGCGTGACTAAAATAGCATCCAAATCCTCAGCTTTTCGATCTATTTCAGATAATAGTTGAATAATTTTTTTCCCTGATAAACCCGCATCAATAAGCAATTTTTTTTTAGGTGTTTCAATATAAAACGAATTCCCTGTTGAACCTGAGGCTAAAACACTGTACTTAAATCCTAATTGTTCTTCCATTTATCCGACTGTATCCTCCCATTCATCAACAGAAATAGCATCTTTTTCATACGGTAATACAATGGTAAAGGTTGAGCCATGCCCATAATCACTTTTAGCCCAGATAAAACCATGATGTTGTTTAATAATTTCTTTTGCGATAGCTAGACCTAATCCTGTACCACCTTGTTGTCTACTTCTTGCTTTATCAACGCGGTAAAAGCGGTCAAAAATAAGAGGTAAATCTTTTTTAGGAATACCTAAACCCTCATCTGAAATCGAAATAATGAGTTGAGTATCGGTTGTTCTCATATTTACCTTAATTTTACCACCATCTGGAGAATATTTAATAGCATT
This sequence comes from Streptococcus zalophi, assembly GCF_016481285.1. Lineage (GTDB taxonomy): Bacteria > Bacillota > Bacilli > Lactobacillales > Streptococcaceae > Streptococcus > Streptococcus zalophi. The sequence continues at coordinate 11,977 of NZ_JAENBP010000003.1, forward strand.
ATTGATAATATTATCAATCACTTGTGTCATTTTATCAGTATCAATTTCAATCCAGATAGATTGAAGAGGATAATCTCTGACAATCGTGTATTTTTTTTCTGACGTTTCTCGATTTATCTTGATTTGATCAAAACGATTCAAGATAAAAGTCATAAAAGAAGTAAAATTTGTTAATTCCACATTGAGTTGTGTTGCCTGATTATCAATCCTAGATAAATTTAGAAGGTCATTAATCATTCGCATCATGCGGTTAGTTTCATCAAGAGATACTCTAATAAAATTAGGCGCAATCTCATCTCTTAACGCTCCTTCATCAAGGGCTTCAAGATAGGACTTAACAGATGTTAATGGTGTTCTCAATTCATGACTAACATTCGATACAAATAAACGACGCTCACGTTCTTCTTTTTCTTGCTCGGTTGTATCATGTAATACGGCAACCAAACCAGAAATAAAGCCACTCTCTCGTCTATTCAAGGCAAATCTAATTCTAAGCGTAACAAATTCTCCGATATCATTACGGCGGTTAAGAACAACTTCAGGTGTTTTTGACACCAAATCATGGTAGGTATACTCATTATCAGCATCAAAAATATCTAAAATGTTTAATTCAAGAGCTTCTTCTCTTGTTAAATTGAGTTGCTTTTGAGCAGTATCATTAATCATGATGATTTTACCACCACGATCAGTTGCAAGAACCCCATCACTCATATAAGCAAGAATACTTGATAGCCGATTAGTTTCTTGAGATAATTTATCGTGGGTTAAATGAAAAACTCTTGATAAATCATTAATGTTTTCAGCTAATTCAACAAGATCCTGACTTGATTTCACATCAAGAATTTCTGAATAGTCGCCAGCCATTAACGAATAGATTTTTTCATTCATTTGTTTAATAGTTTCAGCTTGACGATAATCCTTTAAGGCTGAATAAACAAAATAAATGGCTGCAATTATTAGTAAGACTAAAAGAGATAACTCAAAAAGTGTTAAATTATCCGATACATTATTCATAATTTTTCATATAATAACCAACACCACGGCGTGTCAAAATATATTCGGGACGACTTGGTTGGTCTTCAATTTTTTCACGAAGTCTACGAATAGTGACATCAACTGTTCTAACATCACCAAAGTAATCATAACCCCAAACAGTCTCTAATAAGTGCTCACGTGTCATCACTTGCCCCATATGAGTTGCTAAATGGTGAAGCAACTCAAACTCACGATGGGTTAAGTCAATTTCAGAACCATGTTTTTGAGCTACAAAAGCATCTGGAAGGATTTCTAAATCACCAACAACAATCGTTGGTTTCAATCCTTTTTTATTATCTTCTGAGGCTGCTGTTTCGATGTTTTCAGTACGACGTAAATGCGCTTTAATACGCGCCAGTAATTCTCTGTTTGAAAATGGCTTTGTGACATAATCATCAGCACCAATTTCCAACCCTATGACTTTGTCAAACTCACTATCTTTCGCTGAAAGCATGATGATTGGAAGATGGCTTGTTTTTCTAACTTCTTTTGCCACTTCTAAACCATCTAACTCAGGCAACATTAAATCCAAAATAAGTAGATCGGGCTTTTCTTCATGAAATTTTTCAAGAGCTTCTCTGCCATCAAAAGCAGTCACAACATCGTAACCTTCTTTGGTTAAATTAAATTTAATGATATCCGAAATTGGCTTTTCATCATCGACAACAAGTATTTTTTTCATAATGGCCTCTCTCTCGTTCTTCACGGATGTTTTCTTTGATATCCATTCTATGCTACTACTCTTTAAAGTAGTTGTTGACAATTATTTCCTAAATTATAACAAATTTATAAAAAAATAGAAACTTTCAGTATCAAAACAATCTCAAAAAGCTTTAATAACAATAAAAACTTTCTCTAAAAGGAGAAAGTATCACTCAGTTAATGTTATTTGACCAGTTTCGTAAGTAATCTTCAATCCTTTTTGAACATTGGGGATAAAAACATTAAATTCTATAGAACCATCTGAGGATTTAGCTTCAAGCTGTCTTCCTCTTGCTACAATGTCATTTTTGTCATAGATTAAGGTTACTCGGTAACGGATAATTTTATTGTTATCTAATCCCTTACGTATAATCGTTTCATAATAATTTTGACCGGTAGAAAACTCACTATTTGCTTGGTTGGACCACGCAGTTTGTGTGGCAATATTTAAAGGATTACTAGCCGATGGATCAAAACCTCTTAAATTGCCGATTAAAGAGTATGCAACAAGGTGACCTCTATCGACCGCATGATTAAAATCACCCGTTAAATCATAAACTTGATGCCATCCAGGTGGTGTCCAAGACGTAGAACCATTTCCTGTTTCTTCTCTATTTTTGTATTGACGTGTGTTTTTAGTTAACAAGGCATTGGCTACTGTTGGAACAACCTCTCCACTTACTTCTTTGGTCTTAATATCAATATAGGGAGCACTTGATACTTTAGCATTTAAGTTTGTTTGATTATGGTTAACAATAAAAGCACCAGCTTGATTCCATTCAAGTTCCCAACCAATTTGTTTGATAATAGTACTCGTTAAAACCGATCTAGCCAAATCTTCATCAGGTGTACTCTCTTGAAAGGAAAGATTTCCTGAATTTTGTTTGGAATTATTTTCTACAAATAATTGTGCTAACTGCTTAATCGGATGACTATTTGAAACGGCATCATTTGAGACAATATAAGACAGCCCCAAAATGATAATAACAGATAGTAAAGAAATAATTGCTTTTTGTTGTTTTTTTGTTTTTCTAGCCATGACTTCCTTTCATTGAAGCATATAGCAACTAGTTTCCAGTAAATTTACTAATAATTGCTTGCCAGTGGTCTATTGATAAAATAGACAAAGGGTCTTCTCCACCACCAAAAAAACTATAACCTATCATTAAACCTACTGCTAAGAAACAAAGACTTAAAATAGCTACTAATGCTACTAACCCAAATTTCATAGCAACATTAAGAAATCTTTCTTTCATTCTTATTCTCCACTAACTCTTTTTATGTGAGCACCAAGTTTAGCTAATTTTTCATGGAATTGATAATAGCCACGATCAAGATGGTTTAATTTACCCACTGTTGTTGTCCCTTTTACCGCCATTCCTGCTAAAATAAGTGCTGCACTAGCTCTTAAATCGGTTGACATCACAGGTGCACCTTGTAGCTTTCCACCACCATGTATGATTGCGGTATCACGTAAAATTTCAATGTTTAACCCCATACGACGCATCTCTTCTAAGTGTTGAAAACGATTCTCAAACACCGTTTCAATCATAGTAGATTCACCTTTTACCATGGCCATAAGAGCCGTAAATTGTGCTTGCATATCAGTAGGAAAACCCGGATGAGGCATCGTTTTAACAGTAACAGGTTTTAATTTTTTAAGATGGGATTTAACACGAATACCACCATCTTCTTCGGACACCTCAACTCCCATTTCCTTTAATTTAGAAATTAATGGGCGATTATGCTCCCAAATCGCATCCTTTACCAAAACATCACCACTAGTAATCGCAGCTGCAACCATAAAAGTACCAGCCTCAATTCGGTCTTGAACAACACCATGTTCAGCACCATGTAAGCTATCTACACCAACAATTGTAATCGTTTCCGTACCTGCTCCTTTAATATTTGCTCCCATTTTATTTAGAAGAAGAGATAAATCAACAATTTCAGGCTCTCTCGCAGCGTTTTCAATGACTGTTTTACCTTCTGCTAATGTTGCTGCCATCATTAGGTTTTGAGTAGCACCAACACTTGGAAAGTCCATATAAAAATGAGCACCTTTTAAACGTTTAGCAGTTGCCGTAATATCACCATTTTCTTGATGAATTTCGGCTCCCATCGCTTCTAAACCTTTTAAGTGTAAATCAATTGGACGACTTCCTATTGTACAACCTCCAGGCATAGAAACCTTGGCATAACCATTACGAGCCAAGATAGGTCCTAAAACAACAATTGAAGCTCTCATTTTATTAATGAATTCATAAGGTGCTGTATCTAAAATATCACCTGTGGCATCAACTAAAATTTCTTTTTTTACTTCATCAAAGTCGACTGAAATATTGAGACCACGAACCACGTGATTCATCGTATAGACATCAGATAAAATGGGAACATTCTTTAATAATGTCTTTCCTTTTGAAGCTAAAATAGTAGCTGCTAAAAGAGGAAGAACAGCATTTTTTGCCCCTTCAATAATCACTTCTCCTTTTAGACTAATATTGCCACCTTCAATTATAATTTTATCCATAATACGACTCCATTCTACAGTTAAGAAAATGCTAATTCACGATTAATTTCCTAGATTATAGTAATAAAAATATTCTTTGTGATATTTCTATTATTGTGATAATAAAGTTACTAACCATAAAACCAATAGTAATACTGATAAATAATATTAGTAACTTAATCTTTCCAACATTCAATGTTGGTTGTTTTACGATTTTTCCCCAGTCAAATAAAGTGATGAGTAATTGGTAAGTCATTCCTATCAAAACTAGATGACTAGTAAAACGAACTATTAAATCTATTATTTCCATTTTACTATTATATCAAAAAAAATTAGAGATGACAGTAAATTGTTTATACTTCTTATGTTTTGATTTTTTTGTTATTCAAAAGAAAAAAGACTTAGTTTTACACCAAGCCTTTTTAAATTGGTTTTATTTTTTTCCAACTGTAATACGATTGATAGCTCTTTGTAGAGCAACTTTAGCACGTTTCATTTCATCAATTTTTTGCTCTTTTTGTGCTTCTTCAAGAGCCTGTTCAGCACGCATTTTAGCACGTTCAGCTCGGCTAACATCAATATCACGTTTACGTTCTGCAGAATCTGCAACAATCGTAATCAGATTATTTTTGATTTCTAATATGCCACCATTAACGGCAACCCAATCAACATGTGAAACATCATCAACACGTCTGATTTTGACTTCATGAACCTCTAACGGTGCAATCATGTTGATATGTTTTGGTAAGATACCGATTTCACCTGCCTTAGTATGTGCTAAAACAAAAGCTGCATGGTGATTATACTTGAGACCGTCCGGTGTCACAATTTGTACCGTCATATGTTGCATTAAAATACCTCACTAAAAGCCCATTTTTTTCGCTTTTTCAATCACGTCTTCAATTCGTCCAACACTTCTAAAAGCATCTTCTGGTAAATCATCATATTTTCCAGCTAGAATGTCTTTAAAGCCACGAACTGTCTCTGAAACTGGTACATAAGATCCTGGTTGCCCAGTAAATTGTTCAGCAACATTAAAGTTTTGTGAAAGGAAAAACTGTATACGACGTGCTCTGCCAACCAAAGTCTTTTCTTTATCAGATAATTCATCCATACCAAGAATAGCAATGATATCTTGTAACTCTCTATAACGTTGTAGAACTCTTTGAACCTCAGTAGCCACCTCATAATGCTCTTGACCAACAATTTCTGGTGTTAGAGCACGAGAACTTGATGCTAGAGGGTCAACAGCAGGATAGATACCCATTTGTGTTAACTTACGTTCAAGGTTAGTTGTTGAGTCCAAGTGTGCAAATGCTGTTGCTGGGGCTGGGTCAGTATAATCATCAGCTGGGACATAGATAGCTTGGATTGATGTTACAGAACCTTTTTTAGTTGAAGTGATACGCTCTTGTAATTGTCCCATTTCTGTCGCAAGAGTAGGTTGATAACCAACGGCTGAAGGCATGCGTCCTAAGAGAGCGGAAACTTCTGAACCGGCTTGAGTGAAACGGAAAATATTATCAATGAATAAAAGCACATCTTGACCTTCAACATCACGGAAGTATTCAGCAATCGTAAGACCTGTTAAGGCAACACGCATTCTAGCACCTGGTGGCTCATTCATCTGCCCAAATACCATGGCAGTTTTTTCAATAACACCAGACTCCTTCATTTCCCAATAAAGGTCATTTCCTTCACGCGTTCTTTCTCCAACTCCTGTGAAAACAGAAATACCACCGTGTTCTTGGGCGATATTATGAATCAATTCTTGAATAAGAACTGTTTTTCCCACTCCAGCACCACCAAAAAGACCAACTTTTCCTCCTTTGAGATAAGGTGCTAGTAAGTCAATCACTTTAATACCAGTTTCAAGAATTTCAGTAGATGTTGCTAATTCATCAAAAGAAGGAGCCTTTTTATGAATCGGTTGACGTAGCGCTTGATCTGAAAATGGCTGATCTAGGTCAATCGTTTCTCCCAAAACATTAAATACACGACCAAGTGTTTCTTTACCAACGGGGACACTAATCGGACGACCAGTATCAAACACTTCTAATCCTCGTTTTAAACCATCTGTTGATTCCATAGCAATAGTACGAATCATACCATCACCAAGTTCAAGAGCTACTTCTAAAACGATTTTTTGTTTTTTGTCGCCGTCTTTATATACAACTAGCGCATTATTTATCTCAGGTAATTGATCTCCTGTTGCAAACACAACATCAACTACTGGACCAATAACTTGAGCAATTTTGCCTAAGCTCATGTATTTCTCCTTTTTCATATTATTCAAGTGCATTAGCACCAGCTACAATCTCTGTAATTTCTTGCGTTATCGCTGCTTGTCTTGCACGATTGTATTGAATGGTTAAATCATTAATAACATTTTTAGCATTATCAGTTGCTGTTTGCATTGCTGTCATACCAGCGGCATGCTCAGCTGTTTTAGCATCAACAATAGCACCATAAATCAGACTTTCAGTGTATTGAGGCAACAACTGTTCTAAAATAACTTCACGATTTGGTTCCAGTTCAAAACTGCTAATATCTTCTTGCGTTGCTTCTTTTGCATCTAAATCAGCAATAGGAAGCATTTGTTCAACACGAACTTGACTAGTTAGACTATTAACATGATGATTGTAACAAACATAAACTTCATCAAACAATTCGTTTTTATACATTTCAACAGTTTTTGAAAGAATCTGTCCAACTTGTTCAAAGCTTGGTTGGTCTTGTAAACCTCTTAGTTCAAACAAAACATTCATTTTTCTAGCTTTGAAAAAATCTGAACCAACACCACCTATTGAGATAATGGCATAATCATCACTGTTTGAATGATATTCTTCAATAATGTCCATCATGGCTTTTAATATTTTAGAATTGTAGCCACCGACAAGGCCTTTATCAGAAGTAATAACAACGTAGGCTGTTTTTTTAACTTCTCTTGCAACCAACATTGGATTAATACTTTCACCTGATAATTCTGATTTTAGTAAATCAGTTGTGATTTGACGAATTTTTGAAGCATAAATTTGAAAGTGCTTTGCTGCTTGTTCTGATTGAACTAATTTTGCTGATGATACCATTCGCATGGCACTTGTAATTTTACTTGTTTTTTCTGTTGAAATAATTTTTGATTTTATTTCACTAAGAGAGCCTACCATTTAAGAACCCTCCTTTATTTATATTGTGATTGATCTTTATAAGCTTGAATCGCTTCATCCAAAACAGCTTCTTCTGGAAGATCTTTGGTTGTTCTAATTATCTCAAAAATATTTTCATAATTAGAATCAAAGTAGTCATAAAGACCTTGTTCAAAATTAAGAATATTATTGACTGGTACATCATCTAAGAAGCCATGGGTCAAAGCATAAAGAATAACAACTTGTTTTTCTACAGGTAATGGTTTATGTAAAGGTTGTTTTAAAACTTCTACTGTACGACGACCACGATTTAACTTAGCTTGTGTTGCTGCATCTAAATCAGAGCCAAATTGGGTAAAGGCTTCTAATTCTCTATAAGATGCTAAGTCTAAACGCAAAGTCCCCGCTACTTTTTTCATGGCTTTAATTTGAGCACTACCACCGACACGAGATACAGATGACCCTGCATCAATAGCTGGACGAATACCTGAATTAAATAAACTTTCTTGAAGGAAAATTTGACCATCCGTAATCGAAATCACATTGGTTGCAATATAAGCTGAGATATCACCGGCTTGTGTTTCAATAAATGGAAGAGCTGTAATAGAACCACCACCTAATTCATCAGAAACTTTGGCAGATCTCTCTAATAAACGGCTGTGAAGATAGAAAACATCACCTGGATATGCTTCACGTCCTGGCGGACGTCTTAGTAAGAGTGATAATTCACGATAAGCAACAGCTTGTTTTGATAAATCATCATAAACAACAAGAACGTGTTTGCCATTATACATAAATTCTTCAGCCATAGCGACACCAGCATAAGGTGCAATAAATAAAAGTGGCGAAGGTTGTGAAGCAGATGCAGTAACAACAATAGTGTAATCAAGAGCACCATAGCGTCTTAATGTTTCTACTTGTGTTCTAACAGTAGATTCTTTTTGACCAATCGCAACATAAATACAAATCATGTCTTGACCTTTTTGGTTTAGAATCGTATCGATTGCCACTGCTGTTTTACCTGTTTGTCTATCACCAATGATAAGTTCTCTTTGACCACGACCAATAGGGACTAAGGCATCAATGGCTTTTAGTCCAGTTTGTAATGGTTCTGATACTGATTTACGCTCCATAACACCTGGTGCAGGCGCTTCTACTGGGCGTGTTTTATCAGTCTTAATATCACCTAACCCATCAACAGGTAGTCCCAAAGGGTTAACAACTCTACCTATGAGTTCTTCTCCCACCGGAACTTCCATAATTTTTCCAGTTCGTTTAACGAGATTACCTTCACGAATAGAACTAAAATCTCCAAGAATGATGATACCTATATCATTTGACTCCAAATTTTGAGCCATACCATAAACACCATTTTCAAATTCAAGGAGTTCACCACTCATGGCATTATCAAGACCTCTTGCTCTTGCAATACCATCACCAATGTAGGTAACTATACCTGTCTCACTGACATCAAAATCTGGCTGAAAATTCTCTATTTGCTTTTTAATTAAAGCGCTAATCTCTTGTGCATTAATTGCCAAAAGCCACACCACTTTCTATTTTAATTTCATTTTTAATGTTTGTAATTGACGACGAATGCTAGTATCGATCACTTTATTATTTGCAGAAATAACAAAGCCACCAATTAAATCTTCATCGATTTCTTCGATTAAACGACGAGGCGTTAAATCAAACTTTTGAGCAACAATTGCTAAAAGACGCTCTCTTTGAGTTTCTGTTAAAGAAACAGCAGAGGTTACCTTGATATCAAAGGTGTTTGTTTGACGCGATAGCTGTTCTAGGACTGTTTCAAAAATCGGGACAAATAGAGCCATTCTGTCATTTTGAATGATAACTTCAAGAAAATTGTTCAAATACTCAGATTGAGATTCCTGAAAGAGTCTGACTAACTTTATCTTATCAGAAACAGCAATACTAAGATCTGCAAAATGCTTTTCTAAATGATTTTCATGGCAAATCGCTAATATATCTGAAATATCTTCTTCAATCACGTCGATAACATTTTTTTCAATAGCTACCTCAACAAGACTTTTAGCATATTGCTCAATGAGACGATAAGTTCTTTTGTCCATTAAGCTTCTCCTAATTTATCAAGATAATCATTCACTAATTGACTTTTAGATGATGCATCAAGTTGTTCGTTGAGAATTTTTTCAGCTAACAAAATGGTTAAGTGACTGACTTCTCCTTTGATACTTGACAAAGCCTCTTCTTTTTCTCTTGCAATATCTTGTTGAGCCTTATCTTTTATTGAATCAGCTGTTTCTTTTGCTTCAGAGATAATCTTGTTGCCTTGTTCATGACTAATTTCTTTAGCATTATCAATGATTTTATTGGCTTCACTCTTAGCTTCATTTAAAGCAACTTCGCGTTTGTTGGCTAATTTTTCTGCTCTCACTTTAGCGTGCTCAGCACTATCAATATCATTGGAAATTCTTTTTTCACGTTCTTCAAAGATGGCAAGGAGTTTTCCCCAGGCAAACTTTTTGATAAGGACTAATAAAATAAGAAAACTACCTGTTACAATGATAAAGTTTCCAATTAAAATATTAAGTCCTACTGTTGATAAAATATACATAATCTACTTTCCTTTCTTACTAACTATTTACTTTTTTTCCGAGATAAATAGAAGTAAGTAGTATAAAGACATAGGCCTGCAAACATGAAATGAAGGCCGAAAAACCTACCCATACAATATTCATCCCTAAAGCAAATGGGGCAAGAAAAATACTTTGATTAGCCATTTGCAACAGTAATGATAGTAAAATCTCTCCAGAGAAAATATTACCATAAAGACGTAGTGATAACGACACAATATTGGTGACTTCTTCTAGTATGTTCATGGGGGTCATAGCAATCGGGGTAATAAAACCTTTAATATAATGCTTAATCCCTTTTATTTTTATAGCTTGGTATTGAATGACAAGTGACATTAAAATAGATAAGGCAAAGTCAAAAGCCATATTAGAAGTTGGTGATCCCCACCAGTTATAACCGTTAGGGGTTTGAATTTTTGTCATTAAGCCTAAATTATTAGCAAAAAGCAAAAAAGTAAACACCACAAAGAAAAATGGTGTGAATTGTTTTCCAAGTTTCTCACCAAGTTCTCCTTTAATAACACCAAAAACAAAATCATAAACATACTCAAGAACATTTTGTTTTCCTTTAGGTTTTAGTGTCATATTACGACTAGACCAAAACACTAAAGAAAAGACAAGAACAACAATTAAAGCAGACATGATAAGTATGGTCAAATCAAAAGCAACTGGCCCTATATGTACTATCGGCATTTCTGATTCCAACTAAGTCCACCTTCTTTCTACAAAATGCATAGTCATCTATTATTTAAGGAATAATGACATCCCTAAAGTAACAAAGAATGTTCCTTCAATAAAGCCAATACCAAGGAAAATGATAGGTCTTAATTTATCAAATAATTCTGGTTGACGTGAAACAGCCTTCATAAAGTTTGAAACCAAGTAACCTTCAGCAAGACTTACTCCAAAACAGGCTATTCCTAAAGCTAAAATACCTAATGTCATTTGTAAATACTCCTTATTTTAAAAATTTTTTACCAATCTAGTGTAGTCCTATTTTTTAAGTTTGTCAAATATAACTTTAAAAGAATGGTTAAAAAACAAAGGTTTTTTGTCATTTCAAAAAAGAAGTGACAAAAACCTTTATTTTACTATTTTTTAATTTGCCACAATTCTTCAGCGTATTGTGAGATGGTATCATCTGATGTGAATTTATGTGACTTAGTGATATTCATCAAACTCATTTGAGACCAAACTTTCTTGTCACGATATAAGTGGTCAATTTTTTCTTGTGCTTCAACATAACTCATGAAATCTTCTAGCAAGAAATACTCATCATTGTGAGTAATTAGTGACTCAAAAATTTCCATTCCTTCACTAACAACATCTGAAATAGTACCATCAACAAAAGTATCAACCACACGCTTAATAACTGGTTGATTTTCATAAATACCACGAGAATAATAATCATGTTTTCGATAGTGATCGTAGACGTCGTCTTTAGTCATCCCAAAAATAACAATATTGTCATCGCCCACTTCATCTTTAATTTCGATGTTAGCACCATCTAAAGTTGCTAGAGTCACTGAACCTGTCATCATAAATTTCATATTTGATGTTCCAGATGCTTCTTTTGAAGCTAACGAAATTTGTTCAGAAACATCTGCTGCTGGAATAATCAACTCAGCTAAACTAACGTTATAGTTTTCTAAGAAAACAACTTTTAATTTGTCTTTTAAATCAACATCATTATTGACAAGATTTGCCACTTCATTGATTAATTTGATAACAGACTTAGCAAAATGATATCCTGGGGCTGCTTTTGCTCCAAAAATAAAGACTCTTGGCACCACATCTTTATCAGGATTATCTTTTAAATCCCAGTAAAGTTTAATGATATGCATCAAATTGAGAAGTTGACGTTTATAAGCATGAAGTCTTTTGACTTGCACATCGAAAATGGCTTGCGTCGAAACAGTAATTCCTGTTGTTTCATAGATATAAGTCGCTAGTCGTTCTTTGGCTTTTTGTTTCACACAGTAAAAATCATTTAAAACAGTATCGTCATTAACATAATGTTTTAATTCTTCAAGCTGATGAATGTCTTTTCGCCAGTCACAACCAATGACTTTGTCAATTTGTTCAGATAATTCTGGTGCAGCAATTTGTGTCCAACGTCTTTGAACAATACCATTTGTTTTATTGTTGAATTTTTCTGGATAAATGGCATAAAAATCACTTAAAGTATCTTCTTGTAGCAGTTTTGTGTGAAGTTTTGCCACACCATTGACCGAATAACCACCAATAATAGCTAGATGAGCCATATGGATTTGTCCATCTTTTACAATTCTTGTTTTTTCAATAATATTTGGATCCACCCCATCAGTAGCCATTTTGACAACATAACGATTATCAATTTCTAGGATGATTTGATAAACCCTTGGTAAAACCTTTTTAAAGAGTCCTTCATCCCATTTTTCTAGAGCTTCAGATAAAATCGTATGGTTGGTGTAACTCATGGTTTTAACAGTAGTTTCCCAAGCTTCTTGCCATTCTAAACCATACTCATCAATAAGTAGACGCATGAATTCAGCCGGAGCTACTGCTGGGTGAGTATCATTGATATGAACAGATACTTTTTCATGAATTTTTGCAAGTGGTCTTCCTTGTTTTAAATAATATTTGATAATCGTTTGAAGACCAGCACTCGTCATAAAGTATTCTTGTGTAAGTCTAAGCTCTTTTCCTTCATAACTACTATCATCAGGGTATAAAATAGCTGTGATATCTTGCACTTTTCGACGTGCTTCTAAGGTTGGATAATGCAATTCATCTTCCTCTGGAATTTCAACATCCCAGAGTCTCAAATTATTGACAATTCCATTTTGATAACCTAGTTGTGGAACATCATAGGGAACAGCTCGAAGAGTTTGAGAATTTTCATGAATAGGAATGAGTTTTCCGTGTTCATTCATCTCAAGATGAACATTACCATACAATTTAACATCAACAATATCGTGATCTTTACGGACTTCCCAAACATTTCCGACTGAACCAAACCAAGCATCTGGCAACTCTACTTGATGACCATTAACAATTTTTTGCTTAAATAAACCATATTGATAACGGATACCATTACCAAAACCTGGGTAACCAGTCGTTGCTAGTGAATCCATAAAGGCTGCTGCTAAGCGTCCTAAACCACCATTACCTAAAGCCATATCGTGCTCAGCATTTTTGACGGCTTCAAAATCAATCCCTAAATCTGAAAAACTATCTTTCACCAAATCAAGAATTCCTAAATTAAGAAGATTTGTTTCAAGCATCCGTCCTGGTAAAAATTCAATAGAAAAATAGAAGGCAATCTTTTCTTGATCGTCTGAAAGTCTTTTATTTCTTTCTAACCACTTTGGAGTATAGTATTTTCTAATCACCTTAGCCAAAGAGGTGAATAGCTCTGTAGGGGTTGCTACGGGAATTTTAATAAGATGTTCTTCATGTAAGGCATCCTTAAAATCCCTGATAAATTGTTCTTTTGTTACTGACATGATAGTCCTTTCTTTGCTTTTATAAAAGCTTTCGGTATAGCTCATCGTAGGCTTTACTAGCGGTATCCCAAGAAAAATCTTGTTTCATCGCACTTTGTTGAAGGTGTTTAAAATCTTCTTTATTATTATAATACAGCTCAATAGCTCCTTCAACTGCTTTTGTTAACCAGTAACCTGAAAAGTGATTAAAGGAAAACCCTGTACCAGTCTTATCATAAGCATTGTAAGGTATAACAGTATCTTTTAGACCACCGACTTCATGAACAATTGGAAGCGTCCCATATCTCATCGCCATCATTTGAGAGAGTCCACACGGTTCAAAGGCACTAGGCATTAAAAAGAGGTCACTTCCTGCATAAATTTTTTGAGCAAATTCTAAATCAAAGGTGATGTTAGCAGAAAGTTTATCCGGGTATTTTGAAGCAAACCAGCTAAAAGCATTTTCAAAACCATTATTGCCTGTTCCTAAAAGTACGATTTGAAGATCATACTGGAGTATGTTGTGTAGTTCTCTAACCACCAAATCAAATCCTTTTTGATCAGTCAAACGAGACACGATACCAATAAGTGGCACATCTTCTCGAACAGGTAAACCAGCATGCTCTTGGAGGTCTGATTTGTTAAGAGCTTTATTTGTCATGTTTTCATATGAAAAATTAGCAATTAAATGAGTATCTGTTTCTGGATTAAAGAGATCAGTATCAATACCATTGACAATTCCTGTTAATTTATTGGCTTCCATACGCATGACCGTTTCTAAGCCCTTACCAAAGACAGAGGTCATGATTTCCTCAGCATAACTTGGTGAAACAGTCGTTACCGAATCAGCATAAAGGACGCCAGCTTTCATCCAGTTTAAGCAATCATTCCATCGTAGTGTTCCATCCTCATATCGCTCTAAACCAACGCCAAATAGATCCCAAAGCATTCCTGGTTCAAATTGTCCTTGGAATTCAATATTATGAATGGTAAAGACTGTTTTAATAGCTTGATAGGCTTCAATCCATTGGTATTTTTCTTTTAGAAGATAAGGAATCATGGCAGTATGATAATCGTGGGCATGAAGAACATCTGGAATAAAATCAAGCTTCTCCATCAACTCAATAGCGGCTAGTTGAAAGAAGGCAAAACGTTCACCATCATCCCATTCTCCATAAACAGTACCTCTAAAGAAATAATCACGATTATCAAGAAAATAGAAGGTCACATTATTTTGAATTAATTTTTTAACACCGACATACTGATGACGCCAACCAACATTAGTAAAATAATATAAGACATCTTCTACTTGATCAGCAAATTGATAATCGATAGAATCATAATAAGGTAAAACAACGCTAACATCATGACCTTTTTTAACCAAAGACTTTGGGAGTGCACCAATAACATCTCCTAAACCACCTGTTTTGACAAAAGGGCTAGCTTCAGCTGCGACAAACATAATTTTCATTTGATAATATCTCCATCTATCTTTTGTCCCTTAGCAATGACCAAAGGATCATCTATCGTCCCTCTAATCGTTACACCTTTTGGAATGGTATTACCTTTATCAATAATGGCATATTCAACAACAGCCCCCTCTTCAATCGTCACTTTTGGAAAGACGATAGAATGACTTACTCTAGCATCTTCCTTAATAGAACAGTTTCTTGAAATAATAGAATGCTCAACATAGCCTTTAACAATACTTCCTGAGGCAAATTGCGAGTTTATAACTGTTGATTTTTTATCAAAAAAAGTTGCTTCTTCATTTTTAATCTTGGTATAGACCTTTTGATTGCTATAAAGTAATGAATAAAATTTTTGAGATTCTAACATATCCATATTGGCATCATAATAAGATTTTACAGAATTAATATTCGATAAGTAACCAGTATACTCAAACGCAAGAGCTTTTTCTGTAACGATTAAATCTCTAAGTAAGTATCTTATTTTTCTAAGCTTACCAGTTTTTAATTCTTCTTCCATTTTTTCGATGAGCCAAGGTGTGTTAACAACATAGATATCTGCTGACATAGAAACTAAATCACTATCAGCTTTTTCTTTTTTGCCGATAACATTATCTAATTCATCAATATCTAAAATATCATTAACTGGAGATACCATTTTGAGAGGTAATTTTTTATAAACAACCGTTATTTGACGTTTATTGACATTATGTAAATGAATCACTTGTTCAAGATTGATATTACATAAGATATCACATGTCATATAAACCGTTTGATCACTTCCTGAACGCTTTAAATAAGTCAAAATTTGATTATAATAATCTTCATCAGTATACTCATCAGTATTTTCAGTATTATAGAACCCTAGAAAATAATGACTGAGAAGCGTACCTAAGCCCCATTCTCGTCCACTTCTAATGTGATCAAATACTGATCTAATATTTTGTCCTCTAAAAATACCATAAACACTTCTAATGCCTGCATTTGCTAAACTGGATAATTGAAAATCAATTAAACGGTATTTACCATCAAATGGTAAGTTCGCTAGAGGACGATTAGCCGTTAACTCAGCCATGTCGTGATAGCCAACAGTATTTCCTAATATGGCAGAATATTTATCAATCTTCATTTGGAACCCCCACTTTTTCATTATAGCCAACAACTTGAACTTCATTTGTGCCATCAATCACAACATTATCACTAATAACGGCGCCTTCACCGATAATAGACCGAATGATTTTAGCATTTTCACCAATTTTTGCTCCACTCATGATAAAACTATCTTTAATCAAGGCACCTTCTTTAACTTGAACATTGGTTGATAGAATAGAATTTTCAACTTCACCTGCCACAAAGCAACCATCAACCACTAAGGAATCTTTAACACGCGCCTTATCTGTAATAAAATTTGGGGGTGCGATATGACTTTTAGAGTAGATTTTCCAATTTCTATCACGACTATTGAGTTCATTGTCAATAGCAATATATTCCATATTAGCTTCCCAAAGTGATTCAATTGTTCCAACATCTTTCCAATAACCATTAAAGTTATAGGTGTAAACTCGTTCTCCTGACTCTAAATAGGCCGGAATGACATTATGTCCAAAATCA
Organism: Streptococcus zalophi; assembly: GCF_016481285.1. Classification (GTDB taxonomy): domain Bacteria; phylum Bacillota; class Bacilli; order Lactobacillales; family Streptococcaceae; genus Streptococcus; species Streptococcus zalophi. The sequence continues at coordinate 28,534 of NZ_JAENBP010000003.1, forward strand.
GACATATCAACATCATTTTTTTCGGCATTAATCAACATTTCACGAAGACGTGGCCAATCAAAAATATAGATACCCATAGAAGCCTTCGTGGATTTTGGGTTGTCAGGTTTTTCTTCAAATTCAACGATACGATTATTAGAGTCAGTATTCATAATACCAAAACGATGTGCTTCTTTTAGAGGAACATCAATAACAGCAACTGTTAAACTCGCTAAATTATCTTTGTGGGTTTGAAGCATGTCATCATAATCCATTTTATAAATATGATCTCCTGATAAAATAAGAACATAATCAGGATTAACACTATCTATGTAATCAATATTTTGATAAATAGCATGACTAGTTCCCTGAAACCATCGATTTCCTTCTGTTGCCGAATAAGGTTGTAAAATGGTGGCACCTGAATCAATACCATCTAATCCCCATGAAGAGCCATTCCCAATATGACTATTTAAGGCTAAAGGTTGGTATTGTGTAATGACACCAACATTATGGATACCTGAATTAGCACAATTAGAAAGGGCGAAATCAATAATGCGATAACGACCTCCGAATTGCACAGCTGGTTTAGCAATGGTTTGGGTTAGTTTCCCTAAACGAGTACCCTGCCCACCGGCAAGGATTAAGGCTAACATTTCATTTTTCATCTACTTTTCCTTTCCTTTTTAGGATTTAAGAACGTCTTTTAATCTTCCAAATGCTTGCACCAAGTGCTGGAAGGGTGAAACTAATAGTGTGTTCATAATGTTTCCACAGTCTTTGTTGTGTCTTAACGTTTTGATTGGTTGTTTTCCAAACACCTCCAAATGCTTCTAATTCTGTGTTTAGGATTTCTTCATAGAGACCAGAAATAGGAACACCTATTGTGAAATTCTTTCTTTCTATTGGTGTCATATTAAAGACACACACCAATAGATCACCTTTACTATTTTTCCTAATAAAGGATAAAACTGTTTCAGAACTATTATCTGCATCAATAATATCAAGTCCATCATAACTATCATCTATTTGCCATAATACTTTGTTATTCTTGTAGAATTGATTAAGAAAACGCGTAAAATCTTGCATTTTTTTATTTAAAGGATCATCTAGATTAGACCACTCTAGCTGTTCATTATATTTCCATTCTAGAAATTGACCAAACTCACTGCCCATGAAAAGGAGTTTTTTCCCTGGATGACAGATTTGATAAGTGTAGAGATTTCTTAAACCGGCAAATTGATTATAGCGATCTCCCCACATCTTATGCATCATGCTTTTTTTCCCGTGAACCACTTCATCATGAGAAAATGGTAGGATAAAATTTTCACTAAAAACATACATGAAACTAAAAGTAACCAGATTAAATTCAAATTGACGGTAGATGGGATCTTTTTCATAAAATCGTAAAATATCGTTCATCCATCCCATATTCCACTTATAGTCAAAACCCAAGCCACCTTCTGAAATGGGAAGCGTTATCGGAGTAAAGGCTGTTGACTCTTCCGCAATCATCATCACATCGGGATGATAATGTTTCACAACACTGTTTAATTTTTGTAAAAAAGCATAGCCTTCTAAATTACGATTGCCTCCGTCTTTATTGGGTGACCATGGTCCTTCATCATAATCAAGATAAAGCATATTACTAACAGCATCTACTCGAATACCATCTACATGATAGTGCTCTATCCAAAAAAGAGCACTTGAAATAAGAAAGGATTGAACTTGATTTTTACCCAAATCAAAATTTAATGCTCCCCAGCGATAATTATGAGCACGGTCATAATCATCATATTCATAAGTCGGAGTGCCGTCAAAGTAGGCTAGAGCATCATCATTGATAATGAAATGACCAGGAACCCAGTCAAGAATAACACCGATATTATTTAAATGACACGTTTCAACAAAGTCTTGAAATTCTTCAGGAGTGCCATAGGTTTGCTCAAAAGCAAAGTAACCCATTAGTTGATAGCCCCAGCTCATATCTAAAGGATGAGACATCAAAGGGAGAAATTCAACATGCGTATAATTCATCTCAACAAGATAGGGAATCAATTCTTCTTTTAACCGAGAAAAACGATAGGGTTCTCCAGTCTCATTACACTTCCAAGAGCCTGCATGAACTTCATAAATATTAATTGGTCGATTTTTAAATCCAAATCGTTTTCGTCTACCTAACCAAAGACCATCTTTCCAATTTTTGTCTGGTAGTGTTTTAATAATAGATCCTGTTGCTGGTCTTTTCTCCATTTGAAAAGCATAAGGATCCGTTTTTTCTACGGTTTTACCACCTCGTCTTGTCACAAGATATTTATAAATCTGTCCCTCTTTAGCTTTATCAGTAAAAAATTCCCATATGCCAGAATCATCTTTATTCATCAAAAAAGGGTTTTCATACCAATTGGTAAAATCACCAATCAGAGCCACTTGTTCAGCATTAGGTGCCCAAACACGAAAAACATAACCGTCATCATTGTGACGTGTTTCAGGATGCACACCCAGTAATTCATGTGAATGGAAATTCTCACCTTTTCCAAAAAACCATTTAGCGTCTCGTATCGTCATACTTCCCCCTCTATCATTATTATAAATATTAAAATTTTATTTTTCTATTTTTAAACAAAAATAACCTGATAAATATCAGGTTAATCGGTGATATCAAAGACCGTAGCTGTTAAATTTTCAACCCTATTTTTAGGATTTTGATAACGCTTACTATTTGATATCATTATATCATATTTATTATACTTTGTCATATCAATTTTCAAATCATTTCCACTAAGATTGAAAACAATTTTATAATCTTTTTCATCCTTGACAATAAAACTAATCACACCAGATTGGTAGTTGGCTTCTTCTACAAAAACATGCTCACGAATCTCCTTAAAGCTTGAATAGCTAAAATGATTAGTTTTTGTTTTCAGTTCAATCAAAGCTTTAACAAATTCAACGGTTGGTTTATAAAGAGTCACGTTTTGCCAATTGACTTGATTAACAGTATCAGGCGCATTGTAAGAATTCATCGCTCGTTCTTTATCTTCCCATGTTAACGTATTATTCTCACCAGTAGGAAAAAGCTTGGTTCTTAGGAATTCTTGACCCAACTGCATAAAACTCATGCCCTGCATCAAAAGATTCATTGCTGTGGCTAATTCGACACGTTTGATATGGGTCTCGTGATCATCTTCAGGATGTAATTCAAGAAGTAGGTCATTTAAGTTGTAGTTATCATGAGCTTCAACATAATTTAAAACTTGCTGTGGTGCAATGTATTGAACAAGCTCATCACTACCTAATATACTTTTAGCCACAATATCCTCAGTTGGCTCTCCAGAAACAAATCCTTTTTTAATGTGACCATAAACTTCAGCACCTTTGATGGCATTTCTTTGATCATCGTTGAAAAATCCAATACCAGGCATTTGAGCTGCATTTTGTTTTTTTGCTTTGTGTTCTGGTAAAAGACCAACTCCCATGTCCCAACCTTCACCATACATCATGATTCTTGGATCGATATCATTGAGTCTATTTCTAATATGATTCATTGTTGCTATATCATGTAATCCCATCAAATCAAAGCGAAAACCATCAATATTATATTCATTTACCCAGTAAAGAATGGAGTCTACCATATATTTTCGAAACATTTCTTTTTCACTGGCAGTTTCATTGCCACAACCAGAACCGTTTTGAAAAGTCCCATTGGTATTCATTCGATAGTAATAATCAGGGACAGCCATTTGGAGGGCTGAATCTTTTGAAGAATAAGTATGGTTATAAACCACATCCATAATAACAGCAATACCTGCATCATGATAAGCTTGAATGAGTTCTTTCAACTCCAAAATACGACTCACTGGATTATGAGGATTTGACGAAAAACTGGCCTCAGGCACATTATAATTTTCAGGATCATATCCCCAGTTATAAGCATATTCGCCATTGGAATCAAATTGCTGATGGTGATCAAAAATGGGTTGAAGTTGAATATGGGTAATGCCTAAGCTTTTAATATAATCAAAGGTTGTTTTATCGCCATAGCTATTTTTAGTGCCTTCTTCAAAAGCACCGCGAAATTTTCCTCTATTTTCAAAACGAACACCTGATGTTGGTGATTTTGAAAAATCACGAATATGCATTTCATAAATAACAGCTTTGTTTTGATTATCAAGTCGCCAAAAAGCTTCTGTTTGATGTTTAACGGTGAAATGTTCTGGTGTTCTGGTTTCTTTTGAAACCACTACTGAACGTCTACCGTTAGCTGTTGTTGCAATCGAATAAGGATCTCTTGTTTCTTTGAAGGTTCTTTTTCGATAGTAGATGCGATAACGATAAGCTTGAAAATTTAGATCTCCTGCAACTGTTAAAAACCAGACACCATGTGTGTTTTCTTTGTGGTTATCTTGATTCTCTGCTTTTCCACGCGCCATTGAAATTACTTTTGAGACGCTTGCCTTATTATCAGAAGTGTCATAAAGGATTAATTCTACCTTTTCAGCGGTTGGTGCCCATAAGCGAAATTGTGTTTCTTCTTTTGTGTAATTAAATCCTAGCCAGCCATCAAATCCCCACTTTTTATCAAATATTGAACTATTAAGCGCCATGTCAAAACTTCGAGGTGAGCGTCTACCATAAAAATGACTAGCAACTGCTGCTTGTCTAGAGTAATAAACGGTATCATCACCATCAACAATCCATACTTCTGTTTTATTTTCACCAAAATGACGGTTAATCTGATAATCTGGAGTTTTTTGACTCCAACCGTGACTTTTGAATAAAAGATAGGCCTGTGAAACAAAGAAAGGTGATTGATAATTCAAATGAGCCACTGCTCCAAAACTATCAAAGCGTAAAAAATTAACTTCTTTTCCTAGTTCATTTTCACTCCATTGCCAAATATTTCGATCATAATAATTACCACACTTACTATGGTAATGAACAATTACTATATTATCTGTATTAGTCATTTTCTCCTTTATCCTCATCCATTAGTTGATTTAAGTCATCAACTTCATGTGCAAATTTTTGAGCGATTGCTTCTAACACCAATTCATCTTGATCAAAGCTTATTATTTCATTTGCTGTGTCATCTATATTAGTGTAAAAGGTAATATGGTTCTTTAAATTTTCCAATTTAATTGGTGCATCCCCACCATACTCACCATCTAAATTAATCATCATTTGTTGATTAGTCTGTGGTTCAATCATTATTTTACTGGTTTTTATATATTCAATATGTCTGTGGTCAATGTGTTTTCCACCCATTAACATCAATCGTAAAAGATGGACAATTTCAAATAGATTAGCCGTTTTAACGAGAATTAATGTAAATTTGCCGTCATCAAGTTTTGCATCTGGTGCAATTTGCTCAAAGCCACCCACTGAATTAGTGAGAGCGGCAAAAATCATTGAAACATTACCTTCAAAAATACCCTGATCATGAAAAACTTTAACAGGAATATTGCTGAGTCGTGGTAATAATTCGACCCCTTTTGCTAGGTAAGCCAGATAACCAAACATGGTTTTTAATTGGCTAGGAACACTATAAGTCAATTCTGTTAAACTCCCAGCAGCAGCTATATTTATAAAGTAAGTATCATCAAAAGCCTTACCAATATCCATTTTTAAGGTCTTTTTTTTACCAATTAACTCTGCTGCTTTCAAAGGATTTCCTCTTGGAATTTTTAAAGCCCTAGCAAAATCATTGGTGGTTCCTGTTGGAATGATTGCCATTTTGGGTCTTTTATCAAGTGGCGCTATCCCATTAACAACTTCATTAATTGTTCCATCACCACCTGCAGCAACTATTAAATCAAAACCAGAGATGGCTGCGCGTTTTGCTTCATTTTTAGCAGAATCTGGTTCAGGAGTTGTTTGAAAAGCACTCGTTTCATAGCCAAAACCTTCTAAAATAGTTAAAATATCCGCCACATTTTTTTTGATAATTTCTTGACCCGAAATGGGATTATAGATTAAACGTGCCCTTTTTTGCTTTTTCATAATAACCTCATCTTATAGTGTCTGTAACCAAGACTCATCCTTAACAGTAATGCCTAATGATTGTGCTTTGGTTAACTTACTGCCTGCATCTTCACCTGCTAAAACGATATCTGTTTTCTTAGAAACGCTACCGGTGATATTAGCACCCAATTGGATAAGTTTTTCTTTGGCTTCAGTTCTAGTCATGTGTTGTAATTTTCCAGTTAAAACAACTGTTTTTCCAGAAAGGATTTGTTCTAAGTCGTTTGAAGAAGAATAGACAGTATTGACTTGGTATTTCTTCAATTCTTCTAATAAGGTTTGACTGCCTTGTGTCTCAAAAAATGTTTTCACTGAGACAGCAATAGTCTCACCAAGACCATCAATACTTGCAATATCATCCACACTTGCTTTGGATAAATTGTCTAAACTATTAAATTTTTCCAGTAATAATCGACTGGCCTTACTTCCTACATGACGAATGCCTAAACCAAATAACAATTTATCAGCAGCATTCATTTTAGAGGCTTTGATGGCATCATATAGTTTTTGAGCTGATTTTTCTTTAATTCCTTCAAGTGTCATCAACTGCTCAACAGATAAGCGATAAATATCTAACACGTCAGTGACTAGATTGGCTTGGAATAATTTTTCAACAATAGATGGGCCCAACCCTTTGATATTCATAGCATCTCTACCGGCAAAATGTTCTAGCCTTGCCTTCAATTGACTTTGACACATTGGATTGATACAACGAAGGGCTACTTCTTCATCAAAATGAATCAAAGCACTTGAACAAGATGGACATTGGGTTGGGATCGGCATTTTTTCTTCTTGTTGACGCTTGTCAATAACAACTCGTAAAACAGCAGGAATGATATCTCCTGCCTTATAAACAATAACCGTATCACCAATTCTAATATCTTTTTCAGCGATGTAATCTACATTGTGAAGTGTGGCTCGGCTGACTGTTGTTCCGGCTAGCTGAACAGGGGTTAGATTAGCAGTTGGTGTGACCACACCTGTTCTACCAACAGTCCAGTCAACAGAGAGAATTTTGGCTTCTTTTTCTTCAGCTGGAAATTTATAAGCAATCGCCCAGCGAGGAGCTTTCACAGTATAACCAAGTGCTTCTTGAATATCTATTTCATTGACTTTAATCACAATACCATCAATATCATAAGGTAAGTCATTTCTTTTATCAGCAATCTCACTAATAAAATTCCAAATAGTTGCCATCGAGGAACTCTTGAGGTATTTTTTGTTAACTGAAAAACCTAACTGTGATAAATGAGATAGGATTTCTTCTTGACTTTCTTTGGTGGACCGACCTGCTTCTTGATATAAAAAAGTGGCTAATTTTCTTTTTGCTACAACACTTGTATCTAATTGACGAAGTGTTCCTGCTGCTGCATTTCTTGGATTGGCAAATTCTTGTAAGCCACTTTCTTGACGTTCTTGGTTAATCTGATTAAAAGAAGCTTTTGGTAAATAAGCCTCCCCACGAACTGTCACACTTTCTTTACTTGGGATTGTTAAAGGGATATCTTTAATGCGTTTTAAATTCTCGGTGATATTTTCACCAATCTGACCATCTCCTCTTGTTGCCCCTACTTCTAAAACACCATTAGTATAGATGAGAGAAATGGATAAGCCATCAATCTTTAATTCAGCAACATAGCTTGCCTTTGGAAATTTTTCTTTAATTCGCTCATCAAAAGCGTCTAATTCTTCACGCGAAAAAGCATCCTGTAAAGAAAATAAAGGATAGCGGTGTTCATATTTTTCAAATGCCTCTAATAAGACCCCACCAACTCTATGGGTAGGGCTATCTGGCAAAACTAATTCTGGATGTTTCTTTTCTAGGTCAACTAACTGACGATAAAGCTTATCATACTCGGCATCAGAAATACTTGGTGAGTCATTAGTATAATATTCTTTCGCATAACGATTGAGTAAGTCAACTAATTGTTTCATTTGATTTTTCATAATATTATTTTATCATATTAAGATTAAAAACGCTCTCGGTGAGAACGCTTATTTTGTAAAGTCAATAGTTTTAGATATTTTTTCAATAATAACAGCACCTACTAGTAAAGACAGTAATTCTCCAACACCAGTTGTGAACCATGTGAGCCAAAATGGTGCCCCAAATAAATAGTGAAGCTCCAAAGCAATAGTTATCATACTAGCTGCAAAAAAGACAGAAAAATAAAGAAAACCTTTCGATATTATGCCATTTAGCAAGTAGTCATTTTGATATTTTTTAAATAATATGATACCAAGTGTGACAAAGATTAAGGTTGAAAAACCTCCTACAAAAACATCTATCACACCAAAACTGTATAGATTTGAAATCATACAACCAATCGTTACTGCGATAATGTATTTTTTATTGTAGAAGCCAAGAAAGTTTAGCATTTCTGAAACTCTAAACTGATAAGCGCCAAAACTAATAGCATTTAGAGGTGGTAAAATGGTTAAAACAATGTAAATAGCAGCGACCACTGAAATGTGTAGGTAATCTTTAGTTGTTAATGATTTCATTTTTTTCTCCTTTAGTGGCTAAACCACGTGTAATATGCTTGGTGAAAGGGGAGTAAGCACCAAGGGTTGATAAACAACTTTACTATTGTAACATGTTTATTGGAAAAAATAAAGACAATGAAAAATGATTTTTTGATAACTCTTATTTTTTTAAAAAAATATAAGACTAAAACGATATTTAATTTTCTAATCTTTTGGTAAAATAATAGTATGATATCACAACTAGTTACTTTTATAAAAAAACTCTGGGCAACAGAGTTAATCAAATATCTCTTTTTTGGCGTCCTGACAACACTTGTTTATTTTGTCAGTCGAACCCTTTTATTTCTACAAATAAATCAAGCTCTTATCTCAGCTGTCATAGCCAATATTGTCGCTATTTTATTTGCTTTTTTCGTTAATGATCGCTATGTTTTTCTGCAAGTACAAAAAGGACGATTGAAACGCTTAATTCAATTCTTTTTCGCTAGAATTTCAACACTAGTATTGGATGGCTTTTTAGCCTTACTTTTTGTTGATTACTACCCCAATCTCATCGGACAATTTGTTAACAATGATTTGAAGATGGTTAATCTCATCGAAACTATTCTTTCGCAAATTGCCATATTAGTCATCAACTATCTTTTAAGTAAATATTTGATTTTTAAAAACAAAAAACACTAAATCTAATCGGGTTTAGTGTTTTTAGAAACCTTCGTCAAAGAATTTTGAGTTGAAAAGATAATCTTTTTGATATTTAACAGCTAGTTCCTTTATTAATTGTGCTAATTCTTTTTGATAGAAAAATGCATTTTCAATATAGGTTTTATAGGCAACTTTTTCATTACTTGTGGCTTCTTTTTTAAAATAACCCCACATGTGCTGAAAGGCTGTTGTCAGCGTTTCTTTGGTTGGTTCTAACGTTTTTGCATCTTCAATGTAAGACCAAAATAAGTCATCCTTATCTGTATCCCATTCATTTCCCTTAAACAAGAGACGGATCTGATTATAGTGATATTGAGAATGTCCCATTACCCAATATTTGTGATAGGCCCACTCTTTTTGAGCTTTTTTTAAATGATGGTTTGTCATTAATAGTCCTCTCATTTATGAAGAATTATAGCCAGCCATTTTCACGCGCTATTTGGACAGCTTGGGTGCGGTTATTGGCAGATAATTTGTTGAAAATACTCGTCAAATAATTTCTGACAGTACCATTTGAAAGAAATAAGGATTGAGCAATTTCCTCGTTCGAGCAACCTTTAGAAACCAATTCTAAAATAGCTATTTCTCTTTGACTTAGGGGATTTGAGGTAAACGCCATTCCTTCCACTAATTCTGGAGAGTATTCTTTTTTTCCGGCTAAAACCGTATGAATCGTTCCCATTAATTCAGATGCTGAGCGATCTTTTAAAACAAAGGCATCAACCTGAGCTTCTAATGCTCTTTTAAAATAGCCTGTCCGTTTAAAAGTCGTCAGAATAATCACTTTTAAATCACTATGACTTCTCACCCACTCTAAAACATCAAGACCTGTTTTATAAGGCATTTCAATATCTAAAATAGCCACATCAACACTTTCTTTTGATAAGATATCAATGGCTTCTTGACCATTTGAAGCTTGCAAAATAAGATCGACATCATCTTCCATTAATAGTAATTGGCAAAGAGCATCTCTTAACATGGCTTGATCTTCTGCAACTAATAATTTCATGATTTGATTCCTTCTTTAAGAGCAATTTGAATGCGCGTTGGCTGTTTTAATGAGGTTATTTTTAGGTTACCATTAACAAGACTCAATCTATCTTTGATGGATGATAGCTCGTCTCCTTTTAAAGTTGAAAAACCAACACCATCATCTTCAACGATTAGCTTGATGTCTTTTTCTCTGTACAAGCTGATACGACAATTCTTAGCATGGCTATGTTTGATAATATTGTTGGTAAGTTCCCTGATAAGCATCGTCAGTGTTGATTGAATCACAGGCGATAAATTATCTAAGTTAAGTTGATTATCAATCGTTAAAGCGATATTAGCAAGCTCAAAGAGATTTTCAATGGTTTCAAGCTCCTCTATAACTGTTCTAAATTTGAGATTATTGATGATACTTCTCACCTCACTCATTGACTCTTTACTCATTTGGTGAAGTTCTTTTAGTTCTTTTTCAACAAGCGCCGTCTCACCTTTTTCTAATTGTTTCAATGCCAATTCTGATTTAATGGTCATCATGGCAAATACATGACCTAAAGTATCATGGAGATCACGTCCAATACGATTTCGTTCATTTTCAGCCATCAAGACATTAATATAAGCATTTTTTTGCTCAATTTCAGCCTTTTGTTTTTCTTCATTTTGAATTCTCAAGCTGATAAAATAAAAACTTAACATGAAAATACTAACAAAGATGGTAAATAAAGTTTCTTCGATATTTTGACCAAACCATAATTGATAGGAGTTTAGAAAACTGATAGCCAGTAAAAAACTAATGGGACGATAATGTTTAAATGGGTCATGGAAACGATAAACCAGTAAATTGGTTGTGTAGAAAAAATACCAGATAATGCCAATATTAAACGTAAGGCACATAAAAAGAATGTAGCCCAACATATAAAACCAAGCCAATAAATGGTATTTCCCCAAGCCTTTTATCACTAAATAGAGGTAAGCTAAAATAAATAACAGGATTAAAACAAGGTGCCACATTGGCAAAGAACCATTAATAATAGCTACTATTGGGAAAATGAGAAAACTTAAAGAAGCATAGTAAAACAAATGGTAACTATTTTTAATCTGTTTCAATTAATTAACCTCAACTTTTTTCTTTATAATAAAACTTATCATCAGTATTACTATAGCATAAAAAACTAAAATAATGAGCGAATTGATGGAAAATTTATCTGCAAAATAACTAATCAGCAGATTGTTATAGTGATATGTTGGTGTGAATTTGGAAATACTTTGTAACCAACTTGGAAAGGAATCTACTGGCATCCATAGGCCACCTAAAATGGCTAAGCTCATATATAAAATATTACCAAAAACACTTAAGGTTTCAGTGGATTTGATAAAACTCAAAAGGATACCTAAAGGCATAAAGCAAATGGCACCAAAAAATAATAATAGGCCTGAATTTAACCAATCATTAATCGTCATTGACACATCTTGTACAAAACGTCCACTAAGAAAAACGAAAATAATAGCAAGTAAAAAGCTGACTAAAATTCTGATAACTTTTGCCATGAAATATTGCCAGATGGAAACTGGTGAGTGACTCAAATGTTTGATGTAATAACTTTTACGATCTTCTTGAATGGAAAAAGGAAAAGTAAAGAGTGCAAAACTAATACTCGAAAAAGCAGTCATTGACATCATGGATTGTCTAATCACAAGAGGTTGAATGTCTTTTGGCAATTCCCCTAGCAAAATGCTTGAAAAAAGGAGGAAAAAGGCTATCGGCATCCCTATCCCTAAAATAAAACTAGAAAAAGTTCTTTTGGCCTGTAAATACTCTTTTTTTAATAGTGCTTTAAATATGGTCATGGTAAGTATCCTTTCTACTATCAAATATACTATCTAGCAATGTTCTATTGGTCATTTCAATAGCCTCAATGGGACAATTGGCCTCAACAAGGGATTGCCAAATGGCACTTGGTTTTTTTGTCATAAATGAGATGGTATCGTTTTTCAGCTCAAGATTACTGATAATGGTTTGATCTATATCATCTAAATATTTTTTAGGAAGGACAAAGTGCTTACTTTTTTCTTCACTTCTTAACAAATAAGGTGTTGTGTCTTTAAGTAAATTGCCTTCATGCAAGACCAAGATGCGATCTGCTGTGTGTTCTACTTCTTCAATATAATGAGAAGAGTAAATAATTGTTTTTCCTGAAGTTTTTAAGTGATTGATAATTTCCCAGAAACGTTTTCTAGTTGATGTGTCCATCGCAGTTGTTGGTTCATCAAGAAAAATAATATCAGGTTGACCAATCAAGGTTAAGACAAAATCTAAGAGTCGTCTTTGTCCACCAGATAGTTTATTCGCAAACTGCTGTTTTTGTTTTGGTTTAAAAGCAAGTAAGTCGTCTACTTCTTTTTCATTCAAAGGATTAGGATAAATGGCTCTTTGAAAATCAATTAATTCTTGAACGGTCATCTTATCTTGGATAAGATTGTCTTGAAAGAGCACGCCAACTCTCTTTTTAAGACGATGGTCACTGGGTGAATATCCCAAAACATCTATGTCCCCTGCACTTGCTTTATAGTCCCCTAAAAGGCAAGTCATTAGAACTGTTTTTCCAGCACCATTTGGGCCAATTAAAGCTATACAATCACCTTCAAATATCTCGAAAGAAAGATCATTTAAAACGACTTTTTCCTTGAATTGTTTTTTCAGATGATTAACGGTTAATACAGGTTTTTTATTCATAATTATCATCCTTTCTATAACTCTATCTTATCAATTGATAATGGTTTTAATAAGTTCTAAAAAGCATGACTTGATATGACATTTGTCATAAAAAAAAGACTCCTTAGAGTCATTTTTTGTTTTTTGAAAAAAGTGATTCAAAGAAAGAGAGAATGGTTCCTCGTCTTGCTTCAAAAGTCTTCACGTGTTGCTTTTGATAGATAGCATTGATAATGCCTCCAATAATAAGAATCTTGGAAAAAAAGATAAACCAAAACATGATGGCAAAAAGAGTCACCGAACCTAAAATACGAAGATTTTCCATATTTTGAATAGTATTCCCAATATAATTTCCAACGAGATTAGTAAAAAATACAAAAACGATACTGGTAAAGACTGTTCCTGGAATGACGTAGCGAATTTTTTGAATTCTGACATTGGGCAAAATATAGTATAAAAAAGCAAGAGTGACAAAAGATAAAAGTCCTGTTATTGGTTGGATTAAACTATCTAACAGTTGATACAAGTTTTGACCAAATTGTAGTTGCTGATATAACAATGCCAATAGACTACTGCCAAAAGTTGAAATAATAACAGCCATAATTAAAAATATAATTAAAACAAGGCTAGAAAATATACCAACAAGTCGACTAACAATAAAATCACGATGATCTTGCATATCATAAGCCTTATTCATAGCTTTTTGAAGAAATACCAAACTTTTTGAAATTGTCCAAAAAGCAGCCAGTAAGGATAGCCAAACAAGACCTGATGAAGGTCGCTCAAAAATACTTTTAATGATGGTTGCAACACTATCGTACAACTGTGTTGGCAAATAATCCTTTAAAAATTCTAATAACGATGAGGTATCAATATTAAAATAAGGAAAAATATTAGCTAATAAAACAAGGAATGGAAAAACTGTTAACATCATATAATAGGCAACAGCAATACTTGATAAATCCATATCTGAATTTTTATAATGGATTAAAAATGATTGAATAACCTCATTATTTTGCCATTTGCTGATTAATTTTTTCACTTTTTCTCCCATTTGCTTAATAGGTTCTCTCTTCTCCTTGACTGGTTAAAATACGTGGACCATCCTTAGTGATGACAAATTGGTGCTCATATTGACAAGAAAGACCTCCATCAATCGTTTTATGAGCCCAACCGGTTTTGAGATCCGTATCAATTTCCCAAGTACCAGTATTAATCATAGGTTCAACTGTTAGAACCATCCCTTCTTTGAGACGAAGCCCACGACCAGCAACACCATAATTAGGTACCATAGGCTCTTCATGCATAGTTGGTCCAACACCATGTCCCACCAAATCTCTCACAACACCATAACCAAAGCTTTCAGCATATTCTTGAACAGCTGCACCAATATCACCGATACGGTTGCCGATAACAGCTTTTTCAATGCCTCGATACATAGCTTCTTTAGTCACTGCCATCAGTTGTTCAACTTCTTTTGAAACCTTACCAACTGCATAACCCCAACAAGAATCGGCCAAACCACCACGATAAGAGTCGGTGTGTTTTTTCATTTCAGAAACATTATCAAAATCTAACTTAGACACATCAAGAACAGCTTTATCAAGTGGTTCACTTAGTACCATATCAACATTTAATAAGTCACCTTCTTTTAAGATATAGTGTCTTGGGAAGGAATGAGCAACTTCATCATTTAAAGCACAACAAGTAGCATAAGGATAGTCCATTAGTTGTCCATCAACACCGATTTGAAGCGGAAGAACGTTACTTTCTTTGCAACGTCTTCTCACATATTCTTCTACTTCCCACATATCAACACCTGGTTTAATAATATCTCTTAAACCAATGTGAATACTGGCTAAAAAGTCACCAGCACGATCCATAGCATCTATTTCTCTTTGTGATTTTAATGTAATCATTCTTTGTTTTTCTCTTTTCTAAATCATTTTTGTACTAACAATAGCTTTGGCAACACTCCGATTTTGTAGTTGAACTTCAAAATCTAGAACACTACCACGACGACCTTCTGTAATAATTCTTGGAACAATTTTTAATTTGTCTTCCACTTGAACAGCTTGAAGAAAATAAATCATTATTTGTTCAATGATAATATTCCTACTTTTTCTTTCTTTTAGGATTCGTAGAGTAATTTCCTTAATAATCTCTACCAATATACCATGCGATAAATTGCCAGTTAAATCAATCATGACAGGTTCAACCATGAAACTAAAATAATTGCCATCTGTTTTTAGGTTAGAAAGTATTTGTTCACTATAAGTGTAGAGTTGACCTTGTTTATCATCTTGAATACTTTCCATCACCTTACGTCTCGTCACAACACCAAGAAGCGTTTTATCATCTGAAACGACAGGTAACATATCATAATCTTCAAATATCATTTGCTGACTGATATGTGCCAAACTGACATTAGGTTTTGTAAGCACCGGATTTTTAGTCATGACTTTTTCAACACCAATACTGCCTTTTTTACCAGTGATGTCACGCATGCTAACAACTCCTACAACTAAGCCTTTATCATCAATGACTGGAAAACGTAAATAATTGTGCTTTTTGACTAAATTAATGTAATCTTTGATGGTATCGCTCAGTTTTAAGAAACCATAGTCACTTTTGAAGTGATAGATTTGATCAACTGTTTTAACATCTGTCTTGATGCGGGCATTGGCTAGAGCTCTATTTATCATAGTCGCAACTGTAAAAGTATCAAATGCAGTTACCATAACAGGTATACCTAATTGGTTTGAAGTCTCAATCACCTCATCAGAAACGGGAAAACCTCCTGTCACCAGGATGGCATTATTATTTTCTAAAGCTAATAATTGAATATTTTTGCGATCACCAACTATCAAAAGACCACCTTTGACAAGATATTTTAAAATATTTTTTCTCGTCATAGCACCAATAGAGAATTTGCTAAATTCATGTCCTAAACCAGAATGACCCGCCATAACCTCAGAATCACTAATTCTAGCAATTTCCGCATAAGTTAATTTATTTAATAAATGATTTGGTTTCGTCTCAATTCTTACTGTACCACTTCTAGGCTTTGTCTCAACAAGTCCTCTATTTTCTGCTTCTTTAATCGCCCGATAAGCGGTTCCGTCACTAACTTTTAGTCGGTTAGAAATACTTCTAACACTAACTCTTTTCCCAACTGGTAAATTCTCTAAATAGTTTAAAATGTCAAGATGTTTACTCATAATATTAACCACTTTTTCTTAATTCAAAAAGAAGATACTCTCTTGTTTTACGTGTGTATCGATCACTTCCTCGATACTGTTTGACCTTTTTAAAGCCTGCTTTTTGAGCTACCTTTTGACTAGCCTTGTTTTCTAAGTGTGTTATAATCACTAAACGTTTGAAACGAAGGTCGTTAATCGCAAGAGCAACAATAGATTTTAGGGCTTTTGTTGCATATCCTTGTGACCAAAAGTCTTTATGAATAAAATAAGAAATTTCTAACTCTTTATTATAAAAATCAATTTTTTCAAACCGAATAGCACCAATTAAAGTCTGACTCTTTTTTTCTTCAATTGCCCAGTTGCCAAGAGGAGCTTTCATAAAGGAGTGAACCATTAGATAATCACTTTCCTCTTTCGTTTTAATACTAGGTGAATCAAAAGAAAGGTTACCACTAACTCTAGCAATAGCAAAAAATGCCTGTCCATCACTAAAACGAAAAGGTCTAAGCAGTAGATGACTAGTTTCAACATAAGAATATCTTCCCAAATTTGTCCAAATATCCATAAGGTTATCATACAGTTTTTTTACATACTAGTCAACGATGAATAAGACGAAAATCATGATTTTATAATGATTTAAATTCCTTTGAGTCATGATTGCTGGTACTCAAAAACCCTACCGTATATTCTAGATAGGGTTTTTTGAAAATGAAATGAACTTAATTAGGATTAGCTATGCCAGATATCTTCATTATACTGTTTAATCGTTCTATCAGATGAGAAAAAGCCTGATTTAGCAATATTATTGATGACTTTTTTAGACCATAGCTCTTGATTTTCATAGTCTGAGAAGACTTTTTCTTTGATAGCAATGTATTCTTTTAAATCAATTAAGGTCATAAACCAATCTTTAGTGATAAGTTCATGATGAAGTCTTTCTAAGCGCTCTTTATTACCAAAAGAAAGTAACGCTTCACTAACAATAAAATCAACAGCTTCTTTAATGACATCATCTTGATAGTACTCATGAGCATGATAGCCAGAAGTAGCATAAAGGTCGATAATAGTGTCACTATCTTTACCAAAGGTATAAATATTATCCATTCCAGCTAATTCAGCAATTTCAACATTAGCGCCATCCATTGTTCCAAGGGTTAAGGCACCGTTTAGCATGAATTTCATGTTACCAGTACCTGAAGCTTCCTTAGAAGCTAATGAAATTTGTTCAGAAACATCAGAAGCTGGAATCAATTTTTCTGCAACAGTCACATTATAGTTTTCAACTAAATGAACATTAAGGTATGGATTTACTTCTGGATCATTATTGATTAGTTCAGACAAGCTGAGAATTAAGTGAATAATGTCTTGGGCTATGGTGTAAGCTGGAGCAGCCTTACCCCCAAAAATAATTGTAATCTTACGTTTTGGGAGGTTACCTTTTTTAATGTCTAGATATTTATGAATAACATATAAAGCATTCATTTGTTGACGTTTGTATTCATGGAATCGTTTGATTTGAGTATCAATAATGGAGTTTTCGTCTAAATCAATGCCCTTATTATCTTTAAGATAGTTTTTCAAAGCCAATTTATTATTAAATTTAATCTCAGCTAATTTTTGATGAACGTTGACATCATCAGCAAAATCCAATAATTTTTCAAGTTGAGTAGCATCCTCTAGATAGCCATCGCCAATTAATTCTTTAAGATAATCAGCTAAATCTTGGTTAGCAAATTCTAACCAGCGTCTAAAGGTGATACCATTTGTTTTATTGTTGAATTTCTCAGGATATAACTCATAGAAATCTTTTAATTCACTGTTTTTCAAGATTTCTGTGTGGAGTGCTGCCACCCCATTAACACTGTTTGAGTAGTGAATATCCATATGTGCCATATGAACACGTCCAGACTCATCAATAATATGAACTGAAGGATTTGTGTAATCTTTTTTAACAAGCTCATCCAACTGACGAATGATAGTAACAAGATGTGGTACCACTTCTTCTAGATAATCAAGCGGCCATTTTTCCAAGGCTTCTGCTAAGATGGTGTGGTTGGTATAACCCATCATGTTTTTAACGATAGCAACCGACTCTTCAAATGAAAGACCATGTTTTTCTGTTAATAAGCGAATCAATTCAGGAATAACAAGTGATGGATGTGTGTCATTGATTTGAACATAAGCATAGTCAGCCAAATCATGAAGGTTACTTCCTCTTTCAATGGCTTCGTCAATTAAAAGTTGAGCGGCATTTGAAACCATAAAATACTGTTGATAAATACGAAGTAATTCACCTGTTTTATCTGAATCATCAGGGTAGAGAAAGAGAGTTAAATTATTTTTAATGTCACTTTTATCAAAGGAAATCCCTTCTTTGATTAAACCATAGTCAACTGACTCAATATCAAACAAATTAAGATAATTTTTGGTCTCTTTTTGATAACCTAAAACATCAATACGATCTAGTTTTGATTTAAGGGTAAACTTTTTAAATGGAACTTCATAATTAATATCCGTTGGTTGCAACCAACTATCATTTTCAATCCAAAAATTAGGTTCAGCTTCTTGTTGGTTATTTCTAAACACTTGTCTAAAGAGACCACAATGGTAATTTAGACCAACACCCTCACCATTTAAAGATAATGTTGACATAGAGTCAACAAAACATGAGGCAAGTCTTCCTAAGCCACCATTTCCAAGTGATGGTTCTGGTTCAACATCTTCAATCTGACTGATTGATTTCCCTGCAGCTGCTAATTCTTCTTTGATTTCTTTATAAATTCCTAAGTTAATTAAATTATTTGACAATAATTTTCCAATAAGAAATTCTGCTGAAATATAGTAAACTTTGCGTTTTGATTGATTTTTTTCTTTTTTTTGTGCAGCTTCTTTAACGTAATCTAATAGCTGAACATAAATTTCTTCATTTGTTAATTCCGTAAGGGGTTTGTTTGTTTTTTCTAAAACATAGTTAGTTAAATAAGTCATTTTTTTCATTTCCTCTTTGATATAATGTTGTGATTTTAATTAAAAAGTCTTTTTTATCTTGTGTTAAATCTTCCTTTTTCATACGCCATTGCCAATTTCCTCCAACAGTAGAAGGCATATTCATTCGAGTTTCTGCATCTTTATCTAAAATATCTTGCATGGTAGCAATAACGGTGTTACTTGAGGTTGCAAAAAGAACACGAAGCATGGCTTGGCTAACTGGCTCAATCGGTTTACGATTACTGTAAGCATCAAAATAATCTTTTTGTTCAGGACTAAGATTATCATACCAACCATTGATCACTTCGTTATCATGAGTTCCAGAATAAGCAACAGTATTTGGAATACAACGATGAGGACTATCAATACTTTTACCCTCAATATCATAAAAACCAAATTCAAGGACCTTCATTCCTGGAAAATTAGCATTTTGCAATAGTTGTCTTGCTTTTTCATCAATATTTCCTAAATCTTCAGCGATTATTGGTAAATCACCTAGTGCCTCTTTAACGGCATTAAATAAGTCGATGCCGGGACCAGGCTGCCAACTGCCATAACGGGCAATCGCTGCTTTTCCATCAATTTCCCAATAATCAGAAAAACCTTTAAAGTGGTCAATTCTTAAATAATCGTATAACTTAAAACTTTCTCTAATGCGCTCAATCCACCAAGCATAACCTGTTTTAGCATGATTTTCCCAATCGTAAATGGGATTACCCCAAAGTTGACCATCAGCACTAAAATCATCTGCGGGAACACCTGCAACAAAAAGAGGATTCCTATTTTCATCTAATTTGAAAAGTTCTGGCATAGTCCATACTTCAACACTATCAGCTGAAACATAGATTGGCATATCTCCAATAATAGCAATGTTTCTCTGGTTAGCATAAGCTTTTAGTTTTTGCCATTGAGTAAAGAAAAAATATTGACACACTTTATGGTAATGAATTTCTTTTGCTAATAATTGACGATAGTATGCCAATGTCTCTTCATCACGACAAATTGCTTTTTGATCATCCCATAAAGGAAGCGCCTTATTATCAAAATATTCTTTAAGCGCCATAAACTCAGCGAAATTTGTCAACCAAGAATGATTGTCTGACTCAAAAGCAGCATAATCTTGTTTTAATTCCTCAATGGTTAGAAATTGCTCAACTGCCTTTTCAAGAATAGGACGTCTTGTATCAAACAAAAGATTATAGTCAACCGCTTCTTCGTTTTTTGAAAAAATAGCAGTATCATAATCTTCCTTACGTAAAATTCCTTCTTGTGCTAAAAATTCAAAATCAATAAGATGAGTATTTCCAGCCATGGCAGAAAAAGATTGATAAGGAGAGTCACCAAAACTAGTTGTTGTTAAAGGTAAAATTTGCCAATAGGTTTGTTTTGTTTCGACTAAAAAATCAATAAATTCATACGCTTCTTTGCCAAAAGTACCAATTCCAAATTTACCTGGTAAAGATGTAATGTGCATTAAAACACCACTTGCTCGTTTATCCATAGCTTTTACCTCGATTTAATTTATTGTAATGAAATTATAACGCAAACGGTTGCATAGGTCAAGCTTTTTCAAAAAAAAAAGAAAGAGTAACTCTTTCTTATAATTTATAGAGATCACGAACACTTTCTCTTTCTTTTAGATTAAAAGGTACTGTCTCCTTTTGATAACTAGTTTTATGATGATGCAATTTATCTAACAATCCTAACAAACTTGATTTCCCCAATTGTTTAATGTTAATATCAAAAGTTGTTAAATAAGGGTGGATGATTTTAGAATAGACAGAATTATTAAAAGAAATAATTGAAACATGATCAGGTACTTTAATATTATAAAAAGATAAAAATTGAATAACGCGTACTGACAGCATATCATCAATTACAATTAAGGCTGTGATATTTTCATCTTTTATTTTAGTAATAGCATTATCTAGTGACAAGGGATTGTGGCGATCAAATAAAATACTGCCATAATTTTTTATTTTCAAAGATTTTGTTCCTAAAGTATACCCTAGATAGCGCTCAGAATTAACCTTCGCTTTTTCATCATCTGTAATAAACAAAATGTTTTTATGACCTTTTTCAAAAAGGTAATCGACAGCTGTTTTTGCCATTAATTGGTTGTCATTATCAATATAGGTAATCGCTTTTTCTTGTGATTCTTGTGATCCGACAACAACGAAAGGAATATTATTTTGACTAAGAAAAAGACTAACAGGATCATTTTTTTCTGAATACAAGACAATAAAGCCATCTACTCTTTTTTGACGGTACATTAACTTTGCCTGATCTTTTAGACTTTCTGTGGATTCACCTGTTGCAATTGATACGGTAAAGTTTTTCTTTTTAGCTTCGTCATTAATGATTGTTAAAATTTCCATAAAGAAAGGTTGACTGATGCGATCAGAACTTGTTAAAGGTGGCAAAATAACGCCAACACATTGTGTTAAGCCACTTGCTAACATTTGAGCAGCAAAATTAGGGACATAGCCTAAGTCATCCATTGCTTTTTTGACTTTTTCCTTTGTCTTTAAAGATATGGAATGACTATTTTTTAAAGCACGACTAACAGTTGATGGGTTGACACCAGCTTTTTTTGCAACGTCTTTTATTGTAACCATCTATTGCTACCTCCCTTGAAATATAATCTATTAATGATATTTTCTATTCTACAATAGATTTTCATTTTAAACAAGTTGATAAAGCGTTTAAATGATATCACAACTATGTTATCCATTTTTTAAAAATTCTTTTTATAACTTTTATTTTAAATAAAAAAGTAAAAAAGAAAAAAATTTTAAAAAAATGAACTAAAATACTTGACATTTTCTGCAAACGGTTGCATAATAGTGGTGTAACTAAATTTATTTAACGTTTCAGGGAGGAAACAAGCTATGAAAAAATGGCAAAAATTATTGATTAGTGGTGCAAGTTTAACACTTGCTAGTACTTTATTAGTCGCTTGCGGATCTAATGATAAAAAAGAAGAAACTGCTTCATCATCAGATGACAAAACTATTAAACTATGGGTCCCAACCGATTCAAAAGACTCATATAAAGATATTGTTGCTCAATTTGAGAAAGATTCTGGTTATAAAGTTAAAGTTATCGAATCTGAAGATCCTAAAGCACAAGAAAAAATCAAAAAAGATGCAAGTACTGCTGCTGATGTCTTCTCACTTCCTCATGATCAACTTGGTCAATTAGTTGAGTCTGGGGTTATCCAAGAAATCCCTGAAGAGTACGCTTCTGAAATTGCAGCTACTGCAACTGATCAAGCCATTGCTGGGGCTCAATACAATGGTAAAACATATGCATTCCCATTTGGTATTGAATCTCAAGTACTTTTCTACAACAAAGAAAAATTATCTGAAGAAGATGTTAAGTCTTATGAAACAATCACTTCAAAAGCAACATTTGGTGAAACCTTTAAACAAATGAATGCCTACGCAACTGGTCCATTATTTATGTCAGTTGGTGATACTTTATTTGGTGAAAATGGTGAAGATGTTTCTGGTACTAACTGGGGAAATGAAGCTGGTGTTTCTGTTCTTAAATGGATTGCTGACCAAAACAATAACTCTGGTTTTGTTAACTTAGATGCAAGTAATGTGATGTCATCATTTGGTGAGGGAACTGTTGCTGCTATTGAAACAGGTCCATGGAACTATCAAGCAGCTCAAGAAGCTATTGGAGCTGATAATTTAGGTATTGCTGTTTACCCAATGATTAACATTGGTGGACAAGACGTTCAACAAAAAGCATTCTTAGGTGTTAAACTTTATGCTGTTAACCAAGCACCTGCTAAGGGTGATACTAAACGTATCGCTGCAAGTTACCAATTAGCTTCATACTTAACTAACGCTGAAAGCCAAGCTAACCAATTTGAAACTCGTACTATCATCCCAGCAAATAAAGAAGTTCAAGCTTCTGAAGTTGTTCAAAATCATGATTTAGCACAAGCCGTAATAAAAATGGGATCTTCAACAGACTACACTGTTGTTATGCCTAAGTTGAGTCAAATGGGTACCTTCTGGACTGAAAGTGCTGCTATCCTTAGTGACACATACAATGGAAAAATTCCAGAAAGTGACTATTTATCAAAACTTCAACAATTTGATAAAGATCTTGCTGCTACTGAATAATTCATGACACGTAACAAGTGAGGAGAAAACTTCTCCCCACTTGTTTTATTTAGTAAGAACCTCTGCTAATTAAGCTTTTCATGTGTCAAGTTTAACTAGCAGAGTTTCTGATTATTATTATAAAGGAGTCTTTCTATGGCTAAAGCTATCACATATGAGAACGTCTCTGTCCCTCAAGCTTTTAAAGAAGGTGGCATTGACATTAAACTCTCTTTTTTGATTATGGGATTTGCCAACCTTGCTAATAAACAATTTATTAAAGGATTACTATTTTTACTAAGTGAAATTTTATTTTTCATTGCATTTTTTGTTCAAATTATTCCTGCCTTGGCTGGCTTGATTACTTTAGGAACACAAACACAAGGCATGACGACTCAAGAAGTAGATGGTATTACACTACAAGTGGCTGTTGATGGTGATAATTCTATGTTAATGCTGATTTTTGGATTAGCATCACTTATCTTTTGTCTTTTTTTTGCTTACATTTATTGGTCAAATCTAAAAAGTGCTAGAAATATCTATCTTTTGAAAAAAAATGGTCAAAAAATACCATCTTTTAAAGAAGATTTTAAAACTCTTGCTAATGGTCGTTTCCACATGACTTTGATGGCGGTACCACTAATTGGTGTCCTACTTTTTACAATCTTACCTCTTATTTATATGATTACTATCGCCTTCACTAACTTTGACCATAGTCATTTACCACCAAAATCACTCTTTGACTGGGTTGGTTTTACTAATTTTGGTAATGTCTTTAGTGGGCGAATGGCTGGTACTTTCTTCCCTGTTCTTTCTTGGACACTGATTTGGGCTGTTTTTGCCACTGCAACTAACTTTTTCTTTGGAGTTGTTTTGGCACTATTAATTAGTACCAAAGGGCTTAAGTTAAAGAAAATGTGGCGTACTATCTTTGTTATTACAATTGCTGTCCCACAATTTATTTCTCTTTTAATTATGAGAAATCTATTAAATGATGTTGGTCCTCTAAATTCTTTATTGAAAAATTTGGGATTGATTCATGAAGGCTTACCTTTCTTATCAGATCCACTTTGGGCTAAGTTTTCGATTATTTTTGTTAATATGTGGGTAGGTATTCCCTTTACCATGCTAATTGCGACTGGTATTATCATGAATCTACCTAGTGAACAAATTGAGGCTGCTGAGATTGATGGGGCTAGCAAATTCCAAGTCTTTAAATCAATTACTTTCCCACAAATTGTTTTGATTATGACTCCAACCCTCATTCAACAATTTGTTGGTAACATTAATAACTTCAATGTCATTTACTTACTTACTGGTGGTGGACCAACAAATTCTCAGTTCTACCAAGCTGGAAGTACTGACCTTCTAGTTACTTGGCTTTATAAATTAACGGTCACTGCTGCCGATTATAACTTGGCTTCTGTTGTAGGGATTTTAATCTTCACAATTTCTGCTGTATTTAGTTTATTAGCCTATACTAGAACTGCATCTTACAAGGAAGGAGTAGCAAAATAATGAAATCTAAAAAACAACTCCGTCTAACGATGGTATATTTGACACTTATTATTTTATCAATTATTTGGCTCTTCCCTATTGTTTGGGTTGTTCTTACTAGTTTTCGTGGTGAAGGAACTGCTTATGTTAGCTACTTCATCCCTAAAACGTTTACTTTAGACAATTATATTAAGTTATTTACAAATAGCTCCTTCCCATTTGGACGTTGGTTTTTAAATACCTTGTTTGTTGCATCGGCCACCTGTGTCCTTTCAACTTTTATCACAGTGGCAATGGCTTACTCACTTAGTCGTATCAAATTTAAGTTTAGAAATCACTTTTTAAAACTCGCCTTGGTGCTTAATATGTTCCCAGGTTTCATGAGCATGATTGCTGTTTACTACATTTTAAAAGCCCTTGGTTTAACTCAAACATTAACATCATTAATTCTTGTTTATTCGGCTGGTGCAGCACTCACATTTTACATTGCTAAAGGATTTTTTGACACCATCCCTTATTCTCTTGATGAGTCAGCAATGATTGATGGAGCAACAAGAATGGATATTTTCTTTAAGATAACACTTCCACTTTCAAAACCTATTATTGTCTACACTGCTTTACTAGCATTTATGGGCCCGTGGATTGATTTTATCTTTGCGCAAGTTATCTTAGGGGATGCCACTAGTAAATATACCGTTGCTATTGGTTTATTCTCAATGTTGCAGCCAGACACCATTAATGAATGGTTCATGGCCTTTACCGCTGGTTCTGTTCTCATTGCCATTCCAATAACCCTTCTCTTCATGTTTATGCAAAAATACTATGTTGAAGGTATTACTGGCGGTTCTGTTAAGTAAGAAGCTAAATAAAATAGTGAGGAAAAAATTGTTATGACAACAGTAAAATTAAATAATATCTATAAAAAATATCCTAATAGTAAACACTATTCTGTTGAGAATTTCAATCTCGACATTAAAGATAAGGAATTTATCGTCTTTGTTGGTCCTTCAGGATGTGGAAAATCAACAACTCTTCGTATGATTGCTGGTTTAGAAGACATTACAAAGGGCGAGCTTTATATTGATGAGAAGCTCATGAATGATGCCGCTCCTAAAGATCGTGATATTGCTATGGTTTTTCAAAACTATGCTTTGTACCCCCATATGACAGTCTATGAAAATATGGCTTTTGGTCTTAAACTGCGTAAATACAAAAAAGATGATATTGACAAACGTGTGCGTGAAGCCGCTGAAGCTATCGGTTTAACTGAATTTCTTGACCGTAAACCTGCTGATCTTTCTGGGGGACAACGTCAACGTGTGGCTATGGGACGTGCCATTGTTAGGGACGCAAAAGTGTTCTTAATGGATGAACCTCTTTCTAACCTAGATGCCAAGTTACGTGTTTCTATGCGTGCTGAAATTGCAAAAATTCACAGACGTATTGGTGCAACAACTATCTATGTCACTCACGACCAAACAGAAGCAATGACACTTGCTGATCGCATTGTTATTATGAGTGCTACTAAAAATCCTGATGGTACTGGAACAATTGGACGTGTGGAACAAATCGGTTCTCCTCAAGAACTCTATAGTTATCCTGCCAATCAGTTTGTCGCTGGCTTTATTGGTAGCCCGTCTATGAACTTCTTTAACGTTCAAATTGAAGGTGAAGAACTTGTTGACTCTGAAGGACTAAGAGTTGCTATCACTGAAGGACAACGTAAAGCTTTAGAAGCAAAAGGATACCTTAATAAACCACTTATTTTTGGAATTCGACCTGAGGATATTTCAAGCAATCAAATTGTTCATGAAACTTATCCAAATGCCAATGTCACTGCTGAGGTTTTAGTCTCAGAATTATTGGGTAGTGAAACCATGCTCTATGTAAAACTTGGACAAACTGAGTTTGCAGCGCGTGTTGATGCTAGAGATTTCCATCAACCTGGTGAAAGTGTTAACCTCACTTTTAATGTAGCCAAAGGTCATTTCTTTGATATGGAAACAAAAGAACGTATTCATCTTAATTAAAAAAAAGCTATTTAGGTTTTCCTAAATAGCTTTTTTACATTAAGATTAATCATCGACAAGAGTTATATCCGCACCTAGATGGTCTAATTTTTCAACAATATTAGAATAACCACGAAGAATAAATTCAACATTGGTAATTTCAGTTTGTCCTTTGGCCAATAAACCAGCTATAATAAGTGCAGCACCAGCTCTTAAATCAGTTGCTTTGACCTTGGCACCAGATAATGATGACGGACCATTATAAACAATTTTGCCACCAACTACCGAAATATCAGCATTCATTCTTGCTAATTCTGGTATATGATTAACTCGTTTTTCATAAATAGTATCAATAATAATGCCTCTACCCCGAGCACAAAGCAATAAAGGAGTTATTGGTTGTTGTAAATCAGTGGCAAATCCCGGATAAGGGGAAGTTTTAATGGTAACAGCTCTCAAATGGTCTTGTTTTTCTACAAAAATACTATCTTCTTCGACAGTCATTTTAACACCCATCTCTTCTAGCTTTGAAATAAAACCTTCTAAGTGCTCATAAAGGACATTGTTAATTCTAACACCTTCGCCTACAGCAGCCGCTAAAGCAATATAAGTTCCAGCTTCAATACGATCAGGAATGACTTGATGACGGGTACTTCCCAATTGTGATACACCTTCTATGGTAATAACATCGGTTCCAGCACCACGAATATGAGCTCCCATATTATTAAGAAAAGTCGCAACATCAATAATTTCAGGCTCTCTTGCTGCATTTTCAATAATCGTTTTTCCTTTTGCTTTTGTTGCTGCTAGTATGGTATTAATTGTCGCACCAACACTAACAGTATCCATATAAATATGAGCACCTAAAAGAGAAGCTCCTTTGGTTGTCAACTTCATATAATTTCCTTCAAATGAAGATTTTGCACCCATGGAATCAAAAGCTTTTAAGTGTAAATCAATAGGGCGAGGGCCAAGATCACAACCACCCGGCAAACCTACAACAGCCTCACCAAATCGCCCTAAAAGGCTACCATAAAAATAATAGGAAGCCCTCAAACTATTAATTTTACCATATGGCATGGGATTATTTTGTATACTTCTTGGATCAATTTCTAAAGAATCATGTTCTTTTTTAACCTTAGCACCCATTGCAATTAGAATTTCAATGAGGCTATCAACATCACTAATATCTGGAACACCATCCAGCCTTACAATATCATCTGATAAAATGGCCGCAGGAATTAAAGCAACAATACTGTTTTTTGCACCAGATACCGTTACTTCTCCTTTTAAAGTTTTACCGCCATTGATTATAATTTTTTTCATTTAAACATCTTTCCTATACTAGACTTCAACCTTTTCATTTTACCATATTATAGCCTATTTTGACAAATTTTATGAAAATCATCAAAAAAGAGAGGGATTTCCTCTCTCTTTTTATCGGGTTAAAAAATTTTTTAAGGCTTCAACTTTATCTAATCTTTCCCAAGGCAAATCAAGATCAGTACGACCCATATGACCATAAGCAGCTGTTTGTCTGTATATTGGACGTTTTAAATCAAGCATCTTAATAATCCCTGCTGGTCGTAGATCAAAATTCTCTCGAATAGCTTTTTCTAATTTGTTTTCTGAAATTTGACTGGTCCCAAAAGTATCAATACGGATAGATACAGGCTGGGCAACACCAATAGCATAAGCTAACTGAACCTCAGCTTTTCTTGCAAAACCTGCTGCTACTATATTTTTGGCAATATATCTTGCGGCATAGCTAGCTGAACGGTCAACCTTTGTCGCATCTTTTCCTGAAAAAGCACCACCACCATGACGGGAATAACCACCATAAGTGTCAACTATAATCTTTCGTCCCGTTAATCCTGAATCACCTTGCGGCCCTCCAATGACAAAACGTCCGGTTGGATTGATAAAAAATTTAGTGTCTTGATCCAAATATTTATTTGGAATAACAGATTTTATCACTTGTTCAATCATATCCTGCCTAATTTGTTCTTGACTGGCTTCAGGATTGTGTTGTGTTGAAATAACAACAGTATCAACACGAACGGGTCTATCATTTTCATCATATTCAACTGTTACCTGACTTTTCGCATCTGGACGAAGATATGATAATGATTTGTTTTTTCTAAGTTCTGCTAATTTTCTAACTAACTTATGGGCTAAAGAAATAGGTAATGGCATCAATTCAGGTGTTTCATCAACAGCAAAACCAAACATCAAGCCTTGGTCTCCTGCTCCAATAAGACTAAGATTATCCTCATCACCTTCTCTATTTTCGAGTGCCTTATTGACGCCTTGTGCGATATCTGGTGATTGTTCAACTAGTGAGGGATGAACACCCACAGTTTCAGCAGAAAAACCATAGTCGGTATTTGTATAACCAATATCAGCAATGGTATCTCTTACTATTCGATTAATATCCACATAAGCAGTTGTTGAGATTTCCCCAAAAACATGAACTGAACCAGTGTAAACAACCGTTTCAGCAGCCACATGTGCTTCTGGATCCTGATCTAATATAGCATCTAAAATAGCGTCTGATATTTGATCAGCAATCTTATCTGGATGTCCTTCTGAAACTGATTCAGAAGTAAATAGTTTTCGTTCTGACATATTTTTTATGTCCCCCTTTTAATTAATAGTGTTAAAAAGTTACAAAGTACTAGCTTAGCTATCTTTTCGGGACTTATTAACTTCATTATTATATCATTTTTTTGACAGATTTTATATTATAAAAACTACCTATTATCAAAAAACAGTTTATGATAGATTCGTTAAGAATTTTTTACAATTAATGACGAAAAACACCCTAAAGTTAGGGTGTTTTATTAATCTTATTCATGATCCTCATGATGATCATCATGATCGTCGTGATCTTCATCATGGTCATCACCTTCAGTCAAAGCCATTGCTTCTTCTTTAGTGAGGATGGTGTCAGTATTTTCTTTATCGTTTGGATAATAGTAAAATTTATCGTTGACTTTAATAATAGATCCTTCATCAAGGTTGTAAACAACATCTTTTTCATCAAAGACATAATCATCAGCTGGTAAGGTACTATCTAAGAACTTTGCATTTCCTGGTATTTTTCCTTCTTCAAAATGATCATGATCGCCATGAACATGAGCAAAACCATCTGCCATAATTTCAGAAACGACAACTAATCCATCATGGTCGTCATGGTCATCATGATCAACCACTTCTTGAGTTGTTACTTTATCGTCATCTTTTTTACTGTCATTTGACGTTGCTTGACAAGCAGCTAGCATAAAGTAACCAGCAAGAATAAGACTAAGAATTTTTACTATAGTAAGATTTTTTTTCATTTTTTTCCTCCTTTTTATTAACCAGTTAAGTATATCATGAACTTAATTATTTTTCAAGTTATAATATCATTTAAAATGATTTTTCAAGTCTTTTATATTATACTAGAAGCATGAAAACATACGAAAAAATTTTTTGCCAACTTTCTGAAACCAAAGGCTTTGTCACTGGAGAAGAGTTGGGTTCTCATTGTCAACTCTCTAGAACTGCTATTTGGAAAGCTATTCAAAAATTAGAACAATTTGATGTTAAGATTCAATCTCAAAAAAAACGAGGTTATAGATTATTATTTGGAGACTTATTAATTCCAGAAATGATTGAAAAACAAACTGGTGTTCCAGTTATACTTAACCATAACAGTCTATCAACGCAATTAGATGCCAAAATTGGCATTCAAGAAGGTCAAAAAGCGCCAAGACTGTATCTTGCTAGTAATCAAAAAGAAGCTAAAGGACGATTTGGACGTTCTTTTCATGCTTCTTCTGGTGGCATTTACATGTCCTTACATATTCAACCTCATGTTGCTACTGATAAACAACCAGCCTATACTATGATGATTGCAAGTGCTATTGTTAAAGCCATTTCTCGCTTAACAGGTATTGAAACACAAATTAAATGGGTCAATGATATCTATTTAGGACAAAAAAAAATAGCTGGTATTTTAACCGAAGCTATTAGTTCTGTTGAAACAGGAATGATAACTGATGTGATTATAGGTATTGGTATCAATTTTAATATTAAAGAAATGCCCAAAGAGCTTGAAAATAAAGCAACATCACTTTTTTCAGAAGAACCTAGTATTACAAGAAATCAACTCATCGTAGAAATTTTAAAGTTATTTTTGACCACTCCTGAAACAGATCTCATTAAAGTCTACAAGGATAAATCTTTCATTTTAGACAAACAAATTACCTTCTTAGAAGATGGAAAAACCTATCAAGGTGTTGCAGAAGATATTACAGATAACGGCGCTTTAATCGTCCAACTAGATAATGGAAAAACAAAAACGCTCTTAGGGGGAGACATTAGTCTTTCTTCTTGGGAGATGAGGAGTTAAAATAACGTGTCCACTTACTAATAATATAGGCTTTTCGAAGATTTTGAAGCAGAAAAATGGCCCAAAACCCAACTAACCAATAAGACTGATTAAAAAAGGCATCTGTTAAAAAATACGTTTCTACACTACACATGGCAGCCAGAATAAAAAATTGTTTTAGTGTCATAAAAATATTCTATCAAAAAAACTGCTAAAAAGCAGTTTTTTTGATGCCATCATAATAGTAATCTAATACGGCTTTGATAAAATAGTAGTTTTGGTTGTTTTTACGATAATATTTCCCTTTTTAATAACAAAGAGACGTTCAGGAATATCTATAATCGCATGGTTTACTATTTTAGTATCTAAAATGACCAAATCAGCTTGTTTGCCTACAGCTAAACCATAATTTTCTAATCGCAAAGCTTTTGCTGGATTGGTTGTTATCATTGGCAAAACAGTTTTTAAATCATCTGCGCCACCTAGATGACTAACCGGAATGGCAAGCATAGCAGTCTGAATAATATCACCTGTCCCATAGGGCGTAAAAGCGTTACGAATATTATTAGTTGAAAGACACACATTAACACCGCCATCACGCAGTTTTCTAATAGGTGTAACAGCTCTACGAACATTGGAAGAATCATTTCTTCCTCCCAAATGCAAATCTGTAGCTGGTAAAGACATAACATTAATTTTTGCTTTAGCCATTTTTTCAATAATGGGAGTTAAAAGATGATCTGGTAGTGCATGTAAAGCTGTTAGGTGCCCAACAGAAACCCTACCTTGATACCCCTCTTTTATCGTCTTTTCACAAATATATTCGATACTTAAATGATCCGCTTCATCTGAAAAATCTTGATGAAAATCAATATCTTTATCATAGTGTTTTGCAATATCAAACACTAAATCAATATGATCTTCAACTGGAGAATCATTATAAGGAATACCTCCTACAACATCAGCCCCCATTTCCATTGCTTCATACATCATTTCTTTTGTTCCCGGTACTTTAAAAATACCCTCTTGTGGAAAAGCAACAACTTGCATATCAATGACATTCTTATATTCTTCTTTTAATCTAAGGATTGTTTTTAAGCCAGAAAAGCCTTGACTTGGATCGAACTCAGACTGCGTTCTAACAGTAGTTGTCCCATGTGTGATAATCATTTCAAGAGCTTCCTTAGCACGATTATAAATGTCTTCCTCTGTGAAGGTAGGTTTTAATTGTCCAGTTACACGAATCGCTTCTTGAAGCGTTCCAGATTTGTTAGGCATACGATCTGCTATCAAAGCTTTATCAAGATGCAGATGACTTTCAATAAAACCTGGAACAACTACATTCCCTTTTGCATCAATAACTTCATCAGCTATTTCATTGATTTCTTTCGCAATAGCTACAATTTTTCCATCTTGAATACCGATATCTTGTAAGGGTAAATCATCATCAATTCTTGCTTGTTTAATTATTAAATCCATTTTCTTGCCTCCAAAACTTATTAACTAAAAATAAAACCGATTAGCACTAAGATAGCTGAGGCCAAACTAATCCATTTGACATTGCCTTTTACAATATCTAAAATTGGTAACTGAAATCCTGATGATAGAGCTTGCATTGTGATGTTGACAAAACTCATCTGACTACCAAAGCCAACACCAATAGTTACTAAACCTAAGGCTAATGGTGAAAATCCTAAAGATATTGCTACTGGTAAAACTAAAGTTAATACAGAACCAACATAGGCTCCTGCTGGTATACCTATTAAGATACCTGTCACAATTGCCACTGGCACCATTAAAAACACAGGGGTATTTTTTGCTATACCAGCAATAACAGAAAAAGTACCTGTTGTCGCTATGACATTAATAAAAGCTAAGAAGATACCAACTTGAAAAAGTCGTGTCAAAATATAAGTTGAGCCATCAATCATCGATTCAATAGATTGATTCATACTAAAATCGGTACACATGTATATTAGTGCAAGTGTTACAACCATATAAACTAAAGGTGTAAACAATTGAAAACCTAGAAGATTGTTAAAAAGAGGACCAAATATGACTGCTAATAATAGGAAAATGGCTGGAATTGTTATCTTAAGGAGTTCTGCGTTTTCTTTTTGGTCAAATTCATCATCAAGAGACTCTTTAAAACCAATGTTTCTTTTTTTCGTTCCCCAAAATGACAAAATAACAGCCAAAATGACAAAAAATAACCAGTATGGACGCATGGCAGAAACATAAGTACCAATTGAAAATTCACCCAATTGAGAAACAATACTTGATTCTAGAGAAGCAGGAGACGTTGTGAATGAAACTGCTGCTGCTAGTGACATAGCAGCAATTAATTCTGGAACAACACCTACTGCTGCAAATGCTAAAGGAGCAATAACCATAGCACTACCACCACCAACTCCAGACATATAAGTAGCAGCTGCTAATAAAATGACAATAAAAGCTGAAACATACTCTACTTTACCTTTTGTTAATCTTTTTGAAAGAGTTAAAGCAGCTGAGTAACTTCCAGCTTTAAAAACTGCCATTGCAATGGCAGAATTGATTATTGGAACAGTTATTCCAAGCATCATAGGCACTGCTTCTAATAACTTTCCATTAGCCTCCTCTAAACTGATTCCACCAATTATCATAGCTAAAACGCCACCAACAAGGCCAGCAATAACCATATCAACTTTTTTAAATAATAAGAACAAGACAATTACTAAGGGAATAATGACAATAACTGCCATTAATCCTGTTGGGGCTTTAATTTCATCAATTTCTTCTGCATAAACCAGCATTGGGCTGAACAAATTGATAAAAAAACCATAGATTAAAACGTTAAAATATTTTTTCATTTGTTTATCCTCATTTTACAATAACATTTTAATAAGTGATTTAAAATCTTCCCCATCTCGATTGAAATGAGGAAGATAAAAAATATCATGCACAAATTTTATTTTGCAAAAGGATCTTTGTCACCATATTTATCAAAATGAAGTGTCTCTGATTTCAGGTAATCAATGATCCATTTTGGAATATTGATGCCATTTTCTTTATTCTTTTGGTAAGTTAGAATATTTGGCTCACCAGGATAATAGACTTGTTCAAATCCTTTAGCTGGTTTCACTTCATGCAATTCATTAATACTTTGTTCAACATAGTTTTTAAAGATCTCAAGATTAATAAATCGAGAAGGATCAATTACAATAAAGAGATGACCTAGGTCTCTTCCTTTTGTCATATCTGCATACATGGATGAGACATGTTTTCCAAATGGTAAGCCAAGCATAACACCACTAAGCATATCAACCATCATCATTAAGCCATATCCTTTAGGTCCTGATAGAGGGAGTAGACCAGCAACAGCCATCGGATCAGTAGTTGGTACACCGTGACTATCCACAGCCCAAGTTTCAGGAATGGCTTTGCCTTTAGATCTAGCGTCTAAAATTTTACCCCATGCTTGAACAGTTGTTGCCATGTCAAAAATGACTGGTCGACCTGATTTTCTTGGTGCTCCAAAACCAATTGGGTTGGTACCATAATAAACCTCAGAACCTCCAAAAGGAACAACCATTGGGTCGGATTGACAAATAGAGATAGCTACTAAATCTTCATTGGCTAATTTTTCTAAATAGTATGACATTGTTCCAGTATGACTAACTTTTGATAGTCCAACAATGGCAACTCCCGTTTCTTTGGCCATTTCAATAATTGGTTCAAGGGCTAAATTGGCAACATAGTGACCTTGAGCATTATCACCATGATAAATTCCAGTGCTAGCACCAGTTTTTTCAAATTTTAAGTTAGGGTGACGTGTCACACCACCTTTATCTATACGTTCAGCATAGTAGTCAACACGCACAGCACCATGAGAATGTATCCCAGACAAATCAGCAAAAACAAGATGATTAGCCACTTCTTGTGCTTGTTCTTCTGGAAGACCAGCACTGTGTAATTTATCAAAAATCAATTGATGTAATTCATAATCTTTTATTCTAATTAATTGTTCATCCACTTTATAATCCTCCTATGAGATAAATAGATTGTTGTTCAAAATCATCTTATTTCTTTAATTTACCGACAGTTTTTGCCACTAACATTGCCGTAAAAACATCCGAATCGACATTTAATATTGTTCTAATCATTCCAACAAAGTAATCAACGCCAGCAAATAAAGCAACTGCTTCTATCGGAATGCCCATTTGAGGAAAAATAATCGCTAAAGACACAATACTTGATCCTGGTGCTACTGAATTTGCTAGAGAAACTAGTGAAGCTAAAACACCTAGATAAATTAACTTTTCAACGCTAAGATCAAATGAATACATTTGGGCAACTGTAACGACAGTTATTGCCATATGCATTGATGCACCGTTACTATTTAATGAAACTCCTAAAGGTAAAACCAAATTAGTGATATAGTCATCAATTTTTAAATTATTTTTAGCACCTTCAATTGCTGTAGAAAGTGTGATTGCTGATGATCCTGTTGTTAAAGCAACAACTGACATATTCTTAACACCACTTATAACAAATTTTATAGATTTTTTACAATATGTACTAACCACACCAATCCAGATTATCAAGAATATGAAAGTGGCAAAAGCATAGACTACCAAGTATTTCAACAGAGGTAAAATCACAGATAAGCCTGCCTCACTAGTAGTATCAGCAATTAAACTAAATATTCCTATAGGAGCCACTGTCATCACTATTTTAATAACAACCATTACAATATCATTTATCTCTTCTAAAATTTTTAAAATGACATTATTTGAGTGGCTTTGAACATAGATATTAATAGCTGTTCCAAAAATAAGAGAGAAAACAATAATTTGTATTATGGAACCACCAGATAAAGAAGCAAAAATGTTTGAAGGGAAAAAATCTATAAACGTATCATATATATTTAATTCCTGTGCTGCAATTGCTTCCTCAGATGTTAATGATATTGCAACACCTTGACCAGGTTTAAAAAGAGTGCCAAAGAGGATTCCCCAAAAAGCAGCTATTAAAGTGGATACCGCAAATATTATGATTGTTAAACTACCAATCCTAGAAATATCTTTTTTTTCAATACTACCTAGGGCATAGACAATCTGTCCAAATATTAGAATAGGAATTGACATTTGCATCAATTTCAAGAATATTTGACCAAAAATGCTGAAATAAGCTGTCAAATCAGGAAGCCAAAGACCAAACGCAATTCCAACGATAACAGCTAGCACTATTTGGGTAATAAAAGATATTTTTTTCATTGCTAGCATCCTTTCGTATTATGATTTTTCAACAATCTACAAAACTGTTAAACTCTTTGAGTATCTTGAGCCATCATACCAAATAGTACTAAGGCAACCATCAACATTCCTGCTGCCAAGTAAAATCCAATTTGCATAGAACCAGCATTATCTGAGATAAAACCTGTCACATAAGGAGCAAGGATAGAACCTGACATTCCAATAAAGTTATATGCACTAAGAGTTGTTGATAATCTACCTTTTGGTGCATGTGTATTAACGTATGAGATTAGAATTGGATCAAGTGCTAATTTACCTGTTAATCCATAAAGAATTAAGACAGCAATAAGTAATCCTTGGTTCTCAACAAAAGCGATGAGAGAAACTGATAAAGCTGCTAATGGCACTAGGAAATAAGCTAATTTTTTAGTACTACCAATTTTATCTTTCATTCTAGCAAAGAATAGCGCACCAGGAATAGATGCCCAAGGAACAAGTGAAGAGATAAAACCAACGCTAGAACCTTCAAAACCACGTTCTGTAATTAAAAATTGTGGTAACCATGTGATAATAACGAAGTTAGCATAGATACTTCCAAATAGTAAAATGAAGGCAAAGACAAGGTTTTTATTTCCAAAAATTTGTTTGAAGACATTGCCCTTGTTAACTACTTCTGACTCAACAGTTTCTGGTTCAATTTCTTCATTTTCTTGAACAACTTTTTCTTTTAACATGGTATAGAACAAAATACCAACGATAGCAGTAGGAACTGCCATGATAAAGAATGGTTGACTCCAATCCTGACCAGCTTCTAAAACCAAAGCACTAGAGAGTAAGTAACCTCCAGAAGTACCAAAAGCCATACCACTATTAATAATAGCATTTCCTAGTGTCACTCTATCTTTAGGGATAGACTCAGAAGATAAGGCATACTGAGGACCATAGTAAGCCCCTTGAGCTATCCCTGCAATAGCACGAATAAGTAAGAACATGGCAAATGTTCCAGCTAATCCACTAAGAAAGGTTGAAATGGCTAATCCTAAGAAACCAATGGTAATGACTAATTTTCTACCATATTTATCCCCGATTGCTCCAAATGGAATCTGTGCCACGGCATAAGTGAGGAAGAAAATACTATTGGCTAACCCTAATTCTGTGTTTGTGAGATTAAACTCTTCACCAACAACTCCCATAATAGGATTAAATATGGTACGGGTAGCATACATCAATATCCAACCGGCAAAGAATAATCCAACAACCCTCATCCAGTAAGTATTATTAACTTTCTCTATTTTATGATTGTTCATTTCAAACTCCTCGAATGTGTCTGTAGTACAAATGAAATTCCTAGAAATAATCCTAAAAGCATATCACTTCCAGAAGTATGTCCAATTCTTTGTATGTTAGAGACACATCTTTCCAATTTATTTTTTTCACAATGATGATGATTTTTTAACCAAAGATATAAGTCATAAAGAGGTGTACTCACTGCTTGATTGCGACACGCCTTTAAATAAGAAGTACTAATTAAAGTTGTTTTGTCCAAATAGTTTTCAATACAAGATGATACTCGTTTTCTTTGAACATCATGACAGATAATCATGATAAAAAGATAAGTGACCAAAATATCATCGCCACTAGGTGTTAAACCTTGCCCTCGACCAATTAATTGTTTAACTGATTGATCTAATTCAAGTAGGCTTGCCTTTACATCTGTTAGTGTTGCAAGAGCTTTTTGCGCACCATCTCCTAACCCGTTTTTGACAGATAAATGGCTCTTATGCTCTAAATAATTTTTTAAGGCATTTAATTTTTTATCAAATTGTTTCGTAAAGTCTATTTTATCTATCCTTAAATCAATAACAATCTCTTTATAGGATGTTTGATATATCCCATTAAAACTATAAATCATTAATGTATCAGCCGTTAGTTTGACTAAATTACCAACTTGAAGATAAGGTCTTATCAGTTGGTAGTCAAGTTTTGATATTCGAATACCAAAACTTGACATAAAATCTTCATGACTACTAACATGAACCAACTGATGATTTATTAAAATGTTAAAAGATGAGTTAAAGACACTGTGAATGTGACCCATACGACCCAAATTTTTTAAAGGATAGATATTGTGACTAACTTCTATGTTAATCAACTGCTATTCCTCTTGCTTTAGCATAAGCTTCAAGTGCCTTTTCAAAACAGCCAAGAGGGGCACGAACAGTACCAGCACCAACTTGTCCTACTCCAGCTTTTTTGTGGGCTATACCTGTATTGATTAGCGGGGTAATACCAGTTTCAACAACTTTACGAATATCAATGCCTAAAAGTGAGCCTTGGAAATCCCAAGTTGGAATTGACCAGTTTGGATTATGGGTAACAGTTATTTTTTCCATTTCATTAGAAATATCCAGAGCATCTTGGAAACCACCAGCACCAACGAAACGAGTAACACCAGGTGCTGAAATCATAGCCATAGCTCCAACACCAACCGTTTCTGTAATCGCACTATCACCAATATCTGGGTTACCATCTTCTTCTGTAAATCCTGTGAAGTATAGACCAATCGGTGTGTTAACAGGTGCTGTATACCAATCATCAACCGTTTCAGCAATTCTAATACCAAAGTCAACACCGTTTCTAGTCATAGTGGTGACAATTGTTCCTTTGCTATCTGAACGTGCACTATCAACAATTACCTTACCTGTAGCCATCATAATATTTAAGAAGAATTGATCAGTATCTGATAAGAATTTAATCACATCATATTTTGTTTTTTGATCAACATCTTCTAAAGATGTAATCAGTGGTGACATTTCTTTTAAGAAGTTTAGTGAGGCTGCAATATTACGTTGATGGAATTCATCACCCATAGTAATCGCACGCGCAATCAAAACATTGAGATTGACACCTTCTTTAGAAGTTTTTAACGCTTTAGCAATAACTGGTCCAAGCACATCACGCATCCAGATAAGGCGATCAACAACTTCTTGAGAATAGGCACCAAATCTAAGAACTTTTCCGATACCTTCGTTTAAAGTACAGTAACCACGGACACCATCAACTTTATTTTCAACAATCAAAACTGGCATATTTGCTGAGGTAATACCACCCATTGGTCCAACAGCCTTAACATGATGACATGGTATAAAGCGAACAGCTCCTGAACTTAACAATTGAACGGCTTCTTCTTCTGTACTAGCCCATTCTTCAAATAAAGCAGCGCCAATACATGATCCTTTCATCGGTCCAGTCATAACATCCCAAGTGATTGGTGGCCCAGCATGTAGTAGTGTTTTATGGTTGTCATCATTTAATTCAGGAATCACTGTCTTAGCCGGTTGAACATCAATTAAGAACGGTTGGGCTTCCTTCATCTTGGTAATCACTTTGTTGTTTTCTTCATCAATTTCATCTGCCATATCTTCTAGAGCTGATAAAATTTTAATCATTTTTTTGTTACCGCTAGCTCTTGGACGCCAGTTGAATTGCTCAGACACACCACCATAATCTTGAACAGATTTATTAAAGCTTTGAAGACCAATATTAATCACCCGAGGTTTTGTGGTAATTAGTGCCATCACAGCTTCACTAGGTTGTGGTAATTCTAAATAGTCACCAGCGTAAGGTTTTAAGTCTTTAACAGTTTCTTTGAAATCATAACCTTTCAATTGTAATGCTAATCGAACGGCTTTAGCATTACTATCTTCAATAAGAACACCTGCTTCTTCTAGACGTTTTACAGTATCTTCGTAACCTTGAGGGTCTTGATTGGTACCAACGACTGTTGCAACAAAATGTAAATTACGATGATCAGCTTTAGCTTTTTCTAATTCTTCACTAATAGCTGGTAATAAAGCCGACGCCATATCATCGTGAGCACCATAACCCAAAACAAAATCTAAGAGAATAACACCAGTATTTTTATCTTGAGCAAATTCATGAATTTTTTGAATACGTGTTTCTGGATCAATCATTGGGTGTGGTTTACCTTGAGTATAAACATCATCACCTAGGTCGATTATCTCATAGCCTTCTGCTCTTAAAACATAGCCTTCACTTTTAGTCGCACTTGTTAAATCAAGTGTTTCTTTAATCATCATTGCTGCTTCTGAGGCTAATGTTCCACCTGAATACAATCCTTTAACCACTTTGTCTTCTGATAAGCTAGCTAAATCATGATGTTTTAAATCGTCTAGGTAATTTTCTTTAATCACATTGTCCTTAGCTAAATCAACAGCAATTTTTGCAGTTTCTTCTAAAGTATGTGCCAAGTAAACCTTACCAACATGACTCTCAGGATTTTCACCAAGGAAGATAGCAACAACAGGTTTTTTCACACTCTGCAACACACGAAAAACATCATCACGAACTTCTTTAGCCGGTGGTTTAGAAATAACACATAAAACATCTGTTTCTTTATGATTTTCTAAAGCAATGATGGCATCCTTAACAGTAATCGCACCAACTTCTGAGCTTAAATCTCTTCCACCTGTTCCTATGGCATGAACAACACCACCTCCTAGACGATCAATAATGGTAGTCACTTCTTGAATACCTGTTCCTGAAGCACCAACAATACCAATATTTCCTGGTTTAACAACGTTAGTAAAAGCTATCGGGATACTTGAAATAATACCAGTTCCACAATCAGGTCCCATCATCAATAGGCCTTTATCGTGTGCCAATTTTTTTAATCTCACTTCATCTTCGATAGGTATATTATCTGTAAATGAGAAAACATGCAGATTATGACGTAAAGCTGTTTCAATTTCTGGTGCCCCATATTCTCCCGGAATACTAAAAACTGCTAAGTTAGCATCAGGTAAGTGTTCTACTGCCTCATTCCAGCTAGTTGAAACCGTTGTTTTACTGTCTTTTGATTTAACAGATAAGTCATCTAAGAAATTCGTAACCTCCTCTAATACGATCTCAAGAATATCTGATCGTTCACTATTTACTACAATCATCAAGTCATTAGGGGATGCTTCTTTAGCCTCATCGGTTAATAATCCAGTGTTGGCCAAAATATCTTTGTTGGCATCTGTTCCCATCATCACTTGACTCATGACGACATCATCAAGCGCATTAACTTTATCTGTTAATAACATTAAGTTAATGGAATCTTGATAGTTATTCTTCAATATTTCCGTAAACAACATGCTATCATCCTCCTTAATTTGTTGTTAACTTCTCACTAACTATTATACAGGTTTATGTTTGCGCTTTCATTTGCCATTATTCTAATTTTTTGCTATAATTTTTATCCAGTAAGGATAAACTTTGTAAAAGGAGAAAATTGAAACATGCAAGTCAGAGAATTATTACAATTAAATCCTTTCAAAGACTGTTCTGTCAGAACTGGTTATATCGGTTTAGATAATGAGATTGAGTCAGCAATGGTCCTTGAAGCCATCGATATTGAAAAATGGGGTAGAAAAAATCAACTCATTTTAAGTTCCTTTTTTGCCTTAAAAGACTTGGATCAAAAAAAACTTGAGACATTCTTTGCTACCATTCATGAAATAGGCATTAGTGGTATTATTCTAAAATTAAATCGATTAATAAAATCAACTCCAGAAAGCATGATTAATTTATGCTATCATTATAAAATTCCCTTAATTGAAATCAAGGGGGATGTTAACTATGAACGTGTTTTAAATGCTATTTACGAACCACTTTTGAATAGACAAACAGCTTTATTAAGAACTTATTATGATGCTAATAAAATTTTTTCAACCTTAAAAAATGCTTCAGCAACCTATAAAGAAATAATTGATCGATTAGTGCATATGATTTCAAAAAGTTGCCAACTAACTATCCCTAGAGAAAATATTGTCATCAAAAATGGACATACCATCGTTTCTGATTGGGACTGTATTCACACCGCAACCATATCAACCGAATATACTGATAACACTTATCATATTTCAACACTAAAACACCCTTCAAAAGAACAACTGATTTATAAAATCACAGCTCAATACACTTCTCAGTCCTTGATTCCTTTTACCATTGATATCTACCAAACTGAACCTGAGTTTGAACATAGTCATATCATGATCGTTGAAAATGCCATGGAGGCAATTCAACATAAACTCCAGATTGATTTATCCATCAAGCATGAATATTTTAATATCTACAATAACATTGCAGCTTCCATTTTCTTTGGCACAACACCAAACGATAAAGAAAAAAATGATTTACTAGAAGAAACCAATCTACTAGCTCACCCCTATTATCAAGCAATAGGAATAGGTAAACACATTCCACACGACAATGAAACCCTAAGATTATTGAGAAAAACATTAGAAGATCTTTTTCCTAATAATCTCTACTATGAAAATAGAAAATATATTATCATTCTTTTTAATATTCCAAAAGAAAGTGATGAATTGACGATTGAGAAACTTTCTAAAAAAATTCCAACTCTTTCGCAATTCAACGTTGTTATTAGTAGTTTTAGTGGTAAGGAAAACATCCATAATCTTTTTAATGAATGTTTAGACATGATTTATTTCAATAGAGAATATCACATCTTCAATCTCATGACGATTACCGACCTTGGAATATTTAGACACTTTCTAGATGCCAAGAATGATTTTTTCAATACTGATTTAGCTAAAAATTTAGAGAAATTAAAAGAAGAAAAACCAGAATTATTTGATACCTTTCTCAATTTTATTCTCTGTAAAGAAAACTATCAGTTAACTGCGCAACAAATGTTTCTTCATCCTAAAACGGTAAGATATCGTATCAGCAACATTCAAAAAGTGCTTGACTTTGATATTAGAAACCCTATTCAAAGTCTCAACTATTCAATGGCAACCATTATTATCAACTTTAACTCAAAATAAAAAAACTGCCTTTGGCAGTTTTTATTTATTTAATCCTTTGATAAGTCATCAACTGTTTCAATTTTATCTGCTAAAAAAGAGAAATTATCAGGAATCACTTGCTCATCATCTTTTTTTGCTGGTTCTTTATCGTCTGTGTTATTATTTTTTAATTTGCTAGCAAATTCTGTTCGAATTACTTCAAAATCACGCTTTGAAATGGCTAAAATATTAGGTGAAAAACCAGCGACTTTACTCATAATGTTACCAAAAACAGTATTCAAATCAGAACGCCTCATTGCTTGTTCAGCATTAAAGGCAGCTTCAAACGCTAAGATAGCATTTTCACTATTAGCAAGAACAGGTTCAGAACCAAGCAACAAAGCTCGATCTTGTGGTGAAATACTATCTAGAATTTCATTCCAGGCTGACTTTAGAGCCTCCAAATATTCTCTTGATTTTTGACTATCTTGAACCGTTTCTTCCATAATAGTCAAAACTTTGCTTTTATCAATCTTTAAAGCAACTGTTCTTGTTGTCTTAATCGTTTTTGTTGTTATTTGATTTGATGACGATTGTGATAGAGAAGATAATTGCGCTTTTAAAGAATTGATTTCCTCTTTTAGGGTTTGTAATTCCTGTAAGAGACCTTCGTCTACATTATGAGCGACTTCTTTAAATTCTGACAATCTCACTGTCATGGTTTCAGCATAAATTTTAGGATGTCCACCTGTTTTAATTTCAGACAAACTAGCTGTCACAATACTAATCAACTCAAGAATATAGTCTTGAGATAACTGC
The DNA here is from genome assembly GCF_016481285.1 of Streptococcus zalophi. Lineage (GTDB taxonomy): Bacteria > Bacillota > Bacilli > Lactobacillales > Streptococcaceae > Streptococcus > Streptococcus zalophi. The sequence goes on from NZ_JAENBP010000003.1 coordinate 72,490, forward strand.
TGATTATCGTTAAAATAAGAGCTATCATACGTGCTTGAACCACCACTTTTAACAATCAAAAGCTCTCTTAGATAATTAAGTAAATCAATAGCAAAACGACTCATGTTTTTGCCACTAGAGAAAATAGTATTTAAACTACCAAGAGCTTCTAGGGTTTGATGGTTAATCACATGATGTACATATGTATCTAACGCAGTTAAGGCTATACTACCCGTGATATCTTCAACAATGCCAATAGAAATATGATTATCACCGCTAAGACTTCTTGCTTGATCAAGAATGGATAAGGCATCACGCATTCCACCTTCTGCACGGTTGGCAATAATGGTTAAAGCTTCATCATCATATGTCATTTGTTCTTGATTCAAAACAAATTTTAAATGCTCTTTAATAGCGACTAAACTAATCGCTCTAAATTCGAAGCGTTGGACACGTGATAAAATTGTCGCAGGAATTTTGTGTAATTCAGTTGTTGCCAGAATAAAAACAACATTTTCAGTTGGCTCTTCTAATGTTTTTAATAAAGCATTAAAAGCACCTGTTGATAACATATGCACTTCATCAATGATATAAACCTTATAAGTTGCTCTACTAGGAGCATAGGTTGATTTATCACGGATATCACGGATATCATCAACACCATTATTTGATGCTGCATCAATTTCAATCACATCTTCTAGTTGACCAGCTGTAATATCTTTACAAATATCACAGTGATTACAAGGTTCACCATCCACCTGATTAAGACAATTAATCGCCTTTGCAAATATTTTAGCAGCACTCGTTTTCCCAGTTCCACGAGGACCTGAAAAAAGATAGGCATGGCTAATTTTCTTAGTTGCCACCGCTTGTTTAAGGGTTTTTGAAATGATTTCCTGTCCAACCATTTCAGAAAATGTTTGACTGCGATATTTACGATAAAGGGCTTGATACATTACTTATCCACTCCAAACATTTCAAAATTAAATTCTGTTTTCTCAAGTAAGATGGCAATAAATTTCTCCAAATATTCCCTATCAATAGCATCATAGTCGGCTACCAAAGAAGAGTCCAAATCTAAAACACCAATTAATTTGTTATTTTTGACCATCGGTAAAACAATTTCACTTTTAGTTGCCGCATCACAAGAAATATAGTTGGCATGCTTTGTCACATCATCGACAGTAAGAGTTTCTCTTTTTTGTGCTGATTCACCACAAACCCCTTTACCTAAAGCAATACGAACACAGGAAACGCCACCTTGAAAGGGACCCAAAATAAGTTCTTCACCATTATATAAATAAAAGCCAGAAAAAACAGTGTTAGGTAAGGTTTGATTGATTAAAGCACTAGCATTTGAAAGATTAGCTAGCGCATTGTTTTCATTTTCAAATAGAGCTTTTGCTTGCTCTAACATGATACGATAATGATTTCTTTTATCAGTCATTATTTATTATTACTTTCTTCATTTGCTGTTTCGTTTGTTAATAGTTGTTTTATTTTTCTATCCTAAGATAATTTTTGACCAAGAATACTGGCAATTTTGGTGTTAATTAAATCAAGTGCGACAAGATTTGAAGCACCTTCAGGAATAACAATGTCAGCATAACGCTTTGTTGGTTCGATAAATTGATGATACATCGGTTTAACCACAGAAGTGTATTGGTCGATAATGCTATTTAAACTACGACCACGTTCTTCCATATCTCTTTTAATCCGTCGAATGATTCTAATATCATCATCTGTATCAACAAATAATTTGATATCCATCAAGTCACGAAGTCTTTTATCTTCAAGAACTAAAATCCCCTCTACAATAAATACTTCTTGAGGTTCCTGACGATAAGTCTTCTCACTTCGTGTGTGCTTAGTATAATCATAGATAGGAATATCGACTGGACGACCAGAAATCAACTCATTCATATGTTCAATCATTAAATCCGTGTCAAAGGCTAAAGGATGGTCATAGTTGGTAGTAATTCTCTCCTCAAAAGTGAGATGACTTTGATCTTTATAATATGAATCATGTTCAATCATTGAAATGTCAGCATCTTCAAATTTTGATAAAATCGCTCGAGAAACACTTGTTTTCCCACTTCCTGAACCACCAGTAACGCCAATAATGATTGGTTTTTTACACATTAATTAATTTCTCCTAACTAGGTCTTTCTATCTATTTTACACTAAAAAATGGTATAATGAAAGAAAATAATAACAAAAACAGCCCTTCCTTCTCATATCGATGAAGGATAATCTATTAGAAAACAAGGTATTCCATGATTGAACAACTTCCTATTGTCTGGCAAGATAAACTCAAAGCACTTTCTTTTGAAACGTCAACTCCTATTCAAGAAGCTATCTTTAAACCGATAAGAAATGGTAAAAATGTTTTAGCGATAAGCCCTACAGGAACTGGAAAAACGCTAGCTTATCTTTTACCAACTTTATTAAATGTCAAACCTAAAAAAGGACAGCAACTGCTGATTCTTGCACCTAACACTGAACTCAGTGGTCAACTGTTTGACGTCGCTAAAAACTGGGCAGAACCCTTAGGACTAACGGTGCAACTTTTTATTTCTGGAACTAGTCAAAAAAGACAGATAGAACGTCTTAAAAAAGGTCCTGAAATCTTAATTGGAACTCCTGGACGAATTTTTGAATTGATAAAACATAAAAAAATCAAAATGATGGCTATCGATACTATTGTTCTTGATGAATTTGATGATCTTTTAAGTGATTCTCAATACCATTTTGTTAATCGCATCACTCACCATGTTCCTAAAACTCATCAAATGATTTATGTCAGTGCCACCAATAGTGTCGATAAAGATGTGCTAGAAAAAGATACTGATATTATTAATCTATCTCAAAACGTATTAAACACTATCACACACTATTATTTATTCCTTGAGAAAAGAGAACGACTTGAGGTGCTAAGAAAATTAGCAAATATTCCTGAATTTCGTGGTCTAGTTTTTTTTAACAAACTATCAGATTTGGGCGCTAGTGAGGAAAAATTGCAATTTAATCATGTTAGAGCCATTTCACTAGCAAGCGATGTCAATACTAGATTTCGGAAAGTGATTCTAGAAAAATTTAAGAGCAATGAGATTTCTTTGCTTCTTGGAACAGATCTCTTAGCAAGAGGACTCGATATTGATGATTTAGCATATGTGATTAATTATGATTTGCCTAGTAGCAAAGAAAGTTATATTCACCGTTCAGGCAGAACAGGGCGCATGGGTAAATCGGGAATAGTCATTACCTTAATCACTCACAAAGAAGAACTCAGACAATTAAAAAAATGGGCTGATGTGTCTGAAGTAACACTGAAAAGTCAACAACTACAATCCAAATCATAAAAAAAGAAGTGAAAATTTAATTTTCACTTCTTTTTATTTTTAAAACTTATTAGTTTTCTTTTTTCTTCATTCCTACAATTCCAAAAGCGCCAACCATTGCCGCAAAACCAAGTAATGGCATATAAGCATTATCTTGTGTCCCTGTCTTAGGAAGACTTGGAGTATTTGGTTTCTTAGGTTCTGGCGTTGTGGTACGAACTTTATTTGAAGCATACATCACATCATTAACAGTATTAACATAAGTATTTTCAAAAGTACCTACCGCAATACGTTTCATTTGAATGAAGCTTTCTGCTTGGAAGCTAGATTCAGTAGAAATTGAGCGTAAGAAGGCTTCTTTGAATTTAATAATGACAACACCGTCTTTTGGATCAACAATTGACTCAGTATATTCTGTTAAATCAGTACCCGCTTTGATGACACTACCATCTTTTAATAAAATATCAACGTTATTAAAAGTCTTGTATTGACCTGTGTATTCATCACCCGTTTGATCATAGTCATCATAGAAACTATAGTCAAAGAGTTCTTCTGAATGATTGATTGGCACAATACCACCAATTAAGCGGTAGTTGAAGATTTGGTTCAACTGAAGAGTCGCACCATCGTAATTGTCCATATCAGCTGGATCATTTGTCACTGTCACGTCTTTCTTAGGACTAATCTTTGGAATATTGTTAGTCACGATATTAGACTCATAACCATTACCAAAGTCAATTTGGTAGGCCTTATTGACATACTCGCCGCCTGTCAGACCCATCTCATCTTTCACCTTCATCGGATTAATAACTGTGATGTTCAAGCCTGTCACCACATAGGTGTCAAAGAAGGCTTGTGGGTCATCTGCTATAAAGAGTTGGAAGGCACCTGTTGGCATGATGTTTGTCTTACCTAAGATTGCTTTGATACGATCTGGCGCTACTGACACGCTGTCATAACGATAGACGCTAACGCCTGTCACCGCTTGGCCATTGGCATCGACTAAACGAATCAAGTCATCTTGTGGCACTAACGCAACTTCTGGATAATCATCTACAAAGTAGAAACCTTCTTGAATCACATCTTCTGTAGCTTGAATATCTTTATACTGATCAAGATCCCAAGTCATTTCATAGTAGTTGGTGCTTCCTGCCAAGACATTCTTACCATCAATCACCACACCTTTTTCATTCTTGTTTACTTTTGGTGGACGAGGATTTTCTGGGGTTTTAACACGAACAATATCAGAACGAACGCCATAAGCATCATTGATAAAGGTTACAAAGTTATTAGTATAAGTACTACCATCATTAAACACTTGTCCAACAATTGTTGGGAATAGTGGCGTAACAGATTGTGTTAAATCAGCATTAAGTAAAGCTAATGTCTCATCTGTCGCTGTAAAGGTAATAATATGTTTAGCTTCATCATAAGTGGTTGTAAAGCCTGGACTTGCTTCTTTTGTTGCCACCATGTTAACTTCATATCCTTTTGGTAGAGGATCTGAAATAACAAATGAGGTGGTTTCATTACGACCTGCTGGAAGTGTTGGTGATTTTAATTCAAACTTAATCACTGATTGTTTAGAAACGGATTGGTTATTAACATCAACATCTTTCCCGTTTTTGACCTCTTTAGTAACTGGAGGTCTATTGGTTAATATATGATAATGATAGCTAACTACAGGAGCAACTGGTACCTTTGGCTCTACAGGTGGCGTTGGTGGCGTCGGTGCTTCACCTGGTGGTGTTGGTGCCGTTGGCTCTACCGGTGGTGTTGGTGCCGTTGGCTCTACCGGTGGTGTTGGTGCCGTTGGCTCTTCACTCGGTGGTGTTGGTGCTGTTGGCTCTACCGGTGGTGTTGGTGCCGTTGGCTCTACCGGTGGTGTTGGTGCTGTCGGCTCTACCGGTGGTGTTGGTGCCGTTGGCTCTACCGGTGGTGTTGGTGCTGTTGGCTCTACCGGTGGCGTTGGTGCTGTTGGCTCTTCACCTGGTGGTGTTGGTGCTGTTGGCTCTACCGGTGGTGTTGGTGCTGTTGGCTCTACCGGTGGCGTTGGCTTAATAGGAACACCAACAGCCTTAATATCTGAGTTGAAAGCAAACCAAATACCTCTTCTATTAGCTGAACCAAAAGTTAATTTAACAGTTTCTCCTGCTGCCTTACCAACAATAGCCCCATACCATTTATATGGTGAACTATCAGAGTCCCATTGCCCTGCCTCGAATCTTGAGCCACCAGATACATGTTCATTAGATTCTGGCACAGAAGATACTTGTGTTCCCTGTACACCAATGGATGAACCTGAAATTGGAATATATTCTCCATTAAAATCACGAACATATTCGACAGTATCAACATTTCCAACCTTATCACGATTCAATGATGAAAAACTAATTAAACCGCCTGTCATATCAATGGGATTGCCGTCCTCATCATAAAACTTAGCTTCAAGATTAATATCAGCTGTTGAACCAAGATCAGAATAGTTAATTGTCACTGTTGGATCTTTATATAAAATAGCCGGTATCTTGGTTTTCCCTGGCGATGTTAGATTAGATAAAGTATAAATATATTCAACTTTAGAAAGTTTTTTACCATTAAATGTTGAGTTTTGTAAATCAGTATAAGTAACTGTTAATGGCACATCTTTTTCAAGAAAGACTCTTGATGCATTATATTGATTAGCATAACTATCATAACGATCAATGACTAAATTCATTTCTGGAAGGGTATCTATTCCTTGATTTTGAGCTTCCGATTTCCAATCTGCACTGGAATAAACTTGACCATCAATTGTTATAGTTGCATTAGGTTCAGATTTAAAGATAAAGGTTTGAGAAAGTGGTTGTGATAAATAACCATCTTCATTTTTCTTCGCTTCAGCCTCAGCTAAAGCAGCTTCATAGGCTACCATGTCTTGATCATATTGAGCCTTGTCAGTGTCATATTGAGCTTTGTCAGTATCATACTGAGCCTTTGCTGCATCATAAGTGGCTTTATCTGTATCATATTGAGCTTTAGCTGCATCATAAGCGGCTTTATCTGTATCATACTGTGCCTTTGCTGCATCATAAGTGGCTTTGTCAGTGTCATACTGAGCCTTTGCTGCATCATAAGCGACTTTGTCAGTATCATACTGAGCCTTTGCTGCATCATAAGCGACTTTGTCAGTATCATACTGAGCCTTTGCTGCTTCATAGGCGGCTTTATCTGTATCATATTGAGCTTTGTCAGTATCATATTGAGTCTTTGCTGCATCATAGGCGGCTTTATCTGTATCATATTGAGCTTTGTCAGTATCATATTGAGCCTTATCTAAATCGTACTGTGTTTTAGCTACATCATACTGGGCCTTTGCTGTATCGTAAGTGGCTTTATCTGTATCATATTGAGCTTTAGCTGCATCATAAGCGGCTTTGTCAGTATCATACTGAGCCTTTGCTGCATCATAAGTGGCTTTGTCAGTGTCATACTGAGCTTTTGCTGCATCATAAGTGGCTTTATCAGTGTCATACTGAGCTTTGGCTGCATCATAAGCTGCTTTATCTGTATCATACTGTGCCTTTGCTGCATCATAAGTGGCTTTGTCAGTGTCATACTGAGCTTTATCTGCATTATATTTTGCTACTTCTTGATCATGTTTTTCTTTTTGAGCATCATAAACGATTTTATCTTCATCGTATTGCACTTTATCTACATCATACTGTGCCTTGTCTTTATTGTATTCATCAGTGTTTTTTAGATGCTCTTCAGTCTTTTCTTTTATAGTAGTTTCTTGAGATTTATAATCATTTTTTATTTCAACAATAGCCTTATCTACTTCTTCAGGAGTCGTAGTGATATCATGATTAACATCTTCTTCTTTAATCACTTCAACACCGGCTTCTTCAGCTGATTTTACTGCCTGATCAAGGTCATCATGAGTAACATTAATGGGAAGAGAACCAGTCGATTCTCCAGCGTGTTCTTGACTCTCTTTAGCGACATCAGTCTGATCACCAGACATTTCCTCAAAATTTGTTGCTGAATTATCTGGTGTTTCAATAATGACATCAACTGATTTTGTATTCTGCTTGGTATCAACTTCATCGGCAAAAGTTGTATTAGCAGTCAAAGTTAATATTGCCATTACACCTAATATGGCACCACATAAATTCTTGCTAACTTTACTTTTTCTAAAGCCAAAAGTTGCTTTTTTATTCATTTTTTTCCTCCTAAAGAAAACATTGGGTATGTTTTAAATTTTATAATTTTTTAATTTAAACATAACGTTATTGGGTAATAAGCTTTAAGGTATAAAACTACGCATTAATCATATCAAATTAGTTAATCCTTTGCAATCAATCTGTCTATTAATAACCGTAAAGTTCACTAACCGTCACAAATTCATAACCTTGAGAAATTAAATAATCAATGACGGTGGGTAAAGCATCAACAGACGTTTGATGAATATCATGCATCAAAATAACACCGCCACTTCCCAAAGTTGCTTTCAGATTAGTCATAATGGATGGTGTGTTTCGCTCTGCCCAGTCTCTAGTATCAACTGTCCAAAAAACAAGAGGTAAACCAACATCTTGAGCTACCTTAGGATTAGAGTCACCATAAGGTGGTCTAACGGTTTTTGGAGTCACACCTGTTGCTTTCATAATAGCATCATTGGTTGATTGAATCTGCCACTTCACTTGTTCTGAGGTTAGACCTGTTAAAGCTGGGTGATCCCAAGAGTGATTCCCCAATTCATGACCAGAAGCAACCATTCGTTGTAAAACACCTTCATTTCCCGCAACATGAGAGCCAAGGACATAGAAAGTTGCTCTGATGTTATATTTTGCTAAAATATCAAGAACTTGTGGTGTTGTCTTGGTACTAGGCCCATCATCAAAGGTTAAAGCAACTACTTTTCGACCTTGGTTGGCGATTTTTTTGCGGTTTTCTTCGGCTTGTTTGGCTTTTTCAGCCGCAATTTTGGCCTCCTCTTCTTCTTTTTTCTTAACCTGGTACTCTTGATAATGGGTTAATTCTTCACCTGATAGATAAGTCACATCAATATTATCATAAAAGACAGACAAAGGGATTTCAACATCCTCACCTAATGCAAGGTAACCTTTTTTAAAAGAAAAAAAATTACTTGCCTCTCCTTTTTTCTTAAATTCAGAAACGAGATCCAATTGTTTTATTTTACCTAATATTTTTTCTTGGTTATCAATTTGATGTTCTTTTAAATAATTTGAAATCGTACTAACTAATTGATTTTCATCACCTTTTACTAGCTCTTTTAAATAAAATAATTGACCATTATCATGAATATAAAAATCTCTCAAGGCTTTCTCAGTGACTTTTTCAATATTCAGCCATTTTGATTGGTAAACCGTCCTATAAAGCGTTAGTTTTTTAATTCCTTCTAACGGAGATTCTTCCATTTTAGCATTTAAAAAAATGAGTTGATTTTTTTGATGTGGTGAAATTTTCTCTGCTTCTTTATGCCATCGTTCAAGTTCAGTCTCGATATCTTTAGAGTCTGTCACTGGCACCATAAAAATAGTAGAGTTATTATCATCATTTCTAATAACAATCTCATTTGATGGAAACAAGGTTTCTGCTTTTTTCTTTTCAGCTTTAATAATCTCTTTCTCTTGGGTTTCCATATGCCATTGTCTTACAAAAATAGCACCTATAACAAGACTTAAAATAATACCTATGGCTATAATATACTTTTTCATTTCTCTCTCATCTCTTTACTAAATCTAAACGTTTTTAAAAATAACACGTTTTATTATACATGAGATAACTTATCTTTTCAATGAAAAGAAGTTTTTTTAATAAATTTTAGCAAGACAATTTAATAGTAGAAAACATAGGATAAAGCAAAAAAAGCAGAGAAAACTCTGCTTTTTTTAAACAAGATATTCTTTTTGTAATTCTAGAACTTCTTCTGCTGTTGAGCATTCTGTTAGGGCACGTTGTGCGTATTCTTTCATTTTTTCAGTATCTAGACGTTTCATCAAACTTCTAGTTCTTAAAATAGAAGTAGCACTCATTGAAAACTCATCAAGTCCCATTCCCATGAGCAATGGCACAGCTCTTTGATCACCAGCCATCTCTCCACACATACCAGTCCATTTACCTTCTGCATGAGATGCTTTAATCACGTTATTGATTAAACGTAATAATGAAGGGTTGTACGGTTGATACAAGTAAGAAACTTGTTCATTCATACGGTCAGCTGCCATTGTGTATTGGATGAGATCGTTTGTTCCAATAGAGAAGAAATCAACTTCCTTGGCAAATTGATCAGCAAGCATTGCTGCTGCAGGGATTTCAATCATAATACCGACTTGGATATTATCTGCTACAGGAACACCTTCTGCTTGTAATTTAGCTTTTTCTTGTTCATAAACAGCTTTTGCTTTACGGAATTCTGTTAAGAGAGCAACCATTGGGAACATGATACGTAATTGACCATGAACAGATGCACGAAGTAAAGCACGAAGTTGTGTACGGAACATTTGATCGCCAGTTTCAGAAATAGAAATACGAAGCGCTCTAAAGCCTAAGAATGGGTTCATTTCATCAGGTAAATCGAAATATGGTAATTCCTTATCACCACCGATATCCATTGTACGAACCACAACAGGTTTACCATTCATTCCTTCAAGAACTGACTTATAAGCTTCATATTGCTCTTCTTCAGTTGGGAAGTCTTGAGAATCCATATATAAGAATTCTGTACGGTATAAACCAACAGCTTCAGCACCGTTATCATTAACACCTTCAATATCTTTAGGTGTTCCGATATTAGCTGCCAATTCAAAATGTTTGCCATCAGCAGTCACTGTCTCAGCATCTTTTAATAATGCCCACTCAGCTTTAAGGTCAGCATATTCTTGACCTGCTTTTTTAAATGCTGCAATTTCTTCTTCACTTGGGTTAATAATAACTTCCCCAGAAATACCGTTAACCGCAATAATATCATCATTTTTTACTAATTCAGTGATATTGTTAGTTCCTAACACAGCTGCAATTTCTAAAGTGCGTGCCATAATAGCTGAGTGGCTTGTACGACCACCAATGTTAGTAACAAATGCTTTAACATATTTAGCATCTAACTGAGCAGTATCAGATGGTGTCAAGTCGTGAGCAATCACAATAGATTCTTCATCAATGGTTGCTGGATTTGGTAATTTAACACCTAATAAATTTGCCAACACACGTTTAGCCACATCACGAATATCTGCAGCACGTTCTTGCATGTATGGATTATCATCCATATTTTCAAATAAAGTCACAAACATATCAGTGACTTCTTTTAAGCCACTTTCAGCATTAACTTGTTTAGCACGAATCGTTTCTTTAATTTGCCCAATCATTTCTGGGTCAGAAAGAACCATTAAATGCGCATCGAACACAGCTGCCGCTTCGTCACCAAGACTATCTACTGCTTTTTCACGGATAATAGAAAGCTCGTCTTGAGATGCTATTAAAGCAGCATCTAAACGAGCTTCTTCTGAACTTGTATCTTCAACAGTTACAGTTTCAAATGACAAATCCGGTTGAGTAAGTAAATATGCCTTAGCAACAGCAACACCGTCAGATGCCGCAATTCCTTTAAGCATTTTTGTCATAATTAAGCCAATCCTTCTTTTGTCATAGTTTCAACGATAGCAGCAAGTGCTTCGTCAGCATCAGCACCTTCAGTTGTAATCGTTACATCTGCCCCTTGGCCAACACCAAGACTCATAACACCCATAATTGATTTAAGGTTAACTGCTTTTCCTTTGTAATCTAATGTAATGTCAGAAGCAAACTTACTAGCTGTTTGAACTAATAATGTCGCTGGGCGTGCATGAATACCTGTTTCTGCAACAATGTGAAAATCTTTTGAAGCCATATGATGGTTCTCCTTTATGTATTATCTTTTTAGTTGCCTTTGGCAACCCTTACATTTTTTTATTATAGCACATCGCTTATATCTTTTCAAGAATAAAATAATAAGCTGAAATTTTTCATATTCCTTTTCAATTTTCATTAAAGTTCTTTTCTCTATTAATTAAGTTATTACAAAATGGATAAAATGTAATTTCGCAATATTCTAAGTCAGATTTATCAGTTTATCACGAACATTGAATAATCGTAAAATACCATATATAGTGACTGTTTAAAATATAAAGCACAATATTTAGTGATTTTTAGATTTTAGCGCTTGCGTTTTTTCTTCTTTTAAGGTATCCTATAAAAGTATTTAATTTTTAAAAAATGAGGAGATTAAACATGGCAAAAATTACTATTTTTTCGAAAAATCATTGTATCCAATGTAAAATGACTAAAAAATTTCTAACTGAAAATCAGGCTGATTTCGAAGAAATTAACCTTGATGAAAACCCTGATAAAATTAGCTATGTTAAAAACTTAGGTTTCACTGCTGCACCTGTTATTGAAGCTGGCGATATTGCGTTTTCTGGCTTCCAGCCAAGTCGTTTAAAAGAAATTATTTAACCCATGATAACAATAGTTTTTTATTCTCTGACTGGCCAAACTAGGAGATTTATGAAAAAGTTATCCTATGATAAGACTCTTGAGTTAAAAAGAAATAAAGAAAATCCTGATGTTGATAATGATTTCATCTTAATTGTTCCAACATATGAGGATGGACTTGGTTTTATCGATGACTTTCTTGATAGAAACCGTCACTATTTTAAGGGTGTTATTGGTTCTGGAAATCGCAATTTTGGACCAGAATTTTGTCATGTTGCAAGACGCTTATCAAAGACTTACCAGGTTCCTGTTCTTTATGAATATGAATTTAATGGTACGGATGAAGATGTAGAAAAAGTTAAAGGAATTATAGAAAATGAGTCTTAAAAACCTTGGCGAAGTTTCTTACTTTCGCTTGAATAATGCTATTAACCGACCTGTTAATGGTAAAATCCCACTCAATAAGGATAAAGAAGCCTTAGAGGCTTTCTTCACAGAAAATGTTATCCCAAACACCATGACCTTTGCTTCGATTTCTGAAAAAATCGATTATCTCATTGAAAATGACTATCTTGAAGAAGCTTTTCTCAGAAAATATAGCGTGTCATTTATTGAAGAATTAGTTGCTCTTATTAAAGCACAAGATTTCCACTTCAAGTCTTTTATGGCTGCATATAAATTCTATCAACAGTATGCTCTAAAAACTAATGATGGAGATCATTACCTAGAAAGCATGGAAGATCGTGTTCTTTATAATGCCCTTTATTTTGCTGATGGCAATGAAGAACTAGCCAAATCAATGGCTCTTGAAATGATTAATCAACGCTACCAGCCTGCTACTCCTAGCTTTTTAAACGCTGGTCGTAGTCGCCGTGGTGAACTAGTGTCGTGTTTCTTAATTCAAGCAACAGATGACATGAACTCAATTGGACGTTCCATTAACTCAGCCCTTCAACTCTCACGTATTGGTGGAGGCGTTGGGATTTCACTAAGCAATCTTCGTGAAGCCGGTGCGCCAATTAAAGGTTATGAAGGTGCCGCAAGTGGTGTTGTTCCTGTGATGAAACTTTTTGAGGATAGTTTTTCATACTCTAACCAATTGGGTCAACGTCAAGGTGCTGGAGTGGTTTATCTTGATGTCTTCCATCCAGATATTCTTGCTTTCTTATCTACTAAAAAAGAAAATGCGGATGAAAAAATTCGTGTTAAAACATTATCACTAGGTGTCACAGTACCTGATAAGTTTTATGAATTAGTAAGAAAAAATGAAGACATGTACCTCTTTAGCCCATATTCCATTGAAAAAGAATATGGCGTCCCATTCAATTATATTAATATCACAGAAAAATATGATGAACTGGTTAGCAACCCTAATATTACCAAAACAAAAATCAAAGCACGTGATTTAGAAACGGAAATTTCTAAACTACAACAAGAATCTGGTTATCCTTATATCGTCAATATTGATACTGCTAATAATAGTAGTGCTATTGATGGGCGTATTATTATGAGTAACCTTTGTTCAGAAATTTTACAGGTTCAAGAACCAAGTACTATTAATGATTCGCAAGAATACCTTAAAATGGGAACAGACATCTCTTGTAATCTTGGTTCAACCAACATTGTTAATATGATGGCATCACCAGATTTTGGAAAATCTATTAGAACAATGACTCGTGCCTTAACATTTGTTACCGATAATTCAAGCATTGAAGCTGTTCCAACCATTAAAAATGGTAATAATAAAGCACATACTATCGGTCTTGGTGCTATGGGATTACACAGCTATTTGGCTAAAAAACATATTCAATATGGTAGTCCTGAATCAATCGAATTCACTGATATCTACTTTATGTTGATGAATTATTGGACACTGGTTGAGTCTAATAATCTAGCACGTGAAAGAAAAACAAGCTTTGCTAATTTTGAAAATTCAAAATATGCTGACGGCTCTTACTTTGAAAAATACATTTCAGGTGATTTCCAACCAAAATCAGAATTAGTCAAAGAATTGTTTAAAGATCATTTCATCCCATCAAAAGAAGATTGGCAAGCTCTTTCTGAAGCCATTCAAAATGATGGCCTTTACCATCAAAATCGTTTAGCAGTTGCTCCAAATGGTTCTATTAGCTACATCAATGACGTTTCTGCAAGTATTCATCCAATCACACAACGCATTGAAGAACGCCAAGAAAAGAAAATTGGTAAAATTTACTACCCTGCATCAGGTTTAGCAACTGATACCATCCCTTATTATACTTCTGCTTATGATATGGATATGAGAAAAGTGATTGATGTTTATGCTGCTGCAACACAACACATCGACCAAGGGCTATCCTTAACATTATTTATGCGCAGTGAGATTCCTTTTGGACTTTATGAATGGAAAAAAGAAAGAAAACAAACCACTCGTGATTTGTCAATTCTTCGTAATTATGCCTTCCATAAAGGGATCAAGTCAATTTACTACATCCGTACATTTACTGATGACGGTGAAGAAGTTGGCTCAAATCAATGTGAAAGCTGTGTCATCTAGGAGAGGAAATTATGACTTATTATAACGCGATAAATTGGAATGAAATTGAAGATGCTGTTGACAAATCAACCTGGGAAAAGTTAACAGAGCAATTTTGGCTCGATACACGTATTCCCTTATCAAACGACCTTGATGATTGGCGTAAACTTTCAGAAGTTGAAAAAGACTTAGTAGGTAAAGTTTTCGGTGGTCTTACACTACTTGATACAGTTCAATCTGAAAGTGGCATGTATCAACTTAAAAAAGATGTCAGAACACCACATGAAGAGGCCGTTTTCAATAATATTGAATTCATGGAATCTGTTCATGCCAAATCCTACTCTTCAATCTTTTCAACCCTAAATACCAAATCTGAAATTGAAGAGATTTTCAAATGGGTTTCTGAAAATCCTTATCTGCAAAAAAAAGCTGAAATGATTAATGAAATCTATATCAAGGGAGACCCTCTAGAGAAAAAAGTTGCCAGTGTATTTCTAGAAACCTTTCTCTTTTATTCAGGTTTCTTTACACCACTCTACTATCTTGGAAACAACAAACTAGCTAATGTGGCAGAAATCATCAAACTGATTATTCGTGATGAATCTGTTCACGGAACCTATATCGGTTACAAATTCCAATTGGGATTTAACGAACTTTCTGATGCTGAACAAGATAAACTAAGAGACTGGATGTATGAGCTTCTTTATCGTCTATATGAAAATGAAGAAAAATATACGAAATACCTTTATGATCCACTTGGGTGGACAGATGAGGTAATGGTTTTCCTCAGATATAATGCCAATAAAGCCCTTATGAATCTTGGTCAAGACCCACTTTTCCCAGATACCGCAGATGATGTTAACCCTATCATTATGAATGGTATCTCAACAGGAACAAGTAATCATGACTTCTTCAGTCAAGTTGGTAATGGTTACTTGCTTGGAACTGTTGAAGCAATGACTGATGATGACTATCTCATCGGACTAGACTAAAACTAAAAAAGTTTCCTTATGTGATGTAAGGAAACTTTTTTGTGGTTTATTTATAATAATCACGAACAGACTTAAACTGCATTAACATAATATAGAGATGAATAACAGTGACAATGATGAGTCCTAAAAAAGGAATGGACCTTGTTAATACACTATAAATAAAGAGCAGGATTTCTATTGCTGGTAAAACATACCCTGAAAGACTCATAACAATCAGAAAGCTTGACTTATATTCATTTAGTAATTCTGCTTCATCTTGTTGAAGAATATTATTGGTCACCTCTTTCACTGTTGGAAAAAGAGGTATGTCTATCTGACGAACGTCAGAATAGAATTTCATTAGCCTACCTTGGAAAAAAATCGCAATAAAAGTCATGATGATATCAAATAGAAATAATAGAAGAGCTACTAATTTAAAGTCTGCCAAATGATTAGCAGTTAAAATGATACAAAAGAAACATAAAATAGAGGTCAGACTATTAAATATCAAACTAAAAGCACCTTTTTTATTAATAGTAATATAGAGCTCTTCTGAACTATCATCTTTTTGATAATCTTGATATAATCTTTTGGCATCTCTAAATAAGAAGATAGCAATAAAAAATAAAATGATATAGATAAACCTAACAGTAAAAGACATTAGTGAAATAATATTATTAATCTCTAATTCTAAAAAAGATATCTTATCAAAAACAAACCCACTAGCAAAACCAATAATCCCACCAAAAAAGGCACCAAGTAGTAAACGACTGACAAGATTGCCATAGTGTTCTTTCTCTTTTCTATCTTTCATCTTCTCCTCCCTCTAGTCGAAAAACATTATCTACCGGTTCTTTAAATATTTGAGCAATTTTCAGTGCAATTAAAATAGATGGTAGGTATTCGCCTCGTTCTATTAAACTAATGGTTTGCCTTGATACTTTTGCCAGTTGGGCTAGCTGACTTTGATTTAAACCATCTCTAGCCCGTAATTCCTTTAAGCGATTTTTGACAATCATTTGATCACCTCATTTTCATCATTATTGTAACATATCCTTTTCTTTTTGACAACTATCATTGTCATTTTTCCTATTTTAATTGTCAAATGATTTTTGAACATCAAAAAACCTCTATGATAATCATCACAGAGGTTTTCTTTATCTCACACCTAGTGCAATTCTTGCATAACGACTCATCTTGTCAACAGACCAAGCTGGGTACCAAACGAGTTTAACATCCACCTTGGTAACTTCTGGAACACCTTTCATCACATCGTAAATTTGATCTGTTAGTAAATCTGCTAGAGGACAACCCATAGTTGTCAAGGTCATATCAATTTCAGTTGCGCCATCATCATCAAATCTAATCTCATAAACAAGACCAAGATTAACAATATCAATACCTAGTTCGGGATCAATCACTTGTTCAAGTGCTTTTAAAATATTACCTTTGATGATTTCAACTTCTTCAAGAGAATAATTTTTTTCTGACATAAATATTTCTCCTAATCTTCAATAAAATCACGCAATTGTTTACTACGACTCGGATGACGTAGTTTTCTTAAAGCTTTTGCTTCAATTTGACGAATACGTTCACGCGTCACATTGAATACTTTACCAACATCTTCCAAGGTTCTCATTTTACCATCATCCAACCCAAAACGTAGGCGAAGTACATTTTCTTCACGGTCAGTTAATGTATCTAAAACCTCGTTTAGCTGTTCACGTAAGACAACACGAGTAGTGTAGTCGATAGGATTTTCAATCACTTCATCTTCAATGAAATCTCCAAGATGGCTATCATCTTCTTCACCGATTGGTGTTTCTAATGACACAGGTTCTTGTGCTATTTTCAAGATTTCACGAACCTTATCTGGTGTCATCTCCATACGTTCACCTATTTGTTCAGGTGTAGGATCTTGACCTAATTCTTGTAAAAGATTACGTTGCTCACGAACCAACTTATTAATCGTTTCAACCATATGGACTGGAATACGGATGGTACGAGCTTGGTCAGCAATAGCACGAGTAATGGCTTGTCTAATCCACCATGTGGCATAAGTTGAAAATTTGAAACCTTTAGAATAATCAAATTTATCAACTGCTTTCATCAAGCCCATATTGCCTTCTTGAATCAAATCAAGAAACTGCATGCCTCGCCCAACATAGCGCTTAGCGATTGACACCACTAAACGTAGATTAGCTTCAGCTAGACGTTGCTTGGCTAAAGCATCTCCTTGATCAACTAAAACAGCTAGTTCTTTTTCTTCTTCTGTGGTTAAAAGAGGCACAACACCAATTTCTTTTAGGTACATGCGTACAGGATCATTAACCTTTGCAGAATTACTACCAAGAAGTTCTTCATCGGTTAATTCTTCTGGTTTAATTTCTTCAACAGCATAGGTAGTTGATGGATTACCTTCTTTATCAGTAATGGAAATTCCACCGTCTGTCAGACGTTCCAATAAATTTTCAATTTGATCGGCATCTAGTGTAAAAGGAATAACCAGTTTTTCTGTAATCTCGTCATCAACTGCTGTTCCCGCTTTTTTATGATTACGAATAAAATCTGCGACTTGCACATTATACGTTGACATTTCTTTTTTACTTACCATAATTCTCCTTTATTCCATATGACGCTTTTGCTCAATCAAAGCTTCAAGTGCTGATATAGCACTGTCAATATCACCTTGATTACTTGATTCACGGATAAATTGACTTTGTTTTTTTAAGTCTTGTTCTCTTAAAAAGAAATTACGCCGTTCTTCAATTTCTTCAATTTCATTTTCGGCTATCTCATCAGGTAGATTTTCTTCTAAAACTTGATAATAGGCCTGTCTTTGACTATCAGTTAGTTGAGCCAAATCTAAAGTAGTAATTTCTCCTTTTTCTTTTAAAATACCATATAAAAACTGAAGTTCTGTTGTTTCAAATCTGAAATCATCTCTATTTCTAAAAGCATTTAATAAATGTTCATGATGAATTAAACGATGAAATAATTGATTTTCTGCTTTTAGAAGCCCAGTCGTATGCCCTACTTTTTGTATCTCATGATTAAGAGACGAAAGACTCATTCTAGCATTTGATTTTGATGTCCGTTGACTAAGACGGTAATTATTAACCACCTGTTCAATTTGTAGATAATCAAAATCTGGAAGTCTTTCTGCCAACTTATAGATATAGGTGTTTTGAGCAGTGATGGATTTTTCTTTGGCGATTAATTGTGCCATTTGATCAACATACGAAATTTCAGCTTGAAGATTGTCACTATTTTTGGGCATGTAAAATTGCATTAAAAATTCAATACTGCTGATTCGTGATTGCTCTAAAAGAGACGCCAATTCTTGTTCAGAATATTTTTTAACGAATTCATCAGGGTCCATCTGCTGTGGCATTTTAACAATTTCAACTATCAAATCACTCAATATATCAAGCGCCTTAGTAATAGCCTCTTGTCCAGCGGAATCACCATCATAAGTTAAGATAACCTTTTTAGCAAATTTTTTCAAATGTCTAACATGATCAGTCGTTAGTGCTGTTCCCATTGATGCGACAGCATTTTTTATCCCTGAACGATAAGCCGCTATGACATCCATAAATCCTTCCATGATATAGACTTCATTTGTTTTTTTGATAACTGCTTTTGCCTTATCCAAATGATATAATTCGTAGGATTTATTAAAAAATGCTGTCGATCTTGTGTTTTTATATTTTGCTTGATGTTGACTTATTTCCTCTTTTGTCCAAATACGACCAGAAAAACCAATAGTATTACCCGATTCATCTGTTAGAGGGAACATAATACGATTTCTAAAAGCATCATATAATTGATTGCTATCACTAATATTAAATAATCCCGATGCCGTCAGATCTTTTTCCTCATACTTAGAAGAGATGCTTTGAAAAAGATAATTAGTCTCGTCTGGTGCTAATCCAATATTAAAATAAGTGATTAACTCATCAGTTAAACCTCGTTCATAGAGGTATTCTTTTGCCTTTTGACCGACCGTTGTTGTCATTAATACAGCATGATAAAATTTGGCAGCATCTTTATTTAGCTCAAAAATGATTTGATGAGGGTGCTTTTTTTTCACTTGTTCACCAAGAGATTGACTACTAATTGAAAAACCAGCTCTTTCTCCTAAAATTTTGACACTCTCTAAAAATGTAATCTGATGATATTCTTCAAGAAATTTAAAAACATCACCTGACTTACCACAACCAAAACAGTGGTAAAACTGTTTATCTTCAATAACATTAAATGACGGGGTCTTTTCTTGATGAAAAGGACAAAGACCAAGATAATTACGACCAGATTTTGTGAGATCGACAACCTCGCCAATAATATCAACGATATTAACGCTATTTTTGATGTCTGAAATCATTGTTTTATCAATTGCCAAATCATCACCTCAACACAAAAATCCCATTTTATTTTTATATTTCATTATAGCACAGTCACTTATAATTGTAAATTTAAAAACCGATTTGCTTGCTTTAAGAAAAAAAATACGTTATAATTCTCAAAAATCAAATGTGAAAGGAGCATACGAACTTATGATTAAAGATCTTAAAAACTTTTTGTTTAAGGGAAATGTTCTCGATTTAGCAGTTGCAGTGATTATTGGTGGCGCTTTTGGTGCTGTCATTACTTCCTTAGTTGAAGATGTGATTACACCAATTATCGGTATGATTCTTGGCCAACCCGACTTTTCAAGTATCAAGATTGGGTCTATTGCTATTGGTAACTTTATCAATGCGGTTGTTAGTTTCTTAATTATTGGAACAGTTCTCTTCTTCATTGTGAAAGCTGCTGAACGTGCAATGACTGTTGGTAAAACTAATGAAACTGTGGAAGAAGAACCAGTTGGACCAACTCAAGAAGAACTACTTATTGAAATTCGAGATTTATTAGCAAAAAAATAAAAGTCGCTAAAATAAATATTGAACCTGAAATAAAAAGACAAGCACTAACTTTAGTGCTTGTCTTTTTATTTTTTCAATCTATCGTTTCATCTCCTTATTCTAAAAAATAAGGTCTTAACATTTGTAATTATGAACGCACTTCCATAACAACTGGTAAAACAGCTGGACGACGTTTTGTTTGTTCGAAGAGGAATCTGCTGACAGCATCACGAATAGAAGACTTCAATTCACCCCACTCAAAACTATCTTTAGCTAAATATTTTTCTACTGTTTCGTTAACCAAATCAGCACTGTCAATCAAAATATCTCTGCTCTTTTTAACATAAACAAATCCACGTGTGTTGACTTTAGCTTTAGAGACAATTTTTTTCTCACGTTTATTCACAGTAATAACAACAATGAAAATACCATCTTCTGACAAAACCTTGCGGTCTCTCATAACGATATTACCAACATCACCTATAGCATTTCCATCTAATAAGACATCATTAGCAGGCACTGTTCCTTCCTTGAGAAAACGATCCTTTTGTAAAACCATGACATCACCACGTTTCATGATGTATATATTTTCAGGAAACATACCAATCTCTTGTGCTAAGCCTGCATGAGCTGCTAATTCACGGTATTCTCCTTGAATTGGAAAAAGATATTTAGGTTTCATGAGATTAATCATCAACTGCAAATCCCTACCGTTGGCATGACCTGAAACACGTAAATTTTTAGTAATGGACTGAACAACCCCACCAGCCTTATAAATTAGATTTTCAACACGCGCAACGATAGCTTCACTAGCAATACTTGGTGTGGTGATAATGTAGATAAGATCACCGTCTTTAATTTGGACATAACGATGACGGCCTGTTGACATTTTTCTAAGACCATTAATAGGTTCACCCATACGACCTGTTTCAAGAATAATCAACTCACTATCATCAAATCTGTCCATTTCTTTAGGTTTGATTAATAATTTTTTATCAGATAGAGATAATTTTTTCAAATCTAGAGCTGTTCTAACAATATTTTCAGCATCAAAACCAGTTAACACAACACGACGACCATGTTTTTCAGCAGCGTCAAAAACTTGCTGAATCCTTGCCAAATTACTGGCAACAGCCGCAACAATAATACGACCTTCCCAATCAGCAATGACGTTATTGATTTCATCGCCAACCTCTGCTTCACTAGCAATCTGAAAATTGCTTTCAGCATTGGCAGAATCTGAAAGAAGAGCCAAAACACCTTCACTACCAATTTCTGCTAATCTAGCAAAATCCGTTTGATATAACTCACTTGCTGCTTGGTCAAATTTAAAGTCACCAGTATAGACAATATTACCTTTTGATGTTCCAATCACAATTCCTAAACTCTCTGGAATAGAGTGTGTTGTTTTAAAAAAGGAAATGGTGTTTTTACCAAATTCAATTTCTGTATCACTATCAACAATGTGAAAATTATTAAATTTCTTAGTGGCATCATTTGCTTTAACCACCAATTTTGCTAGAGCAATTGTCAATTCTGAACCAAAGACAGGTGCTTTCACTTCTTCTAAAAGATAGGGAAGCGCTCCAATGGCATCAGCGTGTCCATGGGTTAAAAAGATGCCTTTAACCCTTTTTTTGTTTTCAAAAACATAGTCTAGATTAGGGATAACCACATCCACACCTAATTGTTCGTTTTCAGGATATTTTAATCCTGCATCTAAAATATAAATGGCTTTACCAACTTCTACAATGTAGAAGTTTTTACCATTTTCTCTTACACCGCCCAGGGCAATGATTTTTATATTTGTCACTCTTTTCTCCTTAATATTTTTTTAATACTAACGGTCCTTGCTTTTAAACAAGTCGAATTACAGCGATTGCAACAGTGTTGCATACTTTCTTAGTATACAACTTTTCCCTTATTTTTTCAATGAAAGGACACTAGAACGACTTTATCAAAAGCATTGATACGTTTTATGAATGAACTGTGGTATAATAACAACATAAAACTGAAAGTTGGAATGTTATGTCTTTTGATGGCTTTTTTTTACACCATATGGTTAAAGAATTAAAAGAAGAAATTTTATTTGGTCGTGTGCAAAAAATTAATCAACCTTTTGAAAATGAGTTGGTTTTATCTATTCGTAAAAATCGTCAAAATTATCGATTGCTCCTATCTGCTCATCCCGTATTTGGAAGACTTCATATCACTCAAGTCACTTTTTCTAATCCACAAACACCAAACACCTTTACAATGATTATGAGAAAATACCTTCAAGGTGCTGTCATTGAAGATATTAAACAACTGGAAAATGATCGCATTGTTGAAATGACCTTTTCCAATAAAAATGAGATTGGTGATCATATCAAAGTAACTTTGATGATTGAGATAATGGGAAAACACTCGAATATCATCTTGATTGATAAAAATGAAGGCAAAATTATTGAATCAGTCAAACACGTTGGTTTTTCACAAAATAGTTATCGCACTATTTTACCAGGCAGTTATTATGTTTTACCACCAAAAACTAATAGCACCAACCCTTTTGAAATTTCTGATGAAAAATTATTTGAGTCTTTGCAGACTAATGAACTTAACCCCAAAAACCTACAACTGCTATTTCAAGGATTGGGACGTGATACCGCAATAGAACTCAGTCATAGACTAACCAATGAAAAATTTCAAGCCTTTCGCCACTTTTTTAATCAGTCCACAGCACCTAGTCTTACAGAAAAATCTTTCTCAGCCATTTTATTTTCAGACTCAAAAGAAACTTTTTCGAGTTTATCTGAAGTGTTAGACGTCTATTATAAAGATAAGGCACAAAGAGATAGGATCAATCAGCAAGCCAATGATTTAATCCACCGTGTTAATACGGAAATACAAAAAAATAAGAAAAAACTAAAAAAACAAGAGCAAGAACTAAAGGATACCGAAAATGCGGAAGAATTCCGTCAAAAAGGAGAATTACTGACAACCTTTTTAAGGAATGTTCCAAATAATCAAAACCAGGTCACTCTTGATAATTATTACACAGGAGAAAAGATAACTATTTCACTAGATAAAGCTTTAACTCCTAATCAAAATGCTCAACGCTATTTTAAGAAATACCAAAAATTAAAAGAAGCTGTGAAACATCTCAGTCATTTGCTCAAAGAAACCAGAGAAACAATTGCTTATTTAGAAACCGTTGAAACGGCTCTTAATCAGGCAACTCTTTCTGAAATTGCTGATATCAGAGAAGAATTGATAGAAACAGGATTTATCAAACAAAAAAGACGCGATAAACATCATAAAAAACAAAAACCTGAACAGTACTTAGCGAGTGATGGAAAAACACTTATCTTGGTTGGTAAAAATAACCTCCAAAATGACGAACTTTCTTTTAAAATTGCTCAGAAAAATGATCTCTGGTTCCATGCCAAAGATATTCCTGGTAGTCATGTGGTTATTCGTAATAACTCAAATCCTAGTGATGAGGTCAAAACTGATGCTGCTGAACTTGCCGCCTATTTTTCTAAAGCACGACTCTCTAATCTTGTTCAAGTAGACATGATTGAAGCAAAAAAATTAAATAAACCGACCGGATCAAAACCAGGTTTTGTTACCTATACTGGGCAAAAAACCTTAAGGGTAACCCCTGATGAAGAAAAAATTAATAGAATGAGACAGTCATAAAAAACACTTGCACAAGCAAGTGTTTTTTTAATCCCACTCTTCTAATAGATGAACAATTTCCAAGTCATCTGGCACCAGTTTGAGATAATTCTCTCCAATTCGTCTCATCTTTTCATTGTCACCATATTCTCTTAAAACGTAAAAATAATCTTTGAGAAATTCTGGATTAGTTTTTAAATCATTGACTAATTCTTCATAAGACGCAATTGTCTTTTCTTCATCTTCAAGTGCATGATAAGCTTTAGCGATGTTCCATCTGGTTAAAACATTATCAATAGACTCTTTACTCAAAGCAATGACATCTTCATAGCGTTCTTCTTCTAGGTAAAGAGTTGTCAAGCGTAAAATGACTTCCTCCTTGTCTTCTACGATTTGTTGAGCAGATAATAAATAAGCTTCTGCTGCTTTAACATCATGATTCTCATAAGATAATTGTGAAGCTAACAATAATAATTGACTATCAAATTCATTTTTAGACAATCCTTGTTGAGCAACCTTAAGAGCTTCTTGAATTTGGTCTTCTTCGTGGAGTGATAAGGCATAAACATACTCATAACCGGCAAATTCACTGGAAAGATTATCCAACTGTTTAAAATAGATATTAGCTTTTTGATACTCTTGCTGTTGATACAATATTGTTGCTAATTCAAAAATAGTATCTTCGCTATAATCAAATTCCAGAGATTTTTCTAGAAATTCAATAGCCACTTCATATTTTCCTAGACTAGCATAGGATTTACCAATTCTTTGATAGGTAGAAACACCTGTTAATGCTAAAATTTCCTGATGGTCTAATTTGGCATATTCATTAATAGCCTCTTGGTAATGCTCCAGAGACAACTCAATCTCAGCCAAGCCAAAAACAATAAGTGGTTCTTGACTTAACTGACTAGCTTCAAATAATTTTTCACGCGCAACATCTGTCAAACCTTCTAAATCATATAAATCAGCCATAACTAGTAGGGCAGAAAGATAATGCTCGCTTGTCTTTGAAATCTCATCAAGGTATAAAAAAGCTGTTTCAATATCACCTTCTTCTGCCACAATTTGAGCAAGATTAATACTTACTTCAGGGTAATAAGTTTTTAGCTTTAAATAGATAGCTTTTGCTTGTGGGTGAAAACCAATACTCTCTAGGTATTCTGCCAAAGAAAGCAACAGGTCATCACTATCATGTAAGAGGGCCTGATTAAAATAATAGTCTGCACCTTCTAAATTTTTATTTTCAATTGCCTTTAGCATTTTTTCACTATTAGTCATCAATCTTCTCTCTTTTATCTTCTTCATATAGTCCACTAACTGACTTGTACCATTCAAATAATTCTATAATCACAACCTTTAATGAGGCATAAACTGGTATCCCTAGTAGAACCCCCCAAAGACCAAACATCGACCCTGTTGTTAATAAAATAAATAGGATGGTAATTGGATGAATATTTAGTTTGCTACCCAAAACAAGCGGCGTCACAAAACGTCCTTCAATAGTTTGTTCAATTGTGAAAACAATGATAACCTTAACAAGCATGATTGGTCCATCTACCATCGCTAAAATAACAACTGGGACCATGGCTAGAAAACTACCAAGATAAGGAATCATATTTAAAAAACCAGCCATTATCCCTAAAGTAATGGCATAGGGTAATTGAATGATATTAAACATGATAGAAAACATTAAACCAACAACAATAGCAACCGTTACTTGTCCTTGAACATAACCTGACAACTGTTTGTTAACATCTGTTAAAATACGTGCCATTGGTTTTCGAATTTTTATTGGTAAATAAGATACAACGACTCCTTTGATTTGATTGCTATCTCTTAAAAGATAAAACAAGATAAAAGGAGAAATCAAAAGAGCTAACATGACTTTCGTCAGAGCGGAAGCAAACCTGCTTGCCCAATCAACTGCCTGACTAGAGAAACTTTGAACAAAATCAATAGCTGTCTGACTAAAATTATCAATCATTTCAGATAATTGAGGACGCATAGCTTCAAGGCGATCATCTTTTAATAACTCTGTTAATTGACTCTCTAATTGTGTTATATAGTCTGGTAAATTCTTAATGAAAGAGGTTATTTGTGTTTGAATTGTAGGAACAATACTTGCAATTCCCAGGACTAAAAAACCTAAAACCATGACAAATACAATAGTAATTGAAACGATTTTATTAAGTCCTTTTTTCTCTAAAAAAGAAACAATTGGTTCTAAAAGATAGTACAACAAGCCTGAAATCACTATCGGCAACATAATAATCGATATAATCGTAATAATTGGCTGAAAGATAAAACTAATTTTTATTAAAATAAAAATATTTAAAAAAACCAGCAGCATTGATAATAAAACAACATTGGCCTTATTATCTACAAACCATTTAAAAAACCAGGTGAAACTAAATTTTTTGTCTCTAAAATTATTCATGGTATCCTCTTTAATATTATATTATAAAAATAAATTGTCTTATTGCTTTTTGTTTAAATTAACAATGTGTTGTAAGGTCGTTTGGGGATGTAATAAAGCCTCTTTTAAAAATCCAGGATTGAGATTGTAGCTAGCCAAATCATTTATCGCTAACCATTTGATAGGCAAATTCCCATCTTCAAAAATATCATTAGGCGCAGATTCTAATAGGGTAACAGCGTAATGAAATTCAATATTATGAAAATTTTTCTTTGATAAAGAAAATTCATTTTCAACAACAAATAGCAAGTCAGAAACTTGACAAGCAATACCTAATTCTTCCATTACCTCACGTTTTATTGCCTCTTTTGTAGATTCACCAATTTCAATAGCACCACCTGGTAAATAATAAGTCTTTTTTTCTTCATTATAATAAGTCAGCAACTGATTATTTTCAATAATAATGGCTGAGCCTCTGACACCAAAAACTGTTTTATTTCGTTCGTGTCTAAAATCATTATTAGCCATAAAATGTGACCTCTTTATCCACTAATTTTTCATTAACATAGGAAAATTTAGCTGAAAAGAAAGGATAATCCTCTAAGATCCACTTTAACATTTCATAATCACCTTCCCAGGTTGGTTTCTTTAAAACTTCTTCATAAGGCACCCATTCTAGCGTTCCCTCAGGGGAATCTTTTATCAGTTCTCCTTCAAATCCTGTTATCTTAAAAACATAGGTATACCAGTCATCTTCAGGCGTAAAACTAGGAAAAGTAATGATGCCTTTAAAGTCCATTTTTGTTACAATCAAACCTGTTTCTTCAAAAATTTCACGTTTGGCACATTCTTCAGGACTTTCACCAAGTTCTATTTTACCACCAACACTAATCCACTTGCCCTCATGAATATCATTTTCTTTTTTATTCCTGTGAAGCAATAATAAAGCTTTGTCATTATCGATATAACAAATTGTCGCTAATTTTACCATTATTTCTCCTAAACCTTTTTATTCATTATACCAAAGTTTCAGCAGTTATGGACAGTCTAAACTTTTCTTAAAATAAAAAATGTTAGAAACTATCTAACATTTTTTTACTACTATTTTGTGCTCTTGTTAGATTGACCAAACCAAATAGCAATTTCTCTTTTGGCTGCTTCAGTTGAATCTGAACCATGCACAATATTAAAAATACCACCTTCTTCTCCTGGAGCTTGAGCAAAATCTCCTCTAATAGTACCAGGTAGAGCATCTTTAGGATTGGTAACACCCATCATGGTTCGCCATGATGAGACAACGCGATTGCCTGAAATCACACCAATAACAATCGGACCACTTGTCATATAGTCTTTTAGTTCTGGGAAAAACGGTTTTTTAATAAGCGCTTCGTAGTGTTGTTCTAATAGTTCTTGTGTTGCCATACGCATGTCTAATTTTTCAATAATAAATCCACGACGCTCAATTCTTTTAATGACTTCTCCCACTAATCCTCTTTTAACACCATCTGGTTTAATGATAAATAAGGTTTTTTCCATCATCTTTCCTCACAATTCCTTTTTTGTTATATTATAACATGGAAACCCTTTCAAAAATAGATATTAACTGTAAATACTGAATAAAACCGTCAAATAAAAAGTAATCTTCCTAGTCCGTTAAATTTTTCTGCCCCTTTCCTGTCCACTTTTTACAAAAATAAAGCCCCTTAGTTTAACTAGGGGGCTTAAATCCTTATTATATCAAGGCTTATTTTTTCAAATTGTAGAATGATTTCAAACCACGGTATTCAGCTACTTCACCAAGTTGATCTTCGATACGAAGTAATTGGTTATATTTAGCAATACGGTCTGTACGTGATAATGAACCAGTTTTGATTTGACCAGCATTTGTTGCTACGGCAATATCAGCAATTGTTGAGTCTTCAGTTTCACCTGAACGGTGTGAAACAACTGCAGTATATCCTGCTTCTTTAGCCATTTCAATAGCTTCAAAAGTTTCAGTCAATGTACCAATTTGGTTAACTTTGATAAG
The DNA here is from genome assembly GCF_016481285.1 of Streptococcus zalophi. Taxonomy (GTDB): domain Bacteria; phylum Bacillota; class Bacilli; order Lactobacillales; family Streptococcaceae; genus Streptococcus; species Streptococcus zalophi. The sequence goes on from NZ_JAENBP010000003.1 coordinate 100,783, forward strand.
AATTGAGTTGGCAGCATTTTCGGCAATACCACGAGCTAGGTAGTCAGTGTTTGTTACAAAGAAGTCATCTCCGACCAATTGTACACGTCCACCAAGACGAGAAGTAAGAGCTTTCCAACCATCCCAGTCATTTTCATCCATACCATCTTCGATAGTAATAATTGGGTATTTATTAACTAATTCTTCAAGGTAGTCAACTTGTTCAGCCGCAGTACGAACAGCTGCGCCTTCACCTTCAAATTTAGTGTAGTCGTAAACTTTACGTTCTTTATCGTAGAATTCAGAAGAAGCTACGTCAAAACCAATCATAATACCATTTTCACCAGCTTCATATCCAGCTGCTTCAATCGCTTTAAGAATTGTTTCAACACCATCTTCAGTTCCTTCAAACTTAGGTGCAAATCCTCCTTCGTCACCAACAGCAGTTACAAGACCACGTTCTTTAAGAATTTTCTTAAGAGCATGGAAAACTTCTGCACCCCAACGAAGACCTTCTTTGAAAGTAGGTGCTCCAACAGGAACAATCATAAATTCTTGGAAAGCAATTGGTGCATCAGAATGTGAGCCACCATTAATGATGTTCATCATTGGTGTTGGAAGAACTTTAGCGTTAAATCCACCAAGATAGTTGTAAAGAGGAATTTCTAGGTAATCAGCTGCTGCACGCGCCACGGCAATAGAAACACCTAAAATAGCGTTAGCTCCCAATTTACCTTTATTTGGAGTACCGTCAAGAGCAATCATCGCACGGTCAATAGCTTGTTGATCACGAACATCATAACCGATAAGAGCTTCAGCGATAACGTTGTTTACGTTGTCAACAGCTTTTTGAGTTCCAAGACCAAGGTAACGAGACTTGTCACCGTCACGAAGTTCAACTGCTTCGTGCTCACCAGTTGAAGCACCTGAAGGAACCATACCGCGTCCAAAAGCACCTGATTCAGTATAAACTTCTACTTCAAGTGTTGGGTTCCCGCGTGAGTCTAAGACTTCGCGAGCGTAAACATCTGTAATAATTGACATATAATACTCTCCTTATGAGTTTAATTTTTTACATGTTAATAATACCACAATCTCACAGCATAAGCAAGATTTTACCCTACAAAAACAAAACCTATTCTTGTTATATATGTGTTTTAAAAGACTGACACAAATATTTTTTAATTAATTTTTAATCGATAACAAGAGTATTTCCAGTAAAACAACGTCTTTCTCTTTTTTTAAAAAATAGTGTATAATTGATAATAAGAATAAAAAGAGGTTTATTATGGCAGATTTACATGAAAAAGTCTTAAAAGGAGCTTTAGGCGAAAAACGTTTGAATCCTGATGAACAGCGTTATTATCTCGGAACATTTTCTGAGCGAGTTGTCCTTACCATTCTCATTGAAAAGACTAACAAAGATAAAGTAAAATCATTCTTCTCAGAAGCACTTAAACACCTTAGTGAGCAATATGATAGCAAGTTATTTGTTAAAATTTCTCCACAAATAGCTCTCAGCCTCCAAATGTACTATTTAAAAATAGCTCAAGAACAAGGGATTAATGCTACCATTGTTGATGAGAAAACATCAAAGTCTCCATTTGGCATTCTTGTTCATACACAATCGCCCGAATATGTTGATAAAGCTGATATTTATGATGTTTTCCCTCAACTTCTTTCTCAAACAAAAGAAGAAAATACTCCTCAAAAAAAATCATTCTTTAAGCGACTCTTTAAAAAGTAAAAATCTCTCCTGGCGATTAAAGTCAAGAGAGATTTTTATTTGTTTATAAAATATTAACAATGACATTATATGCTGATAATAAGATGAGAAATATGATTAAAAGTGAATACAGTTGTTCAATTCTTTTAATAGATAAAGACTGATTAAGTTTTGTACCAATTAACCCACCAATTATTGCTGTGATGATTAAAAAAGGAATCATTTTTAAATCATAGGTGATAAAACTACCTCCAAGAACAGAAATTCCTAATTTTGATAATTGTGAGAAGAAGATTGTGGCTAAAGAATAAAAAGCGGCTTCTCTAATTGGAAAAGAAAAGCAAAACATTAGCATTGAAACATTTAAAGGACCACCACCTATTCCCAGAAAAACAGAAATCATCCCCAAAAAAAGTCCAATTAAAACACTACCAATTTTACTTTTTACCTGTAAACTTTTTATTCTATTACTAACAAGGGTATAATAAAAGATAACCAATAATGTTATCAATAAAACACTAGCCTGCACTGCTTTCACTTGTTGGTTATTCCAAATATTAAAAATAAATTGGAAAGCATATTCACCTAAAAAACCGCCAATCACTGATCCAAAAGATAGTGAATAAACGATATTTTTATTAAATTCTGTCTTTCTTCGAAGTTGTTTATAAAGAGAAATGACACACATTGAAAAAACAGCAACTGATGAAAAAAAACCAATTTCATCAACACTGTGAAAGCCAACAACATCAAGAAGTGGTTTAATAATAATTCCCCCACCCAACCCAGTTGTGGCTCCTACTGTAGTGGCAAATAAAACAATAAGGATATAAATTAAGATAATCAAGGGTAACTCCTTTATAGTTATTAGTACCTTCTAGTTTAAAAAAAAAATGATAAAATAGCAACAAGAAGAAGATACTTTTATGTAAAAAGAAGATGATTATTTAAAACATGGCAAAAATACCAGTATCATATTATTATTAAAGAAAATAGACAGATTAATAAAGTTCCTTAACAAGATAAAAATAAAAAAAAGAGAGTCTAGGTATCTATTCCTATCCTCTTTAGTATTTATAGATAAGTATCAATCAGTGAAATCACTTGATAAAGGTCTGGCTCATTAATCTGATAATCAGCCTGTTCTCTCACAATAGGTTTAGCACAAAAAGCAATTCCAAGACCTGCTCTTTTTAACATTAAGAGATCATTGGCACCATCACCTACTGCAACCGTTTTTGACATGTCTAACTGATTTTCACTTGCCCATTCTTCTAATTTTTCTTTTTTAACATCTTTAGTAACAATATCACCAGTCACGCGACCGGTTAAAATACCATTTTCCACTTCTAAGCGATTAGCTTTAACATAGTCAATACTTAACTTTTCAGCTAGTTTATCAACAATTTCGTGAAAACCTCCTGAAACCAGACCAACTTTGTAGCCACGATTGTGTAGCTCTGATACTAATTTTTCAGCACCCTTTGTATAGTGAAGATTTTTTAATACATCATTGAAAATACTATCTGGCAAACCCTTCAATAAAGTGACTCTTTCTTCTAAAGACTGTCTAAAATCCAACTCTCCTCTCATTGCTTGATCTGTAATACTAGCAATTTCTTCACCTTTACCAATAGCCTCACCTAATTGATCAATCACTTCTTCTTGAATAAGGGTTGAATCCACATCCATCACTAATAAGCCTTTTACCACTGCCATCTTTTCTCCATTTTCTTGTTGTTTTTGTCAAAAAAGCACTTTGCCTTAGAAATTCCTATTCAATAAGGAAATTAAGGTTAAGTGCTTTTAGCGATGACTATTATTTTTAAAAGCCAACTTTTTCTCTTGTTTTTTCATAAGAGGTAACAAAACGTTCAGTAACACCCGGCTCAACTGTTTCAAGTGCATAAGAAATCTCTTCAAACGAAGCTTGATAGTCAAAATGATTCTCGAATAATTCCAAAGCTTTCTCAAAACTTTCTTGAACAGAAGGCTCAAAACTACGATAACGATTTGAATATTGTAATAATTGCTCTGTTAGGGTAGCATTTTCAATCACTTGATAAGTTGTTTCTTCAAGAGTTGCTAGAGCTCCTGTTGCAGCATCAGTCAGTTTTAAGACAATATTAATATCCACTCTTCCACGACTAAGCTCATCTCTCAATGCTTCTAGCTGAGAACTTGTTGTAAAGAAAGTACTCAAGAAGTATTGAGGAATACCAGGTAAGTTTTTCTTCTCCATATAACGTTTAATAATATGAAGTTTGTTGATGTAATTATCTAAAGTTTGACGCGAAGTCTCTTCGAGTGTCTCAATATCTTTGAAGGACTCTAAAATAGCAAATTGTTCTTGCTCAATTTCTAAGAGATTTTCATGAATTTTTGCAAGTGACGCTCTTAAAACTGAGAAAGGCTCTTTTTTTTCTTCAATAGCATCAACAATACTAGCTGTTTCAGATTCCATTGTTGACAATTGCTCTTGGAAACCCTTTAGTTTTTCACTATTTCTTTCATTTAAAAGATAACGATGAGATAAACGTTGGTATTCATCAATTAATTTTTGATTGTTTTCTTTATTATGATTAATAAATTTTGGAATAACAACTTTTTCTTTATTAACTTCTTTGAAAGCAGTAATTTCTTTTTCAAATAATGCATATAAAGAATCAACATTTTCTTGGATATCTTGATTACTACTTTCTGCTTTATCTAAATCTAAAGATGATAAGTCTTCAATCGTCTTAGCAATAGCTTCTCTGATTTCTTGGAAACGCACTTCAATATCATCTTCAATAAATTGATAATCTTCTTCCAAAAGACGACCATATCCTGTTTCTAAATCATCCAGTTGATCAGGAAAATCATCTTCTAGTTTTGTCACGATGGCAGGAATTTTTTCGGTAATTTGACCAAGAGCAATGGTATGTTCTTCAGCACGTTCTAAAATATTAGCCGCTTCAATTGGATCACCAGAGGAATTCAAAGTCACAAATTGTGAAAACTCACCTTGAATATTTTTTAATTGTTTACCAATTTCCGTCATTGTCGGACCATAATTATCAGCGTTTTCAGCTATATCATTTTGAAGTGTTTCATACATATCAAGAGCATGAGTCACTCGTGAACTGTTTTTTCCTTCTTGTTCTTTAAGGACTTCTAGTGCTTCTCTAATACCTTTAATATCTTCTTCTACTAAATTTAACTGACTCTCAATACTATTAATTTCATTTTTAGCTTTAAAGAAATTAAAGGTAGCATTTAGATTTTCAGCTTCAAAAATATGGTTTTCAATATCACTAAACGAATTGAGTGATAAATCAACCCATTTTTGGTTCCATTCACGAAAGGCAGTTTGACTTTGACCAATCAAATGAAGGCTCTTAACTTCTTCAATTTCATCATTGACAGGTAAATCAAAAAGCTCTTGCTTGCGTTCTTCTAGTTTTGCAATCAAGCCATCATTACGTCTTCTTATAATCGCACCTATAAGATAAGCAATGATAACTAATAAAACAATTCCTACTATTAATAAGACGATTCCACTGGTCATCTTAATCTCCTTAACTTGTCATTTTTTACTAATATGGTCTATAACATTACGATTATACCATACTTCTATGTGGTTTTCAAAAGCTTATATATCTAAAGTACTATAAACAGCATTTTCTTCAATAAATTCACGTCTAGGCTCAACTTTGTCACCCATTAACATTTCAAAAACGCGGTCAGCTTCAGCGGCATCTTCAATAGAAACCTGTGCCATCAAACGTCTTTCAGGGTCCATGGTTGTTTCCCAAAGCTGATGATCATCCATCTCACCTAATCCTTTATAACGTTGGACAGATGGTTTAGAGCGACCCTCACTATACTTTTGCATAGCCTCTTTTAATTCTTCTTCTTGATTTGGACCTGGTTGAATATATTGTTTAATGTCACTACCAACCTTAATACCATAAATTGGTGGTTGAGCGATGTAAACAAAACCAGCTTCTAATACTGGACGCATAAAGCGATAAATTAAGGTTAGTAATAAAGTTCTAATATGCGCACCATCAACATCAGCATCAGTCATAATCACTAATTTATGATAACGTGCCTTTTCAACATCAAAATCATTACCAAATCCTGTTCCCATGGCTGTAAAGATTGTTCTGATTTCTTCATTGGATAGAATCTTATCCATCGTCGCTTTTTCCACATTGAGAATTTTACCTCTAATAGGTAAAATGGCTTGAAATTCACGATTTCGGCCTGATTTAGCCGATCCTCCTGCTGAGTCCCCCTCAACAATAAATAGCTCATTTTGAGCAGCATCGTTAGAAGAACAGTCAGCTAATTTCCCTGGTAAATTTGAAATTTCCAGACCAGATTTTTTACGTGTGACTTCTCTTGCTCTTTTAGCAGCTATACGGGCTTTACTTGCTAAAATCCCTTTTTCAACAATTTTTTTGGCTGTTTGAGGATTTTCTAACAAGAAACGATTGAAAGCTTCACTAAATAAACGATTCGTGATTTTAACAACTTCACTATTACCTAATTTGGTTTTAGTTTGTCCTTCAAACTGAGGATTAGGATGCTTGATAGAAATAACAGCTGTCAATCCCTCACGAACATCATCACCGGTTAGATTATCGTCATTGTCTTTTAAAATGTTATTTTTCTTGGCATAATCATTGATAACACGTGTTAAAGCTGTTCTAAACCCTTGCTCATGTGTTCCACCTTCATGGGTATGAATATTATTGGCAAAACTCATAACGTTTTCATGATAACCAGTAGTGTATTGCATGGCTACTTCAACAGCAATGCCTTCCATTTCACCATCTGTGTAGATTGGGTTATCAAAAATAACTTGTTTATCAGTATTGATAAACTCTACATAGCTAGCAATCCCTCCTTCATAATGAAATTCTAACTCTTGAGGGTTATGTTCGCGTTTATCTGCGATTGATATTCTTAATCCACGGTTTAAAAAAGCTAATTCTTGGATACGTTTTGCTAGTTTATTAAAATCAAACTCTAAGGTTTCTGTAAAAATTTCACCATCAGGTGTGAAGTGAACAGTTGTTCCTGACAAATCTGTCTCTCCTATGATTTTTAAATCATCAACTACCTGACCTCTTTGATATTCTTGATAGTAAATGTTACCATTTTTATATACTTTAACATCTAGCTGACTAGATAAGGCATTAACAACTGAGGAACCTACACCATGAAGACCACCTGAAACCTTATAGCCACCACCACCAAATTTACCCCCAGCATGAAGGACTGTAAAGACTGTTTCAACCGCTGGACGACCAGTTTTTTCTTGGATGCCAACAGGAATACCTCGACCATCATCAGATACAGTAATAGAGTTATCAGGTTCAATAAATACTTTAATATGACTGGCAAATCCAGCTAAGGCTTCGTCAATAGAATTGTCGACAATTTCCCAAACCAAGTGATGCAAGCCCTCTTTTGAAGTGGAACCAATATACATTCCTGGTCGCATACGAACTGCTTCTAACCCTTCTAAAACTTGAATTTGACTGGCATCATATTCATTTGCTAAATCCTTTTTCTTTTTCTTATCTTTTACCATTCGCCCTAACCTTATCGTTATTTTTTAAAATTAATAGTCTTAATGAAAGATAGATACTTATCAAAATTTTTAACTATTAAAAAAATTATTAGTTGATTATTATTGAGTATTCTTCGATGAATTGATATCTATAATAAATTCACTATATATACGCTCTTTATTATAACATATTTTAACGTTTTTTACACTATTTTGAATAGAGAAAAAAGCTCTATTGCTAGAACTTTTCTCAGTTTATTGACCCTTGTTCTTCTATAAAACTTTCCTTATTTTTTTGATTCTGATAAGACATTGATAAAATTAGACCAACCCCCAATAAGTTGGAAATTAAAGAGCTTCCTCCTTGGGATATAAAAGGTAGCGGAATACCTGTTAGAGGAAGAACACCGATAGCTGCACCAATATTTTCAAAAATATGGAATAAAATCATCATGATAAAGCCAGTAGAAATATAGGTATAAAAAAGATTATTTGATTCAAAAGTTACCCGAATCATTCGATAGATTAAAAATAAATAAAGTCCTAATAGTAGACTAGAACCGATAAAGCCAAAATTTTCAGCAATAACAGTAAAAATCATATCACTTTCTCGAACAGGAACTGATAAATCAACAACATTAAGGCCTTTACCAGTAAAACCACCACTACCTATAGAAATCATCCCTTGAGTTTGTTGGTAGGCAATCGAGTCAGCAAAGTCAAAAGGACTCAACCAAGCAGAAATCCGATTGATTTGATATGTATCCATACCCAGATTATAAAAGAAGGATTTACCCATTGGTGAAAGAAACATGGCTAAAAAGCCAACTGACCCAGAAATAATAATCGTTGTCACAAAAACAATCAATTGCCAAGAAACTCCTGATAATAAAATAAGACCTGACAAGATAGCAATAAAGACCAAAGCTGTTCCTAAGTCCTTTTGCAAAGCTAATAGAAATAAGACAGGAAGGGTTAATAGACCATAAACTAAAAGCAATTTCAGATCATCTTTAAAATAGCGATTAACAATATTTTGCTGTAATTTAACAGTTGCTTGAGACAGCATCAAGATATATGAAATTTTCATAAATTCTGATGGTTGAAATAACGTTGTATTTCCTATCGTAATCCAGTTTTTTGCTCCTGTTAGAGAAACTAATTGAGGACTATAAAAAAATAAGGGCAAAATCATTAAACCTAGCCCTAATATATAGAGAAAGGGTGTTATTTTCCATAAAAATTCTGTGCTAAAAAGCATAACAATAAAACTAAGAGCAAATCCAGTTATAATCCATAGAACTTGCTGAGCTAATACAGTTGTTAAATTTTGAGGATAGTCATGATTGATGGCAATATAGACAGCTAATAAACCAATAATTAGTAAAATGAAGACTGGTAAAATCAACAAATAATCAATTCTATTATCAATAGTCTTTTTAATATTTTTCATGACGACCTCTCTTATTTTTTGTCTTTTTATTATACCACGATTTTTTATTATTGCTTGTTTTTTAGTGATAAAATAATAGACTTCTATTTATTAGAAAAAAATAAAAAAACAACCTTCAAAAAATTTTTTCGGGTTGCATTTTTTTGATGTCCCCTGTAGGAATCGAACCTACAACGACTTCTTAGGAGGAAGTTGTTATATCCATTTAACTAAGGGAACTGATAAAAAAATCTGCCCATGCGAGCAGATTTTTGAAATTGTCTTAGCGACGAATTTCTTTGATACGTGCAGCTTTACCTTGTAAAGCACGTAAGTAGTAAAGTTTCGCACGACGAACTTTACCGTAACGAACAACTTCAATTTTATCAACACGAGGTGTGTGAAGTGGGAAAGTACGTTCTACACCGATACCGCTTGATAATTTACGAACAGTATACATTTCTGAGATACCTTGACCTTTACGAGAGATAACAACACCCTCAAAGATCTGGATACGTTCACGAGTTCCTTCAACAACTTTCGCATGAACACGAACAGTGTCACCAGGACGAAACGCAGGGATATCAGTACGAAGTTGACCTTCAGTCAAACTTTGAATTAATGGATTCATTTTATTTTCTCCTTATCTTACTAATCTTAAGAGCATTGTCTTAGCGGATTAGCCGTTTATTGTGTGTCCATTACACACGTAGTCTATTCTATCAAATTATCTTAATAATGTAAAGATAAATTTTAGTTTAGAACTTAATATTTCTGTTCCCCATAGATACTATTTCTTTTACCAAAACTCATGGTAAAGACCATAACAATAAAGAAATAAGGGAAGTTTTCCATACCAAAAACTTCTGCTCCAATTAAAATGGGTGCTAAGAAGGTACTTGTAGCACTACCAAACACACTAGCATAGCCAAGAGCTGCAACCAAAGAAATTGGAAGTCCAAAAATTGGAGCCAAAACGACACCCAAACTTGAACCAATAGCAAATAGTGGCGTTACCTCACCACCTTGAAAACCAATGGCTAATGTTAGTAAAGTAAGCACTAATTTTAATAGCCAATCATAGCTTAAAATACTACCGTCAGAAAAACTCGCTGAAATCAGATTTGTTCCAAGTCCTGAATAACGTCCCATATCTAACAAAAGAAAAGTAAGCGCCAAGATAGATCCTATAAGAACTATACGAAGATAGGCATTTGGAAGTTTATCAGCCAACCATTTTTTCGACTGCTTTAATCCTAAGGCAAAAGCATTACCCGTTAATCCAAATAATAGCCCTAATACAGCTAATTTCATAAATAGAATTGGAGTTATCGCTAAAGAGACCTTAATTGGTATAGCAAAATGTTCTAGTCCTAGAAACTGAGAGGTGGCACTAGCCGTATAAGAAGCCACTAAGACTGGAACTAAAGCAGACAATCTCATTCGACCAATAAATAATACCTCAATAGCAAATAAAGTGGCAGCAAGAGGCGTTTGAAAAAGCCCAGCGAAACCAGCTGCCATACCAGTAATCAAAAATAAACGACGATTAGCATCGTCAAAAGAATTGGTAAAAAAATTTGAGATGGTAGCACCAATTTGAACAGCCACTCCTTCACGACCAGCACTCCCACCAAAGAGATGAGTTAACCAGGTTGTAAGGATAATCAAGGGAATTAAACGCTTGGGGATGCTTTGTTCTTTTCCATGTCCAACTCGAAAGACTAAACCCATGCCGCCATTAGCTCTTCCACCATAGTGTTGGTACAAATATAAAATAACTAAACCAGCAAGTCCTAAAAATGGAATAAAAAATAAAGGATGCTCTGTTCTAACATCTCCTATCAAAAGTAGAACGCGTCCAAAGACCATATCAAAGGCACCAGTTATTAAACCTATCACTAGACCCAGCACAATAAATAGTAAATTTTTCTTGACAAACGTTAGGACTGTTTTTTGATTAATTATCATCTCTTAATCTCTTTTCTTGAAAAGTTTTTGAATGTATCATGATGTCTTTAAAAGTAGCTACAATTGATTCTTGATACATAGGGTTCTTAACTTCTTGAGCAACTTTTTTTAAAATAGTCTCTTCTCTATTTTGATCTAATATAGGCATTTTATGAGCTTTTTTATAAGCAACAACTTGACTAACCAGTGCCATTCTCTTTTCCAAAAGACTAATAAGGGTTTCATCAATAAGATCAATTTCTTGACGACTTTTATCTAATGTCATAACAACTCCTGTTCTGAAAGTTTATTTCATTATAAAGGATTATAAGCCACTTGACAAGCTAGCCAAACGCTTCTTTTATATTAGTTATTAGACAAAGTAAAAGACCTACACAAAGTAAGTCTTTGTCTTAAATATTAAGCATATTAGATAGTTTTTCAGCAAAAGCTTCTAGATGTTCAATGTCCTCTTCTTCAGCAGCCAAGTCAACTTTGACACTATCAGCACCTTTGGTTGCTCCTGTCATAGCAAAAGCATCCTCAAAGTCATCAACTGATTGGCAAAAATTATCATAAAAAGTATCGCCTGAACCTACAACACCATAGATTTTTCCAGAAAGATCTAACTCTTTTAAATCATCATAGAAATCCATGATTTCATCTGGTAACTCACCTTCACCGTAAGTGTAGGTTGCAACAATGACAATATCGCCATCTTCAAAATCACTAGCATCAACAGTTGTACACTCATTAACATCAACGGTATGTCCTAGCTCTTCTAGTTTTTTAGCAACGATATCGGCAATCTCTTCTGTGTTACCTGTCATACTAGCATAAACAATTTGTGCAAAAGCCATAGTTTCCTCCTCATTATAATGGTCTTATTATATCATAAATAATCAATTGAAAACAATTAGATTATGAGAGATAGGGATGATAGCTCTCTTCTAAACGTTTTAAGAGAGCATCTTTTTCTTCAGTAGTTGTAAAACTAGCTAAAATCGCATTTTGATTGAAGTGATAAAAGTCAGAAATACTTGTATTAAAATACTGATGGTACAAGGCATACTCTTTTGTTAAATTGGTATTAGAGACCGTTCGATTATCGGTATTTATCGTTAGTTTAAGGCCTGCTTCATAAAACAATTGATATGGAAATTCTGCAATATTTCTTGCAGCCTTTGTTTGTAAATTACTAGTAAGACACATTTCTGCAGTAGCATCAGATTTTACAAAATCTGCCACTAAGTCTTTTTTTCTGTACAAAGCCGTCACATGACCAAAGCGTTTGATACCAAGATTTAACCCATCACTAACATTATTTGGACAATGACATTCACCTGCATGAAAGGTTAAAGGAAGTCCCAAATCTTGCGTAGTTTTAATGATATCTTTTAACTCTGATGTTGGAAAGTCTGCTTCATTACCAGCAAAATCAAAACCGACCAAGCCTCTTGAAGAGAGTCTAGCAACCTCTTTAAAAATGCCTTGTGTGACTTCTTTTTGACTTTGTTTCAAGCCACAAACCAATAAACGTGCTATAATATCAAACTCTTTCATCGCCTTATTTAAACCATCAAGAACAGCTTCAACAGTATCAAGAGCAGTAAGATTTTCATCCATAGACAATTCTGGTGCAAATCGCACTTCAATGTAGATAACATTTTCTTTTGCAGCTTGTTTAACGACATCGTACGCCGCAAGCGAAAGTGCCTCTTTTGTTTGTAATAAGGGTCTAATAAAATCAAACGTTTTTAAATAATCCATAAGATTATCAGAGTCTTCTGCTACTGTTACTAATTGTTTTAAAGTTTCATCTTCAGATGGTATAACAATATTTGCCATCATAGCCAATTGTCTTATCACCTCTAAAGACAAGGAGCCATCTAAGTGACAATGGAGTTCTGTTTTCTTTAAATCATGCCATTTATTATCAGTCATATTGTGCTTCTTTCACTTGTAATGTTGCTTTATATCATAACATATTTCTCTTGATTTTCCAGTTTTTCTGTGATATATTTTGAATACTATTTGAGAGGAGTCATTTATGTGGTATTTTAAACGTTTTAACCAATTAACCTCCGAAGAATTGTTCATCATTTTAAAAGAACGAGTGCGAGTCTTTGTGGTTGAACAAAATTGTGCCTACCAAGAAATTGATGAGGATGATTTAACTGCCATTCACCTCTTTTCTCTTAAAGATAAAGAATTAATGGCTTATTGCCGACTTATTCCTCAAGAAAATCAGGTAAAACTGGGACGTGTCTTGGTTCCACTCTCATATCGTCAAAAAGGATTGGGCAAGAAATTAGTTCTAAAAGCGATAGATTTTTGGCAACAACACTACAAAGTGCCACTTTTTGCGCAAGCGCAAGCTTACTTGAAAGAATTTTATCAAGAATTTGGCTTTGAAACCATTTCTGATGTATACCTTGAAGATGACATCCCTCACATGGATATGATATTAACAAAAAACAGCAAAGGATGATTTATGACAACCTATCAGACTATTTTAGAAAAAATTAAAGAACACCAGACGATTATTATTCATCGTCATATGAAACCTGATCCCGATGCTATTGGTAGTCAGGTGGGATTAAAGCTCTTAATTCAACATAATTTCCCCGAAAAAAAAGTTCTGGCTACTGGTTTTAATGAGCCAACACTAGAATGGTTAGCTAAAATGGATACTGTTTCAGATGACGATTACAAAAATGCTTTGGTTATTGTGACTGACACAGCAAACACACCTCGTATTGATGATAAACGTTATAGCACCGGCAACTATTTAATTAAAATGGACCATCATCCTAATGATGATCCTTATGGAGATCTTTACTTTGTTGATACTAACGCATCAAGCGCCAGTGAAATTGTTGCTGATTTTGCTTATCAAATGCAACTAGAATTAACCTCTGATGTTGCACGTCTTCTTTATGCTGGTATTGTTGGAGATACTGGGCGTTTTCTTTATCCAGCAACTAGTAGTAAAACTTTGGAAATTGCTAGCCAGCTACGTCAGTTTGATTTTGATTTTTCTGAAGTTTCGAGACAAATGGATTCTTTCCCTTATAAAATTGCTAAACTACAAGGTTTTGTTTACGATCATTTAGAAATTGATAAAAATGGTGTCGCTCGTGTTTTTCTCACCAAAAACATCATGGACAAATTCCAAGTAAGTGATGCAGAAACAGCAGCCATTGTCTCTGCACCAGGTAAAATTGACTCAATTGTGACTTGGGCAATTTTTGTTGAACAACCAGACGGTCATTACCGCGTTCGTTTAAGAAGCAAAACCGTTGTTATTAATGAAATTGCTAAAAATCATGATGGTGGTGGTCATCCTCTTGCTAGTGGTGCTAATTCTTATTCCGATGAAGAAAATGACGCTATTTACCAAGAGTTAAGAGATGCAGTCAAACAAGATAAAACACTAAATAAGCAGTAAAAAAATAGAGAAAAAGGTTGTCAAACCATTAAATTTTTGATAAACTAATAGAGTTATTAAACTATGACTCAAAAAGGGTTATGGCAGAAAGGAAAATGACATAATGAAAAAAGATATCCATCCAGATTACCGTCCAGTAGTATTTCTTGATACTTCAACTGGTTACCAATTCCTTAGTGGTTCAACAAAACCAACTAAAGAAACTGTTGAATTTGAAGGTGAAACTTACCCACTTATTCGTGTGGAAATTTCATCAGACTCACACCCATTCTATACAGGACGTCAAAAATTCACACAAGCAGACGGACGTGTGGACCGTTTCAACAAAAAATATGGTCTCAAAGACGCAAATGCTGCGCAATAAGCAAGATAATGATAAAAAAGCATATCCACTGGATATGCTTTTTTGTTATAACTAACACTGACAAGCTCTCCTAAAATCTAGTTTAATCAATCGGTTGACTTCTAAAATAGTGATTAATGGGGTAGCCATCAAGAATTTTAGAAAATCCTAACGATTGGTAAAAAGCATTAGAAACATCATCATTTTTGTCGGTGATTAACATCAATTGACGAATGGTAGGGTATTGCAAAGATAAGCGTCTCATCAATTCTCTACCAATTTCTTTTCTATGGTCTAAGGGTTTGACAATAATATCATGAACGTAAAGGATAAATTCTCCATCACCAATACACCTCGCAAAACCAACCAATTGATTCTTTTCTAAAGCGCCTAGAATACAAAGAGAATGCTCAAAAGCACGAGAAAGTTTTATTTTATTGCTTAAATAATTTGACTAGTGATTTTCACGATAAATCTGGTATACCTCATCAATACGTTCTGATCTAAATGTTTTATAGTCAATCATTCTTTCCTCAATAGTGCAGTTCTTTCATTTTAATATTAAGAAGACTATTTATAAAATAATTCTAGCTCTTTTACTATTCACTAGAATCTGCCCCTTTTCCAATAAAAAAAGCCAATCACACAAGCGATAAAGCTTGATATGATAGGCTTTTTAATGTTCTATTATTTAACAGCGTCCTTAAGAGCTTTACCAGCTTTGAAAGCAGGTACTTTTGAAGCTGCGATTTGGATTTCTTTACCAGTTTGTGGGTTACGACCTTTACGAGCTGCACGTTCACGAACCTCAAAGTTACCAAAGCCAATTAATTGAACTTTTTCACCTTTTGCAAGGTATTCTGAAACTGCTCCGAAAACAGCATCTACTGCTACTGCAGAGTCCTTTTTAGTTAATTTAGTAGCTTCTGCCACTTTTGCAATCAAATCTTGCTTGTTAGCCATTTAACAATTCCTCCAATATATTTATGAGCCTACTGCTCTAACAAGTATTATCATACCTAAAAATTACTATTTGGTCAAGTATTTAATGTTATTTTATTATTTTTTTATAAATATCAAAATTAATAGTATCATTAATCAAATCCAAGGCTGCCGCTTTTAAATAAATTTTATTATCAATTATCATCGATTGAATATTGACATTAATAGTTGCTTCATCTGGTAGTATCTCAACGAACTCAGGAATATCATAGGTATTATTAATATACTTTAAAACATCTTTTTCTGGCAGGGGTAGCGTTCCAGCAGAAATAGATGTGATTTTTAGTTGAATAGCACCACTAGATAATTTATAGGGTTCAAAATAGACATAAAGTGGCACATCATAACCCAAAATTTTATAGGTTCCTTCAAACAAAATAGATTGAGATCTGATATAAATATTATAGGTTAAATCTGACGTTTGATAATCTTTAAGATAAGCAGTTAAAGTTTTATTTAGTTGATCTTTAGTGGTTGAAATTTGACCGATTTTAAAATCATCAGTTGTTTGTATAGAGACTGCTCTTTTTTCTGGCTCCCTATCTTGTAAAACTCTCGAAGCGATGACACCAATAAAACTGAGATTTAAAGCAAGTAGGATTAAAAAACCATACTTCCAATAATTTCTTAATTTACCATCTGTCTCTTGTTTCATTAATTTTCTCCATCATTGCATTGGCTATTATTTGATAGCCTATATTATTGGGATGAAAATGATCCTCCTCAAATAGGGCATTATTAATCACAGGTGTTGATGAATCATCTGTTTCAACAATTCCTTCTTTTCCATTATATCCTTTATAAAGCAACTCATTAATTGGCACAAAGTAAATGTTTTCGTATTCTGAAACGACAGTCGCCGTTGCTTCATTCCATCTGTCAATAATTTCCTGCATCTCAACAATTTCAGGGAAATTAAGATAAAAAGGATTATAAATACCAAGAATATAAATGGGCAAATCGTCATTTTCTTTTCTTGCTAAGTCAATGATTTGACGTAATCGTTCTTGATAATCTTCTTGAGGTTGATCAAATGAAGAAATCTCAAGATGACTTAAATTCTTTTTGATCACAGCCATTACATCATTTCCACCAACTGTGAGTGTCATAAAATCTGCCTCTTTAATAGCTGGTAATATAGTCTCGTCTTTGGTCATTCTTTTCAAAATTTGTTGACTAGTATTTCCAGCAACACCAAAATTACTAGAAGTGACTTGATACTTATTATCTGATTCTAAGCGATCAGATAGTAAAGAAACAAAGCCTCCTTGATTGGTAGTATCACCCGTTCCCTGTGTTAAAGAGTCTCCTAAAGCCACATAATGAAGCTGTACTGTTCCACTCTCTAAAAAATCATTTTTTGTTAGCTGAGCATCTGATTGAGGGATAAAAATGGATAATAAACTAGAAAAGACAACTATAAAACTGATAAAAAAGAGAATGTCTCTGACTACTGTTTTTTTATTCATAACGAATCATGATGGCAAATGCACCTTCTCCTGTATGGGTTTGGATGATAGAGCCAGTTTCTAAAACAACAATATCAGTTTCAACTAGTTTTTGTAATTGTTCTTTTAATTGATAAGCAAATTCATCAGTACCAGCATAAGAAATTGTAATTTCAGCAACAGCTTTATTTTCCAATTTCTGGCTTAACTCTGTTAACCATTTAAAGAAGGTTTTAGTCCCTCTTCCTTTAATCACTGGATGTAGTTCATAGTTTTGCAATGCCATAATAATTTTAATATTAAAAAGAGAACTAATCATGCCTGCAACTCTGCTCACACGACCACCTTTGATAAGATTTTCAAGTGTTGACAAGCCAATAAACAATTCTGTTTTATTTTTGACTTCTTCTATTCTAGCCAAAATATCTTCACGGCTTCTACCTTCTTGAATGAGTTTGGCTGCCTCAACCACTTGATATTTCATTGCTTGATCAGTAAAAGATGAATCTAAAACAATAATATCTCCACCAGCAAGAGTTGCACCTTGACGAGCTGCTTCAACCGTTCCAGACAAGGAGTGTGTAATGTGAATTGAAATGATAGTGTCGTAGCCTTCTTTAAAAATATTTTCGTAAGTCTCGGCAAATAAGCCTACTGGAGGTTGACTAGTCTTAGGAAGATGAGTACTGTTTTTCATCATGTTCAAAAATTGACCTTCTTTAAGATCATTATCAGAATAAAGTGTTCCATCAACCATTACAGATAAGGGAACTACAGTAATATTGTATTTTTCAAGAAGTTCAGACTCTATTGTGATAGAAGAATCTGTCACTATTTTAATATTTGCCATTTTAACCTCTTCTTTATGCTTTTTTTGTTGTTTATGTTATCATTATAACAAATAAATATTAAATTGGGGGATTTTATGGCATCTAAACGTTATAACATCATTAACGAAGTCTTAAATACCATTACTCACTCATTTGGTGTTATTCTAGCAATTATCGGCTTAAAATTGTTACTAGATAAAGCATCAACTCACCAATCTCAATTAGAATTAGTTGCTTATAGCATTTACGGTGCTACCCTCATTGTTTTATTTCTTTCTTCAACACTTTATCATGTCTTATCTTTTAGTAAATACAAAAGTCTTTTTAAGGTGTTTGACCACTCTGCTATTTTTTTGTTAATTGCTGGCACTTATACACCATACTGTTTAATAACTCTAAAAGGGTGGATTGGCTGGACACTACTTAGTCTCGTTTGGATCTGTGCTATTAGTGGCGTTACAATGAAGATTATTTTCTTAAAACCTCAAAAAAATATTTCCAGACTATCTACTTTATTATATATTATTATGGGATGGTTGATTGTTTTTGCTGCAAAACCTCTCTGGGATAGCCTGCCTTTTGATGGCGTTTTGCTTCTCTTTTTTGGAGGCGTCACTTATACAGTAGGAGCCATCATTTATGCCATAAAATTTCCCTTTAATCATGTGGTTTGGCATTGTTTTATCCTAGTTGCTGCTTATTTAATGTGGGTTTCTATTTATTACTATGTTTAATGACATTTCCATCAAAACAACCTCTAAGTTTTCTTAGAGGTTGTTTTTTTCTAGTAATTCTTTTGCCTGAGCTCGTGCTGTATCGGTCACGTCACTACCCGCTAACATTTTGGCAATTTCTTCAATGCGTTCTTCAGTGTTTAATAATCTTACTGTTGAGACGGTTGAGGTGGCATCACTCATTTTTTCAATGAAAAATTGATGATCTGCTCTAGCAATGACTTGTGGCAAGTGAGAAATGGCTAGTACTTGACCGTATTGAGAAATGAGATGAATTTTTTCAGCAATAGCTTGTGCTACCCTACCTGAAACGCCTGTATCTACTTCATCAAAAACAATACTGGTTCTTTCAAGTGTTTTAGAAAAAACAGCCTTGATGGCTAACATCAAACGAGACAATTCTCCACCAGATGCAATTTTAATAAGAGGTTTAAAAGTTTCTCCAGGATTTGTTGAAATATAAAATGCAACACTTTCATTACCCAAACGATTAAATTTACTTTCAGAAAAAACAACCTTAAAATCAGCTTTTTCCATATAGAGATCTTTTAATTCTTGTTTGATATTTTTTTCCAATTCTTTCGCAAGTTCATGACGTTTTTGACGCAACGTTTTAGCCGTTAAAACGAGTGATTGTTCCAAGGCTTTTAATTTTGCTTCACTATCATCCATTGTCTCATCATTAGCTGTTAAGAGTTGATATTCCAAAATGATATTAGAAAGATAATTCAGTACATCATTAACACTACCACCATATTTTCGTGTGATGGTATTGATAATATCTAGGCGACTATCAATCCTTAGTAAATGATTGGCGTCATAGTCCAAATCATCAATAATATCAGACAAACGCTTTGAAACATCCTCTAAAACATAATAGGATTCCTGAATGTCTTTTGAAATTTCTTGATAACGACTATCATAATTTTCAATGCTTTCCATTTCATTCATGGCAGATCTAATATTAGCCAAACTCGAAAATTCGTCATTATCCAATTGTTGATAGGTTTCAGAGAGAGCATCAGCAATCTTTTTATGATTCATTAAGCGATTTCGTTCTTCTTGTAAGAGCTTATCTTCGTCTTTTTTTAAGTCAGCACTTTCTATTTCAGAAATCTGATAAGCTAACATTTCAATTCTAGCTTTATTATCACTTTCATTCTTTTTTTGAAGAAGAACATGTTTTCTCAATTCTTTATAATCATCAAAGAGTTTTTGGTAGTTTTCTTTGATATCTTGAAATACTTTTGAGCCAAACTGATCTAACATGATAATGTGCTGTGATTGTTTCATTAATTCTTCTTGATCATGTTGACCATGAATATCTACCAATTGTTGTCCAATAGTTTTTAAAATAGCTAGATTAACCATTTGACCATTGATACGGCTAATGCTTCTGCCATTACTATGAATTTCTCTACGAATAATAAGCTCATCACTGCTGTCAATACCATTATCAGCCAATAACTGCTTAAGCCCAGTTTTATGACTAATATCAAATAAGCCTTCTATTTCAGCCTTTGGCGAACCATGACGAACAGCATCAGAGTTAGCTCTAGCGCCAAGCATCATATTCATGGCATCAATGATAATTGATTTTCCTGCTCCAGTTTCACCGGTTAAAACAGTCATGCCATTGGCAAAATGTAGAGAAATATCTTCTATAATGGCAAAATGACGAATAGAAATTTCTAATAACATGCTATTCTCCTTGTCGTTGTGATACTTTCATCCATATCTTAATTCATTAGACTAAAATCAAACTTTGCTATTGTCACTAATCAAATTAATAACACTTTTTACAGAGAACACTTTAGATTATCTAGTTATTGTTAAACACCTTGTGCGCTTTTTCAATAACTGTCTTGATATCATCTTTCAGAAAATTAAGAGGTGAATTCGCTTTTTCTAAAAAAAGAAGAAATTCTATATTGCCGTGACCACCTTGGATAGGTGAAAAATCTAATTGTTTCACACTGAAACTATTTTCTAAGGCAAACTGACAAACTGAAATAATCACTTTTTCGTGAATCGTTTTATCTTTGACAATACCATTTTTTCCTATTTGCTCTCGACCAGCTTCAAATTGTGGCTTCACTAAAGCAACAACCTGAGCATTTTCTGGAAGGATTTGAGACAAGGCAGGTAAAATTAAACCTAGCGAAATAAAACTGACATCAATAGAAGCAAATACTGGTTGATTTTCTATAAAATCTTTGGGATCTGCATAGCGAAAATTGTACTGTTCCATACTTTTAACACGCGCATCCTGTCTTAGTTTCCAAACCAACTGATTTGTACCAACATCAACAGCATAAACCATACGAGCCCCATTTTGAAGCATGACATCTGTAAAGCCACCAGTAGAAGCACCAATATCAAGTGTTGTCTTATCAGCCACAGAAAGATTAAAAACCTGTAAAGCTTTTTCTAATTTTAAACCACCACGACTGACATATTTTAATTTTTCACCTTTTAATTTTAATTCAGTGTTCTCATCAATTTTTTCACCTGGTTTATCAAATCGCTCACCATTTAAAACGGAAACCACTAAACCAGCCATCACACCACGTTTAGCTTGTTCTCTTGTGTCAAAAAGACCTTGACGATAAGCTAGTACATCTACTCTTTCTTTAGGCATGAAGTCGTAACCTTTCTATAATGGTTTTGATTGCTTGACGATCAAATTGATAGGCCTTCTCAAAACTTTCAAAAATACCTAAGGCATCATCCAAGGCTTGATTTAAAATGCTGGTTGACTTTTCTAAGCCAAATAAACTAGGATAAGTGGTTTTCTCAGCAAAAATATCTTTTTTAGGTGTTTTTCCCAATTCAGAAAAATCAGCAGTCACATCTAAAATATCATCTCTGACTTGAAAAGCTAAACCAACCAATTGACCTGCTTTTTGTAGTAAAGTCATCCCTTTTTCATCTAAATCAGAAACAATTCCTGCAGCAATAAATGGAAAAGTTAACAATTTTCCTGTTTTATTGGTATGAATGGCAACTAAGTCTGCTTCTTTTAAGGCTTGATGTTCTCCTTTAACATCAAGCATTTGTCCTCCAACCATACCTCTACTACCTGAAGCATCTGATAAAAAACTAATCAGTTGTACCACTTTATCAGGAGCTAATTTGGAAGAAGCTAATAAGCCAAAAGCATCTAAAAACAAAGCATCCCCTGCTAAAATAGCAGTGGCTTCATCAAATTTTTTATGATTGGTTAATTGGCCACGACGATAATCATCATTATCCATAGCTGGTAAATCATCATGGATTAAACTCCCAGTATGAATCATCTCTAAACTAGCTGCAATACTATAGTGATCATTATTTAGAGCAATGCCAAAACCTTCTAAAAGCATCAAAAATAAAAGTGGACGAAGGCGTTTACCGCCTGCATCAACAGAATAAAGAATAGCTTTAGTTAAATCAGATGAAACGATTAGTTCTTTATAGTAATTTCTAATGGCTTCATTAGTATGTTCAATCACTCTACGTCTCCTTTAATCCATTTCTTTTTCAGTATCATCAGTTTGCATGACTTTAACTAATGTTTTTTCAGCTTCATTGAGTGTTTTTTGCAATTCTTTTGATAAAATCATTCCTTTTTGGAATTCTGAAATGGCTTCTTCTAATGGCACATCACCATTTTCTAATTTTGAGACAATAACCTCTAAATCTTGTAAATTTTCTTCAAATGTTTTATTATTTTTTGACATTTTTAACCTCCACTTCAATTTGACCATCACGCATATTGATGTCTAAACTATCTCCTTTAACTATTTTTTCAACAGAACCTATCACTTGGTTTCCCTTATGAACAATAGCATATCCTCTTGCAACAATCCTTGACGTATCAAGAGACAACAATGCTTCTTGAGATTTTTCAAATCTTGTTAATTTTTGCTGATAATGAGTTGTTATCTGGTGTGACAACAAACGATTGGTCTGCTCAATATAATCTTGAAAAGTTTTAATTCTTTTTAATAAATCAATTGCCACTAAGCGATTAACCAACAAATGCGTTTGATGCTCTTTTTGACGGTAAGATTCCTTAAAAAGATTAGCCATTTGATTGGTCAATTTATCGAGTTTTTGCAGATAACTATCATAAAGTCTTTCAGGCTGTCTGAAAATAACTGATCCTGCCAATTGGTTGAGACGGTCTTTTTTTATTTTCAACTGTTGCATCATGATATTATAAAGACGTGTCTGTCTCTCATTTAAGTATTGATAAACATCTGCCTTTGTAACTGGTGTTGCAAGTTCAGCCGCTGCAGTTGGTGTCGCCACTCTTTGATCTGCCGCAAAATCAGACAAGGTAGTGTCCGTTTCATGACCAACACTTGAAATAATTGGAAGTCTAGATTCAAAAATCGCCTCTACAACTATTTCCTCATTGAAACTCCACAAATCTTCAATCGAGCCACCACCACGACCAATAATCAATATGTCTAAATCACTTCTTAAATTAGCTTTTTTAATATTGTCAACAATTTCTTCGGCACTACCAGGCCCTTGAACCTTAGTTGGAAATAACAAGATTTCAACACCAGGAAAACGTCTTTGGACGGTCGTAATAATATCTCTAATAACCGCACCACTTTGACTGGTCACCACGCCAATTTTTTTAACAAATTGGGGAAGCTGTTGCTTGTGTTTTTGATCAAAATAACCTGCTGCAGTTAGTTTTTTCTTGAGTTGTTCAAACTGAACAGCAAGTGCACCAACACCGTCAGGCTCAGCTTTTTCAATTAAAATAGAATAAGACCCATTTGGCTCATACAATTGAATACGACCAATAACATTTAGCTTCATTCCTTCTTCAATCTCAAACTTAAGAGATTTGAAAACACCAGCCCACATTGTTGCTTGAATAACGGCTTTATCATCTTTCAAAGAAAAATATTGATGCGTAGGCCGTTTTCTAAAATTTGAAACTTCACCTGTCAGATAGACTCTCTCCAAATAAGGATCGCGGTCAAATTTTAATTTTAAATATTTTGTCAAATGAGAAACTGATAAATACTCTGACATGCTCTCTCCTTAATTGTTTTTATTACTCCCATTATATCAAAAAAGTGTCTATTAGACACTCTTTATCTTATTAATGACTAGTCAATTAAAACACTTGATTTATTTGACTTTTCTAAGTGCTGATTCGTAGGTTTGTTCAAGAAGCATAGTAATCGTCATTGGCCCAACGCCTCCTGGAACAGGTGTGATATAGCTGGCAATTTCAGCCACCTCATCATATTTGACGTCACCAATTAATTTACCATTTTCATCACGATTCATACCAACATCAATAACAACAGCACCTGGTTTGACAAATTCTTTAGTCACCAAATGACCTCTACCAATAGCAACAACCAAGATATCAGCAGTTTTTGCTAATGCCGCTAATTGTTGTGTACGAGAGTGGGCGATAGTTACTGTCGCATTTTCATCCATCAAAAGTTGTGCCATCGGTTTACCAACAATATTACTACGACCGATAACCAGAGCGTTTTTACCAGATAAAGAAATATTATATTCCTTAAACATTTCCATAATACCTGCTGGCGTACAAGGCTTCATTACCCCATGACCACTCCATAATAAGCCCATATTAACAGGATGAAACCCATCAACATCTTTTTCTGGAGAAATAGCCATTAAAACAGCTTCTTCATCAATATGACCTGGCAATGGCAGTTGCACTAAAATCCCATGAAAACTCTCATCATCATTGTAGGTTGACACTAAGGCCAATAACTCTTCTTGACTAATTGTTTCAGGGACACGAACAACCTCACTCTTAAAGCCAGCAGCAAGTGCTGAACGCTCTTTATTTCTCACATAAACTTGACTGGCTGAATCTTCACCCACAAGAATAACAACGAGACCTGGTACAATCCCATGCGTTTGTTTTAATTCCTCAACCTTTTGAGCGAGATTCGTTTGCATTTTTTGTGCAAGACCCTTACCATCTATTATTGTTGCCATTATCTACTCCTATTATCTATCTCGTTATAATCTTCTTATGCTATTTTAAAAGACAAAAGCACACTTGTACCCTTGCCTTTTTGTACATTATTAATAAAGTAAATCAAAAATCTCAATTGCAATTAAATCAATACTATCAAACGTATATGTTTCACGAGCAGCAACATCACGAAGGGTAAAAGTAACCCCTTGTTCAGGATCATTGTTATAAGCTACTTCAGCAACAACAACACCATCACGCTCAAAATTACGTTTAAAATTTCCGCCATCATTTGCCATTAATTCAAGACGATTAATAATTCTCACTAAATGTGATTCCATAGTTCTCTCCTATTCACTTTTAATCTCTACTATTTTATCATAAAAGATAGAAAACTAACAAACAAAAGTGATTTAAAAGGCAATTTCTCTATGATTATCCTTCTAAGTAAGCAATTTTAGCTTTGAAATCGTCTTGAGTAAACAATAATAATTATTTTCAAATGACAAATTTGCAGATTAATTCTTTTCAACTTAACAACTATTAGACAATAAAGAGGTCTCAAATCTTTTTACTTGATTTCTTTACTTATGGTGATATAATAAACTTATAAAAAGTTTGACCAAAACTGACCAAAACTTTTTATACTATTTTAAATGTCAAAATGAAAGAGGTAAAAACTATGCTTTGTCAAAATTGTCACTTAAATGAAGCCACTATCCACCTTTTTACCAATGTTAACGGAAAGAAAAAACAAATTGATTTATGTCAAAATTGTTACCAAATTATGAAGACAGATCCAAATAATCAAATGTTACGTAATTTATCTCAAACATCTTCAATCAATCCACTTTTTGATGATTTCTTTGGCGATTTGAATAATTTTCGTGCCTTTAATAACGATCTTCCTAATACGCCAAAAACACAGGCTGGTGGAAATGGGATTAACAACAATGGTAACAATCGTTACCGCAATACTCCACCAACACCACCTAAACCACAAGGCGTTTTAGAAGAATTTGGAATTAACCTAACAGAAATTGCTAGAAATGGTAATATCGATCCTGTGATAGGTCGTGATGAGGAAATCACACGAGTGATTGAAATTCTTAACCGAAGAACAAAAAATAATCCTGTTCTTATTGGTGAGGCTGGTGTTGGTAAAACAGCTGTCGTTGAAGGCTTAGCTCAAAAAATTGTTGATGGCGATGTGCCACAAAAATTACAAGGCAAACAAGTTATTCGTTTAGATGTTGTTAGTCTTGTTCAAGGTACTGGTATTCGTGGCCAGTTTGAAGAACGTATGCAAAAATTAATGGAAGAAATTCGTAACCGTAATGAGATTATTCTCTTTATCGATGAAATCCATGAAATTGTTGGTGCTGGATCTGCTGGAGAAGGCAATATGGATGCTGGTAACATCTTAAAACCAGCACTAGCACGTGGGGAACTACAACTGGTTGGTGCTACTACACTAAAAGAGTACCGTGTGATTGAAAAAGATGCTGCTCTTGAGCGTCGTATGCAACCTGTTAAAGTTGATGAACCAAGTGTTGAAGAAACCATCACCATTTTAAAAGGTATTCAAAGTAAGTATGAAGATTACCACCATGTCAAATACACTGATGAAGCGATTCGTGCTGCTGCCGTTTTATCAAATCGCTACATTCAAGATCGTTTCTTACCTGATAAAGCCATTGATTTACTTGATGAAACAGGTTCAAAAATGAATCTAACTCTAAATTTTGTCAATCCACAAGAAATCGATAAGCGTTTAACTGAGGCAGAAAATCTTAAAAATCAAGCCACTCGTGATGAAGATTATGAGCGCGCTGCTTATTTCAGAGATCAGATTGCTAAGTATAAAGAAATGCAACAAAATCGTGTGGATGAACAAAACACCCCTATCATCACCGAAAAAAATATTGAAAGCATTATTGAGCAAAAAACCAATATTCCTGTGGGGGATTTAAAAGAAAAAGAACAAACTCAATTAGTAAACTTAGCTAAAGATTTGAAAGCGCATGTTATCGGACAAGATGAGGCTGTTGATAAGATTGCCAAAGCCATTCGTCGTAACCGTGTTGGTCTAGGATCACCAAATCGTCCTATCGGAAGCTTTCTCTTTGTTGGACCAACTGGGGTTGGTAAAACAGAGTTATCAAAACAACTCGCAATTGAACTTTTTGGTTCAGCAGATAGCATGATTCGCTTTGATATGAGTGAATACATGGAAAAACACGCTGTTTCTAAACTTGTTGGAGCTCCTCCAGGATATGTTGGCTATGATGAAGCTGGACAATTAACAGAAAAAGTGCGTCGTAATCCATACTCTGTCATTCTCTTAGATGAAATTGAAAAAGCTCATCCTGATGTCTTACATATGTTCCTTCAAGTACTAGATGATGGTCGTTTAACAGATGGTCAAGGACGTACCGTTAGCTTTAAGGATGCCATTATCATTATGACATCAAACGCAGGTAGTGGTAAAACTGAAGCAAGTGTTGGTTTTGGTGCAACGAGAGAAGGACGTAAAAATTCTATTCTCGGACAACTTTCTAATTTCTTTAGTCCAGAATTTATGAATCGATTTGATGGTATTATTGAATTCCAACCATTAAGTAAAGAAAATCTACTCCACATTGTAGACTTGATGTTAAATGATGTTAGTGAACGCCTTCTTAATAATGAGATCAAACTAAGTGTTACTGATAAGGTCAAAGAAAAATTAGTTGATCTTGGCTATGATCCAAAAATGGGAGCTCGTCCACTTCGTCGAACTATTCAAGAATATATTGAAGATGCGATTACTGACTTTTATCTTGATAATCCATCTGAAAAAGATCTTAAAGCTATTATGACAAGTAATGGCAACATCATTATCAAATCAGCAAAAAAAACTGAAAATGATAACGATAGTGATAATGCTTAAGACCAAAAGGCTAGATACAAATTTGTATCTAACCTTTTTATTTATTCTAAATACTATAGTTAAGTCAGACTATTTCATAACATTTTTCTTAGTCATTAATTTTTGTCTAATCATTTTTTAAAGGTCAAAAATAGTCTTATTAACCATAAGACAATAGTCAAACTAAAAAGATTTTAGTATAATGTTAAAAAGGAGTTTATTATGACAAATCCCGTTTTTGGAACCAAAGAAGAAAATATTGACTACGTTGCTAGATATGGTGTTTATGCCGTCATTGCGGATAGTGAAAAAGAAAAAATAATACTCGTCCAAGCACCAAATGGCGCATGGTTTTTACCTGGTGGTGAAATTGAGGCTGGTGAAGACCACTTCCGTGCTTTAAAACGTGAATTAATGGAAGAACTTGGTTTTGAAGCTACTATTGGTAACTTCTTCGGTCAAGCAGATGAATATTTCTACTCATCCCATAGACAAACACATTATTATAATCCTGCCTATCTATATGATGTTATAAATTATGAAAAAGTTTCACAGCCTTTAGAAGATTTTAACAATCTAAAATGGTTTTCCATCAAAGAAGCTATTTTAAAATTAAAGCGAGGTAGCCATCGTTGGGGAATTGAACAATGGCAAAAAAAATACAAAATAGAACACTAATTTAAGTCATATTTATAAAATCGTGCTATAATAATAGAAAAAGATATGACGGAGGAATAAGATGAGATTAATTAATACTACAAGTAGCCATCCTCAATTGGTTAAAAACCAATTGAAACATACTGATGCTAAACTCGTTGAAGTATACTCAGCAGGAAATACCGATGTTATCTTTACGCAAGCCCCTAAACACTATGAATTATTGATTATTAATAAATACCGAGCTATCAAAGATAGTGAATTAGAAGCTATTCGTGAATTTTTCTTAAAACGTAAAATAGACCGTAAGATTACCATCCCAGATAAAATTAAAACTATTCATTCATCTAAGATGATTGAGATATCTATTCCAACGACTATTTAAAGCAGTGTGACACTGCTTTTTATTTATCATTAAATGAAAAAACGATGTATGGCTTTTAGATAGCAACATACATCGTTTTTTCTTTATTTTGTTTCAAAACCTTCTTTTACAGCATCAGGGAAATGGACTTCTAAGATGCTTGCACAAGAATCGCAAATCATACTGAGATTTGGATTAGTATTTGTACCAACTGTCTCATCTAATCGACGACAACGAGCACAGACATCACCTGTAGCATGAGAAACACTAAAAGCAATGTCCTCGAAAATAACAGCATCTTTAGGTGCTTCTTGTTCAGTTAAGGTTAATTGTGACACAATCAATAATTGAGCAATATTACTGTCTAAACTATCCAAGAATGTTTTTGTCTCATCATTTAGATAAATTGTTAAGTGTGCTTCAAGAGATTTACCAATCACTTTTTCATTACGTGCTTCTTCAAGTGCTTTTTGCGCTTGAGTACGAAGGCTCATAAAGCGTTCCCACTTCTTGATAATTTTATCTTGATTATCAAAAGTAAGAGCTTTAGGCATTTCTGATAATTGGACAAACTCTTCTTTTTCAAAGGTTAAGTAAGACCAAATTTCTTCAGCTGTATGTGGTAAAATTGGTGTCAACAATTTCGTTAATTTTACCAAAATATCATAGAAGACAGTCTGCATTTGACGTCTTTCTAGACTATCAGCAGCCTGAATATAAACAACATCCTTAGCAAAATCAAGATAAAACGCAGATAAGTCAACCGTTACAAAGTTAACAACAGCTTTATAGATAGTCATGAAATCATATTGTTCATAAGCATCATTTATGGTTGCTACTAATTGATTAAACTTAATAGTAATGTATTGATCAACTGATCGTAGTTGGTTATAAGGCACACGATTAGTTTCTGGATTAAAATCGCTCGTATTAGCTAACAAGAAACGAAGTGTATTTCTAACTTTTCGGTAGGTCTCTGAAACTTGACCCAAAATATCCATTGACACACGAACGTCATTTGAAGAATCAACAGAAGTCACCCAAAGACGAAGAATTTCAGCACCGTATTGTTTTGCCACATCGTTTGGTGAAATAATGTTTCCTTTTGATTTAGACATTTTCTCGCCCTTGCCATCAAGAACAAAACCTTGTGATAAAACAGATTGATATGGTGCATGATTGTTAACCGCTACTGAAGTGATGAGAGACGAATTAAACCAACCACGATATTGGTCACTTCCTTCTAAATAAAGATCAGCTGGATAAGAAAGACCTGAACGACTATTCATAACACCATTCCATGAACTACCAGAATCGAACCAAACATCCATGATATCTGTTTCTTTTGTAAACTCTCCATTTGGGGAACCTGGATGAGTAAAGCCTTCAGGGAGCAATTCTTTTGCTTCTTTTTGCCACCAAATAGCTGAGCCTTCTTGTTCAAAAAGATCTGCAACATGATCAGTCACTTCTTTAGACATAATCGGTGTTCCATCTTCAGCATAGAAAATTGGTAGAGGGACTCCCCAAGCACGTTGTCTAGAGATAACCCAATCTCCTCGATCACGAATCATATTGTAAAGACGTGTTTTACCCCAAGCTGGATAAAAGATCGTTTTATCAATTTCTGACAGAATGTCTTCTCGGAATTTAGAAACAGAGGCAAACCATTGAGGGACTGCTCGCCAAATAATTGGTTTTTTAGTACGCCAGTCAAATGGGTAGGAATGGGTAATCGTATCAGTGGCTAAGAGTAAATCTCCTAATTGTTCAATAACAATTGGAGTTACTTTGGCATAAAATTGACCAGCAAAAGCTTCTCCGGCATTTTCCATCATCATTCCGCGTCCATCAACCGTAACCGCAACTTCTAAATCGTACTGAATTGCAACGTTGTAGTCATCCTCACCAAAACCAGGTGCCGTATGGACAATACCTGTACCAGAGTCAAGGGTAACATGGTCACCAAGGATAACCAATTCATCAACTTCTTTATCCCAAGGATGTTCTGTTACAATTCTCTCTAATTCTTTTCCTTTGTAGGTTTTTAATACTTCTGGCGATTCCCATAAAAATCGTTGAGCCAAATCATTTAACATATCATAAGCAACAATAAATTGTCTTGTGTCATTAGCTGGTTTGACAAGTGCATAGTCAAAATCAGGACCAACTGTTAAACCACGTGAAGCTGTCACAGTAAAAGGTGTTGTTGTCCAAACAACAATATAGGTATTAGTATCTAAAATACCTTTACCATCCTTGACCTTGTTAGCATAATAGATAGAGGTTGATTCTACATCATGGTATTCAATTTCAGCTTCTGCCAAAGCTGACTCAGATGACCAAGACCAGTAGACTGGTTTAGCACCTCGATAGATATAGCCTTTATCAGCCATGGCACCAAAAACCCTAATTTGTGCGGCTTCATAATCTTTTGTTAGTGTAATGTAAGGATTTTCCCAATCAGCAGAAATACCTAAACGTTTAAAATCTTCCATTTGTTTATCAACTTGGCTCAGTGCATATTGACGACACATTTCAAGATAATCAGTTAGGTTAATTTCTTTACGCTTAACACCTTTTTTAGCCAATACTTGCTCGATTGGAAGACCATGCGTATCCCAGCCAGGAACATAGGGAGCCTTGTAGCCTGACATTGACTTAGAACGTACAATAATATCCTTTGAAATTTTATTTAATGCATGACCCACGTGAATATTCCCATTAGCATAGGGAGGACCATCATGGAGATGGAATTCTGGCTTGTTGGCATTTAATTCTTGTCTTTTTGCATACAAGTTAGCTTCTTGCCATGCTTTTTGCCATTGTGGTTCTTTATTGGGTAAACCTGCACGCATTGGAAATGCAGTATTGCCTAGATTAAGTGTTTCTTTTAATTTCATTTTTTCTCCTCATATATAAAAAAGCCCTCATCGAAAAGGACGAAAGCTCGTGGTACCACCTTAGTTCGAATACTAAAAAGTATTCCTCTTTGCTTGTAAGGTAAGCCAACCTTCTATCTTATAAAACTATTCAGATAGAAACAAACAAGATGATAAATAATTGATAAGGGATTATAGGACTCCCACCATCTCCTACTCGCTTTAAATATTATCAATATTTTGTGTTCTTGTTAATCGTCAATATTAAATTAGAAAGTATTGCTTGCATCATCAGATTGTTCTGAAATGATCTCAATTGTTGGCTTAGACACTTCTTCAGAAGCTTTTTTTGCTGCTTCAAGTTGAGCATTTCCTTCTGCCACACGTCTTTGTAACTCTTCCATTTCTTCAGGACTGAATTGACGAGTAGCATCCATAGAATTAGAATCATCTGTTTCAGGAACATGTTCTTCTAAAACTTTTTCAACAACTTCTTTAAAGGCTGCATCTGAGTTTTGAAGGTAAACAGCTGTAGGTTGTAACAAATCGTGCCATTCTGGTGCATTAACTAAGCCCATTTGTCCTTCAACCACTGATAGTAAGCGTTGGTGGAATAGGCGACTTTGACGTTTTAAGTCCTCCGTTTCAACCGCAACACGTTTAGCATCATCTGTTGCATCACGAATGATTTGATTAGCCTTTGCTTTTGCTTCCTCAATTAAAGTATAAGCATCGTTTTGTGCTTTATTTAAAATATTATCAGCTTCGATTTTGGCAGAACTTTTCACTTTATCTGACGTTTCTTGAGCTAAAATTACAGATTGTGTCAAAGACTCTTTCATATTATCAAAATAAGCTATTTTATCTTCTAAGTCTTTGATACGTTGTTCTTTATCATGGTTAGAGCGAATGATTTCTTCATAGTCATCGATAACCATGTCCAAAAACTCATTGACCTCATCAATACTATAACCTCTAAATTTTACATTAAATGTTTTATCTTTAATTTCGAGTGTTGTTAATGTCATCTACGTTTCCTCACTTATGCACTTTTCGAATAATTGTTAATTTATGTTTTTTTTGCTTTGACAGACCATTATCAGATGCAATAATAAATCGACCATAACCTCTGACACTAATAATATCAGTTGCTGAAATAGTATAGAATGCCTTATTAACAATCATATAGTTAATCTTTACTTTATCAGAAGTAATTAATGCCAATGCTTCATTTCTTGATATTTTTAAAACAGATGAAATCACTTTATCTACCCTGAGACTCGTCGTTAAAATATCAACTGTTTCATCCGAATCATCAGTTTGAATTAAATGATCCAAAGAATCTTCTGATAATATCACACTGGTACGACCAATTTTATGAATATTATTTTTAAAATAAGAGACCATTTTAGAATCCAGTAGGAGCTGAGCCTGACCTTTTTTGATAATAATATCTCCAATAACAGTTCTTTTAATACCAAGAGTATGAAGCAAAGTTCCAAGAATTTGAGCATGGGTTAATTGATTAAATTTATCATTATAACTGATATTCAATAATGAAATTCCAAAATGTGAAAAATCAAACTCATAATAAGGTGACGGAGGTGAAATAATAATTCTAGCATATTCCATAGCATAATAGTCACTACTAACATAAAAGATTGTTTTTCTTGTCGTTAACAGAATCTTTGCGATATAAACTTGCCTAGGATCTAAAAATTCTGTCACTTGAATATAATAGGAATCTTCAACTTTTTGAATTAATTCTTCTATTTTTTCGAGAAATAATTTTTCATCCCGTCTAAAATGCTGAAATAAAGAGTCTTTCTCTACCATTTTATAAAATCATATTGATTAAATTTTTTAAAATTCTTAGAGCAATCAAAGCTGCTACTACAGTGAAATCAATAGTTCCAAACTGAAGATTAAACTTTTTAAATATTTTCAAAATAGGTTCGACAGTTTGATACAAATATCCTGCCCAAGTACTGTTATGTGTTTCTGGGAACCAAGATAGTAAAGCATAAACAACAAGTAAAAAAGAAAAAATGTCAATTGCTTTATTTATTATAAATACTATCATTTATCATCTCTTCATATCATAGTCATAACTGATATCTTGTCCATTATGGGGAATACCAATTTCCTCAAAATCAACAATAACATTAGCTGGAGTTAATAAGAACATAGAAGAACTTACTTTTTGAAGATTACCATAAAGAACTTTACTAGCACCATCAATAAAATCTAAACAGCGACGTGCTTGAGCATCTATCATGTACTGAAAATCAATCAAAATACACTCATTAAGAATCAAAGCATCAACTATTTCTTGAGCATCTTCATATTTTTTAGGATATTTAATCACGATAGTCGTTTTTGCAGATTCTGCTGCCGTTTGAGCCATTTGCTCTCTATTAATCTTAGCATGTGAAGGCGAAACATTTGTCACAGGACGTAAGTGTGCTCTGTCTTTAACTTCACTTTCAGACGCTTCAACTCTAGAGTGATGTTCCCGTCTTTGTTGAGGTTGTTCAATACGA
Organism: Streptococcus zalophi; assembly: GCF_016481285.1. Lineage (GTDB taxonomy): Bacteria > Bacillota > Bacilli > Lactobacillales > Streptococcaceae > Streptococcus > Streptococcus zalophi. Next base: position 134,572 of record NZ_JAENBP010000003.1, read on the forward strand.
GGTTGTCTTACACTCTGTACAACCGTTTCTTCTTCTACTTCACTGATATCATCTGTATCAAAATAAGAAATAAGTTTGTTAAATTTATCTCTAAGTGCCATATTTTTTCTCCATTTAACTAAAAAATGCTGTTCCAATTCTAACATATGTTGAGTCATTTTGAATAGCAATTTTGTAATCTCTACTCATTCCCATACTTAAATCGGTAAAAGGCATATTTTTAAGTTCTTTGTTCTTTAAGGTTAACCTAAGTTCATTGGCTGTTTTAAAAATGTACGTTAGTTGTTCATCGCTAGCATCAATTGGTGCCATTGTCATAATTCCAACAATGGTAATATTATCATATTCTATTAAAGTATTAATCACATTGTCAATATCTTCAAGTGAAAAACCATGTTTGCTTTCTTCACCTGAAATATTAACTTGTAAAAAACATTTTACAGGATGTTCAGCCCTCTTTTGAATTTCTTTTGCCAAATTCAAAGAATCAAGAGCGTGGAAGTAATCAATTTTATTAATGATTTCTTTCACCTTTCGACGTTGTAAACTTCCAATAAAATGCCATACAATATCATCACTAGAAAGAGCCTCATATTTGGCTAAAAATTTGTCGACACGATTTTCACCAATATGTTTTATTCCTAATGCTATGATTTCTTTTGTTGTGTTTAAATCAACATATTTTGTAACTGCTATAATATTAATGTCCTCAGGAGATCTACCTGCCTCTCGAGCAACTCTTGAGATTTCCTGAAGAACATTAGTTTTATTTTTTTCTAAATCCATTTTTAACGATTTTTAAAGAATGGTGGTGTCTCTAATTCATCATCACCATCAGATTGATCTGAAAATGAAGACATTGTTAATTTTCTGTCTAATTCACCTTCAGTTGGACGAGTAATTGAGTCACGGCGAAGATCCCAGTTTCCAAAACCAGATGATTGTGGTACAGAATCTTGTGGACGACTTGCTCTAGGAACATCAGGTTTATCATTCATATCAAATGATTGATAAGATTGACGTCTCGCATTTATGTGATCTACAGCATATTGTGACCCCGCTTGTCTAAAAGCAGAAGGATTCGAACCATGAGGTTGGGCATGACCAATACCTGAGACACGTTCAACCTTGTCTTGACGAACTCCTGTTGCAACTACTGTAACTCTAATTTCATCAGACATAGTATCATCAATAGAAGTACCAAGCCAAATATTAACACCTTGACCCGCTGCTTGACTAACAATTTCAGAAGCTTCTTCTGCTTCAGTCAAGGTCATATCAAGACCACCAGTCACGTTAACAATGACATCTTCAGCACCATCAATAGTTGTTTCAAGAAGTGGTGAATAAATAGCTTTGCGAGCTGCTTCAACGATACGTTCTTCACCAGAACCAATACCAATACCCATTAAAGCATTGCCTTTGTTTGCCATTACTGTTTTAACATCAGCAAAATCAAGATTGATTAGTCCAGGGTTAGTAATTAAGTCAGATATTCCTTGTACACCTTGACGTAAAACATTATCTGCTTCACTAAGTGCTTCAAGAAGAGGTGTTTTCTTATCAACAATTTCTAAAAGGTTATTATTAGAAATAATTAATAGAGTATCTACTTGATCACGTAATTCGGAAATTCCTTCAATTGCAAAGTTGCTACGTTTATTTCCTTCAAAAGCAAATGGACGTGTTACAACTGCAACTGTTAATGCACCTAAGCTTTTAGCAATTCTAGCAATAACTGGTGCAGCACCAGTTCCAGAACCACCACCCATTCCTGCAGTGATAAAGACCATGTCTGAACCATTCAAGGCTTCTGTAATTGCTTCTTCACTTTCTTCTGCTGCTTTGCGACCAATCTCAGGTTGGCCTCCAGCACCAAGTCCTCTAGTCAATTTAGGACCAAGTTGAATAACAGTCTCAGCTTTTGAACTACTCAAAGCTTGTACATCAGTATTAGCTGCAATGAATTCAACACCAGAAACACCTTCTGTAATCATTCTGTTGATGGCATTGCCACCACCACCGCCAACACCGATAACTTTAATAATTGCACCTTGACTAGCTGCTGTATCAAATGAAAATACCATTTTATTTCCTCACTTATTTTATCTTTAATCAAACATACTTCCAAAAATGTTACGTACCTTATCCCCAATATTTTCTTTAGGTTTAGGTTCATCATTTTCATGTGGTCTTTTTGCATCTACTTTACTATTAGAATTCGAGTAGCTAACCGGCTCACTCATCACAGGAACTCTTCCTGTATCAATAGGTCTGCGACGCAACAACTCTTCACCTGTGACAGCTCTTTGAGCAATAATATCAACATCACTCATAGAACCAACATAATCAACTAATGAAATCACATTAGCAAACATTGGATTTCTAATGCCCATTTGATTTGGTACAAATAGTTTAACATTCACACCAAAAGTTTCCTGAGCCAATTCTACAACACCAGGGATAATCGCACCACCACCAGCAAGAATAATTCCTCCCGGGAATTCGATAGAACGATTGCGTTCTAAGTCTTGTTTGATATGATCAAAAATACTACGCACACGAGCTGAAATAATTTCTGAAATATAACGTTCAGAAACATCAATTGGTTGTGTTTCACCAACCACCTCAACTTGAATGGTTTCTGTAGTACTACTTTCACTAACATTGGCATTACCAAAATTATACTTAATAGCTTCGGCAGTATTAATAGATGTCTTGAGAACTTTTGAAATATCTTTGGTGACATAATCACCACCTTCAGGATAGATATTTGTAAATTGAAGTACTTGGGAGCGCATAGAGGCAACACTTGTTTGTCCTCCCCCCATATCAATAACAGTTGCTCCAAATTCTCTTTCACCTTCGTTAAGAACGTACTTAGTCATAGCAAGAGGTGAAATGATAACATTATCAACAGCAATGCCTGCTTTTTCAACTGTTTTTCTAAGATTATGCAAAATGGTGCTTGGTCCTGTATACAACAAACCACGCATTTCTAAACGAATACCCATCATGCCTCGTGGATCTCTAATCCCTTTAAAACCATCCACAATGAATTCATCTGGAACTAATGAAATGACTTCACGTTCTGGTGTAATACTTTTTGTTAGTGCTGATTTAACAACACTATCAACATCTTCATCTTTAATTTCTTTTGAATCACTAGTTACAGGAATCATCCCTTGAGTAGGTTCAATCTGAAGAAGATTTGCCGGCAAACTAACATTAACCTTATCAATCGAAATGCCTGCTTTTTCTTCTGCTTGATCTACTGCGGTTCTTATCGCTTTTGAAGCGGCATCTATATCAATAATAATCCCATCTCGGACACCTGAACTCTTTACATTACTCACTCCAATAACGTTCATCTCATTATCAACAAATTCAGCAACAAGAACTTTAATCGAGCTTGTTCCTATATCCAATCCTGTAAAAAAGCCATTCCTAGCCATTCACTCGACCTCACTATCTCTCTTATCTATAGTACTGATTAAAAACAGTATTATTCCAAAATATTATAACATAAAAAAACGTAAAATGTTAGTATTTTACGTTTTTGATAATAAAAAATTTATTTAATCGTCATTCTTTAGAAACATTGTAGTTTTTTTAAAATCTACTTAGTTTAAATACCATTATTTTCAGATGTTAATTGTGTTAAAAAAGTGACAAGTATTTCTGCTGAGGTTCGACCTGCTTTTTTGATAAATTCTGCAAAAGTAATATTGGCATCGTGTGAGGCGGTATCACTAATAGCACGAACAACAATAAATGAACACTTGGCATTAAAGGCTGCTTGAGCTACAGAAGCACCTTCCATTTCCACTGCCAAAACTTCTGGAAAATGTTCAATGATGTTATCAATTTTTTCTTGCCCAGCAATAAAACTATCTCCTGTTGCAATCAGACCGATTTTTGAAGAAACAGCTTCATCTTGTAAAACCTTCTTGAAAGCCTTAACCAACCACGGACTTGATTGATAATAGAGTGGTTGGGCTGCCATTTGACCATATTGATAGCCAAAAGCCGTCACATCGACATCATGATAAACCAATCGATCTGATACCACAACATCTCCTATTTTTAGGTCTTTAGCAACTGCACCAGCTGATCCTGTATTAATAATCACTGACACTCCAAAGTGGTCTGCTAAAATAGCAACACTCATAGCACTCATGACCTTACCAATACCACTTTGAACTAGAATCACTTCATGTTGGCCAATTTTCCCAGAAAAATAAGGTTGATTTAAAACAAGGGTTTCTTTTTTTTCTGTAAGATTATTCACTAAACAGTGTATTTCTTCTGCCATTGCAGCAATAATTCCAATTTTCATTTTTTCTCCTAAATCTTAAAAATGGCATACATTAAAACAGCTAATAATAAAATAATAATGATCAAAATTAGATTTAATTTCTTACTAAACGCATGACGCTTAGCATTTTCTATCCGACGACTTTTAATCATTTGTTCTTGTTCTTTAGAAGAATCTTCTTGCGAAAAATAATCAGAATAATTATCAGAAATCACTGGAATAATTTTGGTGTCCTCGTCTTCTATCAACTGACTATCCAATGGTTTTTTGGCGTTGGCGCGTCTAATGATGTCATCAGTTAATAAAGGTTTTCCCATCAGAGTATCCTTTCTTGATTTAGAGTTAGGTATTGAACGGCAATAATCGTTTTGGCATCCGTAATTTGACCGGTATTAATCATTTCTTGACAATCTTTTAAACTTAATTCAAGAATTTCAATCGTTTCGTCATCATCTTTTGGTTTTGGATTTGGTACTTTTTTAAGATTGGTACCTAAATAAAGTTTTATCTTTTCGTTGCAAAATCCGATAGCTGTATAAAATTCGTGAATAAGCGAAAGATCACCAACATAACCCGTTTCTTCTTCTAATTCACGAAGAGCAGCTTCTTTTTCAGAACCATCTTCACCAACTTCTAATTTCCCAGCAGGAACTTCATAACTAATCATTTCAATAGCTTTACGGTATTGCTTAACAATAACTAATTTATTTTCAGGTGTTATTGCTAGAATGGCAACAGCACCTTTATGAAAAATGAGCTCACGTGTTGATGTTCCTAGACCATTTGGTAATTCAACCTTATCGACAGCAACGTCAAAGATATGTCCTTTGAAAATGGTTTCTCTCTCAATTGTTTTTTCAATAAATTCCATAAAAACACCTATTTCTGATTTGAGTGATGTGGTTTACCAATTGCGTAACCTTCTTTATTAACTTGACGGCCGCGACCAATTGCTAAACTATCTTCTGGTACATCTTGATGAATGGTTGAACCTGCAGCAGTTAGAGCATTTTTGCCGATAGTAACTGGTGCGATAATAGTTGAATTACTGCCGATAAAGGCATGGTTTTCAATGGTTGTTTCAAATTTGTTTTGACCATCATAATTAGCAATAATTGTCCCAGCACCAACATTGACATCACTACCAATGGTAGTATTGCCGATATAAGTCAAATGACCTGATTTTGTGTTTTTACCTATTGTTGATGCCTTAACTTCAACAAAATTACCAATATGAACATCTTTTGAGAGATGCGATTGGGGACGAATGTGAGCATAGGGACCAACTGTAACACCATCTTCTATCACAGATTCTTTGATGGTTGAATGAGTGATTGTCACATTTTTTCCAATAGTAGTATCTACTAGGTAGCTACCATTAGTAATTGTACTTGCTTGCCCTACTTTGGTTTTCCCTTTTAATGTGACGTTTGGCTCTAGAACAACTTCTGGTGATATAGAAACATCAACATCAATATAAGTTGTCTTAGGGTCGATGAAAGAAACACCATTAACCATGTGATGATGATTAATTCTATGACGCATAACTTCTTCTGCTTTTGATAAAGCAACGCGATCATTGACACCTAAACTCTCATCGAAATCACGCAGTTTATAGGCACCAACTTTTTCACCTGATTGTTTAAAAATACCAATGACATCAGTCAGATAATATTCTCCCTGAGCATTATTTGTGGTGATATTTTTAAGAGCTTCAAACAGGCGTTTATTATCAAACACATAAGTCCCTGTATTAATTTCTTTGACTTGTTGTTCAAAATCAGATGCATCTTTTTGCTCAACAATTTTAGTGACTTCATCATTTTGATTGCGAATAATACGACCATAACCAAAAGGATTCGCTGCTTCAGCCGTCAAAATAGTAGCAACGTTCTTATGATTACTATGAAAATCGACAAGATTTTTTAGACTTTCACCTGTAATTAAAGGTGTATCACCAGCAATAACTAGAGTTTGCCCATCTAAACCAGCCAACTCTTCTTCAGCCATCATAACCGCATGTCCAGTTCCTAATTGTTCTTTTTGCAATACAAAATGTGCTTGTTCACCCACTACCGCTTTAACTAAATCTGCCTTGTGACCAACAATCGTTACTTTCTTTGCAGGATTGATAGCAGCAACACTTCTAAACACATGTTCCACCATTGAAATACCTGCCACTTGATGTAAAACCTTAGGAAGATCCGATTTCATTCGAGTGCCTTTTCCAGCTGCTAAAACAATTGCATAATTTGTCATTTCTTTTCCTCACAATACTTTTTAAAATCACTCCATTATAGCATATTTAACAAGAGTTGTTAAACAGTTGTTGCTAATGCTTGTTCAAGCACTTCCATCACTTGTCGACTATGTTTAAGTCTTTGTTTTGCTTCTTTCAAATCTTTTAATCTAATGATTTCTTCAAATGCAACAAATTCAGACCATAGACGAGGCTGGTTAGAATTTTTATTAATAAGGCTTGTCTTTTCTCCATTAAGCGTTAGAGCAACTGATGGAATGATGCTTGTGGCACCGTTAATTTCAAGATAGCCTTTATTCCCTTGAATGGTTGTTTTGATGTCAGCGCTTGAGTCTTTAGAACCGATACAAGAGACTTTAAATGTTTGATAATCTAAAAGTAAGATACCTGATGTATCAATACCTTTTTCCATATTTGCCAGATAATGAACTGATTTGGGTAAGCCAAATAAACCAACGACAAAATGAATATTATAGACATTTAAATCACGAAGAGCTCCCCCACCTTTTTCAGGGTCAAAAACAGGAGCTATCTCGCCCTTTTTAAAAGCATCGTAGCGGGAAGAATATTGAGAAAAATTACAGGTAATAATTTTAACATCCCCTACTTTTGGCAATAATTCTTTGATATAAGTATAATTTTCCAAATATTGATTAGTAATAGCTTCTAATAAAATGAGTTGTCTTTCATTTGCTAATTGAGAAAGATCTTCTAATTCTTGAGCAGTCATTGTAAAAGGTTTCTCACAAATGACATGCTTATTTGCCATTAAGGCTTTTCTTGCAAAATCAAAGTGAAGATGGTTGGGCACAGCAATATAAACAGTGTCTATCGTATCACTATCTAAAACTTCTTGATATTGACTTGTAAATGTTTTGATACCATATTCTTGTGATAATGCTTCTGCTAGTTTGATACTACGAGAAGTAGAGACTATCATCTCTAAATCAATGCCGTCAATTGTTTTTAAAACAGGTAGAACTTCTTTGACAATCATGCCTGTTCCAATAATTGCTAATTTCATTGTAAACTCCTTTCATTTCAGACTCCAACCACCATCAATAGTAATAATGTCTCCTTGCATGGCAGAAGCTTTTCCTGAGGCCAAAAACAAACTCAATTCCGCCACTTCTTCCGGTAAAATCCAACGTTTGATTGGTGTTTCATTGGCTACCCATTCTGATAATCCACCTGGTTCAAAATCTGCCTTAGTCATAGATGTTTTAACGGCTCCAGGAGCAATACCAAAAACGGAGATGTTTTCTTTAGCGTAATCAAGAGCTAGTTGTTTTGTGAAACCTGCTAAAGCGTGTTTTGAAGACGTATAAGCAATCCCACCACCCCCTGCTAAAAAAGAGGCGATTGAGCACATGGTAATGATGCAACCAGCTTGTTTTTCCACCATTTTTTTCAAGTAAAAAGATGTGATATTTACCACAGCAAAAAAATTAGTCGCAAAGACATCAGTTATTTCTTGCCTATTTGTTTCTAATAAAGGTTTGTAATCATCTAAAACACCAGCTGTCAAGCACAAAATGTCAACCTCTTTCACTTTTGTAAATAAAGCCGTTAAGTCCCTACTGATATCTAATTGCAAGAAATCAAAGCTACCTTCTAGTATTGGTGCAGGATTCTTATCAACACCATAAACATGATAACCTTCTTTAAGAAATAAACGTGCTTGCTCATAGCCAATGCCACTTGAAACACCGGTTATTAAAACGGTTTTAGTCATTGACTTCAATCCAATCTGTTGCTAAAACATCACACGGTGTTGGACTCCACATCGAAAATCCTTCACCTTCTCCTGAAACATTAATTAAAAAGTAAGGTGTAACCTCTAAAGATTTTCCAGCTTGTTCAATACTATCAAATAATTGAACATAATTTTCAGCACCACCCCAACCTGTTCTAACATACTTTTTCTTTTCTTTTAAGCCTGGTAAAATTTCTTCAAATGTCATGATGTCCTCCTTTATTCTATTGTCATTATATCATAAAAAGATAGCTTTTCTTTGCTTGAATCCGTTATTCAGATATCAAAAAAGAGAACATTGTGATGTTCTCTTTTGACATGATTAACCAATTTGACTGCCATTTGGCACTTTTTGATCCACTGTTAGTATGGTTAGTTGCCCATCGTGTTCTGCTGACAAAATCATTCCTTGGCTTAGTAAGCCCATCATCTTACGCGGTTTGAGGTTGGCAACAATTTGCAGTTTTTGTCCAATTAATTCTTCTGGATTTGGATAGTACTTGGCAATTCCTGAAAGAATTTGACGGTCCTCCCCATCACCAGCATCTAATCTAAATTGTAATAATTTATCAGAACCAGGTACTTTTTGAACGTCTTTTACTTCTGCAACTCGAATTTCCACCTTGTCAAAGAGATCAAATTTAATGGCATCTTTTTCATTGACTAACTCTACTTCAGCAGGATCCCAAGGTTTTTCTGTGGTTTGTTTTCCTGACATTTGCTCTTTGATATAGGCAATTTCTTCTTCCATGTCAAGTCGTGGGAAAAGAGGCTCACCTTTTTTAACAACGGTTAGGTTAGCTGGTAAACTCTCCAATGAAATCGTCTCTAGGTGATAAGTATTATCAAGACCAAGTTGCGTCATAATGCCAGTAGCTGTTATCATCATAAATGGTTGGATAAGGTGAGCAACAACTCTTAAACTGGCTGCTAGATGGCTCATGACACTTGCCAACTCTTGTGTTTTCTCTTCTTTTGCGAGAATCCATGGTGTTGTTTCGTCGATATATTTGTTAGTTCTAGCAATAATTTGCCAAATACTGTCTAGAACTTTTGGAAAATCAACAGCTTCCATATAATTGTGATAGGATTTGATATTTTCTGCTACTGTTTCAGCAAGTGAAGCATCAAATGATGTGACATTTTCTTGATAGCTAGGGATTTCCCCGTCAAAGTATTTATTAATCATCGCTACAGTGCGGTTGAGTAGATTTCCTAAATCATTGGCTAATTCATAGTTGATGCGTCCAACATAATCTTCTGGTGTAAAGGTACCATCACTACCAACCGGTAGACTTCTCATCAAATAATAGCGTAAAGCATCTAATCCATAGCGCTCTACTAGCATTTCAGGATAAACAACATTGCCTTTTGATTTTGACATTTTACCATCTTGCATGACAAACCATCCGTGAGCAATGAGGCGTTTTGGTAAGGGTAAATCAAGTGCCATAAGAAGAACCGGCCAATAAATAGAATGGAAACGCAAAATATCTTTCCCTAGCATGTGGATATCAGCTGGCCAAAACTGATCAAAAGTTTTGGTATCTGATGTGCCATAACCAAGCGCAGAAATATAGTTGCTCAAAGCATCAATCCAGACGTAGACAACGTGTTTAGGATTTGAAGGTACCTTAACGCCCCAAGTGAAGGAAGTGCGTGACACTGCCAAATCTTCTAACCCTGGCTCGATAAAGTTTTTCAACATTTCATTCATGCGGCCATGTGGCTGGATAAATTCTGGATGTTCTTGATAGAAAGCAACTAAGCGATCTGCATATTTACTAAGGCGTAAGAAGTAAGATTCTTCTGAGACCCACTTAACCTCATGCCCACTTGGCGCAATTCCTCCTGTAACCCTACCATCAGCATCACGAAAAACTTCTGCTAGTTGATTTTCTGTGAAAAATTCTTCGTCTGATACAGAATACCAGCCTGAATATTCTCCGAGATAGATATCGTCTTGTGCTAACAAGCGCTCAAAGATTTGAGCGACAACGGCTTCATGGTCCTTATCGGTTGTTCTGATAAATTTATCATGGGAAATATCAAGCAATTGCCATAATTTTTGGACATCTTCTGCCACTTCATCAACATAAGTTTGTGGGCTTTTACCTGCTTCTGCCGCTTTTTCTTGAATTTTTTGACCATGTTCATCAAGACCGGTTAAATAAAAAACGTCATAACCCATGAGTCGTTTGTAGCGAGCTAAAACATCCGAAGCTATGTTAGTATAAGCGTTGCCAATATGAAGTTTTCCACTTGGATAGTAGATGGGAGTTGTAATATAAAATGATTTTTTGTCAGTCATTATAATTCCTTTCTGCGCAAATGAAACGCATGCATTATTTTTTTATTATATCATAAAAGAATGGATACGATAAGGTATTTGATAAGTTTTATCATCATCTTATCAAGCTTTTCAATTAGTCGCAGAAATGGAATTGTTTTGATATAATAAAAATACTAATCAATGAAAAGGAAAAAAATGATGAAATTAATCTCTTGGAATATTGACTCTTTAAATGCTGCCTTAACAAGCGACTCTAGCCGTGCTGTTTTGTCACGTCAAGTCATTGATACCTTAGTTGCTGAAGACGCTGATATTATTGCTATTCAGGAAACTAAACTATCGGCTAAAGGACCAACCAAAAAACATCTAGAACAATTAGATTTTTACTTCCCAAACTATACCAATACTTGGCGTTCTTCTGTAGAACCAGCTAGAAAAGGGTACGCGGGAACCATGTTCTTGTATAAATCAGAACTAACACCAAATATTACTTTCCCAGAAATCGGTGCGCCATCAACGATGGACAGTGAAGGACGTATTATAACTTTGGAATTTGAAGACTTCTTTGTCACTCAAGTTTACACACCTAATGCAGGAGATGGTTTAAAACGATTATCTGACAGGCAAGAATGGGATAGACATTACGCTGATTATTTAGTATCACTCGATCAACAAAAACCTGTTCTAGCAACAGGTGATTATAATGTTGCTCATAAAGAAATTGATTTGGCTAATCCTAGCAGTAATCACCAATCACCTGGCTTTACTGATGAAGAAAGAGAAGGCTTTACTAATCTTTTAGCCAAAGGCTTTGTAGACACTTTTAGACATCTTCACGGTGATATTCCTGATGTTTATACCTGGTGGGCACAACGCAGTAAAACCAGTAAAATCAATAATACTGGCTGGAGAATTGACTATTGGTTAACTAGCCAAAGACTGGTAGATAGAATTAAGAAATCAGAAATGGTTGACTCAGGCAGCCGTCAAGACCATACACCTATTGTCTTGGAAATCGATTTATAATAAAAAACAGGGAGAGAAATCCCTGTTTTTTTATTCTCTAAATGCCTAGATCTTTATAGTTGGTACGATAACCCACTTGTAACAACTGATCATCCTTTATTAACAAAGGACGCTTAATTAACATGCCATCACTTGATAACAAGTCCGCCGCCTCATCAATTGTCAACTGTTGGAGTTTGTCTTTTAATCCTAAAGCACGATAACTCATACCACTGGTATTGAAAAAAGATTTCAAAGGTAGTCCACTATTTGTCATTAATTGCTTCAACATTTCAGCACTCGGAGGCGTTTCTTTAAGATTAATATCATTAAAGTCAACACCCAGTGCTGTTAATTCTGCTTTTGCTTTACGACAAGTACTGCATTTAGGATACTCATAAAAGGTTAACATGGTTATCTCCTTTTCGATTGTTTTTACGATGTACAAAATTCATTTGGTGATTAAATTTTGACATTTAAGAAAATTAGTTCGTAATCATTCTCATTATTTTAAGGGGTAAATGTTATTTTTTCATGTTCTAACAACCAACGTTTCTTATCTAAGCCACCAGCATAGCCAGAAAGTTTACCAGCACTTGATAACACTCGGTGACAAGGAATGATAATAGAAAAAGGATTTCTACCAATAGCCGTTCCTACTGCTTGTGGTGACTGACAACCTAGTTGTTTTGCTAATTCACCATAGGTTCTTGATTGTCCATATGGTATTCTTCTAAGCGCATTCCAAACCTTCTTTTGAAAAGAACTTCCCTTAATGATAAGAGGGAGATTATTTGTTGAGGGATTTCTACCTGAAAAATAATCGTTCAACCAGTCAATCACTAAATCAATTGCTTCAGTTAATCCTTCAATCGGTTTTTCAGAAATACCTTGTTCAAAATAGGTTTGCTCAAAAAACCAAATACCTATCACACCTTCTTTATTAGCAATGATAGACATATCTCCCAAAGGAGAATGATAGATGTGTTTGACAAGCATAATCACTTACTCTTTATTTTCAATTAAACGAACACGGATAATATTGTCATTTTCCTTAAATACACTGACTAACTTGTCTACTTTTTCTTTGTCACTTTCACCTAAGTCAATCAGAGTATAGGCAAAATCCCCTTTTGAACGATTAATAATATTATCAATATTGATTGACTCTTCTGATACCGCCGCTGAAATCTCTGCTACCATATTAGGGACGTTTTTATTGATGAGTGTGATACGATACGGTGATTTTAAAGCTTGATGAACATTAGGGAAATTGACAGAATGGGTAATTTCTCCCGTTTCTAAAAATTGACGAACGGTTTGGCTAGCCATTATGGCACAGTTTAATTCGGCTTCTTGTGTTGATCCTCCGACATGAGGAAAGACCGTAATTTGTTTTTTGTTTAGTAACTCTTCATTACCAAAATCAGTCACATAATGTTTAATAGTTCCTGATGAAATGGCTTCAAAAAGTGCTTCTTGATCAACCAGTTCAGCACGCGCAAAATTAATGAGTGTTGTACCTTTTGGCATCATGGCAAAAGTTTCTTTATTGAAAGTATTTTTAGTATCAGGAGTGAGAGGAACATGGATCGTAATATAATCTGCTTGTGTTAAAATATCCTTGATGTCTGAAACTCTTTTAACATGACTTGAAATACTCCAAGCTGTTTCGATAGAAACATAAGGATCATAACCTAAAACCTTCATCCCTAGACGTCTGGCATCATTAGCAATACGAGCTCCAATGGCTCCTAGACCGATAACGCCTAATGTTTTACCAGAAATCTCAGACCCAGCAAATTGACTTTTACCAGCTTCAATTTGTTTAGGAACGTCCTCTCCAGAAAGCGTATTGACCCATTGATTTGCTGAAACATAATCACGAGCTGATAATAAGAGAGCTGTAATGACAGATTCTTTAACAGCATTAGCATTAGCACCTGGAGTATTAAAAACCACAATCCCTTTAGCTGTCGCTTCATCGATTGGAATATTATTGGTGCCAGCACCAGCACGCGCAATTGCTTTTAGTGATTCTGGAAGGGGATAATCATGTAAATTTTGACTACGAAGAATGAAAGCATCCTCTTGCTTTTCTTCACTATTGACTTCAAAATCTGCTCCCAATTCTTTCAAGCCGATTGGATTAATATTGTTAAATGTTTTAATGTTGTATGTCATTTTGTCTCCCTAATCAATTATTATTTTAGACGATTGTTTGTTTTTATTTTTTGATAAGCAAGACGCTCACCATCTATAGGTACTTTTCCTTGGTAGCTAAAACCCAACTTATCTAGTATATGTTGCATAATCTTATTTTTTTCATGAGTGTCACATCTAAAATCACTCGCTTCAAAACCTTCAACTAAACCTTCCAGTAACGTTTGAGCAATTTGTTGTCCTCTATAAGATTGAGCAACAGCCACACGATGAAAAGTGATATAGTCTTGATTTTGATTTAACCACTTGCCATCATAAATAGCTTCATAAGCAGGTTCTTTACCTTCTATCACAGCTGCATAACCAGCAATAAGGTCATCCACTAAAATAACATAACCTTGACCTTTTAGGATATCCTCAATAATAGTCTCTTCATCAGGATAACCGTTTTGCCATTGATTGCTACCACTTTTTGCTAAGAAAGTTTTGGCTTCTGCCATAATAGCCATGATATCTTTGATTTCATTTGGAAAGGCTAATCTGATAATCATGCCTTATTTGCCTCTTCAAATGCTTTCATAAATTCTATTAAAGCATGCACACCTTCTTTAGGAAAAGCATTATATAAACTAGCTCTCATCCCGCCAACACTACGATGGCCTTTAATATTTTTAAAACCTGCCAAATCGGCCTCTTGATTGAATTTATCATCTAGTACTTTACTTGGCGTAGTGAATGGAATATTTGAGAGAGAACGATTTTCTTTGTTTAAAACTGGGTTTTGATAAAAGTCAGATTGGTCAATAAAATCATATAAAAGAGCCGATTTTTCTTGATTTTGTTTTGTCATTTCAGTGACACCACCAAGATCTTTTAACCATTCAAAAACCAATTTTGCCATATAAATACCAAAAGTTGGAGGGGTATTGTAGAGAGACTGACTGTCAGCTTGAATACGATAATCCAACATACTTGATAAAACGGGTTCTGTGTTTAGCAAATCTTCACGAATAATCACAATGGTAACGCCTGCTGGGCCAATGTTTTTTTGAGCACCTGCATAAATCATACCAAAATCAGAAACTTGATAAGGAAAAGCTAAAATGTTTGAACTCATATCTGCAATAATGGGAACTCCATTTGTATCTGGTAACTCATAAAGTGCTGTTCCTTCAATGGTATTATTCGTTGTTAAATGAAGATAAGCAGCATCTGATGCGATATCTTTAGCACTAATTTCAGGAATATGATTAAAACCGTCTTCTTCTGAAGAAGCTAATAAAATTGGTTCAAACGGAATTGTTTTAGAAAGCTTAACGGCTTCACTATAAGCTTTTTTTCCCCAAGAGCCTGCAACAAGATAATATGCTTTCTTGCCCTTAGCTAAATTCAAGGGAATCATTGAAAATTGAGTTGAGGCGCCACCTTGTAAAAAAAGAACCTTATAATTATCAGGAATTGCCATCAATTCTCTTAATAAGTGCTCGGCATCTTTAATTATCTGATCAAATGCTATAGAACGATGGGACAATTCCATAACACTCATTTGTGTGTCAGCATAGTTTAAAAACTCAGCTTGTGCTTTCTTTAACACTTCTTTAGGTAAAACAGCAGGACCCGCTGAAAAGTTATATATCGTCATCTGATAGCCTCCATAAAAAATTGCTTTTAGTATACCATAATTTTCAGAAAATTCACAACTATTTTACTTTTAAAAATCCAATATTTCATGATATAATAGGCCTAAGAAAAAATAGGAGAAAAGTAATGATTATTAAAGAATTTTGTGCCGAAAATTTAACAGATTTACCAAAATTGGTTGGAACCGATATTACCCGTATTGAACTATGCGATAATTTAGCTCAAGGAGGAACGACCCCTAGCTATGGTGTTATCAAAGAAGCGTGTCATTACCTACATGATAACAACATCACTGTTGCAACCATGATTCGTCCTCGAGGTGGTGATTTTGTTTATAACGATACTGAAATCAGAGTAATGGAAGATGACATTTTAAAAGCTGTTGAGTTAGAGAGTGATGCTCTTGTTTTTGGAATGCTTACTGAAGATAATGAGATTGACATTGATGGTATTGAACAACTTTTACCTGCTTGTCAAGGTGTTGATATGGTCTTTCATATGGCTTTTGATTTGATTCCTGAGGATAAACAAAAAGAGGCTATTGATACCTTAATCAATCTTGGATTTGTTCGCATTCTACTCCATGGTAGCAAGGAACGTCGTGATATTTTTAAAAACGTTGATCATTTATTAGATTTAATTGCTTATGCTAATAACCGTATTGAAATTCTTCTTGGAGGTGGCGTGTCAGATAAAAACTATAAGCAATTACTTAGCTTAACAAAAACAAACCAAGTTCATGGCACTGGACTCCTTGTCAAATCATAAACTAACTAGTCTCACTTGAATTAAAAAAGCGCTCAATTCTGAGCGCTTTTTCGTTTTAGTCCTTTAATTGGTGATAGCTATTATAAACATCTTGACGATTTAGTTGATGCTCTTTTGCTATTTTTTTAATCGCCTGATTAGGTTTCAAACCATCACTTATCAAATGTTTAACCATCTCTGCGATATCTAGATTCTCTATTGCCACTTCTTCAGTGATTTCTTTGGCACCTGAAACAATTATTAAACATTCTCCTTTTAAAGGATTTTTTTCAATAAATGCTATCACCTCAGTGATAGAACCTCTCTGATATTCTTCAAAAAGTTTTGTCAGTTCACGAACCACTACCACCTGTCTGTTGCCATAAACACTCAACATCGTTGTTAACGTCTCTTTGACACGATAGGGAGATTCATAAAAAATCTGTGTTTCTGGATAGTTTTGTTTTTCTAGAAAAAAAGCTTTTTGCTGGGAAGCTTTTCTTGGTAGAAAACCATAAAAAATATGTGGTTGAGGAGCTAAACCACTAGCAATAAGAGCAGTAATCCCAGCACTTGCTCCAGGTAAGGCGACAACATTAATCTCTTTTTCAATCGCAGCAAGTACTAAATCATGACCAGGATCTGAAATACTAGGAAGTCCCGCATCAGATACTTGCGCAATGGATTTACCCGATTCTAAAAAAGCAATTAAATCAGGTATTTTTCGAAAAGCATTATGTTCATGAAAACTGGTCTGTCTAGTTGAAATATCAAAGTGTTTCAATAATATGCCCGTATTTCTTGTGTCTTCAGCAGCAATAAGATCAACCGTTTTTAAAATAGACAAACTTCTAAAAGTCATATCTTCTAAATTGCCAATAGGCGTTGGAACGAGGTACAAAGTACCATATTGAGACGTTTTAAAACTTTTTTGTATTTGCATAGTTATCACTCTCTATATAATAATTCCATACAAAAAACACAATCGGCATTGCCTTCACGATGCTGACCATAAAAAGTATTACATACATGAAAACCTTCGTCATATATTTTTTCTAGATGATTTCTACTTTTTTTAGAGATTGTCTCACTGGTTATGACTTTCGTATGTTCTAATTGTTCTTTCAATTGATGGTTTTCAAGACGTAATCTAGCATTTTCCTCAGCCATTTCTCTAACAGTTTTTTTTAGAGCCTCAACTTCTGCTATTGATAACAACAAATCCTGAGATATCTCATCAAAATGTTCTAATAAATTTTTTTTATCCATTAATTGTCATTTCCTTTTAGACCTTGTTTTTGTTACTTAAATTCCTTAATTTCTAGAGGCTTAAAAGCTACTAATCAGCCAATGCCATAAATTCTAAAGCATTTTGAAAACTAACATTTGCTTGCCACATTTTTTGTGCTTGATAGATTTTTTTTAGCAAAGCATCTTTTTTGAAAAGGTCATCAACTTTACTTGCAAGATAAACCATTAACTTGAAAGTCATTAGTTGCTCATCTTTTTCTTGAATTTTTTCACTTAATTTAGCCATTCTTAAATAGACTTGTGGTTGATTAGTAAGTAAAGCACTTACTACAAGCTCTATTTCCCTCATATTGTCCAACCATTTTTGATTTTTTGATAATTTTTCTGCTTCAGAAATCGTTGAAACAAGTTCTGCTAATTTCATTGCTTGACTAGGAAGTACTCCTAGTGACTCTAAATAATCCTTAATATAATTATGGTCTTTTTTAAAGTAAAAAACTTGGCATCTACTTCTAATCGTTGGCAATATTTTATTAGCATCAGAAGTAATAAGAATGATGTAAACATCTTTTTGAGGATTTTCAATAAATTTTAAAAGACTATTAGCTGCATTAAGATGCATCTTTTCAGCTTCTTTGATAATAAAAACCTGCCTTTTTCCTTCAATACCAGAAAAAGAAAAATCATGAATAAAATCCCGAACCGTCTCTGTTTTAATCGTGTTTCCTGTTGGTTCAATAATTTTTAAATCTAAAAACTCTCGCTCATCAATCAATTGACAAGAACGACAAATCAAACAAGGTTGATTGTCCTTTGAAAGATTAGTACAAAATAAACTCTTAGCCACATATATGGCCATCTCAAAACTAGCAAATTCTCCTGAAAAAAGGTAAGCGTGACTAAGACGTTGTTCTTTTAAAATGGTTTTGAAATAAGCAAAAATTTTAGGTTGTTGTTGTTCTAAGTTCATGATGACAACTCCAAAAAGGCTTCTAAAATAGTCCGCGTTTCTTCAATGACATCTTCTAGACTTTGTGAGGCATCAATCACTTTAAAACGATCAGGTTCTTGGTTTGCTATTGTTAAATACCCTTGTCTAACACGCTGATGCATGTCCAGTTTTTCTAAATCTAAGCGATTCACTTCACGATTATTGTTTTTTTGAATCCTTGCCAGTCCAGTTTCTGATGGCACATCAAATAAGAGTGTTAAATCAGGCTTGATACCATCTGTTGCATAATCATTTAACCAATCAACATCAATAGTGGCAATCCCACGACCATAACCTTGATAGGCAACCGAGCTATCAATAAAACGATCAATTAAAACAAGATTTCCTTTTGTTAGTTCTGGTAAAATTTTCTCTACCAAATGTTGGCGTCTAGCTGCTGCGTAAAGAAGCAATTCCGTCTTACTATCCATACTGGTATGATTGACGTCTAAAATAATGTCACGAATTTTTTCTGCAATAGCTACGCCACCAGGTTCTCTTGTCATAATAACCTGACCATCGTATTTGTTTTGCAATACTGGTAACAAGGACTCTAAAACGGATGTTTTACCGGCACCGTCTGGACCTTCAAATGAAATGATTTTTCCTGTACGCATATGTCATCCTTAACTTTTTATTATTTCCATTTTATCAAAAAAACCGTTAAAAAGACACTGCTATTTTTCTAGCAGTGTTTTATTTTTAAAGTAATTCTTTTTTTGATGTTTGAACAATCGACTCTACATTGATATCAAATGGTTGTAATTTATCATTTAATTTTTTTCTCAATGTCTCAGTGTCAAAAACACCATCAATTTGAACTTCAATGACAACTTTTCCTGAGCCTTTGTTAGCTTCAACGGTACGGCCGATATTGAGATTTTCTTCTGAGATGGCTTGAATAATTTTAGCTAAGACTCCCACTTTGTTCTCTGCTTCAATCCGAATCCGAACACCCTCAACACCATAACCAGAAACTTCTAAGAAAGTTTTAAACACATCTTTGTCAGTGATGATTCCAACTAATTGGTCATCTTCTAAAACAGGAAGAACACCTATCTTGTTAGTCATCATTAGATAAATAGCATCTTCTAAACTTGCTTTTGGATCAATTGTTATGACTTTTTTAACCATCACATCTTTTAAGCGTGTTTTATTTAATAGGTAATTCATTTCATAGATAGATAACGTTGTTGCTTTAGAAGGTTTAGCATCAGCTAGTGTCCCTTCAGTAACTAAACCAACCAACTTACCATTTTCAACAACGGGCAGACGGCGAAAGTTTTTTTCTCTCATCAAATCTGCAGCTTGAGCAACTGTTGTATCTGGTGAGACATGAATCACAGTATCAGTCATAAAATCTCTTACAGCCATAATGTTCCTCCTTATGATTTTGTCACTATTATAACATAAATGACAACTTTTATGATAAAACTCAATAAAATATCACAGATAAAAAATAAAAACTATAAATAAGTTAAATGGTGGCCGATAACTTATTTATAGTCTCATTAACAATAATTAATCGTGATATTCTCCGCGATCCCATTTTTCCAAAAATTCTTCAAAGAATTTTGGATCAGATTGATCTTTGTTGATGCTTTCTACATGAGCGATTTTTGCAATTAATTTTTTATTTTCTGGTGTTTCTTTGTATTCAGCATTGATAAATGCTTCAATAATATCATTCATCAAAAGTCCACCAGTAATTTTACCGCCAAAACCGATAACATTAGCATTTAATTCTTCTTTAGCGTATAAGGCAGTTGTCATATCACGTACCAAAGCAGATCTGATACCAGGAACTTTGTTAACAGCGTTGTTGATACCAACACCAGTTCCACAAATACAAACACCTAAATCAGCTTCTCCACTAGCAACAGCTTCTCCAACTTTTTTACCAAAGATAGGATAGTGAGTACGAGTAGTATCATATGTTCCAAAATCTAGTACTTCATGACCAAGACTTTTTAAGAAGTTTGAAACTTCAATTTTTTCATAGGTAACAATGTGGTCACATCCAATTGCAATTTTCATTTTATATCACCTTTCTTTATTATCCCATTTTGTTAAGCATGTCAACACGAATTTGGTGACGTCCACCATCATAGCTTCCTGTCACAAATCCTTTGACAATATTTCTTGCTAGTTCTCTACCAACAATTTCAGCACCCATAGTAATCATACGTGCATTATTATGACCTCTTGTCATATAGGCAGAGCGTTCATCAGAAACCTCAGCACAAACCATTCCTTTGATTTTTGTACCAACCATGAAACTTCCAGCACCATAAGCATCAATAGCGATACCTAAGTTATCATCTGATTTTTGAACTTCTTGAGCAACTGCTAGAGTTGTTTCAACAAAATCTTTATCAGAAGCTTCGTTGACATCAAAAACATCGTAATCGTTACTAATAAGATAGTCTTTAACGATTTTTTTGAGTTCTTTTCCTGCTGGATCAGCACCAATTACAATAGTCATATTTTTCTCCTCATCTATTTATATATCTTTTTAATTAATTTTTTGTATAGATATATTATTCTACATAACTATTATAACGTTAATTAAACAAAAAGTCAACACATAGTGTTGACTTTTTGTTGTTTTATCTTAAGAACAGTCTTTATTTTCTCATAAAAGTCTGATTTTGGTTGTTTATATTAAATAATCAACATTTAATGCTTTGTTTATTGAATAATTTCCGTGTATGCTCTCAATCGTTTCATTGCCTCTGTTTCATGATCATCTATAATGATGCCTGTAATATTTGTCAAGGAGGCAAAAGTAGTAAAATCCTCTTTACCAATCTTTGAAGAATCAACTAATAGATAACGCTCAATAGAGTGACTTAAAGCTAATTTTTGGGTATATGCTTCTGCAACCGAAGATGTCATGACTGATTTGCCTTTAACACCATTTGCACTGAAAAACATTTTACTAAAATGCATCCTCTCTAAAGTGGTATTGGTGATATCACCAACAAAAGACTCAGTGATTTCCCTCATCTCTCCACCTAGAAGAAACACTTGAAAAGATGGTGATGTTTTTTGGAATAAAATATTAAAAACTGGCCAACAATTAGTCACAATTGATAAGGATTTATGAGTAATTTCTTCTGCTAATAAGGAAATGGTTGTGCCTGGACCCAAAAATATGGTATCTCCCTCTTCAATTAAAGAAGCTGCCTTTTGAGCAATTAAACGTTTAGCTTCAACATTTTGTGTATTTTTTTCACGGTGAGAAATTTCTCTATATTGAAAAGCTGTATTACTTCTAGCTGCCCCGTGTAGCTTTGTCAAGACACCCTGTTCTTCTAATTCTGCCAAATCTCTTCGAACAGTCATATCTGTGACATGTAGTTTTTTTACGATTTCCGAAATTCGCATGGTTCCTTTTTGATTAACCATTTTAGTGATTTCTTCTAGCCTCTGATATTTTTTCATTCACTTTACCCCTCCAGATTGATACTTTTATTATATAAACTTATGTTGAAATAAACAACAAATAACTCCTTGAAAAGTTAAAAAAACAACAAAAGGGATAAATAATTATTTATCCCTTTCATTATAGTAGTAAACATTTCGTTTCAAATTATTTAGAAACCATTAGTATTATTTAGCTGCTGCTTTAACATACTCTTCGTTACGAGCTTTCATTTGTTTTGCATACCAGAAGAAGATTCCTAGGTAGAATACCAAGTAGATAACAAAACCAAGAACGAAAGCAATTTGTCCAGTAGTTGCTTGTCCAATAAGGTAACCAAAGATTTTTTCCATTGGTCCTTCTAAAGTAGAGTGAGTGATTAAAGCATCTGCAGGAGCATTTGCTGGGAAAGCTTGAACATTTTTAGCAAGTTCTGTCGCAAATGGTGCAATCATGGTACCAGATAATAAGAATAATGGTAATAAAAGTGATCCGATTAAGATCATACGAAGAAGACGACCACGAGTAACCACAAGAAGCGCAGGAGTCATACCCATAGCGATGATACCTGCAAGAGGTAAGATACCATTACCAACATTTGAAAGAAGGATAGCTTCGATAAGCATAATTGGGGCTAAAATGTTAGCACATGCCCAAATTTCAGCACGACCTGCAATAAATGGCCAGTCGAGTCCAATATTGAAACGACGTCCACCCATTTTGCTGTTTGCAAAGTTTGTGATTCCTTGAGATAGTGGTTCAACAGAGGCGATAAACCATGAACCAATAATTGAGAATAATTCTAAGCTGGCACCAGCTGTGAATCCAAGACCAAACCATCCTTGAACGCTTTCAATAGAAATTGTTGGGTTACCCATAATACCGATAACGAAACCTAAAACCATACCGATAAAGAACTTAGAGCCCCAGAAGCCAATTCTTTGGTTCAATTTAGCAGCATCAAAGTCGTATTTGTCTAACCATGGGAAAACTTTATCAAAAATTTTGTCTAAAATCATGATAACAGGGTTCATCATGTAGTTAAGGTGAGTCGATGTCATTGGAGAGTTATGATCAGTATTTAACAAATCGTCAAATGTTGGTTTCATCAAGTCTGAGTTGATAATTTTTAGAACACCAACAAGAACAATGGCAGCGATAGCAACTAGTAAGCCAACAATTGTTGATACGTCATTACGTTCTGCGTACCACATAATAAGAAGTCCAGTAATAGATAAGTGCCAAATATTAAAGATATCCACATCAAGAGTATTAGTCTTATTAAGAATAATCATAACAATGTTGACAACAATCATAATTAACAAGAATAATAGGGTATATGGAGAACCCCAAGTGATTGTTGCAAGAGGTGCCCAACCAACGTCAATAATATTCAATTGGATACCTGTGTTTTCAACAAAGGCTTGAAGTGATTCAGAAAACGCGCCAGTAAGCATACCAATGATAGCTCCAATACCTGTAAGAGCAATCGCTAATTTTATACCCCCCTCCAAGGCTTTTGAGAACTTAACACCGAATAACATGGCTAAACCTGTCATAACGATTAACATAATAACAGGGGCACCCAATTTGATAATCGGGTCAAAGAAATTATTAACTAATTCAATAAACTGTTGCATGATATTTTTTTCTCCTTAATTTATAAATTATTTTAAATCATGTTCTTTGATGATTTCTTCAATTTTGTCAAAAACTGGTTTGCTCATCGCTGGAATACGATAGAGAATTGGTCCTGCTTCAACCATTGGGATTTTTAAATCAAAGCTTAAATCAGTTTTTGCAATTGGAGTAAAGATATCATAGCGGTTAACCATTTCTTCAGTAATATCTTTCACCATCACAGCATCTGCTGTTACAGAATAGCCTTTAGCTGATAATTCTGTTTCAAGTGCACTTTTAATTTGGTGACTAGAGTTAACACCAGCACCACAAGCTGCTAATATTTTAATCATAATGTAATACTCCTTTTTGTATTAAATATTTTTTGATAACATCTTTAGAATCCATCTTCCCTAGTTCTTCTAAATTACCTTTTTCAACAAAGAATGACATTAACTGAGACAATACATCAGTTTGTCTGTCATTTTTATCATTGATGATAAAGAAAAATGAATTAACATAACACTCTTCCTCAGGGTTAATCATATGTTTAAAAACTAAAGGTTTACTATTTTTAACATAGACAATCCGATCGGTTAAACAATATTTTGTTTCTGTGTGTGGAATAGCTGCATATAGAATATCCGACCCATCCATAAGATCAATTTTAAGCCCAGTAGGAAATTCTTTTTCTCTTTCTTTCAAGGCATCTTTATATTCTTTTGTCACATAGCCAACTTTTTCCAGTTCATTGGCAACGCTTTCAAAGAGTTGTTCTTGACTGGATACATCCGTTAATAAAATATCTTCAAACATTTGTTCTCCTTTTATACGTGAAATAGTGATAAAAATAGTCTAAAACAGTGTTGTTTTTATTTGACCTTGATTTTATTTAATCAAATAATAACACAAATGTAACACTTTGTCAACCTATTTTGTTGTTTTATTGTTGTTTTATTGTTGTTTTATGTTTCGTTTTCAACAAATAACGTTTTCATTGTGAACAGTCAATAAAATCAACAATTTTAAGCATTTAATGTTAAAAACTCCTTATTCGTTTGACTTCTTTAAAAGGTGTTTTTTAATAAAAAACACCTTCAAAATTCTAAGAAATTGAAGATGTTTTAGATGTTATTTTTCAATAATATATTGGAATAAATTTAATCGTTCAATACCTTTTAAAAGAAGTGTCAAAATAATAATATGTATCGGTAATTGTATCGCACTTGTAATTAAACGAGCGATAAAGGTTTCATAAAATGGTAACTGATAAAGTGTGGCTAACCATATCGTGTTTAACAAAGCACTAATTGCTATGGTATAAACTACTTGAGCCATGATAATTCTCTTTAAACTGAAAGGTTTCTTATATAAAAAATAACCATAGATTAAGCCTGTTAGAGCTGCACTAATTGTAAAACCTGGAAAAAATGGACCAGTTGGTTTGATAAAAAAACCACCAATATCTGAGATGACCCCAACCATCATTGCAACTACTGGTCCAAGAAGAGAGCCAGCAATAGCAATAACATGAGATGCAAAACGTAACTCCAAAATCTGTGAAATGGGTAGTTTAAAAAATCCCATCACAATAGCTAATGCAGCTAATATAGTAGCTAATGTCAGAACTCTGACATTTTTAAGTTGTAACATAAAGAATACCTCCAAGGCAGATGGTACCTGTTACTACATCAATGGCTATATACCTATCTAAAGATAAGAAAAAGTATCGTTACCTTATAGAAAAAGATGTAGCAGCGGGATGCGACTACGAAACCGCAAAAAGACAGTTCTCTCTTTTTTTCGTCCCAATGACAACTCCCCGTTCATCAGGCACTTAACGCTTCATAATCTACTCTGCTATTTATTTTTGAACTGTTATTTATTATAGTGTTATTTGAAAAAAATTGCAAGTTCAAAAAAAAGTATCTCACGGATGGTGAGATACTTTTTTAACAAACTCATTTTGATGTATTATCCTAAGATTGTAATATCAAAGGCATATGTTTTTAACTCATCTGGTTGAGCATACTGCACATGACGTTTTTCTTCAAAAACATCAGACTCTTCCAGTGATGTTGACAACCCTAACCAAGGTTCTAAAGCGATAAATGGCCCCTTATTAGGTGTTGTCCATAAAACAAGTGATGGGAAATCTTTAAATGCTACTTCAATACCCTTATCATGATTTTTAGATAATAACTTAACACTTTTCGACTCTAACTGGTCGAGAGTAATAGCATCTTCTTTGAATAAATCAAATGATAGTGGCAAGATTTTTTCTTGGTTTAAAAAGTCTTTTCTGTCTAACAAATCCAAAAGACCTGTCTCAGGAAATTGTTTTGGAATCGTTAAAGTTTCAACTTTTTCAAACTCTAAGTAGTAATCATCGTATGACTCACCGTCTTTAATTGGACAATTAAATCCTGGATGACCTCCAATAAAGAATGGCATTTGCTTAGCATCTTTATTCTTAATCTGATACTCTGTTGTAATTGTCTTTTCAGATAAGGTATAAAGAATAGTTAATTCAAATTGAAAAGGATAGTTGTCAAGCATTTCTTTAGTTGATTGAATGCTAAACGCAATACTATTGTTATCGTGATCTGTCACATCAAATACTTTTTTACGAACTAATCCATGACGAGGAAGAGTTCCTTCAACATGATCAGCTGAGGCAAAAATAGTTTTATCGTCTCTCACACTACCACAATTTGGAAATAGTACTGGTGCTTGTCCACTCCAATAGTTAGCATCCCCTTGCCAAAGGTATTCAATGCCTTCTTTATCTTTGATGGATGTTAAAGTGGCACCATTTTCACTAAAGGTTACTGTTAAAAAGTCATTACTTAAACTTAACATCATTTTTACCCGTAGTTACTTTTAAACTTTTTCAGTCCAAGGAGTAGCTGTTTTTTCAATGACTTTGTTTAATTCGTCAATATTATTAAATCCAGTTGTACGTAACCATTCAACAGCAGCGTCTTTACCTTCTTTAATATAAACTTCAACTGAGCCAGCCCAAGTAGCACGACCACAAAGAACACCGTTAAATTTAGCACCTGCTTCATGAGCAAATACAAGAGTTTCTTGGAAAAGTTTGCTACTTACACCTGCACTTAGGTAAATGTAAGGTAAGTTGCTTGCTGCTTCTTGATCACGGAAGTATTGTGCTGCTTCTTCTTTAGTGTAAACCACTTCACCAGTTGCAAATCCTTCAACATAGTTCATGTTAACTGGCACTTCAACTTTTAAAACATCAACATTGTAGCGATCTTCTGAGAAGACTTTCATTGCTTCAATCACTTTTCTTGGTTTTACTTTAGCGTATTCTGCACTTGTTGCATCTTTGATTTTTTCATCATATGAAACGATTTCAAGGTAGAAAGGAATATCTTCTGCCACACACTCAGAACCAATTCTTTCGATATATGCTTTCTTTTGAAGGTTAGTGTAATCATCACTATCTACATCATAGTAAAGAAGGAATTTAATGGCATCTGCACCTTGTTCTTTCAAACGTTTAACAGACCACTCAACCAAACAGTCAGGTAAGCGAGTTGTTGTTGTTGCGTCGTAACCTGTTTTTTCATAAGCAAGTAATAGACCTGCATTTTCATCTTTAACGTCAACTGCTGGAAGACCAAATTCTGGGTCTAAAAGGATAGATGAAGAATATTTAGTTAATTCTTCTGATACCAAACTCTTTAATTCTTCCATTTGTGACACACTTGGTTCTTCAGTTTGATGTTGTGACATCATTCTTCTTAATGCCCCACGTTGGTCAAAAGCAAGTGCTGAAATCACACCATCTTTGTTTGAAAGTTTTTCCATATAACGACGTTTTTGTTCTGTAAGTGACATTTTTATACCTCTTCTACTTTAATTTGTTTATATAAGTTATCATAGTTTGCCATGTTGACATGACCAGTCATTTTTTCTTGTGCATTAAGCATACCTAGAACATTAGCTTTTGTAAGGAGATCCTCATCACTTTCATTGTGTAAAAGTGCTGACGAAATCCCTGCTACTGTTGAGTCTCCTGAACCAACAGGATTCACAACAGAAATTTTTGGAATAGTGACGCGATAGAAAGTATCGTGATGTTTTGCAAAAGCTCCTTTAGAACCTAAAGAAACAACAATCCATTCAATTCCTGAGAATAAGTCATCATTTAGAACTGTTTTTAATTCTTCAATATCAGAAGAAACAGAACGACCCAATAATTGAGATAATTCTTCTAAATTTGGTTTAATAACCGTAGGTTTATTTTTAGATGCTAAAACAGCCTCCAAAGCTTTACCTGAACAATCTAACACCACTTTTTTATGATAAGTGTTAGCAATTTCAATCATTCTTGAGTAATAATCTTGCTCAAGACCATCTGGTAAGCTACCAGAAATAGCAACAACATCTGCTTGTTTTAGAATAATTTTAAAATGATTGAGGAAACCCTCACTCTCATCTAAATCAAGCATAGGTCCTTTTTCTAAAATTTCTGTTTGGTTGCCATCATGTAAAATAGCAACACAGTTTCTAGTATCACGGCTGATACTAAAGAAACATTTTTTTATACTATTATCCAGATGCTCAGTCAGATACTCACCAGTTGTGCCTCCAATACACCCACTGGCCATGACTTTATCACCAAGCTCAGATAAAACTCTAGTAACATTTAACCCTTTGCCTCCAGGTGTTTTAACAACTTCAGACACCCGATTGACCGTATCCAAATCCAAACGCTCTAAATGATATGAAATATCAACAGATGGATTCATGGTAATGGTTAATATCATTACATTCTCCTTTCATTTAATGGGAACTTATCTCATTTTTATGGCTTTAAAGCTAAGCAAACCTTAAAGTGATTAAATCATTCTAGTAGACAAATTGCCTAATAAAATAATCTCATTTCCACATTTATAATATAAACCAAAACAAACACAAAGTCAAGGTTTTTATGTTTGTATTTGTTTGTATTTATTTGTTTTTTATAAGAATAAAAATAAAGTGATTGAAAAAAACAAGCCTCTATGCTATTATAAATTTATAATCAGTCAATGACTATATGAAGGAGAATAGCATGTTAAAGAGAGAACGCTTACAAAGGATTCTTGAAAAAGTTAACAATGAGGGACTTATTACAGTGCAAGAAATCATTGCCGAACTAGATGTCTCTGACATGACTGTTCGAAGAGATTTAGACGAATTAGAAAAAAATGGAAAGTTAATTCGAGTACACGGGGGTGCACAAAGTATTAGTCAAAATAGTTTCTATGAACGTTCTAATACTGAAAAACTCACAAAACAAATCAACGAAAAAAAAGAAATTGCTGCTGTTGCTGCAACACTAATTAACGATGGTGAAACTATTTTTCTTGGACCAGGTACAACAATTGAATGTCTAGCAAGAGAACTTCGCCAACGTAAATTACGCATTATCACAAATAGCTTGCCTGTTTTTAATATTTTAAAAGATAGTCAGTCAGTTGACCTTATTCTTCTTGGCGGAGAATATCGAGATATTACAGGTGCTTTTGTAGGTAGCTTTGCTAATAACTATGTTAAATCTTTAAAATTTTCAAAATCATTTATCAGTGCGAATGCTATCTACAAAGATCGCGTGGCAACCTACAGTGAATCTGAAGGAGAATTACTTAATATTGTTTTAAATAATTCGATTCAAAAAATTCTACTTGTTGATTATACCAAATTTGGTCGCTATGATTTCTATGTTTTCTACAAAACCAATTATTTCGATTATTTGATTACAGATTCTAATATTTCTCAAGAAAATCAAAAAATTTATAATCAATACACTGAAATTATTATCCCAAAAAACACTATGAAATAAAAAAACATTGTTTGACAATGTTTTTTTATTTTTCTATGCTTATTTTAAACTACTCACTAGTCACTGACTGAAAAACGATTTGTCATTAAATTGCTTGCATCATGAAGAAGTTTTCCTAAGAGAATATTGGTTTTTTCTTCTACATAGTCACTCATAGATTGATTTTCTTGTTCAAAATCAATTGTTTCACCTTGAGCAAATGCTTTATCAACTGTTAAAAGTCGCTCATGTCCTTTTGCCATAATCTCTTGATTGTAGCTTTCAATATCTCCTTCATGTTGTCTAAAATGAGGGTCACTAATAGCTGCTATCAAGCGATTGGTCCAGTAAAAACTCTTGGTTGTCACTGTTTTTGGTGTATAAGCAAAATACTCTGGTGTGCTACTAATTTGCGTAAAGAAAGGCACCATAGTGTTAAAAGGCATGGAACCATAACTTAACCACTGAATCCCTGTTGTTTCTTTAGGTTTATCAGGACGAAGTTGTAACAGAGCAGTTTGACTGGTTCTATTGATACCAATAGGTCTAAAGGCTTTTTTAAAGTGCTCATCACCTTCCAGTCCATAAGGATCATAAACAGTGTTTTGATAATGCCCGCTTAAAACATACTTGATGTCCTCAACGGTAATCTTACGATAAGGTTTTTGACACCAAGGAATGAAAAAACTAGTTGGCTCTTGCTTTATTTCTGGATTTAAAAATCTTTGAATAGACCAAGATCTTGGAGTGTTATATTGTCTATCTTTATCTTTTTGACTACCAAAAGCTAGTCTCGGGTTAAAATGTTCATGACTATAATTCAAGTCAAGATGATTTTCTATAATAAACTCACGAAGACCTGTTGAGTAAAGAAAATGGTCAGGATTATTAAATTCAAAGTAATCAAGTCCAAGTTGATTAGGGTTGGTGACATAAGTATTGTCTGGTACACGTCTTGCAATCCAATGATGACCACCAACTGTTTCTAGCCACCAGATTTCATTGACGTCTGAAAAAGCTATCCCATTTGACTCATAGGTGCCAAATTCTTCAAGAATCTTTCCTAAACGTTTGACACCATCACGCGCTGAGTGAATATAAGGTAAAACTAGTGTCACCATATCTTCTTCACCAATGCCAGAAGGCACTAACGGATCTGCTCCTAACACACGACTATTGGTTGTGATGGTTTCTGTCGCACTCATGGCAATATTTTCTTCATTGATACCAGCTGCTGCCCAAAGACCATCTTTTCTAAGAGCATCTGGTACGGCTGTGTAGCGCATTGGTTCTTCATCAAGTGACATTTCAAATGATGATAAAACTGAACGATATTTCTTTGGTTGGTCTTCTTTATTAAAGACGACAAAATGCTTTGGTGTGAATTCCCCATTTTGCGAATCTTCTGTTCTAGCAATCATGGTAGAGCCATCATAACTAGCATTTTTACCAACAAGAATGGTTGTACATCCCATCTTTTTTCCTCCTATAATTCTTCTGCTATTTTATTTATTTTTCTTAAGCGGTGATTAACACCACTTTTGGTTAAGGGAAAATCTAAACTATCAGCAATTTCTTGTAGTGAATACTCTGGATGAGTCACTCTAATGTGAGCAATTTGTTGCAGTTCAATCGGAAGACTCTCTAATCCGATAGTATCTTTTATCTTACTGATATTATTGATAATTTTCATGCTGGCATTAATCGTTCTTGTGATATTTGCGGTTTCAACATTGTTGGCGCGGTTAATATCATTTCTTGCTTCTTTCATTAACTTAATTTCTTCAAACGTTTCTCTAGCTGCCATAGCATTAATGACAATCAAGAAATCCATGATGTCATCAGCTTTTTGAAGATAGGTGACAGCACCATTTTTTCGTTCAATGACTTTAGCGTCCAGTAAAAATTTTTTCATGAGATTAGCTAAGTCTTGTGCATGGTCTAAATAAATAGAAAAAATTTCCAGCTGGTATTTACCAGAATCTGGTTCTCTAATCGTTCCAGCTGATAAAAAAGCACCTCTTAGATAGGAACGTCCTGCTTCATCATCCACTAAAATCTGATGGTCAATACCTGTTGAAAAACCAAAGAAAGAGTCAGCTAATTGTAATTGTGATAAGATTTTATCAACTTGTTCTTCAATAAAGACATGATAAACACGATTTTTTTTGAGATTTGTTTTTTGATGATACCGAATATCAGGTTTGACGTGACATAATGTTTCAAGCATTTCATAGATGTGTCTTGCGACCTTAGCATTTTCTGTTGAAACAGATAAGGTTAAGCCATTACTTGTTAAGCCTAAATTTCCTGACATCTTAATAATGGCTGCTAATTCATAGCCATCAACAGTTGAAGTGCTTAAAATTTCTTCTTTAACTGTGGTTGTAAAACTCATAGTCCATGTCCTTTAATTAAACTCATCAACTCTTCTACGACTAAATCACCATGATGAAAGGCACCACCATTTTCTAATCGTAAAAAGTTAGAAGAGATAACACGTTTTACTTGTTTGGTTAAGCCTTTAAAATCATGATCAACTTGAACAAGATATTCGTCGAATTGGTGATTATCCATATAGCCTTTAGGAACAGGTTCGATGTTAACTAGTACTGTATCAATAATATCTTTTCCAAGATGTTTATTAAGAACAGCCACATGATCACTATCTGTAAAATGCTCTGTTTCACCGTACTGAGTCATGATATTACAAACATAGGCTATTTCAGCTGGTGTTTTTAAGAGAGCTTCTTTAATCTCTGGAATCACTAAGCTGGGTAAAATAGAGGTAAATAAAGAGCCTGGTCCTAAAACAATCATATCGCTTTCCATAATGCTTTCAACAACTTTGCGACTAGCTTTAGGCACATCATCATTATAAGCATTGGTCACGTAAACATAATCAATCATTCCTTTATAGTTAGCAATTTGACTTTCCCCTATCACTTCATGGCCATCTTGAAAAATAGCATGAAGTGTTAGAGCCTGCTCACTTGCTGGAAAAATTTTTCCAGTGACATGAAAGAATTTTGAAAGTAACTGAATAGCATTATAAGTAGACCCTTGCATTTCTGCAATTCCTGCAATGATAAGATTTCCTAGAGGATGACCTGCTAGAGCCCCATCATTTTCATTGAAACGGTACTGAAAAATCTTTTCATAGAATTTTGGCATGTCACTCATGGCCACTAAAACATTACGTAAATCTCCTGGTGGTACTAATTGCATGACGGATCTAAGCTCACCAGAACTCCCACCGTCATCCGCAACCGTTACAATCGCAACAATATCAACGTTTTGATGGCGTAAACTATTCAAAATAACAGGAATGCCTGTGCCACCACCAATAACGGTTATTTTCGGTTTTCTCATGAGCGGTTTAAGGTCTCCTTACGTTTTTGATAATCTCTATGGCTTTCATTAACAGGCCAGTCTTGTTTTAATTCTTCTGCAATTCGGTGGGCAAAAGCAACACTTCTATGTTGACCGCCAGTACAGCCAATAGCTATGGTTAGGGTTGATTTTCCTTCTTTACGGTAACTAGGTAAAATTGGTTGTAAGAGTGTCATTAAATGTTGATAGAACTCTTCTGATTCTTGATGATTCATGACATAGTCATAAACGGGTTGATCTAGTCCTGTCATCGGTCTTAGGTCAGGTTGGTAATGAGGATTTGGCAAAAAACGAACATCAAAAACAAGGTCAGCATCAAGTGGCAAACCATATTTAAAACCAAAGCTGATGACTTCAATACGAAACATTTTTTGCTGATTATCACCAGAAAACTGATCAACGATTGTTTGGCGCAATTGTCTAGGGGTGAGGGTTGTGGTATCAACAACATTTTGACTAAGACTTTTTAGGGGTGCTAAAAGTTCTCTTTCGAGCTTTATGCCATCTAACACACGACCATCCGCAGACAAAGGATGACTTCTTCTGGTTTCTTTGTAGCGAGAAATCAACTCACCGTCAGTGGCATCGAGAAATAGAATTTTAATAGAGATTTGATCATTTAATTCTAAATCATCTAAAATGTTGGTTAACTCAGAGAAAAATAAGCGACTCCTCATGTCTACGACTAAAGCAACCTTGTGGTTTTCATTAGCTTGTAATACCAATTCTAAAAACTTTGGCATGAGGGTTGGTGGCATATTATCAATGGTGAAATAGCCTAAATCTTCAAATGATTGAATGGCAACTGTTTTTCCTGCTCCACTCATTCCAGTGACAATAACAAGGTTAATGTTTTGATTAGACATAGCAACTCCTTCTCTCTTTTTTCTTTTTTATATTATATCAAAAAATTCACCATCCTTGTGGTGAATTTCTTTTTATGTTTGACTTATTTTAAAAGCGCCAATTGTTCTTCTAACATAGCTTCATTGATTTGACCTGGGTAGTATTTTGCCAAGCTACCATCGCTATTAATGAATACATGTGTCGGAAAAGCTCTTATGGCATAATCTTCCATAAAGTGATCATTACTGTCAAAGTAAACTGGATAAGTGGCACCAAGTTCTTTAGCTGCTGCTAAAATAGTGGCAGAGTCCTTGTCAGCAGGATTACTGTTTTTAAATTGTTTATCATTAGGTGAGGTGACAGATAAAAAGACAATGTCATCGTCTTCTTTAACGTTTTGGTAAACTTTTTCTAATTCTGGAAATTCTCGCTTACAAGGACCACACCAGCTCGCCCAGACATTAATATAAACTTTTTTTCCTTTTAAATCACTTAAGGAAATGGTCTCACCTTTATCATCTATCAAGGTGAAATCAGGTGCTGTTTCTGTCTTTGCTTCTTGAGTTGTTTCAACTTGACTCGATGATTGTTTATCTTCTTGTGTGGTTGAGCAAGCTGTCAGTAAAAAAAGTGACACTAGTAATAAAAAATATTTTTTCATGTTTTTGAACCTCTCTTATATTAAATAATTCATAAGAACGGTAAATGAGCCCATTAAAATACTAATACCAATGACAAGTAAAATAAGGCCTGAAACAATTTTAGTATAGCTGACAAATTTTACTTGATGTTTAAAGAATTGGAGCATTTTCTGAGAAAAAATAGCCACTAGTAAAAACGGGAGCATAAAACCAATAGAATAAACTAACAGTAAGATAATGCTAAGACTTCCTTGATGGGAACTAGCATAAAAGAAGACACTCGCTAAAATAGGACCGATACAAGGACTCCAAGAAAAACTAAAGGTAAATCCTAGTAAAAAAGCTAAGAGTGGGCCTACTTTTTGCCCTACTTTATATATCGATTGTTTGGCTGAAAATTCTCTCAGTAGAAAGTCAATTTTAAGCCATCCCATTTGAAACAGCCCCATTGCAATCATCAAAATGCCACTAATAATCTGTAAAAATTTTAAATGCTCATTTAAAAAACGACTTAAAAGGCTACTCGCAAAAGCTAAGATAAAAAAAGTTAAAGCAATGCCTGAAATAAAACATAATGTATTAATCAACACTCTTTTTTGCCGCTTGGCTAAACGATCTTGACTATCCTTATCACTATCTCCAGCTAAAATCCCAATATATATCGGCAAAATTGGTAAAACACAGGGAGAAAAAAAGGATAAGACGCCTTCTAAAAAGAGGGCGAATAGTGTGATGTTTTGGATTGCCATATCATCCTCCTTATGATTGTTATCGTTAAGACTAAACATTGACAAAATGATAGCGATTATTTACTCACTAACATCATCTGAAATAATAACATCTCTATTTTTAAAATAGAGTATCGGTGCTAGTAATACTAGCAATAAACCTAGCAAAATAAAGGTTCTTGCAAAACCACAATTATCAATCAACCAACCCGTGAAAGGAAAAACAATAATCATTGATAAGCTAAAACACATAGCATTAACACTTAACAGCGTTGCTCTCACTTCACTTGGTAAATTGTGTTGTAGATCGTTGTTGAAAATGGGTAAAAACAAGGCATATAAACCATTACTAAAGAGATAAATCAAAGCATAAAAGATGATATTCCCAGTGATGGCAAAAACAAAACTAAGTCCTGTTAGAAAGACCAAAATCGGAAAAATGCGTCTGGAATGCCATTTTTCACCAATACGACTAGCCAACCAAACGGCTAAAACATTGATGACACTCCCTAAAAGCATGATGAAACTAATTTGCCAAACGGTTAAATCGGGTAGCTCATTTTGATAGTAAAAATAAAACATACACATGATGCTTGCCACAAATTGAAAACTAATCATCCAAAAGAGCAGCCCTGGTTTTTCTTTAAATTCTTTTGAAACGACGAAGACAATCGATTTTAAAGTGGTTTGTTCACCTTCTTTAGCTTTTAACTGTGGTTCTTTCATCAGATAGATTAACCCAATACCAATCAATGACAAAACAATCATGATGTAGTAAGTATAGTGTAAAAGACCATGAACAAAAAAACTAGCCATAACACTTCCTAGTGCTAATCCTGCTTCAACAAAGCCAGCAATGACACTTGTGATTTTCAAATAGCGTGACTCAAGCCCCGCTTCTTTAGCCGACTCAAATAGCATGGCAGAATCCGTTCCTGAGCTAAAATTATAACCCAAGGCGGTCAGAATCATAGCAATAGCATAAATCCAGAAATGACCTTGTCCTAAAATCATTAAAAGACTGGATAGGATAGTCATCACTCGACTGATATAAAGATTGGTTTTATAGGTGAATCGATCTGCCAGCATGCCTGAAGGAATTTCAAAAAGAATACTGGTCCCATGAAATAGACTTTCCAAAAGCCCAACTTCTAATAAACTCATCCCATTTTGACTAAGAAACAAGACCCAAAAAGTAGTGATCCCAAAAAAGGAAAGAAAATCAAGTCCTCCAAGAAGGCTGATATTGCGACGATACTTTTTCTGATACATGCTGTTTTATTCTCCCTTACTATCAGACATTATATCATAAAAGACCCTGTCAATTCATTCCTGTCTGGAATAATTTTGAAAATTTTCATAAGCTAACTAATGTTGTTGCTGAATTTGTTAGATAGTCATTATTAAACAGTTATACTAGTAATAACGTTATCAAAAAGATTGTGTTGATCCCGGCATGACATAAGATTGAAATCCACAAATTATTGCTCTTTTTGTAGGCATAGCCAAAAATAAGGCCTGCAATGGCATAGTGAACAAACGAAACCAGATTTTCTGGGTAATGAAATCCCGCAAAAA
Source organism: Streptococcus zalophi (assembly GCF_016481285.1). GTDB lineage: Bacteria > Bacillota > Bacilli > Lactobacillales > Streptococcaceae > Streptococcus > Streptococcus zalophi. The sequence continues at coordinate 171,063 of NZ_JAENBP010000003.1, forward strand.
TACTTGCAGCTAATAAAACGCCAATCCAATTATTTTTAAAAGCACCTTTTTGGATAAACCCTCTCATTAACAACTCTTCTTGTAATGGTGCAAGAAAGACCAAACTTGAAACTAGAGATAGACTATAACCATTTTCTAAATAACTTTCTTTAAGTGCAGTTTCAGCTCCTGAGTAGATATCAAAAAAATAACTGTAAACACTGGAAAATATAAAAATTGTCACCAAAGACACAAGAAAAATTAACCATTGCTTTTTAGTTGGAAAACGAAATTTGTCTATCTCAGACTTTTGAAAATACCGGAAACTAAGCCACAATAAAATAATCTCTACCACAACTTGAACAACATCATTGATGGCTTGATTATCAAAATGAAACATATATAAAATAGCCCAAAAGAAAAGAGGACCTAATAATCCAATAAAAAAATATCCAACTCTTGCCAAGTTCTTCTCCTTTTTATAATTCATTCAGCGGTAAAGCCATCTAAGCACTCTCAACCAGATGGAATTCCCTTTTTTCTGTGCTAATTCTTTTTTGAAACCCTCACGCTCATCTTCCATAGTATAGTTAAATATAAAATAAAAACATTTCCTAAAAGATAAATAATTGGTTTTAACCATTGCATCATTTTTCTCCTAGTAATACTTTATTTTAATAGGACAAGTTAGTTGGTAAACTTGTCCTATTAGCTTTACATCATCGCAATTGGACCATATAATTTAAGATTTGTTTTGACGTATTCAAAATGGAAACGATCGTATGCTTTCCATGCTTGATAGGCATCTATTTCAAGTTTTAACTGCCCAATCCCAACCAAAAGACTCGCTTTTTGATGAAATTTTTCTAGTTCAAGCAAAATAACATTGTTAATCTTTTTAGTTTTTTCAATTGTTCTTATCATGTCATCTAAATTATCTTGAAATCTTTGTTCATCTCCCAACCCTTTTTTAGAATTTTGGAAATTTTGATTTAAAGTATTGATAAGTGTAGTTACTTGTTTAAGTGTATCATTTGTAAATGTTGCCATTATATCGTTCTCCAATCATTCAATTGACAGTTTTAAAATCGAAATACTAAATAATGAAACAGTGAAAAAGCTCCCTCTGTTAATAAATGATTGATATCATCTATCAGTTTTCTAGCTTTTTGGGGTAGTATAATGTCAGCAGTCACAAGTTTTTGATTGACCGTTGACAAAAATTCTTTTACTCTCTGTCGTAGAATCACATCATTTGACTTGCCTTCTTCTAGGAAAACTAAAAAAATATTGGTCAAGTGATTTAAATTGATTTTTTCATTGATGGTGTAGTCATCTCTAATGATTTGATACAAGTTTTTAACCGTTGCTTTCAGTGTCTTTTTCAACATTATTAACCCCTTTCTTGTCTCCAACCAGTAGATAACCTTTGTTGCAATATCACTAACTTCTTTTGATTATCCTTTAAAAGCAAAAGGTTGTATTTTGCTTGTTGTTTCAAAAGAGCTATTCAATGCCTGAATGTGATGCCACAATTCACTGCCTTCTTTCGATAAAACAATGCCACCAGGCATTAAATGTCTTCCAAATACTGTCACAAAGCGACGTAATTTAGAGGCTACTACAGCTTCACCTTCTTCTTTGGAGTGACGACTGTCTAAAAATTCTTGAATTGTTTTAAGAGCATTTTGTTTAAGCTCACTAGTAATTGCCATTGTAGCAATTTCTTTTTCCAAACTTGTCACTAAAGCAATGCTTTTTTCTTTATAAGATGTTGTCATGGTTTTTTCCTTTCTTTTTACATCATTGCGTATTTCATTGATTTTTAATAATACTAGTGATGATTTTACAAATAAATAATAGCACAACAATTTATTTTAGTCGTGCTTTTTCCTAAACAGTCATTGAACAGTCCTAAATGGTAAAATTTAATATTTTTCATAAAAATAGGGTATAATAGAAATATCTTAATAGAATTGAGTTTAGAAATGAAAGTTATCAAAGTTTTTTGGGAGTCATAATGATAATCATTATTATCACTTGGTTAAAATCCTTTTCATCAGATTCGAAATATGTTGACCCAAGACAAAATCAAATTAATGCGATTAAAATCCAAGAAAAAGAAATGGAACAAAAGGTCCATGAAAGATATCCACAAATCAAAAGCTTGGAAATTATTTATGATACATTAACTATTGACGCTATTTCAAATCATCCATTTTTTGGTTTTGGAACTGACTATTATCAATTAGAAGTTCGATCTAAATTTAATCATATTGAAAACAGCGATATTATTCTTTCCTTTGATTTGGAAAATCAAACGGATCTCCCAAATATTTCTAATTTCGGCTTTTTATACCCCATTTTTCTTTTTAAAGATGAAGAAGGGCATGAGTATTGGACTCGATATGATGAAGAAACGTTAAAACTAATAAGCGGTGAAGAGTTAGCAAAAAGAACTTTTAGCCAATGAAAATAGCTAATAAATTAGCATTTAAAAAAGCCGTTAGGCTTTTTTATTGTCTTAATTTCTTCTCATTATATCTTAAAGAAAGTACCATGCCCTTTGTCACTATATTTAGCATTGGTGTCTTCAATAGAACGGTAAAGTTCACTTTCTTCAGTAGTCAATATCACTTGTCCGTCATGCTTTAAAGCACCAATCTCTTTGATTAACCACTTCACTTTTAAAGAAATGCTTAAAATACTACCATTATTTCCAGAAATTTCCTTAAGACCTTCATCGATTTTAGTCACTATGGCTTGATGAAAGGTATTGTCATAAGATGCCATTTTTTCTTTGAAGGATTCTATTAAAGGCAAAATAGTAGCTTGAAATTCTGCTGTTTTATCATCTTTTTTTGTATGAAACATTTGTATAACCTCCAATTATATTATTATCATAAATTTTAATGTTTTTATGAAAAGTACTATTGATTTTTTATAAAATAACACTGGTTTCATTTTTTCTTTGAAATTATATTCCCCAATTATCTATTTTATCATAAAATCAGCTTATAATTTCTATGAAAATGTATTTTTATCTAACCATTAAAAAATAATTTTCAACATTTAACATTGTCGTCACTATCAGCAGTATGATAAATACTATAAAATAACATTATCAAACACCTTTTCAAAATTTTAGTTACTTCAATTTTCTAACTTGAATTAACCATTCAGAATATAAAAATCATATCACCTTAATTAATTCAGTCCAAGATCTTTCATAAATGGTTCAAATTCTTTATCTTGTATCATTTTATTAATAATTTCCTTAATTAAATAAATTTGAATTGAAAGCCTGTCTTCTTTTAATGCAGTTTTGCAAACTTCTTCAATACTTACACTAATATCACTTATATTTTCAAAAACCGGCAAAATATCTGATACTTGCTGCAATCCTTCTTCTTTATGGGAGATAAAACTACTTCCCTTACTTATTTCTCTTAATTCATCAAAAGTTTTATTAACGAATGACAGTCCAAAATAATCTGGTTTGCCTCCTCTTTCTATTAATCTAGCGTATCCAATTATTTTTGTTTTCAGCTTTAAGTTTTTGGAGGATAATCCCCATTCCTCCAAAAATTCTCTCTCCATTGCATTAATAATAATATCATTAAAAGAGTTTATTTTTCTTTTTTTATAATCTAAATACCAATCAACCGAACCTGAGCCAGAGGGAGCATAACGATTTGCATTTGATTTTGAATATTTACCCTGCAGACCAATTAAAATTTTATTATCAGAAGTAAAAACTATTGTTGAAGCCCCTAAAAAATTGGCACTTCTATTTTGTTCTAGAGGATTTAGTATATTATTATCCAACATTAAGTTTATTCCCTCAAATTTTATTCCAATTTCATCAGTCTTCATAAAATTTTTATAAACAATCTCATGAGTGCATTGTCCATCGTAATAATTAGATTTACTAACTGTCATCGTTTTAATTTTATTGTTATCATCAAATAATAAACTATTATTTTGCTTCAAAAGATTACCATTATTCATAAATTTATCCTTTTTAAGATTATGGTACATTATCTTAGGAACAAAATCTTGAATTTCTCTAGGAATATGATAGTTATTTTTTTTTCTAGTATTTATAGATAAATTATTAGTTTGTAAATATCTATTGATATCATCACTTATAACATAATACTCCTTTTCATTAGTCCTATTAAATGTTTTTATTTGATATCCAGATTGCAAATATTTTTGATTTAATTTTATTAATTTTTTTATTTTTTCTTGTTCGTTAGATGATAATGAATAAATTTCTATATTATTTTTTAAATAATTATATCTATATAATGCTAATAAAAAAATAATAATAAATAAGAAAAGTAGAAAAAATAACTTATTAAAAGATAATATATTTAATAATGAAAAATCAAAAAGTACATCAATATAATCAATTAAAGCAATCAACTGACTAATAACAACAATAACAATTGATAAAATCCACCATCTTCTATATCTAATTGTCATAAAAAACAAATCAACTTTTCCAGTCAAGAGATAGTAATATTTATTTCTATTTTTAAAAATATCTTTCATTTTTAACATTAAATTATTTTTCATCATTTCATCCTTAACGTTAAAATACTAATATCATCTCTTTTTTTAAATTTGTTAGATTTTTCTTTATCTTCGTTTTTGAAGATATCAGAAATTATTCTAATGATATTCTCTGTTGTAAATTCTAACTCTAAAATATTATTTTTGAATTTAAAATAATCTAGAAATCCATCAGAACAAAGAATTAAGCGCTGATTTTCTTTTATCTGTAAAGTTCCAACTAAAGCATAATCTAGACCATAAGCATCTAATGAGCCTATCCAATAACCATTTTTTTGATTTAATTTTTTTCTGGTATCAATTAAGATTTCTTTCCTTTTTTCTGAATCAAAAATTTTTCTAAACTTCTTTAAATCATTTTCAGAAAACCTACTAATTCTATGATCAGAAATAATTGTTTGACCTTCTATAATTAAAGAAGAATCTCCCAGAACCATATATTCTATTTGGTTATTTCTTGTTTTTCTAATGAAAATAATAGTAAATGTAGGTAACTTGTATTTTTGTATTGCTTCACTATCAAATAACATTTTTGTTTGATGATTAATCTCTGAGAGAGTGTTTTTTAAGATACTTTTTAAAGAAAGTTCATCATTAAGGTGATTAGGCAACACTTCATTAATTAAGCTAACAAGCTTTTTAGAATCACTACCTTCTTGAAATAAATCCATATCAAATAAATCTGTGACACCATCCATAAGCCAGAAATAATTTTGATAAAATCCTACAATATCTTCATTAAATAAACTAGTTCCTTTTAGTGATAAAAAATTTTCAACAATCATTGTTTTCCTCAGATATTTCATTAGTACTACTAATCATTATAACATATGAAAACAATTAATAGAAAAAATTGGCTGAAACACTATCAGTTTAATTTTCTCAATTTATAAAATTAAGATAAACAAAAAGTCATCTATGATAGGTTCAGATAGATATCACATTTGTCTAAAAAGTCTACCGTAAGTTGCTTATATTCATTTTACTACAAATTAAATCGTAATGATAAATGATTGAAGTATAAGGTGAATAATAAATTTCAGTTCTTAAAATTGCTCAATTATTTAAACGATTCCGTACAACTATTGATAAGAGTATTAATTTTCTAAAATAAAGATAATCAGCAAGCGACTATTATTGTCACTACAAAACTAATAAAATTGTTGTGACCATAGTGAAACATACCTTCCTAAAAAGGAAATAATTTTTATTTTAAGAATATTTTAAACAATATTAGTTAATAGACGTTATTAAAGAAATTTTAAAAAAACATATTTCTTTTTTTATGAAAATCTTATATCGTTTAGTAGAGCGTGACATCTTCAATAAATTAGAATTTCCATAATAAGGATAACGTAAATCCAATGATTATGAAGAAAAGCGTAAAAAACAAGCTTCATATGACATATTATACTAACTTATAGTCGGTTTTACAGTTCAATTATCAAAGAATTAAAAGTTATAAGTCATTGATATAAAACATATTGATGACTTTTTATATTATATTTTATCAAATTAATATTGCTAAAAAATCTTTTCAAACTAAAAAAGAGCAACTCCTAGGAGTCACTCTTTTCTTCTTATCTTTTATGGTTTCAAGCGGTGTAACATTCGTGGGAATGGAATGGCTTCGCGGATATGTTCATTGCCTGTGACAAAGGTTACCATACGTTCTAGTCCTAAACCAAAACCAGAATGTGGCACGCTACCGTACTTACGAAGATCTAAATACCAACCGTATTCTTCTTCTGATAAACCGAATTCAGCAATTTTAGTTTTTAAATAATCATAGTCAGTCGCACGTTCACTACCACCAATAATCTCACCGTAGCCTTCTGGTGCAATCAAGTCGGCACAAATCACCACGTCATCTCTTGTTGGGTGTGGTTTCATATAGAAGGCTTTAATCGCTTTTGGATAGTTCATGATAAAGGTTGGCACACCGTAGTAGTTTGACACAAAAGTTTCATGTGGTGAGCCAAAATCATCACCCCACTCGATTGGCTCGTAATCATTTTCGGCTGCTTTTTCTTGCAATAAAGCAATCGCATCATCATAGGTCACGCGCTTGAAAGGCTCCTTGAGGTATTTCTCTAAAAGACTTCTGTCGCGTTCTAAGACTTCAAGAGCGTAGCCTTGATTATCCAACACCGCTTTGATTAGGAACTTAATATAGGCTTCTTGAATATCAAGAGATTCTTCGTGTTGGACAAATGCCATTTCTGGTTCAATCATCCAAAATTCAGTCAAATGACGTCTTGTTTTTGATTTCTCAGCTCGGAAAGTCGGACCAAAGGTAAAGACCTTACCAAGAGCCATCGCTCCTGCTTCTGCGTAAAGCTGTCCAGTTTGGCTTAGAAAGGCTGGTTGACCAAAATAATCCGTTTCAAATAATTCTGTAGTTCCTTCAGGCGCTGACCCTGTTAAAATTGGTGAGTCAATCTTGATGAAGCCTTCCTTATTAAAGAATTCATAAGTCGCACGGATAAGCTCATTACGGATTAACATGATGGCATGTTGCTTACGCGATCTCAACCAAAGGTGACGATGGTCCATCAAGAAGTCTGTCCCATGTTCTTTCGGAGTGATTGGGTATTCGTTACTTTCTCCGACCACTTCAAGGTCAACAACATCTAGTTCATAACCAAATTTTGAACGTTCATCTTCTTTAACAATACCTTTGACAAGGACAGATGTTTCTTGGCTTAGCTTTTTAATCGTATTAAATTTTTCTAAACCTACTTCTTCACCAAATTTTTCGATAAAGTTTGGCTTAAAGGCAACCGCTTGGAAAAAGGCTGTCCCATCACGAAGTTGTAAAAAGGCTAATTTCCCTTTTCCTGATTTATTGGCAACCCAGGCACCAATAGTGACTTCTTGACCAACATGGTTTTTAACATCGATAATTGATACGTATTTTTTTGACATAATCTTTCTTTTCTATCCTTTTCTTATTTTTTCATAAATGCTGTTAAGCGACGAACGCCTTCTTTGAGGGTTTCTAAGTCTGTGGCATAGCTTAAACGGACGTTTTCTGGCGCACCAAAGCCCTCTCCTGTTACTAGAGCAACACCCACTTCTTCTAAAATGGCCATTGTAAAGTCTGTGACATTTTGATACCCTTTCATCACCATTGCCTTAGAAACATTTGGAAACAGGTAGAAAGCTCCTTGCGGTTTATCCACTTCAAAGCCAGGAACAGCCGCTAACAAGGGGTAAATGATATTGAGACGTTCTTCAAAGGCTTGTCTCATCTCTTCAATCACATCTTGAGGGCCACTAAGCGCTTCAATCGCAGCATACTGGGCAACGGTTGTCGGGTTTGAGGTGGTCTGTCCTAAAATTTTACCCATTGCAGCAATAATTTCTGGCTGACCAACCGCAAAGCCAATGCGCCAACCCGTCATCGCATAAGTTTTTGAAACGCCATTGACAACAATCGTTTGTTGCTTAATCTCATCGCTCAGAGTTGAGATAGGTGTGAACTTAGCCCCATTATAAACCAGCCTACCATAAATGTCATCTGCTAAGATGAGAATATTATTGTCAACTGCCCACTGGCCGATAGCTAAAAGTTCCTCTTTATCATAAATCATTCCTGTCGGGTTTGACGGTGAATTTAACAAGAGGACTTTAGTCTTCTCAGTTTTAGCCGCTTCTAGCTCAGCTACCGTCACTTTAAAGTGATTGCTTTGTTTGGTAGGAATAATGATTGGAGAGCCTTGTGCCATCTTGACCTGATCGGCATAGCTCACCCAGTAAGGAGCTGGTATCACAACCTCGTCAAAGGGATTAAGAACTGTCATGAAAAAACTATATAGTATAAACTTGGCACCTGTCCCTGCAACAATCTGATTAGTTGCAACAGAGTAGTCATAATAACGCTTCATATAATCTTGAATGGCTTCTTTTAGAGTTGGTAAACCTGAAGCTGGTGTGTAAAAACTTGCCGAACCATTTCTAATCGCTTCAATCGCTTTGTCTTGAATCGATGGAGGTGTTTTAAAATCAGGTTCTCCCAAAGTCAGATTGATAATATCTTTGCCACTTGCCTGTAAGGCTTTAGCACGGGCTCCTGCTTCTAAAGTTACACTCTCAGACATATTTAAGACACGGTCTGATAATCTTGTCATATCTCCTCCCACATTTTTTCCATTAATTAACACTACCTATTATAGCAAAAAATCAGATAGTTCTGATAGGATTTCCTCAAAATTTTCTTCCCTAACAGGAGATTGTTTGGCTAAGGCCTTGGTAATTTGTTTGCCGTAGCGTTTGGTTACCACTCTATTATCTAAAATAATAATCGCTGATTCCTGTGTTTGTCTACGATTGGTCCGTCCGATCGCTTGTTTTAATTTTAAAATAGCTACTGGCAGAGTATAATCATAAAAAGGATTTTTCTTATTGTCTCTAAGGTAGCTTGCCATCTTTTTGGTGAAAAAATCCTCAGGATTATCAAACGGTAAGCGAGTGATGACGGCTATCATTTTATCTTGTTGGGTAAAGTCAACCCCTTCCCAGAAACTGCCTGTTCCTAGTAATAGCTTACTTTCTGCGTTGTCAAAACGTCGTTTAACATTACTAGCTAGACCATTTTTATACTGTGTCAGATGTTTGATATGATAATCATCCAATCGATCTGAGACTGACAACATGACTTGTTTTGACGTAAATAAAACCAGCATGGGAATATTTTTTCTGGTCAATGAAACTATTTTTTTAACCAATAAAGCCTCATAGGATGCTAGATCTGTTTTCTCATAGGGCTCTGCTTCTTTATCCAGCCAAATCTTCTGATTAAGACTGACATCAACAGGCAAATAATCAAAAGTAACCTCATCAAAACCTAGTAAATCAGCGAGATTGACTTTTTTACTGATCGACAGTGTGGCTGATATAGCGTAGGTTTTCGTTTTCGGTGATAGATATTCTTGAAAACGTCTAAAGTCAGTCTGACCGCCTCTAAGATAGGTTTCACGGTGTGTCTCTAGCTGCTCACTCTCTAACCAAAAGACAGTTAAAGAACTAAGCAGTAATTCTTTCAATTCATCCAGATCATTATCTGGATACTCACTGATATCTTGTTTTAGTTGTATGAGGTGTTCTTCTTCTAAAAGATTTCTTTTTTTCTTATAGAAATCCCCAACCAAATGACTTAATTCAAATTGAAGACTCTCTAGTAATCTTTGTAAAATAAGTGGAGGGTCTTGTTGCAATTTTTTGTGAATGATTTGTAAGATTTTTGTGACATTCACCTTTTTTTGTGAAGTTCTTTCTAAAGCCAAAAAGAACTTTTGCGCTTCATCAATCACAAGAACCTTGTTTTCCAAAAAGGACTTATCATGTTCTGAGCGAGCAAGCAAATAAGCATGATTAGTGATAATAATTGGTTTTTTACGATAATTACTTTCAATCCTATGCCAAAAATCAACCTCAAAAAAGGGAGATGACGCATCAATAAAACCATCATGTTTTATCTCGTCAAAATAAGCTTCAAAACGTTGTTTTTGCTTAACTTCATCCAAATCACCTGTCTTAGTTTCAAGTAACCAGACAAGTAATTGCATTTTATAGCGGTTAATCAGACGATTATGGTCCTGTCGCTGTAAGGTTTGGTAAAAAGCATCTAGTTTAAGATAATTTTGCGGGCTTTTGATGCTTTGACAATCAATGTTAAAAGTTTCTTTAATTTGTCGAGCTTCACTAGCAACAATCTGATCTTGTAACACTTTAGTTGGCACACTGATAAGGAGTTGCTTGCCATCTAGTCTTGGTAGAAGCGACAAAAGGTAGCCGTAAGTTTTACCAATCCCTGCTTGGGCTTCGATAAAACTAGTTGTTGGCTCCTCAAATCGTTTTTCAATTAATTGTGCAAACTGTGATTGGATTGGGCGTTCTTCTAACCCCAAATAATGACAATTAGTGTCAAAGTCGAGAGATAAGTGTTTTGGTTTAGCCATTGGCTGATCTTTTTTTAGGAGAATATCCGCCACTCTAATATAATCCTTATCATCATATGATGATTTTTCAGCAATGATTTCTTTAATAACCAACTGAGATTCAAACAAGAGACTGTCACCAAATGTCACTATTTTTTCAAGTGTTCTTTTAGGCAGTTGACGCATTTTATTTCGTAATTTTAAGAATAATTCAGCGGTTGCTATGGCATCTGAAATGGCTATATGAGCATTTGCCAGATTAAGAGACAAACTTTTAGCTAGAATCGGCAAACTATATTTTTCTAGGGTAGGGTAGAAAACTTGAGTTAATTCAACCGTATCCACACGCGGTGTCATTAGTTCATAGCCTTCAAAAAATAATTGTTCTGCTAAAAGATTAGCATCAAACTTAACATTGTGCGCCACAAAAATGCAGTCTTCCAATAACTCAAAGATTTCTTTTGCCACTTGTGAAAACTCAGGTGCCTTACTTAAGCGCTCATCTGTCAAACCAGTTAAAGCTATAATGTGGTCATCCAATCTTTCATGAGGATTAATATCTGTTTCATAGGTTTTAATAATGTGATCATCTTCAATAATGACTATGCCAACTTGAATAATGGAAGCTGTTGTTCCTGCTGAGGTTGCTTCCAAATCAACAATGGCATATCTTGGCTTTTTCATCTCTTCTTTCATAATATCCCTATTATATCATAGACTTAGTACTTTTCTATAGACGCTACAAAGTCTTTTCAAAATAAAAAAACTCTAACAAACGATTTTGTTAGAGTCGGTTTTTTAACGATTAAAACTTTCAGTCAATTGTGGTACCACTTGTTTTTTACGAGAAACAGCACCCTCAAGAAAGGCATGATTGTCAACTAATTTGAAGTTAAAGGCTGCCTCAATTTTATCTCTATTATTACCAAGTGATAAAATTTCTGAATTAGAATTGATAATATCAGTAATCATCAAGACAAAGTCAGAATAACCGTTGGTAGCAATTGCTTCTTTAATAGCTGTTTCGATTTCTTCTTGACGTTCTAGGACATCAGCAATTTCTACTGTGTTGACTTGAGCGACACGGACCTTATTGCCATTAAGTTCAAACGTTTTAGCATCGATATCAATCAATTCATCAGCTGTTTTACTTGCAAGATTAGTACCAGCTTTTAGCATTTGAAGTCCATACTCTTCTAAGTTAACTTCTGCAATCTCAGCTAGCTCTTTAGCAACACCATGATCGATTTGGTGTGTTGTTGGTGATTTTAATAGCAAGGTATCTGAAATCAAACCAGAAAGTAGCATTCCTGCAATATCTTTAGGAACAGCAATGTTATTTTCTTTAAACATACGATAGGTAATCGTACTTGCTGAACCCACTGGCTCAAGACGCATAAATAGTGGATTAGCTGTTTCAAAATTAGCCACACGGTGATGATCAACGACATAAACCACTTCAACATCTCGAATATCAGAGATAGATTGTTGAAATTCATTGTGGTCTGTCAACATGACTTGAGTTGAACCTGCTTCTTTAGCAGAATGAACAACTTCAAGAGGTTTAACACCAAAATAATCTAATGCAAAAGCTGTTTCTTCATTTGGTTCACCAAGAGCAACTGCCTTTGTATCATAACCAAATGCCTCTTTCGCTAGATAAGCAAAACCATAAGCCGAACCAACGGCGTCAGTATCAGGATTTTGATGACCAAATACTAAAATTTTAGACATTTTTTTACCTCTTCTAATATCTTTTTCTCAATTGACCTTATTTTATCAGAAAAATAAGGATATAGCAAAACTAGACACTTTTAAAAACAAAAGAAGCTATTTAACAAACTTCTTTTTGATATTAACCATGAACACGTTTCATATAATCTTGATAGCTTTCTGTCTCCATCAACTCTTGAGCATTTTTAACACGGTCTTTTGTTGGTGGCTTAACACCAGCTAATGGATAAGGAATCCCTAGTTCACGCCACTTAAATTCACCCATGGTATGATAGGGAAGAATCTCAAACTTGTCAACATTTTTTAAGGTTTTTACAAATTTACCAAGTTCGATCAAATCTTCATCAATATCGGTTAGACCTGGTACCAAGACATGACGTATCCAAACGGGAATATTTTTATCAGACAAATAGCGGGCACAAGCAAGAATATTTTTATTGCTTTGGCTAGTCACAAAACGGTGAGTTTTATCATTGATTTCTTTAATATCTAGCAAGACTAAGTCTGTCACAGCAAGTAGTTTATCAAATATTTTATGGTATTCTGGTTTATCACGAAATGGTAGAGCACATGTATCTAAGGTACAATGAATACCTAATTTTTTAGCTTCTGTAAATAGCGCAGTGACAAATTCTATTTGAAGAAGGGCTTCACCACCACTAACAGTGATACCTCCTTTTTTGCCCCAGAAACCACGGTAACGAAGGGCTTCTTGTAAGACGTCTTCCACTGTACGTTCTTTAGATTGATTGGTTTCCATTTCCCAAGTATCAGGGTTATGACAGTATTGACAGCGCATTTTACAACCCTGCATGAAAACGATAAATCGAATCCCCGGGCCATCTACAGAACCAAAACTTTCTGTTGAGTGCACCATGCCTGTTACTTTATTATAATCAATAGTTGACATGTCAAATCCCTTCTAAACTTATTTCTTTTATCCATTATACCACTTTTAACCCCAAAAAGACTAGTTTTTAACTAGTCTTTTTCAGCTAAGTCTGGAACTTCTGTTATCATAATTTTCAATTTTGTTACACGACCATCTCTCACCTTATCATTCACTAAAACTAAGTGTTTATCTTTTGAGTCGACTTCGTAGTAACGTTTTTCATCAGGACTAGGAATAGTCCCGACACCTGTTAAGTAAAATCCTGCAATGGTATCAACATCATCACTTTCAAGAGTTGTATCAAAGTAATCATTAAATTCATTAATGGTCATTATTCCAACTACGATGTAAGTATTATCTGCTATTTCACGAACAAATTCAGACGCCTTATCAGATTCATCATCAATCTCACCAACAATTTCTTCTAATAAATCTTCTAAAGTCACAAGCCCTGCCACCCCACCATACTCATCAAGCAAAATTGCCATCTGATTTTGTGTATTTCTTAGGGCACTTAATAAATCGTCAACAAAAATAGTCTCAGGAACAAATAAAGGCTCTTGTAAAATACGACGAATATTAATATTTTCAAAGCCTTCATTAAAACCAGCATTTAATAATTTTTTCGTATGAATTAAACCAATCACCTTATCACGATCATCATCATAAACTGGTATTCTAGAAAATGATTCTTTTAAAATAGCTTTGATGATTTCTTGTGAGTCATCGTTAATATCGACCATGAAGGCATCTGTTCTAGGTACCATCAATTCACGCGCCATCATTTCATCAAGTGAAAAAACACCTTGAAGCATCTCAATCTCATCAGCATCTAAAGTAGCTTCACTTTTCGTTAACATATATTCAATTTCATCACGCGTCATTTGTTGGTCAGCATCATCAAAAGTCATCGGAGTAATACGACTCAACAAATTAGTGGTTGCTGATAATAACCAGACAAAAGGACTAACCACTTTTCCTAAGAAAATAATAAATGGCACTGCTGCAACGGCTAGATTTTCTTTCAAATTCATTGCAATACGCTTAGGATAAAGTTCTCCTAAAACGATAGAAATATAGGTTAGAAAAGCAAGCGAAATAATACCACCAATTGTTTCGGCAGACGGTGAATCACCAAACCAAGAAGCGATTACCTTTCCTAAAGAATCCGCCAATTTAGCCCCTGATAAAAGGGTTAAGAGGGTAATACCGACTTGAATGGTAGACAGAAAATTATTAGGATTTTCTAGAACTTTCAGCAAACGCATATATTTGTGATCGCCTTCAGCTGCTTTTTGTTCTACTCGCGAACGATTTAAAGAAACCAAAGCCATTTCACTGGCTGAGAAAAAAGCATTAAAAAGAGTCAAAACAATTAGTAATAATAACTGTAACATTATCGATTGACTGCTCGGGTCTTCCATTATAATATATCTCCTAATATTTTTAATATAGCTTATTTATTATACCATATTTCTTAAATAATGTAGTAAAATGCCACATATTACCATCAAAAAGGTATTTAAGTGATGAAAATCAATTTGATTCTCTTTTAAAGACTCCTTTTTTCAATCATGATTAAAAAAGGGGGATAGTTAACTTGATTGACCGGCTGATAGCGCATAACAGTGTATTGATTTTGAGATAAGGTTTTGAGAAACTGCTCTAGAGCATCTTTTTCTATTTGACCCCCGTCATGGCCATAATAGACCATGATAGAAATCCGGCCGCCAGCTTTTAGTAATGCTAACGTTTTCTCTAAGGCCTTAATCGTTGAGTCTGGTTTTGTAACAATCGTTTTATCAGCCTTTGGGAGATACCCTAAATTAAAAATAGCCACGTCAATCTCACTAAGGTAGTTATCAATATGTTCATGACTGTCTAAAACGAGCTGTACATTTTGATAACCAGAAGTTAGTAGCTTTTCTTTTGTCGTTTTAAGTGCTATTTCTTGAATGTCAAAGGCATAAACTTTCTTGGCATGTTTAGCAAGAAATAACGTATCATAACCATTTCCCATGGTAGCATCAAGTGCGATACTTTGATCGGTAAGAACTTCAGCTAAGAAATCATGTGATAATTGAATAGGATTTTTCATAGTTAACCTCTTGATATCTTGTTATTAGTTATCATCAATCACTCTTTTTTGTTGACTGATTATCTTCATTCTAACATAAAAAAACTATTCTCTTACTAATAAAAGAATAGCATTATCAAACAAATTCTTATTTTTGTAGGCTTTTAAAACGCCACTTAAAGCGCCACTCATCGTAATAAGGGAAAATAAGATTTAGACAACCAAAAGCTAACAATAATCCTGCTAGAACATCACTAGGATAATGAACACCAAGATAGATGCGTGATAACGAAATAATGATTATTAAAGCAACTAGTGCCAAAAGAACCAGTTTTTTCAAAAAACCATCTTTTAAGCGTTGTTGAAAGATAATAAAGAGAGTGCCAAAAATTAAGAGAGACCCAGTCGCATGACCACTTGGAAAAGAAAAACCATGTTCAACGATTAAGTGAGGGATATCAGGACGCTCACGAACGTATAAATTTTTTAAAACAATGATTAAAATACCTGCCAAACTACCACTAAAAAGCATGAACAAGCCTTCTGCTTTCCATTTTTTCCAAAAATAAAAAAATAAAAATAAGACTGTTACAATAATAACTTGTGACAAAACATTACCAATAATCGTAATATGACTTAAAAAAACAGTCACCAGTTGTGGCAACTGCCCCCTTAGCGCATTTTGAATCGTTGTATCAAAGCTTACTAGCGTCTGTGGGAAAAACTTAACAAGGTAACCAAGCATCACAAAAAAGAGTATGCTAAAAGAGGCTACTAGTAAATGTTGTTGTTTTTGTTTCATACTTTACAAGTCTCCAAGAATGATTTCATTGAAAGATAAATAATACCAAATGCCACTGAAAACAAAATCCCCTGAACAATATTAAATGGAATAACCATAGCCACAATATATTTGCTAATGCCAATAAACTGACCAATATCAAAATTGGCAAAAGTAGCATACAAAGGAACGGCATAAAAAATATTTAAAATAATCATAGCAAGTGTTAAGAGTGTTGTTGCTAGGATACTTGAAATCACGTAGGTTTTTCGTGTTCTCTTATGATTCCAATAAAGAGCAAAAACAAGGACAAATATTCCTGTTGCAACGACATTCATCGGTAAGCCAATTAAATCATTGACACCAGTATTATTTAAGAAAAATTTCAAAGCTGTTCTTAACAGTAAAATAATATAAGCGGATTTTAGATCAAAAAGAACAAGTCCTATTAGAACAGGGATAATACTAAAGTCTATTTTTAAAAATTCGGCTCCCGGAATAATGGGAAAGTTAAGAAGCATCAATATAAAAGAAAGAGCTCCTAAGATAGCCATATGGGCTAATTGTTTTGTTTTTAACATAAAAAAATTCCTCCAATTTTTTCAAATTGAAAGAAGTCACAAAGAGTTAAGCAAGCAAAAAACCCTTCGTCTTCTTCCATCCAGACTTTACTGTCGGTTGTGGAATTACACCACATCAGCTTTCGCTCGCGGACTTCTAGTATCCTAGTTACCGCCGGTCGGGAGTTACACCCTGCCCTGAAGACATTCTTATCATACCAAAAAAGTTTTTTTTTAGCAAGATATGATGCTTACACAATGTTTCAAATAAAAAATGACGGTTTGTAAAGAAAAAAATCAGATTAAAAATCTGATTCATTAATATAATATTTATACTTGAAAAAATTTTCAAAACACATCCTACTAAGACCATTATTTTATTTTAATTTATCTTGCTGATACTGATGACTTAATTCTAAACCAGAAAAATGCTGTTGACGCAAGGCTTCATAAACGATTAAACAAACCGTATTAGACAAATTGAGACTTCTTACATGCTCATCATTCATCGGAATACGCAAGGCTTTTTGGGCATGACTGCGCATAAAAGATTCTGGAAGTCCCTTATCTTCTCTCCCAAAAAGAAAATAATGAGTGTCACCGTCGTCATATGACACTTCAGAATATGTTTTTTCAGCAAATTTAGTGATTAAATGAAGTTTTCCATCACAGTTTGTCATAAAATCTTCTAAACTATCGTAGAAAAAAACAGTTAATTTATCCCAATAATCAAGGCCAGCGCGTTTCATTTTCTTATCGTCAATTGGAAAACCCATCGGTTGAATGATGTGAAGGGGGGCGTTCGTTGCAGCACATGTTCTAGCAATATTTCCCGTATTAGCAGGAATTTGGGGTTCAAATAAGACGATGTGATTTTTAGCTAAAATGGGTGGTTTTTGTGATTTTAAAGGTTCTATCATTGCTATCTCCCTCTTTTTAATTGATAACAAAAAAACCACGAAACCCGGAGTCTAGGCTCGGCAGATATCGTGGTTGATGGTGATTCACAAACTTAAATCACAACAGATCTGATTTAAATCAGTGAATGGTACTATTAGTATAGCATTTTTATCTGAATTGTCAACAAATCCAATCTTAAAATATTGTTTAAAACGTTTTCTTTTCTACCACGTGTCATTTGTGAAATAATGACATGTTTTTTTCTTAAAAAAGATGATATTTTTGTAAAAAAAGGGTATGATAGTTACTATATATTGGAGGTTATCATGAGAATAATTGTCGTTGGTGGCGGTAAAGTTGGCGCGGCACTTTGTCGTTCCTTAGTTGATGAGAACCACAACGTTGTTTTAATTGAACAAAAAGAATCCGTCTTATCCCAAGTTGTTAAACGTAATGACATTATTGGTATTATTGGGAATGGCGCTAATTTTAAAATTTTGGAACAGGCAGATGTTGCCAACTGTGATATCTTTATATCTATTACCGATAAAGATGAAGTTAATATGATTGCTGCTAGTTTGGCTAAAAAAATGGGAGCCAAAAAAACAATTGTAAGGGTTAGAAATCCAGAATACTCTAATCCTTATTTTAAAGAAAAAAATTTCTTAGGTTTCTCTCTTATGGTTAATCCAGAACTTCTCACCGCACGCTATATTGCAAACGCTGTGGAGTTTCCAAACGCACTATCAGTAGAACATTTTGTGAGTGGTAGAATTATGCTCATGGCTTTTAAAATTAAAAACAATAGTGTTCTCTCTGATATGACGTTGTCGCAATTTCGTAAGAAATTCCAAAACATTGTTATCTGTGCGATTGAGCGTGATAGTCAAATTATTATACCTGACGGAGAAGCAACTATTTTAAATCAAGATAATATTTATGTGACTGGAAATCGTCAAGAGATGATTGCATTTCATAATTTTCTTAAAAAAAGAATTGTTAAAAGTCTTATGATTATTGGTGCGGGAAAGATTGCTTATTACCTGCTCACCCTTTTAAAACAAACTAAAATTAAGATTAAATTAATTGAAATCAATCCCAAAAGAGCAGCATTATTTAGTGAAGATTTCCCAAATATTCATATTGTTGAAGGAGACGGCACCACTAAAAATCTTCTCTTAGAAGAACGTGCTGATCACTATGATGCGGTTGCAACGTTAACAGGTGTCGATGAGGAAAATATTGTTGCCTCAATGTTTTTAGACTCTCTTGGTGTCCAAAAAAATATCACCAAAGTCAATCGAACAAGTCTTTTAGAAATTATAAAAGGTGAAGAATTTTCAAGTATTGTAACACCTAAAGCTATTGCCGTTGACGCTATTATGCACTTTATTCGCGGTCGTGTTAATGCACAGCACTCTAACTTAGATGCTATGCACCATGTTGCTAATGGGCGTATCGAGACCCTACAATTTGAAATTAGGGAAAATAACCGCATGGCTGGTCAAACCCTTTCTTCCATTAAATTGAAAAAGAATGTTTTGATTGCTGCTATTATCCGTCAAGGTAAAAATATTTACCCAACAGGTGAGGATATTTTCCAAGTTGGCGATAAAATTGTGGTCATCACTCTACTTAACAATGCTAATAATATCTATGATTTGTTGAGGTAAGTCATGAATAAAAGTATGGTACGTTTTTTATTAGCAAGACTCCTTGTCATTGAAGCTGCCTTATTACTGGTTCCCTTAGGAGTTTCCTTTATCTATAAGGAATCAATGACTGTCATCTCTAGTTTTTTAATCACCATGGCACTGTTATTAATCATTGGTGGTGTGGGGTGTCTTTCTAAGCCGAAAAATTTTAGAATTTATACTAAAGAAGGGTTTCTCATTGTGGCATTATGTTGGATGCTTTGGGCCATCTTTGGAGCACTTCCTTTTGTTCTTTCTGGTCAAATCCCTAATTACATTGATGCTTTTTTTGAAACCAGTTCAGGTTTTACAACAACGGGTGCAACTGTTTTAAATGATACTGCTGTGCTATCACCTTCTCTACTATTTTGGCGAAGTTTTACCCATCTTATTGGTGGAATGGGGGTGCTGGTTTTCGCCCTTGCCATAATGGAAAATAGTAAGAATAGCCACCTAGAAGTGATGAGAGCGGAAGTTCCTGGCCCTGTTTTTGGTAAGGTTGTTTCCAAATTAAAAAACACGGCGCAAATTCTCTATATTATCTATTTGGTCATGTTTACTATTTTAACACTAGTACTATGGTGGGCTGGTCTGCCTTTATTTGATAGCATAATAACCGCCATGGGAACAGCTGGAACAGGTGGTTTTGCCGTCTATAATGATAGTATCGCTCACTATAATAGCTCTCTCATTACAAACATTGTCGCTGTTGGGATGTTAATATTTGGTATTAATTTCAATCTTTATTATTTGCTACTTATTGGCAAGTTAAAAAGTTTTTTTAAGGATGATGAATTAAAAGCCTATCTCCTAATCATTGCGATTGCTGTTGGTCTTCTTTTCTTAAATGTTGGTGGTTTATATGCCTCAACACAAGAAGCCTTTGAGAGAATTTTCTTTCAAGTATCAACAACCCTAACATCAACTGGTTTTGGATTAAATGATGTCACCTTTTGGCCGTTATTTTCCCAGATTATTCTCTTACTCCTTATGTTTATCGGAGGTTCAGCAGGTTCTACTGCTGGTGGATTTAAAGTGATGCGAGTGCTTATTCTCTTAAAAATTGCATATAATCAAATGCTCTTAAATCTCTATCCTAATCGTATCGTTTCCTTACATATCAATGGTGACGTTTTGGATAAGAAAACGCAGCATAGTATTTTAAGATACTTTGTTATTTACGTCATGATTTTTATTAGTCTCGTTTTTTTGATTAGTATTGATAATAATCAACTCATGATTGTTGTTAGTGCAGTTGCAAGTATCTTGAACAATATTGGACCAATGCTTGGAACTTCTGAGAATTTCTCTATTTTTAGTCCTTTCTCAAAAATACTATTATCTTTAGCCATGATTGCTGGACGTTTAGAATTATACCCCATGTTATTACTCTTTTCATCAAAAACATGGTCAAAACAATAAAAATATCTTCCTCTTTCAGGAAGATATTTTTATTAATTCTTATTGCTTAAGATTAAAAACATAGGTTAATTATTCTTCTTTATTTCGCTTTAAGCTGAAATAATCTGGCACACTGTCTTTTCCTCCTTCAACAAAGGGATGACAACGTAAAATTCTTGCAATTCCCATCAATACACCTTTTATCCCATGTTTATCAATAGCTGTAATCATGTATTGAGAACAAGTTGGTTGATACCGACAAGAAGGTGGAAAAAGAGGTGAAATCCATTTTTGATAGCCTCTAACCAGTAAAATTAATAATTTTTTCATTTGATATGATTGACGGCCGCATTATGCAGCTGACTAATTTCCTTTTTATTTAAACGACGTGACTCTCCCGGACGAAGCCCAGTTAAATCTAAGGTGCCAAAACGCGTTCTTGAGAGTTTATCTACTGGTAGTCCAACTGATTCAAACATTTTTTTAACTTGATGATGACGACCTTCATGGATGACTAATTCAACCACGGAACGATTTTTATCACGATCAACTTTGATAATGTTGTATCTAGCTGGCTTGGTTTTTTTACCATCAATCACAACCCCTCTTGTTAAAGGACGTAAATTTTCTTTGTTGGCTAATCCCTTAACGCGAGCAACATAGACTTTATCAATTTCATTTCTAGGGTGAATCATTTTATCAGTAAAATCCCCATCATTGGTTAAAATGATAAGACCCGTTGTATCCCAATCTAGACGTCCAACAGGGTAAATACGTTCTTTCACTTCTGGTAATAAATCAAGAACTGTTTTTCGCCCTTTATCATCTGAAACGCTTGAGATGACACCTCTTGGTTTATTTAAGAGATAATAGACTTTTTCTTCATTATAAATGGGACTACCATTGATTTCCACTTGGTCATGCACTTTAATCGTAGTCGCAAGATTGGTCACAACTTTACCATTGACTGTGACTTGTTCTGATGTTATCAATTCCTCTGCTTTTCGTCTACTAGCAATACCAGCATGTGCAATATATTTATTAATTCTCATTGTTATTTCCTAACTCTTCTTCTAGTGATAAAGGCTCTTTAAAAAGAGTTACTTCTTCTTCTTTCAACGCAATGGTTGAGGCATCGGGTAATTCTGTAATGTCATTTATTCCCATGAAATCAAGAAAATAATCTGTGGTAATATAAAGATTTGGACGACCAATCACTTCTTTTTTGCCATCTTCACGGATTAAATCATAGGCTTGTAATTTAGTAATCACACTGCTAGAATTAACTCCTCTGATGTCATCAATTTCAATTCGAGTGATAGGTTGCTTATAGGCAATAATCGATAACACTTCAAGACTAGCTCTTGTTAAGCTTTGATTGATGGGGGTTTTAGCAAATTCTTGCAGCAAGTCAGCAAAATTTTCCTTTGTCACTATTTTATAGCTATTTGAGGATTCTATCAAACATAAACTACTATTATCATCTTCTTGATACTTTTGAGATAACTTTTCTAATTGTTGCTTTAAGGCCGAAGGCGTTATTTCTAGAAAATGTGATAATTGTCTTAAACTAAGTCCTTCTTCACCAGCAACAAATAGTAACGCTTCAATTTTAGATAAATAGGTCATGCATTTCCCCTGACTAACAAAATATCACCAAAATTTTCTTTTTGTGTGACAACAATACTTTGCACCTTAATTAATTCCAAGGTTGCTAGAAAAATCGTAATCATCTCATTAATATTATGACTTTCTTCAAACAATTCTCTTAAGGTAATCTTTTGAAAAGTTGTCATTTTCTCTTCTATAAAAATCATCATATCTTCAATACGAAAATCATCTCTTTCAATAGTCGTATGTGTATTTTTAATCTGTTTTTGCTTTTCAGCCATAATAGTGGAAAAAGCTAAATAGATATCAAGCACCGACTTATCATGATTTAAAGTCATATCTTCATAAATCAGTTCTTGCTTGGGTTTTGAAAAATACAAAGCCCTTTTTTGGTGCTGTTCAGCCATTTTTTGACTAAGCTCTTTAAACTGACGATACTCCTCAATCTGTTGTAATAATAACTGTTCAGGATCTTCATCTATGGGCGTTTCTTCAACAACCTTAGGCAGTAAGCGACGACTTTTTATCACCATCAACTGACTCGCCATCACCATATAGTCACCAGCAATCTCCAATTTCATCTCTTGTAGTGTCTTGATATAGGTAAGGTATTGTTCTATAACGTCAACAATAGGAACATCATATATGTCCATCTGGTATTTTGAGACCAAATGAAGCAAGAGGTCCAACGGACCCTCGAAATCTTTTAATTTTATATCCATTAGTGTTTATAATACTTTTCTAGAGTTGTTGATGTTTTTAATCCCAACTGCTTTGCCAGCGTATAACGATCAACGCCTCTGTTTATTTCCTTTAAAATATACTGTTTTCTAAGTGTTTGCGCACTCATTGATGAACAATCAATCGATGTTAAAAAGGTAGTTAATTGATTGAATAACCACTGCCTTGAATAGGGTTTCCCCTTATTATCAAAGAGATATTCATTTGAGAGCCTACCTTCTAGATAGCCCATTAAATCGTCTGGCAGAGTCAGTATTCTTCGATGTTGCTCTTTTTTAATGGTTATCACTTTAAAGTCAAGTGAGATATCTTCTGATTTAATCAGTAACAACTCATTTGGTAATAGTCCCAAAGAAATAATCATTAATGCTATCAGTTGACCATCAAGAAACGGTGTTTCTTCATAAAAAGTAGATAAATCTTCCAAACCCACAACAAAAGAATCTACACCACCAAATTGTTTCACTTTTTTTAGCTTTAAAAAGGTATCAATCTTTTCTTCTTCATATAAGAAATACAAGAATTGATTGACCACTGACTGCTTTCTTTTTTGAACAGACAAGGTTAAAGTAGATAAATAGTCTTGGTATAAATGGAGTTTATCTCTTGATAGTTTCTTCTCGACAATAGTCAAAAATTGTAGCAAATCATATTGGTAGGATAATCTTGAATTCTCTGATAATTTCTTACTAGCTAAAAAATGATTAATTAGTGTTTTCATTTCTTTTTAATCTCATAAGTGGCTGTAAAATTATGTAATAAACTATTGATGGCTTTTAAAATAGATTTTCTGGTAATAATCCCCATAAAGGTTTGGTCATCAGTGACAACCGGTAAGAAAGAAGAATCAACAAGATCGTGCATAATATCTGTTAGATTGGCAGATATTGAAATCGTCTTAATCCGTTTATTAACCATGTTAGAAATATCAAGACGAGCTAACTCATCAACATCTAATTGGTGCTCTGATTGGTATTTTATAATATCAGAAACACTAATCGTACCGACATATTTTCTATCTTTGGTTATAACTGGTACACGAGAAAAACCATTACTAGCTAACACCAGCATCACATGATCCGTATTATGAGTATCAATAAAGATGGCAAGATCTTTTGCAGGCGTTAGGTAGGTATCAGCATAGTGGATTAAATAATCTTCAAATTCTTTAGCAATCATCTCATAAATTCCTTTGATAATGATGGGTAAATCTCATGGTCACGCGTGAAATAATCAACTTTAATGGTTTGTTTAGTAATAGTTACCTTGGCATATAACTGCTCATTAACTTCGCCACGAGGTTGTAAGACACTCCCTGGATTAATAAATAAAATATGGTCATTTTCCCAAGCTGCAGGACGATGTAAGTGACCATACAAGCAAATATTAGCATTTGCTTCTTGAGCAAACCAGTTTAGTCTATCCCAACCAAAATTAATACCATATAAGTGACCGTGTGTTTGTGCAATAGTGATATCTGAAAGTTTGGTGATTAGATTTTCTGGATAGCCACTATCATAATCACAATTGCCTCTAACCACCTTAATACCATTCCAGACAGGGTCTGAAGAAGGTAGTTCAGAATCACCATTATGGAAAATAGCATCTACTTTTCCCAAGTATTTCGTTTTAATATTTTCAATAATATCTCTATCACCATGAGAATCACTCATAACAATTAGTGTGAGTTCTGCCATTTAGAGAAAACCTCCATTAGTTTCTTAACTGCTTGACCTCTGTGGGAAATCTTGTTTTTTTCTTCTGCAGAAAGTTCTGCTGCTGTTTTACCGGTGTCACCAACAAGAAATAAGGGATCATAACCAAAGCCATTCTCACCTTTTGGCACATGTGCGATATAACCATCCCAATCTGCTTCTACAATTAAGGTTTCTTTATCTGGTGCTGCAACAGCAAGCGTTGTATGAAATTGTGCGGTTCTATCCTTAAGCTCAAGAACCATGGCTAATTCATGTAACAATTTAGCATTGTTACGACTATCAGTAGCATCAGCGCCTGAAAACCTCGCTGACCAAACACCAGGAAGACCACCTAATACATCAACTTTTAATCCGGAATCATCAGCTAAAACCATTTTCCCAGTGATTTTTGAAATCGTCTCTGCTTTTAATCTAGCATTCTCTTCGAAGGTTGTCCCAGTTTCTTCTACCTCAGGTAATTCAGGATAATCATCCAAATTTTCAACCTTTAGGCCAAGTTGGCCAAAAAGTTTTTCAAATTCTTTAGTTTTTCCTTTATTTCTAGTAGCAATTAAAATACTATCACCAAGGTTTTTAGGAGAAAAATCGCCATTTCCAAAAAAGTCTTCTAGTCGCATTCCTTCTTTTGGAACATATACTGATAATAGTTTATCCTTTTCCAAAAGTAAGATGGCTCCTTTGTGATTAACAACAGATAAAGCTGTGTTATAGCGATCATTCATCATCTCAGCAACAAACGTGAATAAACTAATAGGAGAAGAGAAATGAATAAGATGAAGTTGTAAACCAGTCGCTTCATCCAATCGAAAAAGCTGTGTCAACATTTGACGAATGTCACTTAAATTGTCTTTTGTCTCAAAACTAGTGATTTTGGTGTTTTCTCCCCATTGGCCAACATACCAATCATTTTGGGTTTGGTGATTATAAATTTTTTGTTTCATATTTCTACATGCTCCACACTAACTGGTAATTGTAACCATTTTTCAGCGATAGCTTTAAAACTATCTCGATTTGCCGTTGTATAAAACTGGTGATTTCTTGTTTGTTTGTCTCTTTGATGATTAATATCAAAATAATTCAACAAAACAGAAATATCACGAACACATTCGGCACCACTGTCAATTAATCTGACTTTTTTTCCCATCACATTTTGAATAATGGGACGAAGTAAAGGATAGTGAGTGCACCCTAAAACAAGGGTATCTACTTGTCCTACCATAGGTGAAAGGGTTTCGTACACTACTTTTTTTGCTAAACTAGAGGTCATCTCATTAGCTTCAACCAAAGGGACAAAACGAGGACAAGCTAAACTATGCACATTCATTTGTGGTGCTAAATCTGTAATTTTTTCTCTGTAAATATCTGATGCTATTGTCATTTCGGTACCAATAACACCAATGTCCCCTGAGGCCGTATTTTTAATGGCTGCACTAGAACCAGGTAAAATCACACCCAAAACAGGAATGTCTAACTTTGATTTCACTTCTTCCCAAGCAACTGCCGTTGCAGTATTACAGGCAAAAACAATCATTTTAACATTTTTTGTGAGTAAAAATTGAACCATTTCCCAAGTAAAGGTTCTGATTTGTTCAGCAGATCTTGGTCCATAAGGAGCTCTTTTGGAATCGCCAATATAGACAACTTCTTCATGAGGGAGCTGTCTTAAAAGTTCTCTAACAACTGTTAGACCGCCAACACCAGAATCTAAAAAACCAATTGGTCTATTATCCATATCCATCTTCTTTCTAAAATAAGACTAGGCAAGCCCAGTCTTATCTAAAAGATTATTATTTCTTTTTAGCCTTTGCTTTGGCTGCTTTTTGTTGCTTATTCATTTGACGGACAACTTGTTGCACTTTTGCTTCACTTGGTTTTTGCCCCATTTGACTCATCATTGTTCGAATAAGATCCTCATTTAATGGTGGGTTCTCTTCTAAATATTTTTCCATTTGTTTACGGGCGATGAAAGTACCCCCAACAAGCCCTGCCAACAAGGCAACCATAACTATTATTATCCAAATCGTTGTAGACATATATTCTCTTTTCTCCTCATTTTTTTACCTTCTCATTATAGCAAAATAGACTAGTTTTTACAAATCTTCTTCTTGTTTAACACAATTCTTTAAAGACAAAAAATCAGTGCTGTCCAATATAATGTTAAACTTTCTTTTTGTGGATTAAAAATGAGTAAAATAAAAAAACACTTGATGACATAAATCAAATCATTTCATCAAATGTTTCTTTAACTACTTAAAAATTGTTATCTTAACGTCTTCTACCAAAAATTCTTAATAAACTAATAAATAAATTGATGAAATCAAGGTAAAGACTTAGAGCAAGTGACACTGCCCAGCCGTCTAAAACTTGTCCATTACTTTCTTCATAGACACGTTTAATACGTTGATTATCATAAGCGATAAGACCAGAAAAGATAACAACAGATACCATACTAATCATTAAGCTAAGCGGACCACTTGCTAAAAACATATTAACAATGCTTGTAATGATTAAACCAATTAAAGCTGCAATTAAGGCTTTACCCATACCAGATAAATCTTTTTTAGTCACGCGACCAATAATAGCCATGACAAAGAACAAAATGGATGATGAAACAAAGGCAGCTACAACTGTTGTTTGAGCATATTGGGCAATAATAAAGCTTAATGTGAAGCCATTTAAAGCTGAATAGATTAAAAATAAAGGAAGAGCCAAGGGGCTATTTTGACGTGCGACACTAGCTGCCCAAAAGACTAATACAAGCTCAACAGCCATGGCACCAAAATAAATCATTGGCTGATTAATCAAAATATCGACAAAAGTATCAGTAAATATATATAGCATTCCAGCAGATACAATGGCAGAAAGTAAAATACCCATACCAACTAAGCCATAAACTCTAGCAAAAAAACGATTTAATCCTGTCTGTGTTTCTGTATAAATGTTGTTATTCATAATAATCTCCTTTTCTTTAGTTGTGATGACTACCTAGTGTTTTGCGTTTAAAGAATGGTTGTCTTTTTAATAATTGTCTTACTGGTGTCAAAGCTTCTTTAACAGCCCAATATTTATCAACCATGGTCACTATATAGCCTTCTTTATATCTAGGCGGTGCAATCGTAGCCCCCCACATGTGTTTTAAGATAATATCTTCTTCTTTTTTATTTAGTGTTGTGATTTTCCGAGCATTTTTAACAGCTATCCTGGGATGAACCCAAGCATGGCTTTTTTTAAATTTTGTCACACGCCAATCATAATAGAAAAAGTCATGAAGTAAGGCACCTCTAGCAGTACTCTTAGCATCCCACCCCATTTTCTTAGCAATTTGATAACTAGTATAGCTAACATTTATCGAATGTTCAAATCGTGTCGAAAAGTGATGCTGGGTAATACTTTCCAATTTTTTAAATCTCGGGTGTGCAATCAAATGACCGATATGGGTCATAAATTCATTATCTTTTTGATAGTCTTTATTATTCAATTTCTCACCTCTTTCAAGTATTATAACATAATCTTTTAAATGAGTTGAAAAATAATGATTCCGGCAGCAACTGAAACATTTAAACTCTCTGCTTGACCAGGCATTGTGATATGAACTACAAAATTTGCTTCTTTAGCAACTAAATCAGAAATCCCTTGTCCTTCATTACCCATAATTAAAGCAAAAGTATCGTATTTAACTAAATTCTTGTAATTGATAGACTCATTGCTTAGTGAAGTGGCAATAAGAGGAATCATTTGTTCTTTTAATTGTTTGATAATCTCAGTCATCTCTAACCGATAAATAGGCAAATGAAAATGACTACCTTGCATTGAACGTAAGGTTTTATCGTTATAGATATCAGCTGTTTTTAGCGAAACAAAGACACCATCAAAATTAGCTGCATCTGCTGTTCTAATCATTGTGCCAACATTTCCAGGGTCTTGAACATCCTCTAAAATAAGATAGCGGCCTTGTTTTTTTATTGGAGGATTAACAGACATTTTTATTTCCGCAATGACCCCTTGAGGTGCTTTTGATACCGTCAATTCTTTTAAAACAGCTTCAGAAACAACTATAATTGGCGCAACTTGTGGAACTCTTTCTTTTTGTGAGTCAATCACAAAAATGTTTAAAATAGTAGCCTTATATTTAATGGCTTCTTCTAACAAATGCCAACCTTCTATCAGATAGCTATTTTGTCGGTGCTTTTTTTGTAATAATTTCTTTGTTTTTTTAATGAGATTATTTGTTTTTGAGGTTATAATAGTCATATAGCTATTATACCAAAAAGGAGGGATTTTGATGAAAAAAGTACGTCTATTAGTTTCAGGAAGAGTTCAAGGCGTTGGCTTTCGTTATTCCATAGCTCGTCTAGCTTCACAAATAGGAGACATTAATGGTAGGGTTTGGAATAATAAGGATGGTACGGTTGAAATACTAGCCCAATCAACTAATCACAGAAAACTAGATGATTTTATTATCGCGGTTAGAAAAACACCTTTTCGATTTGCAAAGGTCACTTATGTAGATGTCACCACAGACAATTCTGAGGAATTTCAAGATTTTCAAATCCTTAGATCATAATAATTTCAAAATCATCCCTAAGAACTATTGAATAATTCTTAAAAAAACAGTAAAATGGGAAGGTATAACTAAATTAAAGGACAATAACCGTGAACAAAAATATTAAACGTTTCTTATTCTCAGGATTGGCATTATCAATCCTTCTCTTTCTATCTGGCTGTGTGCAACAAAAAAATGGCGTGCCTACTGGTGAAGGATGGGTATATCGCTTTCTCGTTGAACCTATGGGGGAGGTCATCAAATACTTTGCCAACGATATGGGCTTAGGTTTTGGTTTAGCCATCATCATTGCAACCATTATCGTTCGACTTGTCATTATCTTACCTTTGGGACTTTATCAAAGTTGGAATGCTACTTATCAATCAGAAAAACGTGCCTACCTTCAACCCATTTTAGGACCTATACAAGAACGCATGCAAAATGCTTCTAGTCAAGAAGAGAAAATGGCAGCGCAAACTGAATTTATGGCTGCTCAGAAAGAAAATGGTGTGAGTATGCTTGGAGGCATTGGGTGTCTGCCTATCATTATCCAAATGCCATTCTTCTCTGCTCTTTTTTATGCCGCAAGATTTACTGAAGGGGTTTCAGAATCTCATTTTCTCTGGTTTAAATTATCAGATTCAAATCTGATTTTAACAGCCATTATTGCCAGTCTTTATTTCTTCCAATCTTGGTTATCAATGCGAGCAGTTCCAGAAGAACAACAAAAACAAATGAAAACCATGATGTACTCAACACCTATCATGATGATTTTCTTCACCATCTCTCAACCATCAGGTGTTGCTCTTTATTGGTTAGTGGGAGGAATCTTTAGTATTATCCAACAATTAATTGTGATGACTGTTTTAAAACCTAAATTACGTGAAAAAGTGGCTGAGGAATTTAAAAATAATCCTCCTAAAGCGCCTAAAACAAATCCACAAACACGTAAAGATGTTACCCCTAAAAAAGAAGAAGCCATCACTTCTCCAATTTCAAAACCTAAAAAAACAAATCGAAATCTAGGAAAACAAAAACGTCAATAACTAAAAACCTTAACTGCTGTGGCAGTTAAGGTTTTTTTATCTTGTTATTCTTTAGTTTTTTCAACACTAATAATTTCAACATTATATTTCCCTGCTGGTGACACAATAGTTACAACATCACCAACTTTTTTCCCGATCAATGCTCGAGCGATTGGACTTTCATTTGAAATTTTACCAGCAAACAGATCTGCACCGGCTGAACCAACAATAACATATTTGTCTTCATCGTTAGTACCAACTTCTTTAATAACAACAGTTCTTCCAATAGCAACTTCATTTTTTGCTATAGCATCACTGTCAATAATTTCTGAAAAGCGTAATTTCGTTTCAAGTGTTGAAATTTGACCTTCAACAAAAGCTTGTTCATCTTTTGCTGCGTCATATTCACTATTTTCTGAAAGATCACCATAAGATCTAGCGATTTTAATACGTTCTACAATTTCAGGACGACGGACTAGTTTTAACTCTTCTAATTCTTTTTCAAGTTGAGCTTTTTCTGTCAGTGTCATTGGATAAGTTTTTTCTGTCATAGTTTCCTTTTTACCTTTTTTATTATTTTTAAAGTTTTAAAGACAAACATGATGTGACTTCACATCATGCTTTTATCTGCTATTGCAATTGACTATTCACGTATTTTTCAACATTAGCAGAATGTTCTTCAAATGTTGTCGCATAATAAACTTGACCAGTCGTTACATCCGCAACAAAATATAAATAATCAGTTTGAGCTGGCATTATTGTTGCCTTAATTGCTGATAAACTTGGACTATCTACTGGTCCTGGTGTTAAACCTGTTTCCCGATAAATATTATAGGGAGAATCAATTTCAGTGTTGATACTCGCATCTTCAGATAAAGTAGTTTTCTCTCCTAATTTATCCATAGCGTAAAGAATGGCAATATTACTTTGAAGTGGCATCCCAATATTCCAACGATTATAAAAGACACTAGCAATATTTTTACGATCATCATCTGTTGAACCTTCTTTTTCAACAAGAGAGGATAAACTTAATAATTGATTAACAGTTAATCCTTGAGAAGCAATTGTATCATAATATGGACTTAAATTATTATCCATTGTTGCAATCATCTCTTCAACAATATTCTCCATAGTAGTATCTTCACTATAATTATAAGTAGCTGGGAAAAGATAACCTTCTAAGCGATATTTAACAGCATTAGCCTCGGGTAAACTTTCTAATAATCTAGGATAAGTCTCTTTCATTCTAGCGATAAAAGCTTCATCCGTAACAACCTTTAAAAAGTCTTCTGAACTATATGGTGTTTTTTCTTTTTTATTTTTAGAATTTGAATTGACTGACACCGCCTCAGAAATCTGTTTGATAGTATAACCTTCAAGCACTAAAATTTTACCTAAAACAGGATTGACTGGTTCAGCCGTTCCTCCCGCTTGAAGAGCTTGGGCAATCTCATCTAAAGACATACTTTTTTGAAAATTATAGTAACCACTTTGAAAATTGCCATAGTTGCGAAACTTCGTATAATAATTGAAAATCATACCGTTTTTAATAACGCCAGATTGCTCTAAAACTTGTCCAATCAATTTATTTCCAGAACCCTCTGGAATTTCCACTTGAATAAATTCTGTAGAATTTCGATCCAACGGCTCAATAGCACTCGTTACATAACGATAACCAAAAAAAGCAGTTGCTAATAATAAAACTAAAATTAGTGTTCCTAGTAATAAAGAAATTTGGTTGGCAATTTTATTTGTTTTTTTCCTATTTCTTCGACTCAATGCTTCATCCTCTTTTACAGTTTGATGACTGGCTGATAATTCAATGGAATCAGTGTCTACAGATAATTCACTTTCTGACAATGAATTATCTTCATCCTTTAAACGTTCTTTTATAGGTGCTGTTGATAAGATAATGCTATCAGCATTATCATCTCTATCAACCTTAATTATTTCTTCAGTTCGTTCAGTTGGAATTTCAGATATATCATTTTGAGAATCAAAAAGCTTAAGTTCATTCAAAAGCGATAAATCATCAGTTTTTGAATCATCTGATGGATTTTTTAAATCAAGTTCTTCAGTAACTTGTTTTCCTTTAGCTTCTTTTAACTCTCTTAATATTTTTTCTTTAAAAGTCTCTGGTTCGGGCATCTTTTGGCTCTCATCATCATTATAGATATCTGTCAAAGTAAAGCCTCCTCACATTTATCAAACGCCATTATAACTTAAAAAGCAAATAAAAGCAATCATCTTATGAAAATGTTATAAATTCTTAATAAAATTAAGTTTTTTGAGGATTCTCCCAAAACATTATGTGCCATTTTTCGCCACCTAATTGTGATTGCGAAATTCCTTTAATTTTAAAATCATTCATTTCATAGTAAGAAATTAATTCTTCTTTACAAGTGAGTAAAATACCATCTCGCTGATATTTTACTACTATTTCTTTAAATGAAGCTAATAGTAGGGTTCCAATTCCTTGTTTTTGATAGTTTTTTGCAATAGAAAGGCTAGTGATGGCTTGAATACCTCCTGTTGATGGATTGGAAGGAACACTTTTAAATAAATCATCTGACAAATCCATCTTATCAATCACTGGACCTTCGATATAACCAGCAAAATTCCCATCTATTTCAGCGATTAAAAAACTGTCTGCTATCAATTGAATTCTCTCTCTTATAGCTTCTTTAGAAGTGGCAATAGTTTCACCAAAATTGTCAATTTCAATTTGAGAAATAACATCTAAATCTGTTATTTCTACCTGCCTTATAATCATTTTTAATCCTTTCAAAAAAGTTTTTACTTTCGTAAAAACTTCGCTTTGTTACTGATTTGTATGAGTTAAAGAAGATAACAACTGTTCAAATGAATATTCATACAGTTGGATATCACCTGCTCCCATGAACACAAAAACAGCATTGTCATGGTCTAAGAGTGGTGAAACATTTTCTACTGTAATCACTTTTGCACCTTTTTCAATTTTATCAGCTAAATCTTCAACTTTCACTTTACCATTATCAGTTTCTCTTGCTGAACCATATATTTGAGCCAGATAAACACTATCTGCTTCATTTAGTGACTCAGCAAACTCATCTAATAAGGCAATGGTTCTTGTAAAAGTATGCGGTTGAAAAATAGCTACAATCTCTTTAGTAGGGTATTTTTGTCTAGCAGCATCAATTGTGGCACGAATTTCCGTTGGATGATGGGCGAAATCATCAATAACCACAACTTGGTTAATAATTTTTTCTGTAAATCGTCTTTTAACACCTGTAAAGGTTTGAAGGTGTTGATTGACTTGATCCATCTCAAATCCAGCAATATATAAATTTGCAATGACTGCAGTAGCATTTAAAATATTGTGTAAGCCAAATGCTGGTAGATAAAAAAGTCCTAATTCTTTTTCACGATATCGCACCTTAAAATGAGAACCATTCGTTTCACGCGTTAAATCATAGGCGATAAAATCATCATTTTCTTCAAATCCATAATAATAAATGGGAGCATTTGACGTGATTTTCCTAAGGTATTTATCTTCACCATAAAGAAAGAGTCCTTTTTTGATTTGCTTAGCGTAATCATTAAATGCATTAAAGACATCATTAATACTGGTAAAATAATCAGGATGATCAAAATCAATATTGGTGACAATAGAATATTCAGGATGATAGGGCATGAAGTGACGTTCATATTCATCAGACTCAAATACAAAATACTGACTGTCTTGTATTCCTCTACCAGTGCCATCACCAATTAAATAACTAGTGTCGGTAATATTTTTAAGCACATGAGATAACAATCCTGTCGTTGACGTTTTTCCGTGTGCTCCTGCCACACCTAAACTGGTGAACTGACTCATAAATTCCCCAAGAAATTCATGATAGCGTTTAAAAGAATAACCTTCTTTAATAGCTTTTGCTATTTCAACATTATTGTGTTCATGAAACGCATTACCAGCAATAATTTCAACATCATCAGTAATATTTTTTTCATCGAAAGGAAAGATAATAATTCCTGCTTGTTCCAAATCTCTCTGCGTGAAGTAATACTTTTCAACATCACTCCCTTGAACTTTTTTCCCCATTTGGTGAAGCATAAGGGCTAAAGCACTCATTCCCGATCCTTTTATACCAATAAAATGATATGTCTTAGACATGTTTTCTCCTCTAGTTAATATCTTCAAATCGCGAAAGATTTAGTTCTTGTGCGACTTTTCTCTCTTTATGTTGTATCATTTCTTTTTTATTATATATTTGACTTTTTTTTAAAAAATCATAACTATTTTTTTTCTTTTTGTTAACAATGACTTCTTCATTTTGAGCATCATTAAGCATAATATCTGCTAGGATATAATCGTCTTGATGTAATTTGCTTGCAATTCTATGAAGGTCACTATTATGTTTTGGAAAAGAAGGTAACACCTTTTTAGAAAAAATCGATTTTGATGAATGAGTCAATTCTTTTGAAAGGTAAGTCTGACGTTTTCTTTTAATGTCTTTTCTTGCTTCTTCTCTTGCGATTGCTGCATAAGATTTTCCTGCATTATGTACTTCTACACGTTCAGGAGCAGTTTTATCAATATTGGGAACTTCGGAGACAAAGCGATAATCACTAGTAATATCATCAAAATTTTTATCCACATAATGCCCATTGATATTGGTAATTAAATCTTCATTATCATATAATCTCATGGTTTTAGGTGCTTCAATAATAGCTTCGTCATCAGAAATCAAAGGAAAAACTCTATTTTTCTTATTCATATGCTCAATCCTTTCCGTAACATTCCCATTATAAACTAAAATAGTTCTTTTTTCAAAACTTTATTGCATTGACTTAATTTAATTTCCGTATTTTAATCATCAATTCCTAATATTTCTTTAATATCTTCAACGCTCATACTAGACCTGGTTTCATTACCGTCAAGAACGGTTGTCACCAGATGTTTTTTACTATCTTGAAGAGATAAGATTTTTTCTTCAATCGTCCCTTTTGTGATAAGTCGATAAACCTCAACTTTTTCTTTTTGACCAATCCGGTGAGCACGACTAATGGCTTGCATTTCAACAGCTGGATTCCACCATAAATCAATCAAAATAACAGTATCAGCACCCGTTAAGTTCAAACCAACCCCTCCTGCTTTCAATGAAATCAGAAAACTATCTTTACTTCCTTTATTAAAAGCCCTTGTCATCTCTTGCCTTTCAAAGGCTGGTGTTGAGCCAGTTATTTTATAACTAGTCAAGCCAAGATCCACCAGTTCTTTTTCAACAATATCAAGCATTCCTCTAAATTGAGAAAAAATTAGGGTTCTATGCCCATTCTCTTTAATTTGAAGGAGTAATTCTCGAAGACTATCAATCTTTCCACTAGCACCATTATAATCCATAAATAGCTGAGGTGTATCACATATTTGACGTAATCTAGTAATCCCAGATAGAATTTCAATTTTTCGACGATTGATGTCTTGATCATTGGCACCCTTTAGATGATTTTGCATGCTTTCTAACTGAGCTAGATAAATCGTTTTTTGACTATCAACCAATTCATTTGAGTAAGTCATCTCAATTAAGTCAGGCAACTCTGGTAAAACATCTTCCTTTTTACGACGCATGATAAATGGCTTAATATACCTTGAAACCTCATCGGGTGTTAATTTTAAAAATTGTTTCTTATTTGGTAATAATCCAGGAAGAACAATCTGGAAAATCGACCAAATTTCTAATAGTTTGTTCTCAATTGGTGTACCAGATAAGGCGAAACAATTATTAACATTAAAATGTCTTAATTTTTGAGCAATTTTAGTCTGCGTATTTTTAATCATTTGTGCCTCATCTAAAATAAGATAGTCATAATGATTTTTTTGATACTCTTCAAAATCTTGTCTAAAAGAATGATAGCTAGTGATTAAAATTTGGTGATTTTCTTGAATGATTTGATTTCTATATTGTTTCAATCCATAGGCAACACCAACATCCATTTCTGGAGTAAATTTTTCAAACTCATCCTTCCAATTATATATTAAACCTGAAGGCGACAATATCAGAACTTTTGAATGATTTTTGATCCTATTTTTTAAGAAAGCAATTGTTTGAATTGTTTTTCCAAGTCCCATATCATCAGCTAATATACCACCAAATCCATAAGAATCTAACATACTCATCCATTTGATACCTGTTTCTTGATAAGAGCGTAGACTTGCTTTAATCTCTGGCATTTTAATGTTAAATTGCTCAGGAAATCTAAGATGCCTAGTGAGAGCCTCAAATTCCTTAGAAAAATTAACTCTCTGGTTATTTTCAAAGAGATCAGATAGATGAAAAGCTGCCATTTTACTTAACTGAAAATGTCCGTTAATACTTTCTTTTGCACGTAATTGTTTTAAAACTTGACTAACTTTTTGTGTTTCTTCATCAAATAAAATCAGTTTTCCAGATTGACTAATAATATAATCATCTTTGTTTATCAAAGCCTCTAAAGCTTTCTTAATATCTCTTTTGGAAATTGTTGAAAAATCAAAAGAAATATCTAGTAAGTTTCCTGCTGTATTAATCGTTAAAACTGGATTTTCAACCTGCTTCAATTGTGATAAATTTTCTGACAAATGAACTGTTCCAATATCTTTAAAACGCTTCAAAGTTCTTTCAAAAAAATGATAGAGCTCATCTTTTCCCAAAGATGGCCTTTTAGAAGAAAAACCAACTGAAAAATTTTCTGATCTTAATAATTTAATCACTTTTTCTTCCTTTTTAAAGTGACTTGTAAAAGGAAGGTTGTTTAACTCTTCTTGACTACTGATTTTAAGATGACCATAGTCAAAAGTCATGCTTAACAAAATCTCTTCTTGTGCAGAAAGATCAAAATAAAAATCAATCTTAAAATCTTTAATAGCAAAACTTTTCGGCGCATTTACCAATCCTATTTCTTGAAAGTCTAGAAGGCTAACCGCTAATTTTGCTTGGTCGGCGATATCAAAGTGAATATGTTTACTCAAATCATTTTCTACGGGTAAATTCTTAACGGCTAAAAAAAGTTTTCTTTGTTTCATATCAAGATGATAGAAAACACCTTGATAAAAAATATAGTGATTATCAAAAAACGCCTGACTATTTTTTTCGGTAATCATTAATTCGATGGATTGACGATGAACAATCACTTTAAATTGAAACAATTTGTCTTGTGAAGATAATTCTCTAAAAACAAGAGTCTGATATTTTTGGTGTCCCATCTCAAAAGAAAAATGAGCCAGTTTTGTTAATAAAGTCACACCTTCCTCAAAAAATCCGGCAGGAAAGCTTAAATGTCTCCCTTGATTTGGCAAAAGATAGGATAAGTCAACACGTTCTTTATGAGGAATAAGACGCCATAAAAATTGGATTAACTCTTGACTGTTATCATCAAATTGCGATAAGTGCAAAGGTTCAAAATAGTTCTTACCAATTTGAAAGTAATTTTCTTTTTTGATAGTCGTTAAAAAAGCTTTGATATCACGAATCACATAGCTTTTTTCATCGGGAAGCCGGTTAATTTTTAGCGTCCACCAAAAATCTGATGAATATGGACTTTTTATCCCTTCTGCAAAAAGACGATACTTGAGCTCATTGTCTTCGTCAAATGTTAAATTATCTAAAAATAAGCTACCAAAAGAAGTTGATACTTGTGCTACCGGTTCTTCTATATAAATGAGTTCTGATAAGACCTTTCCTTTTTTATCATTTTTCAAAAAATACTCTATTGCAGCAAGATGCTGGCAATAGTTTTTTTGAACAAACAATTGACAAGAACAATGTATCATGGTTTCTTCATAAGAAAAAATAATGGTCGCATCTGCTATCTTAGCAGTTATTGTCTTTTCAGAATTATCTAAAATGGTAAGTGCTCCTTGTTCATACAATGAAACACCTTCAGTTCTTATTCGACTTGGAATCAATCGTCCCATAGTTATCCACCTTTTTTAACTTATCCTTTCATTTTACCATATTTCAATCATTTTTTCTTGAATAAAAAAAGAAAAAACCTCATTAAATGAGATTTTAATACTTTCTGAACCTTTGATAACGCTTTTCAATGAGTTCTATACTATCTTCTTTTCGCAAATCAGTTAAACTTTCAATTAAAGATTTTTTCATCATGGCTATAATTTCACTTGAAAAATACCCATGCTCAGGAATAATTTTATCAATGACGCCCATTTTAAAAAGCTCTCCAGCACTGATTTTCATCAATTCAGCCGCTTCAATTGATCTTGTCCCATCCTTCCAAAGAATAGAGGCAAAACCTTCTGGACTAAGAACTGCGTAAAAAGTATTTTCTAGCATCCACACCTTATCAGCAACTGCTAAAGCGAGTGCACCACCAGATCCTCCTTCACCAATAATAATAGCGATGATGGGAACCTTTAAATCACTCATTTCATAAAGATTGCGTGCAATTGCCTCACCTTGTCCGCGTTCCTCTGCGCCAACACCCGGATAAGCACCAGCGGTATTAATAAAGGTGACAATTGGTCGGTTAAACTTTTCGGCTTGTTTCATCAATCTTAAAGCCTTACGATAACCCTCTGGATGAGGTTGACCAAAATTACGATTTAAATTATCCTGCAAATTTTTTCCTTTTTGGATACCAATAACTGTGACAGGTAAATCATTTAATCTAGCAATTCCACCAACAATCGATTTATCATCCGCATAATGACGATCACCATGTAATTCAATAAAATCCTCAAAAATGACATTAATATAATCTAATGTTGTCATTCTTGCTTGATCTCTTGCTTCTTTTAAAATCCTTTTAATATTGCTCATGTTATTCCTCCATGAAACATGATTAATTTAGCAATCACCTCACGAAGTTCTGTTCGTTTAACAATAGAGTCAATAAAACCATGTTCTAATAAAAATTCAGCTTTTTGAAAATCATCCGGCAAGGTTTCTCTCACAGTAGACTCAATCACGCGCCTTCCAGCAAAACCAACCAAGGCTTGTGGTTCAGCAATAATGATATCTCCTTGCATAGCAAAACTGGCTGTTACACCACCGGTTGTCGGGTCTGTCAAAACCGTTAGATAGAATAAACCAGCATTTGAATGGCGTTTGACGGCACCAGAAACCTTAGCCATTTGCATAAGACTCATAATACCTTCTTGCATTCTTGCTCCACCTGATGCCGTAAAAACAACGACAGGTAGGTGCTCTTTAGTAGCATATTCAAAAAGTCTTGTCATTTTTTCACCCACAATTGTCCCCATGCTTGCCATGATAAAATGAGAATCCATGATTGCAAGGGCAACTTTTTGTGATTTGATTTCTGCTATACCTGTTAGGACAGCTTCATCCAATCCTGTCGAAGTTCTCACTTGTTCTAATTTTTCCTTATAATGTGGAAACTTAAGTGGATCCTTGGTTTCAAAACCCGTAAACATCTCCTCAAAACTAGCTTCATCTACAATTAGATGAAGTCGTTCCTTGGCTGAAATACGAAAATTATAAGAACAGCGCGGACAAATTTTAGCCAATCCCAAATCTTTTTGATAAATCATGTGTTTACATGAAGGGCATTTAGCAAAAAGGTCGTCTGGAACTTCAGGCATCTCATGTCTCTTTATTTGTCTTGATGAACGATTAGGGTTTATTCTAATGTATTTATCTTTTCTTTCAAATAATGCCACAAAAATTTCTATTCCTTATCTTTTTTATAGTTTGGTAAAAATGTTTCCATCAAAAATGACGTATCATAATCACCAGCAATCACGTTGGGGTCTGAAATTAAATCAAATTGAAAATCACTATTGGTTTGGATGCCATCAATTTCAAATTCATATAAGGCTCTTTGCATTTTCATTAAAGCATCAAAACGGTTCTCACCATGAACAATAATTTTAGCAATCATGCTATCGTAATAGGGTGGAATAGTATAACCACTATAAACAGCACTATCAACACGAAGACCAACACCACCAGATGGTAAATGAATATCATTTATCTTTCCTGGACTTGGTGCAAAATTAAACTCTGGATTTTCTGCATTGATACGACATTCAATCGCATGACCTTTAATCACAATATCTTCTTGTTGGTGAGATAAAGCTTGTCCTGCTGCTACTTTAATTTGTTCTTTCACAATATCAACACCTGTCACAAATTCTGTCACAGGATGTTCCACCTGGATTCTTGTATTCATTTCCATGAAATAAAAGTTTCCTGATTGCGAATCTAGTAAAAATTCAATCGTTCCAGCGCCCTCATAACCAACAGATTTAGCAGCTCGAACAGCTGCATCCCCCATTTTTTGTCTAAGAGCTTCTCCGATAGCAATAGAAGGACTTTCTTCTAAAACTTTCTGATTATGGCGTTGTAAAGAACACTCTCTTTCACCTAAGTGAATCGTATTACCAAAACGATCTGCTAAAATTTGCACTTCAATATGATGAGCAGGATAAACAACTTTTTCCATGTACATGGCACCATTACCAAAGGCAGCTATGGCTTCTTGGGAAGCAGATTCAAAAGCAGGTACTAACTCTTCTTTTGTACTTACTTTCCGAATCCCTTTGCCGCCGCCACCAGCTGCTGCTTTTAACATGACTGGATAACCAATACGATTTGCTTCTTTTAAAGCATCCTCTGCTGAAATAATTTCACCCTTAGAACCTGGAATGACAGGAACGCCTGCTTTTATCATTTCTTTTCTAGCATTGATTTTATCACCCATTTTATTCATGACTAAAGCAGAAGGACCAATAAATTTAATATTCATCTCTTCACACATGGTGACAAATTTAGGATTTTCACTTAAAAAACCAAAGCCAGGATGAATGGCTTGTGCACCAGTAACAATTGCTGCAGATAAAACTGAATTCATATTCAGATAAGATTCGGTAGACTTTGCAGGCCCTATACAAATAGATTCATCCGCTAGTAGGGTATGGAGTGCTGTTTTATCAGCTTCTGAATAGACTGCAACAGTAGTTATGCCAAGCTCTCTAGCGGCACGAATAATCCGTACGGCAATCTCACCTCTATTAGCAATTAATATTTTATGAAACATCTCGTTGCCTTCTCCTACATCTTTTTTTATCTATTTTCCCATTGCAAACGTTAAAATACCACTTGCCGCCAATTGACCATCAACTTCTGCTTTGGCTTCAACAACAGCAATTGGTCCCCTTCTTTTGACAAAATTAACGCTCATAACAAGTTGATCACCTGGAACAACTTGTTTCTTAAATTTCACCTTATCCATACCAGCATAAAAGACTAACTTGCCTTTGTTTTCTTCTTTTGATAACTCCAAAACACCTGCCGTTTGAGCAAGAGCTTCCATAATCAAAACACCTGGCATCACTGGATAGTCAGGGAAGTGACCATTGAAAAAAGGTTCATTAATCGTCACATTTTTTATCGCGACAATGCTATCTTCTGAATGAGAAATCACACGATCAACAAGAAGCATGGGATAACGGTGAGGTAGAGCTTCTTTTATTTTTAAAATATCAATCATTTGATGCTTACCAGTCCTTTACCAAATTCTACAACTTCTTCATTTGATACTAAAATATCAGTAATAATACCATCTCTAGGTGCTAAAATTTCATTCATCACTTTCATTGCTTCAATAATAAGAAGAGTTTGTCCTTTTTTGACAGAATCACCAATTGCAACAAATGGCTCCTGCGTAGGACTTGGAGAAAGGTAGGCTACACCAACCAAAGGGCTTTCAATGACATCTCCCATATCCTTTCGTTCTACTTCTTTTTCTTGTTTGATTTCTTCAACTTTAGAAAGTTCTGAAGTGACATCTCCATTATCAACAACAGGTGTTGTTACCATATTTTCTGATTCAAGAGACGGTTTTTCTTCCACTTTTCTGTCATTTTTACTAAAAACCAATTCTTTGTCATTAGTTTTATAAGAAAATTCTCGTAAACTGGATTGATCAAATTGAGTCATTAACTCTTTGATTTCTGAAATGTTCACTGTTTAATCCTCCCAACGTTTAAAAGCAAGAACAGCATTATGTCCACCAAACCCAAAGGTGTTTGATAAAGCATAATGAACATCAGCATCCTTTCCTTCTCCGTAAATAACATTTGCTTCAATATCTTCTGATAATTCTTTTGTGCCAGCTGTTTTATGGATAAAGCCATGACGAATGGTTTGAATAGTAGCAATCGCTTCAACACCACCCGCAGCTCCTAAGAGATGACCTGTAAATGATTTTGTACTTGATACAGGCACATCTTTTCCAAGAACAGAAACAATGGCTTGGCTTTCACCTTTTTCATTTGCTGGTGTTGATGTTCCATGCGCATTAACATAACCAACCTGTTCAGGTGTGATTCCTGCTTCTTTGATGGCAAGAGTCATTGCCTTAGCTGCACCAGAACCGTCTGGTGTTGGACTCGTCATATGGTAGGCATCACAAGTATTACCATAACCAACCATTTCAGCTAAAATAGTTGCTCCTCTTTTTTGAGCGTGTTCGAGACTTTCTAAAATCAAGATCCCAGAACCCTCACCCATGACAAAACCATTTCTGTCTTTATCAAATGGAATACTTGAACGGGTTGGATCCTCAGTCGTTGAAAGTGCTGTTAAACTTGCAAATCCTGCAATACCAATTTTAGTGATTGAGCACTCAGAACCGCCTGCAACAACTATATCCTGATGTCCATATTTGATTTCTCTAAAAGCCTCACCAATAGCATCATTAGCAGACGCACATGCCGTTGTGATGGACTTACAAACCCCTCTTGCACCGATT
Organism: Streptococcus zalophi; assembly: GCF_016481285.1. Classification (GTDB taxonomy): domain Bacteria; phylum Bacillota; class Bacilli; order Lactobacillales; family Streptococcaceae; genus Streptococcus; species Streptococcus zalophi. Next base: position 213,998 of record NZ_JAENBP010000003.1, read on the forward strand.
CTTAAAGCGATATTTCCTGCACCCATATTAGAGAGTGTTTTTGGAATAAACATCGGTTGAACACGTTTTGGACCACGTTCATGGAGTCTAATAATTTGATTTTCCATCTCTTGAAGACCACCAATACCACTTGACACAATAACACCTAGTCTATCTTTGTCAATGTCATCTAAAGAAAGGTTAGCATTATTAATAGCCTCTAAACTAGCATAAATAGCATACATGGAATACATATCCATACGGTTTTTATCTTTTTTTACAAAGTATTTATCAAATGGAAAGTTTTTGATTTCACCTGCATTATAAACTGTAAAATCTTGTGTGTCAAATCTTGTAATTGGACCAATTCCAATTTTTCCTTCAACCAAGCTATCCCAAAATTCTTCTGGTGTATTACCAATTGGTGATGTCACTCCCATACCTGTGATTACAACGCGATTTTCTTTCATCTTAAGGCCCCTATCTTTTAATACATGGTCATGCCACCATCAATAGCAATGACTTGTCCAGTTAAATAATCTTGTTGTGCTAAAAAGCTAACAACTTCTGCAACTTCTTTTGTTTTACCAATTCTCTTCATTGGAATCTGATTGATGATGTTTTCCTTCATTTTTTCAGGAATAGCATCCGTCATATCCGATTCAATAAAACCAGGAGCTACCGCGTTTACAGTAATACCACGTGCAGCTACCTCACGAGCAACTGATTTCGTTAAACCAATTACTCCTGCTTTTGAAGCTGCATAGTTAGCTTGTCCGATATTTCCGGTCAAACCTACAACACTAGATATGTTGATGATAGCACCTTCTCTTAGTTTTGTCATCGGTTTTAAGACTGATTGTGTCATGTTAAATGTTCCTGTCAAATTAATGGCTAAAACCTTTTCAAAATCTTCCTGAGTCATTTTAAGCATTAACTTATCATTTGTGATACCAGCATTGTTAACCAAAACATTAACTGCTCCCAACTTTTCAGTAGCTTCAGCAACCATTCGTTGACAATCTTCAAAGCTTGACACATCACCTGAAATAGCGATTGCCTTACCTGAATAGTTGTCAAATTGTTGCAAGATTTCCTGAGAGATTTCTCTACGACCATTTAAAATAACATTAGCACCAAGACTAGCAAATTGATGAGCAATTGCTAAACCAATACCCCTACTCGAACCAGTAATAAAAACTGTTTTATTTGTTACTTCCATCTTTTGTCCTTTCTTATTGATTAAGAAGTGTTTCTAATCCTGTTAAATCATCAACAGTATAGATACTAGCTGTTTTATCAATTTTCTTAACAAAACCACTTAAAACTTTTCCTGGGCCAATTTCAACGAATTCTGTGACACCTAGCGATTTAAGCGTTTCGATTGATTCATAAAATCTAACAGGTTCTTTAACTTGACGTGCTAATAAAGATTTTATTTCATTTTGAGGCATCACTTTTGCCGTTGTATTACTTATTAACGGCATTTTAAACTCAGAAAACGAAATATTTTCCAAGGTTTCAGCTAACTGTTGACTAGCTTTTTCCAATAAGGACGTATGAAATGGACCTGAAACATTCAGTGGAATAAGACGTTTTGTCCCTGCTTCTTTTAAAAGCTCTACTGCTTCATTAACAGCGTCAACTTCACCACCTATAACAATCTGATTAGGAGTATTATAATTGGCAGGAGTAACAATACCTTTTTTGCTGGCTTTTTGACAAATAACTTCAATCACTGCGGGATCTGTATTCATAACAGCAACCATTTTACCTGTTCCTTTAGGCGCTGCATTTGCCATAAAATCACCTCTTTTAGCAACCAACTGAACAGCATCCTCAAAAGACAAACTCTCACTTGCCACCAAAGCTGAATATTCTCCAAGAGATAGACCAAGAACAACGTCAGGTACTATATTTCTTTCTTGTAATACCCTATAAATAGCAAGAGAAGTGACTAAAATAGCTGGCTGAGTGTATTGCGTTTGGTTTAGCTTATCATTGTCTTCATCAATCAGTTCTCTAAGATCATAGCCTAATACCCTACTAGCTGTTTCAAAAGTATCACGAACAATTGAAAAATGATCGTAAAAATCTCTTCCCATTCCTAGTTTTTGAGCACCTTGTCCAGCAAATAAAAATGCGGTTTTTCCCATATTATTCCTCTACTAAATCTTCTATTCGTTTTGCTTCTCTTTTAATAGTTTTTATGGCACCAAAATACATATCTTCTATGATTTCTTGACAGGTTTCTTCCTTACGAATTAGACCTGAAATTTGTCCAGCCATAACTGAGCCATTATCAACATCTCCATCAATAACAGCAAATTTTAAAGCCCCAGCTCCCATTTTGTCAAAAACAGTTAAATCTGGATTTTCTACTTTAAAGGCATCTTTTTCAGCTTGGTCAAATTTTCTGGTTAATTTATTTTTAATGCCACGAACAGCATGACCAAAATGTTGTGCAGATATGACAGTATCAATATCTTTAGCTTTTAAAATTTTATCTTTGTAGTTTTGATGAGCATTAGATTCTTTTGCAACAACAAACCGTGTGCCAACTTGAACAGCTTCAGCACCCAACATAAAGGCAGCAGCCATGCCACGTCCATCAGCAATCCCACCAGCAGCAATAACTGGAATATTGACCGCATCAGTGACCTGTCTCACTAACGTCATGGTTGTTAGTTTACCAATGTGTCCACCTGATTCCATACCTTCTGTGATAACAGCGTCAACACCAAGTTTCTCCATCCTTTTAGCCAAAGCGACACTTGGAACAACAGGAATAACAACAATCCCAGCTTTATGAAGACGTTCCATATATTTACCAGGATTTCCAGCACCAGTAGTCACTACTTTAACACCTTCTTCAATGACAAGATCAACAATATCGTCAACAAAAGGAGAAAGAAGCATGATATTAACACCAAAGGGATTAGTCGTCATGGATTTAATTTTATCAATATTTGCTTTAACAACTTCTTTAGGAGCATTCCCTCCACCAATAATACCTAACCCACCAGCTTTAGAAACTGCTCCAGCCAAATCTCCATCAGCAACCCAAGCCATTCCTCCTTGGAATATTGGATATTTTATACCTAATAATTCTGTAATTCTCGTTTTCATCAATTTTAACTTTCTATTCTTATTAATATAATAGTTTGATTATCAAAATATTATGATAAGAAGAAAGAATATTCTTCTTAGAATATTCTCAAATAAACTTATTTTGTTTTTTCTTCAACATAAGCCACTAAATCACCAACAGTGTTTAGTCCTTCTTCAGTTTCAATTTGAATGTCAAAGGCATCTTCAATTTCTGAGATGACTTGGAAAACATCTAATGAATCTGCATCAAGCTCATCAAAAGTAGTTTCTAATTTTACTTCCTCTGTCTCTTTTCCTAATTCTTCAACAATAATTTCCTGTATTTTTTCAAACACTGCCATTTTTATTTCTCCTTTTATTTTTAAAGATTTTTATTAATCACATGTAGCAACATATAATTTAACTAATTAGATTTTAACAATAAGGCTTCCCCATGTCAAACCTCCACCAAAACCTGCTAATAAAATCGTTTTGGTGCCATCGAGTGAAATGAGACCCTTATCAACTGTTTCTGATAGTAAAATGGGAATACTAGCGGCACTAGTGTTACCATATTCCATCATGTTTTCAAGAAATTTCTCTCTTGTAATCCCAATTTTTTTCGCCATTTTATCTAAAATACGACGATTAGCCTGGTGAAATAAGAGATAATCTATTTCTTCTATAGCAATTGGTGCCTTCTCAATTAATTGAACAACATCTTTTGAAACATCTTTGACTGCAAAATCAAAAATCATTCGGCCTTCCATTTTAAGATGACTATCATTTTCAGTAGATACTGAAAATGGTGAGTTTAAGCCAGTATTACCTGAAGTCAACGCATGACTCCTATTTCCATCTGAATGGAGAGATTCTGCAAGAAAATGCTCATAATCCGTTTGTTCCATTAAGACACCACCAGCACCATCCCCAAATAAAACGGCTGTTGTTCTGTCTGACCAATCAAGGATTTTAGAGATGGTTTCTGCACCAATAACAATGCCTTTTTTGTAGACTCCTGATTTTATCAATTTGTCAGCAGTTGCTAAGCCAAAGACGAAACCACTACATGCAGCTGTCAAATCAAAAACAAAAGCATTTTTAGCACCAATATGTGCTTGAACCTTTGCAGCTGTTGATGGCATAGTACTATCTGGTGTGATAGTTGCAACTACAATAAAATCAATTTCTAAGGGGTCTAATTGTGATTTTTCAATTAATTGTTCAGCCACACGATTGGCTAAATCACTAGTCAATTCATCTTGACTAATATGACGATTTTTAATACCAGTCCTTGATGAAATCCATTCATCACTGGTGTCTAGAATAAGAGACAAATCATCATTTGAAATGGTTTGTTTGGGAACATAATGAGCGACTTGACTAATCTTTGAATAAAACATTAAATCAACTCCTCAAGAAATTTATGTAAACTTCCTAAGCCTCTAGTCAAAACGTCAACATCTTGTGCATCCATACCAGCAACAATATGAGTTACCATTGACTTATGAAACTTTTGATGAAGTCTATCTAAAAGCCTTCCTTTTTTAGTTAAAGTCAAATAAACAACTCTTCTATCTAACTTTGATCGTGTTCTTTCAATATAGCCCTTTGCTTCTAATTTGTTAAGACTTGTCGTAACTGTTCCCAGAGTTAACAACAATTCTCTAGCAATATCACTAGGTGTGACACGATCGCTTTTTCCTATAATTTCAATAGTGTGCATTTCTTTTAAGGACACATCACTAAACTGACTAGACTTTAAACTAGTCTCTTCAATAATCAAAACCTTATTGAAAATATCAACAAGATACTTATTGATTTTATGATAATCCAATCGACACCTCCTACAAATAAACTTTGATAATCGAATTATATCAGATATCAAACTAACTTGCAAGATAAATTATTAAGCACCCTATTCGCCAGTAAATTTTGGTCTTCTTCTTTCGCCATACGCACGAACACCTTCTTTAAAATCTTCTCTAAAGGCGAGAGATTTTTGAAGAGTCAATTCTAAATCTGCATAGGAGTCCCAATCTGAAAAGTAACTTTCCCAAAGTAAAGACTTCATTGCACCATAAGAGTTAAATGAGCCACGTTTTAATCGTTTCAGTAATTGATTCAATACCTTATCCAACTCTTCTTCTGTACACATTTTATAAACAAAGCCATATTTTTCAGCTTTTTCAGCAGATACAGCTTCACCCGTCATAACAAGATGAGTCGCACGATTAATTCCAAGAGATCTCACCAACAAATAAAGACCACCAGCATCTGGAGCTAAACCTACATTAACAAATGCCTGAATAAACTTTGTTTTAGTTGTTGCAATACAAAAATCAACGGCTAAAGCAATATTAAAAGCAGCTCCAGCAACAGGACCATTGGCACATAAAATAACTGGTTTTGGTAATTTTTTGATAGCAAATGAAATATCCTGAACTAATTCAGCAATTCTAACTAACGAACTGATATCATCTTCTGAAACAGCTCGTTGCATTTCATCAAGATCACCACCAACAGAAAATACTTTGCCATTTCCTTTAATAACCAAAATTTTAAGTGACTTATCTTGTTTCACTGTCTCAATAGCATCTAATATTTCTTCACACATTAAAACATTAAAACCATTGGAAACTTCTGGCCTATTGAATGTTAGTTGAGCAATATCATCCTTTCTTTCAAAAATGATTGTTTGATAGGACATAAAACAACCTCTACTTTCATAATGATTTGACTATTAAAATATTTTATTATCAAATGATTTGATAATAAAATAATAATACCACAAGTCCTTGATAAAAATCAAGAAATTTTATTAAAAAAGATAATAAAGAGGTCAATGACATTTGAGCTCAATTCTGTTATAATTTAGTATAAACTTAAAGGAATGGTTACTAAATGAAAGTTGTAAAATTTGGAGGTAGCTCACTATCTGATGCTTCTCAACTAAAAAAAGTATTAGATATTGTTAAATCCGATATCAAAAGACAGATTGTTATTGTTTCTGCTCCCGGAAAAAGAGATAAAAACGATACAAAAGTCACTGATGCCTTAATTAAATATTTTAAAAATTATATTAATCATAAAGACATTACAGAAAATCAAAAATGGATTATAAAGCGCTACAAGGATATTATTGATGAGTTAAATTTACCAATAACACTTCTTGAAGACATTAAACAATCTATTGAAAAATTGGCAACACTACCAATTGAGCATAATGATTATCTCTATGATAGTTTTCTATCAGAAGGAGAAAACTCTAATGCCAAAATTATCGCTGAATTTTTTAAACAAAGTGGTCTAGATGCAAGCTACGTCCATCCTAAAGAAGCTGGTTTAATTGTTTCAAGTGAGCCTAGTAATGCAAGAATTTTACCCTCAAGTTATGACAAAATTGAGAATTTAGCATCAAGAGATGATATCTTAGTTATCCCAGGATTTTTTGGAGTGACAAAAGACAATCAGATATGTACCTTCTCAAGAGGTGGCTCTGATATTACAGGTGCTATTATTGCCGCTGGTATTAAAGCTGAAAGCTATGAAAATTTCACAGATGTTGATGGTATTTTTGCAGCTCATCCCGGAATTATAAAAAATCCTGAGCCAATATTAGAGTTGACTTACCGTGAAATGCGAGAGTTAGCCTATGCAGGTTTTAGTGTCTTACACGATGAGGCTCTAATTCCAGCCTACAGAGGTAAGATACCGCTTGTCATCAAAAATACGAATAATCCTAGTCACCCTGGAACAAGAATTGTTTTAGAAAGACAACACAATCAAAATACTGTTGTCGGGATTTCAGGAGATAAAGGTTTTGTAAGTATCAACATTTCCAAATATTTGATGAATAGAGAAGTTGGTTTCGGTAAAAAATTATTACAAATTTTAGAAGATTTAAATATTTCTTGGGAGCACATGCCAACTGGCATTGATGACCTCTCCATCGTCTTAAGAGAAAGAGAATTAACACCAATCAAGGAACAAGAAATTGTCACAAGACTGACTAGAGAATTGGAAGTTGATACTGTGACAGTTGAACACCATCTTTCTATTATTATGATTGTTGGAGAAAATATGAAAAATCATATTGGTGTCACCGCGAAAGCAACACAAGCACTATCTAATCACAACATCAACTTATCAATGATTTCTCAAGGTTCCAGTGAGGTATCAGTTTTATTTGTCATCAAAACACAACAAGAAAAAGAAGCTATAAAAGCCCTTTATCAAACTTTCTTTGCACAACAATAAAAAGCCGTATAAAATCATATATGGCTTTTTTATTTTGTAATCAGAAAAAATCTTTTCCAATTTTCTTTAATTTTCTGATAAAAGCGGCTCTTCCTTTAAATCTTTCACCAACCAACAAAGAATCAAACATAATCAACTCTTCCCTACTTAATAATTGAGATAATTGTGATACTGAATCCTTAAAGACAATAAAATCATCTACTAATGATTCAGATGATGATAAAGAATGCTCTATATCACCAATTTCTTCATAATTAGGCTTATTAAATTGCCTCTTTTGACTTTCCTGTCGCCGGATTTCATCATTGATATAATTAGAAAATTTAGTTTTAAAAAAACGAAATAATTTTAATTTATCTAATGAAAGTTCAGGATGTTTTTTTAATAATTCATAAAGACTGATCATGCCTTCTTGTTCCCAATCGTCATTGTCCCAAATATGTAAATGATACTTTCTTCGTAATTTCAAAACAATAGGACGAACTAGCTTATATACCTCTTCAAATTTCATAACATAACCCCATTTCTTTATTGTTATCTCATTATAACTAGAAATAAAAGAAAAGAACATGACATATATGTCATGTAAAAAATTTAAAGAGCAATAAAAAAACTAGCTCACGCTAGTTAAAATACTCCGGCAGTAGGACTCGAACCTACGACATCATGATTAACAGTCATGCGCTACTACCAACTGAGCTATGCCGGATACTAGCTAAGCAACTACCCTATCTCACAGGGGGCAACCCCCAACTACTTCAGGCGTTCTAGGACTTAACTGCTGTGTTCGGCATGGGTACAGGTGTATCTCCTAGGCTATCGTCACTTAACTATGAATG
>NZ_JAENBP010000004.1 GCF_016481285.1 Streptococcus zalophi
AAGAAGCTCAAGCAGATATTGTGATTACTGGTCAAGCTAGTGGCGTATTTATGGCAGGTGATTACATTTCTCTTACTATCAATGATGTTTATTACCAAGGTCAAGTGGATGATAAAGGCAACTTTAGCATCGCCGTTAAAGGTTCTGATTTAGTAGCAGATAGCGATAAAATCATTGACGCTTCTATACTCGCAACTAATGCAGTTGGTAATCAAGGAACAATTGTAGCAACCAAAACCTATACTCTAGCGCCAGTACCAGAAGCACCAACACTGACCCATGAAGATCCAGGCTCTGATGGTGTTTACAGTCAAGACGAAGTAGGCTCAGATGGCACTGTGACCGTAACTGTTAAAGTACCTACAGGTACAGCAGTTGGTGACATGTTAACCATTGACGGTAAAGATTATGAGGTAACACAATCTCTTCTAGATAATGGTCAAATGTTAGAAGTTAAGCCGGGTGCCACTGTCACAGCCTATATCACTAATACCTTTGGCGAAGTAGGTCCAATGGCTACTATCATAGTACCAGGCCAGTTTAAGATTCCAGATAATGCTCCAAGTTATGACTTGCCTAAAGGTGAAATTACCGATAAGAAAAAACCAGAATCAAACGATAAACCAAAGTCAGACCAAAAAAACCAAGAGCAAAAGAATGAGAAAAAAACACTTCCTAAAACCGGTGATAAAACTAATAACCAGTCTGTTATTACGGGGTTATTATTAGTCATTATGGTTATTTTAGGAGTGATGACTATTAAAAAAAGAGAATACTAAGTTTGTCATTATGATGAATTTTAAAAAACGATAAGACAAGACTTCAAAAGATTTAGGAATTTCTTTTTTCCTAAATCTTTTTGAGTTTTTCTGCCAAGTGTTTTCACTTATGTTAATCAAAGAGTTTCTAATAAGAGAATTATTTCACTAAAATAATTGAAAAAATAAGGATAAAAAGGTAGTATAGTAAAGGATACTTAAAGAAGGAGTTAAAATGATAATGAAACAAATAGGATTTGATTATTCAAAAATGATAGATCAATTTATTGACCAAGAAGAACTTGACATGATGCAACCTTATGTCACTGTAGCAGACCAATTATTACGCGAGGGGAAAGGTCCTGGTTCAGATTTTCTCGGTTGGATTGATCTTCCAGAAAACTATGATAAAGAAGAATTTGACCGCATTCAAAAGGCAGCAAAAAAAATCCAATCAGATAGTGACGTTTTAGTGGTGATTGGTATTGGAGGCTCATATCTTGGAGCGCGTGCGGTGATTGATTTTCTAAGCTCGTCATTTGTTAATCTCCAATCAAAAGAAGAAAGAAAAGCGCCACAAATTCTTTATGCAGGCAATTCTATCTCTTCAAATTATTTAGCGGATTTAGTTGATTATGTCGCTGACAAAGACTTTTCAGTTAATGTTATCTCTAAATCAGGGACAACAACTGAACCCGCAATCGCCTTTCGTGTCTTTAAAGAGTTACTAGTTAAAAAATATGGTAAAGAAGAAGCTAATAAACGTATTTATGCGACAACTGACCGTGTGAAAGGAGCTGTCAAGGTTGAGGCTGATGCTAATAAATGGGAAACATTTGTTGTGCCAGACAATGTTGGTGGGCGTTTTTCAGTCTTAACACCTGTTGGCTTGTTACCAATTGCAGCAAGTGGTGCAGATATTAAAGCTTTGATGGATGGTGCCAACAAAGCCCGTCTTGACTATGCTTCAGATAAATTAGAAGAAAATGAAGCCTATCAATATGCTACTATCAGAAATATTTTATACAGAAAAGGCTATATCACTGAAATTTTAGCTAACTATGAGCCATCTCTTCAATACTTTGCAGAATGGTGGAAACAATTAGCAGGTGAATCAGACGGTAAAGATAAAAAAGGGATTTACCCTTCATCAGCCAACTTCTCAACGGATCTTCACTCTCTTGGTCAATACATCCAAGAAGGATACCGTAACTTGTTTGAGACGGTTATTCGTGTTGAGAAACCACGTCGTAATGTTATTATTCCAGAACTTTCTGAAGACCTAGATGGTCTTGGTTACCTGCAAGGAAAAGACGTTGACTTTGTTAACAAAAAAGCAACTGATGGCGTACTTCTCGCCCACACAGATGGCGGAGTTCCAAATATGTACATTACTCTCCCACAACAAGACGAATTTACACTTGGTTATCTCATCTATTTCTTTGAGTTAGCGATTGGGTTATCAGGTTATCTTAATGGTGTCAATCCATTTGACCAACCAGGAGTAGAAGCCTACAAGAAAAACATGTTCGCACTTTTAGGCAAGCCAGGTTTTGAAGAACTAAGTAAAGCCTTGAATGCCCGTTTGTAAAAATATAATAAATAAAAGTCATTAGGTCACTAATGGCTTTTTCTATTGTCGAAGTATGATGAGTAAGATAATAGTGAAAATGTATCATTTAATACAAAAAAATTTCTAAAATGTGCAATGTTCTAAGTAATTTTTTTATCAAAAATAAAAATAAAAATAAAATTCAGAAAATTATAGAAATTTCTGATAATTTATGGTTTAATATCTTCATAGACATTTTAGGATAAAAGGAGAGATTTATGCAATTAAAACAACGTTTTTCAATTCGTAAATACAAAGTCGGTGCTATGTCGATTTTACTAGGAACAGTATTTTTCGTCAGTGGTGCAGGCACAGTTGCTGCGGATTCATACACGAAAAGTCCATCTGAGGCGGTAACCACAATAGAAGAGGTTGCAAAACTTGAAGAAACAGCCTCATCTAATGATAGTGGTTTAGAAACACTCCCATCATCAGATTTAACAGAAACAGTAGCCTCTGGGGAAAGTCAGCCTGAAACGACAGAAACTTCTACAGAGATTGTTTCTGAGACGAAACCAGCATCTACATCTGAAACTGTAGAAGATATCCCATCAGCCCAACTAGAAGTAAATCCTATCGCTACTGACCAAAATAGCAACGAATCTACTCCTTTAGCAGCTAATAAAACTGAAGCAATCCCACAAAATATTGATAGTAATACCATTATTTCGGTTCCTAAAGTGTGGAAAAATGGCTATAAAGGTGAAGGAACTGTTGTTTCAATCATTGACTCGGGTCTTGATATTGAACATGATGTTTTGCAATTAACTGACTTAACAACAGCTAAATATAAGTCAGAAGCAGAAATAGAAGCTGCCAAAACTAAGGCAGGTATTAACTATGGTAAATGGTATAACAATAAGGTTATTTTTGGTCATAACTATGTTGATAATAATGATCAATTAAAAGAATCAGAAAAAGATTCTCACGGGACACACGTTACAGGAATTGCAGCTGGTAATCCTAAGAAAGAAAATATAGGAGAATTGATCACAGGTGTTGCACCAGAAGCACAAGTGATGTTCATGCGTGTCTTTTCTGATGAAAGAAGAGGAACAGGCCCAGCTTTATATGTTCAAGCCATAGAAGATGCTGTTAGATTAGGCGCAGATACCATTAATCTAAGCTTAGGTGGTGCTAATGGTTCTTTAATTAATTCTGATGACAGATTAATAAGAGCGATAGATGAAGCGAGAAAAGCTGGAGTTACTGTCGTTATGGCGGCAGGAAATGATGGGACTTTTGGTAACGGTTATTCTCAACCATCAGCCCTCTATCCTGATTATGGCTTAGTTGGTAGTCCTTCAACTGCTAAAGAATCTATTTCTGTTGCCTCATATAACAATTCAACTATTATTAGTCCAGTCTTTAAGATAAAAGAACTTGAAAATGATAGCAATTTTAATCATGGTCTTGTAACTTATGAAGATCCAAAAGTTAGCAAAAAAACTTTTGAATTAGGAAAAGAATATGACTATGAATTTGTAAATCTTGGTAGAGAAGAGCATTATGCTGGTAAAGACCTTAAAGGGAAAATCGCTTTAATTGAACGTGGAGAATTTACCTTTACAGAGAAAATAGCAACTGCCGCACAACATGGCGCAATAGGTGCCATTGTCTTTAACAATCGTCCAGGTGAAGCTAACCAAGTGATGAGTTTAGAAGCACCAGCTCATGTGATTCCTTCTCTTTTTATTCAAAAAGAGTTTGGTGATGAGTTAGCAAAACATCATTACAAATTAATTTTTAATAATTTAAAAACCAAAGAAGCTAATCCAGAAGCAGAAAAATTATCTAGTTTCTCAAGCTGGGGATTAACAGCTGATGGTGAGTTAAAACCTGATTTAGCGGCGCCAGGTGGGGCTATTTATTCTTCTATCAATGACAATGAATATGCCATGATGAGTGGTACAAGTATGGCTTCCCCGCATGTTGCTGGAGCAGCGGCCTTAGTCAAACAATATTTATTGAAGACATATCCAAACATGTCTAAAGAAGAAATGGCAAAAAGCATCAAGCTTCTTTTGATGAGTACAGCCAAACCTCATTTGAATAAAGATACAAACGCCTATACATCACCACGCCAACAAGGAGCTGGTCTCATTGATGTAGCAGCAGCTACTCAAACAAATCTCTATCTAACAGGAAATGGGGATAGTGATGGTAGTATTGCGCTCGGTAACGTTAAAGACAGAATTAGATTTGATGTCACTCTTCACAATATTGGTGATACTGCTAAAGAATTAAACTATATTACCCATCTCAACACTGATTTGGTCAATCAAGGTGTGTTTACCTTGTTACCACTTAATATAGAAAATACTCCTGGCGGAAAAGTTCGTGTAGAAGCTCATCAAACTAAAACAATTACCATTGATATTGACGCTTCTAAATATGATGAACCGCTTCGAAGCCTTATGCCAAATGGCTACTTCTTAGAAGGTTATGTCAGATTTACTGATATCGCTGATGGTGGTGATGTTGTTAGTATTCCTTATGTTGGATTTAAAGGAGAATTCCAAAATCTTGAGGTGATTGAAAAATCTATTTATGATCTTGTTGCTGATGAGGAAGCTGGTTTTTATTTCACTCCGCAGGAATCTCTCGAAATTCCAAGTCAAGAAAATTACACAGGACTTGTAACAACGGCAACTGATACTCTTGTTTCAACAGGAGAGACAACACCAGTTGAATTGAAAGTGTTAGGGACTTATCAATCAGATGATGGTGCCTACATCCTTGAATTAGATGAAGACGGTAAACCTCATTTAGCTATTTCACCAAATGATGACCAAAACCAAGATTCATTTGCTTTTAAAGGTGTCTTCTTGCGTAACTTTAATAACCTACGTGCTAAAGTTTATCGTTTTGATGATAAAGAAAGAACAACGCCTCTATGGGTAAGCTCTGCTCAAAATGGTTATAAGAACTACTTTGGCGGAAATCCTAACAATTCTCTCTCTAATCTATTATTTGAAACAGAGTGGGATGGAACAACAACTGATGGTCTACCTGTAGCTGATGGTAAATACCAATATGTTCTAACGTATTACTCAGATGTTCCTGGTGGTGCTATGCAAGAAATGGCATTTGATATTATCTTAGATAGACAAGCACCAACCTTGACAACAGCTACTTATGATAAAGCAAGTAGAGTCTTTAAAGCTCGTTCAGCAGTTGAACACGGTGAGTCAGGAATCTTCAGAGAGCGTCTTTTCTATCTTGTTGCTGATCAAGACGGTCACTATAACGAAAGCTATAGAAAACAAGGTGAAGATGGTTTTGTTATTTTAGATAATAAAGTATTTGTCGACCAACAAGAAGATGGTAGTTTTGTATTACCTCAAGAATTGACAGATTTCTCTCATGCCTATTATGTGGTTGAAGATTATGCAGGAAACAGAGCAATGTCTACCTTAGCTAATTTGATTAGTATCGGTAATCAAAATGGTTTAGTTGCGATTAAAGTATTTAGTGAAGAACTAAACTCAGAGGTGTCAGTAGATGTGACTTATTCTATCAGAGATGCAAATGGCCAACAGATGAGAAAACAATTCCATGGTGGCGACTTAAATCTTGTCAAATTACCATTTGGGACCTATACTGTTGATTTATTCGTTTATGATGAAGAACGCGCACAATTAGTTAGTGATAGAAGTGTCACTGTGACCATCTCTGAAGAAGATAGTGTTAAAGATGCCATCTTCAAAGTAAAAGTTCTATCAAAAGCATCTCTTCTGATTGATTTTGACAAAGAGTTACCAAAAGGTTCTGAAGTCCGTCTAACAAGTGGTGAAACAACAAGTATTGTATTACCAAATTCAACTTATTCACGTTCAGACTATGGTAAGTATGTGCCAACAGGTGACTATCGCTTGGCTTTAACCCTACCAACAGGTTATGATGTTTTAGAAGATTTAGCGACTTTAACGGTTTCAGTTATTGAAGATGAAGTGAACACTATAAAACTCACCCTCATCAATAAAAATGCTTTAATGGAAGTCATCAATAGTCAAACGGATGTACCACTAGAAGCTACTTTTTACAATGCAGCTGAAGAATTGAGAAGAGCTTATTTGATAAGTCTTGAAAAAGCACAAAATCTATTGAAAAATAAAGCGCCTCAATCTGAGATAGACAAAGCCGTTTTAGAATTACAAACAGCGCATCAATCACTAAATGGACAAGAAACAGTTGTGACTTTATTGTCAGAAGAATTAGCAAAAGAAACAGATGTTAAAGAAAGTGTTCGTTTTATCAATGCTAGCACATCAGAAAAAGAAAACTATGCTAATCAATTGGCAAGTGCCAAACAAGTGCTACAAAAAACAAGAGTAACTCAAGTTGAAATTGATGCTGCCTTGGAAAGTCTAGCCAATGCTAGAGAACAGTTAACTGGACAAGAGACAAACAAGTCAAACTTAAGTGATTTGGTTTCAAAAGCACCAGACTTTAAACAAACATCAGTAAAATATCAAAATGCTAGTGATGACAAAAAAGAAGCCTATGACCAGTTATTGCAAGAAGCTCAAACTCTCTTAGCAAATGATAAAGCAAGCCAAGAACAAGTAGATACTCTCTTTAATCGACTTCAAGAAGCTATTAATAGCTTAGATGGCAAAGAGATAAGAGAAACCAAAGTGCCAGATAAGGCACCAAGCTATGAGCTACCAGTTTCAAACTTTGTACCAGAAACCAAAGTACCAGAAGAGGCACCAAGTTATGAGCTACCAGCTTCAGACTTTGTACCAGAAACCAAAGTGCCAGAAGAAGCGCCAAGTTATGAGCTACCAGTTTCAGACTTTGTACCAGAAACCAAAGTACCAGAAGAGGCACCAAGTTATGAGCTACCAGCTTCAGACTTTATACCAGAAACTAAAGTGCCAGAAGAAGCACCTACTGCAGACGATAAACCAACTTTTGAAGGTGAAATGATTGATAAAGGATCAACTACTGTTCCAACGCCAGATCAATCAGGTGAAAAATCTGAAGATAAAGCAACTCCGACACCAGAAGACTCAAAAGACACATCAACTGATAAAGAGGTATTGACTTCTTCGAAAACTCTTATTGATTCAACTAATGGTGTTCGTGTTATTCTTGAAAAAGGCGAACGCTCATCCATTGTTGGTTTGAAAATCACTCATAAGGAAACAGCTGATGCACAGACACCAAGTGTTTTAGCATCACAAGATTATGATTTATATGATATTATTTTATTAGATAAAGATGGAAATAGTGTGCAACCAACAAAAGATACTCTAGTCATCTTACCAGTTGATGATGGTAAAGAAGTTGAACGTGTCGTTTATCTACCAAACACTTCTACTGAGGAGTCACTAGACTTTACATCAACTAGCTTTAGAGATGAGGATGGTCAGTTACATCAAGCAGTTGTCTTTGTTGCTAAACACTTTAGTGATTATGGATTGGTGTATAAGAAAACCACTGTTTCAACAACAGAAACGCAAGTAACACCACTAGCAGTAAACACTAAAAAAGATGTTTCTTCTTCAACTCAAGTATCAGCTTCTACAATTTCTAATGATGGTAAAACACTTCCTAAAACAGGAGATGCAGATACCACATCAGCACTACTGGGCTTAAGTCTAGTAGTTGGAGGAATGGGAATGGCGACAACATATCGTAGAAGAAAAAATCAATAAACCTTGAGTAGATGATAGTTTGATTAATATCTAAAAGGTATCAAAAACACTCTGATAGACAGACATTTAAGTCTTTCTGCCAGAGTGTTTTTATTGTGAGAAATTACCAACTATTCTTATGTCACAACAGGAAATTTAATAACATGGTATAATATAACATATCATCACAAATCATAAAGTATGCTACATGATGATAAAAATACCAAACAAAGAAGAAATACCATTTTTGAAAATAGGTGGGAGAAAATGAACTATCGTCTTATTAGTTTTTTAGTTGTCATATTAATGATTATATCAGGCTGTTCAAACACTCAGAAAAATAAAGAGACTACTGATAAAGATATTAAAACAAAAAAGATAATATCAGAAGAAAATATAGGAACTATTGATTTATCTGGTACTTTTTATAGTAGTTCAGGAGAGACTGCAACTCTTAAATCATTAAATGATAATAAGTGGGAGATAGCTTATTCCACATTAGATGGTGATGTTACAGCCACTTTTGAAACAAAGTGGGAACAAACAGATGGCATGAGTAAGTCAGAAACACCAATGACAAAATCGGATGGCTATTTGGGTTTTACCACTATTGTGGAATATAAAAGCAAAACGGATATCAAAATAACGATGACCGATGGCAACCCAAGCCACCAAATGACATTCACTAAAAAAGAACCTAGTGAGTTAGAAAAGTATGATGTTGTCTTACAAGGTGATTTAACACCATTTGAGGGACATTTTTCTACTGATGCATTTAATAGAATTGTAGCAGATTCAGGCTTCACCTATGGTGGTTATACTCCTGAGGATTATTTTAGTGATAGAACCACAGTATTTCCTACCATTAAAAAGGATGGGTATTGGAATGGGATTTTATCTCATGGTAATTTTGCTATTAGCCCCTCTAATTTACCTACTAAAAGAGATGGTTATTATGTTGTTCATTTGTATGGTACAAATACAGGGGCAAACAATACTGAAATGACTTTGTTACTTGTGCCACCAAAGATAAAAGGACCAGATGGGATTGTCAGTCAAGAAAGACGGGCCTTTATGGAAGGTGTTGATGGTAGTATTCGCTTGTTAGAGTATCTTGAAAAAGATTGGTGGAAAGCCTATCAATCGCAGGAAAAAGATTTAGACATAGAAGCCATTAATAACGGAGACTTTTCGTCTTTAGTAGGAACTTGGAAAGATGGCAAAGGCAATATTCTTGTGATTTATGAGGATGGCTCAACTAATGGTAGTGGACAATTATATTCTGTTCAAAATTCGGGTGAAATCAGTAAAGTACCATACGTAAGCATCAGTTATGGGTATACAGGGGCAGCACTTGGGTTATATAAAATTGGTTTTAACAACCCTGAGGGTGATCAGAGTGATACCAGTCGTCCACGTTTGATTATCGCCCAACAAGGAGGAAATTACTCCGCAGATAGCTATTATTACCGCCAATAATTTTCCACTTTTTCTTCAAATTTTTTAAAAAAATTGATTGACAAAGTTATTGTTCGTATGCTAAGATAGGAAAGATAAAAAAATAGAATAAATGAAAAGGAGAGACGAATGTTTAATCACTTAAAGCAAACAATTATCTTTAATAGTTCAGCTTTTGGTCATGGTCGTCTCTTTTCTATTTTCAAATCATTCGTTTTACTGGTACAAATGCAATACCAGTTATTTAAAGCTTTTTGCTTTTCTATTTTCACTTTTGATAATATTATTTTTACCGGTTTTGCTTTGACACTTTAGTCATTGGCTTGACTGGTTTTTTTATGGTCAAAAAGTGATTATCATCGCATGCTGAAATGAAAGGATTGTCATGCTAAGAGAACGGTTTACTATTATAAAACATAATAGGATTGCAAAAGATGTCTTTCAATTAGAACTGTCTGGCGATGTTAGTCAAATTAGTGCTCCCGGTCAATTTGTTAATCTTCAGATACCAGGTTTTTACTTACGACGCCCTATTTCCATCTGTGACTGGACTATTGATAATAACGCAAAAGAAAGTCGCTTATTGCTGATTTATAAGGTGGTAGGAGAAGGCACAAATAAGCTCTCCCAGTCAGCTATTGGAGAAGAATTGGAGTTGCTCTTGCCGCTTGGGACTGGTTTTGATGTGAGTAAAACAACGTCTAACACAGTTCTCTGTGGAGGTGGTGTTGGGGTTCCGCCCTTGGTTGGTCTGGCTAGACAGATGATAGCAGAAGGTAAAACGCCTCAAGTACTTCTAGGTTTTAATAGTAAAGAGGATATTTTTGGATTGACTCTTTTTCAAGAACTAGGAATTGAACCACTAGTTACGACAGTTGACGGAAGTCAAGGCACAAAGGGCTTTGTCACTGATGTTTTGAAAAATCTAACGTTTGATTATATCTGTTGTTGTGGTCCAGAAGGGATGCTAAAAGCCATTCATAGCTTGTTATTAGCAAATGCTAAAGAAGCCAGTAAAGACATTTCAACAAAGAGCCAGTCTCTTCGTACACAAAATAGCGTTGATGGTCAATTTAGTTTGGAGGCTCGTATGGCCTGTGGATTTGGTGCTTGTATGGGTTGTTCGAAAAAAACAAAAACGGGTTATAAGAGAATTTGTAAGGAAGGTCCAGTCTTTGAAAAATCTGAACTGATATGGGAGGTCGCTAGATGAATACAGAAGTTACCTTAAGCGGGATAACCTTAAGTAATCCGATTATTCCAGCAAGTGGGACCTTTGGCTACGGCAAAGAGTTTTCTGATTTGTATGATCTTAATATCTTGGGAGCTATCTCATTTAAGGGAACAACAAGAGAAGAACGCTTTGGCAATCCTTTACCACGTATCGCTGAATGTCCGATGGGATTGATTAATTCTGTGGGTCTGCAAAATCCTGGTGTGGAAGCTGTTATCAATAAAGAATTACCAGAACTTGCTAAACATTACCATAAACCGCTCATTGCTAATATTAGTGGCTTTTCTATCGAAGAGTACACCTATTGCGCTGAAAGGCTTGATAAACAAGATCAAGTCAGTCTTCTTGAAGTCAATGTTAGCTGTCCCAATGTTCACAATGGAGGTATGGCTTATGGTGTTTCTCCTGACAGTGTTTATGATGTCACAAAAGCCGTTAAGGCTGTTACCACAAAACCCATCTACATTAAACTAAGCCCAAATGTCACTGATATTTCAGAAATAGCTAAGGCTTGTGAAGCTGGTGGTGCTGATGGCTTAAGTCTGATCAATACTTTACTTGGAATGCGGATTGATACTAAAAGGAGATCTTGTGTGATTGCCAATAAAATGGGAGGTTTTTCAGGACCGGCAGTTTTCCCTGTTGCACTTAGAATGGTTTATCAGGTGGCTCAATCAACGCATCTTCCAATTATCGGTATTGGTGGTGTCTCATCAACTAATGATGTGATTGAAATGATGATGGCTGGTGCAAGTGCTGTTCAGATTGGTTCAGCTAATCTGATTAATCCCTATATTTGTAAAGAAATTATTGAGGAGTTGCCACAAAAGATGGCAGAACTAGATATTACAAAGCTATCAGATATTATCGGTGTTGCTTTATAATGTGATTATGGTGAAACGAAATTTTAAAAGGAGGCTAACCATTGACGTTAAAACAGATACCTAAGGCAGTTATTGTCGCTCTTGATTTTCCAAACAAACAAGAGACACTTGCTTTTTTAAATCAATTTACTGAAGAAAAATTATTTGTGAAGGTTGGAATGGAGCTGTTTTACAGTGAAGGACCAGCCATTATCAGAGAAATAAAGTCTAGAGGCCATCACATTTTTCTCGATTTAAAACTACATGATATCCCAAACACTGTAGAAAAGGCGATGAGTGTTTTAGCCACTTTAGAGGTGGATATGGTTAACGTTCATGCTGCAGGAACTATTGATATGATGGCGGCTGCACTAAAAGGGTTGACAAATCAAGCTGCTAAACAGTCAAAAAAGCGCCCACTTATCATAGCAGTGACTCAGTTAACCTCAACAGATGAAGCAAGGATGCAAAAAGATCTCTTGATTTCATCCTCGCTTGAAGAAACCGTTAAGGTTTATGCTCAAAATGCCAAAACAGCTGGACTTGATGGTGTTGTTTGTTCACCTCATGAAGTGCAAATGATTCATGAGGTTTGCGGTGCAGACTTTTTAACAGTGACACCAGGTATTCGATTCCTAGATAACGATAAAGATGACCAAGTGCGAGTAACGACACCAGAAAAAGCCAAACAATTAGGGTCAGATTTTATTGTGGTCGGTAGACCAATCACCAAGGCAAAAGATCCAGTGTTAGCCTATAAAAACTGTCAACAAGCATTTTTAAAATGATAAAAGGAGGAAGATGATGACAAAAGACTTGGATAAAACCATTGCTAAGGGTCTTTTAGAAATTAATGCTGTATTTCTAAGACCTGATGAGCCTTTTACGTGGGCTTCTGGGATTAAAAGCCCTATTTATTGCGATAACCGCTTAACCCTAACCTCACCAGATGTTAGAACCATAATTGAAGAAGGATTAGTAGAGATTATTAAGTCCCAATTTCCAAGCTGTGAAGTATTAATGGGAACCAGTACAGCTGGGATTGCCCATGCTGCCATTGTTGGGCATCTCATGAATCTACCAATGGGTTATGTGAGAGGCTCAGCTAAAGGACACGGTCGAACAAATCAGATCGAAGGGAAATTAGTGCCAGGACAAAAAGTAGTGGTGATTGAAGATTTAATCTCAACAGCTGGTTCAGCCATTGATACCGTTAATGTTTTAAGAGAATTTGGCGCAGATGTCTTAGGCATTGCTAGTATCTTTACCTATGGCATGTCAAAAGCAGACGAGCGCTTGCAAGAAAACCAAGTGATTAATCATAGTCTTTCTAATCTTGATGTGTTACTAGACGTTGCTGTTGATCAAACAGTTATTACACCAGAACAAAAAGAAAAGATTATTACTTTTAGAAATAACCCAACAGATGATTCATGGATGAAAGGAAACAACTAAACAATGACAGACATCAGAAACCTTATCAATATTACTGATTTAACCGTAGCAGAAATTGATCAATTAATCGCCACAGCAGATGATATTGTCGAAAATCCTAAAGACTATCAAAGCATTTGTGCGCACAAAAAATTGGCTACTCTCTTTTTTGAACCAAGTACAAGAACAAGATTAAGTTTTGAAGCAGCTATGTTAGAGCTTGGTGGTAGCATTCTTGGTTTTTCATCTGCCAACTCAAGTTCAGCGGCTAAAGGAGAAAGCGTTAGTGATACGATTCAAACAGTGGGTTGCTATGCAGAAATTATTGCCATGCGTCATCCAAAAGAAGGTGCTCCTATCGTTGCTTCACAAAGAACAACTGTTCCTATTATCAATGCTGGTGATGGAGGGCATTTCCATCCAACACAAACTCTAACAGACCTTTTAACCATCAAACGTAAAAAAGGTAGACTCTCAGATATGACAGTTGGTGTTTGTGGTGACTTGAAATTTGGTCGTACCGTTCACTCACTGATTGAAGCCATGCTTCGTTATCCTAACGTTAAATTTGTCCTTATCTCTCCAGAAGAACTACAGGTTCCTGATTACATGAAAGAAAAGATGACGCAAGCAGGGGCCCAGTGGACTGAAGTTGAAAAATTAGAAGATGCTATGGGCTCTCTTGATATTCTTTACATGACACGCGTGCAAAAAGAACGTTTCTTTAATGAAGCAGACTACATTAGATTAAAAGATAGCTACATTCTTGATTTGGAAAAATTACAAGCAGCCAAAGAAGATTTAACCATTTTACACCCACTACCAAGGGTTAATGAAATTTCTGTTGAAGTCGACAAAGATCCAAGAGCAGCATATTTCTTCCAAGCGCTTTGTGGTAAACACATTAGAATGGCATTGATTTTATTCTTATTAGGCATTGAGAAAAAAGCATAAGTGGCAATAGATATTAAGGAGAGAAATAATGAATATTGATGGAATTAGAACAGGCATTGTGTTGGATCATATCAAAGCAGGAAAAAGCATGGAAATTTATGACTTGTTAAAACTAGATAAATTATCTTGCGGTGTTGCTGTTATTCAACGTGTGATGAGCACCAAATATGGTCGCAAAGATATTATCAAGATTGACGAAGATATTCCTTTAGATTTTGATGTTTTAGGCTATATTGATAATAATATTACTGTTAACCGTATTAAAGAAGGAAAATTAGAAGAAAAAGTACACCTTTCTTTACCAGAATCTTTGACAGATGTTATCAAGTGTAAAAACCCTCGTTGTATCACATCGATTGAACAAGAAATTGTTCAACAATTTAAGTTGGTCAATAAAGACCAAAAGGTTTATCGTTGTGTCTACTGTGATGCCGAACAAGTAACAGCGTAATCAAAAACAGAATAAATCTTTAATCACTAGCTTTGCCTAGTGATTTTTCATTGTCAAATTCTTAAAATTTTTTGAAGAAAAAACGAAACATTCATGATATGATAGTAACATGACAAAAAAATTATGGCGACAAGAGATGATTGCTCAATTAAAACAACAAGATCCTTTGTTAAAAATGCAAACAGATCAACAGCTGTTAGAACAATTAATGACTCTGAAAGATTACAAAGAAGCAAAAACAATTGCGACTTATCTCTCATTTGATTTTGAATATAATACGTCTTTAGTCATTGACCAAGCATATAAGGATGGAAAAAGAGTACTTGTTCCTAAAATCATGTCAAAAGGAGAAATGATTTTTGTTCCTTACGATGAAAATGACCTTTCCTTGTCATCTTTTGGCGTACGAGAACCAAATAGTCATCAAGCCATCTTAAAAAATGAGATTGATTTGATACATGTTCCAGGTCTTATATTCAATCATAAAGGTTATCGCATTGGTTATGGTGGTGGTTTTTACGATCGCTATCTAAAGGATTATGAGGGTGCAACTGTCGCTACGATTTATCAGTATCAGCTGAGAGAATTTGATCCAGAAAGTCACGATATAGCTATTAGAGAGGTATTAATAGATGAAACAAATGATAAAAGATTATCCAGTTACTAGTTTTTTACTGGCAGTGACAATTATTATTTTTTTGACGATGCAAGTACTTTACTTAGGTCAAGCTGAAAGTTTTCAAGCTATTTTTAGTTTTGGTGGCATGTATGGCGATTACGTTATGATGTTCCCAAGTCAATTATGGCGTCTTGTAACACCAATTTTTGTGCATATCGGTTGGGAACATTTTGCTTTAAATAGCATCACTTTATTTTTCCTAGGTAGAATAACAGAACCTCTGTTTGGTTCGGCTAAGTTTTTAATCTTATATCTTTTATCCGGTATCATGGGAAATGTGTTGGCTATGGTTTTGACACCAGATGTTATTGTTGCGGGAGCATCAACATCATTATTTGGACTTTTTGCGGCTGTTGCTTTGGTTGGTCATTATGGTATCAACCCCTACCTCAAACAACTAGGTCAAAATTATAAATTATTAATTGGTATCAACTTGTTATTTAATCTTTTTATGCCAGGTATTAGCATAGAAGGCCACTTGGGAGGAGCTCTAGGAGGTGTAATTGTTGCTATCTTTCTAACCACAAGAGTTGAAGGAGAATTGTTTCCTAAAAATCAGAGATTACTTGCTTTTGTTAGCTATTTTTTGATTATTGCTTTCTTATTATTTTATGCTTTTAGTAGCAACAGTAACCCATTTTAATCAAAAAAGACAGGTATGAGGCCATACCTGTCTTTTAATGTGGAATATTTACTGTTCACTTTTAGTTTCTTTTTCAAGTTTTTTACCTAAATCGATAAGATAGCATTTTAAAGCATCTTTGACTTGAGGATGTCTTAAAGCGTAATCAATGGAGGTTTTCATGAAGCCAAATTTATCACCGACATCATAGCGTTTCCCGGTAAACTGACGAGCAAAAACCCGTTGAATTTTATTTAGCTTATCAATAGCATCTGTTAGTTGAACTTCATTGCCAGCGCCTGGTTCTTGTGTTTCAAGAATATCAAAAATCTCAGGTGTTAACAGGTAACGTCCTATAATCGCTAAATCACTAGGGGCATCTTCTGGTTTAGGTTTTTCAACAAAAGAATCAACACTATATAAGCCATTAATTCCTTTTCCTTGTGGTGCGATGACTCCATAGTTTGAGACTTCTTCGTGAGGCACTTGCATGACAGCAATAGTGGCAGCGTGAGTAGATTCATAATCGTTGATGAGTTGCTTGGTGAGAGGAATATCATCCTCCATCAAATCATCACCGAGCATGACAACAAAGGGTTCATTGCCGACAAAAGCTTTTGCTTGAAGCACAGCATCACCAAGACCATTAGGATGACTTTGACGAATAAAGTGAAGACGAATACCAGTCGTTTCGTCAACTAATTTTAAGAGATCTTTCTTCCCCTTCTTATTGAGATTGTATTCTAATTCAAAATTTGAATCAAAGTGATCTTCAATCGAACGTTTAGATTTTCCCGTTACCACTAAAATATCTTCAATACCTGATGCTAACGCTTCTTCAACAATAAATTGAATGGTTGGTTTATCAACAATAGGAAGCATTTCTTTTGCTAGAGCTTTTGTTGCGGGTAAAAAACGAGTTCCTAAACCTGCGGCTGGAATAACAGCTTTTCTCACTTTTTTTCTCATGTTCTGATCTCCTTGTTTGGTTACCATTCGTTTTCAGCTCTCATTTCTTTGGACATGATATCAAGAATGCTTTCTTTGATATCAGCTCCTTCATAGATAGAGCGGTAAATAGCAGTTGTAATTGGCATATAAACATCTAATTCATTAGCTAATTCGTAGGCAACTTTAGTGGTTGAAATACCTTCAATGACCATACCCATATTTTTTTCAATATCTTCTAGTTTTTCACCTTTACCTAAGGCATGTCCAGCACGCCAGTTTCTAGAGTGGATAGATGTTCCTGTAACAATCAAATCACCAACGCCAGATAAACCACTATAAGTGTGAGGATTGGCACCCATTTTAACTCCTAGACGCGTAATTTCAGCCAACCCGCGAGTAATGATAGCTGCTTTGGCATTGTCACCATAGCCTAATCCCTTTAAGGCGCCAGCACCAACGGCAATAATATTCTTAAGAGCGCCAGCTGTTTCAACACCAATGACATCTGTGTTAGTATAAAGTCTAAAATAGTGATTACTAAAGATTGTTTGAGCATATTGAGCCGCCTTTAAATCTTTTGAAGCGGCTGTAATAAGAGTAATATCTCTAACTATAGTCTCTTCTGCATGACTTGGTCCTGAGATAACAACGATATCACTTCTTAGATTTTCTGGAATTTCTTCTTCTAAAATGACAGATAAGCGTTCATGAGTTTCTGGTTCCAATCCTTTAGAAGCATGCATCATCACAACTTTGTGTTTTAAAACATTAGCCACTTGTTTAGCGACTAATCGTGTTACCTTAGTCGGAACAACAAAAACAATGCCGTCAACATCTTTTAAAGCCTGTTCAAGATCAGTATAAGCTTTGATGTTTGCATCTAAGACAATATCTTTAAAATAGTGTAGATTCGTGTGATTGATGTTTATTTCTTCAATTTGTTCAGGAACATTACCCCAAAGTCTCACTTCATGTCCATTATCATTAAGCACTTGAGATAATGCTGTTCCCCATGATCCTGGTCCCAAGACAGCAATTTTTTGTTTAGTCATTTTTTCTCTCCTCTATTAAAACAGGTGATTTTATTATTTTCATTATATCAAATTATTATAAAAAAGTCTTAATAGCTCGCCCAAAATGAGTTTTCAAAGGGAGAAGTTGTTTAGTAAGTTTACAATAGCCAAAAACTTTATTATAATGAAACTATTCTTTTTTAAGTAAAGAGTTAAGATTATTTTCGACTCATTTAATAAGGATTAAGGAGATTATTTTGCATAACGTTTCAAAAAGAATACCCGGTATCTTATTATGTCTTGTTATGGCTAGTGTCGCTTCGTTTTTAGGAGGGTTAGCGCCTCTTGTTGGTGCTCCAGTCTTTGCCATTTTTATCGGGATGATTTTAAACATCTTATATCAACCATCTGATAATATCCAAATTGGTGTCAGATATACGTCCAAATTTATTCTTCAATTGGCTGTTATTCTGTTGGGATTTGGATTGAATTTATCTCAAGTTTTAGCCGTTGGAAAAAGTTCACTCCCGATTATTCTTTCTACGATAACCACTTCTTTAGTCATTGCCTTTTTGTTACAAAAAGCCTTAAAACTAGATGTTAACACAGCTACCCTGGTAGGTGTTGGCTCATCTATTTGTGGAGGCTCTGCTATTGCAGCGACAGCACCTGTTATAGAAGCAGATGATCACGATATAGCACAAGCCATCTCGGTGATTTTTCTATTTAATATTTTAGCAGCCCTCATTTTCCCAACTTTAGGTGAAATGATTGGCTTATCAAATGATGGGTTTGCCATATTTGCAGGAACAGCTGTTAATGACACCTCTTCAGTAACAGCAACCGCTACAGCTTGGGATGGGATTCATGGTTCAAATACTTTGGACGGGGCCACTGTTGTTAAACTAACAAGAACATTAGCGATTATTCCAATCACCTTATTTTTATCGTTTTATCGTTTGCGTAACAATCAAGCTAACGGTCAAGTTAAACAGCAAGGGCCTAAAATCAGTAAAATCTTTCCTATGTTTATCATTTACTTTATTTTAGCGTCCTTATTAACAACCATTTTGACACAAGTAGGCATTAATCCAAGCATTTTTAATCCTCTTAAACAGTTATCTAAATTCTTTATTGTCATGGCCATGGCAGCAATTGGTCTTAATACACACTTAATCAAATTAATAAAAACGGGTAAACAGGCTATTATTTTAGGAGCTTGTTGTTGGATTGCCATCACCATGGTGAGTTTAGGGATGCAACATCTCTTTCATCTTTGGTAAGTTTTTTAACTCATTACCTATAAAAAAAAGAGGATTTTCTTAGAAGGAGATTCTCTTTTTTTATAGAGTTAGCATAGATTGAAATCATACTGCTTATTAGACTTTTAATAATAATTATTATAGAATGTAAGAAGAATACTAAAACAATCAGTGAGCCAATACTCACTGCTCTTATTTTATATAAAGGAGACAAGATGATATTTAAAGCCATTATGAAATACAAATGGTATGCTTTAGCTTCTGTTATGATGGTTTTAGGAATTGTGACTAACTCTTTATTACAACCTAGGTTTATGAAATCTATTCTCACAGCCTTACTTACAGAAGATTACGATAAAATAACATCTGTTGGTACTATTTTATTGGTCATTGCCTTACTAGGACTATTATCAGGAGTGGTTAATACGATATTGGCAGCCAAGATTGCTCAAGGCGTTTCAGCAGATATAAGAGAAGCTACCTTTCGTAAAATCCAGACATTTTCTTATGCCAATGTCGAGTCATTCAATGCAGGTAATCTAGTGGTTAGAATGACTAACGACGTTAATCAAATTCAAAATTTGATGATGATGATATTTCAAGTCCTCTTAAGAATGCCCTTGATGTTTTTGGGTGCCTTTATTCTTGCTTTAGATACCCTTCCAAGATTATGGTGGATTTTAGTATTAATGGTTGTGATTATTGCAACCATTATGGGAATCATTATGAGTTTAATGGGACCAAGATTTGGTAAATTTCAAAAATTAATGGACAAGATAAATGGCATTGCAAAAGAAAACCTTCGTGGTGCTAGAGTGGTAAAATCATTCGTTCAAGAAGAATCACAATACAATAAATTCAAGGAAAAATCAGATGATCTTCTAGAATTGAATTTGTTTATCGGTTACGGCTTTTCCATTATGCAACCAGCCCTTATGTTTGTTTCTTATATGGCGATTTTTGTGGCTATTTATATGGTATCCACCTTTGTTGAGACTGATCCAGAAGTCATTGGTAGTGTCGCTACTTTTATGACTTATATGATGCAAATCATGTTCACGATTATTATGGTAGGTTTCATGGGGATGCAGGCCAGTCGTGCTTTTGTGTCTATTAAGCGTATCAAAGAAATTTTAGCTACTCAACCAGCCATGACATTTGAAGACGTTGAAGATGTGGACTTATCAGGTAGTGTGGTCTTTGAAGATGTTACCTTTACTTATCCAAAAGACACTAATCCGACTTTGAAAAATGTCAGCTTTGCCATTTCAAAAGGACAAATGGTTGGTATTGTGGGTGCAACCGGCTCAGGAAAATCAACCCTAGCTCAGTTGATTGCTAGATTATTTGATCCTGAAAAAGGTCGTGTCTTAATTGGTGGTCGTGACATTAAAACAATCAATGAAAAAAACTTACGAGAAACAGTATCCATTGTTTTACAAAAAGCGATTTTGTTTAGTGGAACCATTGCCGATAATTTAAGACAAGGAAATCCTTCAGCAGATAATCATGCCCTTGAAAGAGCAGCAAGTATTGCTCAAGCGCAAGAATTTATCGATCGGATGCCTGAGCATTATGAGAGTATGGTTGAAGAAAGAGGGAATAATTTCTCTGGTGGTCAAAAACAAAGAATGAGTATTGCAAGAGGTGTGATTGGTAATCCAAAAGTTCTTATCTTAGATGATTCCACGTCAGCACTTGACGCCAAATCAGAAAAATTGGTGCAAGAAGCTTTAAACAATGAATTAAAAGACACCACAACCATTATGATTGCTCAAAAGATTAGTTCAGTCATTAAGGCCGATCAGATATTCGTTTTAGATAATGGTGTTCTCATTGGTCAAGGGACTCACTCAGAGTTAGTGGCAACTAATGCTATTTATCGCGAAATTTATGAAACACAAAAAGGTCAGGAGGAGAATCAATGAAAACAGCTCGTTTTTTCTGGTATTATTTTAAAAAATACCGTTTATCCTTTCTTCTTATTTTCTTGGCCATTGTTGTTTCAACCTACTTACGCGTACAAGCCCCTATTTTTCTAGGGCAATCCTTAACAGAACTAGGGCAATGGACCCAAGATTATTTTGAAGCAAAAGCAGTTAGCCAAGCGACAGGTCAAGCCTTTGTTGAACCTAGCAAGGCCCCATTTTTATCCGTCATGTGGTACCTCTTTTTAACCTATGTTTTTACAGCGGTTTCCACCTTGATTTACACATTAGTCTTCACGAGAATTGTTGCCTATTCAACTAGTAGTATGAGAAAAGGTCTTTTTGGCAAATTAGAAAAGTTAACCATTGCCTTTTTTGATCAACATAAAGATGGTGATATTTTATCGCGTTTTACCAGTGATTTGGATAACATTCAAAACTCTCTAAATCAAAGCATGACCCAAGTTGTGTCCAATATTGCCTTTTATATCGGTTTGGTTTGGATGATGTATACGCAAAATGTCAAACTTGCTTTAGTGACCATGATGTCAACACCAATTGCTATCATCGTTTTATTTATCATTATTAGAAAAGCCAGAAAATACACTGATCTCCAGCAAGAAGAGGTTAGTCAACTCAATGCTTATATGGATGAAAAAATTTCTGGTCAAAAAGCTATTATTGTTCAAGGCTTACAAGAAGATACTATTAGTGGCTTTACAGA
Organism: Streptococcus zalophi; assembly: GCF_016481285.1. Taxonomy (GTDB): domain Bacteria; phylum Bacillota; class Bacilli; order Lactobacillales; family Streptococcaceae; genus Streptococcus; species Streptococcus zalophi. The sequence goes on from NZ_JAENBP010000004.1 coordinate 21,589, forward strand.
ACTCAATGATCGTGTTCGTCGTGCAACCTTTAAAGGAAGATTGTTTGCCGGCTTACTATTTCCTGTGATGAATGGCTTTAGTTTGTTCAATACAGCAACAGTCATTTTTCTTGGGTCAACCATTGTTTTAAATGATGCGAGTCTCACAAGAGCTGCGGCTTTAGGGTTACTAGTGACTTTTGTTCAATACTCACAACAATACTATCAGCCTATCATGCAAGTTTCATCAAGCTGGGCAGAATTACAGTTAGCCTTTACGGGTGCTTCAAGAATTCAAGAAATGTTTGATGAGACTGAAGAAGTGAAGCCCCAAAATGCGCCTCAGTTTACCGAGTTAAAAGAGGAAGTGACGATTAATCATGTGGATTTTGGTTATCTTCCAGGACAAAAAGTCTTATCTGATGTTACCATATCAGCACCTAAAGGGAAGATGATTGCTGTTGTTGGACCAACCGGTTCTGGTAAGACTACCATCATGAACCTGCTTAATCGGTTTTATGATGTCGATGGCGGTTATATCGCTTTTGACGGTAGAGATATTAGAGAATATGATTTAGATAGTCTGAGACAAAATGTCGGTATCGTGCTACAGGAATCCGTCTTATTCAGTGGCACCATTGCTGAAAATATCGCCTTTGGTGTGCCAGATGCCAGTCAAGAAATGATTGAAACAGCAGCGCGTGCTACCCATATCCATGAATTCATTGAAAGTTTGCCGGATAAATACCAAACAATGGTGAGTGATAGTGATAATATTTTTTCAACGGGTCAAAAACAGCTCATTTCAATCGCGAGAACCTTGTTGACAGATCCCCAAGTCCTCATCTTGGATGAAGCAACGTCAAATGTTGATACGGTAACAGAAAGCAAAATTCAAAAAGCGATGGAAACTGTTATTGCTGGACGAACTAGTTTTGTCATTGCTCATCGTCTTAAAACCATCCTAAATGCTGACAACATTATTGTCTTAAAAGACGGTCAAGTTATCGAGCAGGGCAATCATCATCAATTGCTAAAAGAAAAAGGTTTCTACGCTGAACTTTATCACAATCAATTTGTCTTTGAATAATAATCAAAATTAAGAGTTATCTATTTAAGATGACTCTTTTTTGTGGAGGTTAGTCTTGATTTTGCAATTCATTTGCGAATAAATTATAATAAGGTATAGAAAAAAAGGAGACGGTTAAATGACGAGAATAAGAGGTTTTGAACTAGTTAGTAAGTACACAGAAAACACATTATTACCCAAAAGAGAAACAACCCATGCGGCTGGTTATGATTTAAAAGCGGCTGAAAGAATTATTTTAGAGCCAGGAGAGATTAAACTAGTCCCAACAGGTGTCAAAGCTTATATGCAGGCTAATGAAGTGCTTTATCTCTACGATCGCTCTTCTAACCCTCGAAAAAAAGGGCTTGTTCTCATCAACTCTGTCGGTGTGATTGATGGTGACTACTACGGTAATCCTGCTAATGAAGGCCATATTTTTGCTCAGATGAAAAATATCACTGATAAAGAAGTGGTGGTCGAAGTTGGTGAACGGATTGTTCAAGCTGTTTTTGCCCCTTTTTTAATCGCAGATAATGATGAAGCAACCGGACAAAGAACGGGTGGCTTCGGAAGTACAGGAAATTAATTATGGCTAAGAAAAAAACGGTTTATGTTTGCCAAGAATGTGGCTATAATTCACCAAAATACCTCGGGCGTTGCCCCAATTGTTCAGCGTGGTCTTCTTTTGTTGAAGAAACACCAATCACTGACGTCAAAAATGCACGCGTATCCCTAACAGGTGAAAAAAGTCAGCCCATCAAATTAAAAGATGTCACATCAAGCCATTTTTCACGCATTAAAACCGACATGGCTGAATTTAATCGTGTGCTTGGAGGAGGTCTTGTGCCAGGAAGTCTTATTTTGATTGGTGGCGATCCAGGTATCGGGAAATCTACTCTGCTTCTTCAAATATCAACACAACTGGCTCATCAAGGAACAGTCCTTTACGTTTCTGGTGAAGAATCTGCTCAACAAATCAAACTCAGAAGTGAGCGTCTGGGTGACATTGACAACGCTTTTTATGTCTACGCAGAAACTAATATGCAATCTATCCGTGCAGAAATTGAAAAAATTCAACCGGATTTTCTCATTATCGATTCCATTCAAACGATTATGAGCCCAGAAATTTCTAGTGTGCAAGGCTCAGTCAGTCAGGTGAGAGAAGTCACTGCTGAACTCATGCAAATTGCTAAAACCAACAATATTGCGACCTTCATTGTTGGACATGTCACCAAAGAGGGCACCTTAGCTGGTCCAAGATTGTTGGAACACATGGTTGATACAGTTCTTTATTTTGAAGGGGAAAGACAACACACCTTTAGAATCTTACGAGCTGTCAAAAATCGGTTTGGTTCAACCAATGAGATTGGTATTTTTGAAATGCAGTCTGTCGGTTTAGTAGAGGTGTTAAATCCCAGTCAAGTCTTTTTAGAGGAGCGATTGGATGGCGCGACAGGTTCAGCTATTGTCGTGACAATGGAAGGAACAAGACCCATTTTAGCAGAGGTGCAAGCCCTCGTGACGCCAACAGTATTTGGGAATGCCAAGCGAACGACAACAGGTCTTGATTTTAACCGAGCAAGTCTCATTATGGCAGTCTTAGAAAAACGCTGTGGCATGCTTCTACAAAATCAGGATGCCTATCTCAAATCAGCTGGCGGTGTCAAATTGGATGAGCCTGCCATTGATTTAGCCGTGGCAATTGCTATTGCTTCAAGTTATAAAGACAAACCAACCAACCCTCAAGACTGTTTTGTGGGAGAGATCGGCCTAACTGGTGAAATTAGAAGAGTCAATCGCCTCGATCAACGTATCAATGAAGCCAGTAAATTAGGTTTTACCAAGATTTATGTGCCAAAAACGGCCTTAGCGGGTATAGAAATTCCTAAAAATATAGAAGTGATTGGCGTGTCAACAGTAAGTGATGTCTTACAAAAAGTATTTGGTCGCTAAAAGTCAGATTTATGATTAAAATCAGTTTGATGTGCCTAGAGAAATGAAAAGGAGAACAAATGTCTTATTTTAAAAAATTTATGGAGGCAAACGAAGCTTATGTCAATCTCCACGGAACTGCCCATCTTCCTTTACCACCAAAAACCAAGGTTGCTATTATCACTTGTATGGATTCACGCTTACACGTGGCTCAAGCGCTAGGCTTAGCCTTAGGTGATGCTCATATTTTGAGAAATGCAGGAGGCCGAGTGACACCAGACATGATTCGCTCCCTAACCATATCTCAGCAATTGTTAGGAACAAGAGAAATTGTTGTTCTCCATCACACAGATTGTGGTGCCCAGACCTTTACTAACGATAGTTTCAAGCAACAACTCAAAAAAGACTTAGCTGTTGATGTCTCAAATTATGATTTTCTACCTTTTAAGGATCTTGAAGAGAGTGTCAGAGAAGACGTTGCCATTTTGAAAGAGTCACCCCTTATTCCAGACGATGTCATGATTTCTGGTGCTATCTACGATGTTGATACGGGTCGTATGCTAGAAATAAAATAAGGAGTGTTTAAACTATCTAATATCTTATATTATTAATGACACAAAGAAAGGATAATATCATGATTGATAATCGTATGTCATACACTATTAGCGAAGCGTCACAATTTCCTTTAGTTGAAATAAAGCTTGATCAAGGAGAACAAGTCTATATTCAACAAGGATCAATGATTTACCACACGCCCAATGTTGTTCTAAAAACCAGATTAAACAGTAAAGGCTCTGGTTTAGGAAAACTTGTGGGAGCCATCGGTCGTTCAGTGGTTTCAGGGGAGTCAGCTTTTATCACAGAAGCTGTTGCAGAATCAAACGATGGTAAACTCGCCTTAGCACCAGCTACACCTGGTGAAGTCATTCCTTTAGAGATTGGTGCTAAACAATACCGTTTAAATGATGGTGCCTTTTTAGCACTTGATGGTTCTGCATCTTATACTATGGAACGTCAAAGTGTGGGACGTGCTCTTTTGGGAGGACAAGGTGGCTTTTTCGTCATGACCACACAAGGTGCGGGAACGCTTTTAGCCAATGCTTTTGGTTCCATCAAAAAAATAGCGTTAAGCAATGACACCATAACCATCGACAACGCTCATGTTGTGGCTTGGAGTCAAGAGTTGGACTATGATATTCACCTAGAAAATGGCTTTTTACAATCCATCGGAACAGGAGAAGGAATTGTAAATACTTTTTCTGGTACTGGTGAGATTTATGTGCAGAGTCTTAATATTGAAACCTTTGCTAATGTTTTAAAACGTTATATTCCAACCAAATCATAAGACTGATCAAAACAAGTGGCACAACGTTTTCAATAAATCTAGATTTGTGAGATAAAGAAGTATTAGACTTGTGATATAATAAAATGATTGAAATAGGATAGGAGAATGACTTTGACTAACAAGATTCGTGTGCGCTATGCACCAAGTCCAACAGGACTACTACATATTGGTAATGCTCGTACGGCATTATTTAACTATTTATACGCTCGCCACCACGGTGGAGACTTTATCATTCGTATTGAAGATACTGACCGTAAACGTCATGTGGAAGATGGCGAACGTTCGCAACTGGACAATTTAAAATGGCTTGGTATTGACTGGGATGAAAGTCCTATCAATCCTAATGCGGCTTATGGGCCATATCGCCAATCAGAACGTCTTGACATTTATCAAAAATACATTGATGAATTGCTAGAAAAAGGCCTTGCCTACAAATCTTATGTCACAGAAGAAGAATTAGCTGCTGAGCGTGAACGCCAAGAAGCAGCCGGTGAAACACCTCGTTACATCAATGAATTTCTAGGAATGAACGACGAAGAAAAAGAAGCTTATATTGCCGATAGAATTGCTAAAGGGATTGTACCAACGGTTCGTCTAGCGGTTAATGAAGAAGGCATCTATCAATGGCAAGATATGGTTAAAGGTGAGATTAGTTTTGAAGGGGCAAATATCGGTGGGGACTGGGTTATCCAGAAAAAAGATGGCTACCCAACTTATAACTTTGCTGTTGTTATTGATGATCACCTAATGGCGATTAGCCATGTCATTCGTGGTGATGACCATATCGCGAATACTCCAAAACAACTCATGGTCTATGAAGCACTTGGCTGGCAGGCGCCAGAATTTGGTCACATGACCCTCATCATCAATAGTGAGACAGGCAAAAAACTCTCAAAACGTGACACCAACACCCTACAATTCATTGAAGACTACCGTCAAAAAGGCTATCTCCCAGAAGCTGTCTTTAACTTTATTGCACTTCTCGGCTGGAACCCTGGTGGTGAAGAAGAAATTTTTTCACGTGAAGAGTTAATTAAACTGTTTGATGAAAATCGTTTGAGTAAATCACCAGCAGCCTTTGATCAAAAGAAATTGGATTGGATGAGTAACGACTATATTAAAAATGCCAAAGCCGATACCATTTATGAGCTAGCGAAACCATTTTTAGAAAAAGCAGGTCGCCTTAATGAGAAATCAAAAGACTTGATTGCTCTTTATCAACCGCAACTGGTCTCTATTGATGCAATTGTCTCTTTGACAGATTTATTTTTTTCTGATTTTCCTGAATTGGGAGAAACTGAAAAAGAAGTTTTACAAGGTGATACCGTTCCAACCGTGCTTAAACAGTTTAAAGAAAAGTTAGAAGCTTTGTCAGATGATGACTTTAAGCCAGAAAATATCTTCCCACAAATCAAAGCTGTTCAAAAAGAGACTGGTATAAAAGGAAAAAACCTCTTTATGCCAATTCGTATCGCTGTCTCAGGAGAAATGCATGGTCCTGATCTACCAAATACTATTTATTTGCTTGGTAGAGAACAATCGATTGAACATATTAACAATATTTTAAAAACCTTGTAAGCAAAAAATCTATCAGTTTTCTGATAGATTTTTTAAATTTTTTTCAACCTGTTTTAAGAGATCTTCTAATCGTTTTTTTTGATAGTTAACGTGCTCAAGTTCCTTTTCTCTATTTTCAATCTCTTCAAGTAAAACGGCCTTATTTTCCTCTAATTGTTCTTTAGAACCACACTTTGTATCGTGTAACCACTTGATTCGAAGAATTGATTTGATTGAAAAACCAAGATCACGTAAGGCAATAATATTTTCGAGGTCTTCACAATCTTTTTTTGACCAATCATAGTGAGCTTCTTTTTTCTCGGGAGAAACTAATCCTTTTTCAATATAAAATCGCAAGGTATCTCGCGTCGTTTGATATTTTTTAGCAACAGTTCCTGTTTTCATGATAAACCTCTTGACAGGGGCTAAGCCCCTCTTTGTATAATGGTAAAAAAGAAAGGAGACAAGGATGTTATCACTTGTTTTACCATTAGTTTATTTGTTCTTAATGCTTTTAGCCATTATAAAAAGTTATCAAAAAATGCCTTTATGGCTTTTGTTGCTTAATATTATACCAATTGTATTGGTGATTGCAAGCTTCTCTATTTTTTTACTAGGATTTTTTTCTGTAATAAACTTGCACTATATCATAATCGGCAGCTTAATAGCCTTTTTAATCATCAGACCAATCAATGGTCAGCTGATTTATCAAGAGGTTCACCTTTTTCATTTAGTTATTCATGGTTTAATAACAGTAATATTTGTGATTGTTTTACTATAGAGCAAATGATTTCTTAATCATTTGCTCTATTTAATTAAATCTTTTGTTTCATCTACAATTATTTTTTGTTTGGAAAATCAATTAGGAATTGTTTGTTTCCAAGGTATTGAGGGGAGTGACATTGTTTTTATAGGAGTGTCATGGTATAATATAGTCTTGTGAGATTAATAAACAAGACATCTCGTTGGTAAGACAAATGACTAGATGACTAGAGTTATTATTTTGTGGTATAATAATAGTAATTTAGATATTTGGAGTCGTGTTTTGAAGAAAACCCATCGTGTAAAAAGTGATAAAGATTTTAAAGCTATTTTTGATTACGGCAAAAGTGCTGCTAATCGCCATTTTGTTTTATATTATTTAGATAAGAATTATCCTCATTATCGAGTAGGATTATCAGTTAGTAAAAAACTTGGTAATGCTGTTGTAAGAAATAATATTAAACGAAAAATACGCCATGCTTTTATGGAACTATCACAAGATATTGATCACAAAGACTATGTGATTATTGCACGTAAAGGTGTTGAAAATCTTGACTATCAAGCTATTAAAAAAAATATGATTCATGTGTTTAGCATAGCTAAATGTTATTCAAAGAAAGGTTGACCATTGAAAAAGAAAATTAAGTTATCACTATTAGTTATTGTTTCTCTTGTTGTTTTGACAGCTTGTGGAACTAGTGAAATAGCTGCCAATTCAGACGGTTTATGGGATAAGTTTGTTTATTTCTTTGCAGAAATGATACAGATTTTATCATTTAATGAACGCACGGGTATTGGGATTATCCTCTTTACTTTGGTAATTAGAACGATTCTTTTGCCAGTTTACAACATGCAAATGAAATCTAGCCAAAAGATGCAGGAAATCCAACCGAAGTTAAAAGAATTACAAAAACAATATCCAGGAAAAGACACGGATAGTCGGATGCTTCTTGCGGAAGCTACACAGCAACTTTATAAGGACAATAACGTCAATCCTTATTCTAGTTTGCTACCACTATTTATTCAGATGCCCCTTCTTTTAGCCCTTTATCAAGCCCTTTCTCGAGTTGCCTTTTTAAAAACTGGAACTTTTTTATGGCTTGAAATCGCCAATCCTGACCCTTATTTTGTTTTGCCGGTATTGGCTGCTATTTTCACCTTCTTATCAACATGGTTGAGTAATAAGGGTATCAGAGAGAAAAATGGTGTTTTAACGGCTATGATGTACATCATGCCAATCATGATTTTAGTTATTGGTATTAATATGGCAAGTGGTGTAGCCCTTTACTGGACGATATCAAATGCTTATCAAGTTTTCCAAACGTTAATTTTTAATAATCCTTTCAAGAAAATAGCTGAGTATGAACGTATGGAGAGAGAAGAAAAGGAAAAACAAGCTAAGATAAGACGTGCCAAGAAAAAAGCACAAAAAAAGAGAAAATAAGGAGACGACTATGGTTTTATTCACAGGAAAAACTGTTGAAGAGGCTATCGAAAATGGCCTAAAAGAACTTAATATTTCGCGACTAAAAGCCCACATAAAAGTTGTATCTCGTGAAAAAAAGGGGTTTCTAGGATTTGGTAGAAAGCCTGCACAGGTTGAAATAGAAAACATCAGTGAAAACATTATTAATAAAGCTGATAGGAAAGCTGTTAGAGGGGTTCCTGATGAAATCAATCGTCAAAACGCACCTGTTAAATCTAGTTTAGAAGATACCGTGGAACTTGGAAAAGTGACTAGTATTATTAGAGAATTGGAAGAAAAAGGAGAACGGATTGACGATAGTGTTAAGGAACAATTACTAGAAAGCAAGAAATCTCCTCAAACAATTTTACAAGAAACGGGTCATATCAACGTTTTAGAAGTATTGAGTGCTGAGGAAAATCAAAAAAATGATAAAAAAGAGACAGAAGCGATTTCTATTGAGGAAGCGAGCAAAGATGTCTCAAACTACATTTCTAAAATTATCTATGAAATGGATTTGGAAGCAACTATTGATATTACCCATAATAATCGTCAAATCAATTTAAAAATTGATACGCCAGATCCAGGTAGAGTGATTGGTTATCATGGTAAAGTGTTGAAATCATTACAATTGTTAGCGCAAAATTATCTCCATGATCACTATTCAAAAACATTCTCAGTTACTGTTAATGTTCATGATTATGTCGAACATAGAACCAAAACCCTAATTGATTTTTCTAAGAAGATTGCTAAACGCGTTCTTGAGTCTGGTGAACAATATGAAATGAACCCGATGAGCAATACAGAAAGAAAGATTATTCATAAAACGATTACAGCAATTGAAGGGGTTGATAGTTATTCTGAAGGAAATGATCCCAACCGTTATGTTGTGGTAGCTCCAAGTAATGATTAAGAATAAAAGGATGGTTTTTAGCCATTCTTTTTGCTATCTGAGTGGTCAGAGATTATTATTTTTTTAATTATTAATATACAAGTCTTGCAAAGTGTATGAGAAAACTATATAATTTATGAAAAGGAGGATTATCATTATGTTAATCGTAACATTATTACCGTTTATTTTTATTCTGCTATTAATTTTAGCAGTTGTTATCAGTACCCTCTATGTCGTTAGACAACAGACGGTAGTGATTATAGAACGTTTTGGTAAGTATCTGAAAACGTCATCAAGTGGCATTCATCTTCGTATGCCGTTTGGTATTGATCGATTAGCAGCACGAATTCAACTACGCTTGCTTCAAAGTGATTTAATTGTTGAAACAAAGACACAAGATAATGTATTCGTTACTCTAAATATAGCGACTCAATATCGTGTTAATGAAAATAACGTTATGGATGCTTACTATAAACTCATGCGTCCAGAAGAGCAAATTAAATCTTACATTGAAGACGCCCTACGTTCCTCTGTTCCGAAATTAACACTAGATGAACTTTTTGAGAAAAAAGATGAAATCGCCCTTGAAGTTCAACATCAAGTGGCAGAAGAAATGTCTAGCTATGGTTATATCATTGTTAAAACATTGATTACTAAAGTAGAACCAGATGCTGAAGTTAAGCAATCAATGAATGAAATTAATGCTGCGCAACGTAAACGTGTAGCTGCTCAAGAACTAGCAAATGCTGACAAGATTAAAATTGTTACCGCAGCAGAAGCTGAGGCAGAAAAAGATCGCTTGCATGGTGTTGGTATTGCGCAACAACGTAAAGCCATTGTTGATGGATTAGCAGACTCTATCCAAGAACTAAAAGATGCTAATATCAGCTTAAATGAAGAACAAATCATGTCTATCTTGTTGACCAACCAATACTTAGATACCTTAAATACCTTTGCAGCAAGTGGTAATCAAACGATTTTCTTGCCAAACAATCCAGATGGTGTTGAAGATATCAGAACACAAGTGTTATCAGCCTTAAAAGTGAAAAACCATAACTAATCTCCCCTTTTCAATAGGGGAAAAAGACCACTCAAATGAGTGGTCTTTTTCGTCGTTTTTATTTCAAAAAGCGTTTTAAAAATTCTTTTGTTCTTTCTTCTTTTGGCGTCTCAAAAATTTCTTTGGGACTTCCTTGTTCAGCAATAACACCCTTATCCATAAAGATTACAAGATCAGAAACGTCACGAGCAAAATCCATTTCATGCGTTACAATAATCATCGTTAAACCTAACTTAGCTAAATCTTGCATGGTTTTTAAAACTTCACCAACCATCTCAGGGTCAAGAGCCGATGTTGGTTCATCAAAAAGGATAGCTTCAGGATCAAGCGCAAGGGCTCTTGCAATAGCAACTCTTTGTTTTTGACCACCAGATAATTGTTTTGGTTTAGCGAGCCAATATTGTTCTGTCATTCCAACTTGGTTGAGATTAGTTTTGGCAATTTTTTCGGCTTCACTTTTATCTCTTTTTAAAACCGTTGTTTGAGCAACCATGACATTTTCTAAAACGTTAAGATTGTTAAATAAGTTGAAGGATTGAAAAACCATCCCCAACTTTTCACGATAAGTGGTTAAATCAAATCCTTTTTCAAGAACATTTTTCCCATGATAGAGAATTTCCCCTTCAGTAGGTATTTCAAGGAGATTAATCGATCTAAGAAGAGTCGATTTTCCAGATCCTGAACTACCGATAATCGAGATGACTTGTCCCTTTTTAATCGTTAAGGAAATGTCTTTTAAGACCTGATTTTGCCCGTAAGATTTTTTAAGATGTTTAATGTCAAGTATAGTATCAGTCATGAGTTGTCACCTCCAATTGCATTTGATTAGCGCCCGTTGTGTAGTGATCGGTATCAAGACGTTTTTCAATATAACGCAGAATTCTTGTCACCGTAAAAGTAAGAACAAAGTAGATAATCGCTATCACCGTAAAGGTTTGGAAGTACTGATAGGTCTGAGTAGCCACAGTATTTCCTGAAAAATAGAGTTCAACCACTGAAATAACATTTAAAACGGAAGTGTCTTTAATATTAATGACAAATTCGTTTCCTGTTGCTGGTAAAATATTTCGCATGACCTGAGGAAGAATGATTTTTCTCATGGTTTGCCCATGAGTCATCCCAAGTGCAGTTGCAGCTTCAAATTGCCCCTTATCAATGGAAAAAATACCACCACGAACAATTTCACTCATATAAGCACCGGTATTAATAGAAACAATGAAAATAGCTGCTAGTGTGCGGTCAATTGATAAGCCAAAGGCTTGGGCAGTCCCGTAGTAGATAACCATGGATTGTACAATCATTGGTGTTCCGCGAAAAACTTCAATATAGATATTAATCAGTGCATTAAATGCTTTTTGTAAAACTAAAAGTCCTTTATGGCTTGATTTTGGTGCAGTTTTATAAACACCAATCAAGAGTCCGATACTTGTTCCTAAAATTGTTCCCAAAATGGAAATAAATAAAGTCATCCAAGTCCCTCTTAGAAGTTGTTTCCAGTTGTTTTGAACAATGGCAAGAACTTGACTAATAAAATGAGGTTTCTCAGTACTTTCTTCTTGGATAGGCTGAAGTGCGATAATCTCATCCATCAAAGCAATTTGTTGTTCTATAGAGAAATCTTCTAAAACACTATTGACCTGATCCATAATCGGATCATCTTTTCGAAGACCAATCGCTAAGGCGACATCTGACTCACTAACCTTAAACCCATCACTTAGTTCAATCATTTGAAATTCAGAATCAGCCATTTCAGCTGAAATACCGTCAGGACGTTCAGACACATAAGCATCAATGACACCAGACTTTAGAGCTTGTCTCATTTGTCCAAAATCAGCCATAGCGGTCTGTTTTGAAACATTCGGAATTTGATCAATAAGATCATAAAGATAAACCCCTTGTTGTGAGGTTATTTTAGCCTCTGAAAACTCAGGTAACGTACTGCTATCTGCATAGGGATTATCTTTTTTAACCACTAAAATTGGTTTACTAGTGTAGTAACTGTTTGAAAAATCAATCTCTAATCTTCTTTCCTCGGTAGGACTCATCCCAGCGACAATCATATCAATCTTACCAGAGGTTAGGGCAGGAATAAGACCACTCCAGGAGGTTTTGACAACAATTAATTTTTTACCAAGCTTATCAGCAATTTTTTGAGCAACGTGAACATCATAACCATTAGCAAATTGAGAAGAGCCCTCAATAGGAACAGCCCCATTTTTATTGGTTTCTTGTGTCCAGTTGAAAGGAGCATAAGCAGCTTCCATGCCAACGCGTAAATAGTTATCTGTATCATCAGCTTGGATACTAGTTGCGCCAGCAAATAAAAAAGTGACTGCTGCCAAAATGGTAAATAATATCTTTTTCATATTAACCTCCTGTAAGTATATTGCCTTCCATTCTATCTTAAATAGAGATGTTTGACAATTGACTTGATTGATAAATACGATTTTTAGGGTTTTGTGGTAAAATAAATAGGAATAATATTTCTGAGGTTTCTAATGAAAAAGATTATTTGGCTTATATTAGCGTTTCTCCTTTTTGTATTTGGTGAATCTGTTGATGCAGATGTTTCTTATACTATTCCTCAATATTCAGGGGAATTGATTATTCATGCAGATAACTCCGCAGATTTCAAGCAAATCATCGACTATGACTTTGATAGTTCATATAATGGTCAGATAGTCACTCTAGGAAAAGCAGGCAAAATGCCGGAAGGTTTTTTGATTGAGTCGACACCTGTTGTTACCGTCTATCGAAATGGAAGTTTGGTTGAATCAAAACATGAAATGACTGATTTAGCTGATGGCTATAGTTTAAAGATATATAACAAAGGAAAAAAGGGTGATAAGGTTTCCGTTGTCGTTATTTGGCAGTTAAAAGAGATTCTTTTTGTCCATCAAGACATTGCTGAACTTAACTGGCTACCAATAAGTGATTGGGATAGGACATTACAAAGAGTTGATTTTACTATTAAAACAGATTTAACTTCCAAAGATACAAAGCTTTTTGGGCACACGGGTTATGTTAAAAAACAGCCTAATATCACCTTAAAAGATGAAGACTATCATTTAGAAGCTATCAATGTTTCAGGACAACTGGAATTACACGGATACTGGGATAATGAGATTGTTTCAACTCCTTTTATGCTTTCAACCAAAAGAAAAGACGACTTTAAACGCCTTGAAGAGGATATTGCTTTAAAACAGCAGATTCTTTTGTTCTTACTTGATAAACTTATTCCCATTATCATTGTTTCAACTGTCATTTTAGCAATTCTCTTCTTTCTTTTATTTAAAAAACATGTTGAAAAACACCAGCATTTTAATAAAAACAGTCACCTTTTTAATCTTCCTGATGATTTACCACCTTTAGTGGTTGCAAAATATATTTATGCCAAAACATTGAGATCAGGCTTAAAACGATCCTCCTCTTATTTAGGAACAATTACTTTTGAGACTCTCTTAAAAGCTAGTATTTTAGACCTCATCGACCGTCAGATATTATCATTGTCAAATGATAAGGAACTGAGTATTGTTTCAGATGAAAAAACAACTGCTTTTGAAAAAGAACTGCTAGAGTTTGCCTTTGGCGAAAAAAATAAAATAGCCATCAATCAACTCTTTTCTACCTATCTTTTTAATGATAATCAGATAGAATCATTAAAGAAACGTTATCACGGAAAACAGTTAGAGCAAAAAGTTAATCATTTGGGAGAAAACTTTAACAAAAGATTAGAATCAAAACTAGATAAAATTGATCAATTAGTCCTACAAGACATCGAAAATGGACCACTGGAAAAAATTCGAAGAGCATTTTTACCAAGCGACTTAAACTATTATAGATGGTCTTTAGCAATGCTTGTTTTTGGATTACTCATATCCATTTTAGCTATAGTAATGCTAGTTATTGTCGGTGTTATTATTTCGTCTTATTCATTGATTTATCTTGGAGTGATTGGTATGGAAATCATTCTTATCAGTTATTTTTCTATTCGTAAAAATACCATGTCAGAATTTGGTTTTTTAGAAGCTAATGGATATGATGAAGTTCAAAAGTGGATTAGTTTTACCAATATGCTTCGTGATATTCAAAAATTTGATCAAGTCGAGATTGAAGGAGTTGTTGTCTGGAATCGTATTTTGGTTTATGCCACTTTACTTGGTTTTGCCAAAAAGGTTGAAAAACACCTCATCATGACTCATCCAAATCTCGTAAATGACAGTTTGTATCAATCTTATCTTTTTATCTCACCACAACTCAGCCAGCAGACAAAAGCCATCATATCATCAAATCATCACGCAGTAAATGCTTCACATTTTTCTGTCTCATCGGGTGGGACCAGTGGTGGCGGTTTCTCTGGTGGCGGAGGCGGAGGCGGAGGCGGTGCCTTCTAATGTTAAAATCATTTAAAACAAATCATCAAAGGAGTTAGCATGTTTATCATAGATTTAATCAAAGCCATTATTTTAGGAATTGTTGAAGGGGTGACAGAATGGTTACCCATTTCTAGCACAGGTCATCTTATTTTGGTGCAAGAATTTCTTAATTTTAAAAATCAAAACCAAGCTTTCATTAGTATGTTTAACGTTGTTATTCAACTGGGAGCCATCTTAGCTGTTGTTGTTATTTATTTTAATCGCTTAAATCCTTTCCAAAAAGGAAAAACAGCTAGAGAAATCAGAATAACATGGCAATTATGGGCAAAAGTTGTTATAGCTGTTTTACCAGCAATCATTATTGGTTTACCTCTTGATGATTGGATGGAAGAACATCTGCACAATTTTGTCACTGTGGCTTTGATGTTGATTTTCTACGGATTCGTCTTTTTATGGATTGAACAAAAGCATAAAAACGAGAGTCTTCAACCAAGTGTGACGTCATTAGCAAGAATGTCTTATAAAACAGCCTTATTCATTGGTCTTTTTCAGGTACTTAGCCTTGTACCAGGTACCAGTCGTTCTGGCATTACCATTATCGGGGGGATGTTGCTGGGAACAAGCCGTGTGGTTGCAACTGAATTTACCTTTTTCCTAGGGATACCAGTCATGTTTGGTGCAAGTTTTATTAAAGTGTTAAAATTTATTCTTGGTGGAGATAGTTTGACTTTAGGCCAGTTTGCTATTTTAGCCATTGCCATGCTGACAGCTTTTGTTGTAAGTATGTATGCCATTCGCTTTTTAACCGATTATGTTAAAAAGAATGATTTTACGGTTTTTGGGAAATATCGAATCGTTTTGGGCTTACTATTATTGCTCTATGCCGGTATTAAAGTTTTATTTTTGTAATCTTTATTAGAAAATCAAAAAAAGAGAAAGTAACTTTCTCTTTTTTTAAAACTGTAAAACGACTATCTAAATTGTAAATAATCTTTTTTTCTAGTATAATAGACCTGATTACATGTGCGAGGTGAAAACAATGGAAATGAAACAAATTAGTGATACAACATTAAAGATAACGATTAGTATGGATGATTTAGAAGAAAGAGGGATGGAATTAAAAGACTTCTTGATCCCTCAAGAAAAAACAGAAGAATTTTTCTATGCTGTTATGGACGAATTAGATTTACCAGATAATTTTAAAGATAGCGGGATGCTTAGTTTTCGCGTCACACCAAGACAAGATCGTATTGATGTCTTTGTGACAAAATCAGAGATTAGTAAAGACCTTAGCCTTGAAGAATTAGCTGAATTAGAAGACATCGCAAAAATGTCACCAGAAGAGTTTTTTAAAAATTTAGAAACGACAATGCGTGAAAAAGGTGATAAAGAAGCTCTCGATAAATTAAAAGAAGAAGAAGAACGTGACGAACAAGCACAAGAAAAGACTCAAACGATTCCTGATTACACACATTATGTCTTGGATTTTGACAATTTAAAAGATGTTGTTCTATTTTCTCGTACCGCTGATTATGAGATTGAGGCTTCAGAACTATTTAAAGAAAATGATACCTATCACCTCACCATTCTGATAAAAAATGTCGGACGACCAGATTACTATACGAATGTGATTTATGCCCGTATGATTGAACATGCTAAAACAAGTACAAAAACGCGTGCTTATTTACAAGAACACGGTATCTTATTAACTAGTAATGCTATTGAAGAGTTGCAATCGATAGAGGTACAGTGATATGACACCCTTTAAACTTGAATATGTTTTGGTGCTTATCGGAACATTTCTAATTTCTTTGATTGCAACACCCCTCGTTCGTTTTTTAGCTTTTCGAGTAGGTGCTGTTGATAAGCCAAATGAACGGCGCATTAACAAGGTAACCATGCCCAGTTCAGGTGGTTTAGCGATTGTTGTTTCATTTTTACTTAGTTCGCTTGTTTTTATGCCAATGATTACAAAATTAATCATCGGTAGCCAATCTTATTTCGACTATATGTTGCCCGTTGTTATTGGTGGACTTGTGGTTGCAGTAACGGGTTTTATCGATGATATTTTTGAAATTAGTGCTAAGAAAAAAATGCTTGGTATTCTTCTTGCTGCCATAATTGTTTGGCAGTTCACTGACTTTAAGTTTGATAGTTTCAAAATCCCCTTTGGTGGACCAATGTTGGAATTTAATCCACTTATCACTTTCTTTTTAACCATTTTATGGATAACAGCTATTACCAATGCTGTTAATCTCATTGATGGCTTAGATGGTTTAGTGAGTGGCGTTTCCATTATTAGTTTAACAACGATGGGTCTAATCTCCTATTTCTTTTTATTTGATCGAGATATTTTCTTAACCCTGACTATTTTTGTTTTAATTGCAGCTATTGCTGGATTTTTCCCTTATAATTATCACCCAGCTATTATTTATCTGGGAGATACGGGTGCTTTATTTATCGGCTTTATGATTGCCGTTTTATCCTTACAAGGATTAAAAAACGCGACAGCTGTAGCCGTTGTTACACCGATTATTATTTTAGGTGTTCCAATCATCGATACCTTTGTGGCTATTATTCGTAGAACCTTGTCTGGTCAAAAATTTTATGAGGCAGACAATATGCATCTTCATCATCGATTACTAGCGATGGGCTTTACCCATAGAGGAGCAGTCTTAGTTGTTTATGGCATTGCTTTATTCTTCTCTTTGGTTTCTTTGCTACTAAATGTTTCTAGCCGAATTGGTGGTGTTTTATTAATGATAGGTGTTCTTTTTGCACTAGAAATTTTTATTGAAAGTATTGAAATTTGGGGAAAAGGACGAACACCACTTTTTAAAATCTTATCTTTTATTGGTAATTCTGATCGAAGAAGATCTTTTATAGATAAGATTAAAAAAAATGATGACTAGCTTGCAAACAAGAAAAAAGCCCTTAAGGGCTTTTTTTGTTATAATGTAAGGACTAGATAAAAGGAGTGTGTTATGTCAGTACTTGAAATAAAAAATCTTCACGTATCAATTGAAGATAAAGAGATTTTAAAAGGCGTTAACCTTGTTCTAAAAACAGGAGAAATTGCTGCGATTATGGGTCCAAATGGGACAGGAAAGTCAACACTTTCTGCAGCCATTATGGGAAATCCAAATTATGAGGTCACTGAAGGAGAAGTTCTTCTTGATGGTGAAAATATTCTTGAATTAGAAGTTGATGAAAGAGCAAGATTGGGCTTATTTCTTGCGATGCAGTATCCAAGTGAAATCCCAGGAATCACTAATGCTGAATTCATGCGTGCTGCAATGAATGCAGGTAAAGAAGATAAGGATAAAATATCTGTCCGTGATTTTATCACCAAACTCGATCAAAAAATGGAACTCTTAGGCATGAAAGAAGAAATGGCCGAGCGCTACCTTAACGAAGGTTTTTCAGGTGGTGAGAAAAAACGCAATGAAATTTTACAACTCCTCATGTTAGAACCACGCTTTGCTCTTTTAGATGAAGTTGACTCAGGTCTTGACATTGATGCTCTTCGCGTTGTCTCTAAAGGTGTTAATGAAATGCGTGGAGAAGGTTTTGGTGCCATGATTATCACTCACTACCAACGTTTATTAAATTATATTCGTCCGGATGTTGTTCATGTGATGATGGATGGTCGTGTTGTCTTATCGGGTGGCCCAGAATTAGCAGATCGTCTAGAAAAAGAAGGCTATTCTACTATTGCAGAAGAATTAGGCATTGATTATAAAGAAGAAGTTTAGAGTCATTGTTGCCGATATGGAGCAAAGGAGTAAAAAATGACAAAAGAGAGAATAATAGATTTCTCACAAAGTAAGGCAGAACCCAAATGGCTTTTAGACCACCGATTATCAGCATTTAAAAAAATATCTGAACTGCCCTTACCACAGATTGAACGTGTTAAGTTTCAAAGATGGTCGCTTGGTGACGGGACTATTACTGAAAGTGATACAAAACCCAATGTCGTTGATTTTATGGCGATAGATAATCATCCGAAATTGGTTCAAGTGGGTACCCAAACAGTTTTAGAACAATTACCCATGGATTTAATCGATAAAGGTGTTGTTTTTACTGATTTTGAAACAGCTCTTGAAGAAAATCCCAACCTTATTAAAGATTATTTTGGTAGAGCTTTATCATTTGATGAAGATCAATTAGCTGCTTATCATCATGCTTATTTTAACAGTGGTGCTATTTTGTACATTCCTGATAATGTTGAGATTGATCTTCCTATTGAAGCTGTTTTCCTACAGGATTCAGAATCTGATGTCCCATTCAATAAACATGTTCTTATTGTGGTAGGTAAAAATAGCCGTGTCACCTATTTAGAACGTTTTGAAACAATAGGAGATGGCAATATCAAAACAACTGCTAATATTAGTGTGGAAGTCATTGCTAAAGAAGGTAGTCAGGTTAAATTTTCAGCTATTGACCGTTTAGGAGATCATGTAACAACCTATATCACCCGTCGCGGACATCATAAAAACAATGCAACCATTGATTGGGCGATAGGTGTCATGAATGAAGGAAATGTCATTGCTGATTTTGATTCCGATCTTTTAGGTGACGGTAGTCATGCCAACCTAAAAGTCGTTGCAGCATCAAGTGGACGACAAATTCAAGGGATTGATACTCGAGTTACCAATTATGGTAAAAATTCTGTCGGACATATCCTTCAACATGGTGTTATTCTTGAAAGAGGAACCCTAACCTTTAATGGTATTGGTCATATTATAAAAGGTGCAAAAGGAGCAGATGCTCAGCAAGAAAGTCGTGTCTTAATGCTGTCTGATCAAGCAAGAAGTGATGCTAATCCGATCTTGTTGATTGATGAAAATGAAGTGACTGCAGGGCATGCCGCCTCCATTGGTCAAGTTGATCCTGATGACATGTATTACTTAATGAGTCGTGGACTTGATCAAGAAACAGCAGAACGATTAGTGATTCGTGGCTTTTTGGGCAGTGTGATTTCAGAAATTCCTGTCAAAGAAGTTCGCGATGAAATAATTGTCGTTTTAGATAAAAAACTTGAAAAAAGATGATAATATGAAGAAATTAGATAGTTATAAACTTCGTCAAGACTTTAAGATTTTAAATCAAACCGTTAATGATGAACCTCTAGTTTATTTAGATAATGCTGCCACTACTCAAAAGCCTGAGAAGGTCTTAGAGAGTTTGCAACATTTTTATCACACTAGTAACGCTAATGTTCATCGAGGAGTCCATACTTTAGCAGAAAAAGCGACACGAGAGTTTGAAGCTGCTAGAAAAAAAGTGGCCCAGTTTATCAATGCCACTAGTGAAAAAGAAATTATTTTTACCAGAGGCACAACAACTAGCCTTAATTGGGTAGCTCAATTTGCTCGTGAGGTGTTGCATCCTGGTGATGAAGTGGTGATTTCAATTATGGAACATCATTCAAACCTCATTCCTTGGCAGCAAGCTTGTCAAAAAACAGGAGCTGTTTTAAAATATGTCTACTTGAAAGATGGTAGTCTTGATATGGACCAATTAGAAAAAATCATCACAAATAAGACAAAATTCGTAAGTCTTGCCCATGTTTCCAATGTTTTAGGCTATGTTAGTCCGATTAAAGAAATTGCAGAAATAGCTCATAAAAATGGTGCTTATCTTGTTGTTGATGGTGCGCAATCAGTACCACACATACCAGTTGATGTGCAAGACTTAGATTGTGATTTTCTGGCTTTTTCAGGTCACAAAATGTTAGCACCAACCGGTATTGGTGTTTTATATGGTAAAGAAGAACTGTTAAATCAACTGTCGCCCATTGAGTTTGGTGGTGAGATGATTGATTTTGTCTATGAACAAAATGCCACTTGGAAAGAATTGCCTTGGAAGTTGGAAGCAGGAACGCCAAATATTTCTGGAGCCATTACTCTTGGTGTCGCTATCGATTATCTTAAAGAGATAGGAATGGAGAACATTCACCAACACGAAAAAGAATTGATGAGCTATGTCCTTCCAAAAATACAAGAGATTCCAGGAATCACCGTTTACGGCCCCAAATCAATTGAAGACAGAAGCAGTGTCATTGCTTTTAATATTGAAGGCCTTCATCCACATGATGTGGCAACAGCTTTGGATTATGAGGGGATTGCTGTCAGAGCAGGACATCATTGTGCTCAGCCACTTCTTAATCATTTAGGTGTCTCTTCAACAGTAAGAGCAAGTTTCTACCTTTACAATACAAAAGAAGATTGTGATCGTTTAATTGATGCAATAAAGAAAACAAAGGAGTATTTTAATGGCTCTTTCTAAATTAGATAATTTATATATGGCAGTGGTTTCAGAACACTCAAAAACACCACACCATCATGGCGACTTAACAGGGGTTGATAGTGTGACGCTTAGTAACCCTACTTGTGGTGATGTTGTCAATCTTTATGTCCAATTTGAAGGTGATAACATTTCTGATATTGCTTTTTCTGGTCATGGGTGTTCTATTTCAACAGCATCAGCTAGTATGATGACAGATGTAATGATTGGAAAAACCAAAGAAGAAGCTTTGGCTTTGGCAGATGTTTTTTCTGAAATGGTACAAGGGAAAAAAAGTGATAAAGAAGAACAATTGGGAGATGCGTCGTTTCTTTCAGGAGTTTCAAAATTCCCACAACGAATTAAGTGTGCGACACTTTCTTGGCATGCTTTAAAAAAGGCTGTCACAGATAACCAAACGAAGAAGGAAAACAATTAGGAGAAAATGAATATGCCTGAAAAAAATGAAAAAATAGAACCAAAACCAATCGATTTGGGAGACTATCAGTTTGGCTTTCATGATGATGTCACTCCAATTTTTTCAACGGGAAAAGGTCTTAGCGAAGAGGTTGTTAGACAGTTGTCAAAAGCAAAAGATGAGCCTGAGTGGATGTTAGAGTTTCGTTTAAAATCTTTAAGAACCTTTAATAAAATGCCTATGCAAGAATGGGGACCAGACTTATCAGATATTGACTTTAATAACATTATCTACTATCAAAAAGCTTCGGATCGACCAGCTAGGTCATGGGATGATGTGCCAGAAAAAATCAAAGAAACTTTCGAGAGAATTGGTATTCCAGAAGCAGAACGTGCTTTTTTAGCAGGAGCATCGGCTCAATATGAATCAGAAGTGGTTTACCATAATATGAAAGATGAATTTGAAAAATTAGGCATTATCTTTACAGATACTGATTCCGCTTTAAAAGAGTACCCTGATTTATTCAAACAATACTTTGCAAAACTAGTCCCACCAACAGATAATAAACTAGCAGCGCTTAATTCTGCTGTTTGGTCAGGCGGAACTTTTATCTATGTTCCAAAAGGAGTTAAGGTAGATATTCCCCTACAAACTTATTTTAGAATCAACAACGAAAATACTGGACAATTTGAGAGAACCCTTATTATTGTTGATGAGGGAGCAAGTGTTCACTATGTTGAAGGGTGTACAGCGCCAACCTATTCAAGCAACAGCCTCCATGCTGCTATTGTCGAAATCTTTGCTTTAGATGGTGCTTATATGCGTTATACTACTATTCAAAACTGGTCTGATAACGTCTATAATCTAGTAACCAAACGTGCTCGCGCTTTAAAAGATGCAACAGTTGAGTGGATTGATGGCAATCTTGGAGCAAAAACAACCATGAAGTACCCATCTGTTTATTTAGATGGTCCAGGTGCGCGTGGCACCATGTTATCTATCGCTTTTGCAAATAAAGGACAAAACCAAGATACAGGTGCTAAAATGATTCATAATGCGCCCCACACTAGTTCATCCATCGTTTCCAAATCGATTGCAAAAGGTGGTGGCGAGGTTAATTATCGTGGACAAGTGACATTTGCTAAAAATTCCAAAAAATCAGTCAGTCATATTGAATGTGATACGATTATTATGGATGATTTATCAAAATCAGATACTATTCCTTTTAACGAGATTCATAACTCTCAGGTAGCCTTAGAACATGAAGCTAAAGTTTCTAAAATCTCAGAAGAACAACTTTATTATCTTATGAGCCGCGGCTTAACAGAAAGTGAAGCTACTGAAATGATTGTCATGGGGTTTGTCGAACCCTTTACCAAAGAACTACCAATGGAGTATGCCGTTGAACTCAATCGCTTGATTAGTTACGAGATGGAAGGCTCAGTTGGGTAAACGATATCGTTTACCCAACTGATTTTACTAATATAGTTTATAGTATGTAGAAAAGTTTCCACATACTATTTTTATTGTTTTAAAACGTCTAAAAAAGAGAACACACCAGATAGTGACTATCTCGTTATTTCTAAATTGATTTAGAAATGATGGAAAGGAATAAAGAGTTTTTCTTAATATCAAGATAGTCATCCATTAAAATCAATAGTTTGTCGGGAGTGAAATGATTTGGGAACGTAGGATATGGGTATAACATTGTTAATTGAAGTTATAATAGTGTTAACTAGAATAATTTGTTAAGAAAATGTTGAAAATTTAAAAATATAGAAAAAAATAATATTATTAAAATACTAATATGGTAAAAAAGTCTTTTATATTAGTAATATTCTCCTTTTTTTGATACAATTAATCTGAACAAAAACATTCACCTCAAAACAATAATTATTGTTTTTTCTAAAATAGTAAGGAGACCAATATGGTTAAAAAATATAAATTATTTAGTGTTGTAGCTTTATTTGCGATGACATTTTTACTGGTTGCCTGTCAGTCCAAGTCTTCGGAACAAACTACAGAAAAACCAACAGAACAAACTAGTGAACAAACAACAGTAGATAAAGATGAATCAACTGCTGGAAGCGTCAAAGAAGTTTTAGCAAAACTTCAAGATGCTAAAGATGACTTAAAATCTGTTTTAGTATCGCATCAAATTACAACTACCATCGATGACAATGACTTGCTTCTTGGAATAAATGGTGAATTTATTTTTGAAAATCAAAAGACTGTTAAAGCAGATGTCACTCTTGATACACTTTCAGATGAAATAACAAAAACAGAACAGTATGTTTATGATGCTAGTGAATCAAATCCCTTATATAGTGAAATCACTGAAGATGGCGACACAAAAACCAGTTACTCTTCTAATAATATTGATTCTGTCGTGATGCCTAATTATTTTGTGATTGCTAATCAAATTGTTTCTTTAGAAAAAGATTTACAATTAATTGAAACTCAATCTACTTATGAACTAACACTAAAGAATCAAGACATTTCTCTTAGTAATCAATTCAAAGAACAACATCATATCAAATTAAATGGCATTACAGAAAAAGATTTAGAAAAAGATCTATTTATTGTGATTGATAAAGAAACCAACTTTATACAAGATTTTAATTTATTGATGACTTATGATGGTGCTAAAGGCGTTCAAGAATTTGATATTAATATTTCTTATTCTGATTGGAACACCATTGATGAAAGTTTAATCTCCTTACCTTAAAAATAATATTGAAAAATAGAAAAAAAGAATTGCCCCTCAAATTGTTAGATTATAAATCTAATGTTTGAGGGGTTTTCTAGTAATATTAATTTTTTAAAAAATCTAAAAATTATTGTCTTAGAAAAAAATTTTATGCTTATGAAAAAATTAAACGATTGATTTTATAAATGGTTTATAGAATGATTGAGTTCTATGAAATGAAATTCTTATATGAAGATAATATTAATCAGAAAGTGATTACTTTAATTGCATATCGATGTAATATTTCTCAGACTTTTGAGAAATGTTAAGTTTTTACAGACCTTCTACTCTAATCAATTAATAGAATTTTTAATAATCTATTTAGAATAGCTTAAAAAGGAAAACATGATTTATAACCTATTGCTGTTGTCAAAGTACTATAACTAAAGAATATGCTTAAAAAATGTTTTTATTTATGTTAAGAAAGTGATGACTATGAAGAAATATTTGGAGATTATTCTTAATAAAATAAATGAGCAAAAAAGGTAATGAAATTTCAATTTGTTTTGAGTTTAAATAGTAAAAATCTAATCATCAGTTTTAGAAAAAAATTTTTATTGGTGTTTAGAAGCCATTATACAGAGGTAAAACAAAGAATTTCAACAATAGACAAAATTTTCTGATAAATTGCTTTCCTAAAAAAATTTTTTATGATATAATATAGCCTATAGACAAAAAAGGTCTTTGAAAATGAAAATGAAAATGAGGTACTTTTTATGAATAAAAAGACAAAATTACTAGCTTTAGCTGGTGTTACATTGGTTTCTGCGGCTACTCTAGCAGCTTGTGGAGGTTCTCAAAGTAAGGATGGTGGCGAGAGCACAACATATACTTATGTATATGCATCAGACCCATCATCACTTGATTATACTGTTGTAAATAAGAATACAACTGGTGAAGTTGTTGGGAATTTGGTTGATGGTTTGCTTGAAAACGATCCATATGGTAACTATGTTCCTTCTTTAGCTGAAGACTGGAAAGTTTCAGAAGATGGTTTGACATACACTTATACACTTCGCGATGATGCAAAATGGTTCACAGCAGATGGTGATGAGTATGCTGATATTGTTGCAGAAGACTTTGTTACAGGGATGAAACATGCAGCAGATGCTAAATCTGAAGCGCTTTACCTTGTGCAAGACTCCATTGTTGGTTTAGCTGAATATGTTAATGGTGAAACAGACGATTTTTCAACAGTAGGTGTTAAAGCAGTTGATGAAAAAACTGTACAATACACATTGAAAAAACCTGAAAGTTATTGGAATTCAAAAATGACAATGGGGATTACTTTCCCAATCAACGCTGAATTTTTAGCTTCTAAGGGTGAAGACTTTGGTGCGCCAAACGCTGATAGCATTTTGTATAGTGGTCCATATCTTTTATCAGCACTAACTGCAAAATCATCTATTGAATATACAAAAAATCCTAATTATTGGGATGCAGATAATGTTAATATAGAAAATATCAAACTTACTTATTATGATGGATCAGATCCAGAATCGTTAGTAAATAACTTTACTGATGGTGTCTATACAGGAGCACGTATCTACCCTACAACACCAAGCTATAAATCAGTAAAAGAAAAATTTGGTGATAATATTGTTTATACACCACAAGATGGAACATCTTATTATGGTGTCTTCAACTTAAATCGTTCTGCTTATGAGCATACAGCTAAAACAACTGATGCTCAAAAAGAGTCAACTAAAAAAGCTATCATGAATAAAGATTTCCGTCAAGCGGTTAACTTTGCCTTTGATAGAACTGGTTATGCAGCTCAAGATGTTGGTGAAGATGCAGCAGATAAAACTTTACGTAATACCTTGACTCCTGAAACGTTCGTCTCAGTTGGAGAAGAAACGTTCGGTGCGGTTGCTCAAAAAGAATTAGCAGCTTATGGCGATGAGTGGAAAGATGTTAATTTAGCAGATGGTCAAAATGGTTTATATAACCCAGAAAAAGCTAAAGCAGAGTTTGAAAAAGCTAAAGCTGCTCTTGAAGCTGAAGGGGTAGAATTCCCTATCCACATTGATGTGCCAGTATATCAATCTAGTGATATATTTGTTCAAAAGGCAGCTTCAATGAAACAGTCTATTGAAGAAACATTAGGAACAGATAATATTGTTTTAGATCTACATCAGTTAGATGAAGATACTTTCTACAACATTACATTCTATGCTGAAACACCTGCTCAAAATGATTATGACTTGTCTACAGCAGCTGGTTGGGGTCCAGACTACCAAGACCCATCTACTTACTTAGATATCTTTAATCCAAGTAATGGTGCTACTGTTCATCAAATTGGTATTGCACCAGGTGAAAATCAAGATGTTGCCCAAGCAGTTGGTCTTGATAAATATGAAGAATTGACTCAAGCTGCGGCCGCTGAAAATAGCGATC
The DNA here is from genome assembly GCF_016481285.1 of Streptococcus zalophi. Lineage (GTDB taxonomy): Bacteria > Bacillota > Bacilli > Lactobacillales > Streptococcaceae > Streptococcus > Streptococcus zalophi. The sequence continues at coordinate 47,881 of NZ_JAENBP010000004.1, forward strand.
TTAAGAAACGTTATGAAATGTACGCAAAAGCTGAAGCTTGGTTAGTAGATAGTTCATTACTTCTTATGACTACTTCTAAAGGAGCAACTCCTACAGTAACAAAAGCAGTACCATTTACAGTTGGATATGGATGGTCAGGTATTAAATCTTCTCCATCTTCATTTAAATATATGAAGCTTCAGTCAGACGCTGTTGTTGCAAAAGACTATGAGGCAGCTCTTGAAAAATGGAAAGAAGAAAAAGCGAAATCTAATGCAGAAGCACAAGAAGATTTTGCAAATCATGTCGAATAAAAAATAGAAACTTTTTTCGAGAGAACTTTCTCTACACACAATAGAGAAGGTTCTTTTGAAATTTGGAGGAAAGAATGAAAAAGTATATTTTCAATCGTATATTAAGGTCTTTAGTCTCTATCTTTCTAATTACTACCTTAATTTATGCTATCGTTTTTACTATGGTTCCTAGACGATTAATTTTTAAACAAGATTCCACCTATAGTAAAGTAGCAGCAGATCCAGACAAAAAAATTAATTACGAGAACACTGTTTTTGAAAAAATGGGGTATATCCAGTATATGCCAGCAAAAGAACTTCAACAAAAAGCAAGTAAAATTAATGATAGTGTTACGGTAGAAGCTAATTCAAAAAATGAATCAATCTATAAGGAATATATCAAGTCTATTGGTAAGGGTTGGCAATTAGACCAAATGCCTAATAGTAAAACTTTTTATGCAACAAGAGAAGTCCCTATTTATGAGCGTGTCTTTAATTTTTATGCTAATTTGATTCAAATTGATCATCCTTGGAAAATCCAAGATGAAACAAATCCTGATTTAGAGCGCTATATCCGAATTGAAAATGACCCTTCTATTGGTTGGTCTGTTGTTGGATCAGGGACAAAACATAAATATCTCCTTTATGCCAATGGTTCTTTCCCGTTCATTCACCAAAACTTTGTCACTTTAGACCTAGGGACATCTTATCCAACTTTTGCTAATATCCCTGTTTTACAAGTTATTAGTGAGGGTCAAGGACAAAAAGAATCTAATGACGTTACTTTCCCAAATGGGAACACCACGTCTTCAACAGTTAATATCTACAGTAGAACTTATCAATCGCCAAGTAAGGCAGATAGTCGTTCAAAAGCACTTTATGACAACGATCCCTATTCTAAAACATTATCTAATTATAAAGACCCTTCAATGCTAGAAATGTCTGCTAGAATTGGTTTGGCTGGTGTTTTAATTGCTTATGCGATAGCACTTCCTCTAGGTTCTTATATGTCACGTTTTAAAAACACTATTTTTGATAGAGGATCTACTGGATTGCTGACGTTCTTAATGGCTATTCCTTCAATTGCTTTAATTTATGTGGTCAGATTTGTGGGTTCAAGTCTGGGATTACCTGATGTCTTTCCTACACTTGGAGCGCATAACATTTTGTCATATATTATGCCAGCTTTTATTTTAGCGATTTTATATATTCCAGGAATAACTTTATGGGTAAGACGCTATCTCATTGATTTGCAGTATAGTGATTTTGTTCGTTTTGCTAGAGCTAAAGGATTGTCTGAAAAAGAGATTGCAAATAAACATATCTTTAAAAATGCCATGGTACCAATTGTTGCTGGTGTACCAGGTGCCATTTTAAATGTTATTGTTGGAGCAACTTTAACTGAAACAGTTTTTGCTTATCCAGGTATGGGTAAGATGTTAATTGATTCTGTAAGAGCAGCTAATAATAGTATGGTTGTTGGTTTAGCATTTATCTTTTCAGCATTATCAATCCTTGCTTTGTTATTAGGAGATCTTTCAATGACTATATTAGATCCACGAATTAAATTATCTGATAAAGGAGGTAAATAATGTCTAAGATTGACAAAAATAAATTCCAATTTGTTAAGAGAGATGATTTTGCTTCTGAAGTCATTGATGCACCGAGCTACTCTTACTGGAAATCAGTATTTACAGAATTTCTGAAGAAAAAATCAACGCTTATTATGAGTGGTATTTTAATTCTGATTTTATTAATTAGTTTTATTTATCCAATGTTTTCTAGCTACGACTTTAATGATGTTAGTAAAATCAATGACTTTTCTGCCAGATATATCTCACCAAATGGCGAATATTGGTTTGGTACTGACAAAAATGGGCATTCGCTTTTTGATGGCGTTTGGTATGGTGCGAGAAATTCTATTTTAATTTCCTTCATTGCCACCTTTATCAATCTTTTTGTTGGGGTTATTGTTGGAGGCATCTGGGGAATTTCTAAAAAAGTCGATTTAATCATGATAGAGGTTTATAATGTTATTATCAATATCCCTTATCTCCTCGTTATTATTGTATTGACTTACTCTTTAGGTGCTGGTTTCTGGAATTTGGTACTTGCTATGACTATTACGGGTTGGATTGGTGTTGCCTACTTCATTCGTGTTCAAATTCTCCGTTACCGAGATTTGGAATATAATTTGGCTAGTAAGACTCTTGGTACCTCAACCTTTAAAATGGTAACAAAAAACTTATTACCTCAATTGATTTCAGTTATCGTAACTCAAATGTCACAAATGTTACCTAGCTTTATTTCAACCGAAGCATTTTTATCATACTTTGGTTTAGGCTTACCGGTGACTGTTCCAAGTTTGGGTCGTTTAATCTCAAACTATTCACAAAATGTGACAACAAATGCTTATCTTTTCTGGATTCCATTAACAACACTTGTTTTAGTTTCGTTATCACTTTATATTGTTGGTCAAAACCTAGCAGACGCAAGTGATCCACGTTCACACTCATAGAATGGAGTAGATACATATGTCAAAAGAAAAAAATGTAATATTATCTGCTAAGGATGTGGTGGTAGAATTTGACGTCCGAGACAAGGTTCTTACTGCTATCCGAGGCGTGTCAGTAGAATTAGAAGAAGGAGAGGTTCTCGCTTTAGTGGGAGAATCGGGTTCTGGAAAATCTGTTTTAACAAAAACCTTCACAGGTATGTTAGAGGAAAATGGGCGCATTGCTTCTGGGCGCATTTCTTATCGTGGTCAAGAGTTAACCACTTTAACTAGTAATAAGGAGTGGGAAGAAATCAGAGGTAAAAAGATTGCTACTATTTTTCAAGATCCAATGACCAGTCTTAATCCTATCAATACCATTGGTAGTCAAATTACAGAAGTTATTATTAAACATCAAAAAGTTTCGGCACAAGAAGCTAAAAACCTTGCGATAGACTATATGAATAAGGTTGGTATTCCTGAGGCTGAAAAACGTTTTGACGAATACCCCTTCCAATATTCTGGTGGTATGAGACAAAGAATTGTTATCGCTATTGCTTTAGCATGTAGGCCAGATATTTTAATTTGTGATGAACCAACAACAGCTCTTGATGTGACGATTCAAGCTCAAATCATTAACTTGTTAAAAGATCTTCAACGTGAATATCACTTTACAACTATTTTTATTACTCATGACTTGGGAGTTGTAGCAAGTATTGCTGATAAAGTAGCCGTTATGTATGCAGGTGAAATTGTTGAATTTGGGACTATTGAAGATGTCTTTTATGATCCTCGTCATCCGTATACTTGGAGTTTGTTATCTAGTCTTCCTCAATTGGCTGATGATCATGGTGAATTGTTCTCAATTCCAGGAACTCCACCATCACTTTATACGAAATTAAAGGGAGATTCATTTGCCTTAAGATCTGATTATGCGATGGAGATTGACTTTGAAGAACATCCTCCTATGTTCCAAATTACCGATTCTCACTGGGCTAAAACATGGTTACTTCATCCAGATGCTCCTAAAGTTGAAAAACCAGAGGCAATTCAAAACCTACATGAGAAAATTAAAAATAAAATGATTCTGGAGGGGCAACAAAATGGCTGAGAAATTAGTTGAAATTAAAGATTTAGAAATTTCTTTTGGAGAAGGAAAGAAAAAGTTTGTTGCTGTTAAAAATGCTAATTTTTTCATTAATAAAGGAGAGACTTTTTCATTAGTTGGAGAATCAGGTTCAGGGAAAACAACAATTGGTCGTGCTATCATTGGATTAAACCCGACAAGTAAAGGTGATATCTTATATGAAGGGCAAAAAATTAATGGAAAAACAAGTAAAGAAACACGACGAGATGTGATTCGAAAAATTCAAATGATTTTCCAAGATCCAGCAGCCAGTCTTAATGAACGTGCCACTGTTGATTATATTATTTCAGAAGGTCTTCATAATTTTAAGTTATATGAAAATGAAGAAGATCGTAAAAATAAGGTCACTGAGATGATTAATTCTGTAGGTCTTTTACCAGAACATTTAACGCGTTATCCGCATGAATTTTCAGGTGGTCAAAGACAACGTATTGGTATTGCAAGAGCTCTTGTCATGCATCCTGACTTTGTTATTGCTGATGAGCCTATTTCTGCGTTGGACGTTTCTGTTAGAGCACAGGTTTTAAATTTATTAAAGAAATTGCAAAAAGAACTTGGTCTAACTTATCTCTTTATCGCTCATGATTTATCAGTGGTTCGTTTTATTTCAGATCGAATAGCTGTTATTCATAAGGGTGTTATTGTAGAAGTTGCTGAAACAGAAGAATTATTTAGAAATCCAATTCATCCTTACACACAATCACTCTTATCTGCGGTTCCAATTCCAGATCCTATTTTGGAACGTCAAAAAGAATTGATTGTTTATGATGTTGACCAACATGATTATTCTGTTGATAAACCAACTATGGTAGAAATCAAACCAAACCATTTTGTTTGGGGGAATACAAAAGAAATCAATTCTTACAGAGAAAAACTAAATAAATAATAAATAAACCACTTACTATTTTGTAAGTGGTTTTTTTAAAAAAAAGATTGACAAAGGTGAGTAGGGATGATAAACTAAAATAGTCGTTTTTTAGAAGATAACCAATCATTATTAGTAAGGTCCCGTAGTGTAGCGGTTATCACGTCGCCCTGTCACGGCGAAGATCGCGGGTTCGATTCCCGTCGGGACCGTTTGTTAGTTTTTAACAAAAAAGCAAGACTCGTTAGCTCAGTTGGTAGAGCAATTGACTTTTAATCAATGGGTCACTGGTTCGAGCCCAGTACGGGTCATTTGCCGGCTTAGCTCAGTTGGTAGAGCATCTGATTTGTAATCAGAGGGTCGCGTGTTCAAATCATGTAGCCGGCATTAATAATAATTTGGGCGCGTAGCTCAGGTGGTTAGAGCGCACGCCTGATAAGCGTGAGGTCGGTGGTTCGAGTCCACTCGTGCCCATTTAGTTATAAAATAAGGTCCGTTGGTCAAGGGGTTAAGACACCGCCTTTTCACGGCGGTAACACGGGTTCGAATCCCGTACGGACTATTTTTAGAATCAGCAATGATTCTTTTTTTATTGAAAAAAGCACCCATGATTAGTGGATGCTTGACAACTTTATTTATTCTTAAGCCTAAGATAACGCTTATACCAAATATTAACATATGATGGTGAGAACGGCCCTTTTTGATTATTAATCCAATCTACTAATATTTTGACATTTTCTTTCAGAATAAAATCGATATCAGATGAATAATTCATCTTTTTTTTATGATTTTCATATTCATCGACATCTAACAGTTTTTTCTCTCCATCTGTAAAAACCTTAACGTCTAAATCATAATCAATATATTTTAGAGCCTCAGCATCTAAAACATAGGGACTTGCTAGATTACAATAATAAGAGACACCATCCTCTCTAATCATAGCAATGATATTAAACCAATATTTTTTATGAAAATAGACGATAGCTGGCTCCCTTGTTACCCAGCGTCTACCATCATTTTCAGTAACTAAAGTATGGTCATTTACGCCAATAATAGCATTTTCAGTTATTTTAAGAACCATTGTTTCGCGCCACGTCCGGTGTAAGCTGCCATCATGTTTATAACTTTGAATTGTAATAAAGTCGCCTTCTTTAGGAGTCTTCATGGCCTACCAACTTTCTACAATTAACGTTGTCCTTAAATAGTTTATCACAATTCAATCGAAAAAGCACGCTTTGTGAAATTCTCAGTCAAGATAGTCGCGAAGGACTGTTTTGATACTATCATAATCAAATCCTTTTCTCACAAGAGCTTGCGTGAGTTTCTGTTTTAATTCATAGCCATCATAACGTCTGCTATATTTCCGATATTGTTTTTCAACTTCATTTTGAATCAAAGCATCATCATTTTCATCATTATCTTCAATAATTAATGTTTCAAATGCTATTTTCGCATCAGCATAAGAAAACCCTTTTGTGACAAGAGCTTGAGTAATCTTATCTTTTAGGGCATTGACAGGAAGTCGCCCTTCGTGTTTTCTTAGTAACTTTTGTGCAGTTTTTTGAGCAACTTCTGTAAAATCATACTGCTCAATGGTTTGTGCAATTATTTTTTCGTCTAACCCTTTTTGTTTTAGTTTTTGAGTCAGCACATAAGGTCCCTTATCTCCAGATTTAAGAGATTGTTCAATCAGTGTTTCACTGTATTTTTGATCATTAAGCCAGTTGTCATCTTTTAATTCTTGAATAATCGATGAAATACTAGTTCTGTCAATATCATGTTTTAACAGATAGTCAGTCACTTCTTTTTCCGTTCTTAGTTTAAAAGACAGAAAATAAAGAGCAAGATTTTTACCATAGGAAAACTGAGCAAAGGTTTTAATGGCCTCTAACTCTTTTTCATCAATGTCTTTATTTTTAGTCAACATAAAGCGGACAATAGTATCTTCTGTGATATAAAGGTGTTCCTTTTTATCTAATTCTAACAGATAAAGGCGTTTTTTCTTTTCTAATCGGCTAATTTTCATGTTTTTATTATATCAAAATGGTAAAATAGAAGCATGAATTTAACAGTAAAACAAAGGATTCCTTTAAAAATTAAAAAAATGGGAATCAACGGAGAAGGTATCGGGTTTTATAAGAAAACATTGGTTTTTGTCAAAGGAGCCTTAAAGGGAGAGGATGTTTTTTGCCAAATTACTGCAGTCAAACGTCATTTTGCCGAAGCCAAATTGCTTAAAATTAATAAAACCTCAAAATTTCGTGTGACACCAGAATGTTCTATCTATGAGGAGTGCGGCGGTTGTCAAATCATGCATCTTCGTTATGACAAACAATTAGATTTCAAAGCAGATCTTTTAAAGCAAGCCTTGAAAAAATTTAAACCCCAAGGCTTTGAACGATTTGAGATTAGACCAACGATTGGTATGAAAGAACCAAAACATTATCGGGCCAAGTTACAATTTCAGACCAGACGTTTTGGTCAAAGTGTTCATGCTGGTCTTTTTGCGGAAAATTCTCATCGTCTTGTTGAGATTAAGGATTGCCTTGTTCAAGACAAAGTGACACAAACCATCATTAATCGCATTTCTGAATTGTTAGAAGAGTTTCATTTTCCTATTTATGATGAGCGAAAAACAGCTGGTGTCAGAACGGTTATGATTAGAAAAGCAAGAGAAACTAGCCAAGTTCAGATCCTTTTTGTGACTAGTAAAGTCTTAGATTTTAAGCCTATTATTAAGGTATTGGCTGATGAATTTGAAAACATTAAAACGGTTTCTATGAATATCAATACCTCTAAAAAAAGTGATATTTATGGTGACAAAACAAAGCTTTTATGGGGACAAGAAAGTATTGCAGAAGGGGTTCTTGATTACCAATTCTCTCTATCACCAAGAGCTTTTTACCAACTTAATCCTGAGCAAACAAAAAACCTCTACCAAGAAGCGATAAATGCACTTGATGTATCAAAAAAAGATCATCTTATCGATGCTTACTGTGGTGTTGGGACCATCGGCTTTGCCTTTGCGGACAAGGTGGCTTCTGTTAGAGGAATGGACATCATCAAAGAAGCTATCGTTGATGCTAAAAACAATGCTAGACAAATGGGATTTACTAATACTTACTATGAAGCCGGAAAAGCAGAAGAAATTATTCCAAAATGGTACCAAGAAGGATATCGGGCAACGGCTTTAATTGTTGATCCTCCAAGAACGGGTTTAGATGATAAACTGTTAAAGACAATCACTACTTATAAGCCAGAAAAAATGGTTTACGTTTCATGCAATGTTTCTACCTTAGCAAGAGATTTGGTGAAACTAGTCAGTGTTTATGATGTAAAGTATATTCAATCTGTTGACATGTTTCCTCATACTGCAAGAACCGAAGCTATCGTGAAATTAGTGAGGAGAAAGAATAACTAAACTTATTTTAGTCATCTATAAAATGGCCATTGTTTAAAATAAGTAGGAGTCAACCACTTTTAAAATATAATTTTCTAGGAGAAATATTGTGAAAGAAAAAATATCTTTAACATTAGCTATTTTATCAATTTCGATATTTGTGATGTCACATCTTGCTATTGCTCCAGCTATTCCAAAATTATATGCATTATACCATGGACAAAATCCAGTCGTTGGGCTTGCTTCTGTTGAAAGTTTAGTGACCTTACCGGCTATGATGATAACCATTTTTGTAGTATTAAGTAATTTTGTTGTTGGTTTATTGGGTAAGAAAAAAACAGTGTTGCTAGGGTTAATATTGATTTTATTGTCTGGTCTAGTATCTTTTTTTACGACTAATTTTACCATTGTTCTTATCTGTCGTTTATTTCTAGGAATAGGTATTGGACTTTATAATTCGCTTTCTGTTAGTATGATTAGTGATTATTATAAAGGTGAAGAAAGGGCAATGATGATTGGCTTTAGAACCGCCACACTTAATATTGGTAAGGCGATAACTACCTTTATCGTTGGTTTTGCTTTATTAATTGGTGTTAACTATACCTATTTAGTTTATTTGTTGGTTTTACCGTCATTGCTTTTATTTTATCGCTACGTTCCCTCATCTTCTGAGGAAATTATCCCCCTCAAAGATGCCAACAGATTTGATAAATCTATTTTGTTATTGATGCTAATGACTTTCTTTGTAGGGGTGTCTTATATTGGTGCGACGATTAAAATTCCTAGTTTGTTGGTTAATTATTATGGCTATTCAAGTTTCTATGCGGGGAATATGCTAACGATCTTAGCTTTTAGTGGTATTTTTAGTGGCCTTATTTTTGGGAAATTAACCAAATGGTTAGAAGAAAAAGTCATCCTTTTAATGTTGATTATGATGGGTATTGGAAATAGTTTTTATCTAGTTTCTAATCAGCAATGGCTCTTTATTTTAGGTTCTGTTTTAATTGGTTCTAGTTTTGTGGGCACAATGTCAGCTATGTTTTATTACATTGCTAATCATTATGATGGCAAAAACAATAATTTTTTATCCAGTTTAGTTATCACAGCAGGTAATATTGGTGTGATATTAACACCTGTTATTCTGACTAAACTTCCTGAACTATTTCAGTTAGAACCTTTTGTCACTCCTTTTTATATAACAAGTGGTTTAATGCTTGTTAATATATTCTTTTATTTTTTATTAAAAAAGTTAGCACGGAGAAGTGAGAGATGAGAAAAACTAAGAAGATTCACCTAATAGGAGATAGCCTATTTGCCAGAAATGAAGGTTATGATAAACCAGCTATTGAGACATTCTTATTGAAAAAAGATCCTCAGTTAATCATTTACAATTCCTCAGTAGCGGGAGATGCAACTAAAGATGTCCTTAATCGCATGTCAGCTATTTTATCAGTTGAGCGATGTGATCAGGTTATTATTTTGATTGGTACTAATGATTTAGCTTTAAATAAGCAAGTACCATTACCAGAATTTCAGGAAAATCTTTTAAAAATTATTATGTCTTTAAAAGAAAAATACCCTGCCAACCAAATCACTTTTTTATCACCATCGCCTGTTGACGAAGAAAAACAACATTACCGTAACAATCGATTAATAGAAAACTACGCAAAAATCATTATGACTGTTTCTCAAAAAGAAGAATGTCACTTTGTCAATCTTTATCAATTGTTTTTAGAGGCAGCCAATCAAACAAGTCTTTCTCAGTTATTGGAAGGAAGTCTTGATGATGGTCTTCATTTTGGTTCATCAGGCTATTCGCTTTTAGCTGATATGATTTTAGAACAACTATAAAAAGATTTTCTACCTTGAGTATTTATCACTTGAATAAATGTAATAGACTAAATCATAAAAGTTTATTTTCACACTCATTGCAAAGGGTAGAGATAGTGACTGTCATAACATTAAGGATAACTGTCAAGTATTATCATAAAGATAGAAAATCGTAAAGAATCATAGAAAAGTCGTCAAAAGATGGCATTGGAGGAGAAAAATGTTAATAACAAATGCAATCATCAGAGGAATAATTCCTTTCATCATCATGACAACAATATCAATCATAATGAAATATCAAGGCATTGATTCTTTTCAAGTTAAAAGTACATTTTTAGTTGGCATTATTGTTACTACAGTAGTAGGTGCTTCTGTTATCTACGATATCGAAAACTGGTCACTACTTAAGCAATCACTTGTCCATTTTGTGGTCATGTTAGTAACCGTTTTCCCTTGTTTACTTATCAGTGGCTGGTTTGAGTTGAAAAATAGTTTTGACTACTTGAAGGTGTTTGGAATATTTCTAATCGTAGGCATTATTTTGTGGAGTATAGCCTATCTTATTTTAGGAAAGCTACTAGCTAAGTAAAATGTTATTAATTAGTGAATGCATATAGTAACTAAGGAAGTAACACCTTCCATCAGCGTAGAACTGCTTCTAAAAAGATTAAGGACTAACATGACAAAACAGCTATCTAAACGATTTAAACTGATGGGAACGGTGATTGATTTGTCGATTACTGCCACCAATCCATATGATGTGATGAAGCAATCAGAAAAACTTTTAAAAGAGTATGAACAGCGTTTTAATGCCCACAGCTCAACTTCTGAACTAACAGCCATCAATACTAATGCTGGACACCAGCCACAACAAGTTCATCCCGACTTGTTTGAATTGATAAGAATTGGTAAAACCCATAGTTTAGCAAAAGATAGTGGATTAAACATAGCTTTAGGCGGAGTTATCCGTTTATGGCGTATTGGTTTTCATGATGCCAAGAAACCTTCACCAGATGCTATTAAAAAAGCTTTGACTCTGACTAATCCTTACCAGATTAGATTAGATGAGACTAAAAAAACCGTTTTTCTAGCCCAAAAAGGAATGGTTCTAGATTTCGGTGCCCTTGCTAAAGGCTATAGTGCTGATAAGCTAAAGGCTTTTTATCAAAAAAACGAGGTCACTTCAGCAGTCATCAACCTTGGAGGAAATGTTCTTTTATATGGTGACAATCCAAATAGTGCTGATGGTTATTGGTGCGTTGGTATCAGAAATCCTTACCATAAAAAAGGAGTAGATAGTGTTGTTTTACGCTTAAAAAACCAGTCAGTTGTCACTTCTGGGACCTATGAAAGACAATCAATGATTGATGGCAAAAGGTATCATCATCTGATTGACCGCCAAACAGGCCATCCTCTAAAAACAGATGTTGTTAGTTTGACGATTGTTTCAAAAAGCTCTTTAGATGGAGAAATTTGGACCAGCCGTTTATATGGTAAGACACCCAAAGAAATCTTGGCGATAGTAGATGCTTTAGAGGAAATGGAAGTACTCATCTTAACAACTAATAAAGAACTTTATCTATCACGTTCCTTAAAAAAGAAACTGATTTATCAACACCCAGAATTGAAACAAAAAAATAGTTAAAAAAGAAGTTACTTGTTAAAAGCGACTTCTTTTTTTATTTTCTTTTTGATATGATATAACAAATAAGTATGGGAGATTTGTCAATGATTTTAACAGAATTTGATACTACAAAAAAAGCGATTATTAATCCAGAAGACGTTATTGAACCCATTGAGGATTTCCCTCAAACAGTCATCACCTGTTTTGCGCGTGAGACCTTTAAGAGACTGTTGCAGCAGTTTTCTAACCAAGTCCTAACGACAACAACAATGGCTAATATGGAAATACCAATCTATGTCTTAACAATGAAAGGCACTCGTATTGGCTTTTTCAATTCCTATGTGGGTGCTGCGGGTTGTGTTGCTGTGTTAGAAGATTTGATTGCTATGGGAATGAAGAATTTGTTGGTGTTTGGCACATGTGGCGTATTAGACGCTACTATAGAAGAAACTTCTATTATCATACCAAGATCTGCCATTAGAGATGAAGGCACTAGTTATCACTACCTAAAAGCCAGCCGTGAAGTAGCTGTCAACCAAGCATTTCTCTCGGAAATGACAACTTTTTTGGATAAGGAAAAAATCTCCTATCAACTAGGAAAAGTTTGGACAACAGATGGTATTTACCGAGAAACAGCTACTAAAATGAAACAAAGAAAGACAGAAGGAGCTATTTGTGTCGATATGGAATGTTCAGCGATTGCTGCCATGAGCCAATTTAGAGGGATTAACCATGTACAACTCTTTTATTCGGCTGATAATCTAGATACTGAAGTTTGGGATGAAAGAAGTCTCAGCAATCATACTGATTTAGAAAGAAAGGATAAGATTGGTCAACTAGCGATAAAGTTGGCACTGACACTATTTGAGAAAGAGTGAAACTAATCTCACAAGAAAAAATTGCCGAAGCATTGCAGTAACTATTAGCGATATCAGAAACAGCTCTATATTATAGTCAAAGTATTTTGATAAGGAACGTTTTCAGGATATCAGAAAAGAAGCAACTATTTTATTAAAAGAGATGCCTCTTTAAAGAAAAACGAATTAACGACCTTATTGCATGTTAATAATTCTTATGCGACACCTTTGATTGATACAAGAGTTTTTATTACTGATGGACAAAAGATTCTCCTTGCAAGGGATGTTGTTAGTGGTGAGTGGTCTCTACCGGGAGGCTTTTTAGAAATTGGTTTAATCCTAAAAGAAAACATCCTCAAAGAAGTGTTAGAAGAAACAGGCTATAAAGAAAGGGTTGAGCGCTTGTTAGCAGTTTTTGATGCTAATAAACACCAACTACAAGCCAAACAATATCTTAAACTTGTTTATTTATGCCACCTAGAAGATGGGCATTTTATCCCAAATCATGAAGTTTCTAAGATGTCTTACTTTGATATTACTAATTTGCCAGTTTTATCAATTAAGCGTACCTCTGAAAAACAATTAGAAATACTTTGTGATATTGTAGAAAACAAGAGAGATTGTTACAGTGACTGAAAACGCTATCTTATTGATGAAATAAGAGTTTAAAAGATTAAAAATTTTTTTAGAAATCTCATTTTCTCCTTGACTCCTCTATATTAATATATTATACTGGATATGTGGTTATAACCAGACGATGAAAGGAGAGAAGACGATGAGTGATAAACCATTGTATTTACAACTAGCTGATACACTAGCGCAAAAGATAAAAGAATTGTTTTCTCCCAATGATAAATTATTGTCTGAACGTGAGTTAACCAATCAATATGGTGTCAGTCGAATGACTGTGAGATTGGCTTTACAGGAATTAGAAACCAGAGGCTTAATCTATAAAAAGCATGGTAAAGGAACCTTTGTCGCTGAAACTAGTGATAGCACGGTTGACTTATCAGCAACTTATAGTTTTACCGACCATATGAGAAATTTAGGAAAAAATCCAAAAACAAAGATTCTTTCCTTTAGTGAGATTAGGGCTTCAGAATACGTTGCTAACCAGTTAAATCTCTCCCAAAATGATATGGTCTATGAAATTGAGCGGTTACGGATTGCTGATGATGTGCCGATGATGATTGAACGTTCTTATATCCCAAAAGATATTTTTAAAGGTCTACGGTGTGAACGTCTCTATGAAAAACCTCTCTATGAGATTTTTTCTGATGATTATAGTCAGACCATTAGAACGGCAGAAGAAGAATTCTTTGCAAGTATTGCACTTGATCGAGAGTCTAAATTTTTAAAAATTAAAACGGGTAGTCCTGTTTTACACATTATTCGTAAGACTTATAATACTAAGAATCATATCATTGAATTTACGTTTAGTATTGCGCGTGCTGATCAATTTAGGTACAAAATTACACATCATAAACCTAACTGATAACTATCAGAAATAAAAAGAAAAAGGAGAAAATAATGTTTCAATATGATGAAGACCAACTAGAAAAAATAGGTGCTAAGATTACAACTAAGGAAATCAAGCAACAACCTGAACTTTGGCAAGAGGCATTTGGTTTATTTAAAGAACGTCAAGAAAAAATTACTACTTTCTTAGATAAGGTGAAAGCAGCTAGTCCAAATAAGCGTGTTAAGGTAATCTTTACAGGTGCTGGAACCTCTCAATATGTTGGTGATACAGCTCTACCTTTCTTAAAACATCACGGTGATCGTAGTCGCTTTATTTTTGAAAGTGTCGGAACAACAGATTTGGTATCTGTTCCTTATGAGCACTTATTTGAAGATGAAACCCTTTTATTAGTGTCATTTGCACGTAGTGGTAATAGCCCAGAAAGTGTTGCAGCAGTTCAATTAGCTAATCAACTCGTACCATCTGTTTTCCATTTAACAATTACTTGTGCAAAAGAAGGTCAATTAGCTAAAAATGCTGAAGGCGATGATAAAAATCTGCTATTATTGATGCCAGAATTATCTAATGATGCTGGTTTTGCAATGACTGGTAGTTTCTCATCTATGTTATTAACAACTTTATTAACCTTTGACACTAAACATTCACTAGCAGAAAAAGAAACTTTTGTTAATTATTTAGCAGAGATTACTCACGATGTTCTTGATAGAGAAGATATCATCAAAGCTATTGTTGATTTAGACTTTGACCGTATCGTTTATCTAGGGTCTGGTTCTTTATCTGGTTTAACAAGAGAAGCACAACTCAAAATTCTTGAATTAACAGCTGGTAAAATTGCTACTATGTTTGATTCTTCAATGGGCTTTAGACATGGTCCAAAATCATTTGTTAATGAGAAAACGCTTCTTATTGACTTTATCCACAACAATCCTTACACAAGACAATATGATATTGATTTAATTGAGGAAGTTTATGACGATCAAATTGCTCTTAAAACACTTGCTGTAGGACAAAAAGGAGATTTAACTTTCTCAGGTGATACGTTCGAGTTAAAATCTGATGTGATTCTTCCAGATGCTTACCTTAGTTTAGCAGACGTATTTGTTGCTCAAATGATTTCACTTATGACTGCGGTAAAAGTGAAAAACACACCTGATACACCTTCTAAAACAGGAACCGTGAACCGTGTCGTTAAAGGTGTTATCATTCACGAATACAAATAAAAAATAAAAAAACTGGTTAAACCAGTTTTTTTATTGCTCGTTAGCAGTAATTTCAAATTTAAAGTATTTCCAATGTTTATAGCTTTCAATATACTCTAAAATTTCTGCACTGTTACTACGATTAGTTAACTTGATTTGTTTAATACTTGGCTCACTAGGTTTTAGTTTTAAAGCACTAGCAATATGTTTAGGTGTAGGTAAACTTACCTCGTTAGTTTCAACAAAAGGTTCCTCAGACATATGGATATTGAAATCTTCTCTGAAGCGTTTATAAATAGAATTATAATGGGATAGGGGTTTATTAGGGTTTAAAATATAGCGTGCTGGAATATAAGACTGTTGGTATATGTAAGGCTGTTTGTCATCTTTTCTTAGCCTTACAATCTTATAGTAGTAATCATTTTTACCTAATTCTAATTTTTTAATATAATCAGGGTCATTTCCCTTTTCAATAGAAAGAACAGTGACAGAATCATTTTTTAATGGAAACAGTTCAATATCTGAAAAGCCAACCAATTTTCCCTTTCTTGAACGAGAGACAAAAGTCCCTTTTCCTTGTTGGCGCACAAGATAACCATCTTTTACTAACTCATTCATTGCTCTTATGACAGTAATAGAACTAACCTTATAAATTTCTCTTAATTCTAATTCTGTGTAGAATCTATCGCCATTTTCAAATTTACCATTGATAATCTGTTGGCGAAGTTCATCTTGAATCATTTGGTATTTGGGTATTTTCATTTAACATCACTTCCTAACGTAAAAAAATAAACTTTATTAATTTGATAATTTTTTAACAATATCTGTTACAATATTTATTATACTAAATATTTTTAAAAAAAGTAAGATAAAAATATTTTTTTTAAAAATAACTTGATATAACCACTCAGATATGTTAATATAATAATGTAAAAAATAAAAAGAAATAGGAGGTGAAGCGTTTGCCTCAGTTTAAGATTTCTGATCAATTTTATATAGATGATGAGCCCGTTAAAATTATGTCTGGAAGTATTCACTATTTCCGAGTGCACCCAGATGATTGGTATCAATCTCTATATAATCTAAAAGCTTTAGGATTTAATACTGTTGAAACTTATATTCCTTGGAATATGCATGAACCTCAAAAAGGACAGTTTACATCTGAGGGCATTCTTGATGTTGAAAGATTCTTAGACTTATCACAAGAACTTGGTCTCTATGCTATTGTTCGCCCTTCACCATTTATTTGTGCAGAGTGGGAATTTGGTGGTCTACCTGCATGGCTTCTTAAAGAAAACATGCGTGTTCGTACTTCGGATCCTACTTACTTGCAACATGTTGATGATTACTATGAGTTTCTCATCCCTAAATTAGCTAAGCGTCAATTAAATCGAGGTGGAAATATTCTGATGTTCCAAATCGAAAATGAATACGGCTCATATGGGGAAGAAAAAGAGTATCTTAGAGCAATCAAAAAGATGATGGAAAAAAGAGGTATTGATGCACCATTTTTCACATCAGATGGTCCATGGCGAGCTACTTTAAGAGCAGGAAGCCTGATAGAAGATGATATTCTGCCGACAGGTAACTTCGGTTCTAAAGCACAAGAAAACTTTAAAATGATGCAAGATTTCTTTGATGAGTATGGTAAAAAATGGCCACTCATGTGTATGGAATTTTGGGATGGATGGTTTAATCGTTGGGGTGAAGACGTCATTAGACGTGACCCAAATGAATTAGCCCAATCTGTCATGGATGCTCTAGAAATTGGTAGTGTCAATCTATATATGTTTCACGGAGGAACTAACTTTGGCTTCATGAACGGATGTTCAGCAAGAGGTCAAAAAGACTTACCACAAGTAACATCTTATGATTACGATGCTATTTTAGATGAAGCGGGAAATCCTAGTAAGAAATTTTACGCTCTTCAAAATCTCATGAAGAAAAGATTTCCAGAGTTATCATATAGCGAACCCCTCATTAAAGAGGCAAAAGCTTATGATAAAGCAGAGTTGAAGGATAAAGTAAGTCTATTTTCATTAATCGAAAATGAAAGCGATTACGTCTCTTCTTTCTATCCATTAAATATGGAAGAAATTGGTCAAAATACCGGTTATACTCTTTATCACACTGTTATTGAAAAGGATAAAGAAGAGGAAGAAAAACTTCGTGTTATTGATGCTAGAGATAGAATAAAACTTTATGCTGATGATAAGTTAGTGACAACACAATATCAAGAAGAGATTGGTGAGGATATTTTATTCACTCCAGAAAGTAACGAAACTCATCTTAAGATATTGGTAGAAAATATGGGGCGTGTTAATTATGGACACAAATTAACAGCACCGACACAGAAAAAAGGTCTGGGTAGAGGTGTCATAGCTGACTTGCACTACATTGGTAACTGGAAAATTTATCCATTACCACTTGATAATCTCTCTAAAGTTGATTTTAATCAAGAGTGGCAAGAAGGAACTCCAAGTTTCTATAAATACCATATCACCTTGGATGATGTTAAAGATACTTATCTTGACATGTCTGGATTTGGGAAAGGTGTTGTCTTTGTAAACAATGTTAATATCGGTCGTTTCTGGAATAAGGGACCTATACTTTCTCTTTATTTACCACATGGATACTTAAAGCAGGGAGATAATGAGATTGTCGTCTTTGAAACCGAGGGACAATTCATGGAAAGTATAACTTTTTCAGAACAACCTGTAATATTATAAAAAAAAGAAAAGTGAGGAAAATCATGGCAATTATTGGTTCAAGAATTGATGGCCGTCTTATCCATGGTCAAGTAGCTAATCTTTGGTCTACTTCTCTAGGAATTACCAGAATCATGGTAATCGATGATGAAGTTGCTGAAAATGCTATTGAAAAAGCTGGTCTTAAATTAGCTGTGCCACCAGGAGTAAAATTAAGTATTTTACCTGTTGAAAAAGCAGCTAACAATATTATGGCTGGTAAGTATGATGCACAACGTCTACTTATTGTTGCTAGAAGACCAGATCGTTTCTTACGTTTAGTTGAGTACGGAGTACCATTGACTGAATTAAATGTAGGAAACATGTCTCAAACAGAAGAAACACGTTCTGTTACACGTAGCATTAATGTCGTAGATAGCGATATTGAAGCATTCAAAGCACTTGATGCTAAAGGTGTTCACTTGACTGCTCAAATGGTTCCAAGTGACCCAGCTAACGACTTTATGCCTTTACTTAATAAGTTATAATTTTTTATCCAAAAAAGGAGGAAACAACCATGATTCAATGGTGGCAAATTTTACTTTTAACTCTTTACTCAGCATATCAAATCTGTGATGAGTTAACAATTGTTTCATCTGCTGGTTCACCTGTTTTTGCAGGTTTTATCACAGGTCTTGTTATGGGGGATGTAACTACAGGTCTTTTCATCGGCGGTAGCTTACAACTCGTTGTTCTTGGTGTAGGTACCTTTGGTGGTGCTTCTCGTATCGACGCAACATCAGGTGCGGTTCTAGCAACAGCATTCTCAGTTGGTACAGGAATTGATCAAGAACTTGCAATTTCAGCGATTGCGGTACCAGTGGCAGCATTACTGGTTTACACAGACGTTTTAGGTCGTTTCTCAACTACTTACTTCGCACACCGTATTGACAAACACGTTGAAAACTTTAATTATAAAGGAATCGAAATCAACTACTTACTAGGTGCAATTCCTTGGGCACTATCACGTGCACTTCCAGTCTTCTTAGCCCTTTCTTTCGGTGGAAATGCGGTACAATCTGCTGCCGATTGGATTCAAAACAATGCTCAATGGATGGCTGATGGTCTTATTCTTGCTGGTAGAATGCTTCCTGGTGTCGGTTTTGCTATCTTACTTCGTTACCTTCCAGTTAAGAAAAACCTTACTTACCTTGGTTTAGGATTTGCTATTACTGCTATGCTTACAACTCTTTATGGATACATCGGAACACTTGCAGGTGGTGTCGGTGTCGTATCAGAAATTGCTGAAGCATTAGGTGGCGCACAATTTAACGGTCTTCCAATGATCGGTATTGCTGTTATCGGATTTGCATTAGCAGGAATTAGCTACAAAAATGCCGTTAACGCTCCAGTAGCAGCAGCTTCTACTCAATCAGAAAGTGGGGAAATTGAAGATGACGAAATCTAATTATAAATTAACAAAAGCTGATTTTAATCAAATTAATCGTCGTAGTTTATTTACTTTCCAATTAGGATGGAACTATGAGCGTATGCAAGCATCAGGTTACCTTTACATGATCTTGCCACAACTTCGTAAAATGTACGGAGATAATTCTCCTGAATTGCTTGAAATGATGCGTACTCATACGCAATTCTTCAACACTTCTAACTTCTTCCATACAATTGTTACTGGTATTGACCTTGCCTTGGAAGAAAATGAAGGAACAGCTTCAAAAGATACTGTTACAGGTATTAAAACTGGTTTAATGGGACCATTTGCAGCTATTGGTGATGCCTTATTTGGTGCGACTGTACCAGCTATCATGGGTGGTTTGGCTGCTGGTCTTGCTATTGATGGTAATCCAGTTGGGATCTTCCTATGGGTTGCGGTAGCTATGGCTATCAACGTTTTCCGTTGGAAACAATTAGAGTTCGCCTATAAAGAAGGGGTTAACCTTGTTACAACAATGCAACATCGATTGTCAGCACTTACTGATGCTGCTACAGTTTTAGGAACATTCATGGTTGGTGCGCTTATCGCAACAATGATTAACTTCAGATTTGGATTCACTCAAGACTTTGGTGGTGTTACATTTGATTTACAAGCTACGGTTGATAAAATCTTCCCAAGACTTGTACCAGCAATGTTTGCAGGATTTATCTATTGGTTACTTGGCCGTAAAGGTATGACTTCAACAAAAGCAATCTTTATTGTTATCGCTATTGCTATCGGTTCAAAATTAATTGCGAAATATGCAGGATTTGACATCTTTACAGTCTAATTAGGAGGCAAATCGAATGAGTAAACACTTAGTTTTAGTTAGTCACGGTTTATTCTGTGAAGAATTGAAAAAAAGTACAGAGATGATTATGGGCCCTCAAGAAAACATTCATGCGGTTAGTCTTTTACCAGAAGAAGGCCCAGATGATTTTCGTCAAAAATTAGAAGCAGTCGTTGAAGGTCTTGAAAATGTTGTTGTTTTTGCAGACCTCCTTGGTGGAACACCAGCAAACGTCGTTTCAAGAATGATGCTTGAAGGTAAGAAATTTGATTTCTATGTAGGTATGAATATGCCAATGGTTATCGGTTTCTTGAATGGTGTTTTACTTGACCAAGATGTTGATATTGTAGAATTTGGTACAACCAATATTCAACATGTTAATGACGTTCTATTTAGTGATGACGATGACGAAGATGAATAATCAATAAGTCTTTAAGTATCCAAACAGACCTACAAATGTAGGTCTGTTTTTTTGTTAAAAAAATCAACAAAAAAACACCGCCGAAGCGGTGTTCTTTTTCGTTCTAGTTGATTGCTTCAAGAAGAACGTCAGCTTGTTTTTTAAGATTTTCTTTTACGTCTTCAGCAACTTCAAGTTTACCTGTTTGCCAAGCTTCAGGATTAACTTTAGATGCTGTAAAGTCACCAACAACAGTTGTACGGATGAATGAAAGCATTTTGCTGTATTCAGCAAACAATGGCTCATGTCCCCCATTACCAACTGAAGAAACAGTCACAACTTTTTGGTTGATTGCAGATGGTCCAGTTGGATCTGAAAGATCTAGCGCACGTGATACCCAGTCTAAAAGGTTTTTAACTGCGCCTGGAACAGCAAAGTTGTAAATTGGTGAGAAAATCCAGATAGCGTCAGCAGCTTGGATTTCTTCACGTACTTTTGCAACTGCTGGAAGTACTGGTGATTCAAGGTCTTGGTTAAAGACAGGTACTTCAGAGAAGTCTAGGTAAGACACTTCAGCTTTCCCAGAAAGTAGAGCTTCAGCCTCTTTAGCAAGTTGGTGGTTAAATGATTCTTTACGTAATGATCCTACGATGAAAAGAATTTTTTTAGACATAAAATTTCTCCTTAAAAATTATTTAGAATATGAAATAATTATATCTAGAATTTCATCATTTGTAAAGTATTTTGTCTATTTTTTTTGAAATATATATTTTGGATATATAAATGAAGTTTATTTCTTCTTAATTAACAATTAAATGAGAGTATATAGATATTTTATTAATAAGAAATTATTATCATTGTTCATCTAGTAAAATTTGAATTGTTGTAATTATGTTCAATAATTGTCGTTAATCTGTTGAATTAATTTTTAAAAATGATAAAATATGTTTATAAAGCGCTTTCAAAATAAAAATTTTGAAATAAAAAAAGGAGAGTTTTATGAAAGATAATCGCAAATCGAATTGGAATAAGATTTTTCGACATTCTATTCGCAAGACAACTTTAGGAGTAGGCTCTGTAGTAGTAGGAGTTTTTTTATTTGGAACAAATCCTATAATAGCCTCTGCTGATGTGGCAGATGACAGCCAAATACATACAGAACTCAAAGAGAATGTCATTACAGAATCTGAACCACAAGATGTAGAGTTGATTAGTGATAATCAAACGGACGATGCAGTTGATGCTGCTGAAACAACTGATCAACCAATAACTGATTCAAAAGAAGAAAAAACAACAACTTCTGATGATCAATCAAATGAATTGAGTGTAGGAGAAGAAAAACAAGCAGATGATTCAATAGTTAACGATGAGGTATCTAACGATGATAATCAGTCATCAACAGGCACTCCTGCCGACTGGCAAAAGCTTAATTATTACGAAAAAACAGATCAGTCAATTAATTTTGATAATGACTGGAAATTTAGCATGGGGGATAATACTGGAGCAGCTGAGAAGAACTTTGATGACTCTAGTTGGAAAACATTAAACTTACCTCATGATTTTAGTATTAATCAAGATTATACGTCATCTGGAGAAGGTGAAAGTGGTTTTAAACTAGGTGGTACAGGCTGGTATAGAAAAAACTTTACTGTCTCTGAAGAAGTCGCAAAAGGTTCTGTAAGCATTCAATTTGATGGTTCATATATGGAGACAGAAGTCTTTATCAATGGGACATCACTAGGGGTTCATCCTTACGGTTACAATGCTTTTAGTTTTGATTTGACCAAATACATTAAGCCTAATGAAGAAAATCTCTTGGCAGTTAAAGTGGTCAATAATACCCCAAGTTCACGCTGGTATTCTGGTAGTGGGATTTACCGTTCAGTAAAATTAAATCTTGCTCCAAGCGTTCATCTAGCAGAATTTGGGGTTACTATTCAAACCCCTGACATTGAGACAACACATAATCAAACAACTGGTAGCAGAGTTGATGTTGTAGCTGAAATCATTAATAGTGATGAAATAGATGCTAAAGTCACAGTCAAAACAAGTATTTTTGAACGCGAAAAAGACGGTAGTCTTGGTCAAAAAGTAGCAGAATCGATGATGACTGAAGAACATAATATTGGAAAAGGCAGTCAAACTAAAGTTGCTAGTCAATTAACAGTGACCTCTCCAAAACTCTGGTCGGTTGAAAATCCAAATCTTTATATTGTGAGAACAGAAATTTTCAAAGATGGTAAAAAAATCCAAACCAATGAACAAGAAATTGGCTTTAGATTTATTAAGTTCGATAAAGATAAAGGGTTTTACCTCAATGGTAAAAACGTGAAACTTCAAGGCGTTTCTATGCATCATGACCAAGGTGCTTTAGGGTCTGCAGCATACTATGACTCTATAGAACGTCAAGTGGATATTTTAAAAGGAATGGGTGTCAATGCTATTCGTGTTACTCATAATCCATCTGCTAAAGCTTTAAGAGATGTTGCTAACCGTAAAGGGATGCTTATTATAGATGAGGCTTTTGATACGTGGTTATACGCAAAAAATAGTAATTACAATGATTACTCTCGTTTCTTTGACAAACAAATTGGTGACTCTGTCACAGGATTATTGAATGCTTCACCTAACCAAAAATGGTCAGAATATCACATCAAACAAATGGTTCGAGCAGCTAAAAATGATCCATCCGTCATTATGTGGTCAACCGGTAATGAAGTCATGGAAGGACATGGTGGTAATAATTCAACTTACCCTCAAATTATAGCGCAATTAATGGACTGGATTTATGAAGAAGATCCAACACGTCCTCCAACACTTGGTGACAATAAATTAAAAGCAAAATGGGCCGAAGCGATTGGAATGGCAAATGCCCTTACTAATGGTAAAGTCAAAGGTATTGTTGGTTATAACTATGCTAATGGTCAACAATATGATGACGGTCATAACAGCCATCCCGACTGGATTATTTATGGATCAGAAACGGCCTCAGCGGTAAATAGCAGAGCTTTTTATAAGATATTAGGTTATCGAGGAGCTAGAGAAGGTCTCCAAAATAGTATAGAAGACAAGCAAAGAACATCTTATGATAAAAGTGCTGTTCACTGGGGTCATGTCGCTAGTGAAGCTTGGTTTGACACTATAAAACGTGATTTTGTCGCTGGTGAATTTGTATGGACCGGATTTGACTATCTAGGAGAACCTACCCCGTGGAATCCTACGACATCTGGAACATCGCTACCTGCTCCAAAGAGTTCTTACTTTGGTATTGTCGACACGGCAGGTATTCCAAAAGATAGCTATTACTTCTATGCTAGTCA
This sequence comes from Streptococcus zalophi, assembly GCF_016481285.1. Classification (GTDB taxonomy): domain Bacteria; phylum Bacillota; class Bacilli; order Lactobacillales; family Streptococcaceae; genus Streptococcus; species Streptococcus zalophi. The sequence continues at coordinate 71,741 of NZ_JAENBP010000004.1, forward strand.
ATGGGCAAAAGATAAAACAACACTTCACTTGTTACCTGCATGGGAAGAAAGTGTTGTCGAAAAAGATTCTAACAATAACGTTGAAGTAGTTGCCTACTCTAATGCTGATCGTGTCAAGCTATTTTTCGTTGATGAAACTGGACAAGAAAGACTCATTGGAGAAAAAGTAGCGGTTGAAAAAACAACTGAAGCTGGCCACAAATATAAACTTTATAAAGATGCTAATGTTTCTGGAGAACCTGAAGATAGACATCAAAACCTTTACTTGACTTGGAAAGTTCCTTATGCCAAAGGAACCATTAAGTTGAAAGCTTACGATGCTTCAGGTCAAGAAATTAATGACACTTTTGGTACCAATAGCTTAAGTACATTTGGTAAAGCAACACAATTGAAGCATTCATTAATCACAACTGATACTGAGGTGACAGATCATTCCATTGCTTATGTAGAAGTTAGTGTATTAGATACCAATGGTAATTTAGTTGTTAACCATAAAAAACCAATTCAAATAGCTGTTTCAGGGGAAGCAGAACTAATTGCTCTTGATAATGGTGATGCTACTGATTTACAAAAATACAACGATTCAAATCGTAAAGCATTTGGAGGAAAAGTCGTTGCTATTCTTCGCATGAAGGGTCATTCAGGAAATGTTACCATCACATCAACAGCAGATGGTTTGACACCAGCAACTTCTACTTTCGCTGTTCAAGGTATTAAAACGATTGATGCTGATAAGATTGACAGTTATCTTATTCCTAAAACCATTTATATTAGAAAGAACACAACATTAAATCTTCCTAAAACCACTCAAATTAAGTTTGAAGATGGACGTGTTGAGGAAAGAACTTTAAGCTTTGATGAAAACACTATTAATAGTCACTTAGCAAAAGGAGAAGCATTTACAGCAGTCGGAACAATTTCAGGAACTGACTTAAAAGTTGAAGTCAATGTCTCAGTTATCGATAAGATTGCTAGCATCAAAAATATTAGTCAGGCTATTGAAGTTGGTGGTCCTTTAAATCTTCCAAGTACTGTACAAGCTTATCTAGCTGATGGTACACTAGTTTCTGCGCAATTCCCTGTTGTATGGCAAAACGAAGATGACCAACAATTGAATACGGAAGGTTTATTTGAATTGACAGGAGAAGCAGATGTTCTAGGCGAAAAACATAGTGTAGTGGCTTCCATTCGTGTCGCAAATAAGAATGTCAAAATTGGTGAAAATGTTGCACCGTCAGCAGTGGAAGTTATAGAAGATACTACAGGAGCAAAATCAGATACTCTTAGTGCTATTAATGACGGACAGATTATCCAATCCCCTAATAATGACGGAGGACCAAACGAAACACTGTGGTCAAATTATGAGTCTGCTAAAACAGGAGATAAAGATTCAACTCTAAGTTTCGTTTACGATACTGCAAATAATATTTCTGAAGTTGTCATCCATTTTGCAACAGATAAGCATGCGATGACCCTTCCTAAATCAACAACATTTAGTTATGCCTTAGGTAAAGGTTCTGAATCAATAACTGTCAATGCCGTTGCATCAGAACCAGTTGTAAATGGAAGTGTTCATAAAGTAACTTATAGGCTTGAAAAACCAGTACCAGCTGTAGTGTTCTCTATAACAGTTGTCAATGGAGATGAGAGTCCTGGATCTGGTAAACCAACAACTGGTATCGTTGAAGTGGAACTAAAAAAAGCAACTGAGGAATTTGAAAAATATTCAGACGCTTCATTATCAGAACTACGTGTTGGTAATAAAATCTTTAGTGGCCGTCAAATTTCAGAAAAAATGACTATTGAGGGTGGTCTTAAAAATCTTGTTGCCTCAAATAAAGAAAAAAATGTCGCTGTCACTATTTTGCCAGAAAATAATAATGTGATTAAAATATTTACAGAATCTGAAGATAAAACGCAAACTAAAGTTTATACGATTACAGGTAATGCATATCTTCCAAAAGAAGATACCCAAATTGAAGTGGGATCTGAGCAAATTGGCTTTAGAAATGAAGCAAAATATGCCCTTGATGGAGATCCTAACACCATTTGGCACAGTTCATGGAGACCACTAGCGTCTAAAGATCAACTATGGTTGACTTTAGATGCAGGAGCTCCTAAGAAAATCAGTGGCTTAGCTTATATGGCTAGACGTGATGTGCTCAATGGAACTGTTAAAAATTATAAAATTTTATCATCCAATAATAATACTGATTGGCAAGAAATAGGTACTGGTTCATTTGTTTACAAACAAGGTTGGCAAGAAGCACGCTTTGAAAACCCTGTAGAGGCACAATACTTTAAACTTGTAGCGCTTAGCACACTTGACGACACTGGAAACAATAAATTCATGTCAGCGGCTGAAGTACGTCTTATTGAATATCGTGAAGGCGATACGACTCAACCAAATGTGACACCTCCAGGAGAGGGTGATCAAAACCAAGACACACCAAATCAAATTGATAAATTAGCGCTTAAGAAAATCATCTCTATTGATGCTGGTCGTAAATACTTCAGCCCAGCTCAAATCAAAGAAATTGTTGATCATGCCAGCAAGAAAGGCTTCACAGACCTACACCTCTTGTTAGGAAACGATGGTCTTCGCTTCTTGTTGGATGATATGACAATTCAAGTTGGGGATACCACTTATACTAGTCAAGACGTTAAAGAAGCAATGATTAGTGGTACCAATGCTTATTACAATGATCCAAATGGTAATCATTTAACACAAACAGAAATGGATGAGTTGATTGCTTACGCCAAGGATAAAGGTATCGCTTTAATTCCTACGATTAATAGCCCAGGCCACATGGATGCCATCTTGACCGGAATGGAAACACTTGGCATTCAAAATCCTAAATTTAGATATGGTGGCAGAACATCTGACAGAACAGTTGATTTAGATAATACTGTAGCTGTTGACTTCACCAAAGCTTTGATTAGTAAATACGCTAGCTATTTCAATGGTAAAGTTGAAATCTTCAATATCGGTCTTGATGAATATGCCAATGATGCCACAGACGCTAAGGGATGGACAGTGTTACAAAGAACCGGCAAATACAGCAAGTTTGTAGCTTATGCCAACGATTTGGCGAAAATTGTGACAGATAACAATCTTAAACCAATGGCCTTTAATGATGGTGTTTACTACAATGAAGATACTACATCTGGCGAGTTTGACAAGAATATCATTGTCTCTATGTGGACCGGTGGTTGGGGAGGTTATGATGTTGCCTCAGCTCACTTCTTATCTGAAAAAGGTCATCCTATTTTAAACACCAATGATGCATGGTACTATGTTCTAGGCCGTGACTATCAAGGTTCTGGTTGGTATAACCTTGACCAAGGACTAGATGGTATGGATAAGAGTGATATTACTGCTGTTCCAAAATCACAAGGATACGATATTCCAATCATAGGCAGTATGGTAGCTGTTTGGGCAGATAATCCTAGAGCACAATATAAGAGCCAAAATGTCTTTAGATTAATGGATAAATTTGTGGCGAAAAACCCAACTTACTTCTCGGCAGATTATTCTAATGTTTTAGCAGAATTGAAAAAAATCCCAGAAAATCTCAATGACTATTCTTACGATGGTGTGACTGTTCTTGAAGCCTTAGTGAAAGAAATCAATTACAAACTTGATGTTACTCAACAAGAAACAGTAGATGCTTATGTGGCACCACTAAGCGAAGCGATTAACAATCTAGTTCTTTTAGACAAGTTACCATTACAAGAGGAAGTCGCTAAGCAAGCAGAACTAGTTAAAGATGTCCGTTATCAAAAGGCTAGTCAAGAGAAGAAAGACAATTACGACCAAGCCTATGAAGCAGCTACAGCCTTATTGAAAGAAGAGAAAATTAGCCAATCGCAATTGGATGTTATAAAAGCAGTTCTTGAACGTGCAGCCATTGCCTTAGATGGTAAGGAAGAAATACCAAATCCAGATCAACCAGGTGGTGATACTCCAAATCCAGATCAACCAGGTGGTGATACTCCAAATCCAGATCAACCAGGTGGTGATACTCCAAATCCAGATCAACCAGGTGGTGATACTCCAAATCCAGATCAACCAGGTGGTGATACTCCAAGTCCAGATCAACCAGGAGAAGATACTCCAAGTCCAGATCAACCGGGTGAGGACACTCCAAGTCCAGATCAACCAGGCGAGGAAACTCCAAGTCCGGATCAACCGGGTGGTGAGACCCCAAGTCCAGACCAACCAGGTGAGGACACACCAGGTCCAGATCAACCAGGTGGTGATACTCCAAGTCCAGATCAACCAGGAGAAGATACTCCAAGTCCAGATCAACCGGGTGAGGATACTCCAAGTCCAGATCAACCAGGAGATGAGACCCCAACTCCAGAACAACCAGGCGACGATACCCCAAGTCCAGACCAACCAGGAGAAGATACTCCAAGTCCAGACCAACCAGGTGAAGATATTCTAGATAGAAGCATTGAACTAATTGATTCTAAAACAGGTGTACGTGTTATTCTAGAAAAAGGTGAACGTTCAGCAATAAAAGGTATAAAAGTTGGACATAAAGACAGTAACGGTGCTGGAAATCTAAAAGCAACTGATTATGATTTGTTTGATATTGAATTATTAGATAAAAATGGCAATCCACTTCAACCACTTAAAAATGTTTTAGTTATCCTTCCAATGGATGATGGTAAAGAAGTAGAACGTGTTATTTATCTTCCAAATTCAGCTAATGAACAGTCACTTGATTTTACAATGACTACTTTTAAAGATTTAAATAACATTACTCATAATGCAGTTATATTTGTTGCAAAACACTTTAGTGTCTATGGTATTGTTTATAAATCAGAAAAGGGTAATCAGTCAAATATTTCTGAAACAACAGAGTCATCTGCTTCATCTTCAATAATTAGTCAGAATGCTTCAGCAACTAATCAAAAAGAGTTACCAAGAACGGGAGATACCTTTAATTATGAAGCATTAGGAGTAGTTGGATTTATTTCAGCTATTGGTATGTTCGGCTACGGCAGAAAAAAAGAAGAATAATTTCTATTTATCTGAGTGCCAGAGACTAAGTAAAAAAGCTTAAGGTAAACTTAAGCTTTTTTATGATGGTTTTGAAGGAATAGATAATAAGAGAACAAATTTAACTTATTAAATGTACTAATGATGGCTATCAGTTCAAATCAATGATTTTTTAAATGAAATATGATATATTTATCTAGTGTCTTTTTTGAGATAGAAGAGATATTTTCATGTTATTTCTATCCATAATAAGATAAAACGATCATGATAAGAATGGTAGGTGTTTCATATTACTAAAACATCAGAAACAAATAAAATGGGCACGATGTCCATCAAAAAATTAATCTTTAATATTTCATTACCTATTATGTTTTCAATGTTGGTCCAAGCGCTTTATAATATTATTGATAGCATGTTTGTTGCGCAAATTAATGAAAATGCATTAACAGCCATTTCTCTTGCCTTTCCAGTACAAAATTTCAGAATTGCTGTTGCAGCTGGAACAGGTGTCGGGATAAATGCCCTCTTGTCTAAAAAATTAGGTGAAAAGGACTCCGTCGGTGCTAGCGATGCTGCCAATACAGGAATTTTTTTAAATGCCTGTCATTCGTTAATTTTCTTGGCAATTGGTCTTTTTGCTGTCAGACCTTTGATGATGCTTCAAACATCAAATGAGGTTATTGCTGAATATGGTCAATCTTACTTAACTATTATTTGTGTCTTCAGTTTTTGTGCTTTTGCTCAAATCACGTTTGAACGCTTGTTACAATCGACTGGCAGATCTGTCCTTAGTATGTATTCTCAAATATTTGGAGCTGTGCTAAATATTATTTTAGACCCAATCCTCATTTTTGGTTACTTTGGCTTTCCTGCTATGGGTGTTACTGGTGCGGCAATTGCAACAATTATGGCACAAGCAATGGCATCTATGCTAGCTCTGTATCTTAATATTAAATTTAATAAGGACATCCAATTATCATTAAAAGGTATTTTACATCCAATTAAATCTACTATAGTTAAAATATATTCTGTTAGTATCCCTTCAACCTTGATGGTTTCAATTGGTTCTTTGATGCTACTTATCATGAATCAGATATTACTTGGCTTTTCAACCACAGCAGTAGCTGTTTTTGGTGTTTACTTTAAACTGCAAAGTTTCTTCTTTATGCCTATTTTCGGTTTAAATGGTGGTTTAGTGCCAGTTTTAGCTTATAATTATGGGGCACGTCAAAAAGATAGAATAAATCAAGCCATTAAATTTGCCATGCTTTTAGCAATTACTATTATGGTGATTGGTTTAATCATTTTAGAGCTATTTCCAAAAGAACTACTATCCCTGTTTAACGCAACACCAAAAATGGAAACAATTGGTATTGCAGCCTTACGGATTATTGCTTTATCATTTCCAATGGCTGCCGTAGGGATAACCATTAGTGGAGTCTTTGCAGCTTTTTCAAAAAGCATTTACTCTTTAATGACATCTTTATATCGTCAATTAGTTATCTTAAGCCCAACGGCTTGGTTACTGTCTTTGACGGGAAATGTTAATAATGTATGGTGGGCCTTTTTTGTTGCTGAGGTTGTCTCCATGTTTATCTCACTATTTTTCTATAATAAAATTAAAAAAGGTATTATTAATACCTTATAATAAAACAAGAAACCCCTGTGTCTTTCATGACATAGGGGTTTTTAGAAACAGATTAATGATGCTGTTTTTTACGATTAAAGAGTGCTAATGTGATACTACTTATAAATGCTAAGATTGCTAAAAGAGGTGAACTATTTGAATCTCCAGTTTTAGGAAGGACTTCTTTAGCTTGTTCTTGTTTAGAAAGTTTATTTTCTAAAGTTTCTTTTTTATCTGTAGCATTATTGTCATCTAGTGTTCCTTTAAATTCAGGTTTATCCTCAGCTGTCGGAGCGCTATTTGGAATTTCCCAAATGATGCTAGGTTTATCTTCAGCTGTTGGTGCCACTTCAGGAACTTTTTCAACTAAAGGACCATTAAATTCTGGCAAATCTTCAGCTGTTGGCGCTACTTCGGCAACTTTCTCCTCTAGTAGACCACTAAATTCAGGTAAATTTTCGACTGTTGGCGCATTTTTAGGGACACTTGACTCAGCAATTGGTTGTTCAACACTAGGTGCATTTTGAGGAATATCCCATTCGATGCTAGGTTTGTCTTCAACGGTAGGTGCATTTTGAGGGATACTTGATTCAGCTAGAGGGAGTTCAACACTAGGTGCATTGTCAGGTGTTTTGTTTTCAAGCTTGCCATTGAATTCCGGTACATCTTTAACTGTTGGCGCATTTTCAGGGACTTTTTCTTCTAATTTACCACTGAATTCTGGTGCATCCTCAGATTTAGGTGCTGATTTTGGCACATTCCATTCAAAATGTCGTTCTTCAATAGTACTATAAGCATTTAATTGTTCCAAAATAGCAACATCTTGAATAGCCTTTTTAGCAGCTTCAAGAGCGTTATTATAGGTAATGATTGCTTCATTTAGTCTGTCTAAGGTTTGTCGAGAAAGTGGAACATTTGGATCAATGCTATTTTTAATAGTATCATAAGCTTCTTTAGCTGCTAAGAATTCATTTAATAGCTGTTTATCAATGCTCTCTTTTGGTATTAGATTACCATAAGCCTGGTAAATACTTTCAATTAAACTGTTCAATTCGCTCATAGTAAAAGAATCTCTAGCTAGTAAAGAACCTAATTCAGAAATTTTATTTTGGAACGGTGCAAAGCTTTCAGGAGTGTAATCAATTTCTCTGACATGACCAACATCGTCAATTAGTTTTTGAACCTTTCTTTTGATATCCTCATCTTCATCCACTTGGTCGTTTGCTTGGTTAGAACGAAAGGCAATCTTATGTTGTTGTGCAAATTCTTTTGCTGTTGATTGCTCACTACCAACAAGTGTTAGTTGATTAGTTGGTATGCCAAAAAAGGCATTGCCATTAATAGTAGTGACTGAATCGGGGATATTAACAGTTGTTAAATGCTCAGAACCATTAAACACATAATCAGGAATAGTAGTGATACCTTCTTCTAAAGTAACTGTTTTTAGATTTGGTTTGAAAGATAGTGCAATGTTATCTAGTAAAACGGAACCTGGAATAGTTGCTTCAGTTGCTCCTTCAGCAACGGTCAGTAATTTTGTTTGATCTTTATTAAGTAATACCCCTTGATAAGCTGAAAAATTAGGATTTCCTTCTTCAACGATGAAGCTAGTGAGATGAGGATTTTGGAAGGTTTGTTTTTCATCATAGCTTCTTGTTTCTTTTGGAATAGTAAAAGTGGTTTCCTTTTTATTTTTAGGATAATAAACAATTGTTGATAAATCTTTTGAAAAAAGAACACCCTCTCTAGCACTATACCAACGGTTTTCTGGTGACACTTCAATTGAATCTAGGTTTTCAAAATCAAGAGCAGCAGATTCAAAGTGTTTAATATTTTTCCCAAGAATAATTTTTTTAAGCGATTTATTATTGGCTGATAATTGAGCTGATAAAGCAATAATAGGAGAATTAGAGGAAGTATCTGGAATTGTTATTTCTTCATTATTACCACTAATATTGACAACAGACAAACCGCTATTTTCAAAGCCAAGTGTTAATTGATTGTCTTTATATGTGACTCTATGAATGTTAGTCGTTTTATGATCTTTTGAGAAATCAGCCGTTGATTTTTTAAAATAACCATTTCCCCAAGTGCTATCAGAATAATACCATTCACCATCAATATACATAGCGTTCCATTGATGAGCTGGGTCTAGCAGTAAATTATTAACGGTACTTCCTGATGGAATAGTTCCATAGACAACAACAGAAGGGATGCCAGCAGCATTTAACATGGCTTTATAAAGATTAGAGTAACCACCACAGACGGCAATTTTTTCTTTCATAACCTCATAAGGATTAGCTCTTGGGTTTTGATTGCCAGTAGCGTATTTGACATTACTGGTAATCCAATTAAAAATTTGCTCGGCTTTATTAATATCGCTATCATTAGGATTTTTAATAATTTCATTTCTGACAAAATCATTTAGTTCTTCTTCCTGTGCTTTTGTCATGGTTAACCCTGGAAGAGTTTCATCCCAACGTGTATATGCTGATGGCTCAGCATATGCTTTAATAAATTCTAAAGCATCCGTATTGATTTGTTGATTATCTACTGGGCTATCTGCAAAAGCAGTAATGACAAAGGGGTTATTTAGAGGGATTAAACAATCTTGAGCCACTAAAATAGCCCCTGAAGTTAGTGATAAAATCATCGCTTTCGATAATGATTTTTTGACGTTCATGTTATCTCCTTTTTTGTGTATATATTACTTATATTTTACAATAAAAGAGATGATTACTCAATATGGTTCTATTTAAATACTCTTATGAGAATGAGAAAAAGTAAATATATAATTGGATTATATCGTTACACTCTGATGACAATATATTATTTTTTAGTCTTAGAAAAATCAATAATATTAACTATTTGTATCAATATAGACAAAGTAAGAAAATGAAAACTGAAAACAAACTCATTTTATAAGCGTATTAATTGACTATTATTTAAAAAAATACTAAACTTAATGTATGGTATTTAACTAGTTAATCTAAATTATATAAATTTATATAATTTAGAAATTATTTATATCAAAAGGAGAAATATTATGGGTCTTATTTGGTCACTAATCGTAGGTGGTATTATTGGAGCTATTGCAGGAGCAATTACTAAAAAAGGTGATTCAATGGGTTTAGTAGCAAATGTTGTTGCGGGACTCGTGGGCTCATTTATTGGTCAATTATTATTAGGTAGTTGGGGACCAACGCTAGCAGGTATGGCAATTATTCCATCTATCGTCGGAGCAGTTATTTTAGTATTAGTGATTTCTAAACTAAAATCAAAATAGGAGGAAATTTGAAACGAATGTCTAAATTAACTAAAATTATTAGTTTTTTGATAGGAATATTAGTTTTAATTTTCCTTGGAGCAGTTATTAACATAAATGCTCATCGTGTTATTTTACCTGATTACATGAGTTGGCTACAATATAAGATAGAACTTCCTTCTTATCTGACTATGTTTAATGGTGATTTTCTATCTCAATACTTATTTTGGATGTCATTGGTACTGTTTTTTGCCGTCATTATAGTAATTTTAGTGGTACTCTTTTATCCAAGGACTAAAACTGAGATAGATTTAAAAGAAAAACAAGGAACATTGTTACTAAACAAATCTGCTATCGAAGGTTTTGTTCGTTCCTTGATTAACAATAAAGAAATAATGGAAACTCCTAATGTTTCTGTTAAATTATATAAACGTAAATTTAAGGTGGTTGTTTCAGGAACTCTTGAATCAAGAGTTAATGTGATTCCAGAGGTGAGTCAAATTAAGGCTGATATTGAAAAAGGTTTAAAAGAATTTTTTGGTTTAAATCAATCTGTTAAGTTTGAAATATCTGTTAAAAAGATTAGACCACCTAAAAAAGAACCTGTTGCACCGCGTGTTATTTAGTAGAAATTAGGAGAGAAAATGGAACTTTTTGAAAAATATAAATATCCAATTTTAGGAGGCATTATTGGTCTTCTTATAGCAATTTTTATTATATCAGTTGGTTTTTTTAAAACTTTACTGTTATTGATTTGTATTGGTGTAGGAGTTTTTGTAGGTTTTTATCTAAAAACAACAGGTATTTTAGACAAGTTTATTAACAAAAATCGTTAAAAGGAGAAAAAGATGGCGAATGAAGTAAAAACAACAGCTCTTTCTGAAACCCCTGAAAAAGCTAGTGATGTTAGAGGAACATTGACATTTGAAGAGAAAGTTATCGAGAAGATTATTGGTATTGCAATAGCTTCTATTGATGGTCTTTTAGCAGTAGATGGTGGGTTCTTTTCAAATCTCAAGGATAAATTAGTTAATACCGGATCAGTAACAGATGGTGTTCATGTTGAGGTTGGTACTAAACAAGTAGCGGTAGATTTGAACATTATTGTTGAATACCAAAAACATGTGCCAACAGTTTATCGAAATATTAAATCAATTATCGAAAAAGAAATTAAAGAAATGACTGATTTGGATGTTGTTGAAGTCAATGTTAAAGTTGTTGATATTAAGACTAAAGAACAGCATGAAGCTGATTCCGTTAGTTTACAAGACCGTGTTTCTGGTGTAGCAAGTGCTACAGGTGAAGTAACTTCAGAACAATTTGATAAAATAAAATCAGGAGTTAGTGGTAGTTTAGAAAAGGCAACTGAATCTGCTGAACCACGTGTTTTATAATAAAACTAATTAACAAAACTATAAAAAAGAAAAGTGAGAAGATAATATATGGCAAACGAAACAAATAAAACTAAACAAACAGTAGCACCAGTATTAAAAGGTGAAGTATCTTATGAAGATCAAGTCATCAAAAAAATTATTGGTCATGCCCTTAAAACAGTTGCTGGTTTACTATCAGTAGATGGTGGATTCTTTTCAAATCTAAAAGAAAAATTAGTTAACTCTGAGTCAATCACAGATGGTGTAAATGTTGAAGTTGGTAAAAAGCAAGTAGCGGTAGATTTGAACATTGTTGTAGAATATGATAAAGATATTCCTAAAATTGCTGATGAAATGAAAGCAGTTATTTCTAAGAACGTTGAAAAAATGACTCACCTTGAAGTTGTTGAAGTTAATATCAATGTTGTTGATATTCAAACAAAAGAAGAATTTGAAAAGAATAAAGTTTCTCTTCAAGATCGTCTTTCTAACGTAGCACAATCAACTGGTGAATTAGCATCTGATACAGCTAATAAAGCTAAAGATGCAGTTGTTGATGGAACAGAAAATGTCAAAGAAACCTTAGCTAAATCACGTGTTGAATAATAGCAATAATAAAAAGAAGGTGACTTATCATCTTCTTTTTTTTGTGTTGTAAAATAAGAATAAATAATCTTTTATGGGCTTGCTTTTAGTGAGATAATATAGTATTATATTGAGGTAGCCGCTATAGTTAAATGGTATAATAGAGCAATGGTAATGCTCCGTTCCGAGTTCGATTCTCGGTGGTGGCAGAAAGAAAACAGTCAGAAGTTCTGGCTGTTTTTCATTTATGAGATGAAGTGTTATTTTGATGATTATTTTTGATATAATGAAAGAAATAAAAATGAGTGAGGCAAAAAGTGATGACATACGAACAAGAATTCTTAAAAGCATTTGAAGAATGGTTAAATACTCAAGTTATGGTTAATGATATGGCAAAAACTGAAAGTGAAAATGTTTATGATACTTACGGTGATGACAAAGCTAAAGAAGCTATTATCCGTTATGAGAGTCGCTTAGATGCTTATCGATTTTTACAAGGTAAATTTGCCAATTATCATCAAAGAAAAGATTTTCATGATTTACCAGACCATTCTTCTTCTAAAAGGCATTATTAAAACAGATAAAGGACTTGCTATTTTCTTTCCTGTTTGTTAGAATAAGGACATCAGAGGTGCTTTGCTATCATCTGTTACAGAGAGCGGTCTTGCTGAGAACCCCGCACAGAAAAACCAGAGCTAGTTGCTGAGTGATGAATGAAATAACTAAAAGTAGCGGGCCATGCCCGAATATGGGTGGTACCGCGGATAACTATTCGTCCCTATCGTTAAGATAGGGACTTTTTATTTATTTTTCTAAACAAAAAGAAACAACACATGAGTCATGTGTTGTTTCAGGGAGATTTATGAAAAAGAAAAGTTTTAGGATGACTATAGTATAATCATCCTAGCTTAAATAAACCTTAAATTCTAAAAAAATAAAGGAGAGTTGAGAGTGAAAGAATTATCATCGAAATATCAACCAAACGATGTTGAAGCTGGACGTTATCAGAAATGGTTAGAAGAGTCTGTGTTTAAGCCTTCTGGAAAGAAAGAAAGTAAACCCTATTCTATTGTTATTCCACCGCCAAATGTTACTGGTAAACTGCATTTAGGCCATGCTTGGGATACGACTTTACAAGATATTATTATCCGTCAAAAACGTATGCAAGGCTATGATGCCCTATGGTTACCAGGAATGGACCATGCTGGGATTGCTACGCAAGCTAAAGTAGAGGCACGTCTTGCAGAAGATGGTATCTCACGTTATGATTTAGGGCGTGAAAAATTCTTGGATAAGGTCTGGGAGTGGAAAGATGAATATGCCACAACGATTAAAGAACAATGGGGTAAACTAGGTCTATCCTTAGATTATTCTAGAGAGCGTTTCACTTTAGATGATGGACTTTCAGAAGCAGTTAGAAAAGTATTTGTCACCCTTTATCAAAAAGGATGGATTTATCGTGGTGAATTTATCATCAACTGGGACCCTAAAGCGCGTACAGCTTTATCTGACATTGAGGTTATCCACAAAGATGTTGAAGGTGCTTTTTACCACATGAACTATATGCTTGAAGATGGTTCTCGTGCCCTTGAAGTGGCAACGACTCGTCCTGAAACCATGTTTGGTGATGTGGCGGTTGCTGTTAATCCTTTTGATGAACGCTACAAGGAATTAATCGGTAAACATGTTATTTTACCGATAGTTAATAAGAAAATTCCGATTGTTGCTGATGAACATGCTGATCCTGAATTTGGAACAGGTGTTGTTAAGATTACACCAGCACATGACCCGAATGACTTTCTGGTTGGTCAACGTCACAATCTTCCTCAAGTCAATGTGATGAATGATGATGGGACAATGAATGAACTAGCTGGTGAATTTGTTGGTATGGATCGTTTTGAGGCAAGAAAAGCAGTTGTCGAAAAATTAAAAGCATTAGGCAATCTAGTTGCTGTTGAACAACGTGTTCATAGTGTTGGGCACTCTGAAAGAACAGGCGTCATGGTTGAGCCACGTCTATCCACTCAGTGGTTTGTCAAGATGGATGAACTAGCCAAACAAGCCATTCAAAATCAGTCTACTGATAATCAAGTCACTTTTTACCCACCAAGATTTAATGATACCTTCCTACAATGGATGGAAAATGTTCATGACTGGGTTATTTCACGCCAACTCTGGTGGGGGCATCAAATTCCTGCTTGGTATAATGAAGCTGGAGAGATTTACGTTGGTGAAGAAGCACCAAAAGAAGAAGGTTGGGTTCAAGATGAGGATGTTCTTGATACTTGGTTTAGTTCGGCTCTCTGGCCATTTTCAACCATGGGTTGGCCTAATGAAGAAAACGATGATTTTAAACGCTACTTCCCTACCTCAACACTTGTAACAGGCTATGATATCATTTTCTTTTGGGTATCTCGAATGATTTTCCAAAGTTTAGAATTCACCAAAGAAGCACCATTTAAAAATGTCTTAATTCATGGCTTAATTAGAGATGAACAAGGACGAAAAATGTCTAAATCTCTAGGTAATGGGATTGACCCAATGGATGTTATTGACAAGTACGGGGCAGATGCTTTACGTTGGTTCTTGTCAAACGGTTCTGCACCTGGACAAGATGTTCGCTTTAGCTACGAGAAAATGGATGCTTCATGGAACTTCATTAATAAAATTTGGAATATCTCACGTTATATCTTAATGAATAATGAAGGTTTAACCCTAGAGGAAGCCAAAATAACTGTTAAAAAAGTCGCCAAAGAAGAGGCTGGTAATGTGACTGATCGTTGGATTCTTCATAATCTCAACGAAACAATAGGTAAGATCACTGAAAACTTTGATAAATTTGAATTTGGTGTTGCTGGGCATATCCTTTACAACTTTATCTGGGATGAATTTGCAGACTGGTATGTTGAGCTAACCAAAGAAGTGCTTTATAGTGATAATGAAGCAGAAAAAACGGTGACACGTTCAGTCTTACTTTACACACTTGATCAGATTTTACGTCTTCTTCATCCAATCATGCCGTTTGTTACAGAGACTCTCTTTGAACACATTTCAACGAGCTCTATCGTGACAGCAGGCTACCCAATTGTTGATTCAATCTTTGAAAACGAGTCTGCTCATAAAGGTGTGGAAAGTCTTAAAGACCTCATTCGCTCTGTTCGTAATGCTCGTAGTGAGGTTAATGTGGCACCAAGTAAACCAATTACGATTCTGATTAAAACAACAGATGCTAATCTAGAACACTTTTTTAATGCCAATCAAAATTATATCAAACGATTTACCAACCCAGATCATTTGGAAATTAGTGCTAGTTTAGAAACGCCAGAACTTGCTATGTCTAGTGTGATTAGCGGTGCTGAAATTTTCCTACCGTTAGCTGATTTATTAAACATTAATGAAGAATTAGAGCGTTTAGATAAAGAACTGGCAAAATGGCAAAAAGAACTCGCTATGGTTGGCAAAAAATTATCCAATGAAAAATTTGTGGCTAATGCCAAACCTGAGATTGTTGAAAAAGAACGTCAAAAACAAGCTGACTATCAACAAAAATACGATGCCACTCTGACTCGTATTGAAGAAATGAAAAAATTACAATAACACCTTTCTTTTAAAAGTTAATGAGTAAATAAGATTAAGAAAAAGGATAAAAATCATTATTTTTATCCTTTTTTATTGAGAAAATTTCGCCATCATTTATAAGATATTTTTATATTGTTTTACTTAAAAGGTGACTTTTAAAATATGTTTTTATATCTTTTTTGTAGAGATATGAATGTTGTATTAAAACGATTTAATGATTACAAGTATTAATTTTAAATAAATAAAGAAGCCACCAACCAATTTGTTGATAGCTTTTAGTGTTTAATTAATTTGATTACTGAAGAAGAAAGGTGGTGCAAATTCACTTAGTTTTTCAAAGCAACGTTTTGCTCCTTCAACATCTTCACAAACAATTAAGCAAGTATCATCACCACAAACAGTACCAACCATGTCTGGAAGTTGCATAGCATCAAGAATTGATCCAAATGATTGCGCAAGACCGGGTAAACTTTTAAGAATGACTTGATGTTGGACAGGTCTTAACATCACAAGCGCATCTTCCATATAAAAGCGAAGGCGGTGTTCCCAACGTCCCGGCGCGATACTGTGAACAGTATAGTATGAATCCTCATCTGAAATTTTCACCAAATGTAAATCTTTCATGTCTCGAGATAAGGTTGCCTGTGTGACAGAGATACCTTTATTTTTGAGTTCTTGTTGTAATTGGTGCTGCGTATTTATTTTATTTTCAGAAATGAGGGATAAAATAAGTTGGTGTCGTATTTCCTTTTTATTCATAATAATATCCTTTCTAAATAAATGAAAATGTTTACAAGTTACTACTAACTTAATTATAACAGAAAACTCTTATTTATGACAATAGTATGAGTTTATAAATTTTTAATTATACTGATTTCCAAAGACGAATACAAATTGTTATGTTATAATAATGATAAGAATAGATGATAATAGATTGCACAAAAATGAAAAGGAGTCAGAAATGGTTGGAAAAGAACTCTACCAACATTTGAGGAAATTGGATGATTTTAAATACCTATCCATTTCTCAATTCGATCAACTCATAGCAACAATGGCCTACCATAAGGTTCCCAAGGATCAAATCTTATTTTTTGATGGAGATCCGTTGGAAAAGATGTATATTCTGTTAAAAGGGCATGTCAAGTTAGAGCAAAGTGACTCATCAGGGTCTTTTATCTATATTGATTATGTCAACACAGATACTATATTTCCTTATGGTGGTATTTTTTTAGATAAAACTTATCATTTTTCGGCTGTTGCTATTACATCTATTGAATATATTTGTTTTCCAAGAGAAGTCTATGAGTCCTTTTCTTGGGGTAATAAATATCAAATGAAAATGTTGTGTCAAAAATTGTCTAAATTGATTCACCTTCAAGAATTTAGAATAAGGAATATGGTGACATCAAGTGCCAAAGATCGAGTCATTCAAACTCTTGCCTTTTTACTGGTTGATAAATGCACAGAAGAAATGGATTTACCGTTTTCAATCACAACTATTGATATTGCAAATATGAGCGGTACAACTAGAGAGACAGTTAGTCATGTTCTCAAACCACTCAAGGAAAACAATATTATCCATTTTGAGCATAAAAAGTTGTCTTATTTGGATAAAGACTACTTTTTGAAGTATATTAAATAAGAATTTTTAAAAAATATCACTTTTTCAATTAATAATAATTATTATTTTTTTTGATAAAAACGGGAATTATTCTAGTAAAGAGTTTCTAATTTTGATAAACTTCCATTTAATCTTCGAATTGTGTTAAAAATATCACGTTTACTATGTTAAAAAGACCACGTTTTTAACTTTGAAAACGATTACAATAAGAGTGTAAATAAGTAAGAACACTGTTCTTATGTAGCTGAATTCACTGCAAAAAAAGAAAGGAGTCTATCAATGACTGAACGAGGACCAATTCATGTATATTCTGAAATTGGAAAATTAAAAACAGTTCTTCTTCATAGACCAGGGCAAGAATTAGAAAATTTAGTTCCTGACTATCTTGAAAGACTATTGTTTGATGATATTCCATTTTTAGAACAAGCACAAAAAGAACACGATAATTTCGCACAAGTGTTAAGAGACTGTGGTGTAGAAGTATTGTATCTAGAGCAATTAGCGGCTGAGTCGTTAACAAGTCAAGAAATCAAAGAAGAATTTATTGATGAATACATCTCAGAAGCTAATGTTAGAGGAAAACAAACCAAAAAAGGTATTCGTAAGTTATTGCTTGATATCACTGATAATCAAGAGTTGATTAATAAAACAATGGCTGGTATTCAAAAAGTAGAATTACCAGAAATTACTGATAAGGGATTAGCAGATTTAGTAGAATCTGATTATCCATTTGCGATTGATCCAATGCCAAACCTCTATTTCACTAGAGATCCATTTGCTACAATTGGTAATAGTGTTTCATTGAATCACATGTATTCTGAAACAAGAAACCGTGAAACCTTGTATGCTAAATACATTTTCAAATATCACCCACGCTTTAAAGACGCTGATATTCCATTTGTTTATGATCGTAAAGAAACCACTCGTATTGAAGGTGGAGATGAGTTAGTTCTTTCAAAAGATATTTTAGCAGTTGGTATTTCTCAAAGAACAGATGCAGAGTCTATTGAGAAATTAATGGCAAATATCTTTTCATCTAATATAGGATTTAAGAAAATTCTAGCTTTTGAAATTTCAAATAATCGTAAATTTATGCATTTGGATACCGTCTTTACCATGGTTGATTATGATAAATTCACTATTCACCCAGAAATCGAAGGGGGCTTGCGTGTCTTCTCAGTAGTGCCTGAAGGAGAAAGCGTTCGTATCACTGAAGAAAAGGATACTTTAGAAAATATCCTAGCTAAGAATCTTGGCTTAGAAAAAGTCACTCTTATTCGTTGTGGTGGCTCAAACTTAGTTGCAGCTGCTCGCGAGCAATGGAATGATGGTTCAAATACACTAACTATTGCACCAGGTGAAGTTGTGGTCTATGATCGTAACGTTGTGACAAACAAAAAACTTGAAGAAGCGGGATTAAAATTACATAAAATCCAAGGAAGTGAATTGGTTAGAGGGCGTGGTGGACCACGTTGTATGTCAATGCCAATTATTCGTGAAGATATTTAATAATAAAGGAGTAACTAATGACATCAGTATTTAAAGGAAGAAGTTTTTTAGCGGAAATTGATTATACCCGTGAAGAATTAGAGTATCTTATCGATTTTTCAGCACATTTGAAAGATTTGAAAAAACGTAATGTTTGGCATCGTTACTTAGAAGGCAAAAACATTGCTCTCTTGTTTGAAAAAACTTCAACAAGAACACGCGCTGCTTTTACAACTGCAGCTATTGATTTAGGTGCTCATCCAGAATATCTTGGTAAAAATGATATTCAATTAGGTAAAAAAGAATCTGTTGAAGATACTGCCATTGTTCTTGGTAGCATGTTTGATGGTATTGAATTCCGTGGTTTTAGTCAAAAAGTTGTTGAAGATTTGGCTAAATTCTCAGGTGTACCAGTTTGGAACGGATTAACTGATAAATGGCATCCAACACAAATGTTAGCTGACTATCTCACTGTTAAAGAAAACTTTGGTAAGCTAGAAGGATTAACCTTAGTTTATTGTGGTGATGGTCGTAATAATGTTGCAAATAGCTTATTAGTCACTGGTGCTATCCTTGGTGTTAATGTCACTATTGCTGCTCCTGAATCTCTTTTCCCAGAACCAGAATTAGTTGAAATGGCTGAAAAATATGCCAAAGAATCTGGTGCAACTGTTAAAATCACATCTGATGTTAAAGCTGCAGTAAAAGATGCAGATGTGCTTTATACAGATGTTTGGGTGTCAATGGGTGAAGAAGATAAATTTGCAGAACGTATTGCTTTGCTACAACCTTACCAAATTAATGAAGAGTTATTAGAACTTGTTGATAATAAAGACTTCATCATCTTACATTGTTTACCGGCATTCCATGACACAGAAACAGAATATGGTAAACAAATCAAAGAAGAACATGGTATTGATAGTATGGAAATTACAGATGGTGCTTTTAGAAGTAAACACGCTCGTCAATTTGATCAAGCAGAAAATCGTATGCATACTATTAAAGCCGTTATGGCAGTTACTTTAGGAGATCTCTTTATTCCAAAAGTATAACTTACAGATTAAGCTGTTCTGGTTTTGATTCTTGAAATCAGGACCAGAGCAGTTTTTCTATAGATAGGAGAAATTTATGACTGAAAAAGTTAAAAAAGCATTTAAAATGCCATCATCTTATACGGTCCTTATCCTTATAATTGCTTTCATGGCGATTTTAACTTGGATTATTCCTGCTGGTCAGTATCAAGTTAGTGAGGAAACTGGAAACTTAATAGCTGGTACTTACGAAACTGTAGAACAAAATCCTCAAGGATTTTATGAAGTTCTTATGGCTCCAGTTGTTGGGATGATTGGTAATAGCATCACTAGTGGAGCAATTGAAGTTTCTTTCTTTATCCTTATGGTTGGTGCCTTTTTAGGTGTTGTTACTGAAACAGGTGCTCTTGACGTAGGGATTGCTTCTTTAGTTAAAAACTTCAAAGGCAAAGAAAAAATGCTCATCCCTGTTTTGATGATTCTCTTTGCTCTTGGGGGTTCTACCTACGGAATGGGTGAAGAAACAATGGCCTTTTATCCTTTACTGATTCCTGTGATGTTGGCAGTAGGATTTGATACAATTACTGCTGTTTCCATCATTTTGATTGGTTCACAGGTAGGATGTTTGGCGTCTACAGTTAACCCATTTGCAACAGGTGTTGCGTCTGATGCTGCTGGAGTTAGCATTGCTGATGGTGCTATTTGGCGTGTGGTATTTTTCGTTGTTATTCTTGCAGTTTCTATTTTCTATGTTTATAATTATGCAAGTAAGATCGAAAAAGATCCAAGCAAATCATACGTATATGCACAACGTGAAGAAAACTTAAAACATTTCAAACCAGCTGATGTACAATCAGAGTTAACAAAGAGTCAAAGAAAAACACTCTGGATTTTTGTTATCACTTTCCTTATCATGATTCTTAGTTTGATTCCATGGTCTGGTTTTGGTATTCATATCTTTGAAGCCATTAACGACTTCTTAACAGGCTTACCTGTGTTTGGTCAGTTCTTTGGTCATTCTCTTCCTTTAGGAGATTGGTACTTCCAAGAAATTACCATGCTCTTTATTTTCATGGCTGTTTTTGTTGGTATTGTTTCAAAAATGGGTGAAGATAAATTCTTCAAAGCTTTCTTAAACGGTGCTGCAGATTTATTAGGCGTTGCCCTTATCTGTGCGGTGGCTCGTGGTATCCAAGTGGTTATGAATGATGGTCAAATCACAGCTACTATTCTTCATTGGGGTGAAGAAGGACTTAAAGGCCTATCATCTCAAGTCTTTATTGTATTGACTTATATTTTCTACTTACCTATGTCATTCTTAATTCCATCAACTTCAGGTCTTGCTGGAGCAACTATGGGTATCCTTGGTCCATTGGGTGAATTTGCTAAAGTACCAACTCACTTAATCATTACTGCCTTCCAAGCAGCATCTGGTGTCTTAAACCTTATCACACCAACTTCAGGTATTGTTATGGGTGGTCTTGCTTTGGGTCGTGTGGACATCACTACTTGGTGGAAATATATTGGAAAACTTATTGCAGCAATTGTCGTACTAAGTATGCTTATCTTAGTTGTTGCTACATTCTTCTAATTTAGAAAATAGGTGATGTTATGGCTGATTTTATTACCGATACTCACAGAGAATTATGTGTGGAGACTCTAAAAGAATTAATTGCAATTCCTTCAGTTCTAAATGAAGGAGAAGATGGAACACCTTTTGGAAAAGATATTCAAAGAGCCCTAGAAACCACATTAGGTATTGCTAACAATCTTGGATTTAAAACTTATATTGATCCCAAAGGGTATTATGGTTATGCAGAAATAGGTGAAGGAGAAACATTAATAGCTATTCTCTGTCATCTTGATGTTGTTCCTGCAGGAGATTTAAGTAAGTGGAAGACTAATCCATTTGAAGCAGTTATTGAAAACAATCAATTATTTGGACGTGGGTCACAAGATGATAAAGGTCCAACAGTAGCTTCTATGTATGCTGTAAAAGCCTTGTTGGATGCAGGGGTACCTTTTAATAAACGGATTCGTTTCATTTATGGAACTGATGAAGAAACACTATGGCGTTGTATGGCTCGCTACAATGAGATTGAAGAAGTTGCTGATATGGGCTTTGCACCCGATTCAAGTTTCCCACTAACTTACGCTGAAAAAGGCTTGTTACAAGTCAAAATTACTGGAAAAGGCAGCTCAGATCTTTCATTAGAGTTGGGTGAAGCTTTCAATGTCGTTCCAGGGAAAGCTAGCTATAGTGGTGAAAATCAAAAAGAATTAATCGAAAACCTAACTCGTTTAGGCTATGCTTATGAGACAACAGATGATACTGTTGTGGTGATAGGAGAGTCAAAACACTCCAAAGATGCTGGTGATGGAATTAATGCTATCATTCGATTGATTGAGGGATTGTCTCCAATACAAACACATTCTACCATTGATTTTTTACTAACTCATATAGGACATGATGGAACAGGTAGTCAATTGTTTGGTAAAATTGAAGATGAACCTTCAGGACAATTATCATTTAATGTAGCTGGCTTAACGATTGATGAAAATCATTCAGAAATTCGAATAGATATGAGAATTCCTGTTTTAGCTGATAAAGATGCATTAGTGAAACAATTATCAGAAACGGTGGCCCAATACGGTTTAGTTTATGAAGAATTTGACTATGTTAGACCTCTTTACGTCCCACTAGATAGTCAATTGGTTCAAACATTGTTGTCTGTATATAGAGATATGACTGGGGATATGTCTCCTGCTATGTCATCAGGGGGCGCTACTTTTGCTAGAACAATGAAAAATTGTGTTGCTTTTGGAGCAGCCTTCCCTCATACGTTATTAACAGAACATCAGGAAAACGAAAGAATTCCATTGAATGATTTATACAAAGCCATGTCAATTTATGCTGAAGCTATTTATCGTTTATTAATGTTATAATGGAGGAATTTTATATGGGAAAAAAAATAGTTGTTGCCCTAGGGGGAAATGCTATTCTTTCAACAGATGCTTCTGCAAAAGCGCAACAAGAAGCTCTTATCCAAACATCAAAATCATTAGTTAAATTTATTGAAAATGGTGATGATTTAATTATTACTCATGGCAATGGTCCACAAGTTGGTAATTTATTACTACAACAAGCTGCAGCTGATTCTGAAAAAAATCCTGCTATGCCATTAGATACCTGTGTGGCAATGACTGAAGGTAGTATTGGTTTTTGGTTGGATAATGCTCTTGTCAATGAATTACAAGAAAAAGGCATTAAAAAAGAAGTGGCAACCATTGTCACTCAAGTGATTGTTTCTGAAGATGATCCTGCCTTCAAAAATCCAACTAAACCAATTGGACCTTTCTTAACCGAAGAAGAAGCTAAAAAACAAGAAGCTGAAACTAAAGCTAGTTTTAAAGAAGATGCTGGACGTGGCTGGCGTAAGGTGGTGCCATCACCAAAACCAGTTGGTATTAAAGAAGCTAATGTCATTAAGTCTTTAGTTGACTCTGGTATTGTTGTTATTAGTGCAGGTGGTGGTGGTATCCCAGTTGTTGAAGATACTGACACTCATAAACTCACAGGTGTTGAGGCAGTTATTGATAAAGATTTTGCTAGTCAAACACTCTCTGAATTGGTTCAAGCCGATTTGTTTGTCATCTTGACAGGTGTTGATAATGTTTATGTTAACTACAATAAACCTGATCAAAGAAAATTAGAAACTGTAACAGTTTCAGAGATGAAACAATACATTTCTGAAAATCAATTTGCTCCAGGTAGTATGTTACCTAAAGTAGAAGCAGCCATTGCTTTTGTTGAAAACTATCCTGAAGGTAAAGCGATTATCACCTCTCTTGAAAATATTGAAAATGTTTTAACAGGAGATGGTGGTACACAAGTTGTTAAAGATTGAAAACTTTAATTACCATAAAAGTCCTTCTTTTCTAGGAAGGGCTTTTTTGATGAAATAAAAAACTTTCATTTCTCTTTTAAATGAAAATTTGAGAGTTTGAAAGAAATAATTTGGAGAACAAAAACATTTTTAAGCTGAATTTAATCCAATATGGTAAAATAATAAACAACAAAGACTAATCAATCGTCTTATCAAAGAAAAAATAGTATCAGGAGGTAATATTTTGAAAGTGATTGCTGGTCAATTTCGTGGTAGACCACTTATTACCCTAGATGGCAAAACCACGCGACCAACCTCAGATAAAGTCAAAGGTGCTATTTTTAGTATGATTGGTCCCTTTTTTGACGGTGGTAGGGCCTTGGATCTTTTTTCTGGCAGTGGGAGTTTAGGCATTGAAGCTGTTTCAAGAGGCATGTCAGAAGCAGTTTTGGTAGAAAAAGATTATCGTGCTCAAAAAGTCATTGCAGAAAACATTAAAATGACTAAGACTAAAAACCAATTGAAACTCTTAAAGATGGATGCTAAAAAAGCATTAGCCCAATTAGATGGTCAATTTGACTTAGTTTTATTAGACCCACCATATGCTAAAGAAGAGATTGTCAAGACGATTTCTCAACTAGAAGAGCTAGGTCTTCTTTCAAAAGATGTGATGATTGTTTGTGAAACAGATAAAACTGTATCACTACCAAAAGAAGTTAGTGATTTTGGAATTTGGAAACAAAAAACTTATGGAATTAGTAAGGTAACCGTTTATGTCAGATAAAATAGGATTATATACAGGCACATTTGACCCAGTCACAACGGGTCATATTGATGTCATTAAAAGAGCAGCAAAGCTAGTTGATAAACTCTATGTTGGTTTGTTTTACAATAAGGAAAAAACCACCTTGTTTTCTAAAGAGCTAAGAGAAAAGATGCTTGTCAATGCTTTGGCAGAATTTGATAATATCATAGTGATAACGTCTAGTAATACCTTAACTGTTGATGTTGCCAAAAAAATTGGTGCCAGTGTGTTGATTAGAGGGATAAGAAATTCTGAAGATTTGAATTATGAGATGGGGCTTGAGTTTTTTAATCATCATCTGTCTTCAACTATTGAAACGGTTTATCTGTTATCAAAACCTAGTTTGCAATCGATTAGTTCAAGTCGTGTGAGAGAATTATTGCACTTTAAGCAAGATATTTCTCAGTTTGTCCCAAATAGTGTCGTAGAAGAATTGGAGAGAATTAGTGAAAACAATAAAACAATTTAAATGGTGGTTCGTTACTCTTTTTACAGTATTATTTATGATTGGTGCGGTTGCGATTCCTCTTCCTTATTACATGGAAACCCCAGGTGGTGCTTATGATATTAGAAGTGTTTTAACCGTTAATGAAACAGATGATAATGATGAAGGTTCTTATAACTTTGTTGCGGTAACTGTGAGTCGTGCTAGCCTTGCACAAATTATCTATTCTTGGCTCACACCTTTTGCAGATATTACAAGTATTGAAGAGACAACCGGTGGCTATAGTCAAGAAGACTACTGGCGTATCAATCAGTTTTACATGGAGACTTCACAAAATAGTGCCATTTACCAAGCCTTAAAGTTGGCTGGGAAAGAAGCTAAATTAGACTATCAAGGGGTTTATGTTCTTAGTGTTTCTGAGGATTCAACCTTTAAAAATGTCCTCAATCTTGCTGATACTGTAACAGGTGTTAATGGTAAAAGCTTTGAGTCTTCACAAGATTTGATTAACTATGTGGGTGGATTAAGCATTGGTGATGATGTTACCGTTCAATACACGTCAAATGGCAATGAGGAAAGTGCTACTGGTAAAATTATAAAACTAGAAAATGGTAAAAATGGTATCGGTATTGGTTTAGTTGATCATACTGAAGTTAATACTGAAATTCCAGTAACCTTTAACACTGAAGGTGTTGGTGGACCTAGTGCTGGCTTGATGTTTACTCTTGATATTTATGACCAACTCATTGATGAGGATTTAAGAAAGGGACGTATTATTGCTGGAACAGGAACCATTGAACAAGATGGTTCTGTCGGTGATATTGGTGGCATTGATAAAAAAGTTGTCTCTGCTGATGAGATTGGTGCTAGCATTTTCTTTGCTCCTAACAATCCAGTGCCTGATGAACTCAAAAAAATAAACCCTGACGCCAAAACCAATTATGAAGAAGCTTTAGAAGCTGCTAAGGCATTAAAAACAGACATGACAATTGTTCCTGTTAAGACAGTGGAAGAAGCGATTGCATATTTAAGAGAACATTAAAAGTGAACGAAATGCAGAAATAAATTATTCTGTGTTTCGTTTTTGTTAGGTAGTTATATCATCAAATATGTTGTTAATCTTTTGTCTTCACTTACAAAAAAAGAAAAATAGTGTATAATGATTAGGTTAAGAAAAATAAATTATCCTTAAATAATAACGTTAAAAATGACCTACAAAAATTAAAACGAAAGGAAGATTATGAGAAAAGAAGTAGACCCTGAATTATTTAATTACAATAAATTTCCCGGTCCTCAATTTGTGTCATTTGATAATATCGTGAAATCAGATGAGATTCAGTTTACCATGCTTGAAAATTTCAAAAATGCTTTTGACACAACCAGTTTTAGCCAACGTTTTTCAGAATTAATGCTGAAATATGATTACATTGTTGGGGATTGGGCGAGCGACCAACTTCGTCTAAAAGGCTTTTATAAAGATGATAAGAAGACGACCAATTCTTTGAAAATTAGTCGTTTAGAAGACTATTTAAAAGAGTATTGTAGTTTTGGTTGTGCTTATTTTGTTTTAGAAAATAAAGAACCAAAAGAGATGCCTAAAGAAGAATTCAAAGGACGTCCTAGAAAACGTAGACCAAGACGTAAAAAATCATCAAATCAAAATTCCAAGGCTTCTCAAACAAATAAAAATCAAAAAGAATCATCCAAAAATCAAAATTTTCAGCTAAAGAAAACAAAACGCAAAAAACAGGTTAAAAATCAACAAAAAGAGAAGTCTCAAAAAAATGGAGACAATGAATTTATTATCAGGAAAAAAGGAAATAACAAATGAAACCTTCTATATATGGGCTCACCCGTGAAGAAGTGATTAAGTGGGCATTAGATAACGGTGAAAAAAAGTTTCGTGCCAAACAAATATGGGATTGGTTGTATCGTAAACGTATTCAACAATTTGACGAAATGACAAATGTTTCTAAGGTTACCATTGATAAATTAAAGGAGCAGTTTTGTCTTAACCCACTAACTCAAAAAATTGTTCAAGAATCTTCTGACGGTACTGTCAAGTACTTGTTTGAATTACCGGATGGCATGTTGATTGAAACAGTATTGATGAGACAACATTATGGCTTATCAGTTTGTGTGACAACACAAGTTGGTTGTAATATTGGTTGTACGTTTTGTGCGAGTGGTCTCATTAAAAAACAAAGAGATTTAACAAGTGGAGAAATAACTGCTCAAATCATGCTGGTTCAAAAATACTTTGATGACAGAAATCTAGGTGAGCGCGTGAGCCATGTCGTGGTGATGGGGATTGGCGAACCATTTGACAACTACAAAAATGTCCTCTCCTTTTTAAAAACGATTAATGATGACAATGGGCTTGCTATTGGTGCTCGTCACATCACTGTTTCAACCTCTGGTTTAGCACACAAAATAAAAGAGTTTGCTAATGAAGGGATTCAAGTGAACTTAGCTGTTTCTCTTCATGCCCCTAATAATGACTTAAGAACTAGCATTATGAAGATTAATCGCGCTTTTCCGCTTGAGAAATTATTTGATGCCATTCATTACTATATTCAAACAACCAATCGTCGAGTGACATTTGAATACATCATGTTAAATGAAGTCAACGATAGTGTTAAAGAAGCAACTGAGTTGAGTCAGTTATTAAAAGACATTAAAAAATTGTCCTATGTCAACTTAATCCCGTATAATCCAGTGTCAGAGCATGATCAATACAGTAGAAGTCCCAAAAATCGAGTATCGGCTTTTTATGATGTTCTAAAAAAACATGGCATTAATTGTGTGGTGAGACAAGAACATGGTACAGATATTGATGCAGCCTGTGGTCAATTAAGATCAAAAACAATGAAAAAAGAGATGGCTGTATAATGGCAACCTGATATAAAAAAATGATAGTTGATGTCGTGTCAGTCACAAAGGAGGAAAGAAATTTTGAAAAAGGCATTTGATCAGAATTTTACTCTAAAACCAAACTATCGTCTTTTGATGTTCTTTTTGGTGGGTCTTTACGCTCTATTCATTGGTCTACTTTGTTTTACCCCTCAAATCAACATTTCAGGCTTTGAAACACCCGGAATAGAGCATTATGGTCGTGTTGTAGTTCTTTTAACACCTTTTAACTCCTTAATTAATGCTGGCCAAGCAAATAATGTTTGGGAATTTCTTTGGATTATTTTTCAAAATGTCACCAATGTTTTCTTGCTCTATCCACTTATTTTAGGACTCTTATTTTTGTTCCCCAAATTAGGATCAGTTAAAAAAATTGCTCTACTTAGTTTTCTACTCAGTTTAGGAATTGAATTGACTCAAATCCTTTTAGATATTTTAATTGAAGCTAATCGTGTTTTTGAAATTGATGACTTATGGACCAATACCCTTGGTGGTTTATTAGCTCTGCTTACTTATAATTGGATGAAACATCAGCATCAACGTCATAAAAAACCTCTGTCTTAACAGAGGTTTTTTATGATGACATGTTTTTTTAAAGAAGATTAATTGTTTTATCAAAGAATATCAAGATTTAAATGAAACGGATTAGGAGAGTAAATGGAAATACACAGTTCTCAATCTACTAAACAACTATTTCAGCTGCTTAAACACAAAAAATAGAGTGATTATATAAGATAAACAATTTCTTGTCCTTGACTCAATAATTTGGGCTATTTTTTTGAATTTATATTTTAGAGTGCTATAATTAAATTGAAGAAAACGTTTTCTATTTTTTGCTACTTTAAGAAAGGAGTGAAAAAGTGAAACAATATGACATTTTAATTATAGGTGCAGGACCAGGTGGTTATGTAGCAGCGGAAGAAGCAGCTAAAAATGGGAAAAAGGTAGCCGTTATTGAGCGCTCTAAAATAGGCGGTACCTGTTTAAACGTAGGTTGTATCCCGTCCAAAACCTATTTACAACACAGTCACTGGCTTCAAACATTTAAGGAAGCCGAGCAATTTGGTATTCATTCAGAAATAAGGAGGATTGATTTTTCAAAGTTAGTTGATCGTAAAAATCAGGTTGTATCAACTTTACAAGCAGGAATTCATTCAACCTTCAAAGGCTTAGGCATCGATTTTATTGAAGGAGAAGCTGAATTTGTCAAAGAGAAACAGTTTAAAGTCAATAACCAACTGTTTTCAGGGAAAAACATTATCTTAGCAACGGGTAGTCATCCCTATGTTCCACCAATCAATGGTATTGATAAGGTTTCCTATCTAACAACTGATACTTTTTTTGATGTCAAAAAATTGCCTCAAAAATTGGTTATTATTGGCGGTGGTGTTATTGCTATTGAATTAGCCTTTGCCATGGCACCATTAGGTGTTGATGTAACAGTTGTTGAAGTGGCTCCAGAAATTTTATTAACAGAGGATGACGCTGCTCGTAAAATCATCAAAAAAGAATTAACATCTCATTTGGGTGTTAAGATTTTTGAGCGTGCCAAAATTCAAATGATTACAAAGGATAAAGTACTTTTAGAGTCTAAAGAAATTGCTTATAGTCATTTACTAGTTGCGACTGGACGTAAACCTAACCTTGATTTAGTGCAAGCAATGGGGCTAGAGTTAACCAGCCGACAATTTGTAAAAGTGGACGATTATTATGAAACCTCTCAGCCAGGCGTCTATGCTATTGGCGATCTCATTGAATCGTACATGTTGGCTCATGTTGCTAGTAAAGAAGGCATCAAGGCTGTTAAAGCCATTTTAAGAAATGCCGAGGAAGTACTTGATCAAACATCAGTTCCCAGAGCGTTATATACCAATCCTGAAGTAGCCTCTTTTGGCTTATCAGAAGCAGAAGCCAAAGAAGCTGGCTATGATCCAATTGTTAAGGAACTTCCTTTTTCTTACAATGGTCGAGCTATTGCTTCAAATGAAACGAAAGGATTTGTCAAACTGATTTCAGAGAAAAAATACCATCAAATTTTAGGAGCTGTTATTGTTGGACCTCATAGCACGGATTTGTTGCAGAGTCTCATTCTTTTGAAAGATACTGAAGCTACTTATGACCAGGTCGTTGAATCTATTTTTGCCCATCCTACAGTCTCAGAACTTATTCAAGAAGTCTCAAAAAATGTCGTTACCCAATAAATCTAGAGTATTTGTGAAGGAGGATTTATGATGTCACATTATCAAGACTTACCAAAAGAGTTGATGGCGTCAAAACGTCAACTGAATACGTTTGAAACGTTTGATGTTACCATTAAAACTGTTGATGATTTACAAGTAGGAGATATCCCAAAAGAAAAAATTAAATCCATCTATAAGACAATGTGGGATATCCGCAATTTTGAAGAGAGTGCCCGTCGCTTCTTTGCAGCTGGGGACATTCCAGGATTTGTTCATTTATATGCTGGTGAGGAAGCTATTGCTACCGGCGTTTGTGCCAGTCTAACAGATGAAGATTATATTACTTCAACACACAGAGGCCATGGTCATTGCGTGGCAAAAGGTGGAGACCTTAAAGGGATGATGGCAGAGATTTTTGGTAAATCTACTGGTCTCGGTAAGGGTAAAGGTGGCTCCATGCATATTGCTGATTTAGATAAGGGAATTCTAGGAGCTAACGGAATGGTTGGTGGCGGTTTTGGATTAGCTATCGGAGCTGCCATGCGAAATAAATATCTGAAAACGGATAGTGTAGCGGTATGTTTCTTTGGAGAAGGTGCAGCCAATGAAGGAAACTTCCATGAATGTTTGAATATGGCCTCTATTTGGAAACTTCCTGTTGTCTTCGTTAACGAAAACAACATATTTGCAGAATCAACACCTCAATGGTATTCATCTGGTTCCCCAACAATTGCTGAAAGAGCTTTAGCATATAATATGCCTGGCGTTCGTGTCAATGGCAAAGATTTATTTGCTGTTTATGAGGTTGCTAAGGATGCTATTGAACGCGCTCGCAGTGGTCAAGGTCCAACTTTAATTGAAGCGGTAACTTACCGTAATTATGGACACTTTGAAGGGGATGAACAGAAATATAAGGCTCCAGAAGGGCTTGAAAAAGACTGGGCTGATGTAGATGCTTTAGATGTTTTCAAGGATTATGTTTTGAAAGAAGGTTTACTCACAGAAGATGAGCTTTCAGAAATTGAGAAAGAATCTGAAGATGATATAGAAGCCGCTATTGCATTTGCCCAAGAAAGTCCAATTCCTAAACCAGAAGCCTTATTAGAAGACGTCTTTGCAGAATAATATGAAGGAGGATTTACAATGTCTAGACAAATATTATTTATGAAGGCCATTAATGAAGCACTTGATCAAGCAATGGCAAAAGATGACACTGTGGTTCTACTTGGAGAGGATATAGCTGGTGGTATCACGGTAAATCATCTTGAAAATGAAAATCAAGAGGCTTGGGGAGGTGTTATGGGCGTCACTAAAGGCTTAATGCCTAAATATGGTCGTGATCGTGTCATTGATACCCCAATATCAGAACATGGTTACATGTCTGCTTCTGTAGGGATGGCCTTAACAGGTTTACGACCAGTCCCTGAATTAATGTTTAATGACTTTATCGGTTTTTGTTTTGATGCTTTATTAGGGCAAGGATCAAAAATGCGCTATATGTTTGGTGGCAAGGCAAAAGTTCCAATGACTGTCAGAACTATGCATGGTGCAGGGGCGTCTGCAGCAGCTCAACACTCAGGCTCATACTATGGTCTTTTTGGTTCAATACCTGGAATCAAGGTAGTTGTTCCAGCAACACCATATGATGCTAAGGGATTATTGTTATCAGCTATTGAAGACGATAATATCGTTATTTTCTCAGAAGATAAAACCTTATATGGTATGAAAGGTGATGTGCCAGAGGACTATTATACTGTTCCAATTGGAAAAGCTGAAGTAAAAAGAGAAGGGAAGGACTTAACAATTGTCACCATTGGTAAAATGTTATATGTTGCTTTTGAAGTGGCTGATATGCTTGAAAAAGATGGTATTTCAGTTGAAGTTATTGATCTTCGAACAGTTGCTCCATGGGACAAAGAAACTATCATTGAATCAGTTAAGAAAACTGGCCGATTAATTGTGGTTGATGAAGCTAATCCTCATAACAACACTGCAACTGATATTGCTTCTGTTGTTACGGATGAAGCATTTGATTATTTGGATGGCCCAATTAAATGTGTTTGTGCTCCAAATGTACCCGTTCCATTTGCTTCAAATCTTGAACAAATGTATATCCCTGATGCTCAAAAAGTATTAACTATTGCTTCTGAACTCATTGAAGATTTGAAAGCATAGAAGGGAGGTACATTATGGCTAAAGAAGTAGTAATGCCCAAACTTGGACTAACCATGACAGAAGGTGTCATTGACAATTGGTTAGTTAAAGAAGGAGATACTGTTTCAACTGGACAACCCATCTTAGAAATTAGTTCAGAAAAATTAACCAGTGATGTTGAAAGTCCAGCATCTGGAACGGTCTTAAAGATTCTTTATCATGAAGGAGACACTGTCAAATGTAAAGAACCAATAGCTTTCATTGGACAAGAAGGGGAAGAAGTTTCAGCACAAGAGAAACAAGAATCGCAAGTAGAAACTGAAAAACAGTCAACTAAAAAAGATATAACAACCTCTAATACAGCCAAAGAAGTAGCAGGCAAAGGTTCAGGTTCAGATCGTATTTTCATTACCCCTTTAGCAAAGAAAATTGCTAAAGAAAAAGGCTATAGGATTGAAGAAATCCCTGGAACTGGCGGAAATGGTCGTATCACAAGAAGGGATGTTGAGAACTTTAAACCAAGCGAAAAAACAAGTTCAGACACTATCTTACAAGCTCAGACCGGAAATGATTACGTTTACGGTTCTGGTCTAGAGGGCATGCGTAAGACGATTGCAACAAGAATGATGTCTAGTCTGCAAAATGCTGCTCAACTCACCATACACAGAAAAGCAGACATTACCTCATTACTTGATTTTCGTGTAGAAATTAAAGAACGTGTCAAAACACCATTAGAAAATGGTGAACTTGGCATAACAACATTACTCACTAAGGCAGTTACTAAAGCATTGAGAAATCATCCAAATATCAATGTTTGGTATGCTAATGGTCAATTAATTAACAACGAGGAAATTCATATTGGTATAGCTACCTCACTTGATGATGGACTTGTTGTACCAGTCATTAAAAATGCTGATAAAATGACATTATCAGAATTAGGTCAGTCCATTAAAGATTTGTCAAATCAGGCTCGTAAAGGCACACTTCCTTCAAACCTTTATTCTGGTTCAACATTTTCAATTACTAACCTAGGATCAGCAGGTATTGAATATTTCACTCCAATTCTTAATTCACCTGAAGTTGCTATCTTAGGAGTTGGACAAAGCCAAAAACAACTGGATTTAGATTCAAATGATCAAGTGATTAAAAAATCTTATCTCCCACTCAGTCTAACATTTGACCATCAAATTATTGATGGGGCACCTGCTGCAGAGTTTTTGGCAAGTGTTATTGACTATTTAGAAGATCCTTACCAACTGCTATTTTAATCAAAAGGAATGAATGCTTATGACAATTCCAATGAGATTTAGTTCTTGACGTAGGGTAAATGATTAAGGGTATCGCATCCATAAAATGAGACTCTAGAAAACACTTCTGATGAATTTTAATAAAATCAGGAGTGTTTTACTATGGTCAAAAACGACATGACATTTAACACGACACTAATCTTTAATATCATCAAAAAACCAACCTCTTTTTTCAAATCAGGAGATTGGTCTTAATAGATTTTTCTTTTATCCAACTGTTTTGGCAGTGCGAAAGATGTTTTATAATAACTTTTATGATTTAAAGAACAAGGCAATAAGCCAATGTCAAAAAAGGAATAAAGGCGATGATTTTTTTGTTGTTATGACTTAAGAAAATGACTACTATTCCCATTAAACTTGCCAGTTGAATGAGCCAAGAGAGTTGCCAAATGGTGATGGTTAAACTGATAGTGCTGAGATAAAACAAATCACCACTTCCTATTTTAATATCCCGAAATTCTGCTAAAAGAGCTAGTAAAAATAAAATAAAAGCAGTCAGTGTTATAGGATAAAAAAGGAGTGTACTCAAAGTTAATATCATCCAAATGATTAAAGGATATTCCTGATAAAAAATATCATAAAAACTGAGTAATAAACTAAAGCCAATGATTGCGATATGAGTGTTAGTGAAGCTTGTGCTTGTCCATTTATAGGCTAAGATGGTAATTATTAATCCAGCGAATAGCATTAATAAGTCCATTTTTAGTTTTAAAGGTTTAGTTTTTTTAGTGATTAATCCTTTTTGCCAGTGGTGTAATTGCTTGGTGAAATAGGTCATAATTCTTTATTCGAAAAATAGTTCTAAAACAATCAAAACAGTTGCTTTTTAATCAGAAAAGCGTTACAATAAAAAATGTAAATAATAATAATTCTAAATAAGGAGAGAAATATGAGTACAATTAGTGTTGAAAAAATTTATGCATCAGTCGTTCATAATGTCACAAAAAAAGAAGGAACTGTTAGTAATGCTAAAACAAAGGCTGTTTTAAATCAAACAGTCGCAGACCTTTCTAAAGCAGCTTCTATTGTTCACCAAATTCACTGGTATATGAGAGGAAGAGGTTTCTTCCACCTTCATCCAAAAATGGATGAATTAATGGATGGTTTAAATGAACATCTTGATGAAATTAGTGAACGCTTGATTACTATCGGAGGAGCACCTTATTCTACTCTTAAAGAATTTGATGAAAATTCTAAATTAGAAGAAGTGCCTGGTTCTTTTGATAAAACCATCGAAGATCACTTGAATCGTTTGGTAGAAGTTTATAGCTACTTAGCTAACCTTTACCAAGTAGGTTTAGATGTGACTGATGAAGAAGGTGATGATCCTTCAAATGATTTATATGTTGCAGCTCAAACAGACGCTGAAAAAACATTGTGGATGCTTCAAGCAGAACTTGGGAATAAGCCAGGAATTAGATAATTACAATCAAAAAAGTCTAGGATAAATATCCTAGGCTTTTTGTTGTTTACAAAATTATGTTATAGAAACCGATTGCATTACATCTTGAAAAAATAGGTTCTTTTTGATAAAATCAGTATATGAAAACACTTTATGATGTGCAACAGCTATTAAAGCATTTTGGGATTTTTGTGTATCTTGGGAAAAGACTTTATGATATTGAGATGATGAAAATTGAGTTGGAAAGACTCTATGATAATGGCTTAATTGAAAAAGAAGATTACCTGATTGCTGAATTGATTTTAAGGCGAGAGCACAGGATAGAAGAGGAAAAGGAACATGGCAAATAAGCTACTAGGAATTGATTTAGGTGGAACCACTATTAAATTTGGTATTTTAACACTTGAAGGTGAAGTTCAAGAAAAATGGGCTATTGAAACCAATATCTTGGAAGAGGGTAAACATATTGTTCCTGATATTATTGCTTCCATTAAACATCGTTTGGAACTATATGGCTTAACCAAAGAAGATTTTGTTGGTATTGGAATGGGTTCTCCTGGCGCTGTTGATCGTCAGTTGAAAACGGTGACTGGGGCCTATAATCTTAACTGGTCAAAGACTCAAGAAGTAGGCTCAGTAATTGAAAAGGAAATTGGCATTCCTTTTGCAATTGATAATGATGCTAATGTTGCAGCTCTTGGAGAACGTTGGGTCGGAGCTGGAAACAACCATTCGGATGTTGTTTTTATGACTCTTGGAACAGGAGTTGGTGGTGGTATTATCACTGACGGGAAGCTCATTCATGGTGTTGCTGGTGCAGGAGGCGAAATTGGTCATATGATCGTTGAGCCTACCAATGGTTTTCTTTGCACTTGTGGTAGCCATGGTTGCCTTGAGACAGTAGCCTCAGCGACTGGTGTTGTTCGCGTGGCACGCCAATTGGCTGAAGCATATGAGGGCGACTCAAAGATTAAGCTTGCACTTGATAATGGCGAGGAAGTGACAAGTAAAGATGTTTTTGTTGCTGCTGAGGCTGGCGATGGTTTTGCTAATAGTATTGTTGAAAAAGTGAGTTTTTATTTAGGCCTTGCAACAGCTAATATTAGTAATATTTTAAACCCAGATAGTATTGTGATTGGTGGTGGTGTCTCTGCAGCTGGAGAATTTTTACGTGCTCGCATTGAAAAATACTTTGAGACATTTACCTTCCCTCAAGTCAGACAATCAACCAAGATTAAAATGGCTGAGCTTGGTAATGATGCTGGCATTATTGGTGCTGGTAGCCTAGCCAGTCAATTAATGGAAAAATAAAGGAGAATTATGGATAATAATATTGTGACGATTATACTTTGGATTGGGGTAATCGGTTTTATTGGCTGGACCATTTGGAACTACTTTAGAATTAGAAAAGCCTCTAAATTTATCGAAAATGAAGAATTTACTATCTTGATGAGAACAGGACAATTGGTTGATATTAGAGAACCATCTGTCTTTAAGCGCGAGCACATTTTAGGAGCTAGAAATTTTCCAATCACTCAGTTTAAAACATCCCTGTCAGCTTTAAGAAAAGATAAACCAGTCTTGTTATATGATAGTAATCGTAGTAAAGGAGTTGGTCGAGCAGTTGTAGAACTGAAAAAAGCAGGTTATCAAGAGATTTATGTCCTGAAATTTGGTTATGATTACTGGGATGGAAAAAAGAAAAAAGGTTAAAATGATTAAGAAATCATTAAAAACAAGTGAGTTGTGCTCTCTTGTTTTTTAATTTTTTTAAGCCTAAGAAAGGATTTAAAAGAAGTTTTATGGTTTCTGAAAACATTTACAACGACCTTATCACTGTTATTTGAGCGAAATTATGTTATAATTCATGAGTTGAAATTAAAAGATACAGAGGATTATATGACCAAATTAAGAGAAGACATTCGTAACATTGCTATTATTGCCCACGTTGACCATGGGAAAACGACACTTGTTGACGAATTGTTAAAACAATCAAAAACACTAGATGCTAGAACAACTCTAGATGAACGCGCAATGGATTCAAATGATATTGAAAAAGAGCGTGGGATTACTATCCTAGCCAAAAACACAGCTGTTTTATACAATGACACACGTATCAACATCATGGATACCCCAGGGCATGCTGACTTTGGTGGAGAAGTGGAACGTATCATGAAAATGGTTGATGGTGTTGTTTTAGTTGTCGATGCCTATGAAGGTACGATGCCACAAACCCGTTTTGTTTTGAAAAAAGCGTTGGAGCAAGACCTAATTCCGATCGTTGTTGTTAACAAAATTGATAAACCATCAGCTCGTCCGGCAGAAGTTGTTGATGAAGTTTTAGAGTTGTTTATCGAACTTGGTGCTGATAATGAGCAACTTGATTTCCCTGTTGTTTATGCTTCAGCCATTAATGGAACATCATCGTTATCAGACGACCCTAATGATCAAGAAAAAACGATGGCACCAGTGTTTGATACTATTATTGAACACATTCCAGCACCTATTGACAATTCTGATGAGCCATTACAATTTCAAGTATCCCTACTAGATTATAATGATTTTGTTGGTCGTATTGGGATTGGTCGTATCTTTAGAGGTACTGTAAAAGTCGGTGATCAAGTTACCCTATCAAAATTAGATGGCACCACGAAAAACTTCAGAGTAACAAAACTATTTGGTTTCTTTGGCTTAGAACGTCGTGAAATCAAAGAAGCAAAAGCTGGTGATTTGATTGCCGTTTCAGGAATGGAAGATATTTTCGTTGGTGAAACAGTGACACCAACTGATGTTGTCGAACCGTTACCTGTTCTTCATATCGATGAACCAACTCTACAAATGACCTTTTTGGTAAACAATTCTCCTTTTGCAGGACGTGAAGGAAAATTTGTCACTTCGCGTAAAGTAGAAGAGCGTTTACTAGCAGAATTACAAACTGACGTTTCTCTTCGTGTTGACCCAACTGATTCTCCAGACAAATGGACGGTTTCAGGACGTGGTGAATTGCATTTATCAATCTTAATTGAAACTATGAGACGTGAAGGTTATGAGCTACAAGTGTCGCGTCCAGAAGTTATCATCAAAGAAGTTGATGGTGTTAAGATGGAACCGTTTGAGCGCGTGCAAATTGACACGCCAGAAGAATACCAAGGATCAGTCATTCAATCATTATCAGAACGTAAAGGTGAAATGATTGATATGCAGTCAACAGGAAATGGTCAAACACGTTTGATTTTCTTGGTACCAGCTAGAGGATTGATTGGTTACACAACAGAATTTCTATCAATGACACGTGGTTATGGGATTATGAACCACACCTTTGACAGTTACATGCCATTTGTTCGTGCTGAAATTGGTGGTCGTCATCGTGGTGCTCTTGTGTCTATTGATGCAGGTAAAGCAACAACATACTCTATCATGGCCATTGAAGAACGTGGTACTATCTTTGTAAATCCAGGGACAGAAGTCTATGAAGGGATGATCATCGGAGAGAATTCTCGTGATAATGACCTAACTGTTAACATTACCAAAGCAAAACAAATGACAAATGTTCGTTCAGCCACTAAAGATCAAACATCTGTTATTAAAACACCACGTATTTTAACGCTTGAAGAGTCATTAGAATTTTTAAATGATGATGAATACATGGAAGTCACACCAGAATCTATTCGTCTTCGTAAACAAATTCTTGATAAAAACCTTCGCGCCAAAGCTTCTAAAAAGAAGAAAAATTCAGAATCAGAAGAATAATATCATTTGGAAGGAGAAATAGATGTTTTACTTAATAATTGCTATTTTGATTGTTTTGTATTACCTATTTGTCGCTTCTAAGACAATAAAAAACACCATGAATATGATTATGATAGTTGCGATTATTTCTTTTGCTATTTTCGTCATAGGAATGGGTGTGATTAAACTGATGGAATCACCACCAGAAGTCTATGTGATTTTTGGTATGCTGGTTGCTGGTTTTTACATCGTAAAAGATGTGGTCAAATTGTCAAGTAAAATAGAAACAAAAGATAGCCAGTAGCTATCTTTTTAATCTGTCTAATATAAGAACAAGACAGTCAGTTATGCTTATCTGATAAGTGTTGAAAAAGTAGCTGATTAAAGGTAAAATAGAAACAACGTCAAGAATGAATGGAAAGAAAAATGAAACAAGTATCGCAATTTAAGAATAAGAAAGTTTTAGTCTTGGGCTTGGCTCGTTCTGGAGAAGCAGCAGCACGTTTATTAGCAAAATTAGGAGCCATTGTCACTGTTAATGATGCTAAGCCTCTTGAGGACAACTCTAGCGCCAAATCTCTTTTAGAAGAAGGTATTAGGGTGATTACTGGTCATCATCCTTTAGCGTTATTAGATGAGGACTTCAGTCTCATCGTTAAAAATCCAGGGATTCCTTATGCTAATCCTATGGTTCAACTAGCCATGAGTAAAGAAATTCCTATCTATACTGAGGTTGAACTGGCTTATTTAATTTCAGAAGCTCCAATTGTTGGTATTACAGGTTCAAACGGGAAGACCACCACAACAACAATGATTGAACAGGTTTTAAAAGCAGCTGGGCAATCGCCTTATCTGTCTGGAAATATTGGTTTTCCAGCCAGTGAAGTGGCGCAATCAGTTTCAAAAGATGATATTTTAGTCATGGAATTATCGAGTTTTCAGTTGATGGGGATTAAAGAGTTTAAACCTCATATTGCTGTGATGACAAATATTATGCCAACGCATTTGGACTATCATGGTTCTTTTGATGATTATGTTAAAGCCAAATGGGCTATTCAAAAAGAGATGACAGCTTCTGATTTTCTCGTTTTAAATGTTAATCAAGACTTACTAAAAACATTGGCTGATACCACAAAAGCAAAGGTGGTTCCTTTTTCAACGCAAGAAATAGTTGATGGGGCTTATCTGAAAGAAGATAGTCTTTATTTCCGTACAGAAAAAATCATGTCAGTTTACCAACTAGGCGTTCCAGGCTTGCATAACGTTGAAAATGCTTTAGCAACTATTGCTGTTGCTAAATTACTTGAAGTGCCAACTCAAACGATTGTCACAGCCTTATCGCATTTTAGTGGTGTCAAACATCGTTTACAGTCTGTTGGTAGCATTGAAGGTATCTCTTTTTATAATGACAGCAAATCAACCAATATCTTAGCAACAAAAAAGGCTCTTTCTGGTTTTAACAATGAAAAAGTTCTTCTTATTGCTGGTGGTTTAGACCGTGGTAATGAGTTTGATGAACTAGTAGAAGATATCACTGGCTTAAAAGTCATGATTTTAATTGGGGAGTCAGCCCCTCGTATGATAAAGGCGGCACAATTAGCAAACATTCCTTATGTTCAAGCAAAAGACGTCAAAGATGCGACAAAAATAGCTTTTAACATTGCAAGCAATGGAGATACTATTTTACTGAGTCCAGCCAATGCTAGCTGGGATATGTATGATAACTTTGAGGTGCGTGGTGATGAATTTATCGCAGCTTTTAACGAATTAA
This sequence comes from Streptococcus zalophi, assembly GCF_016481285.1. Classification (GTDB taxonomy): domain Bacteria; phylum Bacillota; class Bacilli; order Lactobacillales; family Streptococcaceae; genus Streptococcus; species Streptococcus zalophi. Next base: position 111,914 of record NZ_JAENBP010000004.1, read on the forward strand.
AAGGAGTTTGAAATGACTAAACCCAAAATAGTCTTAACTGGTGGAGGAACAGTCGGCCATGTGACCTTAAATTTATTATTAATCCCACAGCTGATTAAAGATGGTTTTGAGGTGCACTATATTGGTGATAGAAATGGTGTAGAATTTGAACAATTGCAACCATTTAAAAATCAAGTGACTTTTCATAGTATTTCAACGGGGAAACTACGCCGGTATTTTTCTTGGCAGAATTTGGCAGATTTTTTCAAAGTTTTCTGGGGCATTCTACAATCGGTGGTTATTTTATTGAGAATAAAACCCAAGGCATTATTTTCTAAGGGAGGCTTCGTTTCAGTGCCACCAGTAATTGCTTCGAAACTTGTCGGAGTTCCTATCTATGTCCATGAATCTGATTTATCAATGGGACTTGCCAATAAAATTGCCTATAAATTGGCTACTTTGATGTATACTACTTTCGAACAAGAACATCATTCTGCAAAATTAAAACATGTTGGTGCCATCACGAAGATTTCTCAAAAAACCCCTATGATGGTTCCTCTTCTTAAAGAGGTAAAAGAAAAATTTAGTCCTACCTTAAAAACAATTTTATTTATCGGAGGTTCTGCAGGAGCTAGGGTTTTTAATGATTTCATCTCAACTCATCAGAAGGAACTAACAAAACGATATAATGTCATTAATATATCAGGGGATAAGTCTTTGAATCAATTGCGTCCTAATCTTTACCGTGTTGACTATGTGACTGACACCTATGAAGGTTTGATGGCAATGGCGGATCTTGTTGTGACAAGAGGTGGCTCCAACACTATTTTTGAGCTATTGGCTATGAAAAAGCCTCACCTCATCATTCCTCTTGGGAAAGAGGCCAGTCGTGGTGACCAATTAGAAAATGCTGCTTATTTTGAAAATAAAGGCTACGCCCTACAATTAGCAGAAAATCAGCTGACAGAACAAACTTTTTATGAACAAGTGGAATTTATCTTAAGCCATCAAGAAAATTTTGTGAAAACGATGGAAAATAGCAAAGAAACTACCTCATTAGAGGATTTTTATCAGATCTTAATGAAAGACATGTCAGAAAAAAACTAAAGGAAAAATAGATGTCAAATAAAAAAGAAACCCCTAAAAAAGAGGATGTTTTAACAGAGTGGCAGAAAAAAAATCTTGAGTTTCAAAAACGTAAACAAGAAAAAGAACGATTGGAAAAAGAAAAACAAGAACGAGAACTTCAAAAAAAGAAGGAAGAAATTGAAAAAGCCAAACTAAAACGACAACAAGAAAAAGAAGCAGAGACAGAACACTCGGATGATGATGAGAAAAAAGAATCCTCTGAAGAAATTCTCAAAAAAGAATTATCTGATAAAAAAGAAGTGTCTGTTGCAAATGATGAGACTCCCTTAGACATAGCTCCTATAGAGAATAAGACTATCGAGGAAGAAAAGACAATTTTATTTCCTAGTCTAAAAAAAGAGGACAAGCTAGATAAGAGTGATGACAAATCTGATAAAATTCTTTCTAAGCGTGCTTTTGTTTTAGATGAAAAAATTAAAAAAGCCCTACCTATTTTAATCGGTTTTTCTCTTTTATTACTATTTTCAATTTTCATGAGCACACCTTACAGCAAGCAAAAACAGATTTCGGTAGCTGGTATGACTTATACCAATGAAGAAACAGTTTATGCAACTTCTGGAATTAAAGATAGTGATTATATATTTTCTTTAATTATCAATAAAAAACAGTATGAAAAAGCGGTAATTGAGGGGAATCCTTGGGTTAAAAGTGCTAATATTAGTTACCAATTTCCAAATCGATTTACTATTACTGTTTCAGAATATCGTATCGTTGCTTATCAGCAAGTTGAGTCAGGCTATCAACCAGTGATAGAGACAGGTGAGATAATGCCAACAATCACAAAAGCTCAAATGCCCGAGCAGTTCTTGCTGGTTAATCTAGTTCAAAAAGAAGATGTTTCCTTACTTGTCAAAGAGTTAACGAAATTAGATAGGGAGCTTGTTGATAATATTGAGACCATTCAATTAGCTAATTCAAAAACCACCAAAGACTTACTTGATGTCAAAATGCGAGATGGTAATAAAGTAAGAGTTCCTCTATCTCAATTAGATATTAAAATGCCTTTATATAATGATATTGCTCAACAAGTTCCAGTTGCTAGCATCATAGACATGGAAGTAGGTGTTTATGCAACAAATGAGAACTTAGAAATACTCTCAGACCAAGTTAAAGCTGAAAATATCGCTAAAAAAGAGGAAGAGAAAGCTGCTGCTGAAGCCGAAGAAGCAGTTAATAATGAAACAAGTCAAGAAGTATCTGAAACTGAAGATCCGAATCAGGCTATAGAACCAACGAATTAAACGATGAGTGAATAATGAAAAGACAACCAAGTTGTCTTTTTCTTTTTGCACTTAAATGAGATGTATGATTTGCTTAGTAGCAAATGAAGAAACAAATTTTCTATTTTTGTGATTTATCTCTTCGTACTACTTTTTGACTTCAAGTTGACGTTTTAAAAAAAGATAGGTATAATTGAATTGATTGTAATTATTGTTAGCTCATTAAGGAGATTAATAATGATAATTATGGAAGATTTGACCGTATCATATGACGGAAACGATCTTGCTTTAGAACATCTTTCATTAACGATTGATAAAACAGGCATTATTGGGATTATTGGTCCTAATGGGGCTGGCAAATCAACAATGATGAAGGCGATGTTAAATCTTGTAGAACACGGAGGGCATACCAAACTAGACGGACAAGATAGCGCGCAAGTTTTAAAGAAAATAGCTTATGTAGAACAAAAAAGTCAAATTGATTTAAGTTTCCCCATGACTGTTAAAGAATGTGTGGGGCTTGGCTTATATAAAAAAATAGGATTATTCAAATACCTTTCTAAATCAGATTGGCAAGACGTTGCAATAGCTCTTCAACAAGTGGGATTAGAAGAATTTTCAGATAGACCAATTAATAGTCTTTCTGGGGGTCAATTCCAAAGAATGTTGATTGCAAGATGTCTCATTCAAAAAGCAGATTATATCTTTTTAGATGAACCATTTGTTGGTATCGACTCTGTCAGTGAGAGTATCATCGTTGATATTCTCAAGATGTTAAAAGATGAAGGAAAAACCATTTTAGTTGTTCATCATGATTTAAGTAAAGTCAATCAATATTTCGACCAATTAATTATTCTTGATAGAAAGTTAATTGCTTATGGAGACGTTGATGATGTTTACACTATGTCTAACCTAAAAGCCGCTTATGGCGAATCAATTATTGTTGAAGGTGAGGTGAAGTCATGATTGAAAATTTTATTAATGGATTACAATCTTATCATTTTTTACAGAATGCTTTAGTGACAGCTATTGTTGTTGGTATCGTGTCAGGAGCGGTTGGTTGTTTTATTATTTTAAGATCCATGTCGCTCATGGGAGATGCTATCTCACATGCTGTATTACCGGGTGTTGCGGTATCCTATATTTTGGGGATTAATTTCTTTTTAGGGGCAACGATTTTTGGACTTTTAGCCTCCATTATTATCACCTTTGTCAAGGAAAATAGTTCTCTCAAAGGTGATACGGCTATCGGGATAACATTTAGTGCCTTTTTAGCATTAGGGGTTATTCTTGTTAGTGTTGCCAAAAGTTCGACTGACCTTTTTCACATCCTTTTTGGGAATATCTTGGCAGTTCAAGATAGTGACAAATGGTTAACGATTCTGATTTCTGGTATCGTTTTACTAGTCATCGTTATCTTTTTCAAAGAATTACAACTGACCTCATTTGACCCTGTTTTTGCAAAATCAACAGGAATGAATGTTCAGTTTTACCATTATCTTTTGATGATTTGTTTAACGTTAGTAGCGGTAACAGCCATGCAAAGTGTTGGAACCATCCTCATTGTTGCCATGCTGATTACACCTGCAGCGACAGCTTATTTGTATACAAATAGGCTGAAATACATGCTAATACTATCTTCTACTTTAGGAGCTAGCGCTTCAATTCTTGGTATCTTTTTAGGATATACCTTTAATATTGCCGTTGGTTCGTGTATTGTCTTGACTTCCGCAGTGATTTTCATTATTTCTTTCTTTATTTCTCCAAAACAACAAATTTTTAGAAAGAGAAGAAGTTAACGTGATAAATAAAAAATTTTTAGGCTTTTTAGGAGCCTTAGTTGCAATTGTACTTTTAGTAGGATGTTCAACTAACAAAAAAGCTGATGAAGCAGCTGATACTAATGATAAAATTAGTGTTGTTGTTACAAACTCTATCTTAGCTGATATGACTAAAAACATTGCTGGAGATCTTATAGATCTTCACAGTATTGTTCCAATTGGTCAAGATCCACATGAATATGAGCCTTTATCAGAAGATGTTCGTAAAACAACTGATGCAGATCTTATTTTTTACAATGGTATCAATCTTGAAACAGGTGGAAACGCTTGGTTTACAAAATTGATTGAAAATGCTGGTAAAAAAGAAAACGAAGATTATTTTGCAGCCAGTGATGGTGTCGAAATCATTTATCTTGAGGGAGAAAACGAAGAAGGAAAAGAAGATCCTCATGCTTGGTTAAACCTTGAAAATGGTATTATCTACGCTGAAAACATTGCTAAACATTTGATGGAAAAAGATCCTGCTAACAAGGAAGCTTACCAAAAAAATCTTGATGCTTATGTTGAAAAATTAGAAACATTGGATAAAAAAGCAAAATCTGCTTTTGATGCTATTCCAGAAGACCGCAAGTTGATTGTTACAAGTGAAGGCTGCTTCAAGTACTTCTCTAAAGCTTATAATGTCCCATCAGCTTATATCTGGGAAATCAACACAGAAGAAGAAGGAACACCTGAACAAATCACTACATTAGTAGATAAATTAAGAAAAACAGAACTTAAAGCTCTCTTTGTTGAAAGTTCAGTTGACCGTCGTCCAATGGAAACTGTGTCTAAAGACACAAATATCCCAATCTACGCTGAAATCTTCACAGACTCTGTTGCTGAAGAAGGAGAAGACGGGGATTCATACTATGCGATGATGGAATGGAACCTTAACAAAATTGCAGAAGGTTTAGGACAATAAGAAACAAAAAATAAAGAAAATAAAGGTTAATACATAATTACAATACCTTTAAAAAGCGCTAGCCATTGCTAACGCTTTTTTTAGTGTCTTCAATTTACTTAAAAGTATAGTCTTTTGTGATCTCAATGGTTTTAATCACGATGTCTTCTTGAGGCTTATCCTTATCATCAGTTGGGACAGAAGCGATGCTATCTACTACATCCATCCCTTCAATCACCTGACCAAATACAGTGTATTGAAAATCTAGACTCGGATTGCCACCATTTGAGTAGGCTTGAATGATTTTTTTCGGGAAATATCTTGGATCCAGTTTTGACGTTTGGTCAAAGGTGTTTTGGTTGATAAAAAATTGACTGCCATTAGTATCTGGTCCGGCATTAGCCATAGAAAGGGCACCACGAATATTATAGAGATAATCAGATGGCTCATTAACAAAGCCATTGCCTGCGTCAATACTCTCATCCTTACCTTGCCAAATAGACTCCCCACCAGTACCATCTCCTTTAGGGTCACCTGTTTGAATCATGAAATTATCAATCACTCGGTGAAAGATAACACCATCATAGTAGCCTTCTTTAGCATGTGTTAAAAAGTTTTCAACGGCTAAAGGCGCAAGTTCTGGAAAGAGTTTAATCGTGATGTCACCTTTAGAAGTGACAATCTTAACAGCAGCTTCGTTGTCAGCGATAGTTGTTGATAGCTGAGGGAAGTCGGCTTTGTTGAGTTTTTCAAGTCTTTCTGCAATCGGATCTTCTTGCGTGGTTTCTTGGGTGTCTTTTGCTTCACTGCTACAACCAGTTAAAAAAAGTAGCAGACCAAGGGCTAAAAGAATAATTTTTTTCATAGGAACTCCTTCAAATGATAATCTTTTTTTATTTTACCATATTTATCTAATATTACCTAAAACTTAAAAACATGTTATAATGAAAGTATGGCTAAATCGAAGAATTCTGGAAAAACAAGAACAAAAAAACGTTACGTAACAAAGGCAGAAAAGGAAAAACAAGCGGCAACCAAACGCTTAGTATTAGCGCTTGGGATGACGATTGTTCTCTTTTTTGCGATTTTTAAATTGGGACCATTTGGGACGACTATTTACAATGTCATCCGTTTTTTATTTGGTAGCCTAGCTTATCTCGTTATTTTTTCATATCTCATTTATTTGTATGCTTTCAAATGGATTAGAAAAAGAGATGGTCTTTTAGGTGGCTTTATCATGGCACTCATGGGTCTTCTTTTGGAATGGCATGCTTATTTCTTTTCACTGCCAATAATGAGAGACAAGGAGATTTTTGCTGGGACAATGAAAGTCATCGTTAATGATTTGCTGGCTTTTCAGGTCAAATCTTTCACTGGTGGTGGCATGCTTGGTGCCCTTTTATACAAACCCATTTCTTTTTTATTCTCAAACATTGGTAGTTTCTTCATCGGTGGTCTTTTTATCTTATTAGGATTATTTTTAATGACGCCGTGGAACATTAGAGATATTACTGAATTTGTAAAAGACACGGCTCAAAAAATAAAAGCAAGAAATGAACGAAAAAGACAGGAACGCTTCCTCAAACAAGAAGAAAGAAAACGCCTTGAAGAAGAAAAAGCTTTAGCACAAATTGAAGTCGCTGAAGAAGATTTAGAGGACTCTGATTTTTCTCAAGAAGAAGTAAGACTGGCTGGTTATGATAACGTTTTGGAGACCAAAAACTATCGTGAACCAGAAATTGTTGGTTATGTGGCTGATGAGGAAGAAGAAATCACCTATGATTTAGATGATGATCTAGCAGATAAGTCTTCTTTTGAAGATGATGAGACGCCAATTGATGTTGATTTTACACCGAAAAAAACGCTTCATTATCAGTTACCAACCATCGATCTATTTGATGTTGACAAACCAAAAAACCAAACACGCGAGAAAAAACTGGTGCGTGATAATATCAAAGTATTAGAAGCAACATTTGCCAGCTTTGGCATTAAAGTGGTCGTTGAAAGAGCAGAGATAGGCCCTTCTGTGACAAAATATGAGGTTAAACCTGCCATTGGTGTTCGTGTTAACCGTATTTCCAACTTAGCAGATGACTTAGCCCTTGCCCTAGCAGCAAAAGACGTTCGTATTGAGGCACCAATTCCAGGGAAGTCCTTGGTCGGCATTGAGGTACCAAACTCAGAAGTGGCAACAGTTTCCTTTAGAGAGTTATGGGAGCAGTCAAAAACAGACCCAGAAAAACTGCTTGAAGTGCCACTTGGAAAAGCTGTTAATGGTACTAGCCGTTCCTTTAACCTAGCAAGAATGCCTCATCTGCTTGTTGCCGGATCAACTGGTTCTGGGAAGTCGGTTGCGATAAATGGCATTATCGCAAGTATCTTGATGAAAGCTAGACCAGACCAGGTAAAAATGATGATGATTGACCCGAAAATGGTTGAATTATCCGTCTACAATGATATTCCTCATCTCTTGATTCCTGTAGTGACCAATCCTAGAAAAGCCAGTAAGGCGCTTCAAAAAGTGGTGGATGAGATGGAAAACCGTTACGAGCTCTTTAGCCGAATCGGTGTCAGAAACATTGCTGGTTATAATGCAAAAGTAGCAGAATATAACCTCACATCAGAAGTTAAACAAATCCCACTCCCACTTCTTGTTGTCATCGTTGACGAATTGGCAGACTTAATGATGGTAGCTAGTAAAGAAGTTGAAGATGCCATTATTCGCTTGGGACAAAAAGCTAGAGCAGCTGGTATCCACATGATTCTTGCCACACAGCGCCCAAGTGTTGATGTTATTAGTGGTTTGATTAAAGCCAATGTGCCAAGTCGTATCGCCTTTGCGGTATCAAGTGGCACAGATAGCCGTACGATTTTAGATGAAAATGGCGCAGAAAAACTCCTTGGTCGAGGCGACATGCTCTTTAAACCAATTGATGAAAATCACCCTGTTCGCTTGCAAGGTTCATTTATCTCTGATGATGAGGTGGAACGAATTGTTGACTTTATCAAAAAACAAGCTGACGCGGACTATGACGAGAACTTTGATCCAGGCGAAGTATCAGAAAACGATGCTTCAAGTGATGGTTCATCTGGTGAGGGGGATCCTTTATTTGAAGAAGCCAAGGCATTGATTATCGAGTCCCAAAAAGCCAGCGCCTCCATGTTACAAAGACGCCTATCCGTAGGCTTTAACCGAGCAACACGCCTAATGGAAGAACTAGAAGAAGCAGGCGTCATCGGCCCAGCCGAAGGCACCAAACCACGAAAAGTGTTACAGAGTAAATAAAAAAGATAGCGTGAGCTATCTTTTTTTGTCGTTACGTTAATATAATTAATTCAGATTAGTATATTAAAATTAACTTATTTTTATTTTTTCTTGAAGTTCTATAAATTAAATAGGATAATAGTATTAGTTTTTAGAATAGGAAATGAAGCATGGATAAATCGTTATTTCAAAATAATTTGTTAGAATCTCTTAAATTTGGTTTTATTGATTATGAAAGATATCAAAATCATCATTATGCACCAAAAATTGTTATTAACTCTCCTGATGAAAAAAGATTTGTTTTAAGTGAAATACAAGAAGAACTTAGTAAATCAATTGCTTTTTATTTTTCAGTTGCTTTTGTTACACAGTCAGGAATTGCTTTAATTAAAAGTCAATTAGCTGATTTAGCATTAAAAAATGTTAAGGGAAAAATTATTATTTCTCCTTATTTAGATTTCAATGAACCTCTCGCAATGAAAGAGCTTCTGAAATTGAAAAATGTAGAAGTGAGAATTTCGGACGAGAAATTACAGTTACATTCGAAATATTATCTCTTTGAACAACATGATAAACAGGTAATGATTTCAGGTAGTTCAAATTTAACTGGTAATGCCTTGAAAAATAACTATGAATGGAATATAAAACTAACTTCAACTGATAATGGTAATTTTATTAAAGAATCGAAGAAAGAATTTGAAAGAATTTGGGAGCAATCAATTCCTTTAACAAATGCTTTTATAGAAAAATATAAATTGAAAAGAAAAATGTCTATCCAAATTGTAGATATTCAAGAAAATAAATCCAGTAGCTTTAATTCAGAAATAAACCCTAATAAAATGCAGGAACAAGCTTTGGTTGGGCTTGAGAATATCAGAAAGCAAGGGAAAGATAAAGCTCTAATAATTAGTGCAACGGGTACAGGGAAAACATATTTATCTGCCTTTGATGTTAGAGAAGTTAATCCTAGAAGAGTACTTTTTATTGTCCATAGAGAACAGATTTTAAGAACCTCTTTAGAAAGTTTTCAAAAAGTTATTAAATTTAATGATGAAGAAGCTTGTATATATAAAACAAATATGGATATCTCATCAAAAAAATATATTTTTGCAACCATTCAAACTTTATCAAAAGATGAAAATCTTAAAAAAATTAGAAAAGATTTTTTTGATTATATTTTAATAGATGAGGTTCATAAAGCTGGTGCGGTATCATATAAAAAAATTATTGATTACTTTTCTCCTAAATTTCTATTAGGTATGACCGCAACACCTGAAAGAACTGATGGTCAAAATATTTTTGAACTTTTTGATTATAATATTGCTTATGAAATTAGACTTCAAGAAGCTTTAGATAACGATCTGCTTTGTCCGTTTCTTTATTTTGGTGTAACCGATATTAAAATTGATGGCTCTTTAATAGATGAAAAAGCTAATTTTTCTAACTTGGTTTCAAGTGAAAGACTAAAACATATTATTGATAAAATAACATATTATGGTCATAGTGGAGAAAAGGTCAAAGGTTTAATATTTTGTTCTACTAAAAAAGAAGCTAAAGAGCTCTCGAGACAATTTAATCGTAAGAATCTTAAAAGTCTAGTTTTGACTGGAGAAGATTCTCAAATAAAAAGAGAAGAAGCTGTTGAAAAATTAGAAAAAGGTCAATTAGATTATTTATTTACCGTTGATATTTTTAATGAGGGTATCGATATTCCAAGTGTAAATCAGGTCGTAATGCTACGTAACACCCAATCAAGTATTGTTTTCATTCAACAACTTGGACGTGGTCTTAGAAAACATAAATCTAAAGACTATGTTACGATTATAGATTTTATTGGCAATTATAAAAATAATTATTTAATCCCTATTGCTTTATTTGGTGATAAAACTATGAATAAAGATAATTATCGTCGAGAAGTTAGGGAAGCCAGCACAATAAAAGGCTTAACTACTGTGAATTTTGAAGAAATTGCTAAAAAACAAATATTTGATGCCATAACAAACACCTCATTATCTAGTATAAAAATATTAAGAGAGTCTTTTGTTGAACTTAAAAATAAACTTGGTCGTTCTCCTATGATGCTTGATTATATTAAGTATCATGGTGTTGATCCGTTAACTTTTTTTGAAAATAGTCGTTTTTCTAATTATATTGATGTTGTTAATAAATTTTCAAATGAAATAATTAGTATAACGGATGTTGAAGAAAGATATTTAAATTTTATAACATTTGAATTGTTAAGCGGGAAAAGGCCTCATGAACTTTATTTATTGATGTTGTTAATAAATAATAATGGACAAATAACTCATGAGAAATGGCTTGATTTTTTACATAATAAAGAACTAACATCTGATAATAGTACACTAACTTCTATCAATAGAGTTCTAAATTTAAAATTTCTAAAAGCGCAAGAACAAAAGAAATATGGAACGGAGGCTCTGGTATCAGAAAAAGAAAACGTTTATTATCTGAATAAAAATGTTTTAGATTCTTTTCAAAAGAAACCTAGTTACGCTAAGTTTTTCTTAGACGTTTTAGAAACTGGTCTTGAAAAATCAAAAGATTATCCAGAAATCTTTACACTTAATCAAAAATATTCAAGAAGAGATATCTTGAAACTTCTTAATGTGAAGAAAGATGAACCGTCATTGAATATCGGTGGATATAAAATCGATAAAGAAACAAATTCGTGTCCAATATTTATTACTTATCATAAAAGTGAAGATATAAGTGATACGATAAAGTATGAAGATGAGTTAATTAACGAGACGACATTAATCTATTTTTCTAAAAATAAGCGGACAAAAAACTCACCTGACGTTTCAACTATTCTCAATTCAAACCAAAATAATTTAAGATTAGAGCTTTTTGTGAAAAAGAATGATGCAGAGGGTGGAGATTTTTATTATCTTGGTAGTTTAAACTATATTGAAAATAGTGCTATGGAAATAAACAGAGGTGGAGATAGTGTTGTCAAGATGTTATTTTCTTTGAATACTCCTATCGAGCCATCACTTTATAGATACTTAACAACTAATATAAAATAGCGATTATATAATCGCTATTTTTTACTTAATAGTCTAACTGCAGGTCGATCAACAGGCGCCCAATTTAAAGTGTTGAGTTTACTTAACTCTAACCAAATAGAGTCTTGATGTTCTAACAACTCAAGATTATTCGATGTTAATTTAGCTCTATATGTTTTCATCACAACAGTTCCAAAATCGTAGTCGTACGATGCTTCATTAACATAATCTATTATTTCTATATCAGCATTAAATTCTTCTTTTATTTCTCGGATAAGGGCTTGTTCAGGACTTTCACCAATTTCTAATTTACCTCCTGGCAGTTCCCAATAGCCACCGAGTGATTTATTATTTGCACGTTGAGCACAAAAAACTTTATTATCTTTTATAATTGCTGCAGCAACTACATTTATAATTTTATTTGACATGTTAACCTCCGTAATATTTATATAATATCATATTTCTTCACCACTTTCTGCTATCTTTTCTAACATTCATCGCTTTCTAGTTATAATAGTTCTGTATTCGGTTGGCTCAAGTCAATATACTGAATACTCCTCAAATAAAAATATAAAGCAATTAAAGGGGATGAGAACACATAAAAAACAGAATTAAATGATTTGATAATAGAAAAAGAAAACAAGTCTCTCAATGTGCAAATAATAGAGATGATATTTACTATAATTTGATTTTTAAAAATACAAACTATGATTTTATTGAATTCCAGTTCATTTGATTTAAACAATTAAAAAATCTACAACATACCCAATTCCTAAACTCTACTTCAAAACTGATAAGTATTAAAAATTTCGACTCTCACCTGTCTGAAAGCCAACTGTTTAACAATTGTTATCATTACTATTCTCATTGATGAGATAAGGTTAAATTAAATCATGAAAATCCCAGTGTTTATTGGACTTTAAAAGATTTTTTTCCTATAATGAATTTATAAAAGCATTTTAAATTTAGAAGGAGGACTAATCTATGTCATTAGTCGGAAAACAAATGGTTGAATTTACATCAACCGCTTATAAAGATGGGAAATTTATCACTATAACAGATAAAGATGTGAAAGGGAAATGGGCTATTTTTTGCTTCTACCCTGCAGATTTCTCATTTGTTTGCCCTACTGAGTTAGGTGATTTGCAAGAACAGTATGAAACTTTACAATCTTTAGGAGTTGAAGTGTATTCTGTATCAACAGATACTCATTTTGTACACAAAGCTTGGCATGATGATTCTGATGTTGTTGGAAAAATTACTTATGCCATGATTGGCGACCCATCACATGAATTATCAACTGGATTTGATGTTTTAGGTGAAGATGGCCTTGCACAACGTGGGACATTTATCATTGATCCAGATGGCGTCATTCAAATGATGGAAATCAATGCTGGTGGTATCGGCCGTGATGCTAGCACTTTAATTGATAAGGTTCGCGCAGCACAATATGTGAGAAAACATCCAAATGAAGTTTGTCCTGCAAAATGGAAAGAAGGGGACGACACTTTGGCCCCTAGTATTGACTTAGTTGGTAAAATATAAGGAGATGGGCTTATGACTTTAGATGCAAGTATTAAAGATCAATTAGCACAATATCTTGCCCTACTAGAGTCGGATATTGTCTTTCAAGCACATTTATCAGACGATGACAATTCTTCAAAAGTCAAAGATTTTCTTGATGACATTATTGGGATGTCAGAACGTATCAGTTTTGAAGAAAAAAAACTAGATCGTCTCCCGAGTTTCCGCATAGCTAAAAAAGGGGAAGAAAGTGGCGTTGAATTTGCCGGGGTCCCTTTAGGACATGAATTCACCTCGTTTATATTAGCTTTACTACAAGTTTCTGGTCGTGCACCAAAGATTGAACAAGAAGTGATTGATCGCATTCAGAAAATCGATAAGGACCTACACTTTGAAACTTATGTTAGCTTATCCTGCCACAATTGCCCAGATGTGGTACAAGCACTAAACATTATGTCAGTTCTCAATCCAAACATTTCTCATGTTATGATAGAAGGTGGCATGTTTAAAGATGAGATTGAGGCAAAAGGAATTATGGCTGTCCCAACTGTTTATTTAAATGGTGAGGAATTAACGTCTGGTCGTAACACGATTGAGCAACTATTAGACTTGGTGACAGCACCTTTATCAATGGAAAACTTTTCTGATAAAGGCCTGTATGATGTTTTAGTTGTTGGTGGTGGCCCAGCAGGAAACAGTGCAGCAATCTATGCAGCAAGAAAAGGGATTAAAACAGGTCTTTTAGCAGAAACTTTTGGTGGTCAAGTATTAGAGACCGTTGGGATTGAAAATATGATTGGGACAACTTATACGGAAGGGTCTCAATTGATGGCCCAAGTAGAAGCGCACACCAAATCCTACGATGTTGATATTATGAAATCTCAACGAGCGGTTTCTTTGAAACGCTCAGATGTTGTTGAAATAGAGTTGGCAAATGGTGCTGTTCTAAAATCAAAAACAGTTATTTTATCACTGGGTGCAAAATGGCGAAATATTAATGTTCCTGGAGAAGAAAAATTCCGCAACAAAGGTGTCACTTACTGTCCACACTGTGATGGTCCTTTATTTACTAATAAAAATGTGGCTGTGATTGGTGGTGGAAACTCAGGATTAGAGGCTGCTATTGATTTGGCAGGTCTCGCTAGTCATGTTTATGTTTTAGAATTTTTACCAGAGTTAAAAGCTGATAAGATTTTGCAAGATCGTGCGTCAAAACTAGATAATGTAACCATCATCAAAAATGTGGCCACAAAAGAAATTGTTGGAGATAACCATGTTACTGGACTCATTTACGTTGACAGAGAAACCAACCAAGAAACAAGGTTAGATTTGGAAGGAGTATTTGTTCAGATTGGATTAGTCCCAAATACAGAATGGTTAAAAAACAGTGGTATTGTTTTAAATGATAGAGGGGAAATAGAAGTTGACAATCATGGTTCAACGAATATAGCTGGTGTATTTGCTGCCGGTGATTGTACCAATTCCGCCTACAAACAAATCATTATCTCAATGGGTTCTGGTGCAACAGCTGCACTTGGCGCCTTTGATTATTTGATCAGACAGTAAAATAATTCAAAAGTTATTCAATAGAATAGATTCCAAATGAAGACAGGCTCTTTTATGAGTTTGTCTTTTTTACTCAAGACAAGCATCAAAAGGACGATAAGAATATGTCACACATTAATAAAATATTTCTGTTTATGTCTTTTCTTCTCGCATGTTATAATAGTCTTATCAAAGACAAAGGAGTTTCTTATGGCTAAGGTAAAGTATGGTGTCGTATCAACTGCTCAGGTGGCGCCTCGTTTTATTGAGGGAGTCCGTCTTGCTGGTAATGGCGAGGTGGTGGCAGTGTCTAGTCGCTCGCTAGAGTCAGCCCAGGCTTTTGCCGATAAGCATAACGTCTCTAAAGCTTATGGAAGTCTTGAAGAGATGTTAAAAAACCCTGATATTGATGTCATTTATGTTGCCAATGTCAATCAAGCCCACTATCCCACAGCTAAAAAAGCGCTCCTTTCAGGTAAGCATGTGCTCGTTGAAAAACCCTTCACACTGACTTATCATCAAGCTGTTGAATTGTTTGATTTAGCGCAATCCAACAACCTTTTCTTGATGGAGGCTCAAAAATCAGTGTTTATCCCGATGACACAAGCCATTAAGGAAGTGGTTGCTTCTGGGAAATTGGGTCAAATTGTTTCAGTCTCATCAACCACAGCCTATGATAATATCGACCACGTCACTTGGTTTAGAGATCTATCTCTAGGTGGCGGTACGGTACACTTTATGGCACCTTATGCCTTGTCTTATTTACAATATATTTTTGATGCGACCATTACTTCATACAGTGGTGTAGCTACTTTTCCTGATGGTCAAAGTGATAGTCAATCAAAAATCCTGCTAAAATTATCTAATGATATTTTGGTGAATGTCTATCTCACCACACATGTTAAATTACCACATGAAATGGTGATAATAGGAACCAAGGGGCGTCTTGAAATTCCACATTTTTGGAAGGCAACACACGCTAGGTTGATTGGAGAAGACGGCAGTCACGACATCATCGAGGCCCCCATGCAAAGTGATTTTGAAGCAGAAGCCTACCATGTGAGTCAAATGATTTTAGAAAATCAAAAAACAAGTCCAATCATGACCAAGGATTTGACCTTATCTGGCATTAAAATCATTGAAGAACTATATCGTTCTTGGGGAAAATAAGGGTTTAAGAAATTACTTATCAGCAAACAAAAAAAGCATCTCATCTCCGTTGCAGAGATGGATGCTTTTGCTATAGTTTTATCTAAAGAAAAATAGCGACAACAGTGGCGAGGTAAAATAAAAAGGTTAGGATAAATCCTGTGCGCCAAAAGAATTTAAAGAAGCGACGATAGTGGAATTCTTTTTTAGAACGTAGTAGCCAAATCGTTAATCCGATAGCAAGGAGAGACATTACAATCAGATAATAAAAAATAAAACTATGTGTAAAAAAGTTCTTAGACACCAGATAAATTTCTCCAACAAAAAGAGGGAGAGAGAGGTCTGCTAAGTTAATCTTATATTTACTAAGTCCCAACAACTTCACTATAATAAATGAGAAAATGGGTGTTATTATAATAAAAAGTACTGCCATTAATTTGTATATCATCATGTTTCTATTTTAGCGTTAATCGCTTTAATTGTAAATGACCAATCCTAAAATAATCATATGAAAAAGAACAGAGCAAGAATCAATCTAACTTAGCTCATATCTTTCTGATTTTAATGATAAAAAAATAAGAAAAATAGCTTGCAATTTACTGATTTTAAGGTATAATAGTAAGGTATGCTATATTAGCATAACTGTGGGAGGTAAAAATCTTAATTACCGAAAGAACCACAACAGGAGGATTTTAAAATGGCGAAAAAAGTCGAAAAAATTGTCAAACTACAAATTCCTGCTGGTAAAGCTACACCAGCGCCACCAGTTGGACCAGCACTTGGTCAAGCAGGAATTAACATTATGGGATTCACAAAAGAGTTTAACGCTCGTACAGCTGATCAAGCTGGTATGATTATCCCAGTTGTTATCTCAGTATATGAGGATAAATCATTTGATTTCATTACCAAAACACCACCAGCTGCTGTTCTTTTGAAAAAAGCTGCAGGTGTTGAAAAAGGTTCTGGAACACCTAACAAAACAAAAGTGGCAACAGTTACTCGTGCACAAGTACAAGAAATTGCTGAAACTAAAATGCCAGATTTGAACGCTGCAAACATTGAGTCTGCAATGCGTATGATTGAAGGTACTGCTCGTTCTATGGGATTCAACGTTACTGATTAATCGTAACCCCATTACCCGCAAGACTTCATCATAATTGGATGAGTGACGTGGGAGATTTTAAATCGATAATACCACATTACAAGGAGAATTTTAAAATGGCTAAAAAAAGCAAACAATTACGTGCTGCTCTTGAAAAAATTGACAGCACAAAAGCCTACAGCGTTGAAGAAGCTGTAGCACTTGCAAAAGAAACTAACTTCGCAAAATTTGACGCTTCAGTTGAAGTGGCTTATAACCTTAACATTGATGTTAAAAAAGCTGACCAACAAATCCGTGGGGCTATGGTTTTACCTAACGGAACTGGTAAAACATCTCGCGTGCTTGTTTTTGCGCGTGGACCAAAAGCTGAAGAAGCAAAAGCTGCTGGTGCAGATTTTGTCGGTGAAGACGACCTTGTGGCAAAAATCCAAGGTGGTTGGTTAGAGTTTGATGTTGTTATTGCAACACCAGACATGATGGCAGTTGTTGGACGTCTAGGACGTGTTCTTGGGCCTCGTAACCTTATGCCAAACCCTAAAACAGGTACTGTAACAATGGATGTTGCTAAAGCTGTTGAAGAATCTAAAGGTGGAAAAATCACTTACCGTGCTGATAAAGCAGGTAACGTTCAAGCACTTATCGGTAAAGTGTCATTTGATTCAGAAAAATTAGTTGAAAACTTCAAAGCATTCCATGATACTATTCTTAAAGCTAAACCAGCAACTTCTAAAGGTACTTATATTGAAAACCTTTCAATTACAACAACTCAAGGTGTTGGTATCAAAGTTGATACAAGTTCACTTTAATCATAAAAACACTTGCTTTTAGCAAGTGTTTTTTTCAATATTATCAGAAAAAAAATAAAAAGCATTTTAAATTGCAGTTTTCTAGTCTTTCTCTATAGATTTAACTATCTAAAAAAAATAAAATATGATAAAATAGTACAGATAAAGTAAGGAGTAGTGATATGGTAAAACCTAAATATAAACGTGTGTTGATAAAACTATCTGGTGAAGCTTTAGCTGGTGAGAGAGGTGTTGGTATCGATTTACCGACCGTTCAAAAAATGGCCAAAGAAATTCAAGAAGTTCACGAAGAAGGTATTGATATTGCTCTTGTCATCGGTGGGGGCAATCTTTGGCGAGGTGAGCCTGCAGCAAGAGCAGGCATGGACCGTGTTTCTGCAGACTATACTGGTATGCTTGGAACAGTCATGAATGCTTTGGTGATGGCAGATAGCTTGAAGCAATATGGTGTTGATACACGTGTACAGACCGCTATCAACATGCAACAACTTGCTGAACCTTACATTAGAGGGCGCGCCCTTAGACATTTGGAAAAAAATCGTATTGTTATTTTTGCAGCCGGAACGGGTTCTCCTTATTTCTCAACGGATACAACAGCAGCTCTAAGAGCGGTAGAGATTGAGGCAGATGCTATTTTAATGGCAAAAAATGGTGTTGATGGTGTCTATAATGATGATCCTAGAAAAAATGCCGATGCCATCAAATTTGACGAATTAACCCACATCGAAGTCTTAAAACAAGGGCTCAAGATTATGGATTCAACGGCAAGTTCATTATCCATGGATAATGATATTGACTTGGTTGTCTTTAATCTTAACCAACCCGGAAATATCAAACGAGTTGTCTATGGTGAGCCAATTGGGACTACTGTCTCTAATAAACATCAACAATAATCATATTCATTTTAAGGAGAAAAATAATGACAAACGCTATTATTACAAAAGCTAACGAAAGATTTGAACAATCATTTCAAGCACTTGGTCGTGAGTATGCTACTATTCGTGCAGGTCGTGCTAATGCTAGTTTACTAGATCGTATTCAAGTAGAATATTATGGTGCCATGACACCACTCAATCAAATGGCTTCTATTACTGTTCCAGAAGCACGTGTATTACTCATCACACCTTTTGACAAATCTATTTTAAAAGAAATTGAACGTAGCATCAATGCCAGCGATATCGGAATTACACCTCAATCAGATGGTAGTGTTGTTCGTCTTGTTATCCCTGCGTTAACAGAAGAAAAACGTAAAGAACTAGCCAAAGAAGTGAAAAAAGTTGGTGAAAATGCCAAAATAGCCATTAGAAATATCCGTCGTGATGCTATGGATGAGGCTAAAAAACAAGAAAAAAATAAAGAAATCACAGAAGATGAGTTGAAAACGCTAGAAAAAGATATTCAAAAAGCAACAGACGATGCCATTAAACATATCGATCAGATGACAGCAGAAAAAGAAAAAGAGTTGCTTGAAGTCTAAGTCAAAGGGATTTGCAAGCAGATCCCTTTTTCCTATCACTTTAGTCAGCCTATTAAAAAAAAGAAATGTGTTGTGATAAACACGAGGTAAAAAAATGAACGAATTACTTGCGACGAGACTGACAGGTCTTGTGACAGATGAAAATGATAATTTTTATTTTATCCAAAAAGAAGGTATCACTTTTGCTCTTTCTAAATCAGAAGGAAAACACCAGCTGGGTGAAATGGTGTCGGGCTTTACCTATACCGACAAACATCAAAAAAATCGCCTAACAACAAAACCTATTGAAGCAACCCGAAACAATTATGGCTGGGGAATTGTCACAGCTGTCAGAAAAGATTTAGGTGTCTTTGTTGATACCGGATTACCAGATAAAGAAGTTGTCATCTCGCTTGATATTTTACCTGAGATAAAGCAATTGTGGCCACAAAAGGGCGATCAATTACTAGTTTCTTTAGATGTTGATAGTAAGGGACGTCTTTGGGCGCAACCAGCGCAACCTGAGGTTTTTCAAAAACTAGCAGGACGTGCTTATGATAACATGCATAATCAACAACTAAGAGCCATTGTTTATCGTTTGAAGTTATCAGGAACCTTTGTTTATCTACCTGATAATAACATGCTTGGTTTTATTCACCCAAGTGAAAGATATAGTGAACCAAGGCTTGGTCAAGAATTAAGTGTCCGTGTCATTGGTTACCGTGAGATAGATCAAACGCTGAATCTTTCTTTAAAACCACGCTCTTTTGAAATGCTCGAAAATGATGCACAGATGATCTTAACCTATCTGGAAAGTAATGGTGGGTTTATGACCTTAAATGATAAATCATCCCCAGAAGACATCAAAACAACCTTTGGTATTTCCAAAGGCCAATTTAAAAAAGCCTTAGGTGGCTTGATGAAAGCTAAAAAGATTACCCAAGATTCAACAGGTGTGACCTTAATTACTCATCAATCCTGATAACCCTAAACAACGATAAACGTTAAGAGATACGATGAGTGAAATACTCAGTGTATTTTCCAGAAAGAGATAACAAATGAGAAAAAGTTTTTATACTTGGCTAATGTCGCAAAGAAATCCTAAAAGTAATGCCCCTTTGGCCATTTTAGCCGATCATGTTTTTGAAGAATCTGATTTTCCCAAGCAAACCAGTGATTTTGATCGCATTAGTCGGTTTTTGGAAGAAGAAGCTAGCTTTAGCTTTCCTTTAAATGAATTTGATTTGATTTGGGAAGAGTACCTTAATCATTAAAAACAAAAATATCTTTTTACTGAGGTGGCATCAACTCAGTTGTCGCATTTATTAGGTATTTTACTGCGTTTATTATATAATGAAAGAAAAGAGTTTAAACTAAAGGAGACACTTTTTGCAAGATTATTCTATTGATATTATTTTAAACCATCCAGATGATTTATTTAGCCTGTTTGGGAGTAATGAACGTCACTTGAAACTCATCGAAAAAGAATTGAGAGTGACTATCCATGCTCGCATTGAAAATATTCAAGTGATTGGCGACAAAGAAAAGGTAGAGTTGGCTCGTCTAACGATTGAAGCTCTGTTAATTCTTGTCGGACGTGGCATGCTAATCAACACACCAGATGTGGTCACGGCTCTATCTATGGCTAAAAATAATGAGATTAATAAATTTGTCGCTTTGTATGAAGAAGAAATCATTAAAGACAATTCCGGAAAGCCCATTCGCGTTAAAACACTAGGTCAAAAAGAATATGTTGACGCCATTAAGTCTCATGATGTTGTTTTTGGCATTGGTCCAGCAGGGACAGGAAAAACATTTCTAGCTGTTACTTTAGCAGTCACCGCATTAAAGCGTGGTCAAATCAAACGTATTATCCTGACACGTCCTGCTGTTGAAGCCGGTGAAAGCCTAGGTTTCTTACCTGGTGACTTAAAAGAAAAGGTTGATCCTTATCTTCGTCCAGTCTATGATGCACTCTACCAGATTTTAGGAAAAGAACATACTAACCGTTTGATGGAGCGTGAAATTATTGAAATCGCCCCTCTAGCTTATATGCGTGGACGGACGTTAGATGATGCCTTTGTCATTCTTGATGAGGCGCAAAACACTACAATCATGCAAATGAAGATGTTTTTAACCCGTCTAGGTTTTAATTCCAAGATGATTGTTAATGGCGATATTAGTCAGATTGATTTGCCCAAAAATGTGACGTCGGGTCTTATTGATGCTAGAGAAAAATTAAGAACCATCAAAGCCATTGATTTTGTTCACCTCTCTGCTAAAGATGTGGTTAGACATCCCGTTGTGGCTGAAATTATCAATGCTTATGAAGATAATGACACAAACTAAAAATAATGTTTAAAAATAAGAGCAGCCGTCGCTGCTTTTTTATATGTTAGAAGCAATAATGCTTGGTCTATGGTATAATGAAGTTATCATAAAGTGAAAGAAGAAGGATATGTATATAGAGATGGTTGATGAGACAAATACAGTCTCTGATGTGATTAAGAAGCAAACACTTGATTTGCTTAATTTGGCAGCCGAAAAAATCAACAAGACAGACAAGGAAATGGCTGTTACTTTTGTGACTAATGAGCGTAGTCATGAGTTAAATCGTTATTATCGAGATACTGATAGACCCACCGATGTCATTAGTCTAGAGTATAAACCAGATGATGACATTTTATTTTCTGAGGATGATTTGGCAGAAAATCCAGATTTGGCTGAGCTGCTTCTTGAAATGAATGCATACATTGGTGAATTATTTATCTCAATAGATAAGGCTAAAGAACAAGCACATGACTACGGGCATAGTTTTGAGAGAGAAATGGGCTTTTTAGTCGTCCATGGTTTTTTACATATTAATGGATATGATCACTATACCCCTGAAGAAGAAAAAGAAATGTTCACGCTACAAGAGGAGATACTGACTGCTTATGGCCTCACCAGATAAAAAAACAAAGAAAAAATGGAAAAATCAAACCCTGATAGCAAGTTTAGAATTTGCCTTGACAGGTATTTTTACGGCCTTCAAAGAAGAACGAAACATGAAAAAGCACATTTTATCTGCTCTTTTAGTTTCACTTGCGGGCATTTTTTTCCAGTTATCAGCTATTGAATGGTTATTGCTACTGTTAAGTATCTTTTTAGTGATTTCTTTTGAGGTCTTAAACTCAGCTATTGAAAATGTGGTCGATTTAGCTAGTGACTATCACTTTTCAATGCTAGCTAAAAATGCTAAGGATATGGCAGCAGGAGCTGTTTTACTGGTCTCTTTTTATGCAGTGATCACAGGTCTCGTTATTTTTGTTCCAAAAATTTGGAACCTTATTTTTGATTAAGTATTGGAGAATGAAATGACATTTAAATCAGGCTTTGTAGCCATTTTAGGACGTCCAAATGTTGGAAAGTCAACTTTTTTAAATTATGTGATGGGTCAAAAAATTGCCATCATGAGCGATAAAGCACAAACCACCCGCAATAAAATTATGGGGATTTACACCACTAAAACAGAGCAAATTGTCTTTATTGACACGCCAGGTATTCATAAACCTAAAACGGCTCTTGGAGATTTTATGGTGGAATCAGCCTACAGCACCTTAAGAGAAGTAGAAACTGTCATTTTTATGGTACCAGCAGATGAAAAGCGTGGTAAAGGTGATGACATGATTATTGAACGCTTAAAAGCCGCCAATATTCCCGTTATTTTAGTCATTAATAAAATTGATAAGGTGCATCCTGATCAATTACTAGAACAAATTGATGATTTTAGAAGTCAGATGGCTTTTAAAGAAATTGTTCCAATATCAGCCACTCAAGGAAACAATGTTGAGCGCTTGATGAGCATCTTAGTTGATAATCTTGAAGAGGGTTTTCAGTATTTCCCAGAAGATATGATTACCGATCATCCGGAACGTTTTTTAGTGTCTGAGATGATTCGTGAGAAGGTTCTTCATTTAACCATGCAAGAAGTACCTCACTCAGTTGCCGTTGTTGTTGAATCGATGAAACGTGATGAAGAAACTGATAAAATCCATATCAGGGCAACAATCATGGTTGAAAGAGATAGTCAAAAAGGCATTATCATCGGTAAAAATGGTAGTATGCTTAAAAAGATTGGTAGTCTCGCTCGCAGAGATATCGAATTAATGCTTGGAGATAAGGTCTTTTTAGAAACCTGGGTTAAGGTTAAGAAAAACTGGCGTGATAAAAAACTTGATTTAGCTGATTTTGGTTATAATAAAAAAGAATACTAAGGAGTTAACATGCCTGAATTACCAGAAGTTGAAACTGTTCGACGTGGTTTAGAAACATTACTTGTAGGAAAGAAGATCAAAAAGGTCTTCTTTTCCTATCCTCAAATGATTAAAACAGATAAAAAACAATTTATGCAGGAAATTACTGATAAAGTGGTTACTGCCGTCAAAAGAAGAGGGAAATATCTTTTGATTGAGCTGACAGACAATGTTATTATTTCTCATCTGCGCATGGAAGGGAAATATTTTAGTTTTGCTAATGAAGTGCCCGAAAACAAGCATTTTCATGCTTTCTTTGAATTATCTGATGGTTCTACCTTGGTCTATCAAGATGTTCGCAAATTTGGCACCATGGAACTTTTCTCTAAAGCAGAACTGGATAACTATTTTAAAACAAAAAAAATAGGCCCAGAGCCTATAGAAAATGATTTTAAGTTAGCTCCCTTTAAAAAAGCCCTATCAAAGTCTAGTCGTCCTATCAAGTCCTATCTCCTTGATCAGACCTTAGTCGTTGGTCTTGGGAACATCTATGTGGACGAGGTCTTGTTTGCCACTAAAATTCATCCTAAAACAGCTAGTTCTCGCTTATCGACAACACAAGTGACACAATTACATCAAGTAATTATCGACTTACTGGCCTTTGCAGTGTCTAAGCGAGGCTCAACGATTAGAACCTATCAAAACACACTTGGTGAGTCAGGAGAAATGCAAGATTTCTTGAAAGTCTATGGTAGACAAGGGCTACCTTGTTTTAACTGTCAAACACCGATTGAAAAAATAAAGTTAGGAGGAAGAGGGACACACTTTTGTCCGTCTTGTCAAGGAAGATGAAAACAAAAATTATTGGTCTAACAGGAGGGATAGCTTCGGGGAAATCGTTTGTTAGTCAGTTGATTAAAGAACAAGGTTTTCTAGTGATTGATGCTGATGAAGTGGTCCACAAACTCCAAAAAAAAGGAGGCAAACTCTATCGTGTTTTAGTAGATTTTTTTGGCGATGACATTCTTCAAACTGATGGGGAACTCAATCGTCCTAAATTATCGGCTCTCTTTTTTTCTAACCATGAAGTGCAACAAAAAGTTTCGCAGCTCCAAGATGATATTATCAGAGAAGCTCTAACTTTTGAAAGAGAATGTGCCAGTCAAACCCATGATATATTTTTCATGGATATCCCCCTCTTGTTTGAAAGGCATTATGAAACTTCAGTTGATGAGGTTTGGCTTGTTTATGTGGATAAACAAACACAACTAAAACGTCTTATGGCACGAAATCATTATAGTGAAGAAGAGGCAATGAAAAGAATAACCTCTCAAGAAAGTCTCGAAACAAAAAAGAAAAAAGCAGATGTTATCATTGATAACAACGGCTCAAAAGAAGTCACAAAACAAAAAGTATTAGCACTTTTAAACCAAACAAGGCATTAAACCACCAAAGAAAAGATTCATCAGTCTTCTTTTAGGGCAATCAAAAAAAGCCACTAATTAGTGGCTTTGTTTTAGTTTGCTGTAATATTTGCTGCTTGAAGTCCGCGAGCGCCTTCTTCAATATCAAATGTCACTTTTTGGCCTTCATCTAATGTTTTGAAACCATCAGATTGGATTGCTGAGAAATGTGCGAAAACGTCGCCATGTTCTTCAGTACTGATAAAGCCAAAGCCTTTTTCAGCATTAAACCATTTTACTGTACCTTGTGTCATAGTATACATACTTCCTCTCTTTAATATTGGTAAATCTTTGAGACAAAATATGATAAAACACAAATGTTACTCTTAATCAATCTACTAGAGTCAGTATAACATCATTTCATACCTTTGTCCACCCATATAGCAAAACTAATTGACAATTCTTTTTAAATATTGTTTTTGAAGATTAAAAATGGGTAAGAAATAATCTTTTAAAAAATATTAAATGATTTAGTTCTTTTGATGTGACTTGTCAAGTTTATTTCCTAAAGTGATGGTTTGTGTGATATAATATCTCTAGTATTTTAGATGAAGTCATCATCATGATAAACATTAAAAGAAATCTTATGATTGTTATAACTGAAATATTGAAAGAAGGGTAGGTGATGGTGTGCGCATTAAAATTAATTTAACTTGTACAGAATGTGGTAGTAAAAATTACATCACCAGCAAAAATAAAACCAATCATCCCGAAAAAATTAAGGTTTTAAAGTATTGCCCCAAGGAAAGAAAAGTGACCTTACATCTTGAATCTTAATAAAAATTATGATAGAATGACCAAGATGACAGTAGAGGAGATGACTCATGTATAGCTTATTACTAAACATATTATTGATATTATCTGGTATTATTATTGTTGCTATTTTTATGCAACCACAAAAAAATCCAAGTAGCAACGTATTTGACAATAGTGCTTCACAAGCCCTGTTTGAACGAACAAAGGCGCGTGGTTTTGAAGCATTCATGCAACGCTTTACCGGAATTTTAGTTTTTGTCTGGCTCTTAGTTGCACTTGCTTTAGCTATTTTATCAAGTAAATAAAAGGTGAGCTTGACATTGTCTAGCTCATTTTTTTAATGAAAGGAACAAATGAAAGATTTATTATTGAACTACTTAAAAGAACACGGACCATCTAGTGTTGACACTATCGCTAAGGCCTTAGAGGTTGCCACTTCAACTGGTTTTCGTGATCTTATTAAGATAATTGCCCAATTAGATAACAAGGGAGTTCTATGGTTTAATGACCAAGGAGATATCTCTTTAAAAGAGGCGAAAAAAAAGAAAGAAGCAGTCTTGATAGAAGGGATTTTTAGAGCTAACCGAGCTGGTTTTGGCTTTATCTCAATTGATGGTGAAGAAGCTGATCTATTCGTCAGTAGACAAGATACCGCGAATGCCATAGATGGTGATAGGGTGAAAGTCAGTATCAAAAAAGTGGCAAATCGCTTGAGTGATTCTTCAGCAGAAGCCGAGATTGTTGAAATTGTTGAGAGAAGTATTAAAACAGTTGTTGGGTCCTTTGTCCCAAGCACAGAAAAAAATGGTTTTATCGGTTATATTAAGAGTAAAAATCAAAAGATTAGTCAAAAAATCTATCTCAAAAAAACACCGCTTGTTTTAGATGGGACAGAAGTCCTAAAAGTAACTATTAGCAGTTATCCGACTAAAGAAGCTGATTATTTTATAGCTGACATTACAGATATTATTGGTCACAAAGGTGAGGTAGGTATTGATGTCTTGGAAGTGTTAGAGTCGATGGACATCGTCTCACAATTTCCAGAAGAGGTCATTAATCAAGCAAATAGTATTTCAGAAAAACCCGACAAAAAAGATTATCTTGGTCGTATTGATTTAAGAGATGAGATTACTTTTACTATTGATGGTGCAGATGCCAAGGACTTGGACGATGCCATTCATATTAAAGCACTTGATAACGGCAATTTCGAGTTGGGAGTACATATCGCAGATGTTTCTTATTATGTCACAGAAAATTCACCACTTGACAAGGAAGCCTTATCAAGAGGAACAAGTGTTTATGTGACAGACCGTGTGGTACCTATGCTACCAGAACACTTGTCAAATGGTATTTGTTCTCTTAATCCAAACGTTGATCGCCTAACACTTTCAGCCATCATGGAAATTAATCCAAAAGGGAAAGTTGTCCACTATCAAATTGCACCATCAGTGATTAACACTACTTTTAGGATGACTTATAGTGATGTTAACCAGATGATTGCTGGTGATGAAGAATTGTTACAGACCTACTCAGCTATTAAAGACAGTGTTGAACAGATGGTTATTCTTCATGATCGTCTTGAAAAAATGCGTGAAAAAAGAGGTAGTCTTAACTTTGATACAACAGAAGCCAAGATTATCGTGAATGATAAAGGGTTTCCTATTGATATAGCTGTTCGCGATAGAGGTCTATCTGAGAGGATGATTGAATCCTTTATGTTGGCTGCCAATGAATGTGTTGCTGAACATTTTGCTAAATTAGAATTACCATTTATCTATCGTATTCACGAAGAACCAAAAGCAGAAAAAGTACAAAAATTTATTGACTATGCTAGTGTTTTTGGTGTGAAAATTCAAGGAACAGCCAATAAAATCACACAAACTGCTCTTCAGGAGTTCATGAAAAATATTAAAGGGCAACCAGGTAGTGAAGTACTTTCTATGATGTTACTACGTTCCATGCAACAAGCCAGATATTCTGAGCACAATCATGGACATTATGGCTTGGCTGCAGAGTATTATACGCATTTCACAAGTCCCATCAGACGTTACCCAGATTTACTGGTTCACCGTTTGATTAGAGAATATGAAACAGTTTCTCATGAAAAAATAGACCACTTTAACCATCTGATTCCAGAGATTGCTAGCCAATCGTCACAATTAGAAAGACGTGCCGTTGATGCTGAAAGAACAGTTGAGTCAATGAAAAAAGCAGAATACATGTCTGCCTATGTTGGTGAAGAATTTGATGGTATTATCGGTAGTATTGTTAAGTTTGGGATGTTTGTTGAATTACCAAATACTATTGAAGGCTTAATCCATGTCACTAATCTCCCTGAGTACTATCATTACAATGAACGTGGCATGTTATTGCAAGGAGAAAAATCAGGCAAGGTTTTTAGGGTTGGACAGCCCATTAGAGTCAAACTGGTTAATGCCGATAAAGAAACAGGCGATATTGATTTTGAGTATCTTCCTAGTGATTTTGATGTTGTTGAAAAACGCATGAAAGTAGAAAAAAATCATCGTCGTCGTTCAAAAACAAAAGAAAAGAAACCTTTAACCAAACACGGTGAGAAAAAAGCTAATAAACAATCACTTGATAAAAAAATCGCTAAAGCGATTCCCAAGAAAAAAGGCGAGAAAATAAAATATAAGGAAGTGATTAAAAAAGGAGGAGGCCATGGTAAAAGAAGAGGGAAAACTCGTCGCTCAAAATAAGAAAGCGAGACACGATTACCATATTATTGACACCTACGAAACAGGAATTGTTCTAACAGGAACAGAAATTAAAAGTGTCAGAGCTGCTAGAATCACCTTAAAAGATGGTTTTGCCCAAATTAAAAATGGTGAAGTTTGGCTAAATAATGTACATATCACCCCATATGAACAAGGGAACATCTGGAACCAAGACCCTGATAGAACCCGTAAATTACTGCTAAAACGTCGAGAAATTGAAAAAATTGAAAAAGAATTAAAAGGGACTGGGATGACCTTGGTTCCTTTGAAAGTCTACCTTAAAAATGGTTTTGCCAAGGTTTTGATTGGTTTAGCAAAAGGTAAGCATGACTATGATAAACGTGAATCTATCAAGCGTCGTGAGCAAGAAAGAGACATTAAACGTCAGATGAAACAATTTAACAAACGCTAAGGTAAAAACGATTGTTATTGTTCTAATGTTTGAATTGTAAATAAGTATTTAAAATAAAAAGATAAATAAGTGATAGAGTAGACATTGCCAGCTAGTCCTTGTGAAATAAACTTGAAAAAATGATCGATTTTTGATAGACTAAAGAGAACAAAATGATAAGGAGAATAGAATGTCTGAACGTGGTTTATTAATCATCTTTTCTGGACCATCAGGTGTTGGAAAAGGCACAGTTAGACAAGAAATTTTTTCGACACCCAATCACAAATTTGAATATTCCGTTTCAATGACAACTAGACCACAACGACCTGGTGAAGTAGATGGTGTGGATTATTTCTTTAGGACGCGTGAAGAGTTTGAGGACCTTATTAAAAAAGGGTTGATGCTAGAGTATGCAGAATACGTTGGCAATTACTATGGAACCCCACTCACTTATGTTAACGAAACGCTTGATAAAGGCATTGATGTCTTTCTTGAAATTGAAGTTCAAGGTGCCCTTCAAGTTAAAAAGAAAGTACCAGATGGTGTTTTTATCTTCTTGACACCACCTGACTTAGAAGAGTTAGAAGGACGTTTAATTGGTCGTGGAACTGATAGTGAAGAAATGATTGCTAAAAGAATTGAGCGTGCCAAAGAAGAGATTGCTCTTATGCGTGAGTACGACTATGCCGTTGTTAATGACGAAGTAGCTTTAGCAGCTGAACGTGTGAAACGAATTATTGAAGTTGAACATTTTAGAGTTGAGCGAGTGATTGGTCATTACAATGCCATGATTCCCAAAGAATTACCTGTTAGATAATATAGAAAAGAGATCAAACTTATGATGTTAAAACCTTCCATTGATACTTTATTAGATAAAGTACCATCTAAATATTCACTTTGTGTGCTTCAAGCTAAAAGAGCTCATGAGTTAGAGATGGGAGCATCTCCAACACAAGACTTTAAATCAGTGAAGTCAACCTTACGTGCTTTAGAAGAAATTGAGTCAGGAAATGTTGTGATTCATCCAGATCCCGTTGCAAAACGTGCAGCAGTACGAGCTAAGATTGAAGCAGAACGACTTGCTAAAGAAGCTGAAGAACGTAAGATAAAAGAACAAATTGCAAAAGAAAAAGAAGAAGAAGGTGAAAAAATCTAAGATTGCTATCAATCTTAGATTTTTCGTATGGAGGTAGCTAATGAAAAAAACAGCTCAAGTCATTGTTGATATTCCTTCAATGCAAACAGATAAACCTTTTTCATACAGTATTCCAGATCACTTGCTTGATCTTGTTGCCGTTGGTTCAAGAGTTCATGTCCCTTTTGGTCGAGCAAATCGATTACTACAAGGCTTTGTCCTTGATATTACTCTTTCTGAGTCTGACGAGTTAAAAGAAGTTGTTAGTGTATTAGATTTTATGCCAGTTCTTAATAAAGAACAACTGTTTTTGGCAACTGAAATGAGAAAAACAGTCTTTTCTTATAAAGTATCAATCCTAAAAGCAATGATTCCTAACCTCCTTAATTCTAATTATGATAAACGGTTGACACCTAGAGAGAGTCTTAGCCAAGAAGATGCCAAACTC
Organism: Streptococcus zalophi; assembly: GCF_016481285.1. Classification (GTDB taxonomy): domain Bacteria; phylum Bacillota; class Bacilli; order Lactobacillales; family Streptococcaceae; genus Streptococcus; species Streptococcus zalophi. The sequence continues at coordinate 142,025 of NZ_JAENBP010000004.1, forward strand.
ATTTTCAAAGAGAAAGAAGATGTTTTGTTTTCATCTCTTTCAGAAGAAGTACAAAAAAGAAGTCTTAAGCTAATTGCTTCAGGGCAAATTTCAGTAACCTATGAAGCCAAAGATAAAAAAACGATAAAAGTTGAAAAGTATTATGACATTTCAAAAGCACTATCACAAGTAGAGATTTCTAATCGTGCAAAGAAACGTCTTGCATTGAAAGAATATCTACTGACCCAAAAAGAAAAAGGGAAATTATCAGACCTTTATCAACAATTTTCAAGAAATGTTGTCAACTATTTTATTGATCATCAGCTTATCACAATTTCTGAAATTGAAATTAATCGTAATCAAAATTACTTTGATGCCATTTCTAAAACAGATTTTTTACAACTCAATAAGCAACAAAAAGAGATTGTTGATGAGATTGTTGCTCATGTTGGAAAACCTAATAAACCTTATCTTTTAGAGGGTATTACAGGTAGTGGAAAAACAGAAGTCTACCTTCATGTGATTGATCAGGTTTTAAAAATGGGAAAAACAGCTATTGTTTTAGTCCCTGAAATCTCTTTAACGCCACAAATGACTAGTCGCTTTATTTCACGTTTTGGTCATCAAGTGGCGATTATGCACTCTGGCTTGTCTGAAGGTGAAAAATTTGATGAATGGCGAAAGATTAAAAACAAAGAAGCCAAGGTCGTCGTTGGTGCTAGGTCAGCCATTTTTGCTCCACTAGATAATATTGGAGCCATTATTATTGATGAGGAGCATGAATCTTCCTATAAACAAGATTCTAATCCAAGATATCACGCGCGTGATGTTGCTCTCATAAGAGCCAAATATCACCAAGCAGTTTTGGTAATGGGAAGTGCAACACCAAGTATAGAAAGTCGCGCACGTGCTAGTAAAGAGGTTTATCATTTTCTTCAGTTGACAAAAAGAGCAACGCCAAATGCAACCATTCCTAAAGTGACAGTGGTTGACTTTAGGGATTATGTTGGTCAACAAGAATTGAGTAACTATACTCCATTATTACTTGAAAAGATAGCTGATCGTCTCAATAAAAAAGAGCAAAGTATTTTAATGCTAAATAGACGAGGGTATTCTAGTTTTATCATGTGTCGGGAGTGTGCTTATGTTGATGAATGTCCAAATTGCGACATTTCATTAACGCTTCACATGTCGACAAAAACAATGAATTGCCACTACTGTGGTTTTTCAAAGGCGATTCCAAGAACCTGTCCAAACTGTGGTAGTTCAAGTATTAGATATTATGGAACAGGGACTCAAAAAGCTTATGATGAATTACAACAAGCCTTTCCAACTGCTAAAATTTTAAGGATGGATGTCGATACAACAAGAAAAAAAGGAGCACATGAATCTCTTTTAGCACAGTTTGAAAAACAAGAAGCCGATATTCTCTTAGGAACTCAAATGATTGCTAAGGGCCTTGATTTTCCTAACGTCACTCTTGTTGGTGTTTTAAATGCTGATACCTCACTTAATCTCCCAGATTTTCGTGCCTCTGAAAAAACATTTCAGCTCTTAACCCAAGTTGCTGGTCGAGCAGGTCGTTCTGATAAATCTGGGGAAGTGATTATCCAAACCTACAATCCTAATCATTATGCTATTCAATTAGCTCAACAACAAGATTATGAAAGTTTTTATCGCTATGAAATGACACTAAGACACCAACTCGGGTACCCACCTTATTATTTTACGATTGGTTTAACCTTGTCACATCGTAGTGAAGAAGAAGCCATTAAAAAATCATATCAGGTCTTGGATATCCTGAAAAATCAACTCAGCGATCAAGTGACCATTCTTGGTCCAACACCAAAACCTGTTGCAAGAACCAATAATTATTATCACTACCAGTTAATAGTCAAGTATCGTTTTGAAGAGCATTTAGAAAAAGCAATGAATCGTATTTTAGAATTGACGCAAGACAAAGAAAATAAACACTTGCGTTTAGCTATTGATTACGAACCTCAAAACTTTATGTAGCTTGTCAGTCTTATGCTATAATAGTTTGGATAAGGAAAGGGAAGTATAATGACAAAACTAATTTTTATGGGGACTCCTGATTTTTCAGCGACTGTTTTAGAAGGGCTACTAACCCAGCCACAGTATGATATTCTTGCAGTGGTCACTCAGCCTGATAGGGCCGTTGGACGCAAAAAAGAAATCAAAATGACGCCAGTAAAAAATCTTGCTTTACTGCATGGCATTCCTGTTTATCAGCCAGAAAGACTATCCAACAGCCAAGAACTTGATCAACTAATGACCTTGGGAGCTGATGGGATTGTTACAGCTGCTTTTGGTCAATTTTTACCAGAAAAACTCCTAAAATCAGTAGACTTTGCGATTAATGTTCATGCTTCTCTTCTACCCAAATACCGAGGAGGGGCTCCGATTCATTACGCTCTGATGAATGATGAAAAAGAAACTGGAGTGACCATCATGGAAATGGTCAAACAAATGGATGCAGGTGCGATGATTGCAAAGGCCAAACTAGCTATCACAGATGAGGATAATGTTGGCACCTTATTTGACAAATTAGCCATTATCGGTAGAGATTTGCTGTTAGAGAGTTTACCAGCTTATATTAAAGGAGAATTAAAACCAATCGCTCAAGAAGAAGATAAGGCGACATTTTCACCCAATATTACCCCAGAAGAAGAACAAATAGACTGGCAGAAACCTGCAAGAACCATTTTTAATCAAATTAGAGGGATGTACCCGTGGCCTGTGGCCTACACCTTTTTAAATGCCAAACGCTTTAAAATTTATGAAGCCAGTGAAGTTTCAGGTGAGGGTCATCCAGGAACAATCATTAAGAAAACAAAAAAAGAACTGATTGTTGCTGCTGGCAAAGGGGCCATTTCATTAAAGAGTGTGCAACTAGCAGGAAAACCAAGAATGTCTGTTAGTGATTTTCTAAATGGAGTTGGAAGAACGATTGAAGTAGGTGATGTTTTTGGTGAGTAAATGGAAAAAAATGCCTAGAGGTAAAGCACTAGAAATGTTAACTGCTATCTTTGAAGAAGGTGCTTATTCTAATATTCTCCTAAATCAAAACTTAGAGAAAAGTCAATTAGGAGATAAAGATAAGGCGCTTATCACCGAACTAGTTTATGGAACCGTCTCTCGAAAAATCACTTTAGAATGGTATCTTTCTCATTTTATTGAAGACCGTGATAAATTAGAGCCTTGGCTCTATCATCTTTTGATGATGAGTCTTTATCAAATCATCTATCTCGATAAAATACCAGATCATGCTATTGTCAACGATGCTGTTGTTATCGCTAAAGATAGAGGTAAAAATAGAGGCAAAGAGAAGTTGGTTAATGCTGTTCTTCGTCAATTTTTAAGAACAAAAAGACCAGATTTTCAAGCCATAAAACGTATCAACAAACGTTATTCCATCCAATATTCTGTACCTGTCTGGTTGGTGAAAAAAATGATTGCCCAATATGGCGAAAAAAAAGCAGTTGCCATTTTTGAAAGTCTTTTTGTACGCAATAAAACCAGTTTTCGTGTCACAAATCCAGAAAAAATAACAGAAATAGCTGACTTTTTAGAAGCCAGTTCATCACTTTTATCGCCGGTTGGTTTAGTGAAATCGTCAGGAAATGTAACAAGAACAGATTATTTTAGAAATGGTGAGATAACCATTCAAGACGAATCTAGTCAACTTGTTGCTCCTACTCTAGAAATAAAAGGTGATGAAACTATTCTTGACGCCTGTAGTGCTCCTGGTGGAAAAACAGTTCATATGGCTACTTATTTAACCAGTGGTCAGATTACTGCCCTAGATATTTATGACCATAAACTGGAATTAGTAAGAGAAAATGCTATTCGCATGAACGTTTCTGACAAGATTAACACTCAGCAATTAGACGCAACAACTGTGCATAAACATTTTCCAAAAGATAGCTTTGACAAAATTTTAGTTGATGCTCCCTGTTCAGGAATAGGACTTATTCGTCGTAAACCAGAGATTAAATATCAAAAAAAAGAACAAGATTTAGTCGATTTACAAAAGATTCAGTTACAAATCCTAGCTAGTGTTTGTCAAACACTACGAAAAGGTGGTATAATAACCTATAGTACTTGTACACTATTTGAAGAAGAAAATAATCAGGTGATTTCTCAATTTTTAGAAACACACCCTAATTTTAAACAAGTCGCATTAACACATCCTCTTAAGGATATTACTAAAAATGGCTTTATAAGTATCACCCCGGAACAATACCATACAGATGGTTTCTTTATCGGGCAAATAAAACGTATTTCATAGTTTGAAAGGAGACTGACAAAGTCAGAAAAAGTATGAATCATATGAAAATTTCATTGTTAACAGATATTGGGCAGAAGCGCTCAAATAATCAAGATTATATCAATAAATTTGATAATAAAAGTGGGATTACTCTCATTATTTTAGCCGATGGGATGGGAGGTCATAGAGCTGGAAATATTGCCAGTGAAATGACTGTCACTGATTTAGGTCGTGAGTGGGTTAATACTGATTTTACTGAACTTAATCAGATAAAAGATTGGCTCATTTCCATTATTGAAATTGAAAACAAAAAAATCCATGATTTAGGTAGATCAGAAGATTATAAAGGGATGGGAACAACTATTGAGGCAGTGGCTATCGTTGATAAAAACGCCTTGTTTGCCCATGTCGGTGATTCAAGAATCGGTCTTGTTAGAAATGGAGAGTATATTCAGCTAACAAGCGATCATTCTTTGGTGAATGAACTCGTTAAAGCTGGTCAGCTAACTGAGGAAGAAGCTTCTATTCACCCACAAAAAAATATTATCACCCAATCAATTGGTCAAGCAGCACCTGTTGAGCCAGATTTAGGTGTTCAAATTCTTGAAGAAAATGACTATCTCTTGATAAATAGTGATGGTCTGACCAATATGTTGCCAAATGAAAAAATTGTGTCAGTATTGGCTGAGGATTTGAGCCTAGATGAAAAAACAGAAAAATTAGTTGAGATGGCTAATGAGGCGGGTGGTCTAGATAACATCACCATAGCTCTCGTTAAGATTGAAAGAGAGGAAACCTAATGATCCAGATAGGAAAATTATTTGCTGGGCGATATAGAATCCTCAAATCAATTGGTCGTGGGGGGATGGCTGATGTTTATTTAGCAAATGATTTGATTTTGGATAATGAAGAAGTAGCCATCAAGGTGCTTCGAACCAACTATCAAACAGATCATGTAGCGGTAGCTCGCTTCCAACGTGAAGCAAAAGCTATGGCTGAACTGAATCACCCCAATATTGTTGCGATAAGAGATATTGGAGAAGAAGAAGGTCAACAATTCCTCGTGATGGAGTATGTTGACGGCCCAGATTTAAAAAAATTCATCAAAGAACATGCGCCACTATCCAACCAAAAAGTGGTATCAATTATGACGCAAGTCCTATCAGCAATGACACTTGCTCACCAAAAAGGTATTATTCACCGTGATTTAAAACCACAAAATATCTTGCTCACGGCAGATGGAATGGCTAAGGTAACCGATTTTGGTATTGCAGTTGCTTTTGCTGAGACTAGTCTAACACAAACCAATTCTATGTTGGGTAGTGTGCATTACCTGTCTCCAGAACAAGCAAGAGGTTCTAAAGCCACCGTTCAAAGTGATATTTATGCTATGGGAATTATGCTCTTTGAGATGCTGACAGGTCACATTCCCTATGATGGTGATAGTGCTGTCACGATAGCTTTGCAACATTTCCAAAATCCTCTACCATCTATCATGGCAGAGAATTTAAATGTGCCACAATCTCTTGAAAATGTTGTTATTAAAGCAACAGCAAAAAAACTTGAAAATCGTTATTCTTCAACGGTCGAAATGAGTAGTGATTTAACAGCTGCTCTAGATCCTAAAAGAATTAAAGAGAAAAAAGTTATTTTTGAGCAACAGACAGATACCAAAGTTTTACCAAAATTCACTTCTAGTACAGCAACAATTCCTGCAAACCAGTTGTTAAAAGCGCAGACAGAAACACAAGAATTAAAAGAAGTGGTTAAGGAGAAAAAAATTAAGAAAAATCCATTTTTGTCAACTGCATTAAAGTTGTTCTTTGGATTAGTAATCTTAGTTATTGTTGGTTTTGCCTACCTTGTTTTAACACAACCTGGTACAGAAAAAATTCCTGATGTTGAGAATAAAACTTTGGCAGTTGCCCAGGACATGATTAGAGACGCTGGTTTTTCTGTTGGCGAAGTGATTGAAGTTGAAAGTGAAACAGTAGAAGAAGGTCATGTTGTAAGAACCAATCCATCAGCTGGTGTTAGTAGACGTAAAGGGTCTGATGTTGATATCTATATCTCAATTGGTAATACAACATTTATTATGGAAAATTACGTGGGTCAACCCTATCAAATTATTGTTGATTCACTGGTTCAGAACTTTGGTGTTCCACGAGATAATATCATGATTAAAGAGGTTCCGACAACAGAATTTGCCAAAGATACTATTGTTGCACAAACACCTACCCCAGGAAAAACTTATAACCCGAAGGGCTCGTCTAAAATCACCTTAGAAGTAGCTGTTAATGATTCTATTATCATGCCAAATATTACAGGTGATACTTATGGAAATGCCCTTAATATCTTGAAAGATCTTGGTGTTTCAACATCTCGCATTAAGACCTTTGTGGCAAGTAATGCAGGCTACGTTGAAGTGAAATCTCCACCAACATCTAGTTTGATTGTTGCTCAAGAACCATACTATGGGGCAGAGATTATTCTCTCTGCAAAAGATGATATTATCATCTATCTTCAACCAACAAATGATGAAGAAACAAGTAAAGAAAAAACGGAGAATAAAACAACTGAAACACCAACAACAGAAAGTCAAAGAACAACGACAACTACAGAAGAAACAACACCTTCTCAAGAAGAAGCAACCCCATAATATTATCTTTAGGTTGGTGCCCCCTTGTTAGGGGGCATCACCTAAAGATATTTTTTTGATGGGTAGAAGATGAATTTTTCTTATTTTTTTGTTAAAATGACAAAAATAGACCACTATGATATGAGGAGTCCTATGAGAAAGTTTCAATTTTTTTTAATTATTGAAAGTGTTTTAATTGCTTTAGCTTTTATGACAATCCTTTCAAATGATTTAACAGGCTTTGTATTGATTGTTGTCTTGACCTTACTAGCTTTGAGATTTTATAATCGTGATAATCGTAGTAATTTTTTCTTAACAACCAGTCTTTTGTTATTCTTTTTAATTTTGATGTTGAATCCTTATGTGATTACTGCCATTATTTTAGCCATCTTATATATGATTATTAATCATTTCTCACAAGTTAAACGAAAAAATCGTTATGCATTGATTAAATTTCAAGAACGTCGTTTATCTAGTAAACCAATGGCTAATCAATGGATAGGTAATAATAATCATCTCAATTCTTCCGTTTATGCTTTTGATGATATTAATATTATTCGTTTAAGTGGTACAGACACTATTGATTTGAGTCAAGTCATTATGACAGGACATGATAATATCATTCTCATCCGCAAAATTTACGGACCAACTATTATCAAAGTTCCTATTGACGTTGGGATTAAATTAGACATTAGTAGTGTCTACGGCAGTGTTCAGTTTCTTGATTTTCCTGAGTATGATTTACGAAATGAGACGATAAAATTCCAAGAAAAAGATTATGAAGACTCTGTTAAGACTGTTAAAATTGTGATTAGTGTTATCGCTGGAAATGTTGAGGTGAGACGTATATGAAAAAACATACTGTCCTTCTCTTGTTTCTCTATGCTGTTATTGCAATTTTATCAATTATCTACATTATTATTGATAGTTTAGGCCTTGATATTGAACTTCTTGTGAGTAATCAATCTATCCTTATTAAGTTTATTTTTTCAACATTTTCTGTTATCATTTCTTTAACCTTCTTTTTACTGATTGTTTGGTTTATAATGGATGAATACAGTAAAAGACAATTGAATAATAACTTGAGACGCATTATTAATAATAAACCAATTGGTAAACAAAGTAGTAGTGAGTTGGGAAATAACATTAGTCATTTATCTCATAAAATGAAGCATCTCGTTGCTAATTTACAAAGAACTGAAAATGCTTACATTCAAAACAGTGAAGAAATTGTTAAAAAAGAAAGACATCGTATTGCAAGAGATCTTCACGATACGGTCAGTCAAGAGTTGTTTGCTTCAGCATTGATTTTATCAGGTGTTTCTCAAAATATCGATCAGCTAGATAAGGAAAATCTTAAAAATCAGTTATTAACCGTAGAAAGCATTTTAACAGATGCTCAAAATGATTTGCGTGTGATGTTGTTACACCTAAGACCAACGGAGTTGGAGGATAAAACACTTTCTGAAGGATTTGCCATGATTTTACAAGAATTAACGGATAAAAGTGGCATAAAAGTGGTCTATAAGGAAAACATTAAACAATTACCTAAAGCCATAGAAGACAATCTCTTTAGGATAGCACAAGAATTTATCAGTAATACCTTAAAACACGCTAAAGCCAGTCAACTAGAAGTCTATCTCAATCAAAAAGAGTCTGAAGTTCAATTGAAAATGGTTGATAATGGCCAAGGTTTTGATGTTGATCAAGCAAGAAGTCTTAGTTATGGTCTTAAAAACATCGAAGAACGCGTTGATGATTTAGCAGGAACACTTGATATTAAAAGTGCTAAAGGAAGAGGAGTATCAATGGATATTCGTATGCCACTGATGCAAGAAGGAGAACAAGATGAGTAAGATAAAAGTCATTTTAGTTGATGATCATGAAATGGTAAGACTGGGTTTGAGTAGTTTTTTAAATATGCAACCAGACATAGAAGTTGTTGCAGAAGCAAAAAACGGTCTTGAAGGTGTTCATTTAGCCATAGAAAAAAAGCCAGACGTTATTGTTATGGATTTGGTTATGCCTGAGATGGATGGTGTCAAAGCGACACTAGAAATTTTAAAAGAGTGGAAAGAAGCTAAAATCTTAGTGCTTACTAGCTATCTTGACAATGAAAAGATTTATCCAGTAATAGAAGCTGGTGCTAGAGGCTATATGTTGAAGACATCAAGTGCTGTTGAAATATTACATGCTATTAAAAAAGTTTATAATGGTGAGCTAGCTATTGAGACAGAGGTTGATAAAAAATTCAAACATCATAAAGAACATCCAGAACTTCACGATGACTTAACAGCTAGAGAAAGAGATATTTTGAGTCTTTTAGTGAAAGGCTATGATAATCAAACAATTGCTGATGAACTCTTTATCTCCCTAAAAACAGTAAAGACACATGTCTCAAATATTCTCTCAAAATTAAATGTTGATGACCGTACTCAAGCTGTTGTTTATGCCTTTCAACATCACTTAGTACCTGAGGATGATCAATAATTAAATCAATACCAACAACGAAGGAGCCTTATGAACTTAAAAACTAAATACAAAGCAAAGAAAATTAAAGCAGTCTTTTTTGACATAGACGATACCTTACGCATTAAAGATACAGGTTATATGCCAGAGTCGATCAAGACAGTTTTTCAATCATTGAAAAAAAGGGGCTTTATCACAGGTATTGCTTCTGGTCGTGCCATTTACGGGATTGTTCCAGAGATTAAAGCACTAGGACCAGATTACTTTGTTACCATTAATGGGAGTTATGTAGAAACTGGACAAGAAAAAGAAATCTTTAAAAAACCCATTCCTAAAGAATGGGTGGAGGGCTTCGTTAATTGGTGTCATTCAGTTGGAATAGACTATGGTTTTGTTGGTTCAAAAAAAGCAGTGGTGTCAAAAAGAACAAATTTAATTGATGATGCAATTGTTCCAGTTTATGGTGAACTAGATGTTGAACCAGATTTTTATCAAACTAACGATATTTATCAAATGTGGACGTTTGAAGAGGTAGGCGATAGTCTTACCTTACCAGAAAATCTTTCTAAAGATTTGAGATTGGTGAGATGGCACAAGCATTCCTCAGACGTAGTTAGAAAAGGAATTTCAAAGGCTTCTGGATTAGCCAAAGTGCTTGAAAAAACGGGTTTAAAACCCGAGAACGTTCTTGTCTTTGGTGATGAAAAAAACGATATAGAGATTTTTGATTATGCAGGGTTGACCATTGCCATGGGTAATGCTATTGATGAGATTAAAGAAAAAGCAGATTATATTACAGAAACAGTAGAAGCAAATGGCATTTTTAATGCCTTGGAGGAACTAGGAATGGTAGAAAAAACATTACACTTCCCACAGTTAGAAGTGGAAAACAATGAAGGGCCTGTGGCTGTTATTAAAACAAACTTAGGTGATTTAACTCTTAAATTATTTCCTGAACAAGCCCCTAAAACAGTTGCCAATTTTATTGCCCTTAGTAAAGATGGTTATTATGATGGTGTGATTTTTCATCGTGTGATAAATGATTTTATGATTCAAGGCGGTGATCCAACTGGAACTGGTATGGGCGGAGAATCAATCTATGGTGAACGTTTTGAAGATGAGTTTTCAAAAGAGTTATATAATCTTCGTGGTGCTTTATCGATGGCTAATGCCGGACCAAACACTAATGGCAGTCAGTTCTTTATCGTACAAAATAAAACCTTACCATATAGTCCAAAAGAAATGGTAAGAGGTGGATGGCCTGAAGAAATTGCTCAAGCTTATACCAAAGGAGGAACCCCTCATTTAGATAATCGCCACACTGTTTTTGGACAGTTGTTAAATGAAGCATCCTATGAGGTTTTAGACAAAATTGCTGGTGTTGAAACAGGTTTTGCTGATAAACCAGTACAAGACGTCACCATTTTAACCATAGAGGTTATTGACTAATGAAAATTGGTGAAAAGCATAAGGGTGTAATCACAGGTATTAAACCATATGGCGCTTTTGTTCATTTAGATAATGGTTTAATAGGCTTGATTCATATTTCAGAAATCAAGGCTGGTTATATTGATGATATCCATAAACTACTTGAGATTGGTGATGACGTATTAGCTCAAGTGATTGACTATGATGAATATAATCACAAAATAAGCCTTTCTTTAAGAACTCTCGAAGAAGAAAAGCAATCAAAAACACGTCGACATCGTTTTTCAAATAGTCGTATTAAAATTGGATTTCAATCATTAGAAAAACAACTACCTCATTGGATTAACGATACACTTCAGTTTCTAAAAAATAAATAAAGGTTGTCGTAAGCGACAACCTTTATTTATTTTATTGGAACAAACTTGTAGAAAGGTAGCGTTCTCCAGTGTCTGGTAGAATTGCTAATACTTTCTTACCTTTTCCTAATTTTTTTGCCACTTCAATACTTGCAAAGAGAGCGGCACCTGCTGAAATACCAACCAAGATACCTTCTTTTCTGGCAACTGCTCTGGCTGTTTCTAAGGCTTCATCAGTAGAAACAGTAACAATACCGTCATAGCTAGAAGTATCTAGTGTATCTGGAATAAAACCAGCTGAGATTCCTTGAATGCCATGTTTACCTTTAGGTTGGCCAGAAAGCACAGCAGATTCTTTTGCTTCAACAGCATAAATACCAATATTTGGTTGCCATTTTTTCAAAGCGTGAGAAACCCCAGAGATAGTACCACCAGTACCAACCCCTGAAACAAAAGCATCTAAACCAATATCTTCAAAACTAGCAATAATTTCTGGACCAGTAGTGTTTTCATGAGCTGCTGGGTTAGCTGGGTTATTAAATTGTGATAATGAAACGGCATTTTTTTCCGTCATAATTTCTTTTGCTTTTTGGATAGCACCTGGCATACCCTCACTACCAGGTGTTAGAACTAACTCAGCACCATAGGCTTTAATTAATTTTTGTCTTTCAACACTCATACTATCAGGCATGACAATAATAACATGATATCCTTTAGTGGCACCAACAAAAGCAATACCAATACCAGTATTTCCACTGGTTGCTTCAACAATGGTGTCGCCTTCTTTTAGAAGACCATCTTTTTCAGCTTGATTAATCATCCCTAAAGCAATACGATCTTTTACAGAGGAACCTGGATTGAAAGATTCTAGTTTAACATAAACATCAGCAGCTCCTTCGGGAACCAACTTATTCAATTTGACAATTGGTGTATTCCCAACGAGTTCAGTAATATTGTTATAGAGTTTAGTCATAAAAATTCTCCAATCTTTATTAGCTTTATAACACAGTATACTATCACTATCAAAATGGAATTTCAACAATTTGGTTTCCTTCCCTAGAAGTCTTTATTTTTCCATTGTAAAATTCTGTTAAACGAGAAAGTGTAGCTTCAATGTTTTCTTTTTCCAAGTAAATAAAAGTTGTGACGTTAGCTAAAAATTCAGTGTGGTATTCTTGTAAGTTTTCAGTTTCTAAAAATTGAGATAAGGTTTGATATTGGGTATAAGAAAGTTCAATTTTAATGCCTTCTAATTGTTTGACTTCAACCTTGCCCAAAGTGTTAATGGCTTCAGAAACACTACCAGCATAAGCTCTGATTAATCCTCCAGCACCCAGCTTAATCCCACCAAAATAGCGTGTCACTACAGCAACAACATTAGTCAGCTGATTCTTTTCAAGAACTGTTAGCATAGGAACACCCGCAGTACCACTAGGTTCACCATCATCGCTACTTCGTTTGATGAGACTATTGTCACCAATAATCATGGCAGAACAAGAATGAGTGGCCTTATAGTGCTTCTTCTTAACGTCATTAATAAAAGCTTTCCCATCTTCTTCAGACGAAATACGCTTCATTTGGCAAATAAAGCGTGATTTTTTAATCTCTTGTTCGTTCTCACCGTTTTGTGCAATTGTTTTATAATTCATAGATTTATTTTACCTCTTTTTAGATTTTTTGACAAAAAAAGTCGAATAAAGAAATGATGACCAATTTAGATGATTATTACGGTAGATTGTTTACCCAAAATACTTTGCCAGAAATTATAAAAGGACATGTGAAAAGCATGCCAGCCATGACAAAGAAAAATGGTGTTTATTATTGTCAGCGATGTGCCTCAACAGTTGAACAAGAAGCCAACCTACCTAACGGTGATTATTATTGTAGAGAATGTCTTGTTTTTGGTAGAATAAGCAGTTCAGAAAAACTGTATTATCTGCCACCAAAAGTTTTTCCTAAAAAAGATTACTTAAACTGGCAAGGGAAATTAACCGATTTACAAGCAGAAGTATCACAAAAATTATTAGTTGCAATGAAAGAAAAAGAAAATAGTTTGGTTCATGCGGTTACAGGGGCTGGAAAAACAGAAATGATTTATCCAGTTGTGTCAAGCTATTTAAAAAAAGGAAAAAGTGTTGCTCTTGTAAGTCCTAGGATTGATGTCTGCCGTGAACTTCACCATCGTTTTTCTCGTGATTTTACGTCTCCAATCAGTTTACTCCATAATGGTTCAAAACCTTATCAAAGAAGTCCTTTGGTTGTTGCCACTGTTCATCAATTATTTAAATTCTATCATGCTTTTGATTTGATTATTATTGATGAAGTAGATGCTTTTCCTTTTGTTGATAACACAAGTTTATATCGAGCAGTGACCAATGCTTTAAAAAAAGATGGGTTCACCATTTTTTTAACAGCAACATCAACCGAAAAATTAGATAAAGAAGTGGCTCAAAAAAGGTTACAAAAAGTAGATTTAGCAAGACGTTTTCATGCCAATCCCTTAGTTGTTCCAAAACCTTTTTGGTTAAGCCAACTAAGAGAAAGTATTGTCAAAGGAAAATTACCCAGAAAACTGCAACAAAAAATAAAACAACAAGCAAAAACACGATACCCTTTGTTACTGTTTATCCCAGATATCACACTTGGCAAACAATTATTAGAAGTGATGACCAGTTATTTTTCTGATGAAAACATAGCTTTTGTCTCGAGTTTATCAGAAGATCGCTTAGAAATTGTTGAATCTTTTCGACAAGGAAAATTGAGGATTCTAATCACGACAACCATTTTAGAAAGAGGTGTTACTTTTCCATGTGTTGATGTTTTTGTCCTATTAGCAAACCATAAACTCTACTCAAAAAGTTCATTAGTGCAAATTGCCGGCAGGGTCGGCCGTAGTAGTGAAAGACCCACAGGAGAACTTTTGTTTTTTCATGATGGTTTAAATGTCAGTATTAAAAAAGCTATAAAAGAAATTAAAATAATGAATCAAAAAGGAGGATTTTAATGACTTGTTTATTATGTCAAAGAGCACTGATAAATCAGATTAAACTAACTGATATTATCCTTCTTAAAAAAGAAATCCCAACGATTTGCACGGAATGCTCATCACAATTTACCAAACTGTCCGACTGCCATTGCATGACTTGTTTCAAAGAAGGCATTTTAGGAATTTGTGATGATTGTCACCGCTGGCAAGAAAAAGGCAGTAAGCCATCACATCAAAGTTTGTATCTCTATAATGAAGCGATGAAAGGTTTTTTTAGTCGCTATAAGTTTGAAGGAGATTATCTTCTTAGAAAAGTTTTTTCAAATCAAATAAAACTGTTTTTAAAAGGATATAAAAGCTACACTATTGTCCCTGTTCCAACAAACAAAGAACGATTTTCCAAAAGACAGTTTAACCAAGTAACAGGATTCTTAGATGATGCTAAAGTAACTTATCAAGATATACTAATAAAAAAAGACGGCATTGCCCAATCAAAAAAATCAAAAAACGAACGATTAGCAGCACTAATGGGGTTTGAAATAAAATCAAAGGTTAAAATACCCCCAAAAATCTTATTAATTGATGACATTTATACAACAGGTGCAACAGTTTTAGGTATTCAAAAGTTACTCTATCAAAAAGGTGCTAAAGAAGTGATTAGTTTTTCACTAGCAAGGTAATTTAAAACTTGCAAATATCCATGAAAACGTTATAATATAAGTAAAGGTAACGCTAATTAATAGAAAAGAGGTATAAGTATGATTAAATATAGTATTCGTGGGGAAAACATTGAAGTAACAGATGCTATACGCAACTATGTCGAAGCAAAAATTTCAAAAATTGAAAAATATTTTAATGAAGAACAAGAATTAGATGCAAGAGTTAATTTGAAAATTTATCGTGAAAAAACATCAAAAGTAGAAGTTACCATTCCACTAGGATCTATCACGCTAAGAGCTGAAGATGTATCACAAGATATGTATGGTTCAATTGATTTAGTAGTAGATAAAATTGAACGCCAAATCCGTAAAAATAAAACTAAAATTGAAAGAAAACACAAAGAAAAATTACCGTCACATGAAGTTTTCTCTTCTGTTTTTGAGGCAGAAGAAGTTGAAGAAGCACCTATGTCAAAAATTGTGAGAACAAAAAATGTCACTCTAAAACCAATGGATGTTGAAGAGGCTTTGTTACAAATGGAACTACTTGGACACGACTTTTTTATCTATACAGATGGAGATGACAACACCACAAATGTCCTTTACCGTAGAGAAGATGGACAAATTGGTCTTATCGAAGCAAAATAATTCAAAAATAATGATATAATTCTTCTCACCAAGCCTACTTGGTGAGAATTTTTTATAAAAAGAGAAAAAAAGGTATTGACAAAGCTTAGTTGAGGTGCTAGAATATAATAGTTGTCTCGAAAGAGCATGACCTTTGAAAACTGAACAAGACAAGAAACCAAACGTGCAGGGTTATGAAAGTAACCTGTCAAAAA
>NZ_JAENBP010000005.1 GCF_016481285.1 Streptococcus zalophi
AAGAAGCTCAAGCAGATATTGTGATTACTGGTCAAGCTAGTGGCGTATTTATGGCAGGTGATTACATTTCTCTTACTATCAATGATGTTTATTACCAAGGTCAAGTGGATGATAAAGGCAACTTTAGTATCGCCGTTAAAGGTTCTGATTTAGTAGCAGATAGCGATAAAATCATTGATGCTTCTATACTCGCAACTAATGCAGTTGGTAATCAAGGAACAATTGTAGCAACCAAAACCTATACTCTAGCGCCAGTACCAGAAGCACCAACACTGACCCATGAAGATCCGGGAGTTGATGGTGTTTACAGTCAAGACGAAGTAGGCTCAGATGGCACTGTGACCGTAACTGTTAAAGTACCTACAGGTACAGCAGTTGGTGATATGTTAACCATTGACGGTAAAGATTATGAGGTAACACAATCTCTTCTAGATAATGGTCAAATGTTAGAAGTTAAACCGGGAGCCACTGTAACAGCCTATATCACTAATACCTTTGGCGAAGTAGGTCCAATGGCTACTATCATAGTACCAGGTCAGTTTAAGATTCCAAGCACTGCTCCAAGTTATGACTTACCGGTTTCAGATTTTGTACCAGAAACTAGGGTACCAGATACTGCTCCAAGTTATGACTTACCAGTCTCGGACTTTAAAGCAGAAACCAAGGTACCAGATACTGCCCCAAGTTATGATTTACCAATTTCAGACTTTGTACCAGAAACTAGAATACCAGACAAAGCTCCAAGTTATGACTTACCAGTTTCAGACTTTAAAGCAGACACCAAGGTACCAGATACTGCTCCAAGCTATGACTTACCAGTTTCAGATTTTGTACCAGAAACTAGAGTACCAGACAAAGCTCCAAGCCATGACCTACCAGTCTCGGACTTTGTACCAGAAACTAGGGTACCAGCTACTGCCCCAGGTTATGACTTGCCAGAAGCTACTATTAACAATAATGAAGTATTAAAAAATAACCAAAAAGAAACTTCTAAATCCACTTCAAAGACTCTCCCTAAAACAGGAGATAATCGACAATTTATTACAATTATTGGTAGTTTCTTGGTTGGCTGGTCAATCTTATTTAATCAATTCTTAAAAAGAAAAAATCATTAAAAGCTGAAAAGCTCTAGCAATTTGCTAGGGCTTTTATTGTTAAATCAAGTAACAAAAAAGTCTCCCAAAGGGAGACGATTTTTTAGCTTAATGTAATATTTGCTGCTTGAAGTCCGCGTGCGCCTTCTTCAATATCAAATGTTACTTTTTGGCCTTCATCCATGGTTTTAAAACCATCTGTTTGAATGGCTGAGAAATGTGCGAAAACATCGCCACTTTCTTCAGTGCTGATAAAACCGAAGCCTTTTTCAGCGTTAAACCATTTTACTGTACCTTGTGTCATTGAACATACTTCCTCTCCTATTATTTGTAAACTCTTGAGAAAAAATATGTTACCACAAATATAACTCTTGAAACTCTACTCTCTTATACTAACACGAATGAGGAGCAATGTATACCAAAAAGCTTCAAATATTGAAAATAAACATAAAAACCTCTTAAAAAGCTATAATATTAAGGTTTTTGACAATTCAATTTCTTTTTATTTTTTTTCATTATCGTATCAAATTCAAGTTTTTCCATCAGAATCTTCCTATTTTATTCTTTACAAGAAGACTATACTAAAGGTAACGAAAGAAAGGAGACAGTATGGAAACGATTATATTTTTAATTTCGGTTTTCCTAGCCGGAGTATTATCATTTTTCTCACCCTGTATTTTTCCACTACTTCCGGTTTATGTCGGTATTTTATTGGATTCAGATGACGAGAGAACCATCACTATTTTAGGGAGGAAGGTCTATTGGCATGGCCTCATTAAAACCCTCTCGTTTATTGCTGGACTATCAACTATTTTTCTAATCCTAGGATATGGTGCGGGCTTTTTAGGAGCTGTTTTATATGCCGATTGGTTCCGTTACGTGCTAGGCACTATCGTTATCATTCTTGGTATTCACCAAATGGACATCATTACTATTAAGAAACTACAAATGCAAAAAAGTATTGCGTTTAACCCCGCCAAAAAAAGAAACGATATTTATGGTGCCTTCTTACTAGGGATTACCTTTAGTTTTGGTTGGACACCTTGTGTTGGACCAGTTCTTAGCTCGGTATTAGCGATTGCTGCTTCTGGTGGAAGTGGTGCGGTTCAAGGTGGCTTTTTGATGCTTGCTTATACTTTGGGGATGGCTTTACCGTTCTTGTTGATGGCACTGGCCTCAACATCTATGCTTAAACATTTTAACCGTCTAAAACCTTATCTAAGCACAATGAAAAAAATTGGCGGTGCCTTAATTATTTTAATGGGAATTCTATTAATGACTGGGCAACTAGGTGCTCTTGCAGCATTCTTTGAATCATCTTTATAAAAGGAGAAAAACAATGAAAAAAATCACATTATTAACAACAGGTCTTGTTTGTTTAGGCCTTCTTGGTGCATGTTCAAACACGACTCAAGAAAATATGCCTAAAGAGGCTAAAACAACTAGCAATATGACTAAAAAAGACGAGATGGCCAAGGACTCAGACACTGAAATGAAAGACTCAGAAATGAAGGATTCAGATGATATGGCAACAATGAATGATGGTGAGATGGCTTATGATTTCACTCTAACAGGTGTTGATGGAAAAACCTATCATCTTTCAGATTATAAGGGTAAAAAAGTCTATCTTAAATTCTGGGCCTCATGGTGTTCTATTTGTTTAGCGACTTTAGAAGATACTGTTGAACTCTCTGAGATGGCTGATGACGATTATGTTGTGTTATCAGTTGTAGCCCCAACTCATAATGGTGAAAAAACGCAAAGTGAATTTAAAAAATGGTACCAAGGATTAGGTTATGATCAACTGCCAGTTTTACTGGATAATGATGGCGAGCTACTAAAAGCTTACGGTGTTCGTTCCTATCCAACATCAGCTTTTATTGGAAGTGATGGTGTTTTAGTCAAAACACATATCGGATTTATGGAAAAAAGTGATATTGAAAAAACCTTAAAAGAAATAAAGTAATGGTATAATGATAAGGAGGACAATATGGATAACAAATTTAAAATCATCCTAATGGCTGTGAGTGGTCTCATACTACTAGGTTTAGTGATTTGGTTTTTTGGAAAAAATCAGATGACCTCCAATCCTCAATTGAGAACATTAAAAAGACTGTTGTGAATCATTCTAATAATGATGACACAAAAGAAAAGAAAGGTAAAAAAATGACAGCAACAAATCAAAAAGACATTTATTTAGCAGGTGGTTGTTTCTGGGGTGTCGAAGAGTACTTTTCACGTGTTGACGGGGTGCTCGATGCCACTTCTGGCTATGCCAATGGTAAAAGCGACACCACTCAATATGAATTGGTTTCCCAAACAGGACACGCCGAAACAGTTCACGTGACCTATGATGCCGATACCATTTCTTTAAAAGAAATTCTCCTTCATTATTTTAGAATTATTGACCCAACCAGCCTTAACAAACAAGGTAATGACCGTGGGACACAATACCGTACTGGTGTTTACTATACCGATCCATCAGATGTTCAGGTGATCGATCAAGTCTTTGAACAACAAGGACAAAAATATGACAAGCCGATTGTGGTTGAAAAAAAGCCATTAAAACATTATGTGTTAGCTGAAGAGTATCACCAAGATTATCTAAAGAAAAATCCAGGTGGTTACTGCCATATCAATGTTAATCAAGCCTCTTATCCTGTCATTGATGATAGCCAATATCAAAAACCTAGTGATGCTGAATTAAAAGAAAAACTCACTCCAGAAGAATATGATGTCACTCAAAAAAATGCGACAGAAAGAGCTTTTTCAAATCGTTACTGGGATAATTTTGAGCCAGGCATTTATGTTGATATTGCTACTGGAGAACCTCTCTTTTCATCTAAAGATAAATTTGAGTCAGGTTGTGGTTGGCCAAGCTTTAGCCGTCCAATTAGTCCTGATGTGGTTGACTATGAAAAAGATACCAGCTTTAACATGGAAAGAATTGAAGCACGTAGTCGTGTGGGAGACTCTCATTTAGGACATGTCTTTACTGATGGTCCAAAAGAAGCAGGTGGTCTCAGATATTGTATCAACAGCTTATCAGTCAAATTCATTCCAAAAGCTGAAATGGAAAGCCAAGGTTATGGTTATCTCCTTGAGTATGTTGATTAATGGATAAGGAGTCAGATGTGTATTCATTATTAATTGTTGAAGATGAACCTCTAGTAAGACGTGGTATTCGTTCTTTAGTTGATTTTGAAAAACTATCTATTACTTGTGTTGATGAGGCAGAAAATGGCCAAGAAGCCTGGCAACTCTTTGAAGAGAAACACTATGATATTATCCTGACAGATATTAATATGCCTGTCATGAACGGGATTCAATTAGCTCAACTCATCAAAGAAAACTCACCCCAGACTCACATTGTCTTTTTAACAGGTTATGATGATTTTGATTATGCCTTATCTGCCTTAAAACTTGGAGCTGATGATTATCTCTTAAAACCCTTCTCAAAAGAAGATGTGCTTCAGATTCTTCATCAAATCATTCCAAAAATAGAACAGGCTAAAAAAAAGACGCAACTGGAAAGCCTTATGGAACAATCACCACAATCAGAAATCGAGCAATTGATTCAAGACCAACTATCTGATGTGAATTTGTCTCTTAAATCCCTTGCCAAACAGCTGTCTTTTAGTCCAAATTATCTAAGTGTCTTAATCAAAAAAGACTTGGGGATGAGTTTTCAAGACTATTTGATTCAAGAGCGCCTAAAAAAAGCCAAACGGCTTTTATTAACAACGCATTTAAAAATTTATGAAATTGCTGAACAAGTGGGTTTTGAGGACATGAACTACTTTTCACAACGGTTCAAGCAGATTGTTGGTGTCACGCCAAGTCAATTTAAAAAAGGAGAACAGTAATGAAACGCTACCCACTATTAGTGCAATTAGTGATTTATGTTTTTATTATTGTTTTTGTCTTGCTTGTCACTGTTGGTGGTCTTTACTACCAAACCAGTTCATCAGCCATTCGTCAAACAACTGAACAAAATACCAGAGATACCCTTAATCAAGGGTAACAATTTATTAGTACCTATCTTCAAAAACTACAACAGACGACTAATAGTTTGGCAACCAATCAAGAGTTAAAAGATTATGCCTTAGAAGCTGATAGTCGCAAGAAAGAAGACCTCAATCAACTCTTTCAAACCATTTTAGAGACGGACAAGGATTTTGTATCAATCATCTTTGTCGGTAAAAATGGCGACACCATTTCCACAAATGAAGATTTGGTGATGGCAACTTCTGATGACATGATGAAAGAATCTTGGTACCAAGAAGCCATCCATCAAAATGGAATGCCAGTCCTTATGCCGTTTAGAAAAATGTCCGATGTTTCAAACGAGGAATGGGTGATTTCAATCACTCAGGAAGTGGTGGATGACAAGGGTGAAAATCTAGGTGTTCTTCGTCTTGATACTGGTTATGAAACTTTAGAAACTTATCTAGATCAATTAAAACTAGGATTTAGTGGTTTTACTTTTATTGTTAATGACCAAAAAGACTTTATCTACCATCCTCAAAAAAGTGTCTATTCGTCTAAAGAAGAGATGGATGAGATGACACCCTTTATCACACAAAAAGATGGGTATACCAAAGATAATCACTATTTTGTCTACCAACTGCCAGTGTCTGATAGTCAGTGGACACTCATTGGTGTGGCATCGCTTGATTCCTTACAAATGATTCAACAGCAAATTCTCTTGTCATTTGTTGGGATTGGCTTACTAACGGTCATCATTAGTGGTTTTGTCATGTGGTTTATCTTAAAATTATGGTTGCAGCCTATCCGTGATCTACAAGCCATCATTTTAGAAATTGGTCAAGGCAATGCCCATCTAAGAGCTACTGAAAAAGGTTCTCCTGAGTTAGTGCAGTTATCTCATCAATTTAACAATATGCTGGATAGAATTGATAGTTTGATGACGGCTATTAAGGAAAAAGAACAAGACATTAGACGCTTTGAATTAGAGGCATTGGCTAGTCAAATCAATCCTCATTTTCTCTATAATACGCTTGATACCATTGTTTGGATGGCAGAATTTAATGACAGTGAGAAGGTTGTTGAAACTACCAAATCATTAGCCAAGTATTTCAGACTTGCCTTAAATAAAGGCAATGAAAAAATTGCCTTAAAAGATGAGTTAGAACATGTTAAACAATACCTTTTCATTCAAAAACAACGTTACGGTGATAAACTGTCCTATGAGATTTCTTCAATAGAGGCTTATAGTGATTATCAGTTGCCAAAACTGATTCTACAGCCCATCGTTGAAAATGCGATTTACCATGGCATTAAAGAAGTCAATCGTCCTGGGCTGATCAAGATTTCGGTGACTGAAACAGACAAGCATCTGGTTGTTAGCGTCTATGACAATGGTAAGGGGATGACTACAACTGCTCCATCTTATGAGAGTAGTCAAACCAAACTAAGTCGTGGTGGTGTTGGCTTAAAAAATGTTGATCAACGCTTAAAATTACAATTTGGCGAAGACTATCACATGGCTATAGATTCAAAAGAGAATCAATATACTAAAGTTAGCCTTTATTTTCCGAAAACACACTTAATCACTGCAACAAAATAAACCTTCTGGATTTCAGAAGGTTTTTTCAATAGTGGCCAATCGTTAGAAAACAACTTTATCAAGGAGTTGAATGCCTTCAAAGGCAATATAGGTATAAAGATATAAGGTGGCAGGTTTAGAAAGAAGTGTGATAAGGGTAAATTTCTTCAATGACATTTTACTAAGGCCTGCAACCATACATAAAAAATCATCTGGGAAGCCCGGTAAAATAAAAGCTGTCGACAAAAAGTAATCAAAATAGTGTCCTTTGTCCAAATAAGCAATATACTTATCGTAGGTTTCCTCAGACACAAAAGCTTTTACAAAACAATCTCCAAATCGTCTAGCTAGTAGGAAAGCTAAGATAGAACCAATAAAAATACCGATAAAATTATAAAGAAAACCATACAGTGGTCCAAAAAGAGCGTGACCAATTACACAAGTTAGGCCACCAGGAATAACGGGATAAACGACTTGAATCACTTGAATGAGGATAAATCCTACTGGTCCCCAAAACCCTATGTTTCTAAGAAAGTGAGTAAAACTACCATTTATCGCAAAAAGGTGAGGATTGACTTTAATATAAATGGCAAGCGCAACGGATAAACAGAGTCCTAATAGAGTAATTATCTGAATGACTTGTTTGTTAGAAATAATTGGAAAGTGTTTAGCATTCATAACATTTTTCTTTCTATTTTTTTATATTTCTATTGTACTACTAAAATAGAACAATCATATCGGTCTTAAGACTGATTTTTAATCCAACAGATTATTCTTAAAGTAAAAGAAATCTTATATTAAAAGGATTTCTAGCTTGTTTTCTAAATATTTTAGGGTGACAAAAGAATGCATAATATTTGAAGAATATGTGTCAGCATGCTACAATATACTTAAATAATTATTATTTTTTAGGAGATATGATTATTTAAATAAACAAAAAGAGGTGTTGCAAATGTCTAAAGAAAAATTAGAAGGTACTCTTGAAAAAGCTTCAGGTTCTGTTAAGGAATTTGCTGGAGATGTTACTGGTGATAAAAAAATGAAAGCTGAAGGCACTGTTGAAAAAGTAGCTGGAAAAGCTAAAGAAGTAGCTGCAGATGTTGCTGATAAAGCAAAGGATTTAGCTTCAGATGCTAAAGATGCTGTAGAAGGCGTTATTGATGGTTTGAAAAAATAATTTTAATTTAAAGAAAGAGAGGAGCTCCCTCTCTTTTTTATATGATAATAGATATAAAACTTGACCTGTCCCTTTGGGGCAATGTTATCCTTTAAATAAAGGAGGTGGTGAATCATGTTGAGAAACGAGATTCAAAATAAAACCGGTTTAACGAGAAAAGCTATTGAATATTACGAAGAAATGGGACTAATCAAACCTCAAAAATTTGAAAATGGTTATAGAAATTATAGTGAGAAAGATTTAGCTGTTCTTACCAAGATATCATTATTTAGAAAGATAGGAATGAGTGTTACTGAAATAAAAGAATTATTATCTACAAACAGTAGTTTTCTACCATCAATTCTAAGAAAAAAACAACACCAATTAGATCTTGAGGAAAAAAGAAAGACAGTCTTGGAATTGATGATAAAAGGAACAAATCAAAAGCTTATCAATGAAAAACTGAAGGTAATTGAAAACGAAGAATCCATTTACCAAAGATTAGAAAAAGCATTTCCTGGATATTTTGGACAATTACTTTTTTCGGCATATCAGCCCTTTTTAAATGAGCCCATAGAAAAATCTGGAGAGGAGGCTTTTTCCAATTACATAGACTACTTAGACAAGTTACCGTCATTTAAATTAACCAAAGATGAAAAAATTTATATTGAGAAGGTTAGTTCAGTATTTGATATGGAGAGTTTGCAAGAAGTTAATAACACTAAGATTAAAGCAATCAATAATGCTAAAGAGTGGTTAAATGAAAATGAAGATACCATCTTACAGTATGAAACATTTAAAAATAGTATAGCGTATCAAAATAGTCCAATGAAGCATATCCAAGATAAATTACAAACATTTCTATTGGCTAATAACTACTATGAGATTGCGATACCGTTGATTAGAAAATTTAGTAAAAGTTATGATGACTATTACAAAAAGTTACTTGATGCTAATGAAATATATTTAAAGCATAAGAAGACTTTTCAATAATCTAAACACTAAAAAAATAGTCAGATTATAAGAGAAGTTGAAAGAGCCTTTCATCGTTTCAAAGAGGGGGGTTATTAATAGCAACTACTTATAATAAAAACGCTAGAAATGTATATAAGATAGCTTATCATGTATTATGTATCAGATTTATATACTTATAATTTAGATATACTAAAAAAATTATAAAAATTATGTTTTTTAAGTTTTTTTTAGTGTATAATATTTTCAAAAGTATAAGGAGTATTGTTATGAAAAATGATAAGGATTATAAGGATTATATAGCGAAAATTATTGGTGTAATATTAATTGCTTCAGCTTTTATTAGTGGTTATGTCATTTTAAATGATAGATCTATTTTTTCACCTGATGGGGATATAATAGAATATTATTTGTTATCTAGAAACTTACTTATTATCTTTATTTTAAATTGGATTTTTTTACTTGGTTTAAAATTAATAAAAAAATAAACTTGTGGAGAGAATCCGTGGTGTGTAACATACTATAGAGTGATTAAACGATGAGATTTAAATCAATTATTTGTGATAAAAAAAGATTTTCTTACTTTTTAAATATCATCTTTATAAAATGAGAAAACTACTAATAATTATTTCAGGCTACTTCAATATGAGTGCTAATCTCTAAAAAGCTATTTTTTTAGGTAAAGCTATGATAAAATGAATACATTATAAGGATAGTAAATTTAGCTACCCATTCATAAGATGTTGCAATGATTTACAAGGAGAAAAAGATGAAAGCAATTGTTACAGTTATTGGTAAGGATAGGACAGGTATTGTGGCTAAAGTAGCTACTAAAATAGCTGATTTAAATTTAAATATTGATGACATTTCTCAGACCGTTTTAGATGATTTTTTTACAATGATGATGGTGGTATCCAGTTCAAAACAAATGGATTTTGCATTGTTACGCCAAGAATTGAGTGACTATGGGAAAGAAATTAATGTTTCTATTAAAATTCAAAGTACGACAATTTTTGAATCAATGCATCATTTATAAGAGTTAAGGGGATAAGTATGGATTTAAGGCAAGTTTTAGAAACAATTGAAATGATTGATGAACAAAACTTTGATATCAGAACCATCACAATGGGAATCTCATTATTAGATTGTATTGATTCTGATATCAACAAGGCTGCTGAAAAGATTTACCAAAAAATTGTTAACAAAGCTGGTAGATTAGTGGCAACTGGAGAAGAGATTTCAAATGAATTGGGCATTCCAATTGTTAATAAACGTGTCAGTGTGACGCCAATAGCCATCATTGGTGCTGCTACTGATAGTGAAGATTATCTTCCTTTAGCTCATGCGCTAGATAGAGCAGCAGAAACAATTGGCATTGATTTTATTGGTGGTTTTTCTGCTTTAGTTCAAAAGGGTTATCAAAAAGGTGATGAAATACTCATCAACTCAATTCCTAGAGCTTTAGCAGCTACAAATAAAGTCTGCGCATCCGTTAATATTGGTAGTAGCAAATCAGGTATTAATATGACAGCTGTGAGTGATATGGGACGAATTATTAAGGAAACAGCTCAATTATCTGATCTAGGAGCAGCTAAATTGGTTGTCTTTGCTAACGCTGTAGAAGATAATCCTTTTATGGCAGGAGCTTTTCATGGTGTTGGTGAGGCAGATGTTGTGATTAATGTTGGTGTCTCAGGACCTGGAGTC
Source organism: Streptococcus zalophi (assembly GCF_016481285.1). Classification (GTDB taxonomy): domain Bacteria; phylum Bacillota; class Bacilli; order Lactobacillales; family Streptococcaceae; genus Streptococcus; species Streptococcus zalophi. The sequence continues at coordinate 10,499 of NZ_JAENBP010000005.1, forward strand.
GTTAAACGTGCTTTAGAAAAAGTTAGAGGTGAAAGCTTTGATGTTGTCGCTGAAACTGTTAAAAAGACAGCTTTTAAAATTACAAGGATTGGGCAATTAGTTGGTCAAATGGCTAGTGAGCGTTTAGGGGTAAAGTTTGGTATTGTAGATCTTAGCTTAGCCCCAACACCTAAAATAGGTGATTCAGTGGCAAGAGTTCTTGAGGAAATGGGGCTCGAAGCTGTAGGGACACATGGTACAACAGCAGCCCTTGCTCTTTTAAATGACCAGGTGAAAAAAGGTGGCGTCATGGCTTGTAACCAAGTCGGGGGTCTGTCAGGTGCCTTTATTCCCGTCTCAGAAGATGAAGGGATGATAGAGGCTGTTAAAAGTGGTTCTTTAAATCTTGAAAAATTAGAAGCCATGACAGCGATTTGTTCGGTTGGTCTTGATATGGTTGCCATTCCTGAAGACACTCCTTATGAAACAATTGCTGCCATGATTGCTGATGAAGCAGCCATTGGGGTTATTAATCATAAAACAACAGCTGTGCGTATTATTCCAAAGGGTAAAGAAGGCGACATGATTACCTTTGGTGGTTTACTTGGGTCAGCACCTGTTATGAAAGTTAATCATCATTCTAGTGCTACATTTATTCAAAGAGGAGGGCAAATTCCTGCTCCTATTCATAGTTTTAAAAATTAAGACATAAAAGATTGAGACTCATAGGCTCCAATCTTTTATGTCTTTTTTATTTTTGATATAATAGAAGAAAATAAGGTTTGAGGTAAAGTAATGGAAAAAGTACGTTTGTATATTGCTCGTCATGGTAAAACCATGTTTAATACCTTAGGAAGAGCGCAAGGATGGAGTGATACACCACTTACAGAAACTGGGATAGAAGGAATAAGAGAACTTGGAGTTGGTTTAAAAGCTGCAGCTATCCCTTTTAAAGAAGCTTTTTCAAGTGATAGTGGTAGAACTTTAGAAACGATGTCGATTATTTTAGAAGAACTAGATAAAGAGGATTTGCCTTATTCTCGTGATAAAAGAATTCGCGAATGGTGCTTTGGTAGTTTAGATGGTGCCTATGATGGTGAGCTGTTTTATGGAGTCTTACCTCGAACAGATGCCTTTAAAGATGGTCGTTCTTTGAAAGATGTTTCCTATGAAGAATTGGCACAAAGTATTGTTGAGGTTGATACGGCTAATTGGGCAGAACCTTGGGAAGTATTAAGCGAGCGTATTATCGATGGTTTTACAGCTATTGCTAAAAAACTAGAAAGTCAAGGCGGTGGCAATGCCATCGTTGTTTGTCATGGTTTAACCATTGGTACTTTGATGTGGTTAATCGATCATCAACAAGAAAAAACAGAAATTGATAATGGAAGTGTGACAGTAGTCAGCTATGAAAATGGTCAATTTACGATAGAAAAAGTTGCTGATATGAGTTACCGTCATAAAGGAAGGGAGTTGAGAGCAAAAAATGGAAAAAAGACGTCATAGAAGAGCGCAAAAAAAATCGTCTCTAGGCTTAATCATCGCCATTGTTGTTGTCATAATAGTCTTTATTGGCCTTTATTTTGCTTTCTTTTGGCATCAAACACAACCAGCAGACAATACAACGCCAAAAGATAAAGTAACACAAGAAGAAACGACTAAAACAGAAACATCAGAAACAACCAATCAAGACAAAGCAACAAATCTTCCTAATGTTTCAGCAGACGATTGGGAATTGGTACTTGTTAACCGTGATAATATCACTCCAGAATTAAATCCACAATTAGAAGAAGTCGCAGGTATTTTAGTGGATGCACGCATTGCTGAAAATGTTCGAGGCTTTCTAGCAGCAGCTCAAGCTATTGACCCGAGTGAACATTTGATATCAGGTTATCGTAGTGTCGCTTATCAAGAACAGGTGTTTAATGGCTATGTCGAACAAGAAATGGCAGAACGCGGTATTAGTAGAGAAGAAGCTGAAAATTTTGCTAAAGAATATTCACAACCTGCTGGAGCAAGTGAGCATCAAACTGGCTTAGCTATTGATATGAGCACAGTCGATTTACTCAACCAAAGTGATCCAGGAGTTGTCGCACAAGTGGTTGCTTTGGCGCCAGATTATGGTTTTGTTCTTCGGTTTAATGAAGAGAAAAAACCTTTTACTGGTATCGGTTATGAAGATTGGCACTTTAGATATGTGGGAGTTGTGTCTGCCAAATATATGGTGGAAAACAATCTTAGTTTGGAAGAATATGTAGAAAGGTTAAGAGGAAATAACTAATGAGAAGAAGACTCTCACGATTTATTGTTCTTATTTTGGTTATCTTATTTTTTCTAGGTAGTGTGTATGTCGTTTTTTCAAAGCCTAAAATGATATTTGCAGATAAAGAGACCATGCCTACTATTAGTCGTGACCAGTTTATTCAACAAATAGCACCAACAATTGAAGAAGTGGCACAGGCCTATGGCATTAGAGCATCAGTTGTTATCGCTCAAGCTATTCTATCTTCAAAGAATGGTACCAGCTATTTAGCAAGAAATTACCACAATTTATTTGGTCTTTTGGCAAAAAAAGAGGAACCAACCATTAAACTATTTGTCAAAGAATATGATGGCATTGAATGGAAAGACACCCAAAAACCTTTCAAAGTTTATCCATCATGGGAAGAATCTGTCTATGATTATATGTTAATCATCCAAGAAGATGATTTTTGGGGAGAGGATGTGTATTCTGCCTTAGTTAATGCTAAAGATTATCAAAGCACAGCAAGACTACTACAAGATATAGGTTTTAGTAGCGATCCGCAATACGCTGAAAAAATTATTGACTTGATTGACGAAGAAGATTTAACACGATATGATTCAGAATAAATGTGAAGATATTGCTAGTAATTAAAAATTTAGCACTCTAAATAATAGAGTGCTAAATTTTTATGTTTTTTCCTTGACAAGTTTTTAGAATAGCGTATAATGAGAGTATAGATTAGCAGTCTATAGGTTAGAGTGCTAAAACTAGCAAATAGAAACTAGTGATTTGTGATTAGTAAGGAGGGTTTATGATTACACCACGTCAAAATGATATTTTAAATCTCATTGTCGAGTTGTTCACACAAACCCATGAGCCAGTTGGTTCAAAGACCTTGCAAGAAACGATTTCTTCTAGCAGTGCAACCATCAGAAATGACATGGCGAGACTAGAGCAACTCGGTTTACTAGAAAAAGCTCACACCTCTAGTGGGCGAATGCCAAGCAAGTCAGGTTTTCAGTATTTTGTGGAACATTCCTTACGTATTGATAGCCTAGATGAAAAAGATGTCTACCAAGTGGTAAAAGCCTTTGATTTTGAAGCCTTTAAACTGGAAGATATTCTTGAGAAAGCTTCTCAGATATTAGCTGATTTGACTGGCTATACTGGTATTGTCTTAGATGTTGTTCCAACAAGACAACACTTAACATCATTTGATATTGTTCAGTTGAGTAGTCATGATGCTCTTGCGATATTAACCTTAGATGACTCAAAGCCAGTAACAGTTCAATTTGCCATTCCGAAAAATTTCTTAGCCAGAGATTTAGAGACGGTTAAGATGTTGGTTGAAACAAGATTGGTTTCTAAAACAGTCTTAGATATTCATTATAATTTGAGAACAGAAATTCCTCAGGTTATTCAGAAATATTTTACCACAACCGACAATGTCCTTGATTTATTTGATTATATCTTTGAACAGCTATTTAAAGAATTGATTTTTATCTCAGGTAAGGTTGCATCACTCTCGTATGCTGATTTGACCACTTACCAATACTTGGATAATCCTCAATTAGTTTCCTTAGAGATTAGAAATAGTATGCAAGAAGAAGAAATGTCAAGTATTCGAGTGGCTGATAGTTCAGAAAAAGCGCTAGCCAATGTTAGTATTATTAGTCAAAAGTTTTTAATCCCTTATCGAGGTTTTGCAACCATGAGTTTAATTGGTCCAATCGATATGGATTATAAAAAAATGCTTAGTATTATAACAATTGTCACTAAAGTCCTAGCTGTTAAACTAGGAGATTATTACCGCTATCTTAATAGCAATCATTATGAAGTTAACTAAAGGAGGCAGGACGTGTCAAAAAAAGAAGAAAAGAAAAAACAGTCAGAAGAGGAAGTAAAAGAGATTGATGAAGCTGTAGAACAAGAAAAAACGGTAGAAGAACAACCTCAAAAAACAGAATTAGAATTAGCTCAAGAAAAAGCAGAGGACTTTGAAAATAAATACTTAAGAGCTATAGCAGAAACACAAAACATTCAACGTCGTAGTAATGAAGAACGCCAAACTTTGCAACGTTATCGTTCACAAGATTTGGCTAAAAAAATCTTACCGAGTCTTGATAATCTAGAACGCGCTCTTCAAGTTGAAGGACTAACAGATGATGTCAAAAAAGGGCTTGAGATGGTTCAAGAAAGTCTTTTACAAGCGCTTAAAGAAGAGGGAATTGAGGTCGTTGAAACAGAAAACTTTGATCACAATCTTCACATGGCTGTACAAACCTTACCAGCTGACGAAGACCACCCGGCAGACACTATTGCTGAAGTTTTCCAAAAAGGTTATAAACTTCACGATAGGCTATTAAGACCAGCAATGGTTATTGTCTATAATTAAGTAGTAACGACTATTAACAAATCACTTTGACCGCAACGTCATAAAACTAGTAAGAAAGAAAATAAAAATAAAGAGGTAACTTACATGTCTAAAATTATCGGTATTGACTTAGGAACAACCAACTCAGCAGTTGCTCTTCTTGAAGGGTCAGAAAGTAAAATTATTGCTAATCCAGAAGGAAATCGCACAACACCATCAGTAGTCTCATTCAAAAATGGAGAAATCATTGTTGGTGATGCAGCAAAACGTCAAGCAGTGACTAATCCAGATACAATTCTTTCCATTAAATCAAAAATGGGAACAAGTGAAAAAGTTTCTGCTAACGGCAAAGAATACACTCCACAAGAAATTTCAGCAATGATTCTTCAATACCTTAAAGGGTACGCAGAAGACTATCTTGGTGAAAAAGTGACTAAGGCTGTTATCACTGTACCTGCTTACTTTAATGATGCACAACGTCAAGCAACAAAAGATGCTGGTAAAATTGCAGGTCTTGAAGTAGAACGTATTGTCAATGAACCAACCGCAGCTGCTTTAGCTTATGGTCTTGATAAAACTGACCACGAAGAAAAAGTGCTTGTCTTTGACCTTGGTGGTGGAACATTTGACGTTTCTATCCTTGAACTTGGTGATGGTGTCTTTGATGTATTAGCAACATCAGGAGACAACAAACTTGGTGGGGATGACTTTGACCAAAAAATTATCGATCATCTTGTTGCAGAATTCAAAAAAGAAAATGGTATCGATCTTTCTAAAGACAAAATGGCTGTTCAACGTTTGAAAGATGCTGCTGAAAAAGCTAAGAAAGATTTGTCAGGTGTGACATCAACACAAATCAGTTTACCATTTATCACAGCCGGAGATGCTGGTCCTCTTCACTTAGAGATGACTTTAACACGTGCTAAATTTGATGAGTTGACATTTGATCTTGTTGAACGCACTAAAGGCCCTGTTCGTCAAGCCCTTTCAGATGCTGGCCTTTCAGCAAGCGACATCAATGAAGTAATCTTGGTTGGTGGTTCAACTCGTATCCCAGCAGTTGTTGAAGCTGTTCGTAAAGAAACTGGTAAAGAACCAAACAAATCTGTTAACCCTGATGAAGTGGTTGCTATGGGTGCAGCTATTCAAGGTGGTGTGATTACTGGTGATGTGAAAGATGTTGTCCTTCTTGATGTTACTCCACTATCACTTGGTATTGAAACAATGGGTGGTGTCTTTACTAAATTAATTGATCGCAACACCACTATCCCAACGTCTAAATCTCAAGTCTTCTCAACAGCAGCAGACAACCAACCAGCCGTTGATATTCATGTTCTTCAAGGTGAGCGCCCAATGGCTGCTGATAACAAAACACTTGGTCGTTTCCAATTGACAGATATACCAGCAGCACCACGTGGTATTCCACAAATTGAGGTAACATTTGATATCGACAAAAACGGTATTGTTTCTGTTAAAGCAAAAGACCTTGGTACTCAAAAAGAACAAACTATTGTTATCCAATCAAATAGTGGTTTAACAGATGAAGAAATTGAAAAAATGATGAAAGATGCTGAAGCTAACGCAGAAGCAGATGCTAAACGTAAAGAAGAAGTTGATCTCAAAAATGATGTAGATCAAACTATCTTTGCAACAGAAAAAACACTTAAAGAAACTGAAGGAAAAGGCTTTGATACAGAAAGAGATGCTGCACAATCAGCTCTTGATGAATTAAAAACTGCACAAGAATCAGGAAATCTTGAAGATATGAAAGCTAAGCTTGAAGCTTTAAATGAAAAAGCACAAGCTCTTGCTGTTAAAATGTATGAACAAGCAGCAGCGGCTCAACAAGCACAAGCTGGTGCAGAAAACCCTGGCGCTACAGAAAAAACTGACTCAGGTGATGATGTGGTTGATGGTGAATTTACAGAAAAATAATTTCTGATTATAATTTAGACGAGGCAGTCGCTTCGTCTAAATTTTTCAATAGTAAAGGATAGAAGATGAATAATACAGAATATTATGATCGATTAGGTGTTTCAAAGAATGCTTCACAAGATGAAATCAAGAAAGCCTATCGTAAATTATCAAAAAAATATCATCCAGATATTAATAAAGAACCAGGTGCCGAAGAAAAATACAAGGATGTTCAAGAAGCTTATGAAACCTTGGGCGATGAGCAAAAGAGAGCTAATTACGATCAATTTGGTTCTGCTGGTGCTAGTGGTGGTTTCGGTAATGGCTTTGGTGGCTCTGGCTTTGGCGGTTTTGACAGTTCCGGCTTTGGTGGCTTTGAGGATATTTTCTCAAGCTTCTTTGGTGGTGGCGCTAGCCGCAATCCTAATGCACCACGTCAGGGAGATGATTTACAATACCGTGTTGATTTAAGCTTTGAAGAGGCTGTCTTTGGTGCCGAAAAAGAGGTTCGCTATAATCGAGAAGCGGTCTGTCATACTTGTAGTGGATCAGGTGCTAAACCAGGAACTAGTCCAGTAACCTGTCATAAGTGTCATGGGTCAGGTGTTATCAATGTTGACACGCAAACACCTTTAGGTATGATGCGTCGTCAGGTGACTTGTGATGTCTGTCGTGGTACCGGTAAAGAAATCAAAGACCCTTGTCAAACATGTCATGGAACAGGACATGAAAAACAAGCTCATAAAGTGTCTGTCAAAGTCCCTGCCGGCGTTGAAACCGGCCAACAAATTCGTCTCCAAGGTCAAGGAGAAGCAGGCTTTAACGGAGGCCCTTATGGTGACCTTTACATTGTTGTTAATGTGAAACCATCTAAACAATTCGAACGAGAAGGATCAACGATTTACTACACATTAAATATTAATTTTGTGCAAGCAGCCTTAGGCGATACAGTTGAGATTCCAACGGTACATGGATCTGTTGATATGGCAATCCCAGCCGGTACTCAGACAGGTAAAATTTTCCGTCTAAAAGGCAAAGGGGCACCAAGATTAAGAGGTGGCGCTCAAGGAGATCAACATGTAACGATTAATGTCGTCACACCTACCAAATTAAATGATGCGCAAAAACAAGCCTTGAAAGACTTTGCTAAGGCTAGTGGTCAAGAAGTTCATCCTAAGAAAAAAGGTCTTTTTGATAAAGTAAAAGATGTTTTTGAAGGAGAATAAAATACTTAAAAGTCTAGTTTATCTAGGCTTTTTAAGTTCTTTCAATCCTAAATGAATAGTTTTCTAAAAAATTATCTTATTGGTGAAACATAGTTGCTTATTTATAGGCATCTTGTTATAATCTTAAGCATGACAAGATACAAAGCTATTATTGCCTATGATGGTACTCAGTTTTCTGGTTTTCAAAGACAATCTCATCAAAGAACCATTCAAGAAGAGATTGAAAAAACCTTATTAAAATTAAATAGTGGCCGAGAAGTTCTTATTCAGGGAGCCGGTCGAACAGATGCAGGCGTTCATGCTTATGGTCAAGTCATCCATTTTGACCTTTCTAATCTTCGTGACCTTGAAAAACTGCGTTTTGCGCTTGATACTCAGACACCTGATGATATCGATGTCAAAAAAATCGAAGTCGTTTCTGATGATTTTCACTGTCGCTATCAAAAACACACCAAAACTTACGAATTTTTAGTTGATGTTGGCAGACCAAAAAATCCAATGATGCGCCATTATGCCACTCATTTCCCCTATCCGATTGATGTTTCTTTAATAGAAGAAGCCATAAAAGATTTAGAGGGAACACATGATTTTACAGGATTTACAGCAGCAGGAACGTCTATTGAAAATAAAGTACGAACAATCACAACAGCTAAAGTCAGCTATGATGAGAGTCGTCACTTTCTCACTTTTGTTTTCACAGGAAACGGCTTTTTATACAAGCAAGTGAGAAATATGGTCGGTACACTTTTGAAGATTGGTAACAAACGAATGCCTGTCAATCAAATTCAAAAGATTATTGCTTCAAAAGATCGTCACCTAGCTGGACCTACGGCTGCACCAAATGGTCTTTACCTAAAGGAGATTAGTTATGAAGACTAATTATATATTAACCATTGCTGGAAGTGATGTGTTGAGTGGTGGTGGTTTACAAGCTGATTTAGCCACCTTTCATCACTTTCACCTCTTTGGTTTTTTAGCGCTCACAAGCATTGCGACTGTTTCTGAGTCAGGATTTGAAATAACAGCGATTGATGAGACTGTTTTTCAAAAACAACTGGATAGTTTGAAAGATATTTCATTTTCTGCCATCAAAATAGGTCTTTTACCCAATGAAGCAATTGCTAAAAAAACATTGGCATTTCTAAAAACAAAGAAAGATATACCTATTATTTTAGATCCAGTCCTTGTTTTTAAGGAAAATAATGATGATGAAGTGTCTAGTATGCGTGAACGTCTCTTATCATTTTTCCCTTATACAACGATCATTACACCTAACTTAAAAGAAGCTGAACTTCTGTCTGGTATTAAAATTGCTACTCTTTCAGACATGAAAAAAGCAGCCAAACAGTTAAATGAAGCTGGGGCCAAAATGGTAGTCATTAAAGGTGGTTCACGTTTCAATCAAAACGAAGCAATTGATCTTTTTTATGATGGGGAAAGCTATGTAGACCTTACAAAACCACTTTTGACCATGAATAATACAGGTGCTGGTTGCACGTTTGCTTCCACCTTATCAAGCTATTTAGCCAAGGGAGAAACCCCTCTTTTGGCAACCCGTTTTGCTAAAGATTTTGTCTATCAAGCAATTGCTAATGCTAATGAATATGGAGTTTTACAACAAGATGAAAAAAACTAATCTATCACAATTAACGACACTTGCTATCATTACCTCACTTAGTATTATTATGGGAATTTATATTCAAATTAAAACACCAACAGGCTTTTTAACCCTACTCGATGCTGGGATTTTCTTCACTGCTTTTTATTTTGGTAGTAAAGAAGGTGCCATTGTTGGTGGTTTATCTGGTTTTCTCATTGATCTTATTTTAGGCTATCCCAATTGGATGTTTATTAGTTTGATTGCTCATGGTGGACAAGGTTTCTTTGCCGGATGGACAGGTCAAAAAAGAGTTGTCGGATTAATTTTGGCGACACTAACCATGGTGCTTTGTTATTTTTTAGCTAGCATTGTGATGTATGGCTACGGAGCTGCTTTATCAGGTATTTATGGTAATTTATTGCAAAACATGGTCGGCATGGCCGTCGGTTTCAGTGTCAGTCAAGCTCTAAAACGACTTAAAAAATAAAAAATCATGCCACTGACGACTAACAAAAAAGAGTAAGAGGTTAAAAAATGGACTTACAAGAATTAAAAAAAGAGACTCAAAAAATAAGCCTTGATATCATTGAACGAAGTCAGATAAGAAGTGGTCAATTATTTGTTTTGGGTCTATCAAGTAGTGAAATTTTAGGACATCATATTGGAACAACTTCAAGTCTTGAAATTGGTGAAGTTGTTGTGAAAGAGCTTTTAGATACCTTATCAGAAAAAGGCATTTATTTAGCGGTACAGGGTTGTGAACATATTAATCGTGCACTTGTTGTGGAGCGCGAGTTTGCTGAAAAACACAATCTTGAAATTGTCAGTGTCTTACCAACTCTTCATGCTGGTGGGAGTGGACAGATGGCAGCTTTTAAATACATGAAGGATCCTGTTGAGGTGGAACACGTGGTTGCTTTTGCTGGTCTTGATATAGGAGATACTAGCATCGGTATGCATATTAAGCATGTTCAAGTACCACTTCGACCAGTGATGAAAGAATTAGGTAAGGCCCATGTGACAGCTCTATCTAGTCGTCCTAAATTAATTGGTGGTCAAAGAGCTCAGTATGCTAAAGATCCTATTCGAAAATTTTAAACAAGAAAAAGCTAGGATTAAAATCCTGGCTTTTTTAGTTAATAGGTTTGTTGAAAAATAAGTGAATATTGTTGATTGAATCGACTTACTGATGAACATTCAACTTATTGTTTGTGCAGTAAGGGCAATTCTCCTTCTTTATAAACACCTGCCTGTGTTAAGGCTTTTTGATAAAGGGTATAAAAAGTATATTCTATCGGTAATTGAAAACCGCTTTTAGCAAAAATATCAATTCTAAAAACGAGCTGACCATTAGGTAGAGTTGTGATTCCTAAGATTTCAGGCGCTTTAGTAATTTTAGGATAGTGAGGAGTTTCTTCTTGATTCACTTGTTCTATGACACGTCTCACCTCGGTAACATCTGTGTTAGGAAAGATGGGAATATCAATTCTTGCACGAATCGGATAGCGTGATAGATTACTAACAACAGTGATGTTGCGATTGGGAATAAAATGCATAGTACCATCAAAATCTTTGACTTGAGTAGTTCTAATCCCTACTCTTGTGACGATACCATCAATGTTTCCTAAAACAACATTTTCACCAACATCCAATTGGCGTTCACTAAGAATAAATATTCCGTTGACAACGTCAGTTAGAAAGCCTTGAGCTCCTAGACCTATAGCAACTCCGGCAATCCCTGCACCAGCTAATAGACCAGAGACAGGCACTCCTAGAATAATTAAGATGGAATAAATGAGAAAGAAATAGAGAAGATAATTCAATAAGTTTTGAAAGAGTTTTAACAAAGTTTTTCTTCTTTTGTCATCGACCTTAGAAGCCATTAAAACCTTATCAAGAATATGATGAACTAAGAATTGAAAAATCCATTTGCCAATATAAAAACAGATAATGAGAATGATTAAAGAAATACTTTTTGAAATGATACTTTCTATCACCTCACTAGTAAAAAATTGATTCCAATAAGTTGTAAATTGAGACATAATAACTCCTTTTTCTATCTCTACTAGTGTAACAAAATTTTTTTAAGAAATCATAATTAACATAGAAAAATTTATTTTGATAAGCAAAAGCTTTGAAAGTTGTTATCATTTTCAAATAGGAAAAATCTAATGAATTCATATAAAATAGTTTAAAAAAAGCAATAAATATGATAAACTAAACTGTAATCATATTATTTAAGGAGAATGACTTCATGTCTACATCGTTTGAAAACAAATCAACAAATCGAGGTGTTATTACATTTACGATTGGTCAAGACAAAATTAAACCTGCTCTTGATAAAACATTTAATCAATTAAAGAAAGATTTAGCTGTTCCAGGATTTCGTAAAGGACACATTCCACGTTCAGTCTTTAACCAACGTTTTGGTGAAGAAGCATTGTATGAAAAGTCTTTAAATAGCGTTCTACCAGAGGCTTATGAAGCTGCTGTTGCTGAACTAGGTTTAGATGTTGTGGCTCAGCCAAAAATCGACATCGTTTCAATGGAAAAAGGAAAAGACTGGGTTTTAACTGCTGAAGTAGTAACTAAACCTGAAGTGAAACTTGGAGATTATAAAGAACTTGAAGTATCAGTAGAAGAAACAAAAGACGTTGCTGATAGTGAAATTGATGACAAAATTGAACGTGAGCGTCAAAATCTTGCCGAATTAATCATCAAAGAAGAAGCTGCAGAAAACGGTGATACCGTTGTTATTGACTTTGTTGGTTCAGTTGATGGCGAAGAATTTGATGGTGGGAAAGGCGAAAACTTCTCACTTGAACTTGGTAGCGGTCAATTTATCCCAGGCTTTGAAGACCAATTAGTTGGTGCTAAAGCTGGTGATAGTGTAACGGTTGAAGTGACCTTCCCTGAAGACTATCAAGCAGCAGACTTGGCTGGAAAAGATGCTAAGTTTGAGACAACTATTCACGAAGTGAAAACTAAAGAAGTGCCAGAAATTGATGATGAGTTGGCAAAAGATATTGATGAAGAAGTGGAAACACTTGACGAATTAAAAGCAAAATATCGTAAAGAATTAGAAGAAGCTAAAGAAACAGCTTATCAAGATGCTGTAGAAGCAGCAGCTTTGGAACTTGCTGTTGAAAATGCTGAGATTGTTGAATTGCCAGAAGAAATGGTTCATGATGAAGTACATAGAGCAATGAACGAATTTATGGGCAATATGCAACGTCAAGGCATTTCACCAGAAATGTACTATCAATTAACAGGTACAACCGAAGATGATCTTCATAAACAATATGAAGAAGATGCTGAAAAACGTACAAAAACCAATCTTGTGATTGAAGCTATTGCAAAACAAGAAAACTTTGAAACAACTGAAGAAGAAATTGAAAATGAAATCACAACATTGGCATCAGACTACAATATGGATGTTAAACAAGTGCGTTCACTACTCTCAGAAGATATGTTAAAACATGATATTATGATGAAAAAAGCTGTAGAACTTATTACAAGCACAGTTAAAGTAAAATAATATCAATTCTTAAAAGTCAGGCTATCATATGATTAGCCGTGGCTTTTTCATTTGTGATAGTCAGATAATTTGTTTTAGCGCTAGTTTAACTATTTACCATGATAATGGAAAACTTTTTAATAATCTTGTTTTTGGCAAAAAGTTTTGACGAAACATTAAATTTAGCGTAAAATAAAGAATAATGACAAGGATAAGGAGAATAACTTTGGAATTAAAAGTATTTGCTGGACAAGAAAAAAGTGAATTATCAATGATTGAGGTGGCACGTGCCATTTTGGAAGAGCGTGGCCGAGACAATGAAATGCACTTTAGTGATCTTGTTAACACCATTCAAAGCTATTTGGATAAATCAGACGCTGACATCCGTGAGGGCTTACCCTATTTTTATGCGGATTTAAATACAGACGGTAGTTTTATTCCATTAGGAGAAAACAAATGGGGACTTCGTTCTTGGTATGCGGTTGATGAGATTGATGAAGAAATTATCACTCTAGAAGATGAAGAAGATGGTGCTCCAAAACGTAAGAAAAAGAGAGTCAACGCCTTTATGGATGGTGATGATGATGCTATCGACTATAGCGATGATGATCCAGAAGATGAGGATTTTGAGACTAATGATGATGATTTAGAATATGACGATGATGATCCAGATGATGAAAAATCAGAAGTTGAATCTTATGATTCAGAATTAAATGAAATCATCCCAGAAGAAGATCTTGAAGAAGATGTTGACATCAATGAAGAAGATGACGATGATGATGACTATTCTGATGCTGATAATTCTGATGATATTTAGTAATTAGAGATTGACAAATTTATTAATATAGTTTATATTATTTACTGGGCACCTCTTTTTGAGGTCAACTAAGCTCCCTAAGCAATTAGGGAGCATTTTTTATTTTTTAAAATCTATTAAAGGAGCAAAAGATGACAAAGTATATTTTTGTGACAGGTGGTGTTGTTAGTTCTATTGGTAAAGGGATTGTAGCAGCTAGTTTGGGAAGATTGCTTAAAAATCGTGGTTTAAAAGTAACGATTCAAAAGTTTGATCCTTATATCAATATTGATCCAGGAACCATGAGTCCTTATCAGCACGGAGAAGTCTATGTAACAGATGATGGTGCTGAGACCGATCTTGACTTGGGTCATTATGAACGTTTTATTGACATTAACCTTAACAAATATTCTAACGTCACAACAGGTAAGATATATAGTGAGGTTCTTAAAAAAGAACGTAAAGGGGAATATCTTGGTGCAACTGTTCAAGTCATTCCTCATATTACTGATGCCTTAAAAGAAAAAATTAAAAGAGCTGCTTCAACAACAGACTCTGATGTTATTATTACAGAAGTTGGTGGTACTGTTGGTGATATTGAAAGCTTACCGTTTTTAGAAGCTCTTCGCCAAATGAAATCAGATGTTGGTAGTGATAATGTGATGTATATCCATACAACACTCCTACCTTATTTAAAAGCAGCTGGTGAAATGAAAACCAAGCCAACACAACATTCGGTTAAAGAATTACGAGGGTTGGGGATTCAACCTAACATGTTAGTTATTCGAACAGAAAAACCAGTTGAGCAGGGCATTAAAAATAAACTAGCCCAATTTTGTGATGTAGCACCAGAAGCGGTTATCGAATCACGTGATGTTGAACATCTTTACCAAATCCCTTTAAACATGCAAGCTCAGAATATGGATCAAATTGTTTGTGATCATCTTCATCTTGATGTTCCAGAAGCTGATATGAGTGAATGGACAGCAATGGTTGATAAAGTTATGTCGCTTAAAAAGAAAACTAGAATTGCTCTTGTTGGAAAATATGTTGAACTTCCTGATGCTTATTTATCTGTTGTTGAAGCACTCAAACACTCTGGTTATGTCAATGATTCAATGATTGACTTGAAATGGGTAAACTCTAACGATGTCACAAAAGAGACTGTTGACTCATTATTATCTGAGGCAGATGGTATCATTGTTCCTGGTGGATTTGGAGAAAGGGGAACCGAAGGAAAAATTGAGGCCATTCGTTATGCACGTGAAAATGATGTTCCTATGCTAGGAATTTGTCTTGGCATGCAACTTGCCTGTGTTGAATTTGCAAGAAATGTTTTACACTTAGAAGATGCTAATTCTTCAGAACTGAATCCTGAGACTAACTATCCAATTATTGATATCATGCGTGATCAAGTTGATATTGAAAACATGGGAGGAACTTTAAGACTTGGTCTTTATCCATGTAAACTAAAAAACGGTAGTGTTGCTGCTAAAGCTTACAACAATCAAGAGGTTATTCAAAGACGTCACCGTCACCGTTATGAATTTAATACTAAATTCCGTGAACAATTTGAAGCAGCAGGTTTTGTCTTTTCAGGTGTCTCACCAGACAATCGCTTAATGGAAGTTGTTGAATTGCCTGATAAAAAATTCTTTGTGGCAGCGCAATATCATCCTGAGCTTCATAGTCGTCCAAATCGTCCAGAAGAATTATACACAGCCTTTGTTACAGCTGCTGTAACAAATGGCCAATAAATGAAAACAAAGAACTTCAAGTAGATTGGAGTTCTTTATCTTTTGCTTGAAATAAGTTATAATAACAACTATGAAAAAGTTAACCTTATCAAAAATCATCATTATTTTTATAGGACTTATCAGTATGCTTTCTCTCGCAGCAACCTTCTATTTTTTCAATGAAGCACAAGTAAGAGCTGAGAAATCGTTTATTAATAATAAACCAACACCTGAAACAGATCCTCTATATGTCTATGAGAAAGAATTTGCAACCTTAGAAAAGACAACCCTAGAAATGACAAATGGTGGACTTAAACAGGTGGCTTGGTACGTAGAGGCTCCTAAAAAGACTGATAAAACTGTTATTGTTGTCCATGGTTTTTCGTCAAGTAAGGAAAGAATGATGGCTTATGGCTGGTTGTTTCACAAATTAGGCTATAACGTTCTGATACCAGATAATATTGCTGCAGGAGACAGTGAAGGACGTATCATTGGTTATGGCTGGAATGATCGTTTAAATATTATCAAGTGGTCAGAAATTTTAATAGATTCTAAACCAAATAGTCAAATCATCCTTTATGGTTTATCCATGGGAGGTGCTACTGTCATGATGGCTAGTGGAGAAGAAGAACTCCCTAAACAAGTTACCGCAATTATCGAAGATGCTGGCTATACAAGTGTTTGGGATGAATTGGTTTATCAAGCAAAAGACATGTACAACTTACCAGCTTTTCCACTTCTATATCAAGTTTCTGCCATGTCAAAAATTCGCGCAGGATTTACCTATGGAGAAGCTAGTTCTATTAAACAATTAGAAAAAAATACCAGACCAATTCTCTTTATTCACGGCTCAGCAGACAAGTTTGTTCCAACTGAGATGGTTTATGAGAATTATGAGGCGACAACAGCCCCTAAAGAACTCTACATTGTTGAGGGAGCAGACCACGCCAAAACCTTTTCGACAGATATTAGGGCCTATGAAGAAAAAATTGCCAGCTTTTTAAAGAAATATGATAAATAATATTGACAGATAAGAGTGAAATTGATATAATCTACTATGTTGTCAATCGCGGGGATGGCGGAATTGGCAGACGCGCAGGACTAAGGATCCTGTGACCGCTTTAGGTCGTGAGGGTTCAAGTCCCTCTCTCCGCAAATTAAGGACCAGCTTTGCTGGTTTTTTTGTTTTCTCATTAAGAAAGCGTTTTTTCTGATTCCTAAAGACTGGTATTTTTAGGGAGAATGTGATAAAATGAACGAGTAATAGGAATTATCCTAAAAAATATTGAGGAGGCTCTTAAAATGCCAATCGTTTCAGCAGAAAAATTCGTTAAAGCAGCACGTGAAAACGGCTATGCTGTTGGTGGATTTAATACAAATAACCTTGAATGGACACAAGCTATCTTGCGTGCCGCAGAAGCTAAAAAAGCTCCAGTTCTTATCCAAACATCTATGGGAGCAGCTAAATACATGGGTGGTTACCGCGTTGCTCGTAACCTTATTGCTAACTTGGTTGAAGCAATGAATATCACAGTGCCTGTAGCTATTCATTTAGACCATGGTCACTACGAAGATGCCCTAGAAGCTATCGAAGTTGGTTACACATCAATCATGTTTGATGGTTCTCATTTACCAATTGAAGAAAACCTTGAAAAAGCGCGTGAAGTAGTTGCTTTAGCACATTCAAAAGGTATTTCAGTTGAAGCTGAAGTAGGTACTATCGGTGGTGAAGAAGATGGTATCATTGGTAAGGGCGAGCTTGCTCCAATTGAAGACGCTAAAGAAATGGTTGCAACAGGTGTTGACTTCTTAGCAGCTGGTATTGGTAATATTCATGGTCCATACCCAGAAAACTGGGAAGGATTAGACCTTGACCACTTGAAGAAATTAACAGAAGCTCTTCCAGGTGTGCCAATCGTTTTACATGGTGGTTCAGGTATTCCTGATGAGCAAATCAAAGAAGCTATCAAGTTAGGTGTTGCTAAAGTTAACGTTAACACTGAAGGCCAAATTGCCTTTTCAGATGCTACTCGTAAGTTTGCAGCAGAATACAATGCTAACGCAGCAGAATACGACAAGAAAAAATTATTTGATCCACGTAAATTCTTAGCACCAGGTATCAAAGCCGTTCAAGATGCTATTGAAGAACGTATCGATGTTTTCGGATCAGAAAACAAAGCTTAGCCATAAGTTATTATGAGAGTCTGCCTTATAAGGTGGACTCTTTTTTATTATTTATAATGAAATTTTTAGAATTAATATTAAACATAGAAAATAATAAATAAAACCTGTCATCAATTGAATGACAGGTTTTTTAATAATAACAAAGCTTGATAATAAATTATTTGCGATATGATTTTAAAAAATTTTCTTTTAAATCAAAGAATTCTTTTCGAGTATGGATATTCATTTTTGAATAAATATTATGAATATGAGCTTTTACGGTACCGACAGATAAGAAAAGTTGTTGTGCGGTTTCTTGATTATTCTTTCCTTTAAGGATAAGTTCACAAATTTCTTTTTCGCGATCGGTTAATTGGTAATTATCAAAGAATAAGTTAAGAAAATCATTGGACTCAGATAATTCATTATTTCCTGTTGGATGTTTTGAAAATAAACTATATTGTTTATCTATCAAGTAGTAATATAATGCTTCTCCAGAAATAAAAAGGGAAAAAATATCTTCTGAAAAATTACGATTTTGTATTTTGATATTAAGAAAATGATAATTATCTATATTGAAGATAACAAAGAGATCCTCTATGGAGATTAGAGTTGCAAAAACAATACAAATCCATCCTAGTTGCTTTAAATAGAAGATTGTTTGATTTTTATTGAAATTCTTAAAAGCTAAAACTCCAGTATAAAATAAGAGTAATTGGTTGGGGAAATAATAAAAAAATACAGTATAAGCAGAATTTGGAAATAATGAGCAGAGTGCCATCCATAATGAAATTAGTATGACCAGTACATAGTGAGAGCTCCTTAGTTTTGTTTTTCCAATGTATTGAATTAACCAGAATTGGCAAAAATTATTGACGGTAAAAACAATAGTTTTTATAAAAGGCATACCGGAAAAGGTTTGATTATAGACTTTCGAAAATGAGAAGATTAACTCTGTCATTGAAATGATAGTATTATCAATTATAAAGAATATAAAATAGAGTGCTAGTATTTGATGAAAGATTTTTTTAGAAGGATTGTCTTCTTTTAAACTTTGGGCAATTGCTAGTGTAAAAACTGCTACATAAGCAATTATGATGAAAGTATTGTATAGATAAGTTAATTCAGCCATATATTACTCCACCCCCGTAAACCTTTTATTAAATTATAACATAATTTAATATATAAGAGACTTAAACTCATGGGTTATCTCTATAAACCTTTATTAAACTATTATTGAAATCATTGTCTCGGTGAGATAAATGATTTAATCCTAGATTATACCAGAAAGTTTATTGTAAACGCTTACAATGTGTTGTAAAGTGAGACTATCAAATACAGGAGGTCGTTGAGTATGACAAAACGTGACTATATTACAACAGAAACCTATACAAAAGAGGAGTTGCTCTATCTGGTAGAATTATCCCTCAAAATTAAAGCATGTATCAAGAACGGTTATTATCCCCCGCTTTTGAAAAATAAAACATTAGGAATGATTTTTCAACAATCCTCAACACGTACTCGAGTATCATTTGAAACTGCGATGACACAACTTGGAGGACACGCCCAATACCTGGCACCTGGACAGATTCAACTTGGAGGCCATGAAACAATTGAGGATACATCTATAGTAATATCTCGCTTAACAGACATTATTATGAGTAGAGTTGAGCGACATAAAAGTATTGTTGATTTAGCTAAATACTCTTCTGTACCAGTCATTAATGGGATGTCTGATTATAATCATCCAACTCAAGAATTGGGAGATTTGTGTACAATAGTGGAAAATATACCGAAAGGTAAAAAATTGGAAGACTGCAAGGTTGTGTTTGTTGGAGATGCAACGCAAGTATGTTTTTCACTTGGTCTAATCACAACCAAAATGGGGATGGAATTTGTTCATTTTGGTCCTAAAGGATTCCAATTGAATGATATGCACAAAGGAAAATTAGATGAAATTTGTGCGGTTTCGGGTGGAAGATATACTGTAACTGATAATGAAGAATCTATTGTAGGTGCAGATTTCCTTTATACGGATGTCTGGTATGGTCTTTATGAAGCTGAATTATCTGAAGAAGAACGTATGAGAGTATTTTTCCCTAAATATCAAGTTGATGCTGAAATGATGGCAAAAGCTGGTAAAAATTGTAAGTTCATGCATTGTTTGCCCGCGACTCGTGGTGAAGAAGTAACGGATGAAGTTATGGATGGTGTTAATTCTATCTGTTTTGATGAAGCTGAAAATCGATTGACTTCTATTCGCGGTTTATTAGTTTACTTGTTGAATGATTATTATGAGCAAAATCCATATGATTTAGACAAACAAGCAAAAGCAAAGGTAGATTTGGAAGCTTTATTAAGAAATAAGCAATTAGAGGTTGGAGAACCTTCATAGATTGTTCTCCTGCTTCCCTACTTATCAGAAAGGATGAGTAAGATGGAAGGTAAGAAAAAATTTAGTTTATTTAGTGCAGTTTTATCTGTTATTTGTGTGGTATTTGTAGCTGAGGCCGCAGCACCTGTTGCAGCTATTGGGAGTTCACAGTTTTTTTGGTGGCTCTTTCTTTTAATTGCATTTCTTTTACCATATGGTTTAATCTCTTCAGAATTAGGAACGACCTATATTGGTGAGGGTGGGATTTATGATTGGGTTACAAAAGCATTCGGTCATAGATGGGGATCACGTGTTTCATGGTATTATTGGATTAATTTTCCATTGTGGTTAGCTTCTTTAGCTGTTATGGTTCCTGATTTATTGACAACGATAACAGGTATTGAATTCTCTACCATATGGGCAATAGTGATAGAGTTGGTTTTTATTTGGATTATTGTATGGATTAGTTTTTATCCTGTTAGTGATAGTCTATGGATATTAAATAGTGCTGCTGTTATAAAAATGATTTTAGCGATGCTTGTGGGCTTGTTAGGCCTTTATGTTGCTTTTACAAAAGGAATGGCTAATGAAATGAGTCTTAAATCGTTGTTACCAAGCTTTGATTTGAATAGTTTATCTTTCATATCTGTTATCATTTTTAACTTATTAGGCTTTGAAGTTATTTGTACTTTTGCAGATGATATGGAAAATCCAAAGAAACAAATTCCACAGTCAATTATCGTGGCTGGTATCGTTATTGCAGCAATTTATATTTTTTCTGCTTTTGGAATTGGAGTAGCTATTCCTGTTGATGAAATTTCAACAAGTAGTGGTATGATGGATAGTTTCAAATTGTTAACAAATTCCACAAGTGGCTGGTTTATCATTCTAATGGCTCTTTTATTCTTGTTAACATTATTTGGTAATATGATTTCATGGTCTCTAGGTATTAATAATACTGCTTGTTACGCTGCGGAAAATGGCGATATGCCATCTTTCTTCTCAAAGCGTAGTGGAAAAGATAATATGCCAACCGGTGCAGCTCTTATGAATGGTTTTGTCGCAAGTTTTGTAGTGATTATAGCACCGTTTTTACCCAATCAAGACTTATTCTGGTCCTTCTTTTCATTAAATCTAGTCATGTTCCTACTATCATATGTACCAGTATTTCCAGCCTTTTATCGTTTACGGAAAATTGACCCTGATACACCTCGTCCATTTAAAGTTGGTGGAAATGATTTGATGTTAAAAATCATGGTGATTGTTCCTATGATTATCATTTTAATTTCTTTAATTTTTACAGCATTTCCGTTATCTTTTGACACAGAAACACTAACATCTATGTTACCGATAACAATAGGATCATTTATCTTTATTATATTAGGTGAAGTCATAATAACAGTAAAAAAAATCAAAAAATGAAAGGAGCCCATTATGGCTAAACGTATTGAAGGGACAACCCCTAAACAAGATGGCTTTAGAATGCCAGCAGAATTTGAAAAACAAGAACAAGTTTGGATGGTCTGGCCAGAAAGAACGGATAACTGGCGAGAAGGTGCTAAGCCGGCTCAGAAAGCTTTTGTAAATGTAGCAAAAGCTATTCGTCAATTTGAACCAGTGACCATGTGTGTTAATCCTAGTCAATATCAAAATGCGCGTGCGCAATTGCCAGAAGATATTCGAGTAGTGGAAATTACTAGTGATGATTCATGGGTTAGAGATTCAGGCCCAACCTTTGTCATCAATGACAAAGGAGAAATAAGGGCAAACGATTGGACTTTTAATGCTTGGGGAGGGCTTTTTGACGGACTTTATTTTCCTTGGGCAAATGATGATCAAGTTGCCCAAAAAATTTGTGAAATTGAAAATGTAGATAGTTATAGAACAGAGGATTTTGTTTTAGAAGGAGGATCGATTACAGTAGATGGAGAGGGAACTCTTATTACAACTGAAATGTGTCTTCTAAGTGAGGGGCGCAATCCTGAAATGACAAAAGAAGAAATTGAAGAAAAATTGAAAGAGCATCTCAACCTTGAAAAAATTATCTGGATAAAAGATGGTATTGACCCTTATGAAACAAATGGTCATATTGATGATGTGGCTTGTTTTATTCGCCCGGGAGAAGTAGCTTGCATTTATACAGATGATGTCAATCATCCTTTCTACAAAGAAGCAAAAGCAGCTTATGAAACTCTTTCACAAGCAACAGATGCTAAGGGTCGTCAATTAAAAATTCATAAACTTTGTTTGACAAAAAAACCTTGTTATCTACAAGGAGCAGACACTATTGATTTTGTACAAGGTACTTTACCTCGTGAAGAAGGAGAAGTATCGATTGCCTCTTACATGAACTTTCTTATTGTAAACGGTGGTATCATTTTACCTCAATATGGAGATGAAAATGATAAACTTGCTGTCCAACAAGTACAAGAAATGTTCCCAGAGCATAAAATTATAGGTGTTCGTACAGAAGAGGTTGCATATGGAGGAGGAAATATTCACTGTATTACTCAACAGCAACCAGCACGTTAAATATAAAATTCTGTATTAGAAATGTTCATTCTTATTAAAACAAAGCTTAGCCATAAGTTATTATGAGAGTCTGCCTTATAAGGTGGACTCTTTTTTATTTGAAATTAGCTCAAATTCTTTATGTAAAGACTTTGATAACAAACATTTCAAGAAAATGTCCTTGCTATCTTTTTTAGCTTATGTTATAATACTACGGTATGTGGTGCTAGCACATCCTTATATATTCTACGTAGGAGGAAACACAAATGTCTAAAGTATGTTACTTTACAGGTCGTAAGACTGTATCAGGAAACAACCGTTCACACGCGATGAACCAAACAAAACGTACTGTTAAACCAAATCTTCAAAAAGTAACTGTTTTGATTGATGGAAAACCTAAAAAAGTTTGGGTCTCAGCTCGTGCACTTAAATCTGGAAAAGTAGAACGTGTTTAATAGAAAGGGCGAAAGCTCTTTTTTTATTACTCAAAAACAAAGAAAGATAAGCAAGTTAATGAAAAGACAGGGATTTTTTTACAATGTCTTGATAATATGATAAAATAAAGTAATAAAAACTTTTGAGGTAGTGAATATGACTGTAAAAATTAATACAAAAGATGGTCAAATTGAATTGTCAGACGATGTTATTGCAACAGTTGTTGGCGGTTCAGCAACAGAAATTTTTGGTGTTGTTGGAATGGCAAGCAAAAGTACACTAAAAGATAATTTTCAAGCTCTTTTGCGCAAAGAAAACTACGCAAAAGGTGTTGTTGTGAAATCAACAGAAGAAGGCATTTCTGTCGATGTGTACACTGTTATGAGTTATGGTGTTAAAATTAGTGAAGTGTCAAAAAACATTCAAGAACGTGTTAAATTTAATCTTGAAAACCAATTGGGAATTTCAGTGGATATGGTCAATGTCTATGTCCAAAATATCAAGGTGGTAGGAGAAGACTAGTGTCAAATATTACAACAAGTTTATTCCAAGGAATGGTACAAGCAGCAAGTACTCGTCTTAACAAACAAGCTGAATACGTCAACTCATTAAACGTTTTTCCAGTACCAGATGGTGATACTGGAACTAATATGGGTATGACCATGGAAAATGGTGCCAAAGAAGTTGCAGGAAAACCTGCTAAAACAGTTGGTGAAGTGGGAGAAATTCTCTCAAAAGGTCTTTTAATGGGAGCCAGGGGAAACTCTGGGGTAATCACTTCACAACTATTTCGTGGTTTTGGTCAAAGCATCAAAGGAAAAGAAGAACTTGATGGCAAGGACTTGGCACAAGCTCTTCAATCTGGGGTTGAGGTTGCCTATAATGCTGTTATGAAACCTGTTGAAGGGACTATTTTAACAGTCTCTCGAGGAGCAGCAAGAGCTGCCATTAAAAAATCTGAAGAAACAGATGATGCTGTTGAAATTATGCGTGCTGCACTTGATGGTGCAAAAGCTGCTTTAGCTAAGACTCCCGATTTACTGCCAGTTCTTAAAGAAGTTGGTGTTGTTGATTCGGGCGGTCAAGGTCTTGTCTACATCTATGAGGGCTTTTTATCTGCATTGACAGGTGATTATATGGTGTCAGAAGAGTTTGAAGCCACTCCAGCGATTATGAGTGAGATGATAAACGCTGAGCACCATAAAGCGGTTGTGGGACATGTGGCAACTGAGGACATTACATACGGTTATTGTACAGAAATTATGGTAGGTCTTAAACAAGGACCAACCTATGTCAAAGAATTTGATTACAATGATTTTCAAAATTACCTCAGCAATCTCGGTGATTCTCTTTTAGTGGTTAATGATGATGAGATTGTAAAAGTCCATGTCCATACAGAAGATCCAGGTCTTGTCATTCAAGAAGGTCTCAAATATGGTGCTTTAATGAAAGTTAAAGTGGACAATATGAGAAATCAACATGATACACAAGTCCAAAAAGTAAACGACAATGAACCAAAAGAGCGTAAAGAATATGGTATTATTGCCGTTGTTGCAGGTGAAGGACTAGCAAATATCTTTAAATCGCAAGGTGTTGATCATGTGATTTCTGGAGGGCAAACAATGAACCCCTCTACAGAAGATATTGTTAAAGCAATTGAAGCAGTTAATGCTGATAATATTATTATCTTACCAAACAATAAAAATATTTTTATGGCTGCTCAAACAGCGGCTGAGGTTGTTGATGTCCCTACAGTAGTTGTAGAATCAAGAACCATTCCTCAAGGCTTTACCAGTCTATTAGCCTTTAATCCTTCAAATCCTCTTGAAGAAAATTTTGAAGCTATGACTGAGAGTCTATCAGATGTGACTAGTGGTAGTGTGACATTAGCGGTTAGAGACACCACCATTGATGGATTAGCGATTAAAAAAGATGACATTTTAGGAATGGTTAATGGTAAAATTGTTGTCTCAAACCCTGATATGGAGAGTGCTCTTAAAGAAACCTTCAATCAGATGATTGATGAAGATAGTGAGATTATTAGCATCTACGTCGGTGAAGACGGTTCAAAAGAAATATCAGACAAGATTGTTAGTTATCTTGAGGAAACTTATGATGATTTAGACATTGAAGTTCACCAAGGAGATCAACCTGTTTATCCATACTTGATGAGTGTTGAATAATTAGCAAATGATAATAAAAAGTCGTTAGAGTATTCTAACGACTTTTCTCTTAGTTGAAAATCTTTTTAATATCTTTTTTAAACCACTTATCGCGAAAAATGGACCACTTACCTTGATTCTTGTGTCAAGGTTTTTTCTTTTTGCTATGATAAGACTGTAAGGAGAAGTACGATGCTTATCAAAACAAATCATCTCAGTAAATCGTTTGGAACAAATCAAGCACTGAAAGATCTCACCATTGAATTGCTTGAAGGAGAATTGGTCGCCTACCTAGGAACAAACGGGGCAGGAAAATCAACAACAATGAAATTATTGACTGGTCTTTTAGAGGCTAGTTCAGGTCAAATGATTAAAAAAGAAGGATTGACCGTTGGTGTTGTTTTTCAAGATAGTGTTTTAGACAGTGATTTAACTGTGGCACAAAATTTAAAAACGCGCTTTGCCTTATATCAACACAAAAATGAGCAATGGTATGACGAGTTACTTGACTTATTAGAAATAAAGCCACTTTTGTTAAAACGCTATGGTCTATTATCTGGAGGACAAAGACGTCGTGTTGATATTGCAAGAGCCCTCCTTCATCAACCAGATATTTTATTCTTAGATGAGCCGACAACGGGCTTAGATATACAAACGAGAACACTTTTGTGGCAATTTTTGAGTCGTTTGAAAGAAAAAGGATTAACCATTTTTCTAACCACTCATTATCTCGAAGAAGCTCAAGAAGCAGATAAGGTTTATATTCTGGAAGAAGGAAGACTCCTTGCTCAAGGGAAAGTCTCTGATTTGGTAGCCACTTATGCTAAAAATCGTCTCACCATTACTTGTCATCCAAAGTCTCATCATCATTTTGAAAAGGCAAGGCTGATAGAGGCAGATACTTTTGTTTTTGAAGATATGACAATAAAAGATGCTATCACTATTTTAAGTTATCACAAGGATGATATTTTTGATTTTAACTATCAAAAGGCCACTTTGAGTGACGCTTTTATGGCGCTAACCGGAAAGGAGATCAAATGATATATACTTTAATGAAACGTCACATCAGTCTTTATTTTAGTAATAAAGCGAGAGTCTTCTTTTCAATGTTAGGAGCCCTTATCGGTTATGGACTATATCTTTTATTTCTACGAGATGATCTGCTAAAATCTTTTTCTACACTAGCTGACTCTGATCAATTATTAGACTTGTGGATGATGGGAGGTGTTCTAGCAACGGCTGCTATTAGTACCACTTTATCTGCGGTTTCACGTTTTGTCTATGATAGAGAACGTCAAGTCTTTGCGGATTTATTATTAACTGAAATTGGATTATTTCGCTTGCAACTGTCTTATTTTTTAAGTGCTACGATGATTGGAATAGTGATGCAACTACTTGTTTCTCTAGTGAGTCTAGTCACTTTTTATCTCCACTATCAACTAATCTTGTCTGCTCAACAATTGATTTTATTGTTTTTAGCCATTTGTTTGACTTCTCTTGTTTGCTCGTTAATGGCCATGCTAGTACTCTATTTTATTAAAAAAAGCAGTACCTTGGAGGTTTTGGGTAATATCGTAGGAACTTTGGCTGGATTTTTAGCGGGTACTTACATTAGTATTGGTGTCTTACCAACTCTTGCTCAAAAAATTTTGAGCTACACACCCGCCCTTTACTTATCTTCCTTGTACCGTCAGATTCTTTTAGACAATCATTTTCATGGTCTTACAAAACCAATGAGAGAATTTCTTGGTATTGGAGTGAAATGGGAGCACTTGACAACTATTAGAGAAGATGCCATAGTATTAGTGATTATTGTTGTTTTTATTAGTGTTATACTGATTAGTTTAAACAAATTAGTGAAAAAGGAGGTTGTTGCAAATGGATTGTCGCTTTGAAGAAGATCGTTCAAAAAAACAGTTAGAAATTATCATCAAAAAAGCTAGCTATGATAAAGAAGTGGCTGATTTGTTTCACTATCTAGAACTTTTTTCAGACATCACACCAAATGTCATTCCGGTTAAAACAGAAGATCGCATTGTCCTCCTAAAAGTGGAAGACTTGATTTTAGTCGATGTTGACGCTACGCATCTCATTTTAGAAACTATGACAGGGACACTTCGCACAAATGACCGTCTTTATAAGTTTAAGGACCGCTTGAAAAATCCTGATTTTGTCCAAGTTTCAAAACAAAGCCTTATCAACATCAATCATTTAAATTATTTAGAAGCCAGTTTTTCAGGAAATATGACGGCTAGACTAGATAGAAATATTAGAACCATTGTTAGTCGCAGGTATTTGAAAGATTTAGAAGCGCGTTTAGGCTTATAAGGAGAAATATCATGAAAAAATATTGGAATCATTTTATTTTTGGCATAGGAATTGGGATGATTATCTACATTTTATTCCTTTTAGTGTTTAAAACACCCGTACAAACTGTTCAACAAATTATAATAACTGTTGTTTTAAGTGGCTTTATCGGCTTGGCATCACTATTTTATGAGATAGAACGCTGGTCCTTTTTACAAAAATCTCTTAGTCATTTGACGGTTGTTTTTCTTATCGTTTTTGCAATGAACTATTTTAATCATTGGGTTGATTTTGGTGCTAATTTGGGCGTTTACTTGGGTTTCATTATCCAGTTTTTCATCATTTATTTTGCCATTTCCTTTATCATGTTTTTAATTTCTAAAAAGCAGGTACAAGAAATCAATGACAAACTCAAAAAAAAGAAAGGCTAGCTTGACAAGTCCTCTCATTTATTATAGAATGGTTTAGTATGTTTAGTAACTGATCAAAGAAATAGCCGGCTAAACGAATACAAAAATCTAATGAGGAGGTATTCAAAGTGAAACGTACTTTTCAACCAAGTAAAATCCGTCGTCAACGTAAACATGGTTTCCGTCATCGTATGGCAACAAAAAACGGACGTCGCGTATTAGCAAGCCGTCGTCGTAAAGGACGCAAAGTATTGTCTGCATAATAACAGAAGATAATAAAACAAAAATCAGCGGGAACTCGAGCCTGTTGATTTTTTTGTTGAAAAACCTCTTATTTAATAGGTGAGCTAAAGAAAATAGAAAGTATGATATAATAAATAAAACCTACCCTTAGATAAATATTAAAGTAAGCGTTAGAAAGGAAGAAAATAGGTGTTCTAGCATCACTAGAAAATCACTTATTTTATAATAATGATGAAGATTTTTGACACCCATACCCATTTAAATGTTTCTCATTTTTTTAATCGTGAAGAAGAAGAGATAGCCATTGCCAAAGAATTTGGTGTGGTTAAGATGAATATCGTTGGTTTTGATCAAGAAACGATTGAAAGAAGTCTTGAACTTTCTCAAAAATACCCCAATTTATACTCAACCATTGGGTGGCATCCCACAGAAGCAGGCACTTACACAGATGAGGTGGAAGCTTTTATCAAGTCTCATTTGTCAGATGAAAAAGTGGTCGCTGTTGGTGAGATTGGTCTTGATTACCACTGGATGACAGCATCAAAAGAAGTTCAAAAAACCGTTTTTAAACGTCAACTCAAGCTTGCTAAAGACCATGAGTTGCCTTTTGTTATTCACACAAGAGACGCTCTAGAAGACACTTATCAGGTTTTGAAAGAAGAAGGTGTTGGAGAAAATGGAGGCATTATGCACTCTTATTCAGGTTCATTAGAAATGGCTGAAAAATTGATTGCTCTCGGGATGATGATTTCGTTTTCAGGTGTTGTTACCTTTAAAAAAGCCTTAGAGGTTCAAGAAACAGCTAAAAATATCCCCTTAGATAAATTATTGGTTGAGACAGATGCCCCTTATCTAGCCCCTGTTCCAAAAAGAGGTCGTGAAAACAAGCCAGCCTATACACGTTATGTTGTTGAGAAAATTGCTGAATTAAGAGGAATATCAGTGGAAGAAGTGGCAGATGCCTCTTATCAAAATGCAAAAAGGATATTTAAACTTGACTAAGAAAATTAAGATACAAGAAGTTGTTGTGGTTGAAGGTAAGGATGATACGACCAATCTGAGACGTTTTTATGACGTGGATACCTATGAAACGAAAGGGTCTGCCCTAACAGAAGACGATATTGAAAGGATTGAACGCTTGCATCACTTGCGAGGAGTGATTGTGTTTACCGATCCAGATTATAGTGGTGAGCGAATTAGAAAAAGGCTTATGACTGCTATACCAACTCTTAAGCATGCCTTTTTAAATCAAAATGAAGCAAGACCCAAATCTAAAACCAAAGGGCGTTCGCTTGGTGTGGAGCATGCTAGCTTTGAAGACCTTGAAAAAGCATTAAAAGGTGTGACACAGTCATTTGATGATGACAATCAGTTTGACATTAAAAGATCAGACCTTGTTCGTCTTCGATTAATCTTATCTGAGGATAGTCGCAGACGTAGAGAATTTCTCGGGCAAGAGTTACGTATTGGCTATAGTAACGGCAAACAACTATTAAATCGATTAGAACTTTTCGGCATTTTATTAAAAGATGTGGAAGAGTCGATGACAAAGTATGAGAAGGAAGAACATGAGAATAGCAGATTATAGTGTGACAAGAGCCATTTTAGAGAGATATGGTTTTACTTTTAAGAAATCATTTGGTCAAAATTTTTTAACCGATACTAATATTCTTCAAAAAATCGTTGCAACAGCAGAGATTGATGACAACGTTAATGTCATTGAAATTGGTCCAGGAATTGGTGCGCTAACTGAGTTTTTAGCTGAAAGTGCGGCAGAAGTGATGGCTTTTGAGATTGATGAGCGTCTAGTTCCCATCCTATCAGATACGCTAAGAGATTTTGATAATGTGACTATTATTAATGAAGATATTTTAAAAACAGATTTAGCCACTCATATCAAACACTTTAAAAATCCCAATCTTCCCATTAAAGTTGTAGCTAATTTACCCTACTACATCACAACCCCAATTCTCATGCATTTGATTGCTAGTAAAATCCCTTTTAGCGAGTTTGTCGTCATGATGCAAAAAGAAGTGGCTGATCGGATTTCAGCTCAACCAAACACCAAGGCTTATGGGAGTTTATCTATAGCAGTCCAATATTATATGACAGCCAAAGTTGCTTTTATTGTCCCGAGAACAGTTTTTGTTCCTGCACCAAACGTTGACTCTGCCATTTTAAAAATGGTTAGACGTCCAGAACCGTTGGTGTCTGTTTTAGATGAGGACTTCTTTTTCAAGGTGACCAAAGCTAGCTTTGTGCATCGTAGGAAAACCCTTTGGAATAATTTAACTAACTATTTTGGTAAAAGTGAAGCTGTTAAAGACGCGCTAGAAAAGGCGCTGACTGATGCTGACATTTCTTCAAAGATTAGAGGAGAAGCATTGAGTATCAGAGAATTTGCTAGCTTAGCTGATCAGCTAAAACATCACGGACTTTAAATTCAAGACGATTACGAATAATAAGAAAAGTAAAGCATTTGTCTATTGGATGTTTATTTAATAGGCGATGCTTTTTGATTTTTTAAAGAGATATTCCTTATTGAGAATGGCTACAAATTGAGTTTTTTGATATAATGAAGGTATTACTTTTAAAGGAGTTCACTTGGAAGGAAAAATTATAAAAGCTCTTGCAGGTTTTTACTATGTTGAGTCAGATGGACAAGTGTATCAAACGAGAGCACGTGGTAATTTTCGCAAGAAAGGCCAAACACCCTATGTTGGGGACAGAGTGGTTTTTTCAGCCGAAGAAAATTCTGAAGGCTATATCTTAGAGATTTTGGAACGAAAAAATGCTCTTGTTAGACCACCCATTGTTAACATTGATCAAGCAGTTGTTATCATGAGCGCCAAAGAACCAGATTTCAATCATAATCTCTTAGATCGTTTTTTGGTTTTACTAGAACACAAAAAAATCAAACCAATTATTTATATCACAAAACTTGATTTACTATCAGACATGTCTGAAATGGCTATTGTGCGTGCTGAGTATCAAAAAATCGGTTATCCTTTTTTATATACGTTAGAGGAGTTGTTGCCTCTACTAAAAGATAAAATCACTGTTTTTATGGGACAAACAGGAGTAGGTAAATCAACACTTCTTAATAAAATGGCTCCCGACTTGGCACTTGAAACGGGTGAAATTTCTGACAGTTTAGGAAGAGGTAAACACACCACAAGATCGGTTAGTTTTTATGACCTTAATGGTGGTAAAATTGCTGACACGCCAGGATTTAGCTCACTTGATTATGAAATTACAACTAGTGAAGATCTCAATAAAGCCTTTCCAGAAATCTATCAACTCAGTCAAACCTGTAAATTTAGAAGTTGCACACATACTCACGAACCAAGTTGTTCAGTAAAAGATGCTTTAGCAAGCGGAGAGTTATGGCAAAAACGTTATGATACTTATCTGCAACTGCTAAGTGAAATTCAAAATCGTCGCGAAACATATAAAAAAACCATTAAAAGAAAGTAGGTCACCCATCGTGAAATATAAAATTGCCCCATCAATCTTATCTGCTGATTATGCTAATTTTGCTTCTGAATTAAGACGAATTGAAGAAACTGATGTAGAGTATGTCCATATTGATATCATGGATGGCCAATTCGTTCCTAATATCACCTTTGGAGCAGGTGTTGTCGCAAGCATGCGTCAACATAGCAAACTATTTTTTGATTGTCATTTGATGATTGTTAATCCTGAACGTTACGTTGAAGAGTTTGCCCAAGCAGGAGCAGACATGATGACGATTCATGTAGAAAGTACCCCACATATCCACGGTGCGCTACAAAAAATTAAAGCAGCTGGCATGAAAGCAGGTGTCGTGATAAACCCAGGAACACCTGTTGAGATGGTTGAATCAGTTTTAGAACTCGTTGATCAAGTGCTTGTCATGACCGTTAATCCTGGTTTTGGTGGTCAAGCCTTTATTCCTGAAATGATGAGTAAGGTTGAAAAAGTGGCTGCACTAAGAGAAGCAAAAGGTTTAGCCTTTGATATTGAAGTGGATGGTGGTATTGACCATGAGACCATTAAGTTAGCAAAAAAAGCTGGTGCTAATGTTTTCGTTGCAGGTTCTTATCTTTTTAAAGATGATTTCAAGGCACGTGTTGCAGCTTTACGTGAGGCTTTAAATGATTAATATTGCTTTATTTACAGGAGGAGTTCTTGATACCTGGCAAGGGAACTTTGATTTCTATGTTGGTGTTGACCGTGGCAGTTTGTTTCTACTGGAACAAAACCTTCCTTTGAACATGGCAATTGGAGACTTTGATTCTGTCAGTGAGACAGAGTTTGAGCGCATTAAAAAGCAAGCTCAAAAACTTTATCTTGCTAAACCAGAAAAAAATGATACCGATACAGAAATGGCTTTGAAAATCATTTTCAAAACCTATCCCAAGGCTCATGTGACCGTTTTTGGTGCTCTTGGTGGTCGGATTGACCATGAGATGAGTAATCTATTTTTACCAAGTGATCCTGATCTTTATCCTTTAATGACGCAAATCACTCTATGTGATGCCCAAAACAATATCCGTTTTTATCCCAAGGGTGAGCATCTTGTTGAAAAAATTCCTAATATGACTTATGTCTCATTTATGACAAATGACGATAGCGAGCTCACGATTACAGGGGCAAAATACGAATTAACCAAGCAAACTTTTTTTAAAAAACAAATTTACACCAGTAATGAATTTATCAATCAACCGATTACAATTGATGTCTCATCAGGCTATGCTATTGTGATTCAGTCTAAAGATAGGAGTTAGTATGCTAATCATTAGTATCGTTCTGATTTTTTTAAGTCTAATTGTTATTCTGTTAAGCTATCTCAAGATTAGCCAGTTGGAAAAACAGTTGACAAAAACAGTTAATCAGCAACTTGAACACTTTTCTGAGCAGTTGTCCTATCAGATGGAGATGACCAATAAAAATCAATTGATTGACCATCAAGCACAACTCAATCACTTACAGACGGATTTGTACCAGCAATTAAATGAGATGCGAGATGTTCTTCACCAAAATCTAACAGCCAATCGAGATAGTTCAGATAAACGTTTAGAACAAATCACGTTATCTCTTGGTCAATCTGTAAAAGACATGCAAACATCCAACGAAAAACGTTTGGAAGAGATGCGACAAACTGTGGAAGAAAAATTAGAAAAAACTTTACATAGTCGCCTTAAAACGTCATTTGAGTCTGTTTCTAGACAACTTGAAAGTGTTAATAAAGGGTTAGGAGAAATGAAGACGGTGGCGCGTGATGTCGGCACTCTCAATAAAGTCTTATCTAATACCAAAACAAGAGGTATTTTAGGAGAACTGCAACTAGGTCAAATCATTGAAGATATCATGACAGAAAATCAATATGAAAGAGAATTTTCGACCGTTAAAGGCTCTAATGACCGCGTTGAGTATGCTATCAAACTGCCGGGTAATCAGCAAGGAGAATATGTCTATCTGCCTGTTGACTCAAAGTTCCCTCTAGAAGATTATTATCGTCTTGAAGATGCCTACGAATCAGGAGACAAAGAACTCATAGAGCGTTATAGAAAATCACTTTTGATGAGTATCAAACGTTTTGCCAAGGATATTAAACAAAAATACCTTAATCCACCACAAACAACCAATTTTGCTATTATGTTTTTACCAACTGAGGGCCTCTACTCAGAAGTGGTGCGTCATGCCAGCTTTTTTGATAGTTTAAGAAGAGACGAAAATATTGTCGTGGCAGGTCCATCAACCTTATCAGCCATTTTAAATTCACTGTCTGTTGGCTTTAAAACGCTCAACATTCAAAAAAATGCCGATGATATTAGTAAGGTTTTGGGCAACGTCAAATCTGAATTTGGTAAATTTGGTGGTCTCTTACAGACAGCTCAAAAACAATTGAACCAAGCTAGCAATAATATTGATAAATTATTAACCACAAGAAGTCATGCGATTGACCGTGCGCTTAGAAATATTGAACTCTATGAAGATGATTACACACGATCACTTCTCCAAACGCCGTTCTTAGAAAATGAGGAAGACAATGAAAATTAATCAGATGAAAAAAGATGAGTTATTTGAAGGCTTTTACTTGATTAAATCAGCAGAACTTCGAAAAACCCGTGCAGGTAAAGACTTTATCGCTATGACTTTTCAAGATGATACGGGTGAAATTAATGGTAATCTTTGGGACGCTCAACCCTATAATGTTGATGAGTTTGTTGCAGGAAAGGTTGTCCACATGACTGGACGCCGTGAAGTTTATAACGGTTCACCTCAAGTTAATCAAATTACCCTTAGAAATGTCCGTCACGGGGAACCAAATAATCCAAGTGACTTCAAACCAAAATCAGATATTGATCTAGAAGATGTTAAGGATTATTTAGAACAGATGATGTTCAAGATTGAAAATGCGACTTGGCAAAGGATTGTTCGTGCTCTTTATCGTAAATTTGATAAGGAATTTTTCACTTTTCCAGCAGCAAAAACCAATCATCATGCTTTTGAGTCCGGTCTTGCCTATCACACAGCAACTATGGTTCGTTTAGCAGATGCGATTGGCGATATTTACCCAGCACTTAATAAAAGCTTACTCTTTGCAGGTGTTATGCTACACGACTTAGCAAAAGTCATCGAGTTAACCGGTTCAGAAAATACGCAATACACCATAAGAGGGAACCTTATCGGTCATATCGCTCTTATTGATGAGGAAATCACAAAAGTCATTAATGAATTAGGGATTGATGATAGTAAAGAAGAGGTTACCGTTTTAAGACATCTTATTTTAAGTCATCACGGACAATTAGAATACGGTAGCCCTGTTCGTCCAAAAATTATGGAAGCTGAAATCCTTCACTTTATTGATAATATCGATGCAGAAATGATGATGATGACAACCGCTCTAAAAAGTGTGGGACCTGGTGAGATGACCAATAAAATCTTCGCCATGGACAATCGTTCCTTCTATAAACCTCGTTTTGAATCATAAATCACGAAAAATGAGCCTTTTTTTAGAGAAAAGGTTCGTTTTTTCTTAATCCTATGATATAATATAACAAATAAACACTTGAGGTTGAAAAGATGAAGTTACGTCGTAGTGAACGCATGGTAGTTATTTCTAACTACTTAATTAATAATCCTTATAAGATAACGAGTTTGAGTACTTTTTCTGAGAAATACGAATCTGCCAAGTCATCCATTTCTGAAGATATTGCTATCATTAAAAAAGCCTTTGAAGAAAGTGCTATTGGTAAGATCGATACCATTACCGGTGCTAACGGTGGTGTTATTTTCACACCAACTATTTCAGAAAAAGAAGCGCGTTTAATCACTGAAGAATTATCGACTAGTCTTTCAAATAGTGATCGTATCCTTCCGGGTGGTTATATTTACTTATCGGATTTACTAAGCACACCTGAAATTCTAAGAAACATTGGACGTATCATTGCTGATGCGTTTAAAGAAGAAAAGATAGATGTGGTAATGACAGTAGCAACCAAAGGTGTTCCTTTAGCAAATGCTGTTGCTAATGTTTTAAATGTACCATTTGTCATTGTTAGACGCGATTTAAAAATTACTGAAGGTTCTACGGTGAGTGTCAACTATGCGAGTGGGTCAAGTGATCGTATTGAAAAAATGTTTCTTTCAAAACGGAGTTTAAAACCAAACAGTAAAGTATTAATCGTTGATGACTTTTTAAAGGGTGGTGGGACCATCTCTGGAATGATTAGTCTACTAAAAGAGTTTGAAAGTACTTTGGTTGGCGTGGCCGTCTTTGCAGATAATAATCAACAAAAGCACTACCAATTTGATTACAAATCTCTCTTGCACATTTCTAAAATTGATATTGACAATCAGATAATAGATGTGGAATTGGGTAATCTATTTAATAACTAAAAGGATTTCCTTTGGGAATCCTTTTTCTTTATAAAATCATTGACAAAATAGCTATTCTTGTGTTACCATATAAGACGGTACTTTTTACTTTTGGTCTCTCAAAAGTGTACAGAGACGTGCTGACAAATGTTGCAAAAGTACACCAAGATTAAGGATGTCACCAATCGCTTAATCAACCAAAAATAAAAAAATACAGGAGAATGTAGATGCCTACAATTAATCAGTTGGTACGTAAACCACGTAAATCTAAAGTAGAAAAATCTGACTCACCAGCTTTGAACATTGGTTATAATAGTCATAAAAAAGTTCAAACCAAATTGTCATCACCTCAAAAACGTGGTGTTGCAACTCGTGTTGGAACAATGACACCAAAAAAACCTAACTCAGCTCTTCGTAAATTTGCTCGTGTACGTTTAAGTAACCTTATCGAAGTAACTGCATATATTCCAGGAATCGGTCACAACTTACAAGAACACAGTGTTGTGCTTATTCGTGGTGGACGTGTAAAAGACCTTCCAGGGGTACGTTACCATATCGTTCGTGGAGCACTTGATACTGCAGGTGTTACTGATCGTAAACAAGGCCGTTCTAAATACGGTACTAAGCGTCCAAAAGGCTAAGAAGGGAGAATAAGAAATGAGTCGTAAAAACCAAGCGCCTAAGCGCGAAGTATTACCAGATCCATTGTACCACTCAAAACTTGTAACACGTCTTATCAACCGCGTCATGCTTGATGGAAAACGTGGAACAGCTTCAAATATTGTTTATGGTGCATTTGATCAAATTAAAGAAGCAACTGGAACAGATGCTAATGAAGTATTTGAAACAGCTATGGAAAATATTATGCCTGTACTTGAAGTACGTGCACGTCGTGTTGGTGGTTCTAACTACCAAGTACCTGTTGAAGTACGTCCAGAACGTCGTACAACATTAGGTCTTCGTTGGTTAGTTAATGCATCACGTTTACGTGGTGAACACACTATGCAAGATCGTCTTGCTAAAGAAATTATGGATGCAGCAAATAACACTGGTGCCTCAGTTAAAAAACGTGAAGACACTCACAAAATGGCTGAAGCAAACCGTGCATTCGCTCACTTCCGTTGGTAATCTTAGCTGGCATATCACCATATATCCATTAAGACTAAAAAACGGGTAGGTCCTGCCTATCCGTCTTTTCTAAATAATGATATAATAAGAATAGAAAAAAATAAAATAGGAGACTAAATTAATGGCTCGCGAATTTTCATTAGAAAAAACACGTAATATCGGTATCATGGCTCACGTTGATGCTGGTAAAACAACAACAACAGAGCGTATCCTTTACTACACTGGTAAAATCCATAAAATCGGTGAAACTCATGAAGGTGCCTCACAAATGGACTGGATGGAACAAGAGCAAGAGCGTGGAATCACAATCACTTCTGCGGCAACAACTGCTCAATGGAAAAACCACCGTGTTAACATTATCGACACACCAGGACACGTGGACTTCACCATTGAAGTGCAACGTTCTCTTCGTGTTCTTGACGGTGCGGTAACCGTTCTTGACTCACAATCAGGTGTAGAACCTCAAACAGAAACAGTTTGGCGTCAAGCAACTGAATATAAAGTTCCTCGTATTGTATTTGCTAACAAAATGGATAAAGTGGGAGCTGACTTCCTTTACTCAGTAAGTACACTCCATGATCGTTTACAAGCTAATGCTCACCCAATTCAATTACCTATTGGTGCAGAAGATGACTTTGTTGGTATTATCGACCTTGTTACGATGAAGGCTGAGATTTACACTAATGACTTGGGAACTGATATTCGTGAAGAAGAAATTCCAGAAGAATATCTTGAATTAGCACAAGAATGGCGTGAAAAATTAGTTGAAGCGGTTGCTGAAACTGATGAAGACTTAACCATGAAATACCTTGAAGGTGAAGAAATCACTGAAGCTGAATTAAAAGCTGGTATCCGTAAAGCAACAATCAATGTTGAATTTTACCCAGTACTTTGTGGTTCAGCCTTCAAAAACAAAGGTGTTCAATTGATGCTTGATGCGGTTATTGATTACCTTCCAAGTCCAGTTGATATTCCTGCCATTAAAGGGATTGATCCTGATACTGAAGAAGAAACAACTCGTCCAGCTTCAGATGACGCACCATTTGCTGCACTTGCCTTCAAGATCATGACAGACCCATTTGTTGGACGTTTATCATTCTTCCGTGTGTATTCAGGTGTCCTTAACAGTGGTTCATATGTTATGAATACAACTAAAGGTAAACGCGAACGTATTGGTCGTATCCTTCAAATGCATGCGAACAGCCGTCAAGAAATTGAAACAGTTTACGCTGGTGATATCGCTGCTGCAGTTGGTCTTAAAGACACAACAACAGGTGATTCATTAACAGATGAAAAAGCAAAAGTTATTCTTGAGTCTATTGAAGTACCAGAACCAGTTATCCAATTGATGGTTGAACCTAAGTCTAAAGCTGACCAAGATAAGATGGGTATTGCCCTTCAAAAATTAGCAGAAGAAGATCCAACTTTCCGTGTTGAAACTAACCCTGAAACAGGTGAAACTGTTATCTCTGGTATGGGAGAACTTCACTTGGATGTCCTTGTTGACCGTATGCGTCGTGAATTCAAAGTAGAAGCTAACGTTGGTGCTCCTCAAGTATCATATCGTGAAACATTCCGTGCTTCAACGCAAGCACGTGGATTCTTCAAACGCCAATCTGGTGGTAAAGGACAATTCGGTGATGTTTGGATTGAATTTACACCAAATGAAGAAGGTAAAGGCTTCGAATTTGAAAATGCTATCGTCGGTGGTGTGGTTCCTCGTGAATTTGTTCCTGCCGTTGAAAAAGGATTGATTGAATCTATGGCTAACGGTGTTCTTGCTGGTTACCCTATGGTTGACGTTAAAGCAAAACTTTATGACGGTTCTTACCATGATGTCGACTCATCTGAAACAGCCTTCAAGATTGCAGCATCACTTGCTTTAAGAGAAGCAGCTAAGTCAGCTCAACCAGTTATTCTTGAGCCAATGATGTTAGTAACTATTACAGCTCCAGAAGAAAATCTTGGGGATGTTAT
Organism: Streptococcus zalophi; assembly: GCF_016481285.1. Lineage (GTDB taxonomy): Bacteria > Bacillota > Bacilli > Lactobacillales > Streptococcaceae > Streptococcus > Streptococcus zalophi. The sequence continues at coordinate 49,462 of NZ_JAENBP010000005.1, forward strand.
GGGACACGTGACAGCTCGTCGTGGACGTGTTGATGGTATGGAAGCACATGGAACAAGCCAAATTGTTCGTGCTTATGTCCCACTTGCTGAGATGTTTGGATATGCAACTATCCTTCGTTCTGCAACTCAAGGACGTGGAACATTCATGATGGTATTTGACCACTATGAAGATGTGCCTAAATCAGTTCAAGAAGAAATTATTAAGAAAAATGGTGGCAATGCTTAATAGCATTCACTAAAAGGTTTACTTCGGTAAACCTTTTTTTGATATAGGATTAAAGACTCAGATAAAAGACATCATAGAGATTGCTAAGAGACTGATGAGAGTGAGAGCATTTTTTATGACAAGCGATAAAAAAAGGAATATAATGCCTCTATAATAAAAGTTAAAGGAGGATTTTCCTATGACACATAGTTTAATTTTTGGTGCTAGTGGCTTTTTAGGACAATCAGTGGTAAAAGAATTATTAAAAAAAGATATCAAAGTAACAGCTGTAACAAGAGCTGTTGATCCTGATAATACAGAGCGTTTTAACTCTCAAGTTAACTGGGTAGAAGCAGACTTATATAATAGTAAAGAGTGGCAACACCTATTAGAAGATGTTGATGTGGTAATTGATTTAGTAGGTATTTATGCTGAAGATCCTGAAAAAGGAATCACTTTTGATCGTGTCATCTATCAATCAGCAAAAGCTATTGCTGATGAGGTCGCTAAAAGTGATGTTTCTCGCTTTATCTATGTTTCGGTTGATTTATCTAATGAAAACAATCCAAAAGACTATCTCAAAGCTAAGAGAGAGTCAGAAAATTATTTGACGCAACAATCATTTGAAACTACCATTTTCCGTCCAGGATTAATGTATGGTCCTTTAAAACCAAGCACAGTTAAATTGGCTGAAAAAATCTTAAAAAAACTTGATAAAAATAGTCCTTCATGGTCAAGCAGACCACTTTCAGTGGAAACAGTTGCAAAAGCCATTGCTTTAGTGGTTAGTGAAGGTAGCAAGCATTCTATTTATGAGATTGATATTATTGATGGAATGATTAAAGATAAATGATTTCAATTCATTATAAAAAGATTATCATAACATAAAAAATCAACTTTTCATCAATGTTAAAAACGTCCAGATACTTGTTAATACTGCTTTTTCCGACACTGTCATAGATGAATCTATCAAACGATCTAGATTTTAATTAGTTGCATTTTTTACCAAATAAGTATATAATAAATAGTCGAAAGGTATTTGTGTAGGAACACAAGTTAATCTTTTCACAAATTAGAGAAAATTGTTCTCTAAAATAATAATTTGATTTTCATAAGGAGGAAATCTTTAATGGTAGTTAAAGTTGGTATTAACGGATTTGGACGTATCGGACGTCTTGCATTTCGTCGTATTCAAAATGTAGAAGGTATTGAAGTAGCTCGTATTAACGACCTTACTGACCCTAAAATGCTTGCTCATCTATTAAAATATGACACAACTCAAGGTCGTTTTGATGGTGACGTTGAAGTTAAAGAAGATGGCTTTACAGTTAACGGAAAATTTGTAAAAGTTTCTGCTGAAAGCAATCCAGAAAACATTGATTGGGCTAACGATGGTGTTGAAATCGTTCTTGAAGCAACTGGATTCTTTGCAAGCAAAGCTGGCGCTGAAAAACATTTGCATGAAAATGGTGCTAAAAAAGTTGTTATCACAGCTCCTGGTGGAAACGATGTTAAAACAATCGTATTTAACACAAACCATGATGTTTTAGATGGTAGTGAAACAGTTATTTCTGGTGCTTCATGTACTACAAACTGTTTAGCACCAATGGCAGCAGCTTTGAATGACGCTTTTGGTGTTAAAGTTGGTACTATGACAACAATCCATGCTTACACTGGTGACCAAATGACTCTTGATGGTCCACACCGTAAAGGTGACTTCCGTCGTGCACGTGCAGCTGCTGAAAACATTGTACCTAACTCAACAGGTGCTGCTAAAGCTATTGGTTTAGTTATCCCAGAATTAAATGGTAAACTTCAAGGACATGCACAACGTGTTCCTGTACCAGTTGGTTCATTAACAGAACTTGTTACAATCTTAGATAAAAAAGTAACTGTTGAAGAAGTAAACAAAGCAATGGAAGCTGTAGCAAACGAAAGTTATGGCTACACTGAAGATGAAATTGTTTCATCAGATATCATTGGTATGACTTATGGTTCATTGTTTGATGCTACTCAAACTGAAGTAACTGAGTCTGCTGATGGACAACAATTAGTTAAAACAGTTTCATGGTACGACAATGAAATGTCTTACACTGCACAACTTGTTCGTACTCTTGAGTACTTTGCAAAATTGTCTAAATAAGCTTAAATAAGAGAGATGCATAAAGCATCTCTTTTTTGCTGAAAAAAATCAGAAAATCCTTGCTATCTTTACTTTTTATATCGCTTTTAATGAATTTGTGATATAATTATCTTATTAAAAAATAAGGAGTCTTAATGAAATGGCTAAACTAACTGTTAAAGATGTTGATTTAAAAGGTAAAAAAGTTCTCGTTCGTGTTGACTTTAATGTTCCTTTAAAAGACGGTGTTATTACCAATGATAATCGTATTTCTGCTGCACTTCCTACTATCAAATATATTGTTGAAAATGGTGGTCGTGCGATTTTATTCTCTCACTTAGGTCGTGTGAAAGAAGAAGCAGATAAAGAAGGCAAATCACTTGCTCCAGTAGCTCTTGATCTTGGTAAGAAATTAGGAAAAGATGTTGTCTTTCCTGGTGTAACTCGTGGTGAAAAATTAGAAGCAGCTATTGCTGAATTAAAAGACGGTGATGTGCTTCTTGTTGAAAACACTCGTTTTGAAGATGTTGATGGTAAAAAAGAATCAAAAAATGACCCTGAACTTGGTAAATACTGGGCAAGTCTTGGTGATGATATCTTTGTTAATGATGCCTTTGGTACAGCTCACCGTGCCCATGCTTCAAACGTTGGTATTTCTGCTAACGTTGACAAAGCTGTTGCAGGATTCCTATTAGAAAATGAAATTGCCTATATTAAAGAAGCAGTTGAAACACCTGAGCGTCCTTTTGTTGCTATTTTAGGTGGCTCAAAAGTATCTGATAAGATTGGTGTTATCGAAAATCTCCTAGATAAGGCTGACAAGGTCCTTATCGGTGGTGGAATGACTTATACTTTCTACAAAGCTCAAGGTATTGAGATTGGTAATTCATTAGTCGAAGAAGATAAATTAGCTATTGCTAAAGCGCTTCTTGAAAAAGCTAATGGTAAATTAATCTTACCAGTTGACTCAAAAGAAGCCAATGCTTTTGCTGATTATACTGAAGTTCGTGATACTGAAGGGGAAGCAGTTTCAGAAGGTTTCCTTGGACTGGACATTGGACCAAAATCAATTGCTCAATTTGAAGAAGCTTTGACTGGTGCTAAAACAGTTGTCTGGAATGGTCCTATGGGCGTCTTTGAAAACCCTGATTTCCAAGCTGGAACAATTGGTGTTATGGATGCCATCGTGAAACAACCTGGTGTCAAATCAATCATTGGTGGCGGAGATTCTGCAGCGGCAGCTATCAATCTTGGTCGTGCTGACAAGTTCTCATGGATTTCAACTGGTGGTGGTGCTTCAATGGAACTCCTTGAAGGAAAAGAATTACCAGGTCTTTCAGCATTAACTGAAAAATAAGATGTAATCTCTATCAAACAGCAGATTTTGTGTCTGCTGTTTTTCATTTGTTCTTCTTATAGGAAAAGTAATACCTTGACAAACAAATGAGATTATCTTAGAATTTAAGTGCTTGATACCAAAAATAAGGTGGATATAATGAAGTATAGATTTAATCGACAAGAGATGAAAATAGGCATGCGAACGGCAAAGACAGGTTTGTCGGTCTTTACTGTTTTATTACTTTTTCATTTTCTAGGCTGGGAAGGGACTCAGATTGCTGCTTTAACAACTGTGTTTAGTCTCAGAGAAGATTTTGATAAAAGTTTATCATTTGGTTGGTCTCGTATTATCGGAAACAGTATAGGAGGGTTTTTAGCTCTCATTTTCTATTTAGTTGATGGCTTCTTTCACAGTTCTTTTTTGGTCACTTTATTTCTTGTTCCTATCCTAACCATGCTAACCATTGTTTTAAATGTTGCTATTAATAATAAATCAGGTATTATTGGTGCAACAGCAGCACTTTTGATTATCACTTTATCTGTGCCTTCAGGGGATACGATTATCTATGTCTTTGCTAGAGTTTTTGAAACCTTCGTTGGTGTTTTTATTGCTATTATTATTAATAGCGATGTTGACAAGTTACGTCAGTATTTAACTAGAAAATAGAAGTTGGTTATTTATGTTATATTTTATGACATGAATAGTTGACTTTTATTTTTTTTCCTTATATAATGAACAAGAAGAAAGGGGGAATCGGCATGAGAGAAAAAGAATTAAGGCGTTCCTTAGCTGTTTTTCCGATGGGAGCTGTTATGAAGTTAACTGATTTAACAGCACGACAAATTCGCTATTATGAAGATCAGGGTCTAATCAAACCAGAAAGATCAACGGGAAATAGAAGACTCTATTCACTCAATGATATGGATTTGTTGTTAGAAATTAAAGATTTTATCAATGAAGGCATGTTGATTGCTGACATTAAAAAACAATACGAGCATCGTGATGAAAGTCGGTTTATAGAAGATAAATCACTTTCTGATGCAGAAGTTCGACGCATTTTACATGATGAATTTACTAAACAAAGCGGTTTTTCTAACCCTTCAACTGCTATTAATGACCTTAGCCTCTTATAATTAAAAAGGAGATATGATGACAATTACAGAAAAAACCATTCGCCGTGAGATTGAAGAAAAAAATGTGACATTTTTACGTCTCATGTTTACTGATATTTTGGGAACCATGAAAAATGTTGAAATACCAGCAACAAAAGAACAATTAGATAAAGTACTATCTAATAAAGCAATGTTTGATGGATCTTCTATTGAAGGTTTTGTTCGGATTAATGAATCTGATATGTACCTTTATCCTGATCTATCAACATGGACAGTCTTTCCATGGGGAGATGAAAATGGCGCAGTTGGTGGCCTCATTTGTGATGTTTATACTGCTGAAGGTCAACCTTTTGCTGGTGACCCAAGAGGCAATTTAAAACGTAATATTAAGCGAATGGAAGAACTGGGCTTCAAGTCCTTTAACCTTGGTCCAGAACCAGAATTTTTCCTTTTCAAAATGGATGAGAACGGTAAACCTACTTTAGAAGCGAATGACCATGGTGGCTATTTCGATCTTGCTCCTACAGACTTAGCTGACAACACGCGTCGTGAAATTGTACGTGTTCTAACAGAAATGGGATTTGAAGTGGAAGCGAGTCATCATGAGTGTGCTGTTGGTCAGCACGAAATTGATTTTAAATATGCCGATGTTTTGGCAGCTTGTGATAATATTCAGTTATTTAAGCTTGTTGTTAAAACGATTGCCAGAAAGCATGGTATGTATGCTACATTTATGGCTAAACCTAAATTTGGAATAGCGGGTTCTGGTATGCATTGTAACATGTCATTGTTTACTGAAGAAGGAAATGCCTTTTTCGATGAGGACGATAAAAGAGGCATGCAACTGTCAAAAACAGCTTATCATTTCCTTGGCGGTTTAATGACACATGCTTATAGCTATACGGCGATTACAAATCCAACCGTTAATTCTTATAAGCGTTTAGTACCAGGCTATGAAGCTCCTGTTTATATCGCTTGGGCTGGTCGTAATCGTTCTCCTTTAATCCGTGTTCCGGCTTCAAGAGGGGCTAGCACCCGTTTGGAACTACGTTCAGTTGACCCAACAGCAAACCCTTATTTAGCCATGGCTGTTTTATTGGCTTCTGGTTTAGATGGTATTGTTAATAAAATAGAAGCACCAAAACCAATTGAGACTAATATTTATGCTATGACGGCTGAAGAACGTAAGAAAGCAGGTATTATCGATCTTCCTTCAACCCTTCATAATGCTTTAAAAGCCTTGAAAAAATCAACAGTTGTTAGAGAAGCACTTGGAGATCATATCTATACTAATTTTTATGATGCTAAGCGTATTGAATGGGCTAGCTATGCTTCTTACGTATCGCAGTGGGAAATTGATAACTATCTTGAATTATATTAAATTTTATTTAAAAGGCAGTCTTTCTTATTGGACTTGTCTTTTTTTGTTAACGATTTTCTTTATAACTGTTATTTGATTTTAAATAGTTTGACATACTAATAGCTTATGATGAGTATAAAGTCAAGTTTATAAGGAGAAAGAAATGAGAAAAGTCAGACAAACATCAAAATTATGGTTACAACAATTAATGCTGTTTGGTGCAGTGTCAGCAACGACTCTTTTAACCAGTCAAGTAGCTATGGCAGATGAGCATGTCATTCAAAGTGGTGATTCTTTCTATAGTATTGCACAGCAATATGGTATGGATATGTATGAATTGGCAGCGATGAATAATCTTGATGTTTCAAGTCTCATTCTCCCTGGCCAAGTATTGACAGTAGCAAATCCAACACCTGCAGTTGTGGCAGTTGATGAAGACAATGAAGAATATACTGGTAGTTATCCGATTGGTCAATGTACTTGGGGTGTTCAACAATTAGCACCTTGGGTTGGTGAATGGTGGGGAAATGGTGGTGACTGGGCTGGTACAGCTTCTTGGTTAGGTTACCAGATTGGTACAACACCAATGGTTGGCTCTATCATTTGCTGGACAGATGGTGGCTATGGTCATGTGGCCTATGTTATTGATGTTCAAAGTGAAACAAGCATTCAAGTATTAGAGGCAAACTTTAATGGTCAACAATGGATTGACAATTATAGAGGCTGGTTTAATCCTTATGATGGGGTTACACCAGGTGAAGTGACTTATATCTATCCTTATTAAATGGTACCGTAAAAACGCTCATTCAAAAGATGAGCGTTTTTATGATGCTTTGCTAGAAAGAAAGATTTATAATAAGCTCTAGACATTTGTCTAGAGCTTATTATTATTTATCAGGTGTTAGAATCATCGGAATGATGATTGGTTCACGTTCAGTTTTTTCGTATAAGAACGGACGAAGAGCATTAACAATCGAACCATTTAAGGATTGAATACTGGCATCTTTATTTTTTAAAGCAATGCGAATGGTATTAAACAGTAAGCGTTGTGCTTCACGAATTAAGTCACCAGATTCTCTCATATAGATAAAGCCACGACTCAAAATATCTGGTCCAGCTAAAATCATTTGAGAATCAAAATCAACAGTGGCAACAGCTAATACGACACCATCTTCTGATAGATCACGACGGTCTTTTAAGACGGCAGCACCGATATCACCAATCCCCTTACCATCAACGTAGATGTCTTGGGCATTGAATTTTCCAGCCATTCTAGCTGAATCTCTTGTAACCGCTAAGACATCACCATTTTCCATGATAAAGATGTTTTCTTTTGGAATACCAGTATCATTAGCTAGTCCTGCATGCACTTTTTGCATACGGTATTCACCATGGACAGGCATAAAGAATTTTGGTTTGATAAGGCTAAGCATGAGTTTTTGCTCTTGTTGGCCACCATGTCCAGAGGTATGAACGGTATTGACTTTACTGTGGATAACTTCTACACCAGCTTCTTGGATGGTATTAATCAGTTTATTAACACTGGTTGTATTACCAGGGATTGGACTAGATGAGAAGATAACAGTATCGCCGTGTTGAAGGGAAACTTGTCTATGGGTACCATTTGCGATACGAGATAGAGCAGCCATTGATTCTCCTTGACTTCCCGTACAAAGAATCATGATGTCACTAGCATTGTAGTTTTTAATGTCTTTTGGTTCAATAAAGGTTCCTTTTGGCACCTTAATGTAGCCGAGTTCTGTCCCATTGACCATGGCTTTTTCCATTGATCGACCAAAGACCACAATTTTTCGTCCTGTTTTAACCGCTGCTTGAGCTGCTTGTTGCAATCGGAAAATGTTTGAGGCAAAAGAGGCAAAGATGATCCGTCCATGAATGCCTTCGATGATTTTTGTGATGGATTGTCCAACAACTTTTTCAGAATTGGTAAAGGTTGGTATCTCAGCGTTGGTTGAATCTGACAAGAGAAGTAAAACACCTTCTTCTCCTAAAGCAGCCATTTTGTGAAGATCAGCAGGCTTACCAACTGGTGTAAAGTCAAACTTGAAGTCTCCGGTGGCTACAATTTTTCCTTCAGGTGTATGGATAACAATACCAAGAGGTTCTGGGATTGAATGGGTGGTATCAAAAAAGGTCACACTTAAATTTTTGAAGGTTAATTTAGTCTTACCATTGATTTCAAATAACTTGGCATCACGAAGAAGACCATGTTCTTCTAATTTACCACGAATAAGAGCTAAGGCAAGAGGAGATGCATAAATAGGGATATTGACTTGTTTAAACAAGAAAGGAATTCCACCAATATGGTCCTCGTGACCATGCGTAATGACGAGAGCTTTGACACGGTCAATGTTTTCAACGATATAAGAGTAGTCTGGAATCACATAGTCGATACCTAGAAGGTCATCTTCTGGGAATTTAATCCCGGCATCAACAATGATAATCTCGTCTTGGTATTCAATACCGTAGGTGTTTTTCCCGATTTCTCCTAGTCCACCAATGGCATAAACCCCGACTTCATTAGGTTTTAAATTGATTTTTGACATATTATTATAACTCCGTTAATTCAAAAGCACCAGTCTCTTTTTCATAAGCAAGATGCTTTTCTGAGAGGGCTTCGATATATTCTACATTAAAATTAGTTTTTTCTTCTACAAGCTGACGTGCGATAATGCGTCCTTTTAATTCATTGTCAGCTGTGATGTCTAAGTAAATTGATTTGGTTTGTTCACGACGAGGACTATTGTCTTTGCTGTCTTGATAAAAAACTTTATAAATCATGTGTTGTGTTTCCTTTCCTAAGTAACGATGGCTTTTTAAACTACAAAAAAACGCGTCAAATTGTTGGCAAATTTGACAAAAAAACTATTCCATTTCTATTGTGTAGTATATTTTATCCTGATTCGTTGCATTTGAAGTCATTATATCATACAATATTAGGTATAATCAAGTAAGGGAATTCAAATAATGAAAGTTTTAGCATTTGATACATCAAACAAAGCCATGTCAATCGCTTTATTAGAAGATGACGTTTTATTGGCTGACATCACTTTAAATATCAAGAAAAATCATAGTATTAGTCTGATGCCATCAATTGATTTTTTGATGTCTCAGGTAGGTTTAACACCTAAGGATTTAGACAGAATTGTTGTGGCTAAGGGCCCTGGTTCCTACACCGGTCTTAGAGTTGCTGTTGCAACGGCCAAAACACTAGCCTATACGTTAAAAATCGATGTCGTTGGCGTCTCTAGTTTAGCTGCTATTGCGTTAAATGCTAAAACAACTGGTCTTGTAGTACCAATTATTGATGCTAGACGACAAAATGTTTATGCTGGTTTCTACCGTCATGGTCAGTCTGTTAAACCAGATCAGCACATGAGTTTTAGTGATGTTTTGGCTAGTCTAGGGACGGAAAATGAGATCAGCATTGTAGGTGAGGTTGGTGCTTTTTATAACACCATTCAAGAAAACTTACCAAAAGCTAAGATTTTAGAGGTTTTGCCAAGTGCTTATGAGATTGGTAAGTTAGGTTTGACGTTACCTCCGGAAAATGTCGATCTGTTTGTTCCTGAGTATTTAAAACGTGTTGAAGCTGAAGAAAATTGGTTGAAAACGCATGAACCAGCCAATGAAGATGATTTTATCAAGCGAGTTTAAGATGTTATCAACAATGGAAAAAGTAGATGTGATTCACGCCATTTTAGAGGATGTTTATACTAAATCACCATGGAGTAAACGACAGATTCAAGCAGACCTTGAAAAAGAAAACACCGACTATTTTTTCGTCTATCATGAAAAAGAAGCAGTGGGTTTTTTAGCAATTGAATACCTCTATGGTGAATTAGAAATCACAAATATCGCCGTCAAAAGTGCCTTTCAAAATAAAGGTTTTGGGGCGACATTATTACAACAGTTGCTCAATAAACCAGAAGCCGTTTTTTTAGAAGTAAGAGCCTCTAATCATAAAGGACAAGCTTTTTACCAAAAAAATGGGTTTCAGGTCGTGGGCGAGAGAAAAAACTATTATCACGATCCGATTGAGGATGCTGTGATTATGAAGCGAGAAGAAAATAATGAAAGATAGATATATTTTAGCAATTGAGTCCTCTTGTGATGAGACAAGTGTGGCCGTATTAAGGAATGAAGCAGAACTTTTATCAAACGTTATCGCTAGTCAAGTAGAGAGCCATAAACGCTTTGGTGGCGTCGTTCCTGAAGTGGCAAGCCGTCATCATGTCGAAGTCATCACGGTTTGTATTGATGAAGCTCTTAAAGAAGCAGGTGTTGAGACAAGTGACCTAGATGCTGTTGCGGTTACTTATGGTCCAGGGCTTGTTGGTGCTCTTTTAGTGGGAATGGCAGCTGCCAAGGCCTTTGCTTGGGCTAACAACCTTCCTTTGATTCCAGTTAATCATATGGCGGGGCATTTGATGGCAGCTAGAGATGAAGGGGAGTTGACTTATCCTTTACTAGCTTTACTAGTCTCTGGTGGTCATACTGAGTTGGTTTATGTTCCAAAACCAGGAGAATACCACATCGTTGGTGAAACACGTGATGATGCTGTCGGTGAAGCTTATGACAAGGTAGGGCGCGTGATGGGTCTTTCCTATCCAGCTGGCCGTGAAATTGATGAATTGGCCCATAAAGGTCAAGACAGATATGATTTTCCTCGTGCCATGATTAAAGAAGATCATTTGGAATTCTCTTTTTCAGGTTTGAAATCAGCTTTTATCAACCTTCACCATAATGCTGAGCAAAAAGGTGAAAAGTTGGTTTTAGAAGATTTGTGTGCCTCTTTTCAGGCTGCCGTTTTAGATGTTTTACTCGCTAAAACCAAAAAAGCATTAGAACAATACCCAGTCAAAACACTAGTTGTTGCTGGTGGTGTTGCTGCTAATAAGGGGCTAAGAGAACGTCTAGCTAAAGAAATCACAGAAGTACCTGTTGTCATTCCAAAACTACGCCTTTGTGGTGACAATGCTGGGATGATTGCTTTTGCAGCATCGGTTGAATATGAACAAGGTCATTTTGCAGAGCTTGACTTAAATGCTAAACCAAGCCTTGCTTTTAATACCTTATCCTAATCCTTTAAAAAATGAGTTGTGAGGTAAATGGAATGATTAGAATAGCACAAACGTCAGATGCACAAGAACTCAGAGATATCTGTGACATTAGTCTAGGATATAGTGTTTCAACGGAGTTGGTACAAGAACAAATCACTCGCTTAACCAAAGATCCTAATCAGTATTTGGTGGTTTTTGAAGAAGAGACAACTCAAACAGTAGTTGGTTTTCTTCATGCGAGTCGCTATGAAAGTATTTATAGTGAAGCAGGTTTTAATATTATGGGGCTTGCTGTTCATCCTGACTATCAACATCAGGGAATAGGAAAGAAACTCTTACTTTCTTTGGAGGATGAAGCAAAGAAAAAACATTACCCCTATATTCGCTTTAATTCAGCTGAGCACAGAAGAGCTGCTCATGTCTTTTATGAGAGATGTGGCTATGTGTCTGATAAGACGCAAAAACGTTTTTTAAAACAATTTGAAGATTAAAAAGGACGGGTAGTCATACCTGTCCTTTCTTGTTTATTTTTAGCTTATTTCTTTAATCGTAGTGCGGCATGCCTGCCACCCAACCGGTACAAAGAGCAGAAGTGATGTTAAAACCACCTGTGTGGGCATTGATGTCTAACACTTCACCGGCAAAATGAAGGCCTGTCACTTTTTTACTCTCCAAGGTTTTCGGATTGATTTCTTTTAAGTCAACACCACCTTTTGTCACAAAGGATTTGGGCAGAGACATTTTCCCAGTAACCAAGATAGGGTAGTTTTTGAGGGTTTCTAATAGTTTTTCTTCTTCCCTTGGATTTAGCTGTTTGACTTTTTCCGGGTAGTTTGATACTAAAAAGTCTGCTAAACGTTCTGGGAAAAACTGTTTTAAGGCATTCTTCAAAGACTTTTCACGGTTTTCTTTCAAGTAGCTACTGAGGCTATCTTTTGTTTCCTGTGGGAGAAAGTCGATAAAAATTGTTTCCCCACCACGAACAAAACTGGAAATTCTCAGTGCTGCCGGACCAGATAAGCCAAAATGGGTAAAGAGCAAATCGTGAGTGATGATGTGTTTTTGATACGTTATCGTAATATCATCGAGAGAGATACCTTGAAGGGTTTTATGTGGGAAATCAGTCAAAAGTGGACTTTCTGCAGCTTCAAGGTCTGTGACGGCAAGTTTAAAATGCCTAGCAATCTCGTAGCCAAAGCCAGTTGAACCAGTTGAGGGATAAGTTTTACCACCTGTCGTCACCACGAGTTTATCACAAGTAAACTCTTCATCATGTGATTTAACGTGAAAGCGCTGATCGCTTTTTTTAACAGAAACCACTTCAAAACCTGTTTTAATCTGCCCACCAAGTTCGGTAATCTTATTTTCAAGACAGGAGATGATGGTTTTAGATTTATCAGTTGTCGGAAAAACACGACCATGGTCTTCAACTTTTAAGGCGACACCATTATCTGTGAAAAATTGGATAATATCATGGTTGTCAAATTGGGAAAATACACTATAAAGAAAACGACCATTACCTGGGATACCTTCTAGCAAGTCTTCTAGTGTGCCATTGTTGGTGACATTACACCTACCGCCACCAGTACCAGCTAGTTTTTTACCCAATCGTCGATTTTTTTCTAAGAGGAGTGTTGTTTGTCCATAAAAGCTTGAGGAAATAGCAGCCATCATTCCTGCAGGCCCACCGCCAATAATGATTGTATTATAATGTTTCATACTGCCATTATAACATAGCTTGGTTAAAAGTCTGAATAGTGAAAAAATATTTTTTCATGAGAGAAAATATTCTATTTAAAAAAGCTTGAAATGCCTTGTTTTTAAGGAAAAAATCAAGTCTTTTAAGTCCTGTCCAAAATTGACATTATCCTAAGGTTATGATACTATTTTTATAAGTATTATGTCAGGATAAAGAGGGAATTATGGCAATTGAGAAGACAGTCAGCGAACTAGCTGAAATTTTAGGAGTCAGCCGTCAGGCAGTCAATAACCGTGTCAAGACACTTTCTGAGGAAGATGTCGATAAAAATGACAAAGGGGTTACTGTCGTCACTCGCAGTGGTCTGATTAAACTAGAAGAAATTTATAAGAAAACTATTTTTGAAGATGAGCCGATTAGTGAGGAAGAAAAACAACGTGAACTCCTTGAGATTTTAGTAGACGAAAAAAATACGGAAATCACTCGTCTTTATGAACAGATTAAAGCCAAGGATATTCAAATTGCTGAAAAAGATAAACAATTGAGTGTTAAGGATGTCCAAATTGCTGAAAAAGATAAACAACTCGATCAACAACAACAATTGACCCTGACTGCCATGAAAGAAAAAGAGACTCTTCTATTAGAGTTGGAAGAGGCTAAAAATGAGGTAGAAGAAACAAAACATAAAGTTGAGCGTACGCAGGCACAACAAGACGCTAGAAAAAAAGGGTTTTTTGCCCGTTTATTTGGAAAATAAAGTCTCTGATGGGAGGCTTTTTCTTTAGATGAGGTTATGTTATGGAACACTTAGACACCTATATTGCTTTTGACTTGGAGTTTAATACGGTTGATCATGTTAGCCATATTATCCAAGTGTCAGCGGTGAAATATCATAAGCACCAAGAGATTGCGACGTTTGATACCTATGTCTATACGGACGTCCCTTTACAAAGTTTTATCAATGGTTTGACGGGGATTACTGCTGACAAGATTAAAAAAGCACCCGTTATTGAAACGGTAATGGCTGATTTTAAAGCCTTTGTTGCTTCAACGCCTTTGATTGGCTACAATGCTAAAAAAAGTGATTTACCGCTTTTGTTGGCACATGAGTTGGATTTCAGAGAAAACTACATGGTTGACGTTTATGAGGAAGCTAAAAAAAGACGCAGTAAAGACTTAAATGGGATTAGTAATCTCCAGCTCCACACCGTTGCCAAGTTTTTAGAGATTAGTGGGAAAAGCCATAATAGCCTTGAAGATGCACGCATGACAGCCCTTGTCTATGAAAAGTTTTGCGAGTTTGATGACAATATCGCACTTTTAGACAAGCAAGAAGAAGTGACCCATAATCCTTTTGCAAACCTCAACTTATCTGATATCCTATCCGAATAAAAAAGCCGAACTCAGTTCGGCTTTTTCGTTTTAGAAGGGTAGTTTACCAGCAAAGGCACCCATGGTTTTTTGTGTTTCGTCCTCGATTTGTTTCAAGGCATCATTGACCGCTTGGATGGTCATGTCTTGAAGCGTTTCAACATCCTCTGGATCAACCACATCACTCTTGAAATCGATTGACACCAGTTGTTTATCACCAGTAAAGGTTGCAACCACTAGGTCTTGTGCTGATTTACCGGTAAAAGTAGCAGCAGCTAGCTCAGCTTGTTTCTTTTCCATTTGCTTTTGTAATTTTTGTGCCTGTCTCATCACATTTTGCATATTCATCATGATGTTTAGTGTCTCCTTTGTTTATCCTTAAAATCATATTTAGACTGTTCTTTACGAACGGTCTTTTTAGCTAATGCCTATTATACCATGTTTGAGAGAGAAGACAAAATGGATACTATTCATAAATTATTATTAAAATGCTGTTTGGCGTGATATAATATAATAAATAATTAAAATAACACTTATAGAACAGAATAATGGGGGATTTGGGTTTGACTGAACAATTTGTAGAACGACCACATAAGAACGAGAAAGAAAATGCTATCCAGTATGTTCAGCTGTTGTTGCAACAAGCTAGAGAAGAGAATCGTAATGAAGATATTGAAAAGCTAGAAGAATTAGTACGTCTACTTCATACTAAAAAATATGGATTGGTGTGGGAAGAACATGCGGAACTGGTTGAAGAAAAGATGAAAACGCAAATACCGGTCTTTGTGGAAGATGAAGGTAAAAAGATTGTTGGGAATCCTGAATCCGAGGATTATAATTTTTTACTCGAAGGCGATAATCTCCACAGCTTACACTTGCTTGAAAAAACGCATGCGGGGAAGATTGATGTTATCTATATTGATCCGCCATATAATACAGGGAATAAAGATTTTATCTATAATGACAGTTATATTGTTAAAGAGGATAGCTATAGACATTCTAAATGGATCTCCTTTATGGAGAAACGTTTAAAAATTGCTAGAAAGCTTTTATCAGTTGCAGGAGTCTTATTCATTTCTATTGATGATAATGAGCAGTCACAATTAAAATTATTGTGCGATGAAATTTTTGGAGAATCAAATTATTTAAATCAAATCTCTATTAATTCTAAAGTTAGTGCAGGTGCCAGTGGAGGAGGGGAAGATAAGAAACTTAAAAAGAATATTGAATATTTACTAGTATATTGTAAAAATTCATCTATCCTCCCACCTCTTAAACCAATTTATAAAGAGACAGAGTTGATGACATATGTTCAAAAGATGAAATCTGAAGGAAAAAGTTTTAAATATACCAATGTTCTTTATGAATTTGATGATTTAATACCATATAAAATAATAAAAGATGGTACAGGAAATGACATTATAATAAAAAAAGTAAATAACTATTCAATTTTGACAGTAAAAGCGATTGCTAAACTGGAAGAAATTTCTGAAGAGGAAGTGTATTTTAAATATTATGATAAAATAATGACTACTACCAATGCCCAAACTTCGATTCGGACAAGAGTTTGGGAAGCAACTGATAATGAAGATAATATGTATATGGCAACATATGTACCAAAAAGTGGAAAAAATAAGGGAAAAACAACTGATTTAATTTTTAAGGGAAAACAGAAGGTATTAGTAATCTGGTTAAAAGATACTAGTCAAAAATTAAATAATAAAATAGTAAAAAAAGAGCGTATTGGTACATTTTGGGATGGCTTTAGTTGGATTAACGTAAGTAAAGAAGGAAAGATAAAATTCGAAAATGGGAAAAAACCAATTAATCTTATAATGCAAATGTTGGAGCTAACTGAGACTAAGAATTCAACAATTTTAGATTTCTTCGCCGGATCGGGAACAACCGGTCATGCGGTTGCTCAACTGAATAAAGAAGATGGTGGTAATCGCAAATATATTCTTTGTACTAATAATGAGAATAAGATTGCAGAAGAAGTGACTTATAAAAGATTAAGTAATATTCAAGAAGAGTTACCGCACAACCTCAAATATTTTAAAACAGATTTTGTTGACAAGACGAAATTTCCTGACATCTCTCTTGAATTTGAACTGTTAAATTATATTACAACTCTTGTTGAATTGGAGTTTGGTATCGATATTTCTAATCCATCAGTTGAGATTATTTTGACCGAGGAACATTTAGAGAGATTGCTTGAAGAGGAGCAATTAAAACAAGGAGCCACTCTATTTATCCATCCAGATGTTTTCATCGATACGAAAGAACAAGAGGCAATCTCTCGCCTCAATATCACCCTGCAGGAAATCCCTGACTACTTCTTTGGAAAGGAACTATGGTCCAATGATTAATCTGAAAGATTTTCAAAATAATGTTACTGACAAATTACTTCGTTTCACTTCTCCCGACTATCCTGTGGATGAACTGATTATCAAATCACCAACGGGTTCTGGGAAAACGATAACTCTATTGTCGTGGATTGACAACTATATCGCTTCAACTCATGATAATGTGGCTTTTGTCTGGTTTACTCCTGGTGCAGGGGAATTGGAAGAACAAAGTCAGGATAAGGCAAGTGGTTTTGCAAGCATCAAATCTCAATCGGTAGATGATGCCCTCTTGCACGGTTTTGATAAGGGAACGGTTACCTTTATCAACTATGAACGTGTTATTGGAAAAAAATCAAAAGCAATGTTGACAGATAGTGAGCGTGACAATCTAGTAGACAAGATTGAAAAAGCTTTCCAGCAAGATCGTCATTTTGTTCTCGTGATTGATGAGGCGCATCGTAATGATACTAAAAAGGCGCGTGATATTATTTCACAGTTTAAGGCTTCAAAAACAGTTCGTGTTTCAGCAACGATTGATGATCCAAACATACCCGATAAAGTAGAATTTTACGAAGTGGGTGAAGACGCTGTTATCAAATCAGGCTTAATCACCAAAGCAGTTGTTGTGAATGAAGACATTGATGTCACTCTTGATGTTGAAGATGAGAGTGCAATTCTTTTTGAAGCGGCTGAGAAAAAACGACAAGCAATTGTGAAGGCTTATGCTGAAAATGGTGTAATAGGTGTTAACCCCCTTGTTATCGTACAATTGCCGGATAAATCGGATGATGAACCAGATCTATTGGCACGTGTCGAAAGATATCTCCAAGAGACGCTACATAAAAATTATGAGGATGAAACACTTGGTATTTGGTTATCCGATAAAAAAAGAAATCATTTAGACGTTCAAAAACTAGATAGTCCTGTACAGTATCTCATCATCAAGCAGGCCATTGCAACAGGTTGGGATGCTCCTCGTGCAAAAGTTCTTATCAAGGTTCGTGAAAATATGAACGAAACCTTCACCATTCAAACGATTGGACGGATAAGAAGAATGCCACAACCCAATCGAGGACATTATGGTGTAGATGTCCTTGATAATGCTTATCTCTATACTTTTGATAGTGATTTTCTAAGTGGAGCCTATACGCAAGGGGGAGGAATCGCACCTACACCTATCTTGAAATTGAAAGATAGGGCAAAGAGTTTCCGCCTTGATAGTGAAAGAATTGCTAATACGGAAGAAGAAAAGAGTGAAAAAGCGATTTTAAATAATCTCTATGGAGGCTTAAAATCATCATGGCATCTTACTGATAACCCTTTGGAAAATAGAAAGATTATCGAAAATCAAGGCATTAAAATCGGTAGAACCATCAAAACAACCTATAAACAAGGGCGATTTGATACACTAGAACACTCGGATAGACTAGAAGATCTTGAACGATTTGTCGAAGTTGATTATCGTGGCAATCGTCTTGAGCTTCTTCATGCTTTTCATGAATTAGATCGCGTTATCCATTTACCAGTTTCCAAGGTAGAAGCTATCCTTAAACGTTTCTTCTTGAAAGATGGTAGAGAGAAAAAAGAAAGCTTGCTACAACTGGATGCTCAAGAGTGGACGGCTTTTATTTTGAACTATTGGCGAACACTGAGAGAAGAATTTAGAAAAGTTGATGTTAAGAAAGCAGTCACTCTTGACCTACAACAACTGAGAGTGAACGATTTCACTATTCCTTTAGAAGAACGTTACACCTATAATCCTAGTATCATATCCGAACCGGTTGAGACAAGTGCTTATGAGGGTTATACAACAGCTTCTATTGCTGTTAGACCTAGTCTTGTGGAACGTCTGTTTGAACGTTATCTTGAAGACCACTCAGATACCGTTGATTTTGTCTATAAGAATGGAGATAGGGGAACACAGTATTTTTCACTCGCTTTTGGAACCAATGGTGGACGAAGTCATTTCTATCCCGACTTTATCATCAAGATGAAAAATGGAGATGTCTATATCGTGGAAACAAAAGGTGGTGTCACTAACTACGGTGTTGATAAGAATATCGACCCCTACGCACCTGTAAAATATGCAGCACTCAAAGATTATGCTAATCGCCATAAAGTCAAGTGGGCATTTGTCCGTGATTACGATGAAAAACTATGGTATCTCAATGAAGATGAATGGATTGATGACATGACCATGTGGCATGACATTGATGAGTTGTTTAGATGATGGATTTTTTGATGGTTCTTAATAATAATATTGTAGAAATAAAGTTTATTAAAGTTGGTGTTTAGTGAGTAGTAAGAAGAATATATTTATCTGAGTACAATATTTAATAGTAAGGACAATGGAGAATGTTATGGTAAAAGATAATGGAGGAGCAATTGCACAAAAAGGATTTAATTATCAAAACTGTGTCGTCTCTTTAGTTGCAATTAGAAATTATAAAAAATCTAATTTTTCAATATATGTTGAAACAGATGATGATTTTGAGGTTACATACGATGAAAATTATCATGCTTATATTCAGGTCAAAGGTGAAAAAAGCATGAGTATTAGTAAATTATTGAAGAGCACTAAAGACAGACCTTCAATTTTTGAAAAAAACTTTTCATCTGGGACAATGGATTCAATCTACAAAGTAGTGGTTTATAACTTCAAAGAAAGAGATTTACAAGAAATGCAAGAACAAATTGACTCAGAGGAACTTTTCGATAGCTCATGGTTATTGTCTGACAATCAAAAAGAATCAATTAACAATCCAAAAACAGAAAAATTTTCTTTAGTAAAGACCGCTTTTGATAAAAATATCGTTAATGCTAGAACATTTTTAAAAGGTGAGCTAGCAAATCAAAACATTTCCATTGATGGCAGGGATGATATTATTCTCAATGAGTTATTACAACAAATTGTTCAAAAATCAGAAAAAGAAATACGAACAAATACTGATAAAGAACTAAAAAAAATCACTTCAGAAGAATTGAATTTAATATTACAAAAAATAACTGCAAAAGCTCGCTTTGATGAAGAACTTGAGAAATTTCATTTCACTTCTATAAAAAATGTAAAAATTAAGAATGAAGAAATGAATATTATTTTAAAGTATATGACTGCTAAAAAAGCTGTTATTGCCTTTCTAAAGCGTGATGAAAATAGATTAGAAAAGGAGGAAGCAATTATATTGTTACCTCAATCTTTTAATTTACCTGAAATGGAAACATTATCGGAATACGCTAAGTATGCGGTGAGTATATCGGCTTATTGCGACATTTTGGAGGGCATTGCGAATGAGTAGACTTAGAATAAAAAGTCTTTTAATTGTAGACTACAATAAAGAAGAAGCGAATAAATTTTTATTTTCTGATTCTGCAAATTTAATAGTAAGTAGTACAAATGGTGAAGGAAAATCTAGTATTGTTAAATCGATTTACTATGCTTTAGGTGCAAATATTAAACTATTTCCTCAAAATTGGAAAGCTGATAGCTATATCTTTCAACTAGAAATATTTGTTGATGATGAATCACTATTAATAAAGAGGCATAACAAGACAATTTCAGTTTTAGAAAATGATGAAATTCAAGTATTTGAGAATTTTAAAGAGTATTCAGTTTGGTTTCAAAGTAAACTGGGAATGGACATGCAGTTAGTTAGCAAAAGTAGCAATAATTCTAGTTTAGCCTCAATTGATGCGCTCCTAAGTCCAATGTATATTGACCAAGATAAATCGTGGGATGGTAAACTATTCAAAGATTCATTTGAAGGATTAGGTCGATACAAATCAGACTCTTTTCCAAAAAATGTTTTCGATTATTATTTGGGGCTTTCAGACAATCAGATAAATGATAAGGAAAGTAAAAAGAATGATTACTCACGGCAGTTAGAATTAGTAAATGGAAAAATTAATCAAATTAAATCTGTATATGAAACATTTCGTTCTCAAAAAAATATTACGGAAACAATTCCTAAAAATTATGATGAATTTCAAAAAGAAGTGAAATTTTATGTTGATGAAACAAATAAATTCTCAGAACAAATTACAAAAAAAACAAGTGAATTATTTCGAGATAAAGTAAAACTTGATATTTTAAAACAAGATTTAGAAGAACTTAAAAAACTATCAAGTAAGACTAAAGAAAGATACTCAGACATAAAACATGAATGTGTCTATTGTCATTCAGTACTAACAAGAGGACAATCCCTAACACGATTGGAATTAGAAGATAATGAGTTGGCTATAAATGTGCGAAAGGATCACATTTGTCAACAAATTATAAAAATTGAAAGAATTGTTGTTGAAAAAGAAAAGACAATGGAAGAACTCAAAAAACAATTTAATCAATATCATCAACGATTAACAGAGTTAAAAAAATTATCAGATATTAATGAGTATGTGAATCAAAATGTTCTATTGGAACTTAAAAGCATGGAGATTCAAGAAACAGAAGAAAAAACAAGAATTGAAATATTTATCACTCAACTTAAAAAGGAACTTAGAAAACTTAAAAAAGAACTTTCTGAAAAATCTCAAGAAATGGAAGGACAGTTTGAAGAGTTAAAGAATAAATTATCAATTATTATAGGTTCAGAAGGAGTTGCTAATAAGAAGTTTAGAGATTTCAACAAATTGAAGGGAAGCGGAACAAATCTAAATAGGGATTTATTAACTATGTTTCTGGTTTATATAAACTTAGTTGATAGTAAGTCAGAAATCGGTTTTCCTTTTGCTATCGATTCATTTGTAAAAAATGAAACGGATAAAAGAGTACTGAAGAGAATGTTTCAAGGTATTAATGAATATTTTTTAAATTTGAAAAATCAAACATTTTTTTCAATTATTGAAGAAAATTTAACATACATTAGTCCACAGATTAATCATGTAAAAATCAATAGTCCCTTATTAAAAAGTGAGCTTTATGATAGTTTGGAGAAGGAAATTATTTAGGGTGGTATAATTTAGGATTTGTGTTATTTGAAATATGATAATAACAACTTTGTCAATATTTAATGATTGCAATGGAAAATAAAAAATAAATGCTCTTGTAGAATTACATAATTAATAGAATAAGAAGGATTTATTTAGGATTTGATACTGTTTAAAATAATTTGAAGGTTTTTGTTTTTTCTAACTTTTTAAACCATCCTCACAATCTTTCATTTTTCGTTGCGATTATTTTTCTTTTGTTTTATACTAGGGTTGAACATGTGAAAAGGTTAGCAAATCAATTGTTAATGGATGATAGAGAGGGTGAGAAGGATGCGTCAAAAACGGTCTCCTATAACATTAATCATCATTGTAGTAGTGTTTCTTTTGGTTGGAGGGTATGCTACTTATCAGGTCTTGGGGAAAACGGGTGCTGGTAAAGAGGCGGGTAAACCTACTGTGACTGTTGCCAAAAAGACGTCGACTGAGGACAAAGAAGTGTCTAGTTCTGTGGCGTCAACGACTAGTGTAGAAGTCACTCAGGAAGAGACACCGCTGACAGAACAGGTGGCGGACACGGCTTCAGTAGCCACTGATGCACCTAGGCAGGAAGAGTCTTTTTACCCTGACCTTGCTCAGTACAATGATTTATCGATTAAGGTTTCTATTGCTGAACAAAAAATGTCCATTTTATCGGGTAATCAGGTGATTTTTTCAACGACGGTTTCAACAGGTGCCCCAGAAAGTCCAACACCGACTGGTCAATTTATCATTGAGCCGGAAAGAGGTGATTTCTTCTTTAATGAAGCTTCTGGTGAAGGTGCTTATTACTGGGTCTCTTTTAAGGATCACGGCCTTTATCTGTTTCATAGTTTGCCTACTGATCGTTATGGTAATGAAATTCCTGAAGAAGCAGCCAGACTTGGCATGCCAAGTTCTCATGGGTGTGTAAGGATGCCAAGAGAAACAGCTAAATGGTTTTATGAAAATATTCCAAGTGCTATTCCTGTGCAAATCAATTAAGAAAAAACTAGCCTTATCACAGAGTGATAGGGCTAGTTTTATTCATTATGATCATCAATACATGGTATTGCCATTCATACTTTCTTCAGGGATTTCTTGAATAGCATCCCAGTGTTCAATGATTTTTCCATGAGGATCAAAGCGGAAAAAATCCATGGTAACAAATTCGTGAGCTTCTTCTTTCGTGTAGTGCCACACTTGGTGTGTGTGAAGAGAAATAAGGTCGCCCTCTGCGATGGCGCGTACAAAGGAAATGGTTTTGTTGGGATAATCCAGAACAATGGTTACCAGGAGGAGATAAAAAGGCATTATGGAACGCTGATGCACATTTGAAAGCTAGTTTAATTGGAGCAAGCGAAACTTTGCCAATTATTTCCGGTGATTTAGGAATTGGTAAAACAGGATATGTTTTCTTTGTAGATTTTGATACTACTAGAAAGAGAAAACGATATTATCATGTTACTGTTATAGGGGAGTAAGAGTGCTAACTACTGTGTAACTGATTTAAAAATTCTATCATTTTTTAAAACCATGACGGTCTTTGTTATTTAAGACTGGTCATGGTTTTTTGATAGGTGTATTTTCTAATCAGTGTATTATCTGGTGGGGTCTCTATGCTAAAGAAGAAGTAGTGGTCAAGACCGTCTTTGGCATTTTCTTTGTTGAGTTTAAAGTAGGATTTTTGGGCGTTTGCCATGCTTCGCATCAGATCGTCCGTGAGAAAGGTGAGTGGAATGTCTAGTGCAGAATACTTGTAGAAATCTTTTTCAAATTGTCTGTATTGCTCACTGAAATAATCCATTTGTAAAGCATTTTTTTCATAATCAAATAGACTCATCATCGTCCTCCTTAGCCTGTTTTATTGTTATGATGTCGTCTAAGTTTAGTCTGAGATAGGTTTTGTTGGTTTTAAGGATGAGGTGATTTTTATCGATGTTTGAGATACTACCATAATAGTCATCTCTTTTTTTCTTGTTTTTGACACTAATGTTAATGCTTGTTTGGTTAGCATAGACGCGTCCAAGAAGACTTACTTTTTCTTTGAGTGGCATTTCTGAAAAGAAGATGTCGGAAGTGAAGGCGTCTGATAGGGCAGTAGTGTGTTCTGAAAGGAAAAAGCCCATCCATTTTGCCATTTTTCTATCCTGATATTCTCTTGCTGACTGAAAAGGCAGATAGGAGCGGTCAATCATTTGAGTCCCTCCAATCCTCCAGCAGAATGCCCTCCTATCAATTTGCTGCGTGCGATATTACGAGAATTCTCTAAGAGGACAGTGCCTTTTTGTAATGCTAAAAAGCCAAATTGGTCACGGATAGTGTCGATAGTGCTTTGTAGTTTTTCTTCTTTTTCAAGGCTTGCAACATCATCAAAGAGAGAGATTAAGGCATAACGCTCATCCACTAACCCAGCATACCTAACGCCAATTTGACGAACGGCACCGGAAGTATATTTTTGTCGAAAAATCCGAATAACTGTCCTTTGTAGCACTTGTGTGTTATTGGTTGGTTCGATCTTGGTATGAGTGTGAATCCCTTTTTTCATCTCTGTTTTTGAATAGGAGACATCGATGGCAACAGTGGTTGTTTTTTTATGAGCTCTTCTAAGGCGAATGGCGACTTGTTCTGCCATCTCACTCAGAACAAGTTCGATATCTCGTTGTTTGGTGTAGTCTTTGGGGAGAATTTGCGAATTTCCAAGCCCCTTTGCTTTCACGCGATAAGGCGTGTGAACGTTACTTTCATCAACGCCATTGGCATGGAACCATAGCTGGACGCCGATAACACCAAATTCTTTTTTGAGTTGATCGGGGTTGGTATTGGCTAGTTCTCTAATCGATGTGATACCCAATTTTTCTAGCCGCTTAGCGATGCGATGACCAATGCCCCAGAAATCAGTGAGCTGAGGAATATTCCAGACCTTGCTTTCGACATCCTGATAGGACCAGTTGGCTCGCATGGTTTTGGTTTTCTTGGCTTCATTATCAAGTGCTAATTTGGCAAGAAGTGGATTGGCATTACTCATGCCGACAGTTGAGAAAATACCCGTTTTCTGCCAGATATCATGCTGGATTTTGGCAGATAACAAATCAAGTTTTTTCTTTTTTGAGAGTGTTTTATCAGGGATGAAATAATCAAGTGAAGAAGTAAGATCAATCAATTCTTCATCAATCGAGTAGGGAAGGATATCCTGTGGACTAGCATACTGTTGAAAGATTTTCTGGATTTGACTATTAATCTTGATATAGCTATCCATCCTAGGAGGAACGATGAGTGTTCGCTTTGCCCAATTTTCAACAAAAGCAATCTCTTTTGGTGTTGGCGTAAGTCCTTTTTGTTTTGCCCGATAATAATTGAAACGTCGGGTTTTAAGATGAAAGGGTAAATCGTAGGAGCGACCAACATTATGTTGGCCAAATATTTTTTTAAAGGTAGGTGACGCCGCTAAGATGAGCCCATCAGCATTGTCGGCACGACTCATCACACAAAGAGATGTTGTCAGTGGGTTTAGCCCACGCGCCACACACTCAACGGATGCGTAGAAGGATTTCATATCGACAAAAGCAATATCAGATTGAGGCTCTCTCGTATAATCAATGTAACCCATAGTGCTTCTCCGTATTATTAAATTTGGGATGAGTAGTGAGAACGGTTGTTTTTGACTTCTTGTTTGTCACAATGCTTCTTTAATGACTGGCATAAAGTGACTGACAACCAGTCCCACAATTTTAGGCTCATCTTCGTAGGGAATAAACTGGTCGGGGAACTCTTTATTAAGAGAAACCATACGAAAACCTTCTTTTTCACGATAGAGTTTTTTAATGTAGAGAGTATCATTCCAAGATAAGGCATAAACGGCGCCATCATAGTCAAAACCGTTGGCCTTGATGAGGGCGACTTCACCATTTTGATAAATGGGTTCCATCGAGTTTCCTTTAATCCAAGTCGCGATATCATAGCCATATTGTTCGACATCAGAATAGACAGTTTCTGTCTCGTATTCGTCAAAGAGTGATTCTCCCAAACCAGCTGAGAGTGCAACATCTGCTAGGACAGAGACAGCAAACAGTGGTCTGACTTTTTGTTTTTGTTGTTGCTGTATTTCTAATAAATCAGCCACATACTCCTCAGCATTTTGTTGATTTGATGGGGAGAGTCTGAGATAGTCTCTGACAATCTGATATTCTGATTCAAAATAGGTGGTCTCCACTTCCAAAATAAGGGCAAGTGTTGCCAAATGTTTTTGGTTGGGAATGGTTTTACCACTCTCCCAGTGATGATAAGCTACCCGACTAATCTCTAATTCTTTTGCCATCCTCGCTTGAGAATACCCTTTTTCGACTCTTTTTTGTTTTAAACGTTCTTTTGAAAACATAAGACACCTCTTGTTAATTTATAACTTAACAAAATTATATCACTTTTGAGAGAATTTGCAAGAGAGAGGAAACGTTTTTAATATAAGGAATTGATTTTAAAATATCAAAATAAAAAAGACACTAGTTTATTTCTCAAATGAGACAGTAAACTAGTGCTATGAATTTATTTATCAGATAAAAATTTTTTAAAACAAAATTTTGTATATTATTTCTATATTATCTAAAAATTGATATAATAATAAAAAAAGCACCGAGACGGTGCCAGAATGTGTACGTTTAAAACTTATTTTAACGCGCTGTGTTGTTTCGAATAGTTCCATTAAGAAAGAAAAGAGATTTAAAATGAAATATAGCCGATTAGATATATTTTTTATCCTTTTATTACTCATAGAGATAGTTTCTGCAGTGATTATCTTGTCACAAGAGATAACTATGACTAGAGTAATTGTTTTTGTCTGTGCTTTTTTGGGGACTCTTTTAAATTGGAAAATGTTTTATAAAAATGATAAAGAAAATTAACTGTTAGAAAGTTTTAAAGCTATGTTCTCTAGTAAATATTCCTCACACTTTTGTGTGAGGATTTTTTGTTTTTGACACCGTTTACATTTTTGTTTTTGCCTGTTATAATGACAGTGTCGTTAAGGAATGAGGAGAAACACTTTTTTGTTTGCGAGGAAATGGATATGGCCTTACCAGTAGAGAAAAAAGAAATTGTGCCTTTCAGAGATAAATTACGCGCTGAAATGGGACATAGTTTTAAGAAAATTGCCCTTGTTATTGGGCTCTCCTACCTCTTTATACTGACTTTTTTTATTTTACTCTTACAATATAGTCAGTTAATGCAGGGCAAAAGGATGGTTCAATCTTATTTTGAAGAGATAGATGCTACGACTAGTCGTGTTTTTGAAGACTTGGAAGCAGGTAATCTGGACTCTTTTATTTCTGGTAATATCAGTGAGCGTGAGATGTTTCGTCAGATTTATGAAGAAACCAATCAGCTACCTTTTCGTTCAACACTTGCTATCTATAGCGCTGATAAGGAGCTCTTGTTGACCACTCGTCTCCCCAATCGTGATGGTCTAAAAGATGATGCCTATGTCAAAATTGCTCTCAACAATCTTGGAAGAGAGAGTTTGTTTAAAATCATGAAAGATCATCAATCAAACAACTATCTCATCAAGCTAAAAGCCATCTATCAAGAAAACGAGATTGAAGGCTATCTGGTTCTTTATATTGATAGTAATGATTTTAAATCTTCTGTTGAATCAGAAGCTATCCAGTATGTTATCACCGATTATTTTGATAATCTCTTTGCCTCTAACAGCTCTAGGTATGATGCTGAGTCTCTTGAAAAGATAGATGGGGCATCATTATCACGACTTTTAAGTTTGAGACAAGGCAATCTCTATCTAGCGAATAAAACACTTTTAAATAAAGATCTTTATCTCTACACTTATATTTTGGTAGTACCACTCACCTACCTTTTTGCCTTCACGGGTCTTTTTGCAACAGTTATCATTTTTATTCTTTTTGCGGCGTCTAATCGTTTGTCACGAAAAATAACTCTTCATAGTAGTGATAGTATTGATATTTTAGTTTCTGATTTGGATCTCATGATGAAAGGCTTTAAAGAATCTGTTGCAGTGAGTACCGATGATGAGTTTGGTTATCTCGCTGATAAAATTAATAAAATGGTCGAAACCATGCAACTTTTATTTGAACAAACCTTGCAGTCAGAACAAGAAAAAGCGCGTTGTGAACGCAAATTGCTGGAGGCACAATTTAATCCGCATTTTCTCTATAACGCCTTAGAAGCGATTAAAATTTTGATGTATTTCGATGTGAAAAAAGCAGAACAGATGATTCTCTCACTCAATCGTGTGCTACGCTATAGTGTGACGTCGATATCTGATTATGGCTTTTTAGCAGATGATTTGGCGATTATTGAAGACTATCTTTTAGTTAATCAGGTGCGGTTTGAAGAATTAACCTACACTATCGACTATCCTAATCATCTAAGTGAGTTAACCATCCCCAGATTGTTTCTTCTTCCCTTGGTTGATAATGCTTTAAAACATGGTATGAAAGATCGTCATGCTCTAGATATCGGATTGACGGTTAAAGAGGAGAATGGAAAAATTCTTTTTACTGTGGCTGATAATGGGTCAGGTTTTTCCGAAGATTTTCTAGCCGTTTTTGCTGATTACATCCATACGGATGATACACATCATGGTCTGATTAATTCTTACAGGCGTTTGGTCATGCTTTATCCAAGCACCAAGATTATGATTGCTAAACAAGAAGATAAGAATCTGGTGACTCTATCTATAGAAAGGAGAGGCGATGTACCGATTAATCATCGTTGAAGATGAAACACTCATTAGACAATGGCTAACACAGGCACTTGATTATCATCAACTAGGTTTAGAGGTGGTAGCGGTCGCAAAAGATGGCTTAGAAGGAGCCAGTCTCATTAAAACATTAAAACCTCATGTGGTGTTGACCGATATTAAAATGCCTCATAAAACGGCTTTTGAAATGTTTGAAGTAACAAAAGAGGTGGCCTATGAAAAAGTGATTTTGTCTTCCTATAGTGACTTTCAACATGCCAAGAAAGCGATGCAATATGGTGTTTATAATTTCATCGAAAAACCGATTGACCTAGAAGAATTAAGAGATTGCCTCTGGCAAATTCAGTTGGACTTAAAAAAGAAAGACGATAGTAGTAGTGCCGAGGAGAAGGAGCCTATCTGGTCTGATTTCTCATCACTTAATCTGCCTCAGGTCATGTCTGAGGATTGGGCAAAAGAACTGGTTGAGTGGCTACATCTTAACTACGATAAACCAATCGCCACAGAAGATTTGGCCAAGCATTTTGGTTACAGTGAAAGTTATCTCTATAAAAAAATCAAGGAGGAGTTAGGAATTACCCTCACAGACTACCTCAATCGTTACCGGATTAAGCGAGCTATTCAGCTGATGATGAGTTTGCCTGATGTCAAGGCTTATGAAGTATCTGAGGCTGTTGGTTTTTCCGATTATAACTATTTTGGTAAGGTTTTTCGTCGTTATACCGGTTTGAGTTTTACCGAATTTAAAGAGAATTTTACCCATAAAGGATAGAATTTTCCTATCAATAAAGCGCTTTCTTTTATACAATGAGGGTGAATAAATGAAAGGAGCATTCTTATGCGTAACAAATTTTTGTCACTAATTGTTGGTTTTATTGCTCTTATTGGTTTGACAGCCTGTGGTTCAAGCCAGACGTCAGAAAATAACTCAGGAGAAAGCGATAAACTAGTCGTTTATTCACCTAACTCTGAAGGCTTAATCAATGCGATTATTCCAGCTTTTGAAGAAAAATATGGCATTAAGGTGGAATTAATTCAAGCAGGTACTGGTGAACTCTTTAAAAAATTAGAAAGCGAAGCTAGTCAACCTGTTGCTGATATCATTTTTGGTGGGTCTTACACACAATACGAACAACATCCAGAACTTTTTGAGGAGTATGTGTCTCCTGAAAATGAGAATGTTGTTGAAGCATATCAAAACACAACTGGCTATTCTACACCTTACGCACTGGATGGTTCTGTTTTGATTGTTAATAAGGACTTAACCAAAGGTATGGATATCAAAGGTTATAAGGATTTACTCAATCCAGAATTGAAGGGGAAAATTGCGACAGCTGACCCATCCAACTCTTCTAGTGCCTTTGCCCAATTAACCAACATGCTTCAAGCTAATGGTGGTTATGATAATGATGAGGCATGGCAATATGTGGAAGATCTCTTCACTTTGATTGATGGTAAAATCAACTCAAGTTCTTCTGCTGTTTATAAGGCGGTAGCAGATGGTGAAATGGCTGTTGGTTTGTCTTATGAAGATCCTACCGTGAAACTGCTTAATGATGGCGCAAATATTGAAGTCATTTACCCAGAAGAAGGGTCTGTTTTCCTTCCAGCTAGTACTGCTATTATTAAAAATGCCCCTAATAAATCAAATGCTGAAAAATTTATCGACTTTGTGATTTCAAAAGAAGCACAAGACACTCTTGGTACTGAAACCACTAATCGCCCTGTTCGTAAAAATGTGGCAGTTAGTGATAATATGAAGCCACTTGAAGATATCAAAACACTTGTAGAAGATTATGATTACGTTATTGAACATCAAGAAGATATCGTTAATCATTACAATCAGATTTTTGTTGACCTACAATCAAAATAGGAGTGGCTAAATGAGTGAAATTATCATTAAAAATGCCAAAAAAATTTATGGAGATACAACCGTTATTGAAGATTTGAATGTTGTCATTCCAGATGGTAGTCTGTTTACTCTTTTAGGGCCATCAGGCTGTGGAAAGACAACCCTACTTCGAATGATTGCAGGGTTTAACTCGATTGAAGGTGGTGATTTCTATTTTGGTAATGACCGTATCAATCAAATGGAACCCAGCAAACGTAACATTGGGATGGTTTTTCAAAACTATGCGATTTTTCCTCATCTATCTGTTAAAGATAATGTTGCTTTTGGACTTAAACAGCGAAAACTCAATAAAGAAGAAATGGCTGAAAGGGTTGATCGCTATTTAAAATTGATGCAGATTGATCAATTTAGAGACCGAAAGCCAGAAAATCTCAGTGGTGGTCAACAACAACGTGTGGCTCTAGCAAGAGCTCTAGCTATCAGCCCAGATGTACTCTTAATGGATGAACCTTTGAGTAACTTGGATGCTAAACTCAGAATAGAGATGCGACAAGCCATCAAAGAAATTCAAAAAGAAGTTGGTATTACGACGGTTTATGTGACGCATGATCAGGAAGAAGCTATGGCTATTTCCGATCAGATTGCTGTCATGTATCTAGGAGAAATCCAGCAAATTGGTAAACCAAAAGAACTCTATCATCGCCCTAAAAATGAATTTGTAGCTACCTTTATTGGACGAACCAATATGATTTCAGCACAATTGGTGAAACAAGAAGGACAAGCTCATCTTCAATTTGCTGATGGTTCAAGTATTCCTTACCCTCTTTTAAATCATTTGGACAACCAAGAGGTAAGAGTTAGTGTGCGTCCAGAAGAGTTTGTTAGAGACCTTGATGGTCCGATTAAAGCAACGATTAAAGATAGTACTTATCTGGGCTTAAACACAGAATATATCCTAGAAACACCTTTTTCTGATCGCATTCAAGTGACAGAGGAGTCGACGCTTGATGAAGACTTTGGTCCAGGAGATGAGATCCGTCTAAGAATTAACACTTCCAAAATCAATGTCTTTTCAGCAGATGGTCAGGTGAATTTATTGGAGGTGACGTGATGAAAAAAGCCCTTGAGCGGATGAATATTTGGCTCATATCTTCTATTATCATATTTGTCACTTATCTCATCTTTTTAATCTATCCGATTGTCACTATTTTAAAGCAAGCTCTTTTTGTAGATGGGCAGTTGTCACTGGGTAATTTTTTAACCTTCTTTTCGAGAGATTACTATTTTGATACCTTATTTAATAGTTTTAAAGTATCGGTGATGGCAACCTTGTTGGCACTTGTTGTTGGGACCTTGCTGGCTTATTGTTTTGCCATGTTTCAGTTTAAGGGGAAAAAGGTCTTACAAATTTTAATCATCATTGCCTCTATGTCAGCTCCTTTTGTTGGTGCCTATTCATGGATTCTCCTCTTGGGGAGAAATGGTGTGATTACTAAATTTTTGATTAATACACTAGGTTTTCCAAACATTGATATTTATGGTTTCTTTGGCATTGTTCTTGTGTTTACCCTTCAACTTTTTCCTTTAGTCTTTTTATATGTGAGTGGCGCTTTAAAGAGTATGGATAATTCTCTTTTAGAAGCAGCTGAAAGTATGGGAGTGAAGGGAATTAGTCGGCTTACGAAAATTGTGTTACCTCTTTTGGTACCAACGCTTTTAGCAGCAGCTCTTTTAGTCTTTATGAGAGCTTTCTCAGACTTTGGGACACCGATGTTGATTGGTGAGGGCTATCGTACCTTCCCTGTACTCGTTTACACGCAGTTTATCAGTGAAGTGGGAGGCAACTCTGCCTTTGCTTCAGCTCTTGCGATTATCGCGATTATCATTGCTTTAACCATTTTCTTGGTGCAAAAATACATTGCCCATAAAAACAGTTTTAGCATGAATTCTCTCCACCCGATTGAAGCAAAACCTGTTAAAGGACTCCAGAAGTTTATGGTTTACTTGTGGGTTTATGGCGTTATTGGTTTATCTGTCATGCCACAAATGTATTTAATTTATACCTCATTTTTAAAAACCTCAGGCATGATTTTTGTGCCAGGCTATTCTTTGAATAGTTATCAACAGGCCTTTGATCGCATGGGCTCAAGTATTTTAAACACCTTACGTATTCCTTTTATGGCTCTCGTGGTGGTTGTTATTTTTGCCACTTTTATTTCTTACTTAAGTGTTCGTAAACGCAATGCCTTTACTTCCTTGATTGATAGTATGAGTATGGTGCCTTATATTGTTCCTGGAACGGTTCTTGGGATTGCCTTTATCACAGCTTTTAATACTGGTATTGGTGGGACTGGTTTTCTTGCCATTATCGGGACATCGCTGATTATGGTGATTTCGTTTTCGGTAAGGCGTTTACCTTATACCATCCGTTCATCAGTAGCGGCCTTGCAACAGATATCACCTAGTATTGAAGAAGCCGCAGCTAGTCTTGGTTCTTCACGCTTAAATACCTTTGTTAAGGTCACAATTCCTATGATGATGCCAGGGATTATTGCAGGAGCTATCTTATCTTGGATTACAATGATTTCTGAGTTATCAACCTCTATCTTACTTTATAATGTACGGACAAAGACTATGACCGTAGCCATCTATACGGAAGTTCTTAGAGGAAATTATGGTATTGCTGCTGCTTTATCAACCTTACTAACTATTTTCACTGTCCTCTCACTTCTTTTATTTATGAAAGTGTCTAAGAGTGATAGTATTAGCATGTAATAAAGAGTTTCGTGCCATGATATCAAACCAATTCTTGTCTTTATGCGAGAATTGGTTTTTGTTTAGAAGCCTCAAAATAGTTAGAGAATAAACAGCATTGAGTCTTTTATTTTCTTGTGATATGATGATGTTAAAGGAGTTGGTATCGTGAAAAAAGTTATTTTTATGGATTTGGATGGTGTGATTTTTGATTCCTATCATATCTGGGATCAGGTGGTTGAAACGTTACTAGCTCAAAATGAGCTCAGCTTAACAACGACTATTCGTCAAAAACTATGGAACAGCACCATAAATCAAGCAGAAGATTATTTGCTATCTCTTTTGGGCAACGATTGGACTTTAGAGGATTTGAGACGAGAAAAAGACAGGCTACTTGTTAAGGCTTATGAGAAAGTAACCTTGATGCCAGATGTTTTCTCAACACTTGAAACGTTGGTAGAAGACGGTTACGAGTTGGTTGCTGTGACTAGTAATGAGAGTCACTTAGCCTTAAAAGGATTGGAAGAAACGTCTCTTTTACCATATTTTAATGCCGTCTACAGCATTTTTGATTTTAACTTTCAAAATAAAACAAAGAATTTCTTGCAAAGAGTAGCGCGTGATATTGGTGTCTCACCTCATCATCTTGTGATGGTTGAGGATTCTTGGCAAAATTTGAAAGAAGCAAAAACGCTTGGCATCACAACACTATATCTTGAAAATGCTGTCTATCCTTTAGAAGAACAAAAAGATTTTATTGATTTTCGTTTTTCTCAATTTAGTGATTTACCAAAATTAATCAGCACTATTTTTACTCATTAATTTCACAAACTCTTGAGAATTTTTAAAAATTGTGTTACTATCAAATTGTAAAATTAAATAGGACATTTGGGGTGCTTAACAGCTGAGATTATACCCATTGAACCTGATACAGTTAGTACTGTCGCAGGGAAATGTGTGCCGTCACGAGTGTTTTTTGTGACGAGAAAGGCTTTTTTTCTTTGTGAAATATAAAGCGTTTTCATTATCTAATTGATGATTCAAACCCCGTTTGCTTGCAAATGGGGTTTTTATGATTTAATAGGTTTGTTTTAGCTTGTTACCATTTCAAGTCCATGAAAGGAGAAGTGATGGTTAATCAAAAAACGACAAAACTCTCAGTGCTAGCGATTATGATTGCGCTTGATGTGTTTTTGAGTCCGATTTTTCGGATTGAAGGGATGGCTTTTATGTCCAGTGTGGTTAATGTCATAGCAGGAATTCTCATGGGACCAATCTTTGCTTTAATCATGGCTTTAATAACAGCAGTTATTAGAATTTTAACCCAATCAGGTGTCGCTGCGGTAGCTCCTTTAGCTATTTTAGGAGCAGGGCCAGGTGCTTTCTTAGCTGGAGTGTGCTATCGATTGTGGAAAAAAGATTGGGCATCATGGCTGGGCGAATTTATAGGGACTGGTTTAATAGGTTCCATCTTATCAGCACCTGTTATGGTGTGGTATTGGACTTTTAGTGCTCAAGGAGATAGTGAACTTTTAGCCAAAGCCTCAGCAGCTCAGTCTCTTTTCTTGTTTACCCCAAGATTTGTTGGGGCAACTATTATCGGTGGCATCATTGGGATGTTCTTAGTTCAAGGATTGAAGCGACTCCCTTTATTTACACGTCTACAAACTATTTTTATATCTTAAGGAGAATGATGAAATGAAAAAAATAACATTAAAAGATGTTTTATTAATTGCTTTATTATCTGTGGTACTTGGTATTATCTATTTGGGGGCCGGCTATGTCTCTGGCTCATTGGTTCCTTTTATTGGTCCTGTCGCTCATGAAATTATTTATGGGATTTGGTTTGTTGCAGCACCCATGGCTATTTATATTTTAAGAAAACCAGGCACAGCCATAATCACAGAACTTTTAGCTGCCTTGGTTGAAGTTTTGACCGGTTCAGTGTTTGGTCCCAGTGTATTGATTATCGGAACTCTTCAAGGTCTTGGCTCAGAGCTTGGCTTTACTTTCTTTGGTTATAAAAATTATAAGTGGCCGGCTTTTATTCTATCAGCTATTTTAACATCATTACTAAGCTATGCATGGTCTTATTATGCCAATAGTTATGGTGCTTTTGGATTTACTTATAATCTAGTGATGATTACCGTCAGAACCTTGTCATCTATCGTCTTTTTCCTTGTGACTAAGGGCATTTGCGATCAGCTTAAACACAGTGGTGTTCTTAATTCTTATGCTATCAGTCAGAAAGGCTAAGCTATGCTATTAGTAGAGAATCTAAGCTATGCTTATCAAGATCACCCTCCTCTTTTTGAGCAGTTGAGTGTTTCAATGGCGCAAGGAGAAAAAATTCTTATCGGTGGCTATTCTGGTTGCGGTAAAAGTAGTCTTGCATTTTTATTAGCAGGATTAAAAAAACCTACGACTGGTGCTGTCTTATTAGATGATGTCGAGATTTCTCCCAAAGATGTTGGTTTCATTTTTCAAAATCCAGACTTGCAGTTTTGTATGGATACCGTTGCTTTGGAATTACTCTTTGTCTTAGAAAATTTACAAGAAAATCCAGAGATCATGGCTGAAAAAGTCACTCAAGTGTTACAAAAAGTTGGCTTAGCAAATTATCATGATCGTCAGATTAACACTCTTTCTCAAGGAGAAAAACAACGGCTATCTCTGGCAACTATCTTTTTAAAAGAGCCTAAGATCATGATTTTAGATGAAGCTTTTGCCAATCTTGACAAAAAAAGTGCCTTAAGACTGTTAGATGATGTTTTGGCTTATCAAGAACAAACCAATGCTATCTTGATTGTGATTGATCATTTGATTGATTATTACAAAGATAAGATGACGACTTATTATTGGTTTGAAGAGGGACTATCAGCTGTTGACTATGACGTTTTAAAGCATCATTTCCCACCTCTAATATTGAAAGATAAAAAGATTTCTTTAGGGGAAACTTTGCTAGAAACCAAGCAGTTTCAAGTGCAACTGGCAAAGGATAAGACGATTTTCTATCCAGATATCAGCTTAAAAAGAGGTGAAAGGCTTTGTTTAGATGGGCCAAGTGGTATTGGGAAATCCAGTTTTTTCTTAGGTCTTTTAGGTATCTATAAGAACAAAGGAGCTATCAAAGGCATTAAAAAGGATATGTCTGCTATTACTTTCTTGTTTCAAAACCCATTGGAGCAATTCATTTTTGCCAATGTCTATGAAGAGATTTTTCAGACTTGTCGCGATGAGAAAAAAACACAAAGTATTTTAGAGACACTGCAATTATGGGAGAAAAAAGATTTATCCCCTTTTCAGTTGAGCCAAGGACAACAAAGACGTTTGGCTGTTGGTATTATTCTAGCCAGTCAGGCTTCTCTTGTTTTGATTGATGAGCCAACCTATGGTCAAGATGCCTATCATGCACAAGCGATCATGGATTTGATTTTAAGCTATTGTCAAGAAAATCATTGTGGATTAATTTTCACCAGTCATGATCAAGCACTGAAAGAGACCTTAGCGACTCGATTTGTGGAGGTGACAAATGCTGTACCTTAAAAATTATCACCCAGCGATGACCTTTGTCAGCTTACTCATTTTAACCTTTGCTTTTAGTATTAGTTTTAATTTATGGCTTACTTTATTTCTACTGACTTTAATTTGGTTAACAGATCTCTTTTATGGTGGCGTCAAGCGTCCCTTCTTATGGCTCAATGGGCTTGGTCTTTTGATGGGAGCATCTCTTTTCATTGGGACCTTTATCTGGGGTAAAAATCCTCATGATCTTATCTTGTCGTTAACGGTTGCTTGTCGTCCGCTCGTCTTTATGAATATTGGATTGCTCTTTCATCTATCCCATTCTAATTATGACTTTATTGAATCACTACACCAAAGTTTTGCTCTTCCCAGCCAGTTTGCCTATGGCTTATTTGCAGTTTTCAACCTCTTACCACTCATTAAATTACAGTATCAGAGAAATCGTCTGGCTTTTAAACTAAGAGGACAGCGAGTTGGACTGTTATCGGTTAAGCTGATCTTATCTTTACTGTTTAAAACAATCTACTGGGTGGATCATCTAGAGATGGCCATGATTTCAAAGGGCTTTGATTCAGAAAGTAGGAGAACGCATGCTCATCGTTATCCGATTTTGATGAAGGATTATTTCTTACTAGCTGTAGCGATTGGCTCAGCAATTCTCATCTTAATCGTTTAAAAGGATGAAAAAAACAGTATTAGTCACTTATTGTGCACTTTAAATTAAGAAAAAGGAGTTTACAATGTTAAAAGAACAAATGATTGCAAAAAGTGAAAAATATATTGACCTTATCTACAATGATCCTTTCATTCAAGGAATTGTTAATGGTAATTTAGACCCAAAAGCAGTCTGTCATTATTTACAAGCTGACTATGCCTATCTTAATAAATTTGCTGATATTTATGCTTTATGTATGGCAAAAGCCGATAATGTCACTGACAAGCGCTTCTTTATAGGTCAATTGTCAATGATTTTAAATGAAGAATTAGAAGGGCAAGAAGGCCCTCACCAAGTGTTAGCAGCCTATACTGGTAAGCCTTATAGTAGTATTGTTGCTGATAGCAAATGGTACCCATCAGCTGATCACTACATTAAACACATGTCATACAACATCAATGAACACGGCATTGCGGGCGCTCTATCAGCCATGGGTCCATGTCCATGGGTTTATCATGAAGTGGCTAAAAAAATTAATGCAGAACATCATTTGGCTGATACTCATCCTTTTAAAAAATGGGTTGATTTCTATGCTGATGATTCAACGGAAGACTTAATGGGTAATTTTTTCAGAATGATCGAACACTATTCACAAAATATTTCTGAAGCTACTAAGGCCATTTTTGTTGATAATTTTGTCAAATCTTGTCAACATGAAAGACGTTTCTTTCAAATGGCTGTGACACAAGAAGATTGGGAGGATTAAAATGGCTAAATTAGATGCAGTTTTAACGATTGCAGGTACTGACCCTAGTGGTGGGGCAGGCATTATGGCTGATTTGAAGAGTTTTCAAGCCAGAGAAACCTATGGCATGGCTGTGGTAACTAGTGTTGTTGCCCAAAACACACAAGGGGTTAGAGCAGTGCAACACATTACTCCTGATATGGTGGATCAACAACTTTCCTGTGTGTTTGAAGACATTGAACCACAAGCGATTAAAACAGGTATGCTTGCTCAAGTTGAGATAATAAACATTGTCGCTTCATACTTAAAAGATTATTCCAAACCTTACGTCCTAGATCCAGTTATGGTGGCAACAAGTGGTGATCGCTTGATTGAAGAAGAAGCTATTGAGGCCTTAAAGAGTAAACTATTACCTTTAGCAACTCTAATAACACCAAATTTACCAGAAGCAGAAGTTTTAGTGGGGCGTTCTTTATCTGATGAGGCTAGTATCATCCAAGCAGGTTATGAGATTCAAGATAAATATCACGTTAAAAATGTCATTATTAAAGGCGGTCATGCGACTGGTCTTGCTAAAGATTATCTCTTTTTAGAAAATGAGGGATTAATGACGCTCAGTAGCGAGCGAATTGATACTGTTCATACACATGGAACGGGTTGTACATTTGCTGCTGTCGCCACAGCTGAACTTGGTAAAGGCAAAACGATTGTTGAAGCTGTTAAGACAGCTAAAGCATTTATCACTTCAGCCATTAAAAATGCACCGGAATTGGGTAAGGGCCATGGTCCTGTCAATCATTTGAGCTATAAAGGATAGAAAATGTATTTAGAAAAACTAAAGAAAAGTAATCCTCTCGTTATTTGTATTACAAATAATGTGGTCAAGAATTTTACAGCCAATGGCTTATTGGCTTTAGGCGCATCTCCTGCCATGAGTGAATATGAGGAGGATTTAGAGGATTTGTTAAAAGTCGCTAGTGCTCTATTGATTAATATTGGCACCTTGACACCGGCTAAATGGCAACTCTATCAAAATGCGATTACCATTGCCAAAAAAAATCATGTACCAGTCGTTTTAGATCCTGTTGCTGCAGGAGCTAGTCGTTTTCGATTAAAAGTATCTCTTGATTTGCTACATCATTATCCCATCACTCTCTTACGGGGGAATGCCAGTGAAATCGCGGCTTTAATCGGAGAAAAACAAACATCAAAAGGAGCTGACAGTGGTTTTGTTGAAGATATTGGTGCTTTGGCCCGAAAAGCTAGCACTATTTTTAGCATACCAGTTATAGTTACTGGTCCAGTTGATGCCATTGCTGTCAACAATCAGGTGCGACTCATTCAAAATGGTAGTCCTTTAATGCCTCTTGTGACAGGAACAGGTTGTCTACTGGGGGCTGTATTAGCTGCTTTTATCGGTCTTTCTGAAGAAAAGGATTATCTAGATTGTTTATCTGAGGCCATGTTAGCCTATAATATTGCCGGTGAATTGGCACAAGAAAAAGCCAGTACAACTGGACCTGGTAGTTTTAAGGTTACATTTTTAGATAGCCTTTATCAGATAAGACCTCATCAAATGAAAGAAAGGCAGAGAATCATTAATGATTAAAGAGAATTTAAAACTTTACTTTGTCTGTGGCACGGCTGATTGCCCACAAAATAATCTTCTGTCAGTTGTTGAAGAAGCCTTAAAAGGAGGCATTACTCTTTTTCAATTTCGCGAAAAAGGATCAAATGCTTTAATAAAAGAGGATAAGAAAAAAATGGCGCAGCAATTACAAACCTTGTGTCATCGTTATCATGTTCCTTTTATCATTGATGATGATATTGATTTGGTGGAAGCAATTGATGCTGACGGCCTTCATATCGGTCAAGGGGATATTGCGGTTAAAGAAGCAAGAAAACGACTTCCCCATAAAATCATTGGTTTATCAGTCAGTACCATGGCAGAATATCAACAATCAGCGATTGAACTTGTCGATTATATTGGTGTAGGACCTTTTCAAGCAACACAATCTAAGGCAGATGCCAAACCAGCAATTGGCAATCGCATAACGAAAGCCATCAGAGAAATCAATCCAGATCTTCCCATTGTTGCTATTGGTGGTATCAATCAATCTGTCATTTCTTCTATCATAGAAGCAAAAGCAGATGGTGTTGCGATTATTTCAGCCATTTCCAAAAGTCCAGATGTCTATCAAACCACAAAAAGGTTAAGACAAACACTTGATTTGGCACTTACTAACTAGCAGTTCCTTTCTTTATGTCTATTGTCTGTCGTGTTTAAAAGGATTTTTAGGAAAAATAGTAAAGATACTCATCTTTTTTAAGAGATGAGTATCTTTACTAGCTCACGAATAGTAAAAAAGAAACTAGTTCATTTTTATAGTTTTTGACTATCTTCAGTCTTTAGGTTAACTCGTTTGTCACTTAGATTTTTCATTAGGTCTAATTTTGAACATATAAGTGTACAATACTTGGTCTTTATAAAAGCGCTTACAAAAATTATAATAAAGTTAGAAAGAAAATAAAAACTTTGAAAAGAGGTAGTTCCTATGGATATATTTCTAGCGCCCCTAAACTGGTTCTCTCAAAATATTTTGCAGAACCCGGCATTTTTTGTAGGTCTCTTGGTTTTAATTGGGTATTTACTACTCAAAAAACCTTTGCATGAGGTATTTGCAGGTTTTGTGAAAGCAACCGTTGGCTATCTCATTTTAAATGTAGGTGCAGGAGGACTGGTTGTCACTTTCCGTCCGATTCTAGTGGCCTTGGCTCAAAAATTTAATTTAAATGCAGCGGTCATTGACCCTTACTTTGGTTTAGCTGCTGCCAACGCAAAGCTTGATACAATGGGTTTCATTAGTGTAGCGACAACAGCTCTATTAATCGGATTTGGTGTTAATATTTTATTAGTTGCCCTTCGTAAAATCACAAAAATTAGAACTTTGTTTATTACAGGTCACATCATGGTACAACAGGCAGCAACGATTTCAGTTTTTGTCCTTTTGTTAATCCCTCAACTTCAAAACACTTGGGGTACGTGGGCAGTAGGTATTATATGTGGTCTTTATTGGGCAGTTAGCTCAAATATGACTGTGGAAGCTACACAACGTTTAACTGGTGGTGCAGGTTTTGCCATTGGTCACCAACAACAATTTGCGATTTGGTTTGTTGATAAGGTTGCACCTTACTTTGGTAAAAAAGAAGAAAATCTTGACAACTTAAAATTACCATCATTCTTGAGTATTTTCCACGATACTGTGGTTGCCTCAGCAACACTAATGCTGGTCTTCTTTGGTGTTATCTTAAGTGTTCTTGGTCCAGAAATCATGTCTAACACTGAACTCATCACAAATGGAGCTTACAATCCAGACAAACAAGCCTTCTTCATGTACGTTCTTCAAACATCTCTCACCTTCTCTGTTTATCTCTTTATCTTGATGCAAGGTGTTCGGATGTTCGTTTCTGAGTTGACCAATGCCTTTCAAGGTATTTCAAATAAACTTCTCCCAGGATCATTTCCAGCGGTTGACGTTGCAGCATCTTATGGTTTTGGTTCAGCCAATGCCGTTCTTTCAGGATTTACCTTTGGTTTAATCGGACAATTAGTCACTATCGCACTTTTAGTTATCTTTAAGAGTCCAATTCTTATCATCACTGGTTTTGTTCCAGTATTCTTTGATAATGCCGCATTAGCAGTGTATGCTGATAAACGTGGTGGTTGGAAAGCTGCAGCCATCTTATCATTTTGCTCAGGTATTCTTCAAGTGGCACTTGGTGCAATAGCTGTTGGTTTATTACAACTATCAGGTGGCTACCATGGTAATATTGACCTTGTTATCCCTTGGTTACCATTTGGTTATCTCTTCAAATACCTTGGTATTGCTGGTTTCGTTCTTGTTTGTCTCTTCTTATTAGTCATTCCACAATTACAATATAGAAAAGCAAAAGATAAAGAAGCTTATTACAAAGGTGAAGTTCAAGAATAACAATATTATTTCATCATTCATTTTGCCCTATTGCCCTTAGCAATCAAGTGGCTAGACATATCATTAGGAGGAAAGATAATGCTTAAAATATTGACAGCATGCGGAAACGGCATGGGATCATCAATGGTTATTAAAATGAAAGTAGAAAATGCCCTTCGCCAACTAGGGATTACAGATTTCCAATCGGCGTCTTGTTCAGTAGGTGAAGCAAAAAGTTTGGCAGCTAATTATGATATTGTCATTGCCTCAAATCATTTAATCCATGAATTAGATGGTCGTACAAAAGGACATCTCGTTGGTTTAGATAATCTAATGGATGATAATGAAATCAAAGAAAAATTACAAGCAGTTTTGTAATCAAGTGATTATTTTTGGATAGTAGAGAAAGGTATTGTTAATCCATTTACAATACTTTCTCTTTATGCCAAGAAATAATTTGATAATGCTCATTGTTAATCAATGAGATAGGCAAAAGGAGAGGTTATGAATTTAAAACAAGCATTTATTGACAATCAATCGATTCGGTTGGGACTTAGTGCTAAGACGTGGCAAGAAGCTGTACAATTATCTGTTCAACCTTTAATTGAAAGTGGTGCTGTAAAAGAAGAATACTATCAAGCGATTATTGACTCTACTGAAGAATATGGTCCTTATTACGTCTTGATGCCTGGAATGGCCATGCCTCATGCTCGTCCAGAAGCAGGTGTTTTGCGAGATGCCTTTTCATTAGTCACGCTAAAAGAACCAGTTGTCTTCTCAGATGGCAAGTCTGTTCAAGTTCTTATTGCTTTAGCAGCAACCAGCTCAGATATTCATACCTCAGTTGCTATCCCTCAAATTATTGCTTTGATGGAGTTAGACAATGCAATTGAGCGTTTAGTGGGTTGCCAAAGTGCTGAGGAAGTTCTTGCTATGGTAGAAGAATCTAAGAATAGTCCATACCTTGAAGGATTGGATTTAAACAGTTAATTATATTATCAGAATCAGGCAATATTTTCTAAAGATAAGAAAGACTGTCTATATGAAAGGAACCCTATGAAAAATCGAATTCCAAATTTACAAGTAGCTCTAGACCACTCAGATTTACAAGGAGCCGTTAAAGCAGCTGTTTCAGTTGGTCAAGAAGTTGATATTATTGAAGCAGGAACTGTTTGTCTCCTACAAGTTGGTAGTGAATTAGTGGAGGTGCTACATAATCTCTTCCCAGACAAAATTATTGTGGCTGACACTAAATGTGCTGATGCTGGAGGGACTGTTGCAAAAAATAATGCTCTAAGAGGAGCAGATTGGATGACTTGTATTTGTTGTGCCACTGTTCCAACAATGAAAGCAGCGCTTAAAGCCATTAAGGAAGTTAAAGGAGATCGTGGGGAAATTCAAATTGAACTCTATGGGAACTGGACCTTTGAAGAAGCTCAAACTTGGCTGGATGCAGGTATTTCACAAGCCATTTACCATCAATCAAGAGATGCTCTTTTAGCCGGTCAAACATGGGGTGAAAAAGATTTAAGTAAAATTAAAAAATTAGTTGACATGGGCTTTCGCGTTTCTGTCACGGGTGGCCTTAATGTGGACACATTAAAGCTATTTGAAGGCATTGATGTTTATACTTTTATAGCTGGTCGTGGTATCACTGAAGCCAAAAACCCAGCAGAAGCAGCGCGTGCTTTTAAAGATGAAATCAAACGAATTTGGGGGTCATGATATGGTTCGTCCCATTGGTATTTATGAAAAAGCCACACCAAAGCAGTTGACTTGGCTAGAGCGTTTGTATTTTGCCAAAGAACTCGGTTTTGATTTTGTTGAGATGTCTATTGATGAGTCAGATGCGAGATTAGAACGTCTTGATTGGACAAAAGAAGAGCGTTTAACCATCGTTAAGAACATTTTTGAAACGGGTGTTCGTATACCAACTATTTGTTTTTCTGGGCATCGTCGTTACCCACTTGGGTCAGACAATCCCGAGATAGAAGCAAAATCATTAGAATTGATGAAAAAATGTATTGAGTTGGCACAAGATTTAGGTGTCAGAACGATTCAATTAGCCGGTTATGATGTCTATTATGAAGAAAAATCACCAGAAACACGTGTTCGCTTCATGAAAAATCTTCGTCAAGCTTGTGATTGGGCAGAAGAAGCACAAGTTATTTTGGCCATTGAAATCATGGATGATCCTTTTATCAATTCCATTGAAAAGTATTTGGCAGTGGCAAAAGAAATTAATTCGCCTTATCTATTTGTCTATCCTGATACAGGCAATGTCTCGGCTTGGCATAATGATTTATGGAGTGAATTTTACTTAGGACATCATGCCATAGCTGCCATTCATTTAAAAGATACTTACCCAGTCACAGAAAACTCAAAAGGACAATTTAGAGATGTGCCTTTTGGTCAAGGTTGTGTGGACTGGGAAGCACTATTTGATGTGTTAAAAAGAACCAACTATAATGGACCATTTCTCATTGAAATGTGGTCTGAAAACTGTGAAACAGTGGAAGAGACAAAAGCTGCGATAAAAGAAGCGCAAGATTTTCTTTATCCATTGATTGAGAAAGCAGGGTTGAAAACATGGTAAAAGATTTAAACGAGATTAAAAAAAGAGTTTGTGAAGCCAATAAAACACTTCCTAGTCATGGCTTAGTCAAATTCACTTGGGGCAATGTTTCTGAAGTTTGTTATGAATTGGGTTGTATTGTCATTAA
This sequence comes from Streptococcus zalophi, assembly GCF_016481285.1. GTDB lineage: Bacteria > Bacillota > Bacilli > Lactobacillales > Streptococcaceae > Streptococcus > Streptococcus zalophi. Next base: position 93,998 of record NZ_JAENBP010000005.1, read on the forward strand.
ACCATCAGGTGTAGATTACGATAAATTAAGACCTGAGGATATGGTTGTGACAGACCTTGATGGTAATATTATTGAAGGAGATTTGAATCCTTCTTCAGATTTGCCGACCCATGTCGCCTTGTACAAAGCTTGGCCAGAAATTGGAGGCATTGTTCATACCCACTCGACCGAGGCTGTTGGTTGGGCGCAAGCAGGAAGAGATATCCCGATTTATGGAACAACTCATGCAGACTGTTTTTTTGGACCAATTCCTTGTGCGCGTTCTTTGACGGAAGAAGAAGTTAATACAGCTTATGAAAAAGAAACGGGTACTGTCATTTTAGAAGAATTTACCAATCGTAAGCTTGATCCTTTAGCTGTTCCAGGAATTGTTGTCCGTAATCATGGACCATTTACTTGGGGGAAAACGCCTGAACAGGCTGTCTATAACTCAGCTGTCTTAGAAGAAGTGGCTAAAATGAGCCGTCTCACAGAACAAATCAATCCAAGAGTTCAACCGGTTCCAAAACATGTTATGGATAAACATTATTACAGAAAACATGGTGCTAATGCTTACTACGGGCAAAAATCATAAAGACTTTGCCAAAATAAGTTATCATCATTAAATAAAAATAGTTTTGATAAAAGAAATCTGTTGATAGAAATTCAATTTTGTCAAACATAGCAACTTTCAAATAGTTAAAAAGCTGAGACTCGTGTCTTAGCTTTTTTAGCGACTAAATATAATTCTTCATATCAATAACGGCAGTAAAATGATATTATGAAAAATCTCTCATTTTGTTGATGATTTGGAGACTCTACTCATTAAGAAAACTAAGATTGTGATAAAATATAAGTAGGATAAGAGATAAAACTTTTAAAATGATGTAATAAGTAAGTATACTATTTAGTAATATTGGTTGCCTAATGATGAAAGGTTATTAGATTTTCTTAGTGATAGCACCAATGAGATAGTCATTTTAAAAAGTAATTTAAATAAAGATAAATAAATCTACTATGAGTAGTCAAAATGGCTTTAAAACATCACAAAGTGCGCAATTTTACAATTTTTGAAAACGCTTTCCCTGTATACTGTAAGTATCAAGCAGAAAAAAGGAGTGTGCATTATGGAAAATGAAGTAAAAGACTTAATTGAAAAGTCTAAAGTCGCATTGCAAGAATACATTCACTGTTCTCAAGAGGAGGTTGATAAGTTTTGTTATGCCATTTCAAAAGCTGTTTATGATAACGCGGAACTTCTAGCACAAGAAGCTGTTGATGAAACTCAAATGGGGGTTTTTGAACATAAAATCATTAAAAATAAAGGAGCCAGTTCTAGTATTTGGCACCAAATGAAAGACAAGCCTTCTGTTGGCATCATTGAAAGAAACGAAAAGGAAAATTATTTTAAAGTAGCTAGTCCAAAAGGAGTTATTGGATGTGTAACACCAACAACTAATCCAAGTTTATCATGTATTGGTAATTCATTAGCAGCTTTAAAAGGACGTAATACAGTTGTTATCTCCCCACATCCACGTGCTACAAAAGTATCAAAACACACTGTTGATATTATGAATGAAGCTCTTGAAAAAGTCGGAGCACCAAAAAATCTGATTCAAATTATTTCTGAACCATCTGCTGATAAAACAGTGGAATTGATGGCTAATGTCGATGTTGTTGTAGCAACTGGTGGAGCTGGTATTGTACGTGCCGCCTACTCAAGTGGTACGCCTGCTTATGGAGTTGGTCAAGGGAATGTCCAAATCCTTGTTGCCGAAGATTACACTGATTTCAATAAGGTTGCTGAAAATGTTGTGGTTAGTCGTTACTGGGATGCTGGTGTTCAGTGCGTTGGTGATCAGGCTGTTATTGCACCAAAACAAAAAATCCCAGAATTAGTCAAGGCCTTTGAAAAAGCTGATGCCTTTTATATCAATGATAAAGCAACAGTGAATCAATTTAGAGACTTATTATTTGAAAATGGTACTTTTTCTCGACACATTGTTGGGAAAACAGCCTTACAAATTGCTGAGATACTACATATTGATGTGCCAACAACAACTAAAATCTTCTTGCTAGATTTACAAGATATGCCTCATGGTGATAAGGAATTATTGTGTGGTGAAAAAATGTGTCCTGTGACTGTCTTGTTATCATATGACAATTTTGAAGAAGGTCTGCAATTGGCTGTTGATAATCTTAAATATCAAGGCGCTGGACATTCAAGCGTTATCTATACTAACAATAAAGAAACCATTGAAAAAGTGGGACTAACAATTCCTGCTGGACGCATCCTCATTAATCAACCTGGAACATCTGCTACTGGAGCAACATTAACAAATGCTATTCGTTCGACATCAAGTATTGGTTGTGGCTCATGGGGTAATAATAGTATTTCTCATAACTTAGTTTTTGAAGATTTATTGGATATTGCCATTGTGGCAGGTACATTTGATACCCCAGCACCAACCGATGAAGAAATTTATCAATAACTCTGATTTGTATTAAAAAGAACGGAGGGTCGGCGATGAATTTAAGTTTAAATCAAAAAAAAGAGCTCTTTGCTCCCCAAGTACAACCTTGGATAGAGAAAAAAACAGAACATTATCAGTCGACCCTTGTTAAATTAAATCTAAAAAGTGTGAAATCTTTTGCGGTTTTATCACAATTTAACAATCCTCAACACAAATTAGAAATTTATCCGGATTCTTGTCCTAAACTATTGATATCACTTGATAAAACAAATAATAAGTCTTTGTTAATTGGTGCTAGAGATCATTTAGGTACTGTTGAACTTCATCCTCAAAGTGATGTTTTTCTGGCAAGTCTCTATTCATACTACGGCACTAAAAATTGGAAGATTAAAACGGCTGAATCGTTTAATCAAATCATTGAATTAAGTGATGCTCTAGAACAAGCAGAAATTCTTGAATTTCAACTTCTTCAAGCGAATAGTTTTGAAGAAAGAGTTAACCTCATCAAAAATTTTTATCTGCTTCATATGACGGATTTTGATTATGATGTTGGTATTGCTGAGTACGCTGCGCTATACTTAAACAAACATTTTAATGATGTTAAAATCAACAAACTAGTAGAGTCTATTGGTTATAGTCGACGCCACATTGAAAATCAATTTAAACTTATCAATGGAGTCTCTTTAAAGAAATACAGTAGTATTTACAGATTTCAAAAAGCACTTAAAGTAATGTTTGATAAAGAAATGTCAAACGCTGATATTGCTCAAAAAATGGGTTACTTTGATGAATCTCATCTTATCAAGGATTTTCATAGTTATACTGGATTAAGTCCTTTGAAATTAGTTAGTATGTATTAAGGAGGACAGATGATGATCAAAAATTTTGATGATTTATTTGTGCATCTAACACGCTTTGAAAAACAAATTGTTGCTGTTGTGTCACCAGAAGATTTAAGCACATTAAAAGTTATCGAAAAAGCAAAAGAACTACAAATTGCTGAATTTATACTTATTGGTCAAGAAGATGAACTCACAGCTCTTATCAATAATTACTCACTTAATTTAAAGGATACTCCAATTATTAATCAAGAAAATCATAAAAAAGCTGCAGAGAAAGCAGTTGAATTGGTTAAAATGAATAAGGCACAAGCCATCATGAAAGGTCTCGTGCACTCATCAACATTTTTGCGACCTATTCTAAACAAAGAAACAGGTTTTAATATTGGTAAAAAAGTGAGCCAAATTTCAGTATATGAAAATAGTCATCAAGATGAGCTTGTTCTGTTAACAGATTGTGCTATGGCTATTAATCCTGACTTGATGGAGAAGAAAGAAATTATTGAAAATGCCGTACAACTTTCAAAAGATTTAGGTTATCAAATGCCAAGAGTTGCCGTATTAGCTTCTCTTGAAAATGTCAATCCAGCCATGCCTGATACAATTGATGCCGCCTTATTAGCTAAAATGAATGATCGTAAACAAATTAAAGATTGTATTGTTGACGGCCCACTAGCCTATGATAATGCAACATCAAAAGAAGCAGCTAAACAAAAGAAAGTTGGTGGTCCTGTAGCAGGCCATGCACAAATTTTACTGGTTCCAAATTTAACTGTTGGTAATGTTCTAACCAAATCTTTAGTTTATGATGCAAGAAAAACAGTTGCATCTGCTGTTGTTGGCCTAAATGTTCCCATAGTTTTCACTTCACGATCTGAATCAGAAGACGGCAAGTTAGCAACAATTGCTTTAGCCACCTACCTTTCAATTGTAAGGAGGAATCAGTGATGTATCAAATTTTAGTGATTAATCTAGGCTCCACCTCAACCAAAATAGCTTTTTTTGAAGATCAAAAAAAGATTATTCAAGAAACCGTTAAACACCCGACAGAAGACCTCATGGCTTTTAATAACGTTAGTCATCAGATTGATTATCGTAAAGCTGCCATTGAAGATTTTATGACACGCCACCACATTGATAAAAAAAAATTAGATGCTGTTGTTAGTCGTGGAGGCAATACGCGACCTATTGAAAGTGGTATTTATGAAGTGACACCTTTTATGATTGAAGAACAGTTGAGTGGTGTTTTTGGTTCTCACCCAACAGACCTAGGAAGTAGTATTGCCTATCAGTTAAAAGAAGAGGTTGGCTGTCTTGCTTTGGTTGTAGATCCTCCTGCATCTGATGAATTTTCAGATTTAGCGCGTGTATCGGGTCATCCTAAAATTGTCCGTATTAGTAGTGTACATGCTCTTAATCATAAAGCTATTGCTAGGCAATATGCCAAGGATATTGGTAATAGTTATGAAGCATTAAATTTAATTGTTGTTCATATGGGAGGAGGCAATACCGTTGTGCCTCATTATAAAGGGCGTATGATTGATGGTGGACATGGGTTATATGGTGAAAATGCTTTTACAACCAATCGTTCAGGTGGACTGCCAGTAACTCCTGTCATTGAGATGTGTTTCTCAGGTAATTATACTAAAAAAGAAATGATTGAAATGATTAACGGTAAGGGTGGCTTGACAGCCTATCTGGGAACAGCTGATGTAAAAGAGATTGAGGAAAAATCTGTCACAGATGAAAAAATGAAATTCTATTTAGATGCCATGATTTATCAGGTGGCTAAAGATATTGGTTCTATGGCTGTTGTTTTAAAAGGTGATGTTGATGCCATCCTCATCACAGGTGGCATTGCCCACTCAGAATATGTGACAAAACAACTTAAAGAATATTGTGAATTTATTGCACCTATTAAGATTTATCCTGGTGAAAAAGAAATGGAATCTTTAGCAAATGGTGCTTGTACTGCATTAAAAAATCCTAAACAAATTATAAATTTTGATGATTATGTCCAAAATAAAGTGACCAAATTCAATGACTATGTTTAAAAGATTGTTTCTTTAAAATGGTTTTATTACAGAAAACATGGTGCTAATGCTTACTATGGGCAAAAATCATAAAGACTTTGCCAAAATAAGTTTACATCATCCACCAATGATTCATTTCAAGCAGTGTTTATAAACACTGCTTTTTCAATAGAACTATTGGCAGAATGGGTATGATATTATAAAAATAAAAAAGAACACTTTAGTTGTTGGTATTTTAAACATTTTGCTTATTAAGAAGTATGGAATTGTGATAAAATGTAAGTAGGATGAATCGTGAAAGTGAGGGACCTAGAGATGATGTTGTTAGATAAAAAAAGCTATGACCTTCTTTCTTATTTAATCAACTTAGATGAGGCAGAAACGGTAATGACTATTTCTCATGCTTTGGGTCAATCAAGACGCAAGATTTATTATCATTTGGAAAAGATTAATGATGCACTGCCTCAACACGTTGAGCAGATAGAGTCTTATCCAAGAGTAGGAATCTTACTATCCACAGAGCAAAAAGAAGCCTGTCGTAAACTCTTAGACGAGGTGAGTGACTATCATTATGTTATGAAAAGTGATGAGCGAATCAAGCTTTCTGCTGTATATATTGCCATCTTTCCTGAGCGTGTCATTATCGACAAATTGATGCAGATTAATGATGTCTCACGAAATACTGTTTTAAATGATTTAAATGAGCTAAGAGAAAGATTAGCTCAAAAGGAATACAGTATCAAATTGCATGCGAGTAAGTCTCGAGGCTATTATTTCGAATGTCATCCCTTATCCTTGATTCAATTTCTGTACAAAATTTTAGATGGTATTTATCATGGTGAAAATACTAGCTTTATTGATTATTTTGACCACCGATTAGAAGAAACGTTAGGCTTAACCACTTACTTCTCAAAAGAAGTGCATGATTATATTGAACAATTTCTTATCTCCTCTCAAACCAGTCTAGGTAAGACCATTAATAGCCAAGATAGTCAGTTTATGGTAAAGATTTTACCCTTTATTCTCCTTAGCTACCGTAATATGCAGTTTAGCAATCACATTAAGAATGGTTTAGACCAAGATTTTGATTTAATTTGGAAGCGCAAAGAATACGTGATTGCAAAAGAATTTGCTCAGCAATTACGAGAGCAATTTGGTATTCAATTAGATCATATTGAAACAGGTCTTGTTGCCATGCTGATGCTTTCTTTCCGCAAGGACAAAGATAGTCACGTTGAAAGTCGTGACTATGAGGAAATGCGTGAGACACTAAAAACCTTCATTGAAAAAATAGAAAATTGTTGTCATATCGAGTTTCTTCATAAAGATGATTTGCTCAAGCAGTTGATGATTCATTGTAAGGCACTTATTTATCGAAAAACCTATGGTATTTTTGCGGCTAACTCTTTGACAGCTCATATCAAAGAAAAATACCATGACTTATTTACGATAACGAAAGCCCATATTCATGTCTTAGAAGAAAATTGGGATCTTACCTTTGATGATGATGAGATTGCTTATATTACAATTCATCTAGGTGGTGCTTTTAAAAATAGTAAGCAAGAAATTCCCAAGACAGAAGTCATTCTTGTTTCTGATGATGGTATTGGCTTACAAAAATTACTCCTTAACCAGTTTCAACATTACTTACCAAATTGTAACGTTCAAGCCATTTTTACAACGGAACAGTTTCAAAGTGTCAGCGATTTAATTTCAGAGGATACTCTTGTTGTGTCAACTAGTAGTTGTCTAGAAATTGTTCTCCCCTTCTTAGTTGTTAATCCTATTTTAAGCGATGAAGATATTATTCGACTAATCCATTTCACAAAACAAAGAAGCCTTTCTGATAATTTCTACCTTTCTGAAGAATTGCACAAGTCTATTTCTCAGTTTGTAAGAGAAGATATAGACCGTAAGGCACTAAAAAACCAAATAGAGAAGTTAATCCGTCGCGAACTGATGAATGATATTTTCCCCAGAACGTAATCTTTTGTTATCACCTCAGCTACCTGAACAGAGTATGAGATGGGCTGGGGTATTTTTTGTGCCCAAACGACCCATTTTTGAACACTTTAATGTGTGAGACTTGGTCTTTTTTTTAGTGATTATAAGGATTATACTAAGAGTGTAGAAAAAATAAACTGGAGGAAAAAATCAATGCCTAAAGTACAAGATATAACACGAGAATCATGGATTTTGAACACTTTTCCTGAATGGGGATCATGGTTAAATGAAGAAATTGAAGAAGAAGTTGTGCCTGAAGGCAATTTCTCCATGTGGTGGCTAGGAAACTGTGGTGTCTGGATTAAGACTCCGGGTGGTGCTAATGTTGTCATGGACCTTTATTCTAGTCGTGGTAAATCAACCAAAAAGGTTAAAGATATGGTACCAGGACATCAAATGGCCAATATGGCAGGTGTTCGTAAATTACAACCAAACTTGAGAGCACAACCTGTTGTTCTTGACCCATTTTTAATTAATGAGTTGGATTATTACTTGGTATCTCACTTCCATAGTGATCATATCTGTATCAATACTGCGGCAGCTATTTTAAATAATCCAAAACTTGATCATGTTAAATTTATCGGACCATACGAAGTCGGTGAAACATGGAAGAGATGGGGTGTTCCAGAAGAACGTATGATTATTGTCAAACCTGGTGATTCACTAGAGTTTAAAGATATGAAAATTACTGCTTTAGAATCGTTTGACCGTACTTGTATCGTGACCTTACCAGTTAAAGGAGCAGATGCTCAAAATGGTAGTTTAAAAGGTTTACCAGTGACTGATGAAGAAATGAACAGTAAGGCAGTTAACTATGTCTTTGAAATGCCTGGTGGCACTGTTTATCATGGTTTTGACTCACATTTTTCAAACTATACTGCTAAACATGGTAGAGATTTCAACATTGATGTCACCATCAACAACTACGGCGAAAATCCTATTGGTATTCAAGATAAAATGACTTCTATCGATTTGCTTCGTATGGCTGAAAATCTTCGTTGTAAAGTCGTTATTCCTGTTCATCATGATATTTGGACTAATTTCCAAGCCTCAACGGATGAAATTCTCGCTTTATGGAACATGCGCAAAGAACGTCTTCAATATGGTTTTCATCCATTTATTTGGCAAGTTGGTGGTAAATACACTTACCCTCAAGACAAGAACCGCCTAGAGTATCATCACCCACGTGGTTTTGATGATTGCTTCTTGGAAGATTCTAATATTCAATTTAAGGCTCTACTATAATATTGTAAAATTATTTTATTAATATTTTAATAATGCTCCTAACAATACTCCTTTATTGGAAAAATTATAAAAATGCTCATCTCTGAAAAAAGATGGGTATTTTTATTAAGCTTTTTTGATACAAAAAGATTATTACTTGCTAATAGAGTGGGTTAAAATCTTTTTGGCTCTTTGCCTCTAGTTGTTCATAGCCAAAAAATGTTATAATAATAGAAAAAGCTTGGAGTGTCTTATGGATAATTTATCATTAATTCAACCAAGCCTTGCCTATGAAGCAGAACTAATGACTTATCGTGAGGCTTTTGATGAGGAACATATTTATGGGGGAGCCAATTTAGCTCAGTATGAAAAGATTGCTGACTGGCTTTCTTATCTTGAAAAGATGTCTGATGAGTCAACTTGTCCACCAGATAGAGCCCCCTCAACGACTTTTTTGTGTGTCAGACAGTCTGATAATGCCATTGTTGGTATGTGTAATATTAGACATCATATTAAAACAGCGTTTCTACTTAACATTGGTGGACATATTGGTTATTCGATTAAACCAAGTGAGCGCTTAAAAGGTTATGCGACTAGACAACTCCATTTAGCTTTGTTGGAAGCTCAAAAAATGGGTCTTGAAAAAGTCTTACTCACTTGTGCAGAGGATAATATTGGTTCAGAGAAAACAATTCTAGCTAATGGCGGTATCTATGAGGATACGAGATATGATGCTAGTGATGATGAAAATATAAAAAGATATTGGATTGATTTAGAAAAATTAGTTGAGTTTAATTGGTAGAAGATGATAATTACCTTATGATAAATCTGTTTTAAACATTTTCATAAGGGTAGAAAGCGAGGTCGAATGAAAAAGAATAAAGAATTGACCCCATTTGAGACACTAACGTTTTTAAGTACTGGTTTGTTTCTTGTTTTCGTGTTGCTTGTTCCAATAATTCTTCAACTCTTTATTAGTGTGGATGATTATGTGAAAAATTCTGAGTCTGTGACTTTATCGTCTTACCATCTTGTCAAATCAGACGATTTTTTTGCCATTGGTTTTTCTAGAGAAAGTGAGCTGATTGTTAGCCAGCAAACCTACTATGATGTGCTTTACTATCATAAAAAAAAGAATGACCTTGCTTGGATTGATTTGTCAGGGGATTTGGAAGATAAATCCTTGCTGGTAAAAATTAACCCAGAAGAATTTAAAAAGCACAAGGGTACTAAGAGTGATCCGATTCCCGTGTTTAATGTCGCGATTGAAGAAGAGCAATTCGAATGGGATGACAAGAGCTATCGTCATAATATTGAAGAGCATATTATTTATGAAGATATTTTACATGCAGCATCTTATAATACATTTCTTATTTATTGGATGTGTATCAGCGTGGTTCTTGGTATGATAGCTTTTTTCCTTCATATGAATAGAGAAAACAAGCGACGCAAAGCTGAAAAAGAAATGAAACGAAATAGGCATTTATTATAACAATATCAGACTGATATCACTTGATGTGCAAGTGATATTTTTTTGTCAAAAATAGCTTTAAAGTATTGTCCAAGATAACAAATCATGATATACTTAACCGGTGAAATATTTACTGGTTAAGAAAGGAACTAAAAATGAAACGTCGTAACTATATTTTTGGTGTGATGGGAGTTTTGTTATCTTGTCAACTTGTCTTATCAGCTTGTCAAAACCAAGAGACAAAAAAAGAGACGACAGCTAAAACGCATCAGGAAACAAAAAAGAGTAAGAAAACAAAAAAATCAGCTAAAAGTAATGCTACTAAGAAAAAAGACGCCTCAAAAAAGAAAGGTGTTTCTGGAGTTGATTATCCAACGGATGATGGCTTTTTATTTTCAAGTGAAGCACAAATTCAAAGTAAAACAGCAGATGGTCTTATCTTAAAACATGGTGATCACAGCCACTTTATTTTCTATTCAGAGTTAAAAGGGACTAAGTGGTCTTACTTGATTCCAGAAGAGTATGTTGAAACAGCTAAGCCAAACTCTTCTGTCTCTTCAACCAATCAAGTGGTAGGCAGTTACCAACTAGATGATGGTTATGTGTTTAACCCAAGAGATATTGTTGCAGAAGATGCTAATGGTTATACTGTTCGACATGGTGATCATTATCATTATATTTTTAAATCTCAATTATCCAATACGCAAAAAGAACAAACAAATCAATTGATTAGAACGCAGCCATTACCAATAGCCCCGCCAACTATTCAAACGCAAAATGGTATTCCTGGGCTTGATTACCCAACGAGTGATGGTTTCTTATTTACTGGTCAAAATATTGCTGGCAGTACAGCTACAGGCATTTTAGTGGGTCATAATGGTCATTTTCATTCGCTCAGTTTTAATGATTTGAAAAAGAGTCGATGGGCTTATCTTGTTGAAGAGTATCAAAAACCTCAAGTCAAACAACCTGCACCTTCTACAGAAAAGAAAACACCAATACCAAAAGAGCCTGCACCTTCTAAAGAAGGACAATTGCCAGAACTACCAGATTCTTCTAACGAAGAAAAAACACCGACACCAGAGGAAAAACCTACCTATCAAAAGGAAATTAGTTATTTAGCAGCTGGTTTGGGCATTGATCCTTCCTTGATTAAATTGATTGAAACAACTGAGGGGGAGATTGGTTTTGAATACCCTCACGAAGATCATAGTCATGTGATAATGTTAAAAGACATCGACATCACACAACCGTTTAAAACACCAGAAGAAGATATTGAGGAAACTCTTGAAGAAACCATTGATGGTGAAACACTTGAGGAGCGAAAAGAAAGACTTATTAAAGAGTTCATGGAGCGCTATCAAGTGAGACGTGAGGATATTACTATAAAAGGCAATTATATGTCGATTAGACATGGTGACCATGCGCATATCTATAAAATTGATCCTAGTCTTCCAGATGATCCAGAACGTGATGAAACAACCGAAACAACTAATCTAGAGATTGAAACAGGAACGGTTTATGGACCATTTTACCCAGATGTTCATCAAACAAGAATGTCAAAAGCAGATGTCAAAGACTACTTTAAAGTAGATGATGTTCAAAACATTAAAAATTTCATTCTGCTTGAATTTAGTAGTGAAAATGAATTTGGTGATTTAAAAGGAAATGATGGCCTTGTCAATCGTATTTACTATCTTGTTCGTAAGGATTTGGATTGGTCTGAGTTAGAGATCTCAATGCCAGAAACCATGGCTAAAGAAAAAAGTCTGTTTAAAGGATGGCGAGAAGAAATGCCAACGTCAGGTAAAATGCCTAGAGAAAGTCAACATTTTATAGCGTCATTTGATAAAATCAGAAAAGCACCTACAAAAGATGTTTATGGCCCATTTGATGACACAACAGATATCGATTTATCAGATTTCACTGCCATCAGATACACCACTATCACTAATGGTCGATTAGAATTAGACGGCAATATTCAAGGAGGCTTCATCTATCTCGTTAATCGCAATCTTACTTGGGCAGAAGCTAAGGAAAAAGGGATGAAAATACCAACCCCTGTTCCTAATGAAGGGTTTGAGTTTATTGAGTGGCGTAATGTTTCTGTTTCAGAAATAGATGAAAATTCGCCTGTCAATGCTGCGATTAATTTAGCTGCTTTTGGGACAACCAGTCTAAAAATTGGTCCATATCTTGCTCAAAATCCAGATAATCCAACAGACAAAAATGACCCACAAAGACATCCTAATTATTATTGGCATAATCCTGAAAAATATGCCGCTGTTGCTTTCCAAGCAGATGAAAATGGTGAATTGATTAGCCCAGTTGGACGTGGGAGAGCTGTTGTTTACTTGATTAGAAAAGGAACATCACTTAGTCAAGCTAGCATTTTCCCACCAGCTACTCAAGCAAAAGAGGGTTATGTTGCGGGGGATATGTCACATATCATCGCTAACTTTAATAAACCGGTTGAAGAGGATACAACATACACCATTTCTTTCACCAAACGTGAAGAATTACCCAAAAATGATGATTTGGACGACCCATTTGGACCAGACTATGATCCATTTGCACCAGAATCTGATGATTTGGCTGGACCATTTGGACCAGACTTTGACCCGTTCCCACCAGGATTTGACGACTCAGACGACCCATTTGGACCAGATTTTGATCCATTCCCACCAACAAGTGAGGAAGTGACAGCTGAGCCATCGTCACCTAAAGAGGATAAAAAATCAAATGTCAATGATTTAGATGATTTATTGGCTTCTAATATCGATGAAACAACTAATCCGACACCTATTAGTGATGAATTAGCTAATTTTGAGTATTAATAGTCATTCTAAGACAACTAAAAAAGCTTCTATCTTTTTGATAGAAGCTTTTTGTGATGGTTTTGTAACTGTTATTTAATTCCCCGTACCCACCCTCGCAACGGATATAAATTAGTATGTGGTAGTGACAATTAGTTGTGATTTGTTCAGTGGTAACAGTTCTGGGCATCAGTTGTAAAAAGTGGATTCGAACCACGGACCTTGCCCCAAAGTCTGCCTAAACAAAGTTATACTCACCTTTATATCAGAAGCTACCGTCTCGTATTAAAGAAGATCAATCTGCCAATTCATACCTTGAATAGCAGTATCTAATTCTCTAAAGGCTTTTGAGAGACTGTCTATTTCTTTTTGTAATTTTTTGACATCAACAGTGCTGACATATTTAATTTCACTTCTTGAATACCTAGCTTGTTTTTGACTAGCAACATCAGCAACCTCACTAAGCATATTTCTCTTGGCTAAAAGAGCATCTCTTTTGACAAGAGCATCTGATAACGTCTTTTTATCATCAAATTTAGTGTGATAATTTGTTTTATTAATAGCTTTGATAATTTCTGTCAATTCATTTTGGAGACTGGTATATTCCTTCAATAATTTTTCAGGATTTTCACTAGGGGCATCACCCTCTTGGATTAAAATATTTTGATTTAATCTATTTTTAATTTGTTCCAGTCTTTTTTGTAAATCTGATCTAAGAATTAATGCTTCTGCTAGTTTCATTCTTAATTACCCTCCTAAAAAATCAACCTATTGTTATGGACATTATACCATATTCCTAAAAAACTAGGCCTTACGAAGTTTTTTTCTAATCATTGGAATAGAAATGAGATAAACAGTCATCGAGATGGCAAAAACAATTAACATGTAAAAGAACATTTCATTCCAGATAGCTTCTTTTGATAAAATAAGGTCATTTGCCTTATAAATCCAGTAAAAAGGATTCCAGTACATGGTCCATTGCCAGTTATCAGCCAAGAGCTCATAACCAGCCACAGCAGCCACAATTGGTAACATCATTAGTTTCATGCTACTTGCTACTTCGATAATATCTGTGGAATTAGTCCCTTGTAAAAATCCAACTAAAGCGCTAAGGACAAAACTCATGAAACCAATACTAAGAAGCATAAACCAGTTGATATCAGTATAACCTAGGATAAGGAGTGAGATGATAATACCAAACAAGGCAGAACAGCCACCAAAGAGACTTTTGCCAAGGATAAAAGCTCCTTGAGATACGGGAGAAACCGTCATGGCACTAATGGTATTATCTGATTTTTCCTCAACAAGTCCTAGGGCAATCATCATACCAGATGACATAATCACTAGAAGAATAAGCATATTAGTCAGTTTTGTTTTTAGTGGATTAACACTCGTCTTAAATGTAACAATGACAGCACTACTTGTTTCAGGATTTGCGCCTTCTTTGAATTTTTGGTTTAGAAATTGAGCCAGAAGAATCGTTTGTGAGGATTCGTTACCTTCTACAATCATCTCATAGTCATTGTTTTTTGAGATGAGACCAATGCTATCATCCGGTTTTAAAAGACGGTCCTCTAATTCTTCTTTATTATCAAAAAGTTCGACTTGTGTATACTTTGTCATGTAATCGATATATGTTTTGGATTCAGTCTTTAACATGGCTGTTTTAATGGAAAAACTGTTTTCACCCAGTTGAGGAAGGAGCAACAAGATTCCAATAGCTAGTATGATTGGAACAAGCAACAAGTAAGAAAGGATGGCATCACGTCTGGCAATCTTAGCATCTTTTAAGAAAATCGTTAGTATTTTGCGTAGCATAGGATATCTCCTTTCTAAACAGTCAATGTCTTTTTAAATCTGATGTCTGAAAGGATGAGTAGCACCATTCCAGAAAGAATCGAAAGACCAATTGATAATGCAGTAAAACTGATATCTGATGTCCCTGACAAAATGTCTTTAAACCCTTGTAAAAGGAAATAAGTAGGAAGCATTCTTAACCAAGTTGGGTTAAATGTGGTGATGTAATAAGATAAAATCGGCAACATCAGTATTAGCATAATGAGATAAAGCACTGAAAAAGCTTTGTTCAAGTGATTGAAAAAACTGGCCACTAATAATCCTAAGCTACAAAAGGCAAAAGAACTTGCGATGAGTAAAGGATAAAAGAGAAGATAATCTGGTCTTGCTTTCATTATTGGAATTACAATAATACTTGTTGAGATGAGGGTACTTGTCATTGCAACCATGATTTTTGTGAAAAGATAGGTTTTCATTGAACCAGGAGATACAGCAAAAGCCTTGATGGCACCTTGTTCTTTATCTAAAAAAATATAAGAAACCATGACGAAAAATCCCATTAGAGAGCCTAAAATGGTCACAAGTGGTGGTAACATTAATTCTCTTTGATTGAGTGTTTCTCCTGTCTCCAAACGTTTCATCTTGTTAGTTGTTTGAGATGATGGCATAACTTGACTTTCACCTGAGTGTAGTAGATAAAGCAAGTCTTTTAATTGTGTGGGCTCATAGCCTTGAAGAAAATACTGAAATTGTGGCTTTCCTGAATCATCTAGTGATAGGATTAAGCCCATATTGCCTTTTTCTTGTATTAAACGGATGAAATCATCTTTATTATCAATGAGATAAATAAAGCCATAGCTTGCCTTTGTTTTTGGGTTGTATTTTTCAAATGTTTTAGCTGTTACTTTTTTCTCATCCGAAAAAGAGTAGTGCTGTTCAGAGCCTGTTTTATCATCAATCAAGGTAAATTCATTTGGTTTTAGCACCATTTCTGAGTCATCAACTGGCTTAAGACTTATGTCGATAGCATTAAATAAGTGACTTTTTTCTTCCTGAGTATTCTTGTTAAAATTGTCAAAAATCTGAGACATATTGACATCCAAGAAAATGAATTCATTAGTGGTTGTTGAGGGCTGTTCTTTTACTAAAGTCATTAAAACAATGAGGGCAATCACGGCTACAATAATTTCAATATAAAAGTAAAACCCCCTCGCTGCAAGCTTCATCTCCTTTATAAAGGTATGAAATAGTCTCATATCAATTCAACCCCTTTCCTGTTACTTGGATAAAGATTTCCTCAAGGGTTGCTTCTTTTGAGTGAAGGGTTTTAACCTCATAGGATGAAATGATATTGGCCAATCTCTCTTTTTCTTTTTGATCAGTTGTTTTCAAGGTTTCTTTGATAAGTTCACCGTTTTTATGGTATTCGACAACAACACTCTTTTGACCAAATGCTTGTTTGAGATTTTCTGGTGTGTCAATTAATTTGATTTCACCATCAATGATAAAGGCAACACGATCACACAACTCATCGGCAATGGTCATGTTATGGGTAGTTAAAAAACAAGTGGTTCCTTTTTCTTTTTCCTTTAAAATAATGTTTTTAATAGTCGCTGCAATAGCTGGGTCTAGCCCTGTTGTTGGTTCATCTAAAAACCACAATTCGGGACTATTAATCAAGGATCTGGCAAAAGTCAAACGATGCTTCATTCCTTTTGAGAAGGTGCCTGCTCGTTGATTTTTATGGTCTTCTAGCCCAACTAGTTTTAATAAGTCAAAAGGATCTCTTGTTGGCACATCAAAGAGACTAGCATAGTATTTGAGGTTTTCTAAAGCAGTGAGTTTACTATAGACATTGGATTGTTCAAAGGATACACCAATTTTATTGAAGCGCTCTTGATGAGATTGTTTTAAATCATAACCATTAACAATAACGTCACCAGTTTGTAGCTCTAAGAGACCTGTTAAAATGTTTTGTGTGGTTGATTTTCCAGCTCCAGAAGGGCCTAAAAAGCCAAAAATTTCACCTTTTTTAACATCAAAACTAATATTTTTAACGGCTAATTGGTCATCGTTTGTGTAAGAGTGTGATAAATTTTTAACAGTAATCATGCGTCATTCTCCATTTCTGAGTGATAAAATAGATTTTTTAAAAGGGCAATGTATCGCTCACTTTCTCTCAAGGCTTCTTGTAAATCTATTTTTTGATTTAGTGTGGTCTTCCAAAGTTTTGAACTTAAGCCCTCAAAGGTCCAATTAATAATTTCCATTCCTGTTGCAAGATTAATATCTTTTTTAAAAAGTGAAAAATCAATATTGTCACTATAAATACGCTGGGCAAGGAGAGTAGCCTCTTCACCAGCTATTTTTAACATATCTTTTTGTGTTTTTCCTAGAAAAATTCTTTTTTGGAATTCATAGATATAGGGATAATCCTCTACTAATTGAACTTTTAATAGCATGATTTGTTGGATACGGTTGAAAAAATCACGTTCTTTCCAATCAATATGATCACTGACATGCTCTTTAATCAGAACAATACTATAATCTACTAATTGATCATAAAGGCCTTTTTTATTACCAAAATAGTGAAAGAGAATACCTTTGGAAATGTTAGCGTGCTTGACCACTTGATTTGTCGAAGCATTGTCATAGCCATTTTTAGCAAATTCTTCAAAGGCAGCATTGGCAATACGCTTTCTTTTTTCTTTATCTATCTGTTCAAAAATTGTAGTCATAGAGCTTCCTCCTTCAAAATTGACCAAGCTGGTCAATTATAGAATAACATTTTTGACCACTCTGGTCAATTATGGCTATTTATTTATCATTACAAAGAAAAAAACTAAACTCATATCATTTTTGAATGAAGTTAGAAATCACTTAAACAATAAATTTTTAAAATATTGAACACTACTATGCTTTACATACTAGTCAAAAAGTGCTATACTCTAATTAACTAGTAGGTAAAACATAGTAGAGGAGGAAGATTGTGAAAGAAACACAGTTATTAAAGGGTGTTTTGGATGGTTGTGTTCTTCAAATCATCTCAAAAAAGGAAAGTTATGGCTATGAATTGATTCAAAATCTGAGAAAATCAGGTTTTGAATCAATGACTGGTGGTACTGTTTATCCCTTGCTACAAAAATTAGAAAAAAAAGAATTGATTAAGAGTCGGCTAAGGATATCTGATGATGGACCGGATCGCAAATATTTTTCGTTGACACCCAAAGGTGAAGCATACTTAAAAGAGTTTTGGCAACAATGGCAGGAATTGACGATAAAAGTAGCAAGATTAAGTGATGCTACTTAGTGGAGGAAGTAAATATGACATCTAAAGCAGATAACTATATCAAAAAAACTGAAGAAATCATTGCCCAAATGACAGAAAAAAATCGAGAATACTTTTCTAATCTACAATACTACATGATATTATCATCTTTAATTGTAGATGAAAAGGAAGTTAGAGAGCAAATTTATAATATGTCTCTTGATTTGCTAGACGCAGAAAAAAATAATCTTTCAGCTGAATCTTATTTTGGGAAAAATCCCAAAGCAATGGCAGATGATTTGATAAAACAAACAAAGCCTGAACCATTTTGGAAAACATTAGCTTTTATTGTGACCATAGAATTCTTGGGACTTGGTTCGTTTTCTTTGTATCAATTTTCTAATTCTGGTTCCTTAGACATTAATATTTTATCTTTCTTTATCTGGGGATTATTAGGTTTTCTTTTTATTATTTTTCTCCTTTATTTATTAAAGAACAGTGTGTATAGTCAGTTTAGTAAAAGAATAACTTATTTGGCAACTAGTGTTATCATTATTTTTTTACTAGCAATAGCATTTTCCTTTAATATTTTAAGTCACATTGGATATGTGCTTACTATTTCTCAACCATATGATTGGCTAATAATGGGATGTTTTTTTCTACTGTTACTGTCGTATGCACGGAAAATAACTTATTTTAGACCGCTTTTTCTCCCTGCATTAGCTCTTTTTTCTAATGGCGTGATTAAAAGATACTATCTTTTAGGGATATTACAAGGAGAACTCTGGCAAAGATGGCTTCCTCTATCGTTATTGTTGATTAGTATAATAGCTTTTTATATTTGGTTATATTTGTTATTAAAGAAATCTAAATAGAATGAAGAAAGAGACACCGTCTGGTGTCTCTTTTTAGTTTAGAATAAAGTAATTGTTATTATACCGATATAAATGGTTATACAATCGGCACTGTCATTGTAGACTCTGCTAAATCAACGCTCAAGCTATAATCACTATTATCTCTAATGGTATGTTCAAAATCTGTCGTATAGAGAATAACACGGATGCTATCTCCTTTTTTAAGGCGATAGATGGTTGGTTGTAACTTAAAGCTAAAGGTCATCCACTCCTCTGGCGTCACACTTTCAACGGTTAGCAGGTTAGTACGGTTTTGCAGGTTAAGGACTCCCTTAGTAATGACACGGTATGGACTTTCAGCAAAAGGTAATTCCATGAGGTGGTCTCTTGCAAAATCAATACCATTATCAATACTTTTGCCATCAATAATTCTTGGATTATCACCAAGTCTTTTAGCTTTACCAAAGTCCAACACTTGAGCAGAGAGGAGTCCTTTGTTAGTACTTGATTTCACTTTCAAATTAAGAGTGATTTCTCCATTGATGTGAAGATCTTTCTCCAACGTAATATCAACAACAATTTCATTAGCTTTATTATCAAATAAGTCAGACTTAAAGTTTCTAAACTGTTTGCTGTATCGTCTAAAAGTGTCGTCATCATAGTGATTTTGAACGATAGCCTCTTTATCACCCAATGGCATACTTTCTTTTTTCTCTGAACCAAAAGTTTCAAGGGTTTCCCAACTTTGTGCTTCTTGGTTATTTTGCCAGATAACACTTGGTAGCGTATAGCCATTATCATGACCTAATAATTTTTGGCTTAAAAGGGCATTCATGCTTTCTCTAAAGTCAATGGACTGCCAGTTATTCATATAAACATGGGCACCGTGATGAAGAAAGACGTGTTTTTTGACCTGTTCAGGTAAGGCGTTTAGGATATTATAAACATGGCGTGGTTTCACATTCCAGTCTTGGAGTCCATGAGTGTAAACCACTTCAGCAGTGACTTTATCAGCATGGTTGACGTAATTACGATTATGCCAAAATTGATTGTAATCGCCACTTTCTCTATCTAAAGCTTGTGATTGTTCCTTGAGGAATTTTTGATAATGTTCATTGTTCTTTAGATAATCACCGGCAACTAGATTACGTGAGTAGGTTAATTCTGTTAAGACATCCAAGTCTTCACCAGGATAGCCTCCAGGGCTACATACCAACCCATTTTCCCGGTAATAGTCATACCAAGAAGAAATGCCAGCTTCAGCGATGATCACTTTTAATCCATCCACACCTGTTGTGGCAAGACCTGTAGAGAGGGTTCCTAGATAAGAAATCCCTGTTGTTGCAACAAGTCCATTTGCCCAAGAGGCTTTCACTTGTTTATCACGTCTATGACTAGTATAGGCGTTAGCACGGCCATTAAGCCAATTGACAACAGCTTTAAAGGATGCAATTTGCTGATAATCACCACTCGTCATTAGTCCCGTTGAGTCTAGAGTCCCCACACCAGAAACATAGATATTCGCAAAACCTCTTGCAAGCAGATAATCATTAAGGCTGTAGGTTTTTGTAAAACTAAAGCTTTCCTCTGCATTTCCCTCTTCAAGGGGAGAAGGAGTTGTTTCTTTGAGAGTAATTTCTTCATTTGTTACTGAAATGCTATGAGGGTCTTTAACACTCAGGTCACCTTCCATCTTATATAACTTTTTATTAGATGCAGGATCGTTAATGCCTTGATGATAAGGGCTTTGCATCATTATTGTTGGTAAAAGATGAGTTGTTTTTGGGCGAATAATCGTTGTTTTAATCAAATCTAGTTGCCCGTCTTGGTCGGTATCAACCGGTGCTTCTACATAAACAATCTCACGAATTAATTGTGTTGTATCAAACGTTGGCAAACTCTTTCCATTGAAAAAGAGATAGTCATTGGTTGATTTGATTAGTCCTTGACTAATCAAGTGATCAATAAGCGTCATCCCATTTTTACCACGTGTGTTTAAGAGGTGATAGAGGTTGTCAATCACATTTTCTTCATTATAAGTAATAGGGAAATCTATTGTTTTAATAAAGGTTTTCGTATCATCAAAATCAACGTTTGGGATAAAACCTAATAATTGCAAAGAAATGGTATAGAAAATCTCAGCAGTAAGAGGTGTGTCAGCCTTCAAAAAGGTTAACAAATCAGTTTCTTTGTCAGCGATAAGACGACTTAGGGCAAAATCCTTGTCAGAGTAATGTAATAAGGTTTTTTTGATAAAATGTGCCATCTTTTCTTTATTTGATTGATGGTCTGATAAATCAAACCCTAACACTTGTAATTCAGCAAGTTGCTGTTCTTTATTTCGTTTAATATAGCTGTATTGATTATATTTCATAGACTATTTTTGACTCCTTTTATGTAAACGTTTTAAATGATTATAACATCTTTACATTCTCTATTATACTTGATAGAATGTTACTTGTCTAAAAAAGTTAAACAGCGAAAGGAATAAAAATAAAATGGATGTCACATGGACTGTGAAATACCTTACGGAGTTTATCGCAACTGCTCTTTTAATGATTTTGGGAAATGGTGCTGTTGCAAATGTTGATTTAAAAGGCACTAAAGGAAACAATAGTGGTTGGCTAGTTATTGCTTTTGGATATGGTTTAGGAGTAATGATGCCTGCATTAATGTTTGGTAATGTTTCTGGGAACCATATCAATCCCGCTTTCACTATTGGTTTAGCAGTCTCAGGATTATTCCCATGGGAACATGTTTTTCCATATATTGTAGCGCAATTATTAGGTGCCATGTTTGGTCAATTAATTGTGGTGGGAGTTTATCATCCTTATTTTCGAAAGACAGAAAATCCAAATCATATTTTAGGCTCATTTTCAACTATCTCAGCCTTAGATGATGGCACTAAAGAAAGTCAGAAAGCCTCCCTATTTAATGGTGTGGCTAATGAATTTGTTGGTTCTTTCGTCCTATTCTTTGGCGCTCTGGCTCTGACTAAAAACTATTTTGGAGCTGAAGCGATTTCAAAAATTGTTGACCAATATGGTGGTGCCATATCGAGCAAAGAAGCATTTGATTCGATTTCGCACATTTTAAGTGGTAGTTTATCAGTTGCCCATGTTGGTGTCGGTTTTCTTGTTTTAGTACTTGTTGTTAGCCTAGGTGGACCAACTGGTCCAGCTTTAAACCCTGCCCGTGATCTTGGTCCAAGAATTGTCCATCATTTCTTACCAAAATCTATATTAGGAGAAGCTAAATCTGATTCAAAATGGTGGTATGCTTGGGTACCAGTTCTTATCCCTATCTTAGCAGGTATTTTAGCAGTCTTGACTTTTAAATGGTTGTACATGAACTAACAAGAAAAGAGGTTAACACCTCTTTTTCTATGCTTTTTTGTAATCAAAAGGGCATAATGATTGCAATTTTAACGAAATAACGATAATGTAAGAGTATATCATTTACACATGAAAATAAAGAAAATAAAAAGAATTGAAAAGAAAGAGAGAACCATGTCATTATTTGACCATATTGAATTTAAAACCCCTGTTTTAAGAGTGAATAACCGTGATGAGAATATCAAATTTTATCAAGATAATCTAGGCTTAAGATTACTCTCAGAAGAGAATGCTCTTGCTTTTTTTGGCAGTTCAGAACGAACTAAACCTATTTTTACGATTGAAGAATCACCAGCGATGCGTACAAGAGCCGTTAATGGCCCCAAAAAATTACATAAAATGATTATCAAAGCCAAAAAGAAAGAAGATATTGCGTCACTCTTAGCCAATGGTGCTGATGCTAAACGAGTGTTTAAGGGAGATAATGGCTATGCTTTTGAGATTGTCTCACCCGAAAATGATCTCTTTTTAATCCATGCTGAAGAGGATATCTCTAGTCTAAAATTAGTGGATCGACCACAATTAGACCAAAACGCATCTTTTAAAGGATTAGCTGATTATACTGTAGAAGACATCATTTTAAATGTTCTTGATGTTGAGAAAGCAAAAACCTTCTATCAAGATATTCTAGAAAATCAATTACCTCTTAACATTGGTTTTGTCCAAAATGAGGGTAAAGATTTAGCGATTGAACCTCACATCGCCTGGGATATAGAAATTTTAGAATTTAGTGTCTCAAAAGATTATGATTTGTTGTCCTTGAGCAATCATTTGAAACAAAATGGGTTATCGGTCTTTCTTGATAAGAAACAAAACCTTTTAGTTGTTTCTGATTATAGTAATATTGAAATCTGGTTTGTAAAAGAATGAGTTACAAGAATATCATTGAAAAAATAAAGGAACAAATAGGTGACAATCTTTATCTTGGGGCTAGTTTAGCCATTTACGATAAGGGTTGGAAAGAATACTATCTGGGAGAAACGACTCTGGGTGTTTTAACCAAGGAGAATCTTTCTTATGATTTAGCGAGCGTTTCAAAGGTTGTTGGTGTCGGGACCTTAATGATTTACCTCATCAATGATGGCACTTTTAAGCTTGATGAACCTTTTAAGACTTATTACCCTTTTTTCAACAATGATAGCGTCACAATTAGACAATTAATGACGCATACTTCTGGGATTGATCCTTTTATTAAAAACCGAGATCATCTGGGAGCCGAAGCATTAAAAGAAGCCATTCATCAGATAAGGGTGACTGACAACAAGCATTTTTTATACACTGATATCAATTTTCTTCTTCTAGGTTTTTTACTTGAGTATTATTACCAAGAGTCTTTGGATAAACTCTTTTCTCAGAAATTATTTCAACCTCTTGGAATGACTAAGACAGGTTTTTCTCCTAAAACCGAGAGTGTGCCAACATCACAAACAGCTCCCAAAGGACTTGTTCATGACCCTAAAGCACGTGTTTTAGGCATTCATTCTGGGTCTGCTGGATTATTTTCAACCTTAAACGATTTGGAAATTTTTATGATGCATTACCTCAAGAATGATTTTGCCAGTCAATTAACCAAAGATTATGCTTTTTCTAACAAACGGCGTTCCCTAGCTTGGAATTTGAATGGCCATTGGTTAGATCACACTGGCTACACAGGTCCATTTGTGATGTTTAATCGTCATACGCAACAAGCAGTCATTTTTTTGACCAATAGAACCTATCTTTATGATGATAGACCTTTATGGATTGCTAAAAGAAGAGAACTAAGAGATGTGATGATATCATACTTAGCTGGTCGTGATTCGTTGTGATGATAAGATAAAAACAATAAAAAATTAACGCCAGTAGCAAAAGCTACTGGTGCTTTCTAATACACTCACCAAAACAGAATATTTTCTATCTCATAAGATATTTGTTATACTGTCTCTATCATAAAAACGGTTGTTCTTTTAAATAAGCAACGGTTTGATGATTCAAGGAGGAGAAATGATGAGAAAACGAAAACTCTTTATTCCTGTGGTATTAATCTTAGCGATTTTTTTAGTGGCATGCGCAAATGCTAACAATTCCTCAGAACTAAAAATGACAGAAACTAAGGAGGTTAGTGAAGTGATGAAAGATGTAGAGCCAAATCAACGTCCAGAAGTCAATAATGACCCAGCCGCACAAATTTTTAATACAGCTTATGAAAACAACCAATTTATAACAGCGACAACCAATGAACTGGGAGACCCTGAGCCAACCACGCCAACAGACTTAAAAGAACGTCTAGCTAATGGAGGCCTTGTTATTATCCATCGCTATACCGGTTCTGGTGGTAGTGGTGATGAGTCTATTCCTGGCTCTATTGATGATGGGCAACGCATCTCTTCTAGCAGTATTGATAATATGACTCAACTTGGGAATGTTTATAAAAGTCTAAATGTACCAATCAGTTCTGTATGGTCTAGTCAATATTATTTTGTCTACCAACATGCTGTTGCTGCCATGGGTGAACCGGTGATGATGAATCGTGATTTGACAGGCTCACTTAATTTTAGTGATAATGATGAATTAGAACGTTCTCTACAAGGTTTAAGAAATTGGACAGTGTCACCACCGCCAGCCGGTGAAAATATTGTTCTTTTCACCCATCAAGGGAAGTTTGAGAAAGCTTATGGTTACTACTTAAATGCTGGTCAAACGATTATTTTTGAGCCGGATGAATCTGGTGTTCCACATGTGATTGCAAACCTCACTTTAGAGGAATGGTTAGCTTTAGCCTCTTAAGTGTGAAAAGACTTAAAAAGAACCACAACTAAAAAACCTATTACTTGTTAAAGTGATAGGCTTTTTTTCATCGAGATGTGCTTAATACCGGCTTCCTCAAAAATCTCACCATAAGCTGTGAAACCTAATTTTTGGTAAAATGCCTTGGCTGTTAACTGGGCATGCAAAATCATCTCTTGATAGTGTTGTTTACTAGCTGTTTCAAGCATCTGTTTCAAGAGAGTTTGCCCCAAATGTTGTCCTCTAAATGTTTTTAGAACAGCCATTCTTTGTAAAATGACTTGTTGAGTATTGACGGGGAATAAACGAGCTGTAGCAACAGCTTTTTGATCATCATTATAAAGGACAAAGTGGAGACATTTGTCTTCTTTATCATCTATTTCAATCGTTTCTGAGACTCCTTGTTCTTTGACAAAAACTTCCTTTCGAATCCTTAGAGCATCTTGATAAATGGTATTGTTTGTTTGTAAAGTATATTTTATTTCCATAGTGTCATTGTAACGAAAAAAACAACTTTGTCAAGACTGACAAAGTTGTTTTAGGAGTAAGGCTTAACCTTGTAAGGCATCATCCATTGAAAGGACTTCATGGAAGACACGTTGTGTTAATTCTGTTTTTTGTTCTGGTGTAAGGTATTTAGTGTTAACACAGTATCCTGAGATACGAACGATAACATCTTCACCAGCCATAATTTTTTCATAAACATCGTTAAGGTCCATTACGTTTAAGTTAACGTGTTGACCACCATTTTCAAAGTAACCATCGAGTACTGTAACAAGGTTTTCAACTTGTTCATCATAAGTTTTACCAAGTGCACGAGGTGATACTTGTGTTGTAAGTGAGATACCATCAGCAGCATAACTAAAGTCAAGGCTTGCAAGTGAGTTAAGGTTTTGTAACCAACCACCTTTAGCTTTGTTTGATGGGTTAGCACCTGGTGAGAAGAATTCAAGTTTAGAAAGGTTTACTGAACCATCTTCGTTTAAGTACACACCTTTGTGAACTGGAGAGTTACCAGTTTGTTTAGAGTAAGCAACGTTTGAAGTGATTGTAAGAAGTGACACAGTTGCTTCAGCATCCTTGTAAAGTTTGTGGCTTCTTAAACGAGTAGTATAAGCTTCAATCAACCATTCAGCAAGCTCATTTGAACGAGGGTCATCTTCACCCCAACGAGGGAATTCACCAATTGTTTCATAGTCGTAGATGTAGCCATCTTCGTCACGGATTGGTTTAACAGTAGCGTATTTGATCGCTGAAAGTGTATCAACTGTGTTTGCAAAACCACAGATACCAAATCCCATGTTAGCACGTTGGTGTGATGGTAAGAAGGCCATTTGCACAGCTTCGTAGTTGTATTTATCAGTCATGTAGTGAATGATGTTAAGAGCATCTACATAAGTGTCTGTCAACCAGTCAAGTGATTTTTCAAAGTTAGCTTTTACTTCATCAAAGTCAAGGACATCTGATGTGACTGGATCGATATCAAAGACTTTATAGTCTTTATGAACATCGTCATAACCACCATTAAGACCTGTAAGAAGAGCTTTAAGGACGTTTACACGAGCACCAAAGTATTGGATGTTGTGACGTTTTTCTTCATTTTCAGGGTCAAGTGGTGACACACAACAAGAGATACATGACATTTCACCATAACCGTCTTTAGCCATTGTTGTTACACCTTCGTATTGGATAGAAGAGTGTTTGTGGCTCATGCTCATACAGTAGCGACGGAATGCATAAGGTAATTTATCAGTCCAAAGAACTGTCAAGTTAGGTTCTGGAGAGTTACCAATATTATCAAGAGTGTTTAAGAAACGGTAGTCCATCTTAGTCACACGGTGACGACCATCGTTACCCATACCAGCCATTGATGTTGTAATGAAAGTTGGGTCTCCTGAATATAATTGGTCATAAGCTTTAGTACGTGCAAATTTAACGGTACGAAGTTTCATAACGAAATCATCAACAAATTCTTGGATTTCTGATTCAGTAAATGTACCACGAGCAAGGTCACGTTCTGCGAAGACATCAAGAACGATTGGCACACGACCAAGAGAAGTTGCAGCACCATTGATAACACGACAAACTGCCATGAAGGCAATGTTTACCCATTGGATAGCTTCTTTAACGTTCATTGCTGGACGACGAACATCAACACCGTAAAGATCACCAAGTTTAACAACATCACCAAGTGCTTGGTATTGAAGGTTGATTTCTTCGCGAAGACGGATAGTTTCTTCATCAATTTCAGTGATAGCATTCCAATCGTTAACTTTTTCTTGCATCAAGAAGTCAGCACCGTAAAGGGCAAGACGTGCATAAACACCAATGATACGGCCACGAGAATAAGCATCTGGTAAACCAGTAACAGTATGCGCGTGACGAGCACGACGGATATTTGAAGTGTAAGCACGGAAAATACCGTCATTAACTGTTGTTACATGTTTTGTATAAATTTCATGTACTGCTGGATCTGGTTCATAACCATTTTCTTTAAGAGTGGTTTCAGCCATGCGGATACCACCTTTTGGCATGAAGTTCAATTTAAACAACTCATCATTTTGAATACCAAAAATGAGTTCATTTTCTTTGTCGATAAATCCTGCTGGAATATCAGCAATAGACGTTGGACGGTTATCGTATGGGAAACGAGTTGCTTCATAGTGTGCTTTTGTTTCTTCAACAATTTTTTTGATATGAAGAGAACGTTCAGTTGGACCAGCTAAGAAGCTTTCATCACCGTCATAAGGGGTGTAGTTAGCTTGGACGAAACGAGACACACTTGCTTTTTCTTTCCAATCAGTGCCTTTAAAGCCTTCCCAAGCTTTTTCAAAAATGTCAGTATTTGTTTTTACAGTTGCCATAAGAATTCTCCTTATTTTATAGATAGCTAATCTGTTATATTTTACATCTTCATTTTATCACATAGTAATCGCTACCAACAAGAGAAAATGGGTTAATAAAGGGATTTCTTTTATAATACAGTTGTATAAAACAGATAAACTGTATTATAATTTTGATTGTTTTCAGAAAATGAAATAAGCGGTATAATAGTCTTGGAGGTTTGCCATGTTAATTTATCCCTTGGTTAATGATTTATCACGAAAAATTATCCATATCGATATGGATGCCTTTTTTGCGTCTGTTGAAGAAAGAGACAATCCAAGATTAAAAGGAAAACCAGTTGTGATTGGGAGTGACCCTAGACAAACAGGTGGTAGAGGAGTTGTGGCAACAGCAAATTATGAAGCAAGAAAATATGGTATTCATTCGGCAATGAGTTCAAAAGAGGCTTATGAGTTATGCCCAACAGCTATTTTTATTTCAGGAAATCATGAGAAATATCGGGCAGTTGCTAAACAGATTAGAAGTATTTTCAAACGTTACACAGCTATT
Source organism: Streptococcus zalophi (assembly GCF_016481285.1). Taxonomy (GTDB): domain Bacteria; phylum Bacillota; class Bacilli; order Lactobacillales; family Streptococcaceae; genus Streptococcus; species Streptococcus zalophi. The sequence goes on from NZ_JAENBP010000005.1 coordinate 122,314, forward strand.
TTTGAACCTGTCAGTATTGATGAAGCTTATCTTGATGTGACCGAAAATAAACTCGGCATCTCTTCTGCCATTAAAATCGCTAAACTCATTCAATATGATATTTGGAAAGAGTTAAAGCTTACTTGTTCGGCAGGTGTCTCCTACAATAAATTTTTAGCTAAACTAGCTAGTGACTACCAAAAACCAAAAGGTTTAACCGTCATTTTACCAGAGGATGCGATAGCTTTTTTAGCTGATTTACCGATTGAAAAATTTCATGGTGTTGGTGTAAAATCCGTTGAACAATTACAAAAAATGGGCATCAAAAAAGGGTCAGATCTCCTAGCCTACTCAGAACAGGAGCTCATTGACACTTTTGGTCGCTTCGGTTATGAGCTTTTTCGCAAGGCAAGGGGTATTAGTAATAGTCCGGTACGAACTGACAGAATTAGAAAATCCATTGGGAAAGAAAAAACCTATGCCAAACGCTTATACACTGAAGAAGATATTCAAGCAGAATTAACAAAATTAGTGGTAAGAGTGGTTAAGATCTTAGAAGAAATGAACAGATATGGGAAAACTATCATTTTAAAAATTCGTTATTCTGATTTTGAAACAAAAACAAAAAGACGTAGCTTAGAAGAAGCTACGCAAGACAAAGATATTATTGAACAAGAAGTTTATCAATTATTTGAAAGTCTTCCTGAAAATAAAACAGGTGTTCGGCTATTGGGTGTGACAGTTAGTGGCTTTGAAGACATTAGTCATGATATCTTACTTGATCTGTGAGAACACAGTTATTTTTTAATAATTAAGAGATATAATACAAAAGCGTAGCCCAACGGCTACGCTAATTTAATGTGATTAAATGTTCAATGTTTCTTCTTTCTTATTATCTTCTAGTTCACTAGTTTTATAAAGAGTAAAGGAATAGAGAGATATTAAAATAATTTGAATAGCAAGACTAAATATTGACAGTTGTCCAGCTGTTATCATATAAAATAAAGAAGTAGCAATATTGAAAAGGTAAAAACCAATTCCAATGTAGTATGGCAGTTTTTTGACCATTTTTTCTTGTTTCAAATATTTGAGATTTTGAAAGCAAAGGAAAGAAATAACAATTAAGATAATAAGACCTACTATTATTTGAACAAAAAAGAGAGGTGTGGCACTTTTTTTAATGGTATCAGCCAAAACAGGATCGTTGGCAGCAATTTGATCAATATTATTTAAAGAGAAATAGATACTCCAAATAGAAAAAAGGGACAGAACAATTGAAAAAATATTAATAGCTATAATTGTGATTGTACTAGTACGAATGGCTTGTCGGATTTTTGTCATTGATTTCATTTTTTTCTCCTCATAAAATAATTTTAAACTAAACTTATTATATCATATTTATTCAAAATTAAAATAGTAAGACAGGATTAAGAGTTTAGTTTTTTCAATTCTAATTTTTTGTCGTAATCATTCTATTTGAGGAACAGTTTTAAAAATAGCTAACCAATATATGTTCACTATATGATTATATAGTAGGATCACTTAAATATCTTTATTACAATACCAATAATTTGCCCAATAAGGCTTATGATGCCATAAAAAACAATATAAAAAGCTGCTGAATCATTTAATAAAAAGATATTTGGTATCCACAGTAAACCGACCACTATTGGAAAATACCATTTAAAACCGTTTTTTACTGTATATATTTCGGAAACAATAAAAACAAATAGTGGCAATATGATTAATAATATGAAGATAGCACTACCAGTATCTTGTATCAGTAATAGTGGTGACAGATAATAAATCAATGCCACAATACCATAAATAGCATATTTTTTAGCAATAGTAATGATAGTCATGTTTTCCTCCAAAATTAAGTCATCTAAAAAACTTTTTAATCATATTTATTCAAAAAATAAATAGAAGAGAACACTGTTTAAGAAATCAATTTTCTATTCAAAAAAACAATATCATTTTATTGTGACTTTGTAAATCGTAGTTTCTCTCTTTTTGTTCTAAAATGAAACACTCAATTGGATTGAGATAAGTAAATTACTTTTTGAAATAGTTATTTTACATTTCATTTATGAAAATACGAATTCGAAATAATTTGTGAAATAGGGCGTTTCTTTTTGTGTACAAATGTTTGTTGTTGTGTTAAAATATGCCCTGTAAACGTTTTCTAAAAAATATATAAAGGGAGATATGATATGAAAAATTTTTCTTACTATAAAAGATTAAAATTTTCAATCAGACGTTTGTCTGTAGGTGTTGCTTCTGTTGCTATAGGAGCATCACTTTTTGGTGTTAGCCCTGTTTTGGCTGATCAAACAGAAACAACAAGGACTACAGAAACAGCTACTAATGATGTCTCACCATTAGTTCAAGATGAAACTAATACAGTAGCTGATAGTAGTGAATTAACGAATGCTACAAATGACGCAGTTGTCCTTGATGAAACTGTTCATGAAACAACTGAAACACCAGAAGTGGTAACAGTTAATTCAGCAGAGACAACTCCTGAGCCAGTAGAAACGACACCTCTAATGGCAACGGCACTTGAAGATAATACAGAAGGTGAAAGTGAAGCGCCTGAAGTTTTTGAAAAACCAGCCAATGCAGTTGGTGCTATTGATTCATTAACCTTTGAAAATGGTGTTGCTAATATTGTTTATAACACTGGTGAGAAAGCTAGAGTTAGCCTATATAATGACCATGTCTTTAGATACTATATTGATAAAACAGGAGAATTTGTAGAAGATCCAGTACCAAGTAGAGAAGATAGACCAGCAAAAATTGCGATTAAGACATTAGAGGATTATCGTGATACTAACAGTGCATTAGGTAGTATGTCTGAAGATGAAACTAGCTACAAAATTACAACGGATAAAGTCCAATTAGTTTTTGACAAACAGACTGCTAGATTATCTGTTTTTGATAAGGTATCAAACAACCTCATCACAAAAGAGGTTCTTCCAGTTCAAATCACTGCTAATAAGACAACACAAACACTCTCTCAAGATGACAATGAATACTTCTTTGGTGGTGGGATGCAAAATGGTCGTTTCACTCATAAAGGGAATAAGATTAACATTGTTAATGAAAACAACTGGGTTGATGGTGGTGTGGCATCACCAAGTCCATTTTACTGGTCTACAAAAGGTTACGGGGTCTTAAGAAATACCTTTAAGCGAGGACAATATGATTTTGGAACAGAAGACCCAGTAAGTATGACAACAACTCACGATGAAGATCGTTTTGATGCTTATTTCTTTGTTAACAATACGCCTGCTAATCTTTTAAAAGATTACTATGAATTAACTGGATCACCTGCTGTTCTACCAGAGTATGCCCTTTATCTAGGTCATTTGAATGCCTACAACAGAGATTATTGGGTAGAAGTGCCAAGTAATACCAGAGGTGCTATCTTATTGGATGGCAAGTATTACAAAGAATATCAACCCAACCAATTGCCTGAAGCTGATCGTCCAAATGCCATCAAAGAAACTTTAAATGGTGAAGGTGATAGCTACAAATTCTCAGCTCGTGCAGTGATTGACCGTTATAAAGCTATGGATATGCCATTATCATGGTTCTTACCAAATGATGGTTACGGTGCAGGTTATGGTCAAACCGATAGTCTAGATGGTAATATCCAAAACTTGAAATCATTCGTTGATTACGCCAAAGAAAATGGTGTTAAGGTAGGATTGTGGACGCAATCTGACTTGTATGATACAGATCCTAGCAAAGAAGTTGTTCTTCACAGAGATATTGATAAAGAAGTAGGCGAAGCTGGTATTCGTGTCATTAAAACCGATGTGGCTTGGGTTGGTCCTGGTTATTCCTTTGGTTTAAATGGTGTGGATAAGGGTGCAAAGCTCATCACTGAAAAGAGTGAAGAGCATGCAAGACCATTTATCATCTCACTTGATGGTTGGGGAGGAACCCAACGTAGTGCAGCCATCTGGAGTGGTGACCAAACAGGAGGAGAATGGGAGTATATACGTTTCCACATCCCAACTTATATCGGATTAGGTCTATCTGGAAATCCTAACATGGGGTCAGATATGGATGGTATCTTTGGTGGTGCTAATCCAATCATTAATGCTAGAGAATACCAATGGAAGACATTCACTTCAATTATGATGAATATGGATGGTTGGGGAGCAAAACCTAAGACACCATTCTCATTTGATGATAAGACAACAGACTTAAACAGAATTTCATTAAAACGCAAATCTACTTTAGTGCCTTATGCTTATTCAATTGGTCATCAAGCAAGCACTGAAGGAAAACCAATTGTAAGAGCTATACTGATTGATTTCCCAGATGAGGCTATCAATTATTCTAAATCTGTTCAATATCAATATATGTATGGTGATAACTTGTTAGTGGCGCCGATTTATCAAGATACTGCCATGCAAGAAAATGGTGATGATATTCGTAACAATATCTTCTTGCCGGATGCTTCTATAGAGTGGATTGATTTTTATACGGGTGAAAAATATCAAGGTGGTCAGGTCTTAAATGGCTTTGAAGCACCACTTTGGAAAATTCCTGTGTTTGTTAAAAACGGGGCTATTATCCCGATGACAAATCCTAATAACAATCCAACTGAGATTGATCGTACTAATCGCCTCATTACTTTCTACCCTCATAAGGATTCTAACTTCACTTTAGTTGAAGATGATGGTTTGACTGTTGATTACAAATCAGGTAAAGTTGCAAAAACACTCATTGAAAGTCATGCTGGCGATTCTAACGAAAAAGGGACAGCTGTTTTAACCATCAATGCAACCGAAGGTAGTTTTGAAGGATTCAACAAAAACAAAACCACTGAACTTCATGTCAATGTTTCTGAAGATGTTGACAGTGTGACAGCAACCATCAATGGTGAAGCAGTTACTCTAACGCGTGTTAATAGTTTAGAAGCCTATCAAAATGGCACTAATGTCTTCTTCTACCATGAACATCCCATCATGGAAACTTATAATCCTAAGAGCACAGAGGTTCAAGGATTACGCGTGGCTCAAAATAGCCTTGTGAAGATTAAATTGGCAGCAATAGATGTATCAACATCTAAAATGGTGGTAACAGTTAATGGTTTCATTAATAAAGCTGCAGATAAAGAAGTTCCCGAAGATTTAGCTGAACCAACTGTTCCCACTCAAGTGGAAACACCAGAAGAACTTATTTCTGCGACTTCTATCACAGTTGTTTGGCAACCAGTAGATGATGCTGATACTTATGATATTAAGAGAGATGGTGTTATCTACACAGGTATTAAAGGCAACTCTTTCTTGTTTGAAGATTTAAACTATGGTAGCTCACACGAGTTTTCTGTCAGAGCGGTTAATGCGAAAGGTGTTTCTGATTGGTCAGCTGTCGTTACTGCAAAAACCAGTGAAGATCCATTGATGAATGCTATTGAAGGCATTAGTGCCACATCAAGTATGACAGCACAACCAGGTCAAGGTCTTGAAAAATTGTTTAACAAACAACTAGGTGACCAATTCCATAGTCAATGGAATCAACGAGTAACCTTCCCAGCAACCATTACCATGGACCTTGGTGGTGTTTATCAAGTCGATTATTTGGAATATCATCCAAGAACAGACGGTGGTTCTAACGGTATTATTACTAGAATTTTCTTTGAAACGAGTGAAGATGGTAAAAACTGGACAAGAGATGAATTTTACACTAACTGGGCTAGAAATAGTCAAGTAAAAACATATCGCTTCACAGCTCCAAAAGCTCGTTACGTTCGTGCTAATATTGCAGCAGGCTATAACAATTTCGTCTCTGGTGAAGAAATCTTAATCTTCAAAAAACCAGGAACAAGAATGGAAATCGTTGGAGATATTAACCGCGATGGTAAAATCTCTGAAGATGATAAGACATCCTTCTTAAACTATACTGGTCTTAGAACTGTGGATAGTGATTTTGATTACATCAAACATGTCGATGTTAACAACAACGGTCTGATTGATGCTCAAGATATCAGTGTCATTGCTGTTCAACTAGAGGGTGGTGTTCAAACACCAGCCACTCAAGCACCTTCTGGTCGCATCTTCCTAGAAGCTGATAAGTTGGAAGTGGGTGCTGGTGAACAAGTTAAGGTGAGATTGATTGCTGATAATTTGGACAATACTAATGCCCTAACTTCTATTTTCCAATTTGATAATACAAAATATCGTTTAGTAAGCAATTCAGTGACACCAACTGACTTTATCAAGCAATCAGAAAACTTCTCTCGTGTTCGTGCGCGTGATGAAAAAACGGATGTTGTGTTCAGTTTTGTAAACTTTGGTCAAAAAGAAGCAATGTCAGGTTCAGGAGAAATAGCCTACATTACCTTGGAAGCTTTGAAAGATGTTTACCTAGATGAAAGTACTCTTGATACCGTTTTAGTAGCCAATAATTTAAGAACTCAAAGGGTTTCAGCAATGCCAATTCGTCAAACCATTGATTATGAAGATAAGGCAGTTGTTCCAACTGAGGTGAAAGCAAGTAGAGCAACTCAAGGTGGCGTAAGACTTTCATGGCATAAAGATCCAAAAACCATGTGGTATATTGTAGAACAAGAAGTGTCACAAGGAGGACAAACGCAGTTTGTTGAAGTCGATCGAACAGAAAATAATGTTCTTAATGTTTACAATCTTTCACCAGAAACAAGTTATCGTTTCAGAGTGATTGCTAATAATCCCCTTGGCAATTCAGAACCATCTGAAATTATTTCAGTACAAACAGTGACTAAAGATCTTTCTCATAAGATTGATGGTATTACTGCAACTGCAGAAGCTCCTGATCAACCTAACCAACCGTTGACGTTATTATTTGATGGTGATGAATCAACGCAATATCACAGTCAATGGTTTAATGATAAAGCTGTTCCATCATCAATGGTACTAGATTTAGGTAGTCAACAGATTGTTGATCATATTATCTATGTCCCACGTAGAGATGCTGGAAATGGCACATTGACTGGATTGACAATAGATACTAGTCTAGACGGAGAAAATTGGTCAAGTACGGGTGAAATGATTAATTGGGTGAGAAGTAGTGGTGATAAAGTAGCTTATCTACCAAGAAATACTAAAGCACAATTTATTAGATTGAATTTTAAAGCAAGTGTTGGTGGCTTTATTTCTGGACAAGAACTCTATGTCATCTCTGGTTCAGGTAGTGATGGTCAAGTAGCAATTCCAGACACTGCCCCAACAACTGAGGACAAACCATCTATTGAATTTGCAAATGGTAGTGGCGTCGTCAATGAAGTTTCAGAAGTGCCATTGTTAACAAGTCCACGTGAACTCATTCATACTGGCACAGGTGTTCGCGTCACTCTTGAAACCGGTGATTTAGCACTGATTACAGGAGCAGAGGTTACCCATAAAGAAACCAAAGATCCAAGCACACCAAATGTGCTTAAAGATCAAGACTACGATCTCTTTGATATCTCACTAGTAGATGCTAAAGGTAATGTGGTCAGTCCACTCAAAGACACTCTTGTGATTATGCCAATTGATGATGGTAAAACAGTAGCTAAAGTGGTTTACCTACCAAATACTGATCAAGAAGAAGAGCTTGACTTTGAAATGACGCCATACGTAGATGCTGATGGTGTGACTCGTCAAGGCGTTGTCTTTGTCGCAAAACACTTTAGTGAGTATGGTATTGTGTATAAAGAAGTCTCAACACCAGAAACGAAGGTACCAAATACTGCTCCAACGGCAGAAGATAAACCAGTTTTTGAAGGAACCTTAGAGACACAAGTGCCTAAGACTGCACCAAGTTACGAGTTACCAGAAGGTAAGATTGAAACAGCCATACCAAAGACAGCGCCAACTCATGAGTTGTTAGCCTTTGATGGTAAGTTAGCACCAATGAGTAGCGAATCTAGTCATAAGGCTAAGGGTATGTCTGAGAAGAAAGATAATCAAGCCTCTTCAACAGCACAGGCTAAAGCCTTACCAAACACTGGTGATGCGACAAGCACAACAGTGCTAGGTACAATCGTAGCTTTATCGTCACTATCTCTTTATGGTTATGGTAGAAGAAAACGCACCATTTAATAATGGCTTAAAAAATAGTTATGTTTAAATGACTCACAACTATTTTAAAGTCTCAGAATAAAAAAGAAATCAAACCTTCTTTTTGGATGTTCGGTTTGGTTTCTTTTAGTTAGTGTTGATAACAAATTAAAAATTTTATCAGTAATCATTGAATTTAAAAAATAGATATGTTAATATATTGATATGAAGCGCTTTCACAAGCTATTTTAGTAGTGCTCTTATAAGGAATATAGTTTTATTTTAATCACTATCAAATTGTTAAACACTTTTTAGGAAAAATAGAACTATATTCTAATTTATTGTCGTCATTATTTTTTCAAATATAGGAGGGATTTATGAATCGTCGTGAAGAATCAAATTGGAATAAAATTTTTCACTATTCTATCCGTAAAACAACTCTGGGAGTTGGTTCGGTAGTTGTAGGGGTTTTCTTATTTGGAGCAAATCCAGGAACAGTTTTAGCAAATACCCCACAGTCAATACCTGAAGAAACTCAGTTGACAGCAGTTGAGATAGAAAAGTTAGAGGAACCATCAGAAAAATCACAGCCACAAGCTGAAAAAACTGATCAAAGTTTACTTATTGAAACGTCAGATCAAACGTCAACAGTTAATGAGATATCAGAACCATCATCTTCTGAATCAGAAGTACCAGCTATACCAACAGCTGCTGGAGAAAACGACTTGACCACTTTATCTGATACTGAGTCAGAAACTCCAACTGAAGAAGTTCGCAATGATGTTCCAGATAATGCTAGTGAAGTGATTTATCATAGTAATTGGTTCCGTACCAATCAAACTAATAAGTGGAGTAATTTCCCTAAGAATCAAGACAACGATAAAAGTGACATTAGTGCCAATATTTTCTTTAAAGGAACAGGTATTGAAGTTACAGGAAAACTAGCTCCAACTCATGGCATTTATACGGTTGAGTTAGATGGTCAAAAACTAGCTTACCAAGAAGGTTATGGACATGCCACAACTGTAGATGGCGTGAAGGAGTTTAGTGGCAAATCAGATACAGTACAGACTGATCAAAAATTCATTACTCTAAACTCTCTTTCAGAAGGAACTCATTCTTTAACCCTTCGTTTGGATCCTGATAAAAATGATAAAACACAGAATATTGGTATTCAAATTGATAAGTTCACTCTATTAGGTAATAATTCACAAATTTTATCTAAAGAAGTTGCTATTACACCAGATAAAGAGGCCTATGAATCATTTAAGGCATCAGCTAGCTCAGTAAGTGATACAGCAACCTACCAAGAGAAACTAGATGCTTTAAAAGCAGAATTAGATAAAGATGTTCCAAGTCTAACTAAAATTAAGCAATTAAAACAAGAATTGGGAGCTCTAGTTGGGAATACAGAATCAGAAAATCCTTCTGAAGAAGTTCGTAACAATGTTCCAGATAATGCTAGTGAGGTTATTTATAAAGGTGCTTGGTTCCGTACAGATAAAACCAATAAGTGGAGTAATTTCCCTAAGAATAACAACAATGATAAAAGTGATATTAGTGCCAATATATTCTTTAAAGGAACTGGTATTGAAGTTATCGGTAAGCTAGCACCAGCGCATGGTATTTATACTGTTGAATTAGATGGTCAAAAACTTGATTTCCAAGAAGGATACGGACACTCAACAACTGTTGAAGGAATTCAATATTTCAGTGGAAAATCAGATACTGAACAAATTAATCAGAAAATAATTACTCTAAAATCTCTTTCAGAAGGAAATCATTCTTTAACTGTTCGCTTAGATTCTGAAAAAAATGATACAGCACAAAATATTGGTATTCAAATTGATAAGTTCGTTCTTTTAGGTAATGGTTCACAAGTTTTATCTAAAGAAACTGCTGTGACTTCAGATCAAGAAGCTTATGAATCATTTAAGGCTTCAGCTAGTTCAGTAAGTGATACAGCAACTTACCAAGAGAAACTAGATGCTTTAAAAGCAGAATTAGATAAAGATGTTCCGAGTCTAACTAAAATTAAACAATTAAAACAAGAATTAGAAGAGCTTTCTAAAAATACTGAATCAGAGGATTCTGATGCTACAGAAGATACTAACAATGGTTCAGACACTAACGACACCTCACAAGGTGAAGGAACTGATTCAAGTGCAAATGATAGTACAGATTCTTCAAATCAAGGAGACTCTCAGTCAACAGCTGGTGTTAGCACTTCTCCTGAAGGATGGCACAAATTTAATCATTTCACCAAAACAGATCAAAATGTGAATTTTGATAATGACTGGAAATTCCATTTAGGTGAAGTTGCTGGAGCTTCAAGTAAAGAATTTGATGATTCTAGCTGGTCAACTCTTAATTTGCCACACGACTTTAGTATCACTCAAGACTATACTACAAACGGTGAGGCTGAAAGTGGTTATAAACCAGGTGGAACAGGTTGGTATCGTAAATCATTCTCTGTCAATGATGAAGTTGCTAATGGTCGTGTTAGCATTCAGTTTGATGGTTCATATATGGAGACAGAAGTCTTTATTAATGGCATTTCACTAGGAGTGCATCCGTATGGTTATAATGCCTTTAGTTTTGATTTAACACCACATTTGAAGGTTAATGAAGAAAACACATTGGCTGTTAAAGTGGTTAATAAAGTACCTAGCTCACGTTTTTATTCAGGAAGTGGTATTTACCGTTCAGTGCATTTAAATCTTGAACCAAAAGTACATTTGGCTGAATATGGGGTTTCTGTTAAGACCCCAGATCTTGCAACAACTCATAATCAAGCAACTGGAAGCACAGTAAATATCAGTGCTCAAGTAGTTAATGGTGACAGTAATGCGGCCAATGTTCAAATAAAAGCTATTTTATTTGAACGAAATGCAGATGGTAGTTTAGGTCAACAAATTCATGCGACTGAGTTAAGCAGCTCACAAGCTATTTTAGCCAACCAAACTGGTACAGTTAATAGCTCCTTCAAATTAGTTAATCCTAAGCTTTGGTCTGTGGACAATCCTAATCTTTATGTCCTTAGAACAGAAGTTTATAAAGATGGTCAAAAAATCCAAACTAATCAACAAGAAGTTGGCTTTAGATTTGTTTCTTTCGATGCTAATACTGGTTTCAAATTAAATGGTCAAGCCATGAAACTAAAAGGTGTCAGCATGCACCATGACCAAGGTAGTTTAGGTGCATCAGCTTACTATGATGCTGTTGAAAGACAGTTTGAGCTCTTAAAAGATATGGGAGTTAATACTGTTCGTGTTACCCACAATCCTTCTGCGCGTGTTATGAAAGATATCGCTAATCGCAAAGGAATGATGTTGATTGATGAGGCTTTTGACACTTGGATTCATGCTAAAAACGGTAACACTTATGACTATGCTCGTTGGTTTAATCAACAATTAGGAACCACTGCTCAGCACTTAAATGGTGCTAGATCAGCAGAACAAACTTGGGCAGAATACCACATCAAACAAATGGTTAAGAGTGGTCTTAATGATCCATCAATCATTATGTGGTCAACAGGTAATGAGGTCCTTGAAGGACATGGTGGAAATCCTTCAACTTATCCGCAAATTATTACTAATTTGATGAAATGGGTTGATGAAGTGGATGGTACTCGTCCTTCTACTTTAGGAGATAATAAACTTAAAAATAAACACCAAACCTCTATTAGTATGGCTAATGCTTTAACCAATAAAACGCAAGGACCAAAAGGGGTAGTTGGTTATAACTATGCAAATGGTGCTCAATATGATGAAGGACATAATACTAATCCAAACTGGATTATCTATGGTTCTGAAACCGCATCAGCTATTAATAGTCGTGGTATCTATAATGTTAAGGGTGTAGACCGTCGTGCTGATAAACAATTAACAGCCTATGATCAAAGTACTGTTAACTGGGGTAAAGTGGCTAGTGAAGCTTGGTATGATGTCATTACTCGTGACTTTGTTGCCGGTGAGTTTGTTTGGACAGGTTTTGACTACTTAGGAGAACCAACACCTTGGAACAATACCACTTCAGGAGCAGCATTTACCAATCCACTTCCTAAGAGTTCTTACTTTGGTATTATTGATACAGCGGGACTTCCAAAAGATTCTTACTACTTCTATCGTAGCCAATGGAATACTAAAGACACCACCTTACATGTTTTACCAGCTTGGAAAGAATCAGTTGTTAAAAAAGATAATAACAATAAAGTTGAAGTAGTTGTTTATTCTAATGCTGCTGAAGTTGAATTGCAATTTATCAATAAACAAGGGCAAATAACTTCTCTTGGTAAGAAAAAATTCACCCAAGAAACAACAGATGCTGGTTACACTTATCAAATTTATAAAGGGACAGGAAAACAAACAGCAGAACATAAGAATCTTTATCTGACTTTTGATGTGCCTTATGAAGATGGTACGCTAAAAGCCATTGCTTATGATGTTAATGGTCAAATCATTGATAAGACTGTCGGTAATAAAGAAGTTAAAACATTTGGTGCAGCAAATCAATTAGTAACAAAGGTTACTAAGAAATCTGAAAAAGTAACTGATCATTCTCTTGCTTATGTTGAAATTGAAGTTCAAGATAGTGAAGGAAACTTTGTGGCTGACGCAAATAATGTTATCTCTATTGCTGTTGAAGGACCAGCTGAATTAGTAGCTATGGACAATGGTGATGCTACTGACCATCAATCATATCAAGATAACAATCGTAAAGCCTTTTCAGGGAAAGTTGTTGCTATCTTAAGAATGACTGGTAAAACTGGAACGGTTAAAGTAACAGCTTCCTCTGTAGGTCTAACAGCTTCTAGTGCCTCATTTGATGTCATTGGAGTAGCAAATAATGGAGATAAATCAATTGATAGTTACCTCCTTTCTAAGACTATGTACATCAAAAAAGGAACACCACTTTCTCTCCCAGACAAAGTGAAGATTCGTTACACAGATGGTAGTGAGGAAGAAAGAACATTAACCTTTAATCAAGAAGCTATTAATCAAGCCTTACAAACTGGTACGACTTTTGTTGCTAAAGGAGCTATTCAAGGTTTAGATACTAATGCTGAAATTGTGATTTCAGTTATTGACCAAGTAGCAGCTATTAAAAATATTAGTCAGGCTTTAGAAGTTGATCAAGAATTGACACTTCCAACACAAGTACAAGCTTATTTGGCAGATGGTACCTTATTAAGTGCACAATTCCCAGTGACTTGGACTGTTCCACAGGATGCACCATTTGACAGAGAAGGTCTTGTAACCATTAATGGTATAGCTGATGTCTTAGGTGACAAATTACCAGTTAAAGCAACCATTCGTGTGGCTAGAAAAATAGTACAAATTGATCAAAACGTAGCTCCTGCTGTGGTTGAATTAACGGAAGATACAGCAGGTCAAACTTCTGATAGTTTAGATGCCATCAAAGATGGTAGTTTAACGGTTTCTCCTAATCCAAATGGTGGACCAAACCAAACAATTTGGTCAAATTATGCTTCTGCACAACAAGGAGATAAGAATTCAACATTAACCTTTAGATATGATACAGCACAAAACATTTCGCAAGTGGTTGTTTACTATCATCAAGATAGTGCATCACTACGTCTTCCAAAGGCAACTACATTTACATGGAGTACTAGTAAAGATTCTGGAAATGTTGCTGTTGCGGCTACTATCGCTAAAAGAGAAACCGTTGGTGGCTTAACAAAAATAACCTATCAATTAGAGAATATTACACCAGCAGTTATCTTTAATGTTCATATTGAAAACTCTGAAGAAACATTAACTAATAATCGCAAACCATCAACAGGAATTGCTGAACTTCAGTTAATGACTGCAATTGAAACCTTTACACAAAACTCAGATGCAACAATCAACAGTCTTAAAATTGGTAACTACACTGTTCCTGTTAGTCAAATTTCTCAAAATATGTCAATTAAGGCAGCGGCTGGCACAATTATTGCAAGCAACACAGAGAAAAACGTTGCCGTGACTATTATTCCGCTTAAAAATAATAAGGTAAAAATATTTACTGAGTCAGAAGATAAGTCACGTCGTATGGTATATGATTTAACGCTTATCACAGAAAGTCCAGCTACAGATGAAGATAGTCGTTACTTACCAAGAAATAGTGTTAACCTAACAGCAGGTTCAACTGAACAAAGAGATGGTAACCAAGTGGCAAATGCTAAAGACTTTAATCTTAATACTATTTGGCACAGTGCTTGGGCTGGAACAGCAAAAGAAAACTTGTGGATTCAATTAGATGCTGGTAGTGTGCAAAAAGTTAATGGTTTAGCCTACATGGGTCGTCAAGACAATAGTAACAATGGTAAAGTGACTGATTATGAGATCTTAGTTAGCAGTGATAATTCAACATGGAGAAAAGTTAAAGAAGGTCGCTTTAGTGATGTTAAATCTTGGCAAGAGGTCACTTTTGAAGGTGTTGATGCACGTTATGTGAGATTAAAAGCTATTCATACTCTTGGAGATTCACAAGCTCAAGCAGATCGCTTTATGTCAGCTAGTGAAGTTCGTCTCAGAGTAGAATCAGATGGTACCACACCACCAGCTGATCCAGAAACACCACAAACTACTAATCCAGAAGCCCTTAAAGCACAACGTATCAATCATTCGATTGGTGCAACAGCAACAGCAAGTGATACTGAACGTGATTTCTGGGGAGCAGACAAGGCAATAGATGGTATTGTCAATCGTGAAGAAAGCAATAAATCATCTCAATCACGTTGGTCAACGAATCGTGGTGACACACCTCGCGTTCTTAATGTTGACTTAGGTGCTCAAAAAACAATTGATTCCTTTGTGATTAACTGGGAAAGAAGTAATATTAAAGGCTTCAAGATTGATTATTCAACAGATGGCAGTACCTATCAAACGGCTTATCATAAGACAGATGATGCTTATAATGAGTTAGACACAACTATTACTTTAACTAACCCAATTACTGCTCAACATGTTCGTTTAACAATTGACCGCTTTGATGGAGGTACATCTAACTGGCAATCTGTTTCACTTTATGAGTTCCAAATCATTGGTACAGAAGAAATTGAAGATTTTGCTCACCAAAAAGTAGCAACCTCTAATGGAGATGAAGTTACAAGTCTAAGTGCTGATAAAGCCGTTGATGGCAATTCAACAACTCGTTGGGCAAGTAGTGTTGGTCAAGGCACTAAATCGATTCAAGTTGATCTAGGAGCAACTAAAGAAGTCGCTTCAGTTGTCTTAAATTGGGAGCGTCTAAATGCTAGTCAATACAAGATTCAAATTTCACAAGATGGCCAAACGTGGACAACCGTAAAAACATTAACTAGAAAACCAAGTGAATTGAAGGAAATCATTAACTTAGATACTCCACAAGAAGCTCATCATGTGAAAGTGTTGATTGAAGCATTTGATTCACGTGCAGAAGATCGTTCAGGTCGAATGGTTGATTGGGCAACAGTCTCTCTCTTTGATTTTGAAGTTTATGGTCAACCAATTGTTACAAAAGCAGTTAAATCACTTAGAGACATTGCTAATGAATTAGTGCTTCCAGAACTTGCTAAAGGGATGACAAGTTGGGCTCTACCAACAGTTCCAGCAGGTGTTGAGATTAGCTTTATTGGTGCTGATTTCGAACAAATTATTGATTATGATTTAACCGTTTATCAACCATTAGTAGATACCACTGTTCAAGTTAACTACAAGCTAACTAGAGGCGATGAAGTCTACGAAACACCAGCCTACTCTATCCTTGTTAAAGGTCAGTACGAAGTGACTGCTGAAGACAATGCGGTTCTTCCAGTTGTACCAGGTATTGCAGAGTGGAAAGGTCATACCGGTCACTTTACGGTTAATGCCTCAACTCGTATTGTTGTTAATCCAAAAGATAAAGATACTCTTGATTATGCTGTTCAAAGCTTTAAAGAAGATTATGAAGCTATCACTGGTAAGACTATTACCATTGTTTATGACACAAATCCAACTGCAGGAGACTTCTATTTTGAGTTGAATGAAACTCATCCAGGTCTCAAAGAAGAAGGCTACTTAATGACCATCGATGATGTGGTTAAGGTAGAGGCTAGCCATAAAACAGGTGCTTTCTGGTCAACGCAAACCCTTCTACAAGTCTTAAAACAAGATCCAGATCAAATTGCTAAAGGAATTGCAAGAGATTATCCAAAATACGCTCGTCGTGGCTTTGTTCTTGATGTTGGACGTAAACCTGTGCAGTTATCAACCTTAAAAGACATGATTAAGAGTCTATCATGGTACAAATACAATGATTTCCAACTTCACTTAAATGATAACTACATCTGGGTAGAAGAATATCAAAATACTGACAATCCTTATGGTGCATACTCTGCTTTCCGTCTTGAATCAGATATTAAAGAAGGTGGCAATAATGGTCTTAACAAGGCTGATTTAACCGCTAAAGATCTCTTCTACACTAAAGAAGAATTTAGAGACTTAATGCTCTTTGCGAAGAATCGTGGTATTCAAATTGTTCCAGAATTTGATGCACCAGCTCATGCTTTGGCCTTTACTAAGGTAAGACCAGACCTAACAATGACTGATAAGAGTGTTAGACGTTGGGTTGACCATTTAGAAGTAAGTAATCCAGAAGCATTAGAGTTTATCAAGAGTGTTTGGGACGAATACCTCGATGGAGAAGATCCTGTCTTTGGTTCAACCAATGTTATTCATATGGGTGTTGATGAATTTGAAGGAAATAACGAAGCCTTCCGTGCCTTCACAGATAGTCTCTTGAAGTATGCTATTAGTAAAGGGAAAACACCTCGTTTCTGGGGTAGTTTAACAGCTAAACCAGGAAGCACTCCAGTTCAAGTTGATGGTGTTGAAATGAATATCTGGAGTGAAGGATGGGCAAGACCATCTGATATGTACAACAAAGGCTATAAACTTATCAATACCTTAGATTCTTCACTTTATTGGGTTCCAGGTGCAAACTATTATCAAAACTTATTAAATAGTGAAGCACTCTATAACAACTGGGAAGCTAATAAGATGGGCAACACTGTTATTCCGGCAGGTTCTAAACAAATGCTTGGAGCAGCCTTTGCGATTTGGAATGACTTGATTGGTAATCGTGCTAATGGTGTCCAAGATTATGATGTTTATAAAGGATTTGAACAATCACTCCCAGCTCTAGCTGCTAAGATGTGGGGTAACCGTGCAGTCGGAAATTACCGTGATTTAACTGCTAGAGTTGAAGCTATTGGTAAACCTGCTAAACAAAATCCTTACAAAGAAGTTGCTTCAGAATCATCTGTTATTAGTCGTTACCGTTTTGATTTAAGTAACTTAGAAGACTTATCAGGAAATAATAATGATGGTGTAACAGCTAAGAATGTTGACTATGAAGCAGGTAAGAACAAGACAGCAGTTCGTTTTAATGGCGGAGAAAGCTATATTGAAACACCAATCACATCAGTTGGGCCAAATAATAGTTTCTCTGTCTGGGTGAAATTAGATGCTGATGCAGATGGCGAACAAATCCTAGCTGAAAATGATCATACAGCTCTTAAACTGGTTCAAAAAGAAACTGGTAAAGTAGGCTTCTCTGCTGAGAACTATGATTACTCATTCAACTACACCTTACCAAAAGATGAGTGGGTACAATTAACCTTTAGAGGTTATGAAGGTCGTACAGAATTGTATGTCAACAATAATCTAGTTGATACCCTTTCTCAGTCACAAACCGGTCGTCGTTCAGCTACCTTGGTATTACCAACGCAATTTATCGGTAGTAAGACAAAAGCTCTTAAGGGAATGCTTGATGATCTTGTTATTAATCAATACCAATCTGAGGATGGTTATCTAGATAGAGCTGGCTGGCAAGTGGCAAGTGACAATGAAAATGCTGATGGCACGGCAGATAAAGCCTTTGATGGTGACTTATCAACCATTTGGCATACGAAATGGTCGCCAAGTAAGCAAGAACTTCCTGCAAGTATTACTATTGATATGACAGCTCCTCATCACGTAGACAAACTTGTTTATGTTCCAAGAAAAGGGGTTAAGAATGGTAATATTACTGGCTACAAACTCTATGGTAAATTAGCTGATACTGATGAATATCATCTACTTAAAGAAGGTACCCTCTCAGATGATGCCTCAACTAAGACAATCGCTTTTGCAACAGAGGAACTTCGTTATCTTAAATTAGATGTTATTTCTGGATATGGTGGCTTTGGTTCTGCGGCAGAAATTATGATTGCTCAAAGTGATATTAAAAAACCACTTAGAGAACTTGCTCTTGAAGGGAAAGCACATCAAGAACTTGCAAGTCATTATACGGCTGATTCGGTTAAAGGATTGGTACAAGCCCTAGATAATGCTAAAGCTATTCTAGCTGCAACAGACAGCAATCAAGCTGCTGTTAGTCAAGCAATGACAAGTCTTCAAGCTGCTATTGATGCTCTTGAAATTAGCCAAGAAGAAAGAATTTCAAAAGTACCAGATACAGCTCCAACAGCTGAAGATAAACCATCAATTGAATTTGCAAATGGTAGTGGTGTTGTAAATGAAGTTTCAGAAGTGCCATTGTTGACAAGTCCACGTGAACTCATTCATACTGGCACAGGCGTTCGCGTCACTCTTGAAACCGGTGATTTAGCACTGATTACAGGAGCAGAAGTTACCCATAAAGAAACCAAAGATCCAAGCACACCAAATGTGCTTAAAGATCAAGACTATGATCTCTTTGACATCTCACTTGTTGATGCTAAAGGTGAAGCTATTAGCCCGCTTAAAGACACACTTGTTATCATGCCAATTGATGATGGTAAAGTCGTTGAAAAAGTGGTTT
>NZ_JAENBP010000006.1 GCF_016481285.1 Streptococcus zalophi
TAGTAATGTTATAACCATCGATAGCAACTGTGTAGTTATCTACCTTGTTTTCTGTCACAGTGTAGACTATCTTTTGACCATCTTTGAATTCTGGTAAGCCAGTAAATTCATATGTCCAGTTGCTTGCGTCATTAACGGTTGCTGTTTGACCAGTTGGTTGGCCGTCTGCTAGAAGGTTGACAATAATTTCTGATGGACGAACACCGTCTTGGTTGTTAGCGTCATCCCATGTCTTAGTACCTGAGATAGAAACAAGACTTGGAGTATGGTTATTAGTAATATCAAAACCATTAATATCTGTGGTATAGCCAGGAACAGCTTCTTCTGTCACGCTATAGACAATCTTTTGACCGTCTTTGAATTCTGGTAAGTCAGTGAATTCATAAGTCCAGTTGTCTGCGGCTGTAACGGTCTTAGTTTGACCAGTCGCAACACCATCTGCTAGAAGGTTAACAATAATTTCTGCTGGACGAACACCATCTTGGTTGTTAGCGTCGTTCCATGTCTTAGTGCCTGAGATAGAAACAAGACTTGGAGTATGGGTGTTAGTAATATCAAAACCATTAATGTCTGTGGTATAGCCAGGAACTGCATCTTCTACTACAGTGTAGACAACTTTTGGATTTTTCGCTGCTCTTGTTGTAGTAGCTGAACGCCAGAATTGAGAATTTCCATTTTCTTTTTTCTTATATTCTGGAAGGTCAGTGAACTCATAAGTCCAATTGGTTTCAGCACTTGCTACAGCAGTTTTGCCTGTATCAACTCCATCTGCAAAGAGATGAACGGTTACAGAATCTGGGCGAATGCCATCTTGATTGTTAGCGTCATCCCATGTCTTTTGACCTTTAACACTTATTGTGCTTGGTGTGTGTTTATTGATGATGGTTACACTTCCTGAAATCAGCTGTCCTACAGTTGTTGTATAACCATCAATTGTTCCGACTTCTTCAACAGTATAGACAATGTCTTGACCATTAGCTTTTATATCAAGATCTGACCAAGTGTAAGTCCAGCCTATTATACTTTTATCCGTTAATTCAACAGCTTCTCCTAATTTTTGCCCATTAGCGTAAAGTTGAACTTTGACACTATCTGGGCGTAGATTGTCTTGATTATTTCCATCATCCCATATCTTGAAAACTGTAATATTAGTTTTACCCGGAGTATAGCTGTTAGTAATATCAAAACCATTAATGTCTGTGGTATATTCTGCTACAGGATCTTCTGATACTGTATAGATAATCTTTTGACCAGCTTTGTATTCTGGTAAGTTTGTAAATTGATATTCCCAGTTACTTGCTTCATTAACAGTTACTTTTTGGCTAGTTGGTTGCCCATCTGCTAAAAGATTAACAACAACCTCTGTTGGTCGTTTACCATCTTGGTTGTTCGCATCATTCCAGATTTTCTTACCTGAAACTTGTGTCACAGTTGGAATATGTGAGTTTGTAATAGTAACATTACCAGAAATTAGTGGACTTGTTGCTGACGTATAACCAGCAACAGTATCTTCTTCTACAACAGAGTAATTAATAATTTTACCTGCAGCTTTTTCTGGTAAATCTGACCATGTATATGACCAGTTGTCGGCAGCGGTAACATCAACAGCAGCACCTACTTTTTGCCCATCAGCATAGAGTTGTACTTTAATGCTGTCTGGACGTAACCCGTCTTGGTTATTGTTATCAATCCATGCTTTAGTGACTCTAATACTTGTTTTACCAGGTTGATAGCTATTTGTAATATCAAAGCCATTAATGTTTGTTGTATATTCTGCAACAGCGTCTTCTGTTACAGTATAAACAATTTTTTGACCATCTTTGAATTCTGGAAGATCTGTAAATTCATATGCCCAGTTAGTTGCTTCTGTTACTGTCACTTTTTGTCCAGTTGGCTGACCATCAGCTAAAAGGTTGACAACAACTTCTGTTGGGCGTTTACCATCTTGGTCATTAGCATCATCCCAGATTTTTTTACCTGAGATATTTACAGTGCTTGGTGTGTGGGTATTGGTAATATCATAACCAGTAACTTTTGCAGTATAACCATTAATCACATCTGCCTCTTCAACCGTATAAACAATATTTTGGCCTTGCGCATTAGTAGGTGCCAAACCATCAAAACTATATTTCCAATCTTTAGTAGCATCTGTAGTTTGAGTTTTCCCTGTGTCTACGCCATCTGCTACTAGTTTCACAGTAATTTCTTTAGGGCGAAGATTGTCTTGATTGTTAGCGTCATCCCAGATTTTTTGGCCACTAATAGATATCGTGTTTTTTGAATATCCTGCATTTTTTTTAGCAATTGGGTTATTCAGTGAGAGATTAAAACTATCTGTAGTGCCATTGTTTTCATCTGTTATATGAGACCCTAAATTCTCATTTTTAGGTGTTACCAAAGTGTAGCCATCTGGTGTAATAATTTGTACTTTATAATCTCCGTGTCTAAACACATCCATTGTGTAATACCCATTATCATCTGTTGTGGTTTGGATTGGCTGATTATCTAAATCAATAACCGGATTTCCGTTATTATCTATTAATTTGACAACATAATTTTTAAATGGTTTATCATTGTCTCCTTTAAGAGCATCTTTTTCATCTAAGTCTTCAAAAACATAACCTTCAACTTTATATTTAAAGAGTTCAATAGAAGCATTGTTAGATTCTGTAAAGTTTAAATCCGCTGCTGTAGCTACTCCAAAAGAGTTTACAGCAAGTAGTTGTTTATTAACGGCATCGTCTCTTCCATATCGTCCCAATATATCATTGTTAGGCGTTACAAAAGGAACTCCAAAATTAACATTTTTGCCTACATTTAAAACAAATCCTGGTTGTAGTTCAATTTTAAAAGCACGAACTTGTGAGAAGTTTGTTGGTGTTTCTTCCCAATTAGCACCATTAACATAAGTTCCCATATCATTACCTGTTGGTAAATCTTGAGAATAATATACCTTATACCCTTCTGGAACCGTTATTGGTCCTGACAAGTGTATTTCAAACTGTGAATTTCTAGCAATCCTTTCTCCAGTTAATTTATTAATACCAACAGTTTTATCTCCAACATATGGAAGAATATCTAAAAGAACAAATGTTTGATAATCATTGTCAGAATTATTTAAAATTGATAGTTCATATGAACCATCTGACGCAATTTCTGATGTGGCAACGCCTGGATTAGAAGTATCTCCTGTATCTAAAGTATATCCTGTATCTAGACTACCTTTAACTGTTTTTCGACTAATTAATTCTTTCACCGGTGAATGAGTAAAGTTTCCTTGTGCTCCCGATATTAAATCATCAGTTCTGCCATTATTATTTAAGTCATATATATCGGTCTCTACAGTAGAAGTATTTGATGCCCTTATTGGTATAATTTCATCATTATTTTCCCAACCAACAAAAACATTATTTATATTTTCACCGATAGAAGCATACTTAGTTACTTCCATTTGATAATTTATTTGATAGGGAAAACTATCAGAAGCTGTTTCTAATTCTAAAGCAATAACGGGTAATATTTCCCAAACAAGCGCTGTACGTCCTGTTCCTTTATAATTTGGAACAACTTTTGGTTCATAAGTTCCATTGGCAAGGCTAGGGTCAAATTGATAAGTATTTTTACCGTAATCAATATTTAAAGTTGAAGAATTAGGAACATAGTTAACTCCTATTGGTAATAAATCAACTACTTGAGTAAATTTAATCTCAGTATTTGGTAACACACCATTAGAATTTAAATCAAGAGTTACTGGGATTTTCTCACCAGCACCAAAAGTTCGGTTTTCTGTTTTTACATTTTTTCTAATATGGAAGGTTTGATTTGGATCAATTAATACTTTATCCTGAGCGATAACTATTTTCTCAAATGTGTCTTTTCCATCCTTGTTTCCTTTTAAGGTGGCTTCATTTTTAAAAACATACCCCGAGGATAATTGGACTGTTGGATCTTTTATTTTTGAAAAAAGAGTCATTTTAAATTTTTTTGCATCAGAAGTTGTTGGTTTTAAAACACTCTTGTGAGAGGAAGTGTTATGTGCTTCGACATAAACCTTTATAACTTGACCTGTCAATTTAATTGTTTGCTCGCTTGTTGAAAAATCAACATTTTCTGCTACAAGAGTTTTTTGTCCTCCCTCAATTTCTGAATAGATATCTACTGTTCCTTCAAAAATATCACTTGACATTTGTGGGAAATAAACTTTCGAGAAATAAAGGTGTTCATCTAATTTATCATCACTAATCTGAAAATTTTCAATATTTTCATCTAAGGGATTAGCTATAGAAAAATACCACGGACCCTCCCAATTTTCTAAATATTTTTCAGTGTTGTAAATTCGTTCCCAACCAGTTTTTTCAGCAGAAAAACCATCTTCTGAAGGTGCTAATCTAAAATCCACACTGTCTTCATAAACAATCGTATTTTCATAATCTGCTTTATCTTTGGGAATGTATTCTGCCTGAATTTTATTGGTGTAGACTCCTTTATTAGAATCATTTATATCATATAGTTCTCCATCAGGAAAAAGTAGATTAATCACTGGAGAATTAAAGGCACTAGAACCAAATTTAATATCTTCTGGAACAGTATATTCATAGGTTGCAACTCTTGATGTTTCATCGTAAGTCCAACCTGGATTTTTTTCAGGTAAAAAAACTGCTCCCGTTGGGAGGGTATCTCTATAAATGACTTTTTCAAGATTTCTATTTCCAAGATTACTGTCTGCGTCCAAACCAATTCCACTATGATAACGGAAAGTAACTGGTTTTAGTTTTGTCACATCTTCACTTAGAAAACCTGAGTGTGTATCACTCTCTTCTCCTGCAGAAATAATTTCTTGATCTAAATTAGAATATGTTAAATCATCTTTTTTTATTTGTTTTTCTGTAACTATATTTTTTACTTTGTAAGTATAATTTATTGTCTTAGTGTCTATAGGATTACTTAAATCGTCTGCATAAATAGTTGCAGTGACTGGAAGCTGATAGCCATTGGGTGTTGGTCCAGATTTAGCAATAAATTTTGTAGGAAAACTTAAATCTGTTCCCCCAGTCAAATCATTGAATTGATAGGTAACTATATAGTTTCCTTCATTATCTTCTTCTATAATCGCTGGAGCACTCAAAGAAGTTGGATTAGAGGTAATAATATCATCTTTATCAATAAAATTTTTATTAAATTTTAGTTTAACCGTGTAATTTTGAGTGCCTTGAGTTGCTGTTGTTGAAAAACTAACATATGTAGTTGTTTGTTTTCCTGAATAAAGATCAATGTTTTCGTTTCCTTTTGTAGTATCGTATAAATCAAATTGACCTAAAACAATTCCTGAATTGTTTGGTGAAATTGGTGTTGGGGTCATTTGTTTTTCTGTAGCATCAATTTTAAGCTTCCCTTCATCAATATTTACAGAAGAAGGTTGATTATTTTCGCTACTCACAATAGCATTGCTTTCCTCATTGATTTGAGGCGCTTCTATAGCAACTAAATCATCTTGCGATCTTTCAACCATTGTTACAGAAGGATTTGTTTGTTCTTCTATTGTGTCCGAAAGCGCTACCATAGGAGTGGCTAATTGACCCAGTACAATAGAAAATACCATAAAATAATGAATGATTATCTGATGAAAAGATAACCATCTTTTACTCTTTATTTTCATATATTACTCCTTTTTATACTCTGATATAAAATAAAAGTTCTTTTGCATCATTAAAAATGAGCAATGAATTTTAAACATAGTATTTTAAAAAAAATAGTTATTTGCTTGTTTTTTTCTCTAATGTTTTATTTATTATATTCAATAATATTTTAGATTGATAATTTTCTCCTTTCAGTTATTTTTGGGATAAAAAAAACACTTTATTTCTTCAAAACTCATTATTTGTGTATTTTTAAGCCGTTTCTTATTCCATGATAAAAACACCCGACTATACTATACTACTTTTATTTTTAAAAAACAATATATTAATAGAATATATAAACAAAAAAAGGACTGTTATCGTCCTTTTATGAATATTTTGATTACTCTTTTACTAATTTTTCTTTGATTTCATCGTAAGAAAGAGCATGAGTTTCTTCTTGTTCATCTTCTAATGATTTAGGCATCTCGCCAGTCTCATAGATTGATTTAATTTGATGCGCATCAAGTGTTTCATATTTAAGTAAAGCTTCTGCAATCAATTTATGTTTTTCTCTGTTTTGATTGATAATATCAGCCGCCTTATCACGCGCTTCATTTAAGAGTTCCCTAACTTCTTCATCAATTAATAGGGCGGTTTGAGCAGAATAAGATTTTTCTGGCGTCAATTGGCCTGGCATCATGGCATGGTTTCCTTCATATTGAACAGGCCCAAGTTTATCACTCATACCATATTCAGTAACCATAGCACGTGCCATTTGTGTGGCTTGTTCAAAGTCATTAGAAGCACCTGTTGTTTGAACATTGAAGATGATTTCTTCAGCCACACGACCACCCATAAGTCCTGCTAATTGTTCTTTTAAATCATCCTTAGATAGCAGATTTTGATCTTCTTTTGGAAGAGCAATCATATAACCACCAGCACGGCCTCTAGGAACAATAGTGACTTTATGAACAACACGAGCATTTGATAAGACAAGACCAACAATGGTATGTCCTGCTTCATGGTAAGCAACCATTTGACGCTCACGTTCAGAAATCGTCTTGTCTTTCTTAGATGGACCAGCAATCACACGGTCTTCTGCCTCATCAATATCACTAGCATCAATCTTGGTTTTGTTTCTTCTAGCAGCGACTAAAGCAGCTTCATTGAGGACGTTTTCTAAATCGGCACCAACAAATCCCGGTGTTTGTTGTGCAACAACTTTCAAATTAACATCATCTGCTAAAGGTTTATTTTTAGCATGGACTTTCAAAATAGCTTCACGTCCTTTAACATCTGGACGACCAACCAAAACTTTTCTATCAAAACGTCCTGGTCTTAAAAGAGCTGGGTCTAAGACATCACTTCGGTTTGTTGCAGCAATGACAATAATATTTTCATTGCCTTCAAAACCATCCATTTCAATTAATAGTTGGTTAAGGGTTTGTTCGCGTTCATCGTTTCCGCCACCCATGCCTGCACCACGACGACGACCAACCGCATCGATTTCATCGATAAAGATAATGGCACGTTCAGCTTTTTTAGCATCTTCAAATAAAGATCTCACACGACTTGCACCAACCCCAACAAACATTTCAACGAAGTCTGAACCTGAAATACTAAAGAAAGGAACACCGGCTTCTCCTGCAACAGCTTTTGCTAGTAAGGTTTTACCTGTTCCTGGGGGTCCTTCTAAAAGAACACCTGCAGGAATTCTAGCACCGAGCGCCTTGTAACGTTTTGGGTCTTTTAGGAAATCAACAACTTCAATCAGTTCTTGTTTTTCTTCTTCAGCACCTGCAACATCTGAAAAGCGAACTTTAACAGTGGTTTTACTTGCTGTTCTCGCCTTATTTTTACCGATATTCATAGCGCCACGAGCGCCACCACCTTGATTCATCATCATAGTGAAAAAGAAGATTAAAATAACGATGGGTAAAAAGCCAACAATCAATGATATCCATGTGCCAATAGAGCTCTCAGGTTTAACAGTTATTTCTGTTCCTGCTTCATCAGCAACATCTTGTAATGTTTTAATGGAAGTTTCACTTGGTAGAATGATGGACGTAAACTCTTTAACTGTTGTACTTGAATTACCAAAAAAGGCTAAATCATTTTTATTTTCAATCGTTTTTTCAGATTTG
Organism: Streptococcus zalophi; assembly: GCF_016481285.1. Taxonomy (GTDB): domain Bacteria; phylum Bacillota; class Bacilli; order Lactobacillales; family Streptococcaceae; genus Streptococcus; species Streptococcus zalophi. The sequence goes on from NZ_JAENBP010000006.1 coordinate 7,763, forward strand.
TATTCTCCTTCAACAGAAATAATACCACCATTTGGTTGATAGGAAATGGAAGCCACCTCACCATTTTTTATTTCTGAAACAAGGGTAGAATAATTAATTTTTTGGGCTTGCGTAGATGAACCACGCAAAAAATATTGAACTCCAAAAATAATAGAGATAATAATTAAAATATAGAGAAAAGGATTTTTAACAAATCCATTATTGTTATTTTTCATTTCTTGATAATAAACTTTCTATGATTATTTTGAATAGATTTCTTCTTTTAAGACACCTACATAAGGAAGGTTACGGTAGTTTTCTCTGTAATCCAATCCAAAACCTACGATAAATTCGTTTGGAACATCATAACAAACATAATCAGCATCAATAGTAACTTCTCTTCCTTCTGGTTTATCAAATAGAGTTGCAATTTTGATTGATTTAGCTTGACGATATTTAAACATATCTCTTAGGTATTTAAGTGTTCTTCCAGTGTCAATAATGTCTTCAATAAAAATGACATCTCGACCTTCAATGTTAGTGTCGACATCTTTTAAGATTTTTACTTCTCCACTACTTGTTGTCCCACCATGATAACTTGAAACAACCATGAAATCTAACTCAATTTGAGTATCAATGTGTTTAATAAGCTCAGCTAAAAAAGGAATACAGCCTTTTAAAACACCAACCAATAATGGATTTTTTCCATCATAGTCTTTTGTTAATTGTTGTCCTAATTCCTTAGCTTTTTTCGTAATGTCTTCTTCAGTATATAAAACCTTTTTAATATCTTTTTCTAACATCTTCTACCACTCTTTTATTCTTTTATTTTTTCAATATGTAATGTAGCAATCATTATATCATTATTAGAGTGATTTCTCAAATATGTATCACCGCCAACCATAATAAAAACAATAAAACCATCTTGTTCACCAATAATAGCATTTTGACGTTCCAAGAAAGAATACTTTCCATCAATAAAAAGACGTCTAATTTTCTTAGAGTGGTTGCCAAGCTGAATTTTATCTCCTTGTTTGCGATGTCTTAGAATCATTGGAGACTGACTAGTTAGAGAAATATTGCCTGGTTTATCGGAAAAAGAAAAACGATACTTACCAAAGGTCACATTGTTTCCATATTCTAACACTTTTTCAAGGCTTTTACTATCGGTCTTTGGGTCCATTTTTTTTATGGTAAACTGTTGGTAATCTTTAATGAGATAATAATTGTTTTTTAAATGATGGGTGTAATTAGCTTTTGTTTTAATAATGTGTAAAACGTCTTCAAATTGATTTTTAGACAAGTTTAAATCTGCAAATTGTTCTAAGTAAGTCTGTAATAAAAAATACTGCACTGCAGCATCTTGTCTTAAAAAAACTTGACAATCTTGTGTAGAAATGTCTTTTGTTAACGACTGTAACGCTTGTTTTAATAAGTTGACCTCTCTTGCTGTCTCAATAAGATGATGAGATATTTGAGGATTTTCTTTTTGCAAGGAAGGAAGATACACATTTCTAATACGGTTTCTAAGAAATGTATTTTCATTATTTGAAGCATCTTCAAAATGAAAAACCTGGGGCAGGTCTTTTTTCTTAATGGTTAAAAACGGTCTAATGAGTTCACCATTAAAAAAGGGCTGTCTTTCTTTTATGCCAGTTAAATCCATCAAACGAGACCCACGAAGTAATTTCATCAAAATTGTTTCTGCTTGATCATCTGCATGATGAGCAGTGACAAGAGCAGTATAGCCATGTTCTGACATTATCTGTTTAAAAAACGTATACCGATGATTTCTTGCTCTTTCTTCTGAAAATGCTTCTTTGAAATGACTAATATAAATGGGGATTTCATGATTGGTTGCCCATTCTTTCAAATAATTTTCTTCTTCTTTTGAAGCCAAACGTTGATTATGATTAACATGTGCAATGGCAATGGAAATCTCTAATACCTTTTTATAAGCATATAAAAATTGCAAAAGTGCCATGGAGTCTGAACCACCTGAAACTGCAATCAATACCTTACTGTGTGAAGAAAAATAAGATTTTTTTTGAATGATTTTTAATAGTTGTTGATTGTTCATTTTAAAACACCATAGACATCATTTGCAATAGCTGTTATATCATCATAAGAAGCGTGATCTGTAAAAATTGATAGGATAAACGGTTTTTCTGCATAGACAATCGCAACGTCATGTCTAAAATCGTAAGCATCGCCTATCTTGTGAGCCACTTGAACATCAATATCTTTTGAAATGCGCTCATTATCAAATTTTGTTTGAGAGAGATAATCAATAATGGTACCATTTTGATAATAAATGGCTTCCATCATGAGTCCGGCTTGTTGAGCTGTACTATTTCTACCAACCATATCCCAATTAGTGCCGATGGCCTTTGAAATACTTGTTTGATAATTAGCATCGTATTTATCATCAACATAATAACCTAGTAAGTTACTAGCAACATTATCTGAATTTTGACTAACTGCTTTTAAAAGAGACTCAAGACTATATTCCTTGTCATCGGGCAGTTTACTCATATCACCACTGCCATCTGTGTCATAGGCACCTTCAAAGTTCATTGAAGCTTCATTGTACTTGAAACGATTGTCTAAAGAAAAAGTCTTGGTGTCAAGTTTTTCTTGAGCGTAGTATAAAATAGGAAGTTTGGTAATACTCGCAGAATACATGACTTTGTCCGCATTGATTTGTGCCACTTCTTGGCTGTCAAGATCCTTAACATAAACTGAAATGTCCGCATTTTGATATTTTTCATTCAAAATATCTTGAACATGTGCCATGCGATTATCATTTTCAGAAAGTGTGGTAGCATCAATCCATCCTTTTTCTTCAACTTTATAATAAGTCCCATGATTGGTTGTTGCTTTTTGTGACACTTTAACACTGGTAAAATCAGTAACTGTTTTCTCTGACGGTTTTACACCCGTTACAAAAGGTTGTGGGTAAAAAACAGCTTTTTTCCCTACCCAAAATGTAGCGTCAATAGGTTCTTGACTTAAAATGACATCATCAAAAATCACATCATAACTAGCACTAATAAAGCCACCATTTGATAATTCAAACACTGGCACATTGGTATCATTAATGAGAAAACGATTTAAACTAATTTGGGTATTTGCAGTTAAAATGTTTAAAGGTTTTGATAGATTCACATCTTCATAAATTTGGGCGTCTTGTTTTAAGACGGGATTTTCAGGGAAATAAGAAAAATAGTCTACTTGACTAGCTGGATTTTGTAATAGTTGGTATTGCAATCCGTTAGACAAAGAAGCCTCTTTTTCCGTACTGATGATGGAGAGAGGTAACAAAAAGACAGACATTGCTAAAAAGAATGCGAATACTTTTTTCATTTTGTTTTGTCCTCTCCCTTCTTTGTTTTTTCTTTTAATTGTTGATTCTTCTCAGATAGTTCTTTTAGTTTATCATCTGAGTATGTCAAAAATTTTTCGATAGTATTAATTAAATTTTTCATTATTTTGGTAGTAATTCCGGGGTTTGAAGAATAACTTCTCCCTCAAATTTATAGGAATATTTGGCACGCGCATACTTTTCAACGTAATCTGTATCTTTTAAGCGGTTAGCCAGTTCTTTTTTTTGATTGGTTTCTTCTTCTAGAGTATTGAATTCTTTTTGTAATTCAATGATTTGCTGCTTTCTATTTTCCAAAGCGACATAACTTGATACTAAGTTATAGGTTGGTAAAATAAACAGCAAAGTAATGACAATCAATACTAAACCGATAAAACGATGACGTTTACGAATTTCTTCTTCTTCAAAACGTTTTTTTTGATTAGCATCCTTGATAAAGTCATTATTTAATTGAACAATATTAGGCTTCTTCATCTTTATCTATCCTTGTTTCACTAATGATTTCATACATTTTGCTAGCATCTTCTTTTTTGGTGCTGTCTTTCATCTCTAACACACGTACCACTAATAATTTGTTTCCAAATCTTATTTCAATGGTATCGTTATATTTTAATTTGGTAGAGCTTTTAGCCAAAATGCCATTAACTTTTATGCGACCTTTATCTGCTACTTCTTTAGCAACTGGTCGTCTTTTTATTAAACGCGATACTTTCAAATATTTATCTAATCTCATAATAACCCTCACATCTCTTCATTTTATCACTTTTCTTTGTAGAATGGTAGAAAAGTAAATAATCTTTTATCAAAAATTTGCCAACTCTTACTTAGAAAAAGAAAAATACCAGCACCCACAAGGGTTGATAGAACAATATTAACAAATAAAGCTAAGCGATTAGTACTTGGTAAAAGATAACTAGTTGCCAAAGTAAAACTAATCATAACAAGGACAGAAATAACAAATTTGGGTGTTAAAAGAGATAGTAAATTCACTTTTTCTTTTTTGAGATAACAACTTAAAACAAGAATTAAAGCAAAAACTGTTGATAAACTAGCTCCCACAATTCCAAAAATGACGGTTAAAGGATAGGTGATAAGTCCTTTTACCACAATTCCAACAAGAAGATAAAGTAACGATTGTTTATTTTGACCTTCAATAAATAAGGTCTGATGAAAAAATTGGATAAGACTAGTTAAAAAGATGATGAAAAGATAAATCATCAATGCTTCAATACCAAGATTATTTTTAAATAAAAAACGATTCATCTCAGGTAAAATGGCTAGAAAACCTAGAGTTATCACACTATTAAAATAAAAAATGAAAGCTAAGAATAATTTATTCTCTCTCTGATAATCTTCTTTTTGTCGATGATAGTATCGCGTCAATTTAGGAAGATAAGTAGTAAATAAAGCCGTTGAAAAAATAAGACCAAATTGAATTAAGGGTTGTCCACGATCAAAAATCCCTTTTTCAATTTCTGCCAAATTATTTGATAGTCCTTGCGTAACCAGTGCATTTTTAACTAAAAACGCATCAATCAATTGAAACAAGAGTAAGTAAATGGAAAAAAAGATAAAAACAAGACTTGGAAAACCTATATGTTTAATGGCTGTTAGGGTTAAAGAGCCATTTCGTATGATTTTTTTCAGAGAAACAGGTGCTTTTCTTATTAAATAGATTAATGTGATAGCACTGGCTAAAAAACTACCTAAAACAGCAATAGTAGCAGCCTGGTAAATGGTTAGATGCCAAATTCCATAAATGATTGCTGCTAAAATAATCACAGAAATTCTAATCGTCTGTTCAACAACTTGACTAACTGCTGTTGGTCGCATATTTCCTCTTGCTTGAGCCAACCCTCTATAAAAAGAGATAAAAGGGACCAAGAGTAAGGTTAAACCTACAATCTGAATAGCTGTTTTTAAGGGACTAGCTCCCATTAATTCTGCTAAAAAACCACTAAAAAGGATTAAAATAAGTGATCCTATCCCTGAAATAAGACACTCTAGTTGAAATAAGGTACCGAGTGTTTTTTTCTCTTGTTTTTGTGCCAAACTAGAAATGATATTAGGAAAAGCAATTAATCCTAAGGTTGAGATGATACCAATCAAAGGATAGATTTGTTGATAGGCATAAAAGCCTCTGTCACCAACAATATTTTGATAAGGAATACGGTAGATGGCAGCTAAAATTTTTGATATCAAACCAGCTAGAACAATGATAAAACTAGCTTTTTGAGTATGATTAAGACTTTCTTTCTTTAATGTCATCTAGTGCTTCTCCAAATTGTTTTAATTCTTCTAAAATCATGTAATCTTTTTTGTTTCTAACATCGAAAACAATCTCAATTTTTCCTTGATGTTCACTAATGCGAGCTTTTAGCTGAGTTTTCGAAATAGCTTCAAAATAGTCTTGGGTGAGATAAATGCTTAGTGATTTTTTTTCAAATCGAATTGTCAAATAGCCATTATTTTTTTGAACATACTCCACAAACGCTTTATCCATATAACTTTTAACGAGTCCTATTTCTAGAAGATAAGCCACTTGATCGGGGTATTCGCCAAAGCGATCGATGATTTCTTCTTGTAATTCTTGGTAGCTATCTTGATTATTAATTTCTCTAATGCGTTTGTAAATTTCAATTTTTTGACGTTCATCAGCAATATAATCATTAGGAAGATAAGCATCTATTTTTAAGTCAATTTCAGTATTTCCTTTTTGTCTTTCTGGCAATTGACCTTGTTTACTTGCAATAGCTTCTTCAAGGAGTTGTGAATACATTTCAAAACCAACTGAGTCAATGAAACCACTTTGAGAAGCACCAAGAATATTTCCTGCACCACGAATGGCTAAATCACGCATGGCAATTTTAAAACCACTCCCTAGTTCTGTAAAGCCTTTGATGGCTTCTAAACGTTTTTCTGAGACTTCTGTTAATATTTTATCAGGATGATACATGAGATAAGCATAAGCTAAGCGACTACTTCGTCCAACACGACCTCGTAATTGGTAAAGGGTTGATAACCCCATATAATCAGCATTTTCAACAAATAAGGTGTTTACATTTGAAATATCAACACCAGTTTCGATGATTGTTGTTGCTACTAAGACATCATACTCACCTTCAATAAAACTAAAGAGCGTGTTTTCCAACTGAATGTCACTCATTTGACCATGTACAAAACCAATACTTGCTTCTGGTACAAGCTCTTTTAACTCAGAAACTTTTTTCTCAATCGTCTCAACACGATTATAGACATAATAAATCTGGCCACCACGATCAATTTCTCTTAGAATGGCTTCTCTGATAATATCAGGATTTGAAGGAGTAACATAGGTTTGAACAGGATAGCGATTGGTTGGTGGTGTTTCAATTAAAGAAAGATCTCTAATTCCTAACATTGACATATGTAAGGTTCTAGGAATGGGTGTTGCTGTTAAGGTTAAAACATCGACTTTTGCTTTTAATTGTTTTAATTTTTCTTTATGCTTAACACCAAATCGTTGCTCTTCATCAATGACAATTAATCCTAAATCAGAAAAAACAACATCATTTGATAAGATGCGATGAGTACCAATTAAAATATCAACTTGGCCCTTCTTCAACTGATCAAGAGTCATTTCTTGCTCTTTTTTTGTTTTGAAACGACTAACCAGATCAACCGTCACTGGATAAGCTTCAAAGCGTTCTTTAAAAGTCATATAGTGTTGTTGAGCAAGGACGGTCGTTGGGACTAATATTGCTACTTGCTTACCATCATTGACAGCTTTAAAAGCTGCTCTCATAGCAACTTCTGTCTTACCAAAACCGACATCACCAACAAGTAATCGGTCCATTGGTTGAGAGTTTTCCATATCTCTTTTAACTTCTTTGATAGAGCGAAGTTGATCAGGAGTTTCGACAAAAGGAAAATCCGCATCAAATTCTTTTTGACTATCATCATCTGGCGAGAAAGCAAACCCCTTTAACTGACTTCTTTGGGCATAAAGTTTGATTAAATCATCAGCAATATCTTCAACCTGTTTAGATACTTTTTGTTTGGTGCGTTGAAAACGACCATCATTTAATTTGTTGATTTTAGGCTCTTTGCCATCACTTGCAAGATATTTAGAAATGAGATTAATCTGCTCGACTGGAATAGAAATGCGATCTGAATTGTGGTATTGAATGGTGATATAGTCTTTATGAACACCTGAGACTTCAATGGTTTCAATACCTAAAAAACGACCAATCCCATGAATGTGGTGAACAACATAATCACCTTTTTCAAGCTCATTATAGTTTTTGAGACGCTCCGCATTTGTCATTTGTGTGGTTCGTCTTTGACGTTTCACTTTTTTATGAAAAATTTCTTTTTCTGTGATTAAAACCAGTTTTTCATCAGCAAAATAAAAACTACTAGATAAAGACGATTGCATTAATTGAATGTGAAATGGGACAATGTGATTGTTTTCAGTAATAACAATATCTAAACCATATTCTCTAAGCGTTTCTTGTAATTTGACTAGTTCCTTTTTTGTGCTTGATTGAATAATAACCGTTGTTTTTTGTTTTTGATAGCGATTAATCTCATCAACCAATAAAGGTAATTGATTATAAAATTCTTGAATCGGATATTGATTATATTGATATAAGTCATCAAACGTCAGATTCCCCAAGCCACGATGAATAGAAGTGAAAAAAGTTGCAGGTTGATACTTTTTAAATGTTTGAAAATGATCAGCAAAGTAAGTCACTGTTGAAAGTGACTGATTTTTTTGCAAATCATCTGTTAATAGTTGTGCACTTTCAAGCGTCAAACGCGTGTTTTGATCGTTAATTTTTTGAAAATCATCAAAGAAAACAAGCGTACCCTTTGGAAAATAGTCTTTTAGTGTCCATTCTTTTTCATAAAAGAGCGATAAAAACTGGCGATGACGCTCTGGTTTATGAAATTGTTTGATTTCTCTTAAAAAATCTTCCAAGAATGGTTTTTGTTCCTGATTAGCTACCTTTATCGCTTTTTCAATCTTAGAAGAAGCTCTCAAATAATCTTCTCTTGTTAGTAAGACATCATCTGCTGGATTGATGTCAAGAGATTCTAAAGAATGAAGTGATTTTTGTGTCTCACTGTCAAATTGTCTTATCCCATCAAGCTCATCACCAAAAAATTCAAATCGATAGGGAAATTCCTGAGTAATGTCATAAACATCAAGAATATCGCCTCTTTGACTAAACTCACCTGGATTTAAAACTTGAGACACACGATCATAACCCATTTGATGAAGGTGATTAACCAACTCCTCGGGATTTTTTTCTTCTCCAACCACTAGAGAAATGGTAGCTTCTTTAAACTGTTTGGGACTAGGTAACAAGACCCTAAGACCAACAATGGTTGTGACTAAAATGCCTTTTTTGTTTCTATCTCGTAAGAATTTTAAGCTTTCTAGCCGAGAAGAAACTCTGTCTAAAGATGAAAAAATAAATTCTGCTGCTGGCACATCATCAGCAAAAAAATGATAAATAAAAGTATCCTCAATCACACTTGAGAGATTTGCAATCAATTCTTCTGCTTGATGTTGTGTTGCTGTCACAATCACCAGTTTACCATCTTGTTCTTGGTAAGCCTTAGCCATTACTAGTGCTTTAGCAGAACCTGATAATCCCATGATAAGTTGACGTTTTTCTTGTTTAATTGTTTTTAACCATTTGGTGATGGTTGTGTTTTGACCAATTAAGTCTAAAAGTGTTATCTTATCCATTATATTTTTGCATCATCTTTTCAAAATTTTGTTCTTGTAAGTAGTCCTTGACAATGGTGTCAACCTTATCTAGCGTGTTTAAAATGGTTATCTTATCCTCTGTGGAAAATGGTGTTAAGACATGTTTAACAACAGTCATTTTTCCTACTGGACGACCAATCCCAACCTTAATACGCTTAAAGTCTTTAGTTCCAATATGTTCTATAATACTTTTGATACCATTATGTCCACCTGCTGAACCTTTTTGACGTAGTCTGATTTTTCCAACGGCTAAGTCAAGATCATCATAAATCACTAACAGATCATCAACTGACACATTAAAGTAGGTTAATAGAGCTCTCACAGCAATACCACTATTATTCATAAAGGTAGTAGGTTTCACAACATATACTTTTTCACCATTGTGGAAAAAACTTCCGATATCAGCTTTAAAGATGATATTAGCTGTAAAGGTTGTGTCAATTTCCTTGACAATGGTGTCAATTGCCATAAAACCAACATTGTGCTTTGTTTCGTGATATTTACTACCCGGATTTCCTAATCCAACAATCATTTTTGTCATTTATTTCCCTCTACTTAAACACTAAAAGGGTTGGAAATAGTATTTCCAACCTTTTTAATTGTTAACTACACATTAAATCTAAATTCCATGATATCGCCGTCTTGAACGAGATACTCTTTTCCTTCTTCTCTCAAGCGACCAGCTTCTTTAACTGCTTTCTCACTACCGTAAGTCATTAAATCGTCATAACTCATAGTAACCGCGCGGATAAAACCTTTTTCAAAGTCAGAGTGGATAATGCCTGCTGCTTGTGGTGCTTTCATTCCCCGTTTAAAGGTCCAAGCTCTCACTTCTTTTTCACCAGCTGTAAAGTAGGTACCAAGACCCAAAAGGTGATAAGCAGCTCTGGTTAACTTATCAACACCTGATTCAGTCAACCCAATAGCTTCTAAGAATTCCCCTTTTTCATCATCATCAAGCTCAGAAATTTCTTCTTCTGCACGCGCAGAGATGACAACAACTTCAGCATTCTCAGTTTCAGCAAAGGCTCTGATTTGTTTAACGTAGTCAATGCTATCTGGATCAGCAACCTTATCTTCGTCAACATTAGCCACATAAAGAACTGGTTTTGTTGTGAGAAGAAAGAGCCCTTTGACAACTTTTTCTTCTTCCTTATCAAAAGCAACTGTTCTAGCTGATTTTCCTTCTTCAAGAACTGGTTTTATTTTAGAGAGAACATTAAATTCTGCCACAGATTCTTTATCTTTTTGTGTACGAGCCATTTTTTCAACACGCGCATAGCGTTTATTAACAGACTCAAGGTCTGCTAAAATCAACTCTAAATTGATGGTTTCAATGTCAGAGATAGGATCAACAAAATCACTTTCACGTCCTTGTTCTCGCATAACATTTTCATCATCAAAGGCACGTACAACGTGGACAATAGCATCCACTTGACGGATATTGGCTAAAAATTTATTTCCTAAACCTTCACCCTTTGAAGCTCCTTTGACAATCCCTGCAATATCTGTAAACTCAAAAGTTGTTGGAACTGTTTTTTTAGGAACAATAATTTCAGTAATTTTTTGGAGGCGTTCATCTGGAACTTCTACCATTCCAACATTTGGGTCAATAGTTGCAAAAGGGTAGTTGGCAGCTTCTGCACCTGCTTTTGTTATTGCGTTAAATAAGGTTGATTTTCCCACATTTGGTAAACCAACAATGCCTGCTGTTAAAGCCATAAAATTTCTATTCTCCATTCAAAAATTCAATCATCACTATTATAGCATAAAATCAAAGGAAAAAGCCTGCAAGATTGCAAGCTGATGATTATTCTTAAGGAGCAATTCCTTTAGAACGTAAGAACCAGTAAAATAAATAAAGAAAGACAAGAATATAAAACCATTTATACGGACTAAAAACCTTAACAAACCATTGTCCTAGTCTAGTGAAAAACTCCCAACCATTCATACTTTTATCAATGATTTGTACAGGTGGTTTCTTACCTGTCACTAATTCGTCTAAACTAAGTTCTAATAATTCGGACAGACTAACAAGATTTTCCAAATCCGGAGTAGCTTCACCATTTTCCCACTTTGAAATGGCTTGTCTAGAGATAAATAATTCTCTTGCCAAATCTTCTTGAGATAGTTTTCTTTTATTGCGATGTATTTTTAATTGTTCTGCAAATAGAGTCATTACTAGAGCTCCCTTCTTTATTTTATACCTTTATCTTAGCTCTTTTGTTTTGATTTCACTAGCACTTTTTGACGCAACTAATAGTTGCAAAAATCTTCTAAAAGCTTATTTAAAAAGGTTTTCATGGTTGCAAACAAATTTTAAATACTAATCACAAAAAACAGTGGCTATGTTAATCTTACATGTCCTGACACAAGAAACTTCTAAATCCTTGTAAAAAACAAAATAAATCATTCATAAAAAAGTTTGTTTGTCTTTCACAAGTAAAAAAATAGCCATTCCTAAAAAAATCAAACTAAGTAATATGGTTGCTTGTCCTAAATAAGTAACAAAAAAACCATTTAATAAGGCACCAAAAGCAAAACTAACTAATATAAATAGTGTATCTTTGAAAGCTATTTTCTTTGTTGTATCATGATCAATATAAGCTTCAAAAAAATAAGTGGCAAGATTGCGTAAATTTCCAGTCATCATTAAAGATGTAAAAGGTTTTCCTTTTAATTTAGCAAATACTTGTAGTTGCATCGCTGCAGCAATGGATAGTAATGCATTTGCTAGTAGATTTGGGAGAAATGATGAAAAAACTCCTACAAATAGTAACAATACAGTTTCAAAAAGTAAAAACCATAATTGCTGATTTTTGCTAATTTTCTTTTGTAGTTGTCTTGCGATTAAAACCCCAAAGAAAAAAGCAATAATTGGAATAAGATGATTGATTAAAATAGACCAATTAGCCTGTCCTAAATGGATGCCTAGTAAAATAAAATTACCTGTTTGAAGCCCAGCAAACACTTCACCATGAGCTAAAAAAGTGTATGCATCTAAACCACCTGCCACTGCAGCTAGAGTAAGTCCAAATTCTAACCGTTCATGAACTTCATATTTTTCTGTTTCCATATGATACGACCTTCTTTTTAAAAATGATACTAATTATAAAACGGCAAATGTCATTCAATTGCCGTTATTTATTATAAATCTTTTTTCCCAAAACATCAGTGATGATGTTTTGAAGGTCTTTTTTTATAAATCCTTACAACTTAGTTTAATCTTAGTATCTTTTCTTAATAACTAACAACACCATTTTTAATAGTGAATTTAGACATGGTTGGACCAACGATATTACTAATTTTGATAGCTTCATTAATTCTAGTAATATCATTTTCAGTTAAAGTGATAGTAAGTCCTTCAACAGTTTCTTCTAACTGAACTATTTTTCTTGCACCAGTGAGGGGAATGATATCTTCACCCTTGTTATAAATCCAAGCATGTGCTAATTGAACAATAGAAATATTTTTTTCTTTTGCTATAGTAGCCATCACATCCGTTAAAGGATCTTTTTCTGTATCAAAAAGACGTCCTAGTCTTAATAAACCAAAAGCGACGACACCTATTCCCAACTCTCTAGCAACAGGTAAAATATCTTTTTCAATGCTATTATTGGTGATAGAATATTCAAGTTCTACTAAACTGATGGGGTGAATTGTATTAGCTTTTCGTAAGATTTCACTATCGACTTCTGATAGACCAATATGTTTGATGTAACCATCTTTGACCAGGTCAGAGAGGGCACCTATCGTCTCTTCAATAGGAATACCAATATCAACTCTAGCAGGTTGATATAAATCGATATAATCAAGATTGAGATTTTTAAGGGTTGAGGTGATGTATTTTTTGACATTTTTTGGACCAACATCAACTGTATTTCCACCTGAAAAGAGATTTCCAAAAGTACCGTATTTTACGGAGATAAAAGCTTTATCTCTATTTTGTCCTTTAAGAGCTTCACCTAGTAGTTTTTCATTGTGACCATCGATACCATAAAAATCACCTGTGTCAAAAAAACTAATCCCCAAATCTAAAGCTCTATGAATCGTTGCAATGCTTTCTTTTCTATCTGATGTAGGATTAGTGGACATTCTCATGGTTCCTAATCCTAATCTTCTAAAACTAAAGTCTTTCCCTTGATAGTTATCTGAAATGATTAATTGACTATTTTCCATTTTTTTCTCCTTTGATAAGGGTCCAGTACCTTGTTTACTATATTTAAGTTTCTAAAACTTTTTTTAGTTTACGATTAAAATCATGGCGACTCATCATCACGATATGTTGACAATTGGTGCATTTTATCTTGATATCAGCTCCAACTCTCACCACTTCCCAACGATTAGCTTTTTTACCTGTCGCTTTGATAATGCAGGCATGCGGTTTTTTCATTTCTACTATGGAGCCTAAGGCATACATTGTTAATCCTTTCTAGAGATAAATCTCTCTTTGTTCGCAACAAAGTGATAATTGGTTTGTTTCAATCACTTCACCATCTACTTGGACTAAATTTTCTTTAGTACTAGTAATAGTGACTTTTTTAAAAATCTTATGGTTAATGGCAGGTGTGTTTTTGTGATTTTTGAAAAGAACTGCTAGCAGAGTCATCACGTTTTTCAACAATCCTTCATCCTTAAAATAAACACAGTTAATATTAGGTTCAAAAGGACTAGCATCCGGCCAAACCACTATTCCTCCACCAAAATAACGACTATTAGCAAAGGATAAGAAAAAAATATCAGACAGTGTGAATTTTTCTTGTTCTGTTTCTAGAAAAACAGTAGCAGTTGGTGTACAAAACAAAGAAACAACACCATATAAAGGATAAATCAGTTTACCTAGTTTAACCTTTCCTAGTATCGTTTTTAATGGTGAATTTTCAGAAAAACTTATCACTTTGGCCGCAAAACCAAAATCAAGACTATTGATAATGATGCCATTATCATAGTTAATGACATTGATGGTCTGTTTTTGTTTTTGTTTGATTGCTGAAATAATATTATCAATATAATTAATGTTTAGTGATCTAGCAAAATCATTTCCCGAACCTGATGGATAATAAGCAAAAGGGATGTCTTTTGGTAAGTGTGATAGGACTTTTGACAAAGTCCCATCTCCTCCAATGACTAAAATGGCATCCTCTTCTTTGTTGAAAGAAGATAAGATGGCAGTAACTTGATTTTTCTCATCATCCACTTTAGTCGTAATATAAAGTTTAAAATCAATGTTGGGATAAGCGTGAGTTAATTTTTCATACTTTTCAAGAGCAGACTTATCTCCTGAATTAGGGTTAGCTAATAAGTGTATTTTCATTAGTTAGTCGTCTTTTTCATTTTTTAGTTAGTACGTACAGGAGTGATTAATTGAATAAAATTCTCTTTGTCATCTGCAGGAAGTAGAGTGAATGGTCTTACTGGCGAAATGAAATGTATTTCAACTGTTTCACTTTTTAAAGCTTTTAAGGATTCAATCAAGTAAGTTGGATTAAAACTAATGGTTAAATCAGAGCCAGATGATTCTAAAACATCTAATTCTTCGTTGACTTTACCAACTTCTGGTGAATTAACATGAGCGGTTACTTTTTGTGATGTGATTTCCAGTTTAACAGTACCATTTTGAGTAGCATTAGAAACTAGAAAAGCTCTTTCCATGGCTTGTCTTAAAGCACCTGTACTAAAGACCAATGTTGTTTCAGATTGATTGGTTAGTAAACGATCAGTATCAGGATAATTGCCTTCTAATAGTCTGGTGTAGAAATTAATGGTATCACTTCTAAACAACATTTGACTGTCAGAAAAGAAAACTTCAATCGTTTCCACAGCATCTGAAAAAACAGAACTAAATTCACGAAGAGATTTGCTTGGAATCACAACGTCAAAGTTAGCTGATGTTTTATCAAGCGTCATTTTTCGTTGGCTAAGCCTATGTGAATCGGTAGCTACAGCCTTCAACTCATTGTTGTTGGTTAATGTGAAATGAACACCTGTTAAAATAGGACGACTTTCTTGATGGCTAGCAGCAAAAGCTGTCTCACTGATTAGGGTTTTAAACAATTCTGTCTTTAAAACAAGAGGTTGAGACGTTTCCATCTCTTGTAATCTTGGATAGTGAGAAACATCTTTTCCTTTTAGGGTGATTTCAGACTTACCGCTAACAAGCAAGACTTGTTGCTGTTCAATTTCTTTAAATTCAAAAATAATATCAGGCAAACTTGATACAATATTAGTGAAAAAATTAGCTTCTAATAAGATAGCTCCAGTTTGGCTAACTAATAAACCAGCATCTTCATTGTTAGATGAGATAATGGTTTCAATCGAAATTTGACCATTAGAACCTGTTAAGGTGATGGCATCTTTATTGACTTCAATTTTAAAACTTGAAAGAATAGGAATCGCATTTTTAGAACTAATGGCTCTTTTAGTAGCATTTAAAGCTTGAAGGAAAAAAGCTTTATTGATAGAAAAATGAATCATGGAAAACTCCTTTATTTTATAAGTATTATATATAGTAATAGTAATAAGGCCTGTGTATAATGAGGATAACTCATCTAATTCTTTATTTGTCTAAGGTTAGCCTATGTTGATTACCTGTGGAAAAAGTTACCAATTAATGTTGATGTTATCCACAGCTCTGTTTGATAGTATTTTTAATTGATTTAATTTCAATCATTAGATTATCATCTTGAGCTAACATATTTTTAATTTTATTGTAGGCATAAAGAACGGTAGAATGATCTCTCCCACCAAATTCCTTACCGATTTTAGGAAGGCTGTTATCAGTCATCTCTCTGACTAAAAAAATGGCAACTTGTCTTGCGAGAACAATGTTTTGATTTCGTTTGGTCGACTTGATTTCTTTAGTGGTGACACCATAAAATTTTCCAACCTGTTCTTGAATCATTTCAATCGGGATAACCTTAATGATTGGTTTTTCTTGTTTTCTAGCTCGAATGGCTTCTACGACTAATTCAATGGTGATTGTTGATACTTTTTTCGTACTAGCCACTAAGTTGATGTCTTTTAAAGCCCCTTCTAACTCTCTAACGTTGGAGTCAAATTGTCCAGCAAGGTATTCAATAGTTTCTTGTGGGAAATCATAGGTATATTCTTTTATCTTTTCTTGTAAGATAGCCACACGTGTTTCAAATTCTGGAGGTGTGATGTCCTGTGTTAATCCCCAACTAAATCTAGTAACAAGACGATTTTCCAAGTCGTTTAATTGGTCAGGAGACCGATCACTTGTTAAGACAATTTGTTTATTTTTATCTCTTAGGGCATTGAAGGTGTGGAAAAACTCTTCTTGAGTACCAGGTTTTTTAGCTAGTGATTGAATATCATCGATTAATAGCACATCTAGATTACGGAATTGATTTTTCAACTCATCAATGGTTTTTAAACGAATATGAGTCACATACTCACTGATAAATTCCTCGGTGGTTATATATTTTATTCGTGCTTTAGGATCGTTTTCAACAATAAAATTGCCAATCGCATTTAACAAATGTGTTTTTCCAAGTCCTGGACCACCCCAGATAAATAAAGGATTATAGGTAATACCAGGTGTTTCAGCCACAGCTCTTGCAGCAGCAAATGCCCATTGACTACCTGGTCCTTGGATGAAATTATCAAAACGATATTTAGGATTTAAGTCGTTTTCAACAGGCGTTAATTCCTGTAAAGGACGTGTTGGTTGTGATAAAAAATCGGGTTGTTTAGTAGATTCTGTCCTTGTTAAAAAGTCTTCAAAAACATATTCTGCTGTTATTTCAGCATCATAGATTTCAAAACCAGCAGTTAAAATAGCTGGTTTTAAGTTTTTTTCCCAAAATAGTTTTTTATTTTTTTCTTCGATAAAGATAGTGGCTACATTATTTTCAACCTTGATTAGTTTTGCATCGGCAATATAATAATCAAAAGCAGTTTGTCTTAATTTTTCTTGAGCTAATTCTATCAGTCTGTTCCAAAAAATCTGCTCATTGCTCATCACAGCGCCTCCTAAAAGATTGTTCAGTTCTTTCTATTTTAACACAAAAACAGAAAGAAAGCCATCAAAATAGCAAGTTAGAAGGAAAGTTATCCACAGGTGTTAATAAACTATAAACAATATTAATAACACTTATCCACAACATGTGGATAAGTGTTATTTTATTTGATATTACTGACTTTAAAAGTATTTTTTTCTGTTGATAATTATGATAGGAAAAAATGTTTTTTAACACCCTAGTTTAATTTGTTGATAACTCTGTTGAAATCTTCTTCTGTTGAAAAGTTTATTTTTAGATAGCCATTGCCATTTTTGTATTTTATGGCAACTGGAAGGCCAAGACTTTTTTGTAATTCTTTTTCTTTTTCAAGGATAAAGATATCGGGTCGTTTTGTTTTGGGAGATTTAGTGGCATTAACTTTTTTTTCTAATTCACGAACACTAAGAGAGTCTGTTTGAATTTTTTCAAACCAATAAAATTGCTTGTTTTTTGATTTTATGCCAACTAGTAATCTTGCATGACCTTGAGAAATAACTCCTTCTTCTACTGCTGTAATGATTTCTTGTGGAAGATTTAAGAGACGTAAAATGTTAGTGATATAAGGACGAGATTTTCCCATATATAAAGCCAATTCATCATGTGTGAGTTGTTGTTGATTGATAACATTTTGATAAGCTTTTGCTTCTTCAATAGGGTTTAAATCAGAACGTTGAAGATTTTCGATAATGGCTTGTTTAATGCTATCTTCGTCACTAATTGATTTAATAATAGCTGGAATTCTTTCTAGACCTGCTAATTTAGACGCCCTTAAGCGTCTCTCACCAGCAATTAACTCATAACCTAATATATCAGATTCTCTGACGATAATTGGCTGAATTAGACCATTTTCCTTGATTGATAAGCTCAATTCCTCAAGAGCTTGTTGATTAAAATGAATTCTTGGTTGGTAGGGATTTTTATGAACATCTTTTATTGGAATTAATTTTAATATTTCTTTCATTTTTTCTCTCAAAACTACTAAAAACCCCTAGAAATAGGGGTAATAGCTAGTTATTCATTTTTCTTTAAATCTTCAGTTGTTTTTGTTAGTTGAATTGTTTCTGTCATTTTCTTTTGACCACGATAGAAAGTTACTTCGATGCTATCGTTAATTTGATGTTTATAAAGAACACTTTGTAAATCACTCGTTGTTTCAATTGTTTCTTTATCAATTGAAACAATAACATCATTTTTTTCCAAGACACCATCTGATGGCATTCCTTCTTGGGTTGAAATAACGACAACACCACTAAGCACTGAATCAGGAATATCTAATTTACTAAATGATGACGTTGGGATTTCATTTAGACTAGCCATAGAGATACCAAGAGCTGGTCTATTAACAGAGCCATTTGCTTCTAATTGATTAATAATAGAAACAACATCGTTTGATGGAATGGCAAATCCCATCCCTTCAACAGCAACACTGTTAGTGTAGTCGCCACTGACAGTAATTTTACTAGAGTTGATACCAATGACTTGACCTTGAATGTTAATAAGTGGTCCGCCTGAATTCCCAGGGTTTATCGCAGCATCTGTTTGGATAGCATTTGTGGAAATAATTTCGCCATTTTCATTTCGTGATGTGACAGTGCGACTAAGACTTGAGACAATTCCTTCGGTAACAGAATTGGCATACTCACTTCCTAGAGGACTACCAATAGCGATAGCAGGTTCTCCTACATTGAGATTGTCTGAATTGGCAAATTCGGCAACAACATCAACGTTTTCTGAAGGGATTTTCACCACAGCTAGGTCAGAATAAGTATCAGCTCCAACAAGTTCACCAACAACTTTACTACCGTTACTTAACAAGATTTCAATTTTTTGAGCCCCACTGATAACATGATTATTGGTCACTAAGTAGGCATCTTTGCCATCTTTTTTGTAGATAACGCCTGACCCTTCACTAAAGACAGTGAGTCCTGAGTCGTCAACATAACGATCTTCATTTTCAGACGTGAAATAATCATAATACCCAAAATCATCTTGATTTACTTGGTAGTTAATGACTGAAACAACAGTGTTTTGAATTGTTTTAACAGCATCTGTTGTTGATGTTACGGTATTATACTTGGTGTTGCTTGTTTTAACCTGCGAGACAGGTGTGGTATTAGAAAATAAGTTTCCACCATTCATTTGTAAGACGAAAAAGGTGGCCACAAAACCTCCTAGGAAACCAAATAAGATAATAAATAAGAAATTAATAATTTTTTTGAAAAAGCTAGATTTTTTTTTCACTTTTGTAACCTCCGAAACTTTTCTTACATTCTAAGGGAGTTTGCTTAATTATACCTTAAATCACAGTAAAAAGAAAGTAATCCACAGGTTGTTGAAAACTTTTTGAAAAAGATGAAAATTGATAAAACTTAGCATTGTCATTTTTATTTCTTTCTGAAAGTTGTGCTATAATGTCATTATGAAAATTAAATTATTAGTTGTTGGAAAACTAAAAGAAAAATACCTTAAAGAAGGCATTGCAGAGTATGTGAAGCGTCTGGAACGCTTTACCAAGGTTGAAATCATTGAGGTTTCAGACGAAAAAACACCAGACCAGGCTAGTCAAGCCGAAAATCGTAACATTTTAGAAAAAGAAAAACAACGTTTGTTGACTAAAATTGGTGAAAGAGATTATGTTATTGCGCTTGCTATAGAAGGAAAACAAGTTTCATCAGAAGAGTTGAGTCAGAAATTTTCACAAATCACACTTAACGGCTATTCTACGATTACTTTTATTATTGGTGGTAGTCTTGGTTTGAGTGATTATTTGAAAAAAAGGGCTAATTTACTAGTCAGTTTTGGAAGAATCACACTTCCACATCAATTAATACGTTTAGTGTTAGTTGAACAAATTTATCGTTCTTTCATGATTCAACAAGGTAGTCCTTATCATAAATAAAAGCTCTTGGTTTTTACCAAGAGCTTTTATTTAAAGTATGATCTCAGCAGGATTCGAACCTGCGACCGTTCGCTTAGAAGGCGAATGCTCTATCCAGCTGAGCTATGAGACCATTTCAACCATTTCATTCTATCAAAAAAACCATCTATTTGTCAATAAGAAGATGACAAATCAATGCTTTCAGTAAAAAATATCACATATTTTGAAAAAAAGGTAGACAAAACAGAATTATTTGATATAATATTAAGAGTGTCAAAGAAAAATCTTATGACTTTTGGTCCGTTGGTCAAGGGGTTAAGACACCGCCTTTTCACGGCGGTAACACGGGTTCGAATCCCGTACGGACTATTTTTAGCTTTACTCTAATGAGTTATATTCCGGCATAGCTCAGTTGGTAGTAGCGCATGACTGTTAATCATGATGTCGTAGGTTCGAGTCCTACTGCCGGAGTGATAAGACTTATCCTAAGTTTTCTTAGGATTTTTTTATTTCTAAATAATAGAAAAGCCCTCTGAATTTCAGAGGGCTTTTGTTTATTGCCAAAGAGCTTTTACTTTTTCTTGGATTTCTTGATTTTCTAAGAAGTCGTCATAGGTTTCATCAATGCGATCGATGACACCATTTTTTGAAATGATAACAATATGGTTGGCGAGTGTTTGAATAAACTCATGGTCATGACTAGCAAAAATAATGTTTTCTTTGAATTTTTTCAAACCATCATTAAGGCTTGAAATTGACTCCAAATCTAAATGGTTAGTTGGATCATCAAGAACAAGAACATTTGATTTCAATAACATTAACTTAGACAACATGACACGAACTTTTTCACCACCAGAAAGGACATTAACAGGCTTGTTAACTTCTTCTCCGCTAAAGAGCATGCGTCCTAAGAAACCTCTAAGGAAAGTATTGTCGTCTTCTTCCTTACTAGCAAATTGGCGGAGCCAATCTAAAATAGAGTCTTTACTTTCAAACTCACGGGAATTATCTTTTGGTAGGTAGCTACGGCTGGTTGTAATTCCCCATTTAATGGTTCCTTCATAGTCAATATCTCCCATTAAAGCACGAATAAGTGCCGTTGTTTGAATATCATTTTGACCAATAATAGCTGTTTTATCACCAGGATAAAGAATGAAGCTGATATTATCTAGAATAACTTCCCCATCTATGGTGACTTTTAAGTTTTCCACAGTTAGTAACTCTTTTCCAGTTTCACGTTCAGATTTGAAATTAATGAAGGGATATTTACGGCTAGAAGGAACAATTTCTTCCAATTCAATTTTTTCAAGCATTTTTTTACGTGACGTTGCTTGTTTGGATTTAGAAGCATTGGCTGAGAATCTGGCTACGAATTCTTTTAATTCTTTGATTTTTTCTTCTGCCTTAGCATTACGGTCTGATTGTAAACGAAGGGCTAATTCACTTGATTCTTTCCAGAAATCATAATTCCCCACAAAGATTTTGATTTTTCCAAAATCAAGATCGGCCATGTGAGTACAAACTTTATTTAAAAAGTGACGGTCATGGGAAACAACAATAACGGTATTTTCAAAATCAATTAAGAAATCTTCCAACCAACTGATGGATTGAATATCAAGACCGTTAGTTGGCTCATCAAGTAAAAGCACATCTGGTTTACCAAATAAAGCTTTGGCTAGTAAGACTTTCACCTTATCACCATTAGTTAACTCACTCAAATTAAGATAGTGTAATTCTTCAGGAATATTAAGGTTTTGGAGTAGTTGAGCAGCTTCACTTTCAGCTTCCCATCCTCCTAATTCTGCAAAATCACTTTCTAATTCTGCAGCACGAACCCCATCTTCTTCAGAAAAATCTGGTTTCATATAGATGTCATCTTTTTCTTTCATGATGCGATAGAGCTCTTCATTTCCCATAATCACAACATCAATAGCTCTAATATCTTCATAGTCATAATGATTTTGACGAAGAACAGAGAGGCGTTCATCTGGTCCAAGCGAGACACTTCCAGTGGTTGGTTCGATATCACCGGCTAGTATTTTCAAAAATGTTGACTTTCCTGCACCATTGGCCCCGATTAAGCCATAAGTATTTCCCGCAGTAAATTTGATATTGACCTCATCAAAAAGTTTACGGTCACTAAATCTAAGGGATACATCTGAAACTGTAAGCAATTTTCTACCTCATTATCTCTTTCTTGTTTTCTTCATTCTACACGAAAATTGGTCGTTTTTCAACGATTATAGAGAATGATTACATTGGGTATAAAACTTCTTCATCCATTGTATGGTGATCTTTTGTCAAACTAAACCCTCTTCCCATAACTTGAGAGGCTGGCATGACGATAACAAACGCAGCTTCATCAATGTTTTGGATTTCTTTTTGTAATCTAGGAATCTCATTGGTTGAAAGAGTAGTCATAATCATGTGTCGTTGTTGACCGGTAAAACCACCAGTGATAGGAATTTCTGTTACCCCACGTTCAATTGTTGTTGTGATTAATTCTTTGATTTGTTCTTGTTTGCGTGAAATAATCATCACATTTTTAGAAGCTTTTAGACCAGAAAGCATAATGTTTATGACATAGCCAATCGTAATGAGTGAAATGATTGAAAACATCACAGTATCAGCATCAAAGGCGATTAAACCAATTATAACCACAATACCATCAACAATAGTCATAACAACTCCTAAAGAAAGAGAAGAATAATTGTAAATGATTTGTGTAATGATACTTGTTCCACCAGTAGAAGAATTTCCTAAAAAGACAATACCAAGACCAATTCCCATAATGACACCACCAAATATAGAGGCTAAAAGAGGGTTGTGAGTAATTGTTGGTAGTTTTTCTGTTAAACTGATAAAAACTGGGAAGATGAGAGAGCCGTAGACTGTTTTTAAAAAGGTTGCTTTTCCTAGAAAAAAGTAACACAAGGCTAAAAGTGGAATATTGGCAACCATGACAAAAATACCTGGGGACCAGCCAAATAATTCATTGGTGGCAATAGATAAACCTCCTAGTCCTCCAGAAACAATACGGTTTTCTAAAAACATGGCGTTAATACCAATGGCAGCGATAAAAGCACCAACGGTAACAAATAATAAATCACGAATTCTATTTTTCATTGCTAGTTCCTTTCAAAAGAGTGACAAACTCTATTATCCTATTTAACAGGCACAACGTCAAGATATATGTTATAATTTTATTAATTTATATCAAAGGAGTTCAAAATGGGAAAACCTATTATTCTGACAGGAGACCGACCAACAGGTAAATTACATGTTGGGCATTACGTTGGTAGTGTTAAAAATCGTGTGCTTCTACAAAATGAAAATAAATATGACATGTTTATCTTTTTAGCTGATCAACAAGCACTTACTGATAATGCTAAAAATCCTGAAAAAATTATTGAATCTGTTGGAGAAGTGGCTCTAGATTATTTAGCAGTGGGATTAGACCCTAAAAAAGCAACCATTTTTCTTCAAAGTCAAATTCCAGAATTAGCAGAATTAACAGTTTATTACATGAATTTGGTTTCTGTAGCACGTCTTCAAAGAAATCCAACCGTTAAAACTGAGATCGCGCAAAAAGGTTTTGGCGAAAGCATTCCAACAGGCTTTTTAGTCTATCCAATTTCTCAAGCAGCAGATATTACTGCCTTTAAAGCCAATCTTGTTCCTGCTGGCTCTGACCAAAAACCAATGATTGAACAAACAAGAGAAATTGTTCGCTCTTTTAACCACACATACAAAACCGATGTTTTGGTGGAACCAGAAGGTCTTTTTCCAGAAAATGAAGCTGCTGGACGTTTACCTGGGTTAGATGGTAATGCTAAAATGTCAAAATCGTTAAATAATGGGATTTATTTAGCTGATGATCCAGATACTCTTAAGAAAAAAATTATGAGCATGTATACTGATCCAAATCATATTCGTGTGGAAGATCCAGGTCAAATTGAAGGCAATATGGTCTTTCATTATTTAGATGTCTTTGGTAAAAAAGAGGATAAAGCAGAAATTGAACGTATGAAAGAACAGTATCAAAAAGGTGGTCTAGGTGATGTGAAAACAAAACGATTCCTTTTAGATATTATGGAAAGAGAATTAGCACCAATAAGAAATAGACGTCTCGAATTTGCTAAAGATATGGGTGAAGTTTATCGCATGTTGGAAAAAGGCAGTGAAAAAGCGCGTGAAAAAGCAGCACAAACCCTATCTGAAGTAAAATCAGCCATGGGAATCAACTATTTTAACAAGTTATAGAAAAATAACATTTTTCAGTTTAAATTGATTGACAAATTATCTTAGCATGATATGATAGTAACAATCCATTTTAAGCATTATTACATTTAGAAAAGAGGAGCTGAACCATGTCAAATTGGGAAAAGAAATTTTTAAAAAAAGGATACACTTTTGATGATGTTTTATTAATTCCAGCAGAAAGCCATGTACTGCCAAATGAAGTCAGTATGAAAACAACACTTGCGCCCAATTTAACATTGAACATTCCTATTATTACAGCGGCTATGGACACTGTTACTGAGAGCCAAATGGCAATTGCGGTAGCACGTGCAGGGGGCTTGGGTGTTATTCATAAAAATATGAGTATCGAGCAACAAGCAGAAGAAATTAGAAAAGTAAAACGTTCAGAAAATGGTGTTATTATTGATCCATTCTTCTTAACACCAGAACATACCATTGCAGAAGCTGATGAGTTGATGGGAAGATACCGTATAAGCGGTGTTCCTATCGTTGAAACCTTAGAAAATCGCAAATTAGTTGGGATTTTAACCAATCGTGATTTACGTTTTATTTCAAACTTTGATCAACCTATTTCTAATCATATGACAAGCGAAAATCTTGTTACTGCTCCAATCGGAACAGACTTAGAAACAGCAGAAAAAATTCTTCAAGAACATCGTATTGAAAAATTACCACTTGTTGATGATAACGGCCGTCTATCAGGTTTAATCACAATTAAAGATATTGAAAAAGTGATAGAATTTCCAAATGCTGCTAAAGATGAATTTGGTCGATTACTAGTAGCAGGTGCAGTTGGTGTCACTTCTGATACCTTTGAAAGAGCAGAAGCTTTATTTGAAAAAGGAGCAGATGCGATAGTTATTGATACTGCACATGGTCACTCTGCGGGTGTTCTTAGAAAAATCGCAGAAATTAGAAAACATTTTCCAGATAAAACTCTAATTGCAGGAAATATTGCTACAGCAGAAGGTGCGCGTGCTTTATTTGAAGCAGGTGTTGATGTGGTTAAAGTTGGAATTGGACCAGGTTCAATTTGTACGACTCGTGTTGTTGCTGGAGTAGGTGTTCCTCAAATTACTGCCATCTATGATGCTGCCAGTGTTGCTAGAGAGTATGGAAAAACGATTATTGCTGATGGTGGTATCAAGTATTCAGGTGATATTGTAAAAGCTTTAGCTGCTGGTGGAGATGCTGTTATGTTAGGATCACTCTTTGCTGGAACAGATGAGGCGCCTGGAGAAACAGAAATTTTCCAAGGTCGTAAATTTAAAACTTACCGTGGTATGGGAAGTATTGCAGCAATGAAAAAAGGGTCTAGTGATCGTTATTTCCAAGGGGCTGTTAATGAAGCCAACAAGCTTGTTCCAGAAGGTATTGAAGGTCGTGTCGCTTATAAAGGCGCAGCAGCTGATATCATTTTCCAAATGCTAGGTGGAGTTAAATCTGGTATGGGTTATGTAGGTGCAGCTGACTTAACAGACTTACATGAAAAAGCTCAATTTATTGAGATGACAGGTGCAGGCTTAATAGAAAGTCATCCTCATGATGTACAAATTACCAATGAGGCACCAAACTATTCTGTCAAGTAAAATAATTAGTGACTAAATGACACCACTATCAGTCTATGGTAGTGGTGTCTCTTAATTTTATATATTTACATAGTTGTAAATTTAATTTACAACTATGTAAAGTTTCTGTAAAGGAGAAAAATGGAAGGAATATTATTTGCCCTCGTTCCGATGTTTGCTTGGGGGAGCATTGGTTTTGTTAGTAATAAAATTGGAGGAACAGCAAACCAACAAACCTTTGGAATGACAATTGGTTCCTTGTTTTTTGGAATTGTTGTTTATTTAATCGCTAGACCCCAATTATCTATTCAACTATGGGTGTTTGGAATCATAGGTGGTATTCTTTGGTCATTAGGTCAAAATAGACAGTTTACTGCAATGAAACATATGGGAGTTTCTGTTGCCAATCCATTGTCAAGTGGCAGTCAACTTGTTTTTGGTAGTTTAATTGGTGCTTTTATCTTTCATGAATGGACCACTAGTGTTCATTTTTCATTAGGTGGGTTAGCTTTACTTTTTTTAGTCATTGGCTTTTATTTTTTAAGTAAAGTTGATCCTTCTAGAGAAGAAAAAGAAAGTAAGTTAACTAATTTTAATAAAGGTTTTATTGCTCTTGCTTTTTCAACATTTGGTTACCTTGCCTATACTATTTTATTTAATAATATCATGGCGTTTGATGTTTTATCTGTTATTTTGCCTATGGCTGTTGGGATGATTATTGGCTCTAGTTATTTTCTAAAATTTCAATTAGATTTTTCACCTCTTGTTTTGAAAAATTCCCTGGTGGGTATTTTATGGGGGTTTGGTAATCTTTTTATGTTGTTGGCTGCTTCTTCTGCTGGTTTAGCTATTGCTTTTAGTTTTTCACAATTAGGTGCTATTATTTCAATTATTGGTGGTATTGTTGTTCTTGGTGAAAAGAAAACCAAGAAAGAAATGAAGTGGGTTCTTATTGGCATACTTTGTTTTCTAGTTGGAGCCACTTTATTAGGTATTGTCAAGTCATACTAAAAAGCAGTTCATTAATGAACTGCTTTTTTTTGTTTAATCCCACCACTTTCGATAAGAAATAGTTGGATATCATCAGGAATTTGGTGGAGATGATCTAGACTTGTTGTCGTGATAAATGTTTGAACACTTTCATGAATGTTTTCTAATAATTTAAGTTGACGATGGTTGTCAAGTTCACTCATAACATCATCTAAAAGTAAAATAGGGTAATCATTTATCGTTTCTTTAATCAGATCTATTTCTGCCAATTTTAAAGATAATATAAGGCTTCGATGTTGGCCTTGACTGCCAAAGTTAGCCTCTATATTATTAATCAAAAACAAGATATCATCTCTGTGCGGGCCTATACTGGTATTCTTTTTAAATAAATCTCTGTCAAGCTGTTTTTTTAATTGTTTACGAAAGGCTTCTTCAACAGTGTTTTCATCTGTAAACTTGACAGAAGATTGATAAGACATCGACAGGTGTTCTTGTTGGTTGGAAATCTGTAAATGATGTTGATTGGCTTTTGTTGCCAATTTTTTAATAAATGATAGTCGTTGACGGATAACTTGACTTCCATAAGTTATCAATTGTTCGTCTAGAACACTCAAAAAGACAGGATCAATTTTAGCCGTTGTTTTGAGATAACTATTACGTTGTTTTAAAACATGGTTGTAATTTGATAAATCTGTTAAATACAGAGGTTTAATTTGTCCAAGATCGATATCGATGAATTTTCTTCTTAGACTTGGTGAACCTTTAATCAGTTGTAAATCCTCAGGTGCAAATAAAACAACAGGAAGGTGACCAATATAATCAGATAATTTTGATTGCTTTAAATGATTAACTTTTGTGATTCGCCCCTTATCTGACAAGCTAATATCAAGTGTTAATTTTCCTTGTAGACGATTGACATTACCAGAAACGTTTAAATGATTTTGTGAAAAGGCAATTAATTCTTTATCAGATTTAGCACGATGACTTCTTGTCAATGAGAGAAAATAAATGGCTTCAATGAGATTGGTCTTGCCCTGTGCGTTTTTACCTACGAAAACGTTAAGATGAGGTGAAAAATCGAGGTTAGCATTGGTGTAATTTCGAAAATTTAGAAGTTTCAATGATTCAAGTTGCATAGTTAGGTTCCTGGAAAACGAATAGCTGTTTTCTGTTTTTTATTTTCCTTGTTAAGTTCTTTAATTTTTTTTGCCAGGCGTTCTTTTTCAATGAGATCTTTTTGGTACTCTTTCATCTCATCAACACTTGGTGATGAGATTGAAATACTGGTATTAATGCCAGGGATTTCTATTACATCTCCTCTATATAATTTTTTACCGCGGCGATTTTCTTCAGTACCATTTAATAAAACAGTATGCTGAGCTAAAAATTGTTTAACAGCTCCTCCAGTTTGAATAATCCCTTGATCTTTTAATAAAGACTGTAAAGTAATGTAGTCATCAAATAATTTGTAATCCATGATTTTCACCTTTCTATTCATATATTATAGCACAAAAGAGACTGAAAACGGTTGTTTCTATTTTTTAATTATTAAAAAATGGTTTACATAGTTGTAAAGGTCTTTTAAACTTAAAAAAATATTTTTATTTGTTTTATTATCCCTTGTTAAAATCATTTTTAATAAGAGATTTTACGGATGATTATATTGTTATAAAGTGTTATAATGAGTGTTAATAAATGACTTTTAAAGGAAAATACATGAAAATAACAGATGGTGTAACACTACATTTTATAAAAACCAATCAGTTTAAAACCAATCATCTCACCTTTCGTTTTTCAAGTCAGTTAAACAAGAAAAATATGGCTAGTCGTTTTTTAGTTGCCAAAATGATTGAGATGGCGAGTGCTAACTTTCCTAATGCCACAAAGATGAGAGAAAAATTGGCAGATTTGCACGGTGCAACTCTCAACACATCAGTTTGGACGAAAGGTCTGGTTAATATTATCGATATTGATATTACTTTTTTACCAGACCGTTTTTTGCTGTCTGAAGAATCTGTTTTAGAAGATATTATTCAATTTCTATCGCAATTACTATTTGAACCGTTGATTACCGTAGAACAATTTGAGTTAAAATCCTTTGAGGTCGTCAAACAAAATGCTATTCGTCAGTTAGAATTTGATTTAGAGGATTCTTTTTATTACAGCGAATTAGCACTTGATTCTCTTTTTTTTGAAAAAGAGGAGCTTCAATTAGCTCAAAGTGGCTCAAAAGAGATGTTAGAAAAAGAAAATGCTTTTACAACTTATCAAGAATTTAAACGGATGTTAAGTGATGATAACATTGATATTTTTTTACTAGGTCGCTTTGATGATGTTAAAGCAACTAATTTATTTAATCAATTTCCTTTAAAAAATCGACACAACAATCTCTCTTTTTTCCATCAACAAAAAGCTTCAAATATTACCAATGAAAAGATTGAAGAAAGAGATACTAGCCAGTCCATATTACAAATTGGTTATTCTTTTTCAACACCAAAAAACTATAGAGAGAATTCATCACTACTTCTTTTAAATAGCATGCTAGGGGCTTTTTCGCATTCAAAATTATTTACCGAAATTAGACAAAAAGAGGGGTTGGCCTATAGTATCGGTAGTGAGTTAGACCTTTTTTTAGGTGCCTTATATATATATGCAGCAATTGATAGTCATCAAAGAAATAAAGTGATGGCAATGATTAATCGCCAGTTAAATTTAATTAAACTAGGTAGATTTTCGCATGCTTTTTTAAATCAAACTAAGGAATTTTTAATTACTCAAAGAAAAATTGTATCCGACAACCCCAAGATGTTAATTGAAGAATGTTACAATCAAATTTTACCAGAAGCTTTCCAAGATCTGTCAACATTTATTGACAGTGTTAACAGTATTCGTAAAGAAGACATTCTGGAAGTTTCTAGCACAATAAAAATGAAATCAGTTTATTTTATGAGAGGAGCTTCATCATGAGTGATTTAAAAAAAATAGCTTATAGTAGTATTGATGAAGATATTTTCTTCTCAGAACTTTCAAGTGGTTTACGCTTGTATTTAATACCAAAAAAAGACTTTCAAGAAGTTTATGCTATGATGACTTGTCATTTTGGTTCTATTGACAACCACTTTACAGTGAATGACAAGAAAAAAGATTTTCCCCTGGGTATAGCTCATTTTTTGGAACATCAACTTTTTGATAATGGGAGTCAAGAAGATATAGCTCAGCAATTTTCTAAGTTAGGTTCTGAGAGTAATGCCTTTACTGGTTTTGAAAAAACACACTATTATTTTTCAGGCAGCAACAATCTTTTAGCTTCACTTGATTTGTTGTTGACACTTGTTAGCAAGCATACCTTTACAGATGAGTCAATTAAAAAAGAAAAAGAGATTATCAAAAAAGAAATAGCTCTTTATCAAGATGATCCTGATAATCGTCTTTACGAAGGTGTTTTAAAAAATATGTATCCCAAGACAGCCTTAGCTGAAGATATTGTTGGAACAAACCACAGTATCGAAAAAATTACTGTAAAGCATCTTCAAGATTGTTTTTCCTTTTTTTATCAACCCTCTCATTTAGAGTTGGTTGTCATAGGTGATTTTGATATTAATGAGGTTTACAGTAGTGTATCAACTGCTCAAAAAAAATGGGCGATTGATAAAAAACAAACGATTGACAGATTGCCTCTATCTTTACAGCCAGTGGTTAAAAAAAGTTCTATCATGATGCCGATTTCTATTTCAAAATTAGCTATTGGTATAAGGAGAACTGTTTCCAATAAGATTTTTTCAATGAAAGAAAAAATTAAAATTGATTTGTTTTTTTCTCTTCTGTTTGGTTGGACTTCTAAAGACTATCAGACGTGGTATGATAAAGGAATGATAGACGATTCTTTTTCTATTGAGACCACACTATCTAATCGTTATCAATTTGTTGTTATTTCACTTGATACAAATCATCCTATAGCGATGTCTAGTCATATTAAAAAGAAAATAAAAATGGTTTCTTCTAAAACCGATTTTACAAGTCAACAACTTGATCGGCTAAAAAAGGAAAGATATGGCGAATTTATTAGAAGTTTAGATGCATTAGATGTTTTAACACAACAACTAATTGAAGCTGATGATTCTTTTTATTTTGATTATCCTGATATCTTAATGTCAATTGGTTTAAATGAGGTTATTGAAGCAGGACAAGAATTTTTAAATCATTCTGAATTAACAGAATTTATGATATTCCCAAAATAGTTAAAAATATTGATTTTAATTTGATATAATAGATGTATTAGAGAAAGGTTGGAATAAATTATGATGCAAAAAAGTATAGGTGACCTTCTAACAGAGGCTCGTGTCAAAAAAGGTTTGCAATTGGTTGACATTGCTAAAGATTTAGATATTGATGCACAGTATTTATTAATCATGGAATTGAGCCAGTTCAGTTTAATCCCGTCAGATCGCTTAGAAGAGTATCTAACACGTTATGCTACTGCTGTTGATTTGGATGGCAAATCATTATTAAATAAGTATTACAATAAAGAAGAAATTGATGACACCATCTCTGAATTACCTGCAGAAGAAACGATTCAAACAACTACTGAGTTGTCAAGTGAGGAACCTGTAGCAGGTGTTCCTGATGAAACAACTGATGTCAATGGTAACGATTTATCAGAAGAAGATAACTCTTCTGCTGTTGAAAGTGAAGCTATATATACTATTTTTAGAGATAGTCTTAATAATCAGGTTCAAGACAATCACGATCAAAGAAATAATCACATGGAGGAAAATAATCCTATTGAAGAAACAGTTACACCTTTGATTGTCGAAGAAGAACCTTCTACACCTTTGATTGAAGAAAATTCTTTTGAAAATGATACATTAAGCAATCAAGATACAGTGATTGCCCCTCCTGTGCTTTCAAAAACATCGGACGATGAAACAGCAAAAACCAAGATTTCATCAGAATCAAGAAGAAGATATCGTTCTAAAAGTCAGCGAGAAGCGAAAAAACAATCTGGTTCTTTCTTACCTATCGTTTTACTAAGCATTTTGGCTATCGGAATTGTTGTTTTTATTGGTTATTTTGTCATCAATCAAGTACATATTCCGTTTCTAAGCACTGATAACAATCCATCAACCAGTGTTTCTGAAACAAGTTCTAGTGAGACAACAGAAACAAATGAGCAAGCAACGACAACAGAAGCAAGCAACGAACCAACAAATAGCTCTACTCAAACCAACTTAGTTGTAACTGGTGGAGGAGACTCGTTAAGTGTTAATGTTACCAATGGGACAAGACCTGTCGAAGTGGTTATTTCCTTAGATGGTGTTGAGAGTAGCTGGGTTTCTCTCACTAATTCATCGTTAGGTGAAGGTGGAATTTTGCTTGATGCTCAAAACACTAGTTATACCGCAACTTTAACAGAGGGTGCTACTTCTGCTGAATTAACTCTTGGAGTTAGTCGAGGGGTTACAGTCACTGTTAATGGCGAACAGCTTGACACTTCTCTTTTAGAAGGAAGTCCAAGTTATATTACTTTTACGATTGAATAAGAGGAAAAAATGATAAAAAAAGAAAACCTCCCAAATCTATTAACGCTAGCACGTATTTTTGTAATTCCTTTGTTTGTAGTGTTAGCAAGCTTTCCAACTAGTATTTTATCACATAGAATTGCTGCTATTATCTTTGCTTTAGCTAGTTTGACTGATTATTTTGATGGTTATTTGGCAAGGAAGTGGAAAGTTGTGACAAATTTTGGGAAATTTGCTGATCCTATGGCTGACAAAATATTGGTTATGAGTGCCTTTATTATGTTGGTGGGATTACAGTTAGTACCCGCATGGATAGCTGCTGTTATTATCTGTCGTGAACTAGCAGTCACGGGTTTACGTTTGTTGTTAATAGAAAACGGTGGTAGTGTTTTAGCTGCTGCTCTTCCAGGAAAAATTAAAACAGCGACACAAATGCTAGCTATTATCTTTTTATTAAGCCACTTTGTGTTTTTGGGAACAATATTCTTATATATTTCTCTCATATTTACCATCTATTCGGGATATGATTACTTTAAAGGAGCGAGTTTCCTATTTAAGGATACATTTAAATAATAATGACTAATATAATTGAAGTAAAAAATGTGACATTTAGATATGATAAAGAACAAGAAAATCTAACATTAAATAATGTATCGTTTCACGTGAAACATGGTGAATGGCTTTCTATTATTGGTCATAACGGTAGTGGGAAATCAACCATGGTGAGATTGATTGATGGTTTATTAGAGGCCGAATCCGGTGACATTCTTGTGTTAAATCAAAAATTAACGGAGGACAATATTTGGGATATCAGACAAAAAATAGGAATGGTTTTTCAAAATCCTGACAACCAATTTGTTGGTTCTACTGTGGAAGATGATGTTGCTTTTTCACTTGAAAACAAGGGTGTTTCTCATGATGAAATGACAAAACGTGTTGAAGAAGCTCTTCATTTAGTCGGCATGAGTGAATTTAAAACTAAAGAACCAGCCAGATTGTCTGGTGGTCAAAAACAACGTGTAGCCATTGCTGGTGCTGTTGCCATGAGGCCAGAAATCATTATTTTGGATGAAGCAACCAGCATGTTAGACCCAAAAGGCCGTCTAGAGTTAATCAAAACAATCAAAAACATCAGAGATCAATATGGTGTCACTGTTATTTCTATCACTCATGATTTAGAAGAAGTTGCCCTAAGTGACCGTGTTCTTGTGATGAAGCAAGGACAAATAGAGTCAACAGCAACACCAAGAGAATTATTTGCTAGAGGAGAAGAGTTACTAACACTTGGATTAGATATTCCCTTCACTTCTTCTCTTGTCAAAGCCCTAAAAATAGAGGGATTCAAGTGCCAAGATGCCTATTATACAGAAAAGGAGTTAGAAGACTACCTATGGGAATCACTCTCCAAAATGTAAATTTTACTTATCAAGAAGGAACCCCTTTTGAAGGAAGGGCTCTTTTTGATATCAATTTAACCATTGAAAATCAGCAGTTTACAGCTGTTATTGGTCATACTGGCAGTGGCAAATCAACCATTATGCAATTACTGAATGGTTTACACGTTCCAACAGAAGGTGTGGTTATGGTTGACGACACAACGATATCACCAGATTCTAAGACAAAAGATATTAAGTCCGTTCGAAAAAGAGTTGGTCTAGTCTTTCAATTTCCAGAAAGTCAGTTGTTTGAAGAAACTGTTTTAAAAGATGTTGCTTTTGGTCCACAAAACTTTGGAGTTTCACAAGAAAAAGCTGAAGAGATTGCTAAAGAAAAACTAGAATTAGTTGGCCTTTCTGAAGACCTATTTGAAAAAAACCCTTTTGAGCTATCAGGTGGACAAATGAGACGCGTTGCAATTGCAGGTATTTTAGCCATGGAACCTAATGTTCTTGTTTTAGATGAACCAACCGCAGGTCTTGATCCAAAGGGTCGACGTGAATTAATGACTTTGTTTAAACAATTACATGAATCAGGTATGTCAATTGTTTTAGTGACCCACTTAATGGATGATGTTGCTAATTTTGCTGATTATGTTTACGTACTACAAGAAGGAAAAATTGTTTTAAAAGGTAAACCAACAGATGTTTTTCAACAAGTGGATTTTTTAGAAGATATCCAATTAGGTGTCCCTAAAATCACCAAATTTGCCCAAAATTTGATGAAAAGAGGTCTTAATCTTGAGAAACTACCAATCACGATAGAGGAATTTGTGGAGGCAGTAACAAATGGATAAACTTATTTTAGGACGCTACATTCCTGGAAATTCAATTGTTCATCAATTGGATCCAAGAAGTAAACTGCTAGCCATGTTTCTATTCATCTCGATTATTTTTTGGGCAAATAATGTGATTACCAATGTCATTCTTTTTAGCTTTACATTAGTAGCCATTTTACTTTCAAAAGTTAACATAGGATTTTTTATCAGAGGTGTGAGACCAATGATAGGACTCATCTTGTTTACTACCTTTTTTCAAATGTTTTTCATCCAAGGTGGTAATATTATTTTTGAGTTTGGTTTTCTAAAAATCACAGACTATAGTTTAGGACAAGCTGCAATGATTTTTGTAAGATTTGTACTAATCATTTTTTTCTCTACCCTATTAACCCTAACGACAACACCTCTCAGTTTATCAGATGCCGTTGAATCTTTATTGACACCTTTAAAACCTTTTAAAGTACCGGTTCATGAAATTGGTTTGATGCTCTCATTAAGCTTGAGATTTGTTCCAACATTAATGGATGATACAACAAGAATTATGAACGCACAAAGAGCAAGAGGGGTTGATTTTGGAGAAGGCAATATTGTTCAAAAAGTAAAGTCAATTATTCCTATTTTAATCCCATTATTTGCTTCTAGTTTAAAAAGAGCAGACGCTTTAGCGACCGCTATGGAGTCAAGAGGCTATCAAGGTGGCGAAGGAAGGACAAAATACCGTCTTCTACACTGGGGGTTAAAAGATACACTCTTAATGATTGCTTTACTAGGATTGACACTGGCACTCTTTTTGTTAAAATCCACTTAATATTAAATGATTAAATTTGTTGACACGATTTGACATAGTTGACAATTATCTAAAAATAGAATATGATAAATTATGGATAAAAAAATAGAAAATTACTGATTTTTCAACTATTTTCAATGACAAAAAATAGATTAATTAACGTTATTGTCAATAAAGTAAACTGTAAACTTTAGACTTTTATTCATAATTTTTTGGAAACCTTTTTTTAATCAAACTGTAACATAAAAAAGGTAAGATAAGATGTATTCTAAAAAAGGAGACAAACTTCGTGTATAGTAGAAGTAAGATAAATATGTTAAAACGTAGAAGAAAGTTGCTACAATTGGTGATGCTTGCTATAGTTGTTAGCTTGACAGCTATATTTACAAGTAGACCTGTAAACACTGATTCTTATTCGGTTAAAACAGAAGTTAAAAAAGAAAAACTTTTATCTGTTAGTGATTTCGAAAAGAAAAAATTAAAACAGACTTTAACTTCTAAGGCTAATATCAAAAAAGCAAT
Source organism: Streptococcus zalophi (assembly GCF_016481285.1). Taxonomy (GTDB): domain Bacteria; phylum Bacillota; class Bacilli; order Lactobacillales; family Streptococcaceae; genus Streptococcus; species Streptococcus zalophi. Next base: position 43,654 of record NZ_JAENBP010000006.1, read on the forward strand.
TAAGACAACAACAAAGACTGTTGAAACAACTGAGGAGACAACGACTCAGGAATCTACGGTTGAAGAAACACAGTTAGTTACTGAACCTTCAACAACAATTGTTGAGGAACCTGTTGTGACTCAACCAGTACAACAAACTGCTCCGTCAGCTTATCCTGTTGTATTACCTAATGGAAATACAGCTGGAGAAATTGGTTCACAAGCGGCAGCTCAAATGGCAGCAGCAACGGGTGTTCCTCAAGAAACATGGGAATATATTATTGCTCGTGAATCAAATGGAAATCCTTCAGCAGCAAATCCATCAGGAGCATCAGGTTTATTCCAAACGATGCCAGGATGGGGTTCTACTGCTACTGTTGATCAACAAATTGAAACAGCAATAAAAGTATATAACACTCAAGGCTTATCAGCTTGGGGTATGCAATAAGAAAAAACACTTGAAATTAAATTTTCAAGTGTTTTTTTATGTCTTTAGGATGATGACAAATAATATCTGCTCCACTAGCAATAAGTTCTGTTTTTTTACCATATCCCCATGTAACACCAATCGTTTTTATACCTGTTTCTTTACCACCTATCATATCATATTTAGTATCACCAACAATGATTGTTTGTTTCTTGTCAAGGCTATGTGATTTAATCGCAAAATCTATAACATCAGCTTTATGATAACGATCTGGCAAAGCACCATAAATACCATTAAAGTAATCTTTAATCTTAAGATTTTCCAGCATAAGACAGGCCATGGGTTGATTTTTACTGGTTGTAACATAGATTGGGTAAGTAGATTTTTTTAAATCATTTAATACTGTCAAAATGCCACTGTAAAGTTCTGCCTCATAAACACCTTTTTCATTGTAGTACTCTCGAAAGGTCTTGACAGCAATGTCAATATCTTGACTAGTGGTGTAAAATTTTCTAAAAGTTTCTTCAAGAGGTGGTCCTATAAAATCTAAAAGTTGTTCATTTGAGTGTGTGGGCAAATCAAGAGTTTTAATCGTGTATTGAAAAGCATTGATAATTCCTTTACTTGAATTGACAAGTGTGCCATCTAAATCAAATAATAGGGTAGTCATAAATTTCTCCTGTAAATAAGTTGTAAACTTTAATTGACAAACATGTTTTGTCCTTGAAAATAAATTCAGCGACAAAAGGCATTAAAGATTTAATCTGTTCAAAGCTATGATAAGTAAAGTCTTTTGAAAAATGATGGATAAGGCTTGAAATAGCTGTTCCATGGGAAGCAATAACGATAGTGTTTCCTTTTTCATTTTTTAAAATTTTATCAAGACCAATAAGCATTCGTCTTGATACGTCGTTTAAAGATTCTCCGTTATGAAGCTTATAATTGAAATCCTGCCACTGTCTTTTACTGAATTGATTGAAATTTTCAATCCAGACATCGTCAATTTTCCTTTCGCGAAAAAGTGTTTCTGTGGTGATGGTCATTTGTTGTTGATTAGCAAAGTTTTCAATGGTTTCTATGGCACGTTTATACGGACTTGAATAGATACTATGAATCGCCTTGTCTTTTAAAAACATTGTAACAAGTTTACTGTCTTGTAAACCTTTTCTTGTCAGTTTGCGTAGACTATCATCATGATTGTCAAAATTAGGTTGGCCATGTCTAATAAAGTAAATAGTAGTCAGTTGTTCATTCATGTTAAAAATCCCCAAAAATTTCTTGAGCGTAACGACGACCTGTAGGGGTTATAGCTAACCCTCCTTCTGCTGTTTCTCTATGCGCTACAGGCAGACTAGATCCAACTTGATACATGGCATCAATGACTTCATCAACAGGAATTTTTGAGGTAATACCAGCAAGAGCCATATCAGCACAAACGAGAGCCAATGTAGCTCCCATGGCATTTCGTTTGACGCAAGGAACCTCTACTAGTCCAGCAACGGGGTCACAAATTAAACCCAATAAATTTTTAATAACAAAAGCTGTTGCTTGACTAGCTTGTAAAGGTGTTCCTCCTGCCGCCATGACTAATGCAGCAGCCCCCATTGCTGACGCAGATCCGACCTCTGCTTGACAACCTCCTTCTGCTCCAGAAATTGAAGCATTGTTAGCAATGACAAGACCTATTGCACCTGCTGTAAAGAGAAAATCTAATTGTTCTTTTTCCCCTAGTTTTAATTTGTCAATGGCAGTGGTTAAAACAGCGGGTAAACAGCCTGCACTGCCTGCTGTTGGAGTGGCACAAACAAGTCCCATTTTCGCGTTTTGTTCATTTACAGCAATGGCATTTCTAGCAGCGGATAAAACAAAATGGCCAGAGAGAGTCTTTCCTTTTTTGAGATAATTATCTAATTTTAAAGCATCTCCTCCTGTTAAACCACTAATTGACTTACTATCATTTAAGCCGTCATTGACAGAAGATTTCATAACGTCAAGATTTTTGGTCATAATAGAAAGAATTTCCTCACGGCTTCTGCCAGTGAGTTCTTCTTCTGTTGCTATCATTAGTTCGGCGATACTACCATGATATTGTTCTGTTGCTTGTTCAACAAGTTCAGCAATACTATAAAACATTCAAAACCTCCTAGCCAAAATAATTAACATTGTAGATGTGAGAAACCTCTTCAATAACCTTGACAGCATCTTGACAGTCTCTAGAATCAATTTCAATAATCATAATGGCCTTTGCTCCAGCTCTTTCCCTGGTCACATTCATTTGGGCAATATTAATATCAAAACTTGATAGAATATCTGTGACTCGAGCTATCATACCTGGAACATCTTTGTGGACAATAATTAGTGTTGGTGTGTTCATGGTTAAAGAAACAGAAAAGCCATTCAATTCAGTCACTTCAATGTTTCCGCCACCGATAGAAACACCTGTTATACTCATTTCTTTTGCATCTTTCTTAACAATGATTTTAACGGTGTTTGGGTGAGGGGCGTTGCTATCTTTCAAAACATTCCAATAGATTTTAATCCCTTTTTGATGGGCTATTTCGAGGGAATTTTTAATATCTGGATTATCAGTATCCATTCCTAGAATACCAGCAACCAAAGCTAAATCGGTGCCATGGCCCTTGTAGGTTTTAGCAAAAGAATGGTAGAGATGGAAGGTAATTTCTGACGGTTCTTCACCAAAAATGGAACCAACGACACGGCCAATTCTAACTGCTCCAGCAGTGTGACTACTTGAAGGACCAATCATAACAGGACCAATAATATCAAAAACAGATTGAAATTTTAATGTTTTCATATTTTCTCCTCTAAAATGAGCTACATTTTATTATACCAAAGATAAGACATTTATAGTGTTTATTTTTAAAAAGTCAGTTTAACAAGACAAAAAGTAAGATTTTGACTTCTCTCTAAATAGTGCTATAATAATGTTTACCTGTTTAACAGGGTTTAAAATCGACCTTCAAATCGTTTTTTAAATATTACAGAAAATGGACCTTCAAATCCGTATTTCTAGGAAAAGATGGGAGAAAAGATGGTAGATAACTCTAAAACTCGTGTCGTTGTCGGTATGAGTGGAGGTGTTGATTCATCAGTCACTGCTCTATTATTAAAAGAGCAAGGGTATGATGTTGTTGGCGTCTTCATGAAAAACTGGGATGACACGGATGAATTTGGTGTCTGTACAGCGACAGAAGACTATAAAGATGTTGCTGCTGTTGCAGATCAAATCGGGATTCCTTATTACTCGGTGAATTTTGAAAAAGAGTATTGGGATCGTGTGTTTGAATATTTTTTGGCCGAATATAGGGCTGGTAGAACACCAAATCCGGATGTCATGTGTAATAAAGAAATCAAATTTAAAGCGTTTCTTGATTATGCTATGGACTTGGGTGCAGATTATGTGGCCACAGGCCACTATGCACAAGTTGCTAGAGACGAAGATGGCTTTGTTCATATGTTGAGAGGTGTTGATAATGGTAAGGATCAAACTTATTTCCTTAGCCAATTATCACAAGAACAATTACAAAAAACAATGTTTCCTCTAGGTCACCTTGAGAAAAAACAAGTCCGAGAATTAGCTGAAAAAGCACATCTTGCTACAGCTAAAAAGAAAGATTCAACGGGTATTTGTTTTATTGGTGAAAAGAACTTTAAATCATTTTTAAGCCAATATTTACCTGCTAAAAAAGGTAGAATGATGACAGTTGATGGTCGTGATATGGGCGAACATGCTGGCTTAATGTACTATACAATAGGTCAAAGAGGTGGTCTAGGTATTGGTGGACAACACGGTGGTGACAATAAACCTTGGTTTGTTGTTGGTAAAGATATTTCAAAAAACATTTTATATGTTGGACAAGGATTTTACCACGACTCTCTAATGTCAACTAGTCTTGACGCAAGTAGTGTTCACTTTACAAAAGAAATGCCTTATGAGTTTACACTAGAGTGTACAGCCAAGTTTCGCTATCGTCAACCTGATTCTAAGGTGACTGTCCATGTTAAGGGTGATAAAGCAGAAGTTGTTTTTGAATCACCACAAAGAGCTATTACACCCGGTCAAGCAGTTGTTTTCTATGATGGCGATGAATGCCTTGGTGGTGGAATTATTGATAAAGCTTATAAGAACGGTGAAGTTTGTCAATATATTTAAAAATTGACAATTGTGTCAACTATATTGTTTGTAGTGTAAAGGAATATATGATAGCTCTTGTTGACAATTTTTAAGATTTTGATAGAATAACAGTAACAATAACTATGATGGTCAAAGCTCATGGATGTTGTAAGCCTTTTTGCTTACACTTTCAAAGCTTTGATCATTTTTTTATTTTGAGAGGATAATATGACACATCATTTTGTAGAAGAATATGACATTATAGTAATAGGAGCAGGACACGCTGGTGTTGAGGCAGCTCTTGCTACCAGTAGAATGGGTTGTAAAACCTTATTAGCAACGATAAGTATTGATATGTTAGCGTTTATGCCTTGTAATCCTTCTATTGGTGGTTCTGCCAAAGGGATTGTTGTAAGAGAAATTGATGCTCTTGGCGGTGAGATGGCTAAGAATATTGATAAGAGCTATATTCAGATGAAAATGTTAAACACTGGGAAAGGACCGGCGGTTAGAGCCCTGAGAGCCCAGGCTGACAAAGCTCTTTACTCTAAAAATATGAGACAAACCGTTGAAAAGCAAGAGAATTTAGTTCTTCGCCAAACAGTGATTGATGAGATATTGGTAGAAGAAGATAAAGTTGTTGGTGTTAAAACAGCTACTAAACAGGCCTATGCGGCTAAGGCTGTGATTGTCACAACAGGAACAGCTCTTAGAGGAGAAATTATTATTGGTGACCTTAAATATTCTTCTGGTCCAAATAATAGTCTTGCTTCAGTTAAATTGGCTGACAACTTACGTGAACTCGGGTTAGAAATTGACCGATTTAAAACAGGGACCCCTCCTAGAGTAAAAGCGAACTCTATTAACTATGATAAGACAGAAATACAACCGGGAGATGACAAACCAAATCATTTTTCATTTCTTTCTAGGGACGAAGACTATCTTAAAGACCAAATACCTTGTTGGTTAACCTATACTAATGAAGAGAGTCATGAAATTATTAATAGTAATCTTCATCGTGCACCTCTATTTTCCGGTATGGTTAAAGGTGTTGGACCAAGATATTGTCCATCTATTGAAGATAAAATTGTTCGTTTTTCAGATAAGGACCGTCATCAACTCTTTCTAGAGCCAGAAGGTAGAGACACTGAAGAAGTTTATGTTCAAGGACTGTCAACTAGTTTACCTGAAGATGTGCAAAAAGAGTTGCTTCATTCTATTTCAGGACTTGAAAATGCTGAATTAATGAGAACAGGTTATGCGATTGAGTATGATATTGTTTTACCTCATCAATTGCGTGCGACACTTGAAACAAAGAAAATTTCAGGCTTATTTACAGCGGGTCAAACAAATGGGACAAGTGGTTATGAAGAAGCAGCAGGACAAGGGATTATCGCAGGAATCAATGCTGCTTTGAAAGTGCAAAATAAACCTGAATTTATCTTGAAGCGTAGTGATGGTTATATTGGTGTTATGATTGATGACCTTGTAACGAAAGGAACCGTAGAACCCTATCGTCTTCTAACCAGTCGCGCAGAATATCGTTTGATTTTGCGCCATGACAATGCTGATATGAGACTGACTGAGCTAGGACGCTCTATTGGATTAGTGGATGATGAACGTTATAAAGAATTTTCAAATAAGAAAAATAACATTGACAAAGAGTTGACAAGGCTTGACAGTGTTAAATTAAAACCTGTTTCAGAAACCAATGAAAAAATTGTTGCTTTAGGATTTAAGCCGTTGACAGATGCCTTGACAGCCAAAGAGTTTATGCGACGTCCTGAAGTTAATTATGACGTTATTACCCAATTTATTGGTTCAGGCGATGTTGATCTTGATGACAAGCAGATTGAGTTTATAGAAACTGAAATTAAATACGAAGGCTATATCAAAAAGGCTTTAGATCAGGTTGACAAGATGAAACGAATGGAAGAAAAACGAATTCCTAAAAATATGGACTGGGATGTCCTTGATTCCATTGCAACTGAAGCTCGTCAAAAATTCAAGAAGATTAATCCTGAAACACTTGGACAAGCAAGTAGAATTTCAGGTGTCAATCCTTCTGATATTAGTATTTTAATGGTTTATTTAGAAGGAAAAAATAGATCTACAAGGAAATAGGAATATGCGTGGAATTAACTAGGCTATGTCTATGTTTTAAAGTGTTTTTATGCTATAATGATGTATTAAGAGGTTTATAATATGAAAAGATTTCGATTAACCAATACTCACTTTGTCATTATTGGCTTACTTTTACTAGTTTTAGTTGCTATTTCTATTAGTTTTCTAACATCAAAAGTCATGCTTTTTTTGGCACTTTTCTTAATCATGTCATTTGTAGTGGCTATCTTTATCTATCAAAAAACAACCTATGAATTGTCCGAAACAGAGCAGATTGGTCTTTTAAACAAACAGACAGAAGTTAGTCTTAAAAATTTATTAGACCAAATGCCTGTTGGTGTCGTAAAATTCAATCAATCTAGTTATACTGTTGATTGGTATAATCCTTATGCTGAGTTAGTTTTTACTGATGCGTCTGGGAAATTTGATGATAAGATTATCAAAAATGCGATAAAAGAGAAAGAAAATGGCTCAATTGATCAATCCATTATGATTGATGAAAAGAGATATTTCTTTAATGTTGACTTAGACGAGGGTGTTTTTTACTTTTTTGACAATGTCTCTTCTGTTTATCATAATAATGTTATGCCTTCAACAAGTCCCGTTATTGGAATTATTTCAATTGACAACTATGATGACATAACTGATAGTTTGCAAGATGCTGAGGTTTCTCAAGTTAATACTTTCATTGCTAATTTTATTACTGAGTTTGCAGAATCAAGACACATTTTTTATCGTCGTTTTGATATGGACCGTTTCTATTTCTTTACTGATTATAATGTTTTATCAAAGCTAATAGAGTCTCAATTTGATATTCTTAGAAAATTTAAAGAAGTAGCCAAAGAAAAAGAGCTATCCTTAACCATCAGTATGGGTATTTCTTATGGCGACCAAAATTATTATGATATTGGGAATGTTGCCCAAAAAAACTTGAACATGGCTCTCGTTAGAGGCGGTGATCAGGTTGTTATTAGAGAAAATGGTGAACACAAAGAATTCCAATACTTTGGTGGGGGTAGTGTTTCAACTGTTAAGAGAACAAGAACTCGTACAAGGGCCATGATGACAGCCATCTCCGATAAGATTAAAACAGCAGATTCTGTTTTTGTTGTGGGCCATCGCAACCTTGATATGGATGCCTTAGGAGCTTCAATTGGTATGCAATTTTTTGCAAGTAATATCATTGATGATGCTTTTGCTGTCTATGATGATAAAAACATGAATCCTGATATCAAAAGAGCTGTAACAAGTTTACAACAAGATAGCATGCTTCCATTAATTACGTTGGAACAAGCCGAAAAACTTGTCACTAAGAATTCCATTTTAATCATGGTAGATCATTCTAAGACCAACTTGACACTCTCAAAAGAGTTATATGATAAGTTTTCTGAGGTCATTGTTGTCGACCATCATCGTCGAAATGAAGACTTCCCTGAAAATGCTGTTTTATCATTCATTGAAAGTGGTGCCAGCAGTGCTTGTGAGTTGGTAACAGAACTCATCCAATTTCAAAATGCTCGAAATAAACAATTGAACAAAGTGCAAGCTAGTGTTTTAATGGCTGGTATCATGCAAGATACCAAAAACTTTTCAAATAGAGTGACCAGTAGAACCTTCGATGTGGCAAGCTATCTTGTCACTTTAGGGAGTGATAGTTTTGAAATTCAAACTATTGCAGCAACTGAATTTGAAGAGTATCGACAAATCAATGAATTGATTTTAAAAGGTGACCTCTTTAAGCGTGATATCATCATTTCTTGTGGTGATGAAGATAAATGTTATTCGAATGTGATTGCTAGTAAATCTGCTGATACAATGCTTGCCATGGCAGGTATTGAGGCTACTTTTGTGATATTTAAAAATCTTAAAGGTCAGACTGCAATTTCAGCGAGAAGTCGTAATAAATTAAACGTTCAAAAAATTATGGAAGAAATGGGTGGGGGAGGACACTTTAATGTTGCTGCTTGCCAAAAACCAGAATATTCTATTAAAGAAGTTTACCACATGCTGATTGAAAAAATACAAAAAGAAAGAAGTCGTCAAGAGGAGTACTAAAATGAAGGTTATATTTTTAGAAGATGTCAAAGGTAAAGGGAAAAAAGGCGAAATTAAAGAGGTTCCAACGGGCTATGCCCAAAACTTTTTAATTAAAAAGAACCTAGCAAAAGAAGCAACAGCAAAAGCTATTAGTGAATTAAAAGGAAAACAAAAATCAGAAGCCAAACACCAAGCAGAAATTCTTGAGGCAGCCCAACAACTTAAAAAAGATCTTGATAAAGAAGCAACATTAGTTGTCTTCGGTGAACATGTTGGACCAGACGGTAGAACATTTGGTTCTATCACGACTAAAAAAATAGCAGAAGAATTAGAAGCACAGTTTGGTCTAAAAGTTGACAAGCGTCATATTCAACTAGACCATCCGATTAGAGCTATTGGTCTGATTGAAGTACCAGTGAAACTGCACAAAGAAGTAATGGGTCAAATAAAATTACATGTTAAAGAACTGTAAATGATATTGACATTATTGTAAACTAGGAGGTACCGTATTTTGACAGATGCTCAAGAATTGAGAATTCAGCCACAAGATGTAGTTGCCGAACAATCTGTCCTAGGTTCAATATTCCTATCACCGGATAAATTAATTGTTGTCAGTGAATACATTGAACCAGAAGATTTTTACAAATATTCTCATCGTATTATTTTCAAAGCGATGATTGCACTCAGTGATAAAAATGATGCTATTGACGCCACAACGGTTAGAAATATTTTGGACAGTCAAGGAGATTTACAAAATATTGGTGGTATTTCCTACCTAGTTGAACTTGTTAACAGTGTTCCAACGAGTGCCAATGCTGAGTATTATGCTAAAATTGTTTCTGAAAAATCACTGTTAAGAAATATTATCAATCGATTAACAGATACGGTTAATAAAGCATACGATGGCTCTTTTCCTTCTCAAGATTTGATTGCAAAAGCTGAACAAGACCTAATTGCTGTTAATGAGCATAATAATCATAATGGTTTTCGGAAAATATCTGATGTCTTAAAGATTAACTATGAAAACTTAGAAAGTCGTTCCCAACGCAAAACAGACGTGACGGGTCTTGCGACTGGCTTTACCTATCTTGATAAAATGACAACCGGTCTTCACCCAGATCAATTGATTATTTTAGCTGCTCGTCCAGGTGTGGGGAAAACAGCTTTTGCCCTAAATATTGCACAAAATATTGGTACCAAGCAGAAAAAAGCAGTTGCCGTATTTTCACTAGAAATGGGTGCTGAAAGTTTGGTTGACAGAATGCTTGCTTCTGAAGGAATGGTTGATTCCCATAATTTAAGAACAGGTCAGTTATCTGATCAGGAGTGGCAAAGTTTAACCCTTGCGCAAGGCAATCTTGCAGAAGCACCAATTTATATTGATGACACACCAGGCATTAAAATGTCTGAGATTCGTGCCCGTTCAAGAAAGTTAGCCAAGGAAGTTGATGACAATCTAGGACTTATCGTCATAGACTATCTACAATTGATTTCTGGTTCCAAATCAGAAAATCGCCAACAAGAAGTTTCTGAAATTTCTCGTCAGCTTAAGATTTTAGCAAAAGAGTTAAGGGTGCCAGTATTAGCCTTGAGTCAGCTTTCTCGTGGTGTTGAACAACGTCAAGACAAGCGTCCCGTTTTGTCTGATATTAGAGAATCAGGATCTATTGAACAAGATGCTGATATTGTTGCGTTTTTATATCGTGATGATTATTATAATCGTGATAATAAAGAAGATGAAGACGATAAACTTGTTGATAATACTGTTGAAGTTATTCTTGAAAAAAACCGTAGTGGTGCGCGTGGTACAGTTAAATTAATGTTCCAAAAAGAATACAATAAGTTTTCAAGTATAGCCCAGTTTGATGAAAGATAGGAGAAGGCTAAATGAGTGATGCATTTACTGATGTTGCAAAAATGAAAAAAATCAAAGAAGATATTAAGGCCCATGAAGGGAAAATGGTTGAATTAACCCTAGAAAATGGTCGTAAAAGAGAAAAAAATAAGCAAGGACGTTTAATTGAAGTGTATTCTTCTTTATTTATCGTTGAATATAATGATCGCCCTCAAGATGATGGCTCTTTGGAGAACTCTTATGTTGAATCCTACACTTATTCAGATATTTTAACAGAAAAAACACTTATTCGTTACCTTGATGACGACAATGAAAACACTTCTGATGAGAAAGAAGAAAATAGCGAGCAAGACTCCCAAGAAATGTCGTTAGAAACTCAAGAATAAAGATATTTTCAGCAAGCTTAGGGTTTACAACTCTAGGCTTTTATGATATACTATCCTTTGTGTGAAATAGCAGCAGAAAAATATGAAGCTCGTCAACAGGTGGTTAGCTAAAAAGTAACCTTTGCTGTTTAGGCGAAAACCATCTGCACGAATCAGGATTTTTCAAGCATCTATTTCCTCATATTTTAAATAAATAGAGGAGGACATTTATATGTCACGTTATACAGGACCATCTTGGAAACAAGCGCGTCGTTTAGGATTATCACTTACAGGTACAGGTAAAGAGCTTGCTCGCCGTAATTATGTACCAGGTCAACATGGACCAAACAACCGTAGCAAATTATCTGAATACGGTTTGCAATTGGCAGAAAAACAAAAACTTCGTTTTACTTATGGCTTAGGTGAAAGACAATTCCGTACACTCTTTGTGAAAGCAACAAAAATTGCTGACGGAACTTCAGGTTTTAACTTTATGCTTCTTTTAGAACGTCGTTTGGATAATGTTGTTTACCGTCTTGGTTTAGCAACAACTCGTCGTCAAGCACGTCAATTTGTTAACCATGGTCATATTCTTGTTGATGGTAAACGTGTTGATATTCCAAGTTACAGCGTAGAAGTTGGACAAGTGATTTCAGTTCGTGAAAAATCACAAAAAGTTCCAGCAATTCTTGAAGCTGTTGAAGCAACTCTTGGACGTCCAGCATTTGTATCATTTGATGCAGAAAAATTAGAAGGGTCATTAGCTCGCCTTCCAGAACGCGATGAAATTAACCCAGAAATTAACGAAGCACTTATCGTTGAATACTACAACAAACAATTGTAATATATTATTACAGGTGATAGGCTTAAAAGCCTTGATACCAAGCACTTTAGGAGTTTTCCTAGAGTGTTTTTTTTGTTTATTAAGTAGTTATAAGCATTAATAAAAAACGCTAGTCAAGTAACTAACGTTTATTCTTAAAACAAGTTTATTTTCTACCGTCATTTGTTTTTAACCCACCTTGAAAATCAGCTTCTATGTTATCTACATAGTCACGGTAATAGTCTTCCAAGTCTTTTTTGAGTTCTTGGTAATCCTCTTCACTGTAGTTTTTGTCTTCAAAAAAAGCGTTGAAGCGAGGCAATCCTAATTCTTTTCTTAAACGTTGAATGACTTCTTCTTTGGTCATATTAGCTCCTTATCCATCAGTTGTTAATTGCGTTATTTTACAATAATATTTTATCATAATTTAGCTTTTTCTGATAGATAACATCAGATAAATAATGACTGATTATATTGAATGGACTCACTAATAAAAATAGCAGACAAAAGGTTGACAGGTCTGTAAAGATAGCAAATAAAATTTACATCAGATAATTCTTACAAGTTAATTGCTTTTTATTGTGAAAAAATGTACAATATTTATGGTTGGAAAATATTAAATTAAAAAGGAGAATCTAATGAAAAAGAAAATTTTTGCTTCCTTAGCTGCTTTGTTAGTCCTTTTCTTATTAGTAGCATGTGGAAAAACGAGTGAACCAAAAGAAACAACAACAGAAGAAGTTGTTTCTAGTGCGACAGAAAAAACATACACCGATCCTTCAAAATTAGAAGAGAGCTATGATGTTATTATTGTCGGTTCTGGTGGTGCGGGGATGTCTGCTGCTATTGCTGCAAAAGATGCTGGTGCCAATGTGGTTATTTTGGAAAAAATGCCATATATCGGTGGTAACACTGCTAAATCTTCTGCAGGAATGAATGCTTCAGAGACTAAATTCCAAAAAGAACAAGGGATTGAAGATTCCAATGAGAAATTCTTTGAAGAAACACTTAATGGTGGTAAAGGCACTAACGATGAAGCGCTTCTTCACTATCTGGTAGATAATTCAGCGTCTGCTATTGATTGGCTTGACAGCATGGGTATTACACTTGACAACATCACTACAACAGGGGGAATGAGTGTGACTCGTACTCACCGTCCTTCAGATGGTTCTGCTGTTGGTGGTTACTTAGTTGATGGGTTATATGATAATATTATGGAACGTGATATTCCTGTCTTTGTCAACGCAGAAGTAACAGATATTATTGAAAAAGATGGACAAGTTGCGGGTGTTACTGTCAAAGTTAATGGTAAAGAAATGACTATTTCATCTAAAGCTGTCGTGTTAGCAACAGGTGGTTTTGGTGCTAATATGGACATGGTAACGAAGTTTAAACCAGAATTGAAAGGCTATGTGACAACCAACCAAAAAGGCTCAACAGGAGATGGAATTGCCCTTGCTGAAGATGAAGGAGCACAAACTGTTGATATGGATCAAATTCAAATTCACCCAACAGTTGAACAAGAATCATCTTACTTGATAACAGAAGCTGTTCGTGGTGAAGGGGCAATCTTGGTTGATAGCAAAGGAAATCGTTTCATCAATGAGTTAGAAACAAGAGACAAGGTTTCAGCAGCCATTAATCAATTAGAGCCAAACCATGCGTTTGTCATCTTTGATGATGCCCTTAAAGGACGTGTTCCTGCTATTGATAAGTATGATGAAAAAGGCTTAGTAGCTAAATCAGATAGCATAGAAGGATTAGCTAAAGAAATTGGTACAGAGCCAGAAACATTGAAAAACACCTTAGAAAAATGGAATCAAGCGGTGGCAGATGCTTCAGACACTGATTTTGGTCGTACCACTGGAATGGAAAATGACTTAAGCACTGGACCATTTTATGCGATTAAAATTGCACCAGGAATCCATCACACAATGGGTGGTCTAAAAATCAATACCGAAGCTCAAGTTCTAAATAAAGATGGAAAACCTATCCCAGGTCTTTACGCGGCTGGCGAAGTTACTGGTGGTATTCATGGGCAAAACCGTATTGGTGGTAACGCGGTTGCAGACATCATCATTTTTGGTCGTCAAGCAGGGCAACAATCAGCACAATTTGTCAAATAATCACATCGAGAGTTCTTAGTAATCTAAGAGCTCTTTTTTTCCGCAAAAAATTTGCTATAATAATGACGATAATCCTCATAAGAAAGCTAGTAGAAAATGGAAATGAAGACCTTTCTAGCTAGAACAAGGAGAAACAGATGAAACAAGTGATTAGAACAGTCTTAAATGACCAAGAATTAAAAGACGTCAAAACCCTGATTAAAAAATGCCAAGCCTATGATAAGACTTTTAAGGAACCTTACTTGTCAAATATGTTAAATTTTGACAGCCAATTACCGAGCTTCTTTTTAGGATATGAAAAAGAAAAATTAATTGCTTTTCTTGGTGTTTATGCTGATAGTAAAGAGGCAGAGCTTAGTGTTTTGGTGGATCCAGATCATAGAAGACAAGGCTATGCAACAGTTTTGTATGATACGTTTAAAAAAGAAACAAAGAACTATCAGTTAGATCCACCTCTTTTTATCACAGAAGACCAATTTTTGACTTCAAATCCTGATTTTCTCACCAATTTGCAGTTACACCGACTGGAAGACACAGAAAATTTACTTGGACGAAACAGTGACCCTTTTGATGTAACACCAAGGGAAGAATGGCAGGTTAAACAAGCAGCTCTTAGTGATGTTGATGCGATTGTGGCTGTCAAAATGTCTGCTTTTGATGATGAGACTAGAGAGGTTCACTATCAGTACGTCACAGAAGCAAATGATGATAAAGATAGCCTACTTTATATCCTTTCAGAAGAGAACAAGGTTCTTGCCTCGTGTACGGTGAATATCAGTTCTGAGGATTACTATCTTTATGGCTTAGCTGTCATAGAAGCCTACCGAGGAAAAGGTATTGGTTCTTACTTGGTTAAGATGATGATTAACGACTTGATTCAAAAAGGTGCAAACTCTTTCCAAATTGCTGTAGATGATGATAATGTTGGCGCAAGAAGACTCTATGAAAAACTAGGCTTTACCTATCAAACGCAAATTGTTTATTTGAGAGAGAAACGAGACTAATTAAATGTTACAACTATAAAAGAGCTCATCAAGTGAGCTCTTTTATACTTTAACTAACAGAAAAAAACTTGTTTTAACTCTATCTATGTGATATATTTATAACATCAAAACTAACTATTGATGACAAGATAGAAAGAAGCAATATGAAAAAATTTAAAACCGCCCTTATTTTAATCATGCTCATTATTTTTTTAGTGATTGATTATCAAATCTTTTTTGGTCAAAATGCGTTAAGTTGGCTTACGAAGTGGTTGATTGTTGGGATAATAAGTATCGGTGAAGGGGTTTCCATCGCAACGATTCTCATGATGACGTCAAATGATGTTGGTCGAAAAAGAGAGTTTGGCATTGCTGAAAAATTACATTCTATTTTGGTGATACTGTCAACCATTATCTACACTATTGGTGTTTGGGCCTCAACACCAAGTATCGGTACACATTATGTTAAAGAAATTTTTTTAGGATTAGGACTTCTGGTACAGTTTGTTTTTTTACTCTTTTTTGTCTTTAAAAAGACCAAAGAGAAACCAGATGAGCGTTTTATCAGCAATTTAGCCAAAACCGCAACTATCATGTTTGTGATTAGTCTAATTGTTCTATTTACTCTAGCTATGGTTCTTGCTTTAACAGGCTCTATCACTGTTTTTTCTGGCTATCTTTTTGTACTTGTTGGTTTACTTGTGCTACTATTTGCTGCTATCTTTTTCTTCTTTGAAAAGTGGGGATAAAAATGGCGAAAGAAAGTCAGATTAGGACTAATTTAAAAGCCGTTAGAGAATCAGTTGGTATGACTCAGCAAGAATTGGCTGATCTGGTTGGTGTCAGACGAGAAACGATTATTCATCTTGAAAATAATCGCTACAACCCTTCTTTAGAAATGGCGTTAAAAATTGCGCGTGTTTTTGATACGACGATTGAACATCTTTTTCAGTTGAAAGATTGATAAATAGTTAAGAGAGTTATTATTTGAAAAAACCCCCAAAGGAATTTTTCTTTCCTTTGGGGGTTTCTCTATAGTTCTTTGTCATGCAAGTTGAGAAAGAAGATATCTTTATCAGTCCATTTGCCATTTTCAAAGCTGAATTTTTCTCTGGTCACTTCAAAGCGAAAATCCAATTTTTGGATTAATTGTTGTGATGGGTGATTTGTTGGGTTAATATGAGCTTCTATTCGATGAAAGTTGAAGTGGTCTTCAAGATGAGGCAGTAGATTAGAAAGGGCTTCATAAGCAATGCCTTGACGCCAAAGGTAATTATGCACTGCATAGCCTAGTTCTCCCCAATTGAAATTGGCACGCGCCAAAGTAGCAATATTAATCATTCCTAAATGACGATTATTCTTATCAAAAATGGCAAGAATGTAAGTGTCGTCCTTTTGCCATAGCTGATGGTGGTGATCTACCAACTGGCTAAACCACTCTGATGTCGCTATCGACATCTCTAAAAGTCCCTCATCAAATGCATGCTGAGAGGGTAGACGGTTTGAGAAACCTTCAAACCAAGAGGGATAGTCAGAAACCTGTAAAGGTCTAATGATTAATCGTTTTGTCTCCAAGTAAAAATCAATGGTCATGTCTTCGTCACACTCCGATATCAGATTTTGTGAGACTAATTTTTAACGCCATCCTCACAAATTGGCGTTTTTTGTTTGCTTAATATCATAGACCTATCCTCCTTTTTGATTGTTGTTTTATTGTATCATCTTTTGTGGTTATCGTACAAGATTCTCTCTTTAAAAGTGTTTGAAGAAGTCGTTAGAGGTTAATTTTACTTGCTAAAAGTAGCAATAATTGAGAAAATAATAATAATGGAGAAAACAGATGATATTTAAAATTGCATTACTAGCGGATATCCACGGTAATTATGAGGCTTTAAAAGCTGTGATTGAAGATGCCAAGAAAAATAAAGTGACAGACTATTGGTTATTAGGAGATATTTTAATGCCTGGTCCGGGTGGAGAAAATATTTTAGCTCTGTTAGACCAATTACCAGTAACAGTCAAGATTAGAGGCAACTGGGATGATTGTTTGATAGAAGCTCTTGATGGAGAGTATACAACCAACTCTACCGACGAAATTTATCTATCAAGATTGGCGCAATATTTGGAAAACAAATTACCCCCTCAACGCATCAAGGATATACGAGAGATGCCACTAAACGTTCAAAAAACGATTAATGGTTTAAGAATTTCTATCTCTCACCATTTACCAACCAAAAATTGGGGCAGAGAGTTAATGGTGACCAATAGTACGAAAGCGTTTGATGATTTATTTTTATCTCATCAAGATGACATCGCTATTTTTGCGCATGTCCATCAACCTCTTTTAAGATATAGCAGCAAAAACCAAATCATCATCAATCCAGGTAGCATTGGACAACCTTATTACCCAAGAAAAGAATTGAGAAATGATTTGCGAGCGCAGTATGCCATACTGACCATCGATGAACAAGGCTACTCTGATATTCTTTTTAGAAAGGTTAATTATAATAAAGAACAAGAGCTCTCATCTGCAGAAACGGCTCACCTTCCTTTTTTAGAATTATATCAGGAACTGTTAAACACAGGCGTCAACAAGGACAAAGACCGTCCTTATCTACAAAAGATTATTGATGATTATCATTACAAAGAAGACGTTGACAAATGGCTTAAAGATAGAAAACATCAGCTAAAAAGATAAGAGTAGACAAAACACCCTTGAAACAATAAAACCCTAGAAAAAGTTATTTCTAGGGTTGTTATTTAATTATTTTCAATAAATTCAGCATCAATAATAGGTTTATTTTCTATCTCTTGTGCAAATTCTTCATTCAGTTCGAATTCTGTTTCCTCTTTATCAAACTCACCATTTAAATAAGAAACAAATGTATCTGTTAGTCTCTCTCCCATTGGTTTAAATGTTACATAGGTGATACTTCCAGAAATAACACCTCCAATGATTGGAATACTTTTAGAAATTACTGATTCAACCGTTTTTTTGGTTATTTTTGCTCCTAAAACACTTCCAACTCTTTTAACTAAAGGATACCATGCAGTCTTTGTTAATGCTTGTTGAGCCACTTTTTTCCCTACATTTTTTCCGGCCATTTCAGAAACTTTAGTGATGAGTTTCGTTGAACCTGTTGCACCAAACATGGCGCCTAAATAGGCTATTATTCTAATTTTAATTTCTTCAGGAAGCTCTTTTTCATCTTCAGAAAATAAATTTTCTTCACCAAATAAATAAGCGATTTGTTGTGATAAATTAAGAGCAAAACCAAAATATTGACTGATGTCAGCACCAGCAGCAATAGTTGATGTTAGTGGATTAGATGGTAAACCACTAAGAAATGAAACTGTTGATGTTGATTTGGTCGTTTTATCAACAATACGATATGCTCTTTTCTTTAAAGCTTTTGGAGAGTAGACAGCTTGTGGACCTTTTTCTAAGATAATTTTTAGATATTTATCATTTTTAAATTCATTCTTAAGGAATTCATCTCTATCAACTTTTACAAAAGGTAGTCGACTTGCAGCAGTGATTGTCTGGATTAAAATCTCATAACCATTATCAGAATTAGTGGGCATCTTTATTCTCCTAATCTTATTTTAATATACATTTTACATAAGATTATATAAAAATGCAACAACTTCAAGAAAATATTGTATATCTATATCTATTTCTTTTTTGCCACCAAATAAAAACGGTGGATACGACCTTCCACAAAGCCATCTCTATCAATCATTTCTTGTGCTTTTAATAAATGATCAAAATGTTTATCCACAGAAAAGCCAACAAATTCCCATTCGATGATTCTTGCAAACCAAACTAAGGCACCAATATCAAAGAAACGTATTGGTTGATAGACTTCACCACTTTCCAGAATGTCAAAGCCATTTGCTATTAATTCTTTTTCTCTAAATTTTAAAAAATGATTCGAATAAGGTAAGTCTTTAAGTTCTGGTAACAGTAATTCAACCAGTTCTCTATCATTTTTAGCCCCAACTTGTTGGGTGATAAAATAACCGTCTTGTTTTAACACTCTTTTTAGTTCTGTTGGTCTATAATCCCCATGACGATTAGTGATCACATCAAAACTGTCATCCTTAAATGGTAAGGGATCTGTGCCATCTGCCTCTTTAAAATCAATACCTAAGGGTAGTAGAACCTCTTTACAATAGTCAACATTAGGTGGATAGCCTTCAATAGCAGCAGTTTTGTGATAGGGATGTTTTAATGACAGTAAAAACTCACCGCCGCCAGTTTCCATGTCTAAGAGACTCAAGTCATCCGTTAAATATTTTTTAATGACGTGAGAAAAATCCCAAGGTAAATCATCTTCTTCAGCATAGCGATCACTGATATGTGAAAAATCCCAGCCTTTGATGTGAGCCATTTCTTCCTCTTTTTTCCACTCTTGATATAATTCTTCTCTTGTCATGGTTGTCTCCTAACTGTTAGTTGTTTAAGTCTATTATATCATTAAAAACGCAACAAAAAAGCCTGTTAAATATTAATTTCATAGGCTTTTTTTCAATTTTATGATTAATGTCTTTTACTCAAAATAAATAGCAATGGGTCTTACATAGTAATCGTTGGGTTTTATTATTTTGAAGGTTTGCATTGATAAATCCATAAATGAATTAGAGGTATCTGATAGAATGGTTGAGGCTTCCATCTTTGCTAGTAATTCGATTTTTGGCTCCTCATTTACTTTTGCAATAACAGTTCCTAATATAGTTGCATGTTTATTTCCCATATTCATAATTGATAATAAACTAGGCGTAATTCTAATATAATCGTTTTCACAAATACTAAGTGAATCTCCAATTTTTATTATTTTAGAATTATCGAATAAGGTATTCATATAAGTGGAAAAGCTATTTATTTGTTCAAATAGATACGGGAGTGTTTGTGAAAGTTTATTTTCTAATTCAGAAATTTTCGATTTATGTTTTATAGCATTTACTTTTGAAATTTTTTTTAGCTCTTTTTTTATATTCTCGTAGTTATTAAAAATTTCTGGATTTAATTTTTTGATGAAATTCACATCAATTGATTCTTTAAGTTTAGAAAAATCATAGGTTGTAATTTTTGCAGTTCTTTGAATAAAGTCTCCTTCTTCTACCTTTGAATCTATTTTTATATTTTTTTCTAGTTTTTTACACAACAATTCAAAAGCATAGTCATCAAAAGCAGTTTCTACTAATTGAGTGTTTGATGTAGAATAAATAACAGAATATTTATCAATCTCCGTTTCACCATGACTCGTACTAGCGGTTAGAGGTAAATTAACACCTATATTTACCTCAGTAGACTTCTCAGTTCCTCCCTCTTCTTGATTAGATTGTGATTGAGTATTATCTGAGATATTTTTTAATATGATTCCTTGGTCTAGTTGAGCTAACATTGAATTAATTAATTTAGTATTTAAATAAATAAAATCCTTCATTTTTAACTCCTTTCTAAGATATAATATATTATACCTTAAAAATGCAAGTTTGTTTTCTGAAAAATGTTCTTAAGAAAATTTAAGAAATCTTTATATGATTTTAAAATTAGTGGAACAAAAATCAGTTAAAATTCAGTTATTTAGCTAAAAATAAAACAAAAAAGCCTTTGGAACATTGATTCCATAGGCTTTTCTTTCATTCAATTATTTAACCTCAGTGAAAATAACGTGTTTACGTAATTTTGGTGAGTATTTTTTCAATTTGATACGGTCTGGTGTGTTACGTTTGTTTTTTGAAGTAAGGTACAAGCGTTCACCAGATTCTTTATGTTCAAGTGTGATATTTACGCGCATGTGATCTCCCTCCTATTATTCTGCTGAAGCAGCTTTGGCGATTTGACGTCCTTTGTAGTATCCTTTAAGTGATACGCGGTGAGAACGTGAGTAATCTCCAGTTGTTTCATCAAATTTAACAGTTGGAGCTGCTAATTTATAGTGTGTACGACGTTTATTCTTTTTCGCTTTTGAGGTGCGACGTGCTGGTACTGCCATGTTTATCTCCTTTTAATACTTATATTTGATTTTATATCAACTTCACTATAATAGCATACCTTTTTTGTAAAGTAAAGTTACTTGACAGTTTTTTTCAACTTTTTTTAAAAATAGCTATCAATATCCCTAAAAAACCTTTCTTTTTATGTTAAAATAGATAGGAATACGTCATGGAAGAGGACTCTTATGAAATTACAAAAACCAAAAGGCACACAGGATATCTTGCCTAAAGACTCAGTCAAATGGCAATATCTTGAAAAGGTGTCACGTGAAACCTTTCAAAATTATCGTTACGAAGAAATTAGAACGCCTTTGTTTGAACACTACGAAGTGATTAGTCGTTCGGTTGGTGACACGACAGACATCGTCACTAAAGAAATGTATGATTTTTACGATAAGGGAAATCGCCATATTACTCTTCGTCCAGAAGGAACAGCTCCAGTGGTGCGTTCTTATGTAGAAAATAAATTATTTGCTCCCGAAGTGCAAAAACCAGTGAAGCTATATTACATGGGTTCTATGTTTCGTTATGAACGCCCTCAAGCAGGACGCCTTCGTGAGTTTCATCAGATTGGAGTAGAAGCATTTGGCTCAAAAAATCCCGCGACGGATGTTGAAACGATTGCTATGGCTTATCAACTGTTTGAAACTCTTGGGATTTCTGATGTGACACTTCATCTAAATAGCTTAGGCAATCCTGAGAGTCGAAAAAATTATCGTCAGGCCTTGATTGATTATCTCACCCCTTTACGAGATAAGCTTTCAAAGGATAGCCAACGTCGATTAGAAGAAAATCCTCTTCGAGTGTTGGATTCCAAAGAAAAAGACGACAAGCAAGTTGTAGAGGGTGCCCCTTCTATTCTTGATTATCTCGATGAAGAGAGTCAACAACACTTTGATACTGTTTGTCAGCTACTAAAGGCGCTCAACATTCCTTTTGTGATTGACACTAATATGGTGCGTGGGTTAGATTATTATAATCACACGATTTTTGAATTTATCACAACTATCGATAAGACAGAATTGACAATCTGTGCGGGTGGTCGTTATGATGGATTGGTTGAGTACTTCAACGGACCTGAAACGCCTGGTTTTGGTTTTGCTCTTGGAGTTGAAAGATTACTCATGATTTTAGAAAAGCAAGGGGTTAATCTTCCTGTTACAAATGTTCTTGACGTTTATGTCGTTGTTTTAGGTGATGTTGTTAACGAAGCGGCACTCACTCTTGTTCAATCACTGAGAAAACAAGGTTTTTCAGTCGAAAGAGACTACCTCGACAGAAAACTTAAAGCACAATTCAAGTCAGCTGATACGTTTAATGCTAAAATAGTTATCACTTTAGGTGAGTCAGAATTAGCATCAAACAAAGTTGTTGTCAAAAATAATCAGACGAGACAGGAAAAAGAAGTGGCTCTCAATGAACTAGAAGAGAATTTTGCAAGTATTTATAAAGAATTAACACAAGGAAAATAATGGAGAAATTTATGAAGCGATCAATGTATGCAGGACGTGTTCGACTAGAACATGCAGGAAGTGACGTCGTCCTAAAAGGATGGGTAGATAGACGTAGAGATTTGGGTGGCCTCATCTTTATTGACCTTAGAGACCGTGAAGGGATTGTTCAACTAGTAATCAATCCAGAGATTGCTAGTCAAGAAATCATGTCTATTGCTGATAGTTTAAGAAATGAATATGTTATTGAAGTTGTAGGTAAGGTTGAAAAAAGAGATCAAGAAAATCCCAAGCTAGCGACAGGTAAGATTGAAGTTCATGTGACAGGTTTAAATATTTTAAATAAGGCAAAAACGACACCTTTTGAAATTAGAGACCACATCGAAGTAAATGATGATATTCGCCTTCGTTATCGCTATCTTGATTTACGACGCCCTAGCATGTTAGAAAACTTTAAACTACGTGCCAAAGTGACTCATATCATGAGAAACTATCTAGATAATCTTGAATTTATTGATGTTGAAACACCAATGCTTTCAAAATCAACGCCAGAAGGTGCGCGTGATTATCTCGTTCCTAGTCGTATTAGTGAAGGGCATTTCTATGCACTGCCACAAAGTCCTCAAATCACCAAGCAATTATTAATGGCCTCAGGTTTTGATCGCTATTATCAGATTGTTAAATGTTTCCGTGATGAAGATTTAAGAGGAGACCGTCAACCTGAGTTTACACAGGTCGACCTTGAAACCTCATTTTTATCAGAGGAAGAAATTCAAACCATTGTTGAAGGTTTGATTGCTAAGGTGATGAAAGAAGTTAAAGGCATTGACCTTACACTACCATTACCAAGAATGTCTTATGACGATGCTATGAATTTATACGGTAGTGATAAGCCAGACACAAGATATGATATGCTGCTACAAGATGTGTCAGAACTTGTTCGTATGACAGATTTCAAGGTATTTTCTGAAGCGCCAAGTGTTAAAGCCATTGTGGTTAAAGATGCTGCAAGCAACTATTCGCGCAAAGACATTGACAAGTTGACAGAGATTGCTAAACAGTATGGCGCTAAGGGATTAGCATGGGTGAAGTATGTTGACAACAACTTGACAGGTCCAATTGCAAAATTTTTAACAGAAATAACAGACAAGTTGACGGTTACTTTACAGTTGACCAATAATGATTTGGTTTTATTTGTTGCAGATGATCTTGCTATTGTGAATGACACACTAGGGGCTCTTAGAACACGTATTGCCAAAGAACTCAACCTCATTGATGAATCACAATTCAACTTTTTATGGGTGGTTGATTGGCCGATGTTTGAATGGTCAAAAGAAGAAGAACGTTACACCAGTGCTCACCATCCCTTTACCTTACCACAAAAAGAAACCGTTGCTGAATTAGAAGGCGACTTGAGTAAAGTGAAGGCTGTTGCTTATGACATTGTTTTAAATGGTTATGAACTAGGTGGCGGTAGTTTACGGATTAATGAAAAAGACATTCAAGAAAGAATGTTGAAAGCTTTAGGCTTTAAGACAGAAGACGCCTATGAACAATTTGGCTTCTTATTAGATGCCATGGATTATGGTTTCCCACCACACGGTGGTTTAGCTCTTGGGCTTGATCGCTTTGTGATGCTTTTAGCCGGAAAAGAAAATATTAGAGAGGTCATTGCCTTTCCAAAAAATAATCGCGCCATTGATCCAATGACGCAAGCACCAAGCATTGTTTCTAAGAAACAATTAGAAGAATTATCGTTAACAGTAAAAAAACATGATTAAAAAATCACCTTTAAGCAAACGTATTAGATTTGTTATTAATCGTTGGGCAAAAAAAGTAGGACTTCTTAATACACTAAGAAGTATTTCTAAAGAAAAATATGCAGAAAAGATTTCAGCAGCAGTCCTAACTGGTTTATTGTTTAGTATTGCTGTCAATTTCTTTTTCCAACCTGGACACGTCTATTCAAGTGGTGTGACAGGTCTATCTCAAATCATTTCAGCCGTCATATTTAGGACAACTGGATTGAGATTGTCTATTGCTTTTTTCTATTACTTTTTAAATGTTCCCCTACTTATCTTAGCTTGGTATCGAATTGGTAGAAAGTTTACTGTTTTTACTTTTATATCAGTTACTTTAAGTTCGCTCTTTGTGCATTTTATGCCACAGATTACTTTAACAACCGATCCTCTTGTTAATGCTATTTTTGGTGGTCTTTTTATGGGGGTTGGTATAGGTCTTGGTTTTAGAGCCAATATTTCTAGTGGTGGTACAGATATTGTTAGTGTCACCATTAGAAAAAGAACTGGTAGAGAAGTTGGTAATATTTCCATGATTGTGAATGGTTTTATCATGCTATTTGCAGGAATTCTTTTTGGTTGGCAATATGCCCTTTATTCTATGGTTGCCATCTTTGTTTCTAGCCGGGTGACAGATGCTGTTTTTACGAAACAACGTAAAATGCAAGCGATGATTATTACTGATAAACCTGAAAAAGTGATTCGAATGATTCACAAAAAACTTCATCGAGGTGTCACTTCGATTAATGAAGCAGAAGGCACTTATAAACACGAAAAAAAATCTGTGCTCATAACGATTATTTCACGTGCTGAGTACAATGAATTCAGAACAATTATGCAAAAAACCGATCCAACAGCATTTGTGTCAGTTGCAGAAAATGTTCACATCATTGGTCGTTTTACAGAAGATGATCGATAATCTTACTATAGTATAGGAGAATAAATGAAACAAAAATATGTTTTTCATCCCAAAAATTTTTTCTTTATCACCCTTGGTACTGCTATTTATGCTTTTGGTTTTGTTAATTTGAACATGCAAAACAAAATTGCTGAAGGGGGATTGGCTGGTTTAACCTTGGTTTTTCACCATTTGTTTAATATTAACCCTTCTTATTCAGGTTATCTCCTGAATTTACCACTTGTTTTGTGGGGAGCTTATATTTTTGGTAAGAGAGCAATGGCTTATACCGTTTATGGGATTAGTACCATGTATTTGTTTGTTTATATCTTCCAAAAAATACCACTCAATCTTGATTTGCAACATGATTATCTTGTTATTTCCTTGATAGCAGGAATTGGTGCAGGCCTTGGAAGCGGAATTGTCTTTCGCTACGGCGGAACAACAGGTGGCTCAGATATTATTGCAAGGATTATCGAAGATAAGTTTGGTATCCAACTCAGCCAAGCACTTCTTGGTTTTGATATTTTTGTCATGTTGTTATCATTAACCTATGTTTCTGTTCCACGGATGATGTATGCTTTAATTGCTAGTTTTATGTTTAGTCAGGTCGTTCATCTGGTTGAAAATGGTGGGTATTCGGTTCGTGGCATGTTTATCATTTCTGATAAATCAGCTGAAATTGCAAAATTTATCATTGAAGATATCGGAAGAGGAGTTACCTACCTTCAAGGAGAAGGTGCTTATTCTGGACATGAGAAAAAAGTTATCTATGTAGCCATGTCACCGACAGAGATTCGGGAAGTTAAAAAAGTAATGGAAGAGATAGATCCTAGGGCCTTCATTTCCATTATGGCTATTGAAGAGGTCGTCAGTCCAGATTTCATTGTCAATCGCCGGCCAATGTTAAAATTACCCAAGAAATAAAAAAACTTCAGTCATTGACTGAAGTTTTTCTCGTTGTTACATTTCATTTGGTGCTTCAACACCTAGTAAGCGAAGGGCTTCTTTTAATACAACTCCTGTTGCATAAGATAGGGCCAAACGACTATCACGCTCTGGGCTATCGTCCAAAATGCGGGTATGAGCATAGAAGCGATTAAAGCTTTGTGCCAAGTTGATGGCAAATTTGGCAATAACTGATGGTTCAAAGTTATCAGAACTTCTTGCAATAATGCGTGGGAAATCTTGCAGTAATTTCACAATTTCCCAACTATCAGAGTCATTTAACTTGTAATCGCCGTTAGTACTTGGTGTAAAGTCGGCTTTTTTAAGGATTGATTGGATACGTGCATGAGCGTACTGTACATAAGGACCAGTTTCTCCTTCAAACGATACCATTGTTTCTAAGTTGAAATCATAACCATTTGTTCGGTCAGTTTTCAAATCATAGAATTTAATCGCTCCAACACCAACTGCTTGGGCAACATCTTCTTTATTTTCAAGGTTAGGATTTTTAGCTTCAATTTGTGTCAATGCACGATTGATAGCTTCATTAATAGTCGGCTCAAGTAGGATAACATTTCCTTTACGTGTTGAGAACTTAGTACCGTTACTTGTCACAAGACCAAAGGAAACATGGCTAATATCATCACTCCAGTCATAAGACATTTCAGATAAGACGGCTTTTAATTGTTTGAAGTGAGACGCTTGTTCTTGACCAACAACATAGACAGCTTTAGCAAAATCGTAATGACGATGACGGTATAGTGCAGCTGCTAAGTCACGAGTGATGTAGAGTGTGGCACCATCTGATTTTTTAATGAGTGCTGGATGTTCAATGCCGTATTTTTCCAAATTAACGACTTGTGCGCCTTTAGACTCTTGTAAGAGATTCTTTTCAGCTAGTAAGTCAAGAATTTCTTGCATTTTATCATTATAAAATGCTTCACCATTATAACTGTCAAAAGAAACTTTCATCAAATCATAAATACGGTTAAACTCAATTAGACTTTCATCGCGGAACCATTGCCACAACTCAAGCGCTTCTTCATCTCCGTTTTCAAGCCTTAGGAACCAATCTCTTGCTTCATCGTCCAACTCTGGATGGTCTTTAACTTCAGCGTTGATACGGACATAGAGTTTTAATAACTCATTAATCGGGTCTTTTTCAACAGCTTCTTTGTCACCCCATTTTTTATAAGCGACAATCAGCATTCCAAATTGTTTGCCCCAGTCTCCTAAATGGTTAACTTTAATTGTTTTGTACCCCATTTTTTGGAAGATGTTAGATAAGGCATCACCAATAACTGTTGAGCGTAAATGACCAATTGAAAATGGCTTAGCAATGTTTGGACTTGACATATCGATAACAATATTTTTATTTTCACCAATGTGTTGTTGACCGTAATTATCACCTTTTTCAATGACACTCATCAAAATCTGATGAGATAATTTTTCTTTATCTAAGAAAAAGTTGATATAAGGGCCAACAGCCTCTACTTTTTCAAATCCGTCTTTATCGATTTTCTCTACGATTTCTTGAGCAATCATTTGTGGTGCTTTTCTTAATACTTTAGCTAAAGAAAAAGCTGGAAAGGCAAGGTCTCCCATGTTCGAATTTTTGGGAACTTCAAGTAAGTTGAGGACTGTTTCAAACTCTAAATCAGCAACAGCGGTAATTTTTTTAGCAATAAGTTGTTTTGTATCCATCTTTGACTCCTAAACTGTTAATTGTTTCTTATATTTTAACATAAAAAAGGCCTGATGATAAGTATATCTTTATTTTAGCTATAAAATATCTTTTTTTTTAAATTGTAACTGCTAAACTTTGTTTTATAAGTAGATTTCATTTTAACAGTTTATGACACGTTTGATTTATGATAAAATGAAACATATTAATAATAGTATTTGTTTAGAAGATGGATGAGGACTTATTATGACAAAAGAAAAAATTTCTCCAGGGATGCAGCAGTATCTCGACATCAAAAAAAATTACCCTGATGCCTTTTTACTCTTTCGCATGGGTGATTTTTATGAACTATTTTATGATGATGCCGTTAAAGCCGCTCAAATTCTTGAAATCAGTTTAACCAGTCGTAATAAAAATGCTGAAAATCCTATTCCAATGGCAGGGGTTCCTTATCATTCAGCGCAACAATATATTGATGTTTTAATTGATTTGGGTTATAAGGTGGCTATTGCTGAACAAATGGAGGACCCAAAGCAAGCAGTGGGAGTGGTTAAAAGAGAAGTTGTTCAAGTGGTGACACCAGGAACAGCAGTTGACTCATCAAAACCAGATGCTAATAACAATTATCTGATTGCTATTGACACCAACCAAAATCTTTTTGGCTTATCCTATATGGATTTATCGACAGGTGAATTTTATGCGACCGTTTTACCTGATTTTTCAAGCGTCTGCAGTGAAATTTTGAACCTAAAAGCCAAAGAAGTGGTGGTAGGTTATGAACTTGATGAGGAGAATCAAGATCTTCTTGAAAAGAAAATGAACGTGATTGTTTCTTATCAACCGCAAGAAGAAAATCACCCTTTACTTAATGTAGACCTTAATCCAATAGAAGTATCAGCAGCGTCTAAATTACTTTACTATATTAAAACAACGCAAATGCGCGAATTGAGTCATCTCCAAAAGTTAGTCCATTATGAGATTAAAGATTACCTTCAGATGACCTATACCACAAAAAGTAGTTTGGATTTGTTAGAAAATGCTAGAACTAATAAAAAAAATGGCAGTCTTTTTTGGTTGCTTGACAACACAAAAACAGCCATGGGAATGCGTTTGTTGCGTCAATGGATTGATCGACCACTCATCAATCAACAAAAGATTGTTCGAAGACAAGACATTATTCAAGTGTTTCTAGAACAATTTATTGAGCGTAGTGATTTGACAGAAAGTCTCAAAGGGGTCTATGATATTGAACGATTAGCCAGTCGCGTTTCTTTTGGGAAAGCTAACCCGAAAGATTTAATCCAACTAGGGCACACGCTGGCTCAAGTTCCCTACATTAAAGCCATTTTAGAAAGTTTTTCTCATTCTAGTTTAGAAGATCTTGTCAACGCGATGGATCCTTTGTCAGAGTTGGAAGAATTGATTCGTTTAGCGATAGATACCAATGCTTCTGCAACCATCACTGAAGGCAATATTATTAGAACAGGATTTGATGATAGGCTAGACCATTATCGTAAAATCATGCGTGAAGGAACTAGCTGGATTGCTGATATTGAAGCTAAGGAAAAACAAGCAACAGGTATTTCAACGCTAAAAATTGATTACAATAAAAAAGATGGTTATTATTTCCATGTGACTAATTCCAACCTTAGCCTTGTTCCTGATTATTTTTTCAGAAAAGCAACCCTAAAAAATTCTGAGCGTTTTGGCACAGCAGAACTGGCTAAAATTGAAGGAGAAATGCTTGAAGCGCGTGATTATTCTGCACAGTTAGAATATGATATTTTCATGCGCGTGAGAAGTCAAGTGGAAAAGTATATTACTAGGTTACAAAAACTAGCCAAGCAAATTGCCACAGTTGATGTTTTGCAGAGTTTAGCTCAAGTAGCTGAAAACAATCGTTATGTCCGTCCGACATTTAATCAAACAGGCCAGATTCAAATTGAGCAAGGACGACATGCTGTTGTGGAAAAAGTTATGGGAACACAAGAATATATTCCAAATAGTATTGTGTTTGATGCCACAACAAATATCCAATTGATTACTGGCCCAAATATGAGTGGGAAGTCAACTTATATGAGACAACTCGCTTTAACTATTGTCTTGGCTCAGATGGGTTCATTTGTAGCCGCTCAATCGGCTGACATTCCACTTTTTGATGCCATTTTCACTAGAATTGGTGCAGCAGACGATTTAATTTCAGGACAGTCAACCTTTATGGTGGAGATGATGGAGGCTAACCATGCTATCAAAAGAGCGAGCAAAAATTCCCTTATTTTATTTGATGAGTTAGGCAGAGGGACAGCCACTTATGATGGGATGGCTCTTGCCCAAGCCATTATTGAACACATTCATAACCATATTGGCGCTAAAACAATGTTTGCGACTCACTATCACGAGTTGACAAGTCTGTCAACAAACTTGACACAACTTGTTAATGTTCATGTCTCAACGTTAGAACAAAATGGTGAAGTGACTTTCTTACACAAGATTGCAGAAGGTCCTGCTGATAAATCTTATGGGATTCATGTGGCAAAAATAGCTGGTTTACCAATAACACTACTCAAACGGGCGGATACTCTCTTGACCCAGTTTGAGTCTCATGCTGTTATGCCTGTATCAACTGAAAAAACAATAAACGCTCAAACTAAACCATTAACTCTTTTCGAGGAAGAACAACAAACTGTTTTAGAACGATTAAGCTCGCTTGATGTGATGAATATGACACCAATAGAGGCCTTAAATGAATTGCTGGATTTACAAAAGGCATTGAAGAGGTAATAACTGAATAATGAAGATAAGTCACAAAATAGAATGTTCTCTTTTCTTGTTTTGTGACTTATTGATTATCATTAGATAGTCCAAGTCTTTCAATTTCTTTCTTTTCTTTGTGTGGTATAATAGAAAAACAACAACAAGACTAAAATCATCCCTACCAAAATCATTAAAGGAGGTTGAAGTGATGACAAAATCAAGATTAGAAGCTTTTAGTGATGGCGTTTTAGCGATTATCATTACTGTCATGGTGATCGATTTAAAAAGTCCCGAGATAGATTCACTTCAAGCGGTGTTTAGACTAATTCCTAATATAGCTTCTTATATTCTGAGTTTTACCTATGTGGCTATTTATTGGAACAATCACCATCAGTTATTATCAAGTACTAATAGAGTCAATGCCAAAATCCTATGGGCAAATTCTCTATGGCTATTTTTTATGTCTCTCATTCCCTTTGGAACAGGATGGATTAGTCGTTTTTATTCCAGTCATGTGCCAGTTATGACTTATGGTTTGATTTTATTGGTGACGGCTCTCTCTTACTTCTTTTTACAACATCAGGTTGTTAGATATAGTGAAAGAAGTGCCCTACTTAAAAAAATAATTGGGAAAGATTTAAAAGGAAAATTCACTGTTTTACTCTATATTATCTCTATTTTAATGAGTCCATTTTTTACCACGGGCTCTGAAATTATCTTTGTTATAGCAGCACTCATGTGGTTTATACCAGATAAACGAGTGGCAAAAATCCTAGAAGAAGAGTTATAGACAAATGAATAACCTTGTCTTGATAACATAACAATGACAAACGTCTTAGAAAAGGTGAAGAGTATTATGCCTAAAATTATCGAATTACCAGAAACACTCGCCAACCAAATAGCAGCTGGTGAAGTGATTGAACGTCCAAGTAGTGTTGTGAAAGAACTGATAGAAAATGCTATTGATGCCGGAAGTAGCCAAATTACCATTGAAATCGAAGAGTCAGGATTGAAAAAAATCCAAGTCACCGATAATGGTGAAGGGATTTCTAAAGAAGATGTGGCTTTAAGTATCAAACGTCACGCCACAAGTAAAATTAAAAGCCAGTCTGATTTGTTTCGGATTAGAACATTGGGATTTCGAGGTGAAGCTCTTCCTTCAATTGCATCAATTTGTTTAATGACTATTAAAACAGCGACAGCTTCTGAAGAAGGTGGCACCTTATTGATTGCTAATGGTGGCCAAATTGAACAAGAAGAAGTAATTTCAACACCGGTTGGGACTAAGATTATTGTTGAAAATCTTTTTTTCAATACACCGGCTAGATTAAAATATATGAAAAGTTTGCAGGCGGAACTAGCTCATATCGTTAATATGGTCAATCGTTTGAGTCTTGCTCATCCAGAAGTATCCTTTGTCTTATTTAGTGATGGCAGAGAATTGATTAGAACTGCTGGGAGCGGGGATTTACATCAAGCTATTGCAGGTATTTATGGTGTTAGCACTGCTAAAAAAATGGTGCCCATTTCAGCCTCCAATCTTGATTTTGAAGTGTCAGGCTATGTTAGTTTGCCTGAATTAACAAGAGCAAATCGTAACTATATAACCATTTTAATTAATGGTCGCTACATCAAAAATTTCTTACTCAATAGAGCGATTATAGATGGCTACGGTAGTAAATTAATGGTTGGTCGTTTTCCAATTGCTGTCATTGATATTCAAATAGATCCTTATTTAGCAGATGTCAATGTTCATCCGACTAAACAAGAAGTTCGCATCTCTAAAGAAGGGGATTTGATGTCTCTCATTAAGACAGCTATCTTTGAGAGTTTACAAGAACATGATTTGATTCCAGATGCGCTTGAAAATTTAGCAAAATCAAGTACAAGAGGTTTTCCTAAACCAGTTCAAACTAGTCTTTCTTTAAAACAAACCAATTTCTATTATGATAATGAGAAACAAGATTTCTTTGTTCGTCCTGGTGAAGAAAAGGATAGCTATGTAGAAGAAAACCAGTTTTCTCAACAAGAAAATAAAGTTGACAACTCACTTGACAACTCTGTCAAGGCAACTCCATCTGTTAAGTTTGCTAATCGCACTCATTGGCATGATTTTAATAGTGAGCATCCTGAAATTGATGTAACAAACAGTGGTAAACTAAAATCCCTCTTAGATAATCTTGAAAATGAGGAGACATCTGTTTTTCCTGAATTAGAATATTTTGGTCAGATGCATGGTACTTATCTCTTTGCTCAAGGCAAAGAAGGCCTTTATATCATTGATCAACATGCTGCCCAAGAAAGAATCAAATACGAATATTATCGTGATAAAATAGCAGATGTCAACACAGGTTTACAGCAGTTGTTAATGCCTTACCTATTCGAGTTTCCAACAGATGATTTTCTTAATCTACAAGAAAAAATGCCTCTTCTTAATCAAGTCGGTATTTACTTGGAACCTTATGGGGAAAACACCTTTATTTTACGCGAACATCCTATCTGGTTTAAGGAAGAAGAAATTGAATCTGGCGTCTATGAGATGTGTGATATGTTGTTGTTGACAAATCATGTCTCAATCAAGACTTACCGTGCTGAATTAGCCATTATGATGAGTTGTAAACGTAGCATCAAAGCCAACCATACTTTAGATGATTACTCAGCGAGACATCTCATCAATCAATTGTCACAGTGCAAAAATCCATACAACTGTCCTCATGGACGACCTGTTTTAGTGAGTTTTACCAATTCAGACATGGAAAAAATGTTCCGTCGCATTCAAGAAAATCATAAAAGTTTAAGAGAACAAGGCAAATATTAGAAGAGAGAAATAATGTACGAATATATCAAAGGAACCCTTTCAAAAATAACCGCTAAATACATTGTGGTTGAAGTATCAGGTATTGGCTACATCATTCATGTGGCAAATCCATACAGCTTTTCAAATCAGGTCAATCAGACGATAAAAATTTATCTCTACCAAGTTGTTCGAGAAGATGCTCAGCTCCTTTATGGCTTTCACAGTGAAGAAGAAAAAACGATTTTCTTAAATCTTATTTCAGTGACAGGGATTGGACCAACGTCTGCCTTAGCCATCATTGCAGCCGATGATAATGAAGGCTTAGTCGCGGCCATTGACAACAAAGATATTACTTATCTGATGAAATTCCCTAAAATTGGTAAAAAAACAGCCCAACAAATGATTCTTGATTTAGCAGGAAAATTTGTTGATAACACAACAACTAACAAGGAAAAAAGAGATACAAAAGGAACAACTACTAACCATGCTTTAGATGAAGCAATGGAAGCCCTTAATGCTCTTGGCTATAAAGCTAGCGAATTGAAAAAAATTCGTGCCTTCTTTGAAGGAACAAGTGAGACGACACAAGACTATATTAAAGCGTCACTTAAAATGCTGATTAAATAGGAGATGACTATGAAACGTTGTGGTTGGGTAAAAAAACAAGATGATTTAGACAGGATGTACCATGATACCGAGTGGGGACGACCATTACATGATGAACAAGCTCTTTTTGAATTATTTTGTCTAGAAAGTTATCAATCTGGCGTGTCATGGTTAACCGTCTTACACAAAAGACAAGCCTTCAATCACGTTTTTAAACAATATGACATTGCTAAAGTAGCCGCTATGACTGATAAAGAGCTTGAGTTCTTATTATCTGATGAAGCTATTATTAGACATCGCGGAAAGCTCTTTGCGACAAGAAATAACGCTCAACAATTTTTACAGATTCAAAAAGAATTTGGTTCTTTTGATAACTATATTTGGTCTTTTGTCAAACATCACCCTATCAACCATAAAATTAATCATTATAAGGACGCTCCTAGTCAAACAGCTTTATCAGAACAAATTGCTAAAGAATTGAAAAAACGAGGCTTCAAATATATAGGACCTACCATGATTTATTCTTTCATGCAGGCAGCTGGTCTTGTCAATGACCATGAAGTGGAGTGTTCTTTTAATCCTAATCATACGTTGTAAAAACCATAATAGTTTACGAATAAGAGAGTGAGGCAACTCGTCATGAAAGCTGAAATTATTGCTGTTGGTACAGAAATTCTAACTGGGCAGATTGTTAATACCAATGCCCAATTTTTATCGGAAAAATTTGCTGAAAATGGTATTGACGTTTATTTTCAAACAGCCGTTGGGGATAATGAAGAGCGGTTATTATCGGTTTTATCTATCGCCAAAAAACGTAGCGATTTAATTGTTTTATGTGGTGGCCTAGGACCAACAGAAGATGATTTAACCAAGCAAGTTCTAGCTAAATTTTTGAAAAAATCTTTAATTGTCAATCAAGAAGCGATGACCAAATTAGATGCTTTTTTTGCTAATCGACCAAATAGTTCAAGAACAGCAAACAATGATCGCCAAGCTCAGATTATTGAGGGGGCTAAAGCGATTCAAAATCCGACAGGTTTAGCAGTAGGTAGTATGATTGAGGTTGATGGCGTCACCTATGTTGTTTTACCAGGACCTCCTAGCGAATTAAAACCAATGGTTAATCAGTTTTTATTGCCTCTATTAAAAAGTGATACCAAACTTTATTCTCGTGTTTTGAGGTTTTTTGGTATTGGTGAGAGTCGTTTAGTAACCGAGTTGGCTGATATTATTACACACCAAACTGATCCAACAATAGCACCTTATGCAAAAGTTGGGGAGGTGACTCTTAGACTATCAACTAAGGCCAACAATCAAGAAGAAGCAAAACAGAAATTGGATGTCCTAGAAACTGAGATTCTTAGCACCTCTAACCTCAAAACTTATCATTATGGTTATGGTGATGAGAATTCATTGGCTGCAGTTGTTTTTGAAAGTCTTCGTCAGAAGAAAAAAACAATGACAGCGGCAGAAAGTTTGACAGCTGGCTTATTTCAATCGCAACTTGCAGACTTTTCTGGTAGTTCCTTTGTTTTTAAAGGCGGTTTTGTCACTTATAGCCTTGAAGAAAAATCACGGATGTTAGGTATTCCCTTAGATGAACTAAAGAAAAATGGTGTTGTCAGTGCTTTCACAGCAGAAAAAATGGCAGAAAATAGTCGACGTCTCACTGATTCAGATTTTGCTGTTTCACTAACAGGCGTTGCTGGCCCAGATACTTTGGAAGGTCAACCTGTAGGTACCGTCTTTATCGGTTTAGCAACTAAGGATTCCGTCTTTTCTCAAAAAATAATGATAGGAGGGCGCAGTCGCTCAGATATTCGTCATATTGCAACCATGCATGCTTTTAATATTGTGCGTCAAGCTTTATTAAAGCACTAAAGTTTAGTATAATGGAACAAGTATAGAAAATAGGAGAAATCAATGGCAAAAAAATCAAAGAAAACAGAAGAAATTACTAAAAAATTTGGTGATGAAAGACAAAAAGCGCTTAACAATGCCCTAAAAGATATTGAAAAAGATTTTGGTAAAGGAGCAGTAATGCGCCTTGGCGAACGTGCTGAACAAAAAGTTCAAATTATGAGCTCAGGAAGTTTAGCACTAGATATTGCTCTTGGTGTTGGTGGCTATCCTAAAGGCAGAATTGTAGAAATTTTTGGACCAGAAAGTTCAGGGAAAACAACTGTTGCTCTACATGCTGTTGCGCAAGCGCAAAAAGATGGTGGGATTGCAGCCTTTATTGATGCTGAGCATGCTCTTGATCCAGCATACGCCCAAGCCTTAGGGGTTAATATTGACGAACTTCTTTTGTCACAACCAGATTCTGGTGAACAAGGGCTAGAAATTGCTGGAAAATTGATTGATTCAGGAGCCGTTGATATCGTTGTTATCGACTCGGTTGCAGCATTAGTTCCACGTGCAGAAATTGATGGTGATATTGGTGATAGTCATGTTGGTTTACAAGCTCGTATGATGAGTCAAGCCATGAGAAAATTATCAGCATCAATCAATAAAACAAAAACGATTGCTATCTTCATCAACCAGTTACGTGAAAAAGTAGGTGTTATGTTTGGTAATCCTGAAACAACTCCTGGTGGTCGTGCTCTTAAATTTTATTCTTCTATTCGTTTAGATGTGAGAGGGAATACACAAATTAAAGGATCTGGAGACCAAAAAGATAGTAATATTGGTAAGGAAACTAAAATTAAAGTGGTTAAAAACAAGGTTGCGCCACCATTTCAAGTGGCTCTTGTTGAAATCATGTATGGTGAAGGCATTTCACGAACTGGTGAGTTGGTTAAAATCGCTAGTGAACTTGATATCATCCAAAAAGCTGGTGCTTGGTATTCTTACGAAGGTGTTAAAATTGGTCAAGGATCAGAAAATGCTAAGAAATATCTTGCTGATAATCCAGAAGTATTTGATGAAATTGATCGTAAAGTACGAATTAAATTTGGTTTGATCGAAGATGATACCCCTAAAGAGGAAGTATCAGAAAGTAAAGAAGAAGTAAATGAGGATATTGCCTTAGAGTTTGATAGTATTGAGATAGAAGAATAAAATCAGTCTAAAGACCGACTTTCAATTAGAGTCTTTTGTGATACAATGTTAGTATCATGTGGTAGAAAGCGAGAATAGACATGATCAAAATTTATACGATTTCAAGTTGTACAAGTTGTAAAAAGGCAAAAACGTGGCTAAATGCCCACAAATTACCCTATAAAGAACAAAATTTAGGGAAAGAGCCTTTAACTAAAGAAGAAATTTTAGCAATTCTATCAAAAACTGAAGATGGTGTTGAAAGTATTATCTCCGCTAAAAATAGATACGCCAAAGCCCTCAATTTTAATATTGATGACTTGAGTATCAATGAGGTGATTAAAGTGATTCAAGCCAATCCAAGAATACTAAAAAGTCCTATCTTGATTGATGATAAACGTCTTCAAGTTGGTTATAAAGAAGACGATATTAGAGCTTTTCTTCCTCGCTCTATTCGTAATATCGAAAACGAGCAAGCACGGTTACGCGCTGCATTATAGTTTAAGTAAAGGAATATTCTTACTACAAATAAATGAATTTTATAAAAAATCCATTCTTATTCTATATAAGAATGGATTTTTTATATCAATTAGACTTTAAAATAATATTAATCGGTAATTATCAGTTATAAGTGTTGATAATATCACATAATTATGAGATGATTTAAAGAATAAATTTATTAAATTAGTTAAGATTAACAAGTTAGGAACAATATGTTTAAAAAAAGAAAAATTTGGTTTATTATTATAATCAGTATTGCATTACTATTAGGTTCTTGTTCACAAAAAGAAAAGCCTCAGGTCCAAACGCAAACTCAAACAACAGAAACAACAGAAACAACAGAAACCACTGAAATACCAAAGGTGGGGTCAACTATCTTTAAGTATGATACAGAATATGAAGGTTATGATGCAACGATAGTTGAAAAAATTACTTTTGAAGGTGATAAAATAAAAATTCACGAAGCTTATCTCATTATCTATGCTGAAGCCTATCCTAAAGAAGAACAGGATTACTATGCTATGAGAAGTGAACAACAGTTAGAAGAAGATAGAAGAAAACTAAAAGAAGAAATTGAAACTCATGAACTAATGCAAGAAAGCCAAAAACATGAAGGTGCTAAGATGGAAGTAATCGTTGAAAGGTACTATACTGCTTTCTATGTTTATGTTAATATGGATTCTTATGCAGCATCGAGTGCTATGAGAGCTTTTCCTGTTTGGGACTATAGAGAAATTAGACAGATGACTTCAGAGGACTATTCTATTTTTATAAAGTCATTTGGAGCAATAGAAATTACAGAAGACCAGTTAGCACAAATTTTAGCCCCAGATGCAACAAATAGTCGCTTGAAATGATATATTATAGTACAGGTATTTATTAAGTTCATGAGTGTTTAACAAGTGTTTTATTCTTGTTTAATAATGTGAAATATAGTATAATAAAACATAATACTTAATAACGAAAGAAGGTGTGAGCATGGGCTTTACAGACGAAACTGTTCGCTTTAATTTGGATGATAGCAACAAGAAAGAGATTAGCGAAACATTGACATCGGTTTATCGTTCTCTCGAGGAAAAAGGCTACAATCCCATCAATCAAATTGTTGGGTATGTATTAAGTGGTGACCCTGCTTATATTCCTCGTTATAACAATGCTAGAAATCAAATTCGTAAGTATGAAAGAGATGAGATAGCAGAAGAATTGGTTCGTTATTATCTCAAAGGAAATGGTATTGATATCAAATGAGAATAATGGGATTAGATGTTGGATCTAAAACAGTCGGTGTGGCGATTAGTGATCCACTTGGTTTTACTGCTCAGGGTTTAGAAATCATTAAAATCAATGAAGAAAAAGAAGAGTTTGGTTTTGATCGTTTGAGTGAATTGGTGAAAGAATACCACGTAGAAAAATTTGTGATTGGTCTTCCTAAAAACATGAACAATACTAGCGGCCCTCGAGTGGAAGCTAGTCAATCTTATGGGAAGCGTCTTGAAGAACTGTTTGGTTTACCTATTATCTATCAAGATGAGCGCTTATCAACAGTAGAAGCAGAAAGGATGCTTGTCGAACAGGGAGATATAAGTAGAAACAAACGTAAAAAAGTTATTGATAAATTGGCTGCCCAGCTAATTTTGCAAAATTATTTAGACCGTATCTATTGATTAATCCATATTAAAGGGGAAAAACATGACAGAAACACATAACCACCAAGAACATGATGTTATTACACTAGTTGATGAACAAGGTAATGAAACTTTGTTTGAAATTCTTCTAACCATTGATGGCACTGAAGAATTCGGTAAAAATTATGTCTTATTAGTTCCTGCTGGTGCAGAAGAAGATGAAGACGGTGAAGTTGAAATACAAGCCTATGCCTTCACTGAAAATGAAGACGGTACAGAAGGGGAACTAGAACCAATTCCAGCTGATTCTGAAGCAGAATGGGATATGATTGAAGAAGTCTTTAATACTTTCATGGAAGAATAACAGAGACGATACTAGTCTTATAAAAGCGCCTTGACAAATTTCAAGGCGCTTTTTACATAGCAATAAGAAATTGACTAATCAAAAGTTTTTGCTATACTTAAGTAATAAGAATGTTCAGGAAGGAAAGAGTATATAAATGTCTTCAAGCCCATTAGAAAGTTATCATGAGGAGTTTTCAGATTTGTCTACCTTAGAGGAGATCAATCAAGAAACTCATCTTAGTAGAAGAACAAAAAAAACGCCAACCAAAAAACCAAGGATGAAAACCCCAAATGTGAGAATGCCGTTTTTTCATCATTTTTATTTACTGGTTTTTAGTCTAATCATATCTTTGTTTAGTATTGTTATTCCTTTTTTTTCAGATTTTGCTAACGGGATTCAAACTCAAAACCTATACACTGGTTTCATGATAACACAAGGCCAGCTACCATATACAGACCTTTTTGCAACCGGAGGATTTTTGTATTACTTGACAATTTCTTTCACTTATCTAGTGGGAAGTAACCTTTGGATTTTACTTTTCCAAATACTATCTTTCTATGTTTCAGGTATTTATCTGTATAAAATAATTTTTTCATTGAGTCAAAAGAGGGGACTTGCCCTTTCTGTTAGTTCTATTTTTTATTTTTTAAATGTTACTTTAGGTTTTGGTGGTCTTTATCCCATTCAATTCTCCTTTTTATTCTTTTTACCGGCCATGTGGTTTTTATTAAACTATTTTAAGGGACAAGCCAAAGATGAGGGCTTTATCCTTTATGGTATTTTATGTGCCTTTGCTATTTTATTTGACTCAAGAGCCCTATTGTTTGGTTTGGTTGCTCTGGTTGTTTTAAGTATTTATAATTTAGCTCACCATTATTTTGCCAGGGGATTTTACCAATTATTGTGTCTAATCTTTGGTTTACTTCTTGTTTTTTATTCAGTAGGCTTTGTCGCCTTTAATATGCAAATTATTGTTCCTTATCTACAACAAACTCTTATCTATCCAGTAACTTCTATTACTAATAGTTTAGAGACACTACTTTATAGTTTTGGTTTTTATCTTGTTGTGACCTTAGGTTCAGGACTACTATTAGGTGTTTTGGTTTTTCCATTATTACTTGGGAAAGGAACCAAAGATCATGCTATCAAATGGGTATTCTTTTTATCAGTTCTTCTGTATTTTATTATAACAGTTCTGACAAAAAGTTTTGAAGCCTATCATGTTTTACCAATGGTTCCATTTGGTCTCATACTAACAATTCTTTTTTTAAACCATCGTTCTGATGGAGTAAATATTGAAGAATCCGGACAATTTCGTCATCGTCAACACCTACCAAAAGATAGTGAAATCAAAGGTTTTGGTGACTTCATGTTAAGACATTTACTTGTTCCAATTTTGGTGATGGGGTATGGTCTTGGTCTACCGGTGTACCAATATCTTATCGATGCGCCCCTTCATCAAGAAAGAGAAATGATTGCCACTTATATTGCAACAAACACTGCAGACAATGATTCAATTTATGTTTGGGACACTGTTGCTACTATCTATCAAGATAGTCGACGTCAGTCAAGTTCTCATCTGAGTCTTCCTCTTATCAATACTTCTGATTCTGTAAACCAAAAGAGATTAGAAGACGAGATGTTACAAAATAAAGCGCGCTATGTCGTGTTAAATAACAATCTGGAACTTCCTCCATTGGTAAAAAATACGCTTGACAATCACTACCAACCAATTTCTTTTGAAAATATTGACCATTTGACTGTGTATCAGTTAAACCCTTGATAAATCAATATATTGTGTCTAGTTTTAAAAAAAGACACAATATATTGATTTTTTTGCCAATAAACGATTGATTTTTATTTTGCTTATGCTATAATATTTCTTGTACTAAGATTTAGGAAAGAGGACAAGGAAATGGTC
Organism: Streptococcus zalophi; assembly: GCF_016481285.1. GTDB lineage: Bacteria > Bacillota > Bacilli > Lactobacillales > Streptococcaceae > Streptococcus > Streptococcus zalophi. The sequence continues at coordinate 84,880 of NZ_JAENBP010000006.1, forward strand.
AAATCACTCATTACAGTTATTAAGCGTGATGGTAGAAAGGTGGCTTTTGAACCAGATAAGATTTTTCAAGCCATTTTAAAAGCCAGCAATCAAGTAACACCACTAACACCATTTGTAGAAGAAAAGCTAAAAGAAGTTACTGAGAATGTTGTGACAGAAATTTTTGAACGCTTTAATAAAGACGTTAAAATCTATGAAATTCAAAACATTGTGGAACACCAACTGTTAGAAGCAAACGAATATGCGATTGCAAAAGCTTATATCAACTACCGAACGCAGCGTGATTTTGACCGCTCTAAAGCAACAGACATTAATTATACGATTGATAAATTAATCAACAAGGATCAAAGTGTGGTCAATGAAAACGCTAACAAAGATAGTAATGTCTTTAATACCCAACGCGATTTAACCGCTGGTATTGTTGGGAAATCCATTGGTCTTAAAATGTTACCACCACATGTGGCAAACGCTCATCAAAAAGGTGATATTCATTTCCATGATTTGGATTATAGCCCTTATACACCAATGACCAACTGTTGTTTGATTGATTTTGAAGGCATGTTAAAGACAGGTTTTAGAATTGGAAACGCTGATGTTGAAAGTCCAAAATCGATTCAAACAGCAACTGCTCAAATCTCACAAATCATTGCTAATGTTGCTTCTAGTCAATATGGTGGCTGTTCTGCTGATCGTATTGATGAAGTTTTAGCACCTTATGCTAAACTAAATTATGACAAGCATATGAAGGATGCTAAAAAATGGTTGGATGAAGATAAAAGAGAAGACTATGTTCGTGAAAAAACCTTGAAAGACATCTATGATGCCATGCAAAGTCTTGAGTATGAAATCAATACCCTTTTCACTTCAAATGGTCAAACACCCTTTACTTCTCTTGGTTTTGGTTTAGGAGAAGGATGGTTTGAGCGTGAAATTCAAAAAGCTATTTTAAAAATTCGTATTGAAGGGCTTGGGAAAGAAAAACGCACAGCAATCTTCCCTAAATTGATTTTCACTGTTAAACGTGGTCTTAACCTAGATCCTGATTCTCCAAACTATGACATTAAGCAATTAGCTCTTGAATGTGCTACAAAACGCATGTATCCAGATATGTTATCTTATGATAAGATCGTTGAGTTAACAGGTTCATTTAAAGTTCCTATGGGATGTCGTAGTTTCCTTCAAGGATGGAAAGATGAAAATGGCAATGATGTCACATCTGGTCGTATGAATCTCGGTGTTGTTACAGTTAACCTTCCTCGTATTGCCCTAGAATCTCAAGGTGATATTGAAAAATTCTGGGATATCTTTAGCGAACGTATGTCAATTGCTAAAGACGCACTTGTTTATCGTGTAGAACGCGTTAAAGAAGCAACACCAGCAAATGCTCCTATTTTATATCAATATGGTGCTTTTGGAAAACGTCTTCCTAAAGATGGCAACGTTGATGACCTCTTTAAGAATCGTCGTGCCACTATTTCTCTAGGTTATATCGGCTTATATGAAGTGGCAACAGTCTTTTATGGCGGTGAGTGGGAAACGAATCCAGCAGCGAAAGACTTTACGATTGATATCATTCATCAAATGAAGAGTCTTTGTGAAGACTGGTCAGATGAGTTTGGTTATCATTTCTCAGTTTACTCAACACCATCAGAAAGCTTGACAGACCGTTTTTGTCGTCTAGATACTGAAAAATTTGGTATTGTTGAAAATATTACAGACAAAGAATACTATACTAATAGCTTCCATTATGATGTTCGTAAAAACCCTTCACCATTTGAAAAATTAGATTTTGAAAAAATCTATCCAGAAACTGGTGCAAGTGGTGGTTTCATCCATTATTGTGAGTATCCTGTTTTACAACAAAATCCTAAAGCTTTAGAGGCTGTTTGGGACTATGCTTATGATCGTGTTGGTTACTTAGGAACTAACACACCGATTGATCGTTGTTATGAATGTGGTTTTGAAGGTGATTTTGAACCAACCGAACGTGGTTTTAAATGCCCTAATTGTGGTAACACCGATCCAAAAACAGTAGATGTGGTGAAACGTACTTGTGGTTATCTAGGAAATCCACAAGCAAGACCAATGGTTAATGGTCGCCATAAAGAAATTGCTTCACGTGTGAAACACATGAATGGTTCAACAATCAAGCTAAACTAAAAAATAATAAATAGGTTGCTATTTAGCAACCTATTTTGACAGAAAAGAGAAACTAATGGGAAAATATCAACTGGATTACAAGGGGCAAAAGCAGGTGGAGCGTTTCCACGAGAAACATTCTCGTACGAAAGGTGATCAAAAGGCGCGTGTCAATGCTTTAAAAGAATGTTTTTTAGGGAAAAAGATTAAAAAAGATTAGTCGGAGGTTAGGTATGCTTAAAATAGGGATTGTTGGTTTAGGGTCCATTGCTCAAAAAGCTTATTTGCCCTATATGCGTCAGTTGGCTGAGATTGAATGGCATCTATTCACTAGAAATCAAGAGGTTTTAAGTCAGACAGCACATTTATTTTCACATGTCCACACATATTCATCACTAGAAGAGCTTGCTGATGCTACCTTGGATGGCGTCTTTGTTCACACGGCAACTGTTTCTCATCATGATATTGTTGCCTTGTTTCTAAGCCGTGGTATACCAGTTTATGTGGACAAACCTGTCACACAAAATTATGAAGAAACCAAGGCTCTTTACGATTTAGCTAGAGTTCATCAGACTTTCTTGATGGTTGGTTTTAATCGCCGATTTGCACCACGAGTGGCTGCTTTAAAAGAAGAGACCAATAAGACAAAGATTTATGTTGAAAAAAATGATATTAATCGCCCAGGAGACTTGGTGTTTAAATTCTTCGACTTCTTTATCCATCCATTAGACACGGCTCTTTTTCTTATGGATAATCCTCCTAAACAAAGCTGGTTTCATTATCACAAAACCGATGGCCTACTAAGTCAAGTGACAGTAACTCTAGTTTCAAACACAGAAACTGTTATTGTAGGCATGAATTTGCAGTCTGGTTCAAGACGAGAAATCGTTGAAATTCAATTGCCCAAAAAGACTCTTCACGTTGAGGATTTGTCTGATTTAACTATTTATGAAGAAAGTAGTCAAACGAAGAAAAATTATGGTGCTTGGGATAGAACTTTATATAAAAGAGGATTTGAATCCATTGTTTTAGCATTTATCGATGCTGTTAAAACAGGTCTCAATCCAGTTTCTCCCGAGTCGAGTTTGTTGAGTCACTACCTTTGTCAACAGCTAGTAGACACTCAAAAAGATTGGGGCGAATTATCACTACAGTTGCCAAAATAGGAGATATCATGCTATTAAGAAGACCAAGATTTGATGATGAAGCGACTATTTTAGAGATGATTACTGAATTTGAAGACCATAACAGCCAGCATGACGGTGGCTTTTGGAATCCTCGTGAGTTTTCCTATAATGATTGGTTGCAACAAAATTGCGAATATGAAATGGGAATTAATATTCCTAGTCACTTTGTGCCTTCTATTCAGTTAGTGTCTTTTGATGCTAATAATAGAGCGCTAGGCTTTTTAAATCTACGCCTTCGGTTGAATGATGTTTTGTTACAAAAAGGTGGTCATATTGGTTATAGTATTAGACCAACTGAGCGTGGCAAGGGTTACGCTAAAGAGCAACTGAGACAAGGTTTGCAGTTAGCCAAAGAAAAAAACATTAAATCGGTTTTATTGACTTGTCATAAGGATAATCTTGCTAGTCGAAAAACAATTTTGGCCTGTGGTGGGCGTTATGAAGACACACGTGACAATGTAGAACGTTATTGGATTGATTTGGAGGGATAAGATGAATAATCCTAAACCTAAAGAATGGAAGAGCGAAGATTATAGTCAAGGTTATATTTCTGATTATAAAGCTTTTAATTTTGTAGATGGTGAGGGCGTGCGAAATTCACTTTATGTGAGCGGTTGTCTCTTTCATTGTAAAGGATGCTACAATCAAGCCACTTGGAATTTTCGAAATGGTGTGCCCTACACAAAAGAACTAGAAGAACAGATTATGGCTGATTTGGCTCAACCTTATGTGCAAGGTCTTACTTTGTTGGGAGGGGAGCCCTTCTTGAATACAGGTATTTTATTACCTTTGGTCAAACGAATCAAAAAAGAGTTGCCTGAAAAAGATATTTGGTCTTGGACAGGCTATACATGGGAAGAAATGATGCTTGAAACACCTGATAAATTGGAATTACTAAGTTATGTTGATATTTTAGTTGATGGTCGTTTTGACATCACCAAGAAAAATTTAATGCTCCAATTTAGAGGGTCTTCTAACCAACGCATCATTGATGTCAAAAAATCCTTGGCCACCAATTCAGTCGTAATTTGGGAAAAACTCAATGATGGTAAAGCCACCTATGAACAAGTGTCCAGAGATCATTTAATATAAAAAGAGGTTAGTACTCAATTTAATATTTTTTGAAAGAACATTACAAACATTTAAAGGCTAGGACTTGTTGTCCTAGCCTTTTTTATATTTCTTTAACAAAAGTGAGCTTGTTAGGTTTCGATAAGTCTTCGTGATATGAAAAACCATCAAAGGTCAGTTTTTTAAGGTCTGAAAGTTCTCTAGCTTCTTGTTTAATGGCTGCTGCTAAAAAGGCACCACGCCCTTTTTTAGAGATGGTAGAGTGCGTTTTTAATTGTCCTTTTTTAGCTTCCATGAAGACCACTTTAATCAACTGTTCTCGGATGGGTTTGGAGAATATATCTTCAAATTCACTTGATAATAGAGAGATAAAAATGTCTTCAGTGTTAAAACTAGCATCAAAATCTTTTTGCCAATACTGTTTGAGAGATTTTCCATCAATTATGAGTTTTTGTGAGAAATCAAGACGATGAGGGGCAATTGGTGTCAGTGCTGGGATAACGCCGTATAAGGAAGAGGTAATTAAAACATCGGTATTCACACGCTTAAGTTCGCAAGGAGAAAATTCAAGACGATTGATATAGCGATACATCAAACCATTAAAGAGAAAAATGGCGGGGTAATAATTAGCCTCCTTGTTTTGAATAGTTTGAATTCTGTCCCATTCTTTTTGGGCGGCTTCTGGCTTTATTTTATAAAAATGAGCTAGTTCTTCTGGTCCCATTTTTGCCAATTCTGTGAGGATAGCAGTTGTTTTTGGATTGAACGGATTAGGAGCAACCTTATCTAGTTGTTTTGACATCTCTTTTGCAGTTGGGATTAAAAATTTCATGATAGCCTCCTTATTCTTTTTCTATTCTAGGCTATTCCGGATAAAAGTCAAGTACTCCATTTTTTAATGGGTGATAACATAAAATTTTTGAAATATAAATTTAATATTTAATAATAAAAAATAAACAAAGTCTTTCTTTTCCTTTTTTGTATTGGCAATACTTACGATATAATAAGCGTAAAAATAATATTATAAGATTAAAAGGTACAATGTTCTAAATAATCTCATAAATGTATTGTCATTTCTTTAAAAAAGTATTAGAATGGAAATGGACTCATAAAAACAATTAGTGTATTTTATAATATTTTAAAAAAAGTAAATAATATCATTTTGTTACTAACTATTTTTAATGTGTATAAGATAGAAAGAAAGGAAAAACAATGAAGACAAAACTATTGAAAGTTTTTGCCTTAATGGCTCTAGTGGTAACAACTTTTTCATTTATCAGGGGGACTCATGTAGATGCTGCTGATCATGATAATGTTATTACAAGTATGTCGCTAACAAGTGAATCGGGAGGACCATTACCAGATCCTATTGAACAATGGACTAACTTTCGAATCAATGCAGATTTTGCACTACCCGATAATACCGTCGTAGCAGGTGACACTACTACAATACAATTACCACCTGAATTAACCTTTCCACAAACAACAGCATTTGAAGTGAAGGATGCAGATGGTAATTTAGTGGCTAATGCTGTTATCCATCCTGATACTAAACAAGTGGTTTTGACCTATACCGATTATGTAGAAACTCACTCAAATATTACTGGAAAACTTTTTTTCTATGTACGTGTTGATTTTACTGTAATTGATACTGAACAAACTTTTGATATTAATGTTAAAGTTGGAACAAAAACATTTAATGCTGGAACAATTCACTATGAAGGTGTCGGGGCACCAACTGCGTATTTATTACAAAAATCAAGTTGGGCAGAGAACGGTAATCCTCAACGAACTAATTATTCTATTTCTATTAATCGTACTAAGGAAGAATTAAAGAAAGTTGTAATCACAGACACTCTACAAAATCCTGGAGTATCATACAAAAAAGATTCATTACGTATCTATAAAGGTGAGTGGAATTTTGTTCAAGGCGATTGGCAACTAACTGGTCAACAAGATGTGACACAAAACTATAACATCACATTTAATGATCCCCAACAATCGTTTTCAGTTGAACTTGGTGATATTGAAGCCACGGATAATTTTAAAATAGATTATCAAGCAGATATTTCCTATGTTCCAACAGATGGAGAGATTTTTGAAAATGTTGCCCAATTAGATGCGGAACAGCACGACACAGTTACAACTAGAGCTGCTTATCGCTATTTAGAAGCTGGTGGTAGTGCTGAAGGTTATGTCTACACTGTTGGTGTTCATAAAGTTTCTGAAGATGGAACACCTCTTCAAGGTGCTGTCTTTAATGTTATTCGTAAAGCAAATGATCAAGTTGTAGGTACTTTGACAACTGGGGCGGATGGTAATGCAACAGTTGGTGGTCTTCTAAAAACAGATTATATCCTTAGAGAAGTAACTGCTCCAGCAGGTTATGAACTTTTAACTGATGATATTGAAATCACACCAAATGATTTTGATGGTAGTAAAGTTGCTATGATGACTGTTACTAACAAATTAGCTAAGACTTCTATCAGTGGTCAAAAAACATGGAATGATAACAACAACCAAGACGGTAAACGTCCTACACAAATCGTTGTTAAATTATTAGCTAATGGTGTTGATACAGGAAAAACGGTCACAACAGATGAAGCACAAGGTTGGGCTTATACCTTTGATGATCTTGATACAAGAGATGCACAAGGGACACCAATTCAATATTCTGTGGCTGAAGAAGCTGTTCCAGAATATGTTGCTGTTGTTTCTGGTTATGATATTACCAATACCCACACACCAAGCACTGTAAATATCTCAGGTAAAAAAATCTGGGATGATGCGAATAACCAAGATGGTAAACGCCCAACAGAAGTCATTGTTAACCTCTTGGCAGATGGTCAGCCAACTGGACAAAAAGCGACAGTAACAGAAGCAACTAACTGGGCATATGAATTTACAGATCTTCCAGAATTTAAAGCTGGTCAAAAAA
>NZ_JAENBP010000007.1 GCF_016481285.1 Streptococcus zalophi
TCAGTTTTCAAAGGTCATGCTCTTTCGAGACAACTATTATATTCTAGCACCTCAACTAAGCTTTGTCAATACCTTTTTTTCTCTTTTTATAAAAAATTCTCACCAAGTAGGCTTGGTGAGAAGAATTTTAAAATTATGCTTTGTTCATATTAGATAATATTTCAAGGGTTTCTAATAAATTTGATTCGCTCACTTCTATAGTATCACCACTTGATTTCATTTTGACTTCTATAATGCCTTCTGAAGCTTTTTTTCCTACTGTAATTCTAATTGGTAAACCAATTAAATCACTGTCTGAAAATTTCGATCCTACTCTTTCGTTACGATCATCTGTTAAAACACTATATTTAGCATCCATTAATAGCATTTCAATTTTATTGGTTAACGCAACTGCATTGTCATCTTTAACATTAACAGTAATGAGGTGAATATCATAGGGTGCTAATTCTTTAGGAAAATTAACTCCCCAGGAATAGCGATAATCACCTTTTGGTGTTTTTGTTACAAAAATGCGAGCATGTTGTTCCATGACAGCTGATAAAATTCGACTGACACCTATACCGTATGAGCCCATTATGATAGGTTGGCTGCTTCCTTGTTCGTTTAGAATGGTAGCTCCCATGCTTTCAGAATACCTTGTCCCTAGTTTGAAGATGTGTCCAATTTCGATACCTCTAGCAAACTTTAGAGTACCCAAACCATCAGGCGAGACCTCACCTTCCTTCACTTCTCTCAAATCAATATATTCAGCAGTGAAATCTCTTCCAGGATTAACATTTTTCAAATGGTACCCGTCTTCATTAGCGCCTGCAATAGCATTTTTACTATTTTGGATATTGAGATCAGCAATGATTTTAATCTCACTTGGTAATCCAACAGGTCCTAATGATCCAAAAGAAACATTTAATAAGGCTTTACTATCACTTTCTGAAGCTGGCTCCAAGAAATTAGCACCTAGATAATTTTTTAATTTGACTTCATTTACTTGATCATCACCGACCAAAAGAACGGCAACTGGTTCTTTATCAGCTAAATAAAGTAGCGTTTTAATGGTTTCTTTAGTATCCACTTGAAAAAATGAAGCCACTTCTTCAATTGTTTTACTATTAGGTGTTGCAACTTTTTCAAGTTCTTGCATAGAAATCACTTTTGATGTTGGTTTAAATTGACTACTTGCCATTTCAAGATTGGCAGCATAACCTGATTCTGTTGAATAAACAATAGTATCTTCACCTGAAATTAACCAAGAAGTCAATTCTTTTTTAATAGCTTCCAAAACTTCTTCTGGGATATCATCAATCTTTGCGATTGTTTTATCTAAGATTAACCATCTCTCAAGATCAGTTCTATCTGGTGTGATAGCCATAAATTCTTGACTATCTTTACCACCCATAGCCCCACCATCACCAATAATGCCCTTAAAATCTAGTTCAATGCGTTTAAAGATTCTTTCATAGGCTTTTTTATAATCAGCATAAGTGACATCTAAACTATCATAATCAGCATGAAAACTATACCCATCTTTCATGATAAATTCACGTGTGCGTAATAAACCATTTCTTGGACGTTTTTCGTCTCTATATTTAGATTGAATTTGATAAAGGTTCAACGGTAATTGTTTATATGATTTTATAGAATCTCGAATTAAGGCAGTAAAGGTTTCTTCGTGAGTAGGGCCTAAAATAAACTCTGATTGTTCTCTATTTTTAAGTTGGTATAAATCCGGACCATAGGTTTCAAAACGTCCTGATTCCTTCCATAAATCAGCGGTTAGTAATGCTGGTGTCAACATTTCGACTGCACCAATTTTTTCAAACTCTTCACGCATGATATTTTTTAACTTTTCAATTAAACGGTTAGCAAGCGGTAAATAAGAATATATTCCTGATGATACTTGTCGCACATAACCAGCTCTAAGCATCAGTGCGTGACTGATAACTTGGGCATCACTTGGCATTTCCCTAAGAGTTGGGATTAACATTTTACTTTGTTTCATTATTTATCTCCGTATGTTTTTAGATTAAAAGAATGTTCTTAGGATATCATTCCAGGTAACTGAAATCATTAGAATCACCATAAATACAACACCTGCTAGAGTGATATACATTTCAGTCTCTTGTTTAAGAGGTTTTCTTCTAATAGCTTCAATAATATTCATCACTATTTTACCACCATCTAAGGCAGGAATTGGCACTAAATTTAGGATACCAAGATTCATTGATAACATAGCCATTAGGTAGAGAATATCAGAAAATCCTGAAGCTGCTGCTTGGTTACTTAATTGATAAATGGCAACAGGGCCACCTAGTTTGTTAATATCAGGATGGAAAATAAGATTTTTAAGTCCATTTAAAATAGCAAAGGCTGACGTATAAGCCATTTGAAAACCACCAAATAGCTTATCAGTAAAACTAGTTTTTAAACTTCTAGTTACACCAATAAAATAGGTGTTGTTTTGTTTTTCTGGGACCACAGAAACTATTTTTTCTTCACCATCATTTTTAACAACCAAACTAATAGCTTCGCCTTCTTTTAAGTCTTTGGTAGCTTCATCGACACCTTGTGTTAACTCTTGCCAATTGGAGATTGTTTTTCCTTCAATGGCTAAAATTTGACTATTTTCGACAACACCAGCTTGAGCTAGCGGTCCATTAGGCATCACTTGTACACGATTAGTCGTTTCATCTGGTACACCACCTTGTACAAAGGCTAAAAGGACAAAAACAACAATTCCAAGAATAAAATTATTCATTGGACCAGCAAAATTAGTCATCATCCGTCCTGGAATACTAGCATTTTGGTATTGGACATCTTTTGGTGCGATTAACACTTCTGTTCCATCTTCTTCAATAATGGTTGCATTGTGGTTAACCTTAAACGTCTTTGTCTCTTCAAGAACTAACCCAGCGATTTCCAACTTATCTTCTAAATCATAAGACACAATATTCATAGGAAGACTCGTAGAAGAGACAGAACGATTTGAAAGGTTAATTCGTGTGACTTCTGAGGAGTCGTTAAACTCTAAACTCGCTAAAGTGCCAGTTTTAATATCTGTTTTATCATCTCCCCAACCTGCCATACGAACATAACCTCCCAAAGGCAAGAGACGAATAGTGTAGGTAGTGCCATCTTTACCACGATGAGCAAAAATTTTTGGTCCCATACCAATAGAAAATTCTCTTACAAGAATGCCTGATTTTTTGGCAAAGTAGAGATGACCATATTCATGGATAACTACAATGACACCAAAAATAAAAATAAATGTTAAGATACCAGTCATTTTATTTTCTCCATTTTAAAATAAACCTAAAAAATGCATTAAAGGCAATACAAGCAACATACTATCAAATCGATCAAGAACACCACCATGTCCTGGAATAAGTCTACCAGAATCTTTAACACCAAAGTGACGTTTAATGGCACTTTCTATCAAATCACCAAATTGGCCAGCTATACTAAATAAAGCAACCAATAAAATCATTACTAAGAAAGAATAGGGAGCATATAAAGAAGCATCAAATGCCATAAATACACCGGCAACAACAAGAGCAAATACGATTCCTCCAAGACTACCTTCAATCGTTTTATTCGGTGAAACAGACGGTAATAATTTCCTTTGTCCATAACGCATACCAATGAAATAAGCACCTATATCAGTTGCCCAGACAATCAACAAGGCTAACAATACTTTGTTAAAACCGGATTGTTGAGCGATGATAAGGTTTTGAAAGCCAATACCAACGTATAAACTAGAAGCTATTGGAAATACCGCATCATCAAAAGTATAAACAGGATAATTTAAAACAATGCCAGCAAGTAAAATGAATGTAATGATGCTAAACAAAGAAAAATTAGCATCAATTGGTAAAAAACTCAGGTAGTTACCGATAGGAACAGTTAATACAAAAGCCCCTAGCATTGCTAGAACACCTTCAAATGAAAAAACTTCTAATCCTTTCATCCTAAGAAGTTCTGAAACACCAAGCATTGATAACAGACCGATAAATAGCTGGAAAGCTATCCCTCCTACAAATAATAATGGCATAAAAATAAGTAATGCTATTAATCCAAAAATAATTCTTTTTTGCATACTTTCCCTTTCTTACACTTTCCCAAATCGTCTTTGGCGGTGACTGTATTCTTCTAGTGCCTTAGTATATTCTTCTTGATTAAAATCAGGCCAAAAAACCGGTGTGAAATAAAATTCACTATAAGCAGATTGCCAAGGTAAAAAATTACTAAGTCTTATTTCACCACTTGTTCTAATAATAAGATCAGGATTTTGATATAAATCAGGTAAGTCTGACGTCATTAGATGATTGGCAATCACTTCTTCAGTGATTTCTTCAGGCTTTATTTCACCTTGACTAACTTTTTTTGAAATTTCTCTTATTGCTAAGGTTAACTCGGCACGGCCACCATAATTAAGAGCAAAATTAAGAATTAATCCTGTGTTGTTTTTAGTCAATTGACAGGCATCATCTAAAGCTTTTAATGTGTCTTCTGGGAGACGATTTCTTTCTCCCATCATTTGAATTTTGACATTATTCTCGTGTAATTTTGGAACATATTTGTCAAAAAAATCCACGGGCAACTTCATGATAAATGAGACTTCGTCTTCAGGTCGCGACCAGTTTTCAGTTGAAAACGCATAAACAGTCAATACTTTGACACCTATTTCAGATGACATTAATGTAATGTCTTGAAGGGCATCCATACCTGCTTTGTGCCCAAACACACGAGGTTGCATTCTTTTTTTAGCCCATCTACCATTACCATCCATGATAATGCCAATATGCTTTGGAATTGTTTCTAGTGCCGTTGGTTTACTATTTTTTAAAAAATCAAACATTATTTTATCCTAATCATTGAAATACTATTGCTATTTTACCATATTTTTCAGTTTTATAGCAGTTTCTAATCATTTCTCTCTGAGAAAAAATAAAAATTTCCTTTTGAGGAGGAAATTTTTACTCTTTTATTCTTCAATGGCTGATTCAACAGCACTTTCCTTAGCGTCTTCAACAGAAACCGCTGGTTCATTTGCTCTAGAAACAATTCGCTTAATTGATGTTAATTCATAAGTGAGGTAGACACCTTCAGCATCAAGAACAACTTTGTTGTTATCAGTATCCACTTCATCAACAATAGCAAACATACCACCAATTGTCACAACTTCGTCACCTTTGGACATGGTTTTGAGTTCATCTAAACGTTTTTGCATTTGCTTTTTTTGTTGGCGTTGCATGAAAAAGGTAATTCCCATAAAAAAAACAAATAACAAAATTATTGTATAATTCATAATTTCCTCCATACTATTAAATTCATTCTTACTATATCAGAATAAGAACAAATAGGCAAGACAATACCATTAATTTCAAGGGTAAACATTATTTTTATTTGAATTATAAGCCTTCTACATTGTGATAAACTTTTTGAACATCATCATCTGATTCTAAAACATCAATTAGTTTTTCAACAATTTCTAAATCTTCTTCAGATAAAGTTACTTCTGATTGTGGGATCATCTCAAGCTCTGTTACTTGGAATTCTGTGATGCCTTCTGCTTGAAGAGCTTCCATTCCTTTATGTAAATCTGTAGGAGCTGTATAAACAGTAATACTACCGTCTTCTGCTTCAACATCTTCAACATCAACATCAGATTCTAATAACACTTCAAAAATATGTTCAGCATCTGTTCCTTCAAAAACAATGACACCTTTTTTGTCAAACATGTAAGAAACAGCACCACTAGCTCCCATATTCCCACCGTTTTTGCCAAAGGCAGATCTAATGTTAGCAGCTGTACGATTAACATTTGATGTTAAAGTATCAACAATAATCATTGAACCATTTGGTCCAAAACCTTCATAACGACCTTCAACAAAGGTTTCATCTGTATTTCCTTTTGCCTTATCAATAGCTTTGTCAATAACATGTTTTGGTACTTGCGCTTGTTTGGCACGTTCTAAAACAAATTTTAGTGCTGAATTTGATTCTGGGTCTGGCTCTCCTTGTTTGGCTGCTACATAGATTTCTACACCAAATTTAGCATATATTTTTGAATTTGCGCCATCTTTTGCTGTTTTTTTGGCAACAATATTAGCCCATTTACGTCCCATTAGTAATCTCCTTTTATTTTTTTGCCTTATTATTATACCACAAAAGTTCTCACGATAAAAAGACTTCATGATTTATTGTACTTTTCATTATATAAACTTTTGTCGGTTATTTTCCCATGAAAGGAATTCGACCATAGGTTTGTTGAGTGATTTTTTTATTTCCCATTTGATAAATAGTATCTGCTTTTTGAGTCATGGAATCCCAAGGTTCTTTACCAATTTTCGTCATAAGTATTTCTTTGTTTTTAAGTTGAGATAAATAACCCTGACCCTTTTGACTAAAACCAAGAACATGGATTTTCTCAGGTAGCGGACTATCTTTTGCATTGACTAAAATATAGGTTAATAGCCTTCTGACACGCGCTTTAGTATAGCGTTTCGTTACCACTTGGTTAACCAATTCCTCTATATTATCAACTTTTGTTATTACTGTTTTAATCCGACTAGCCATTTCTTCATTGACTTGATAAATCTCAGTCAAATCCTGATGGGATAAAATATGATATTTAAGTAGATGAAAATAATCATCCCACAACACATGTGGCTCTTTTAGTATGTTTTGCCAAGCCGGTGTTGATTGTTTTAAAAACACTTTATCTTTTATATGATGTCTGATGGCTGTTGCTGACACTATCGAGGCTGTTTTATCAAGAGAGTGAAAATCTGCACCCAGTCTTTTAACAGGTCTTATCTTAATGTCATAAGGCGCAATTGCCTTAACATAAGACAGCGCCAAAATATGATTAGGGGTTTGTCCAGAAAATGTTATGCCTGAAAAATGTTGCCACATTTTTTGAGCTTTTTCTGGATAAGATGTTAAGTGTGATTGACTCTTTAAAAAGTCTTCCATCTCCTCTTGGTTATTACGATAATCTTCTAGTAACTGTTGATAATGACCATTTTCTTCCGTTCCAAAGGCAAGTTCCTCAATCCCTAACGCGTTTAAAATAGAAAGAGCGCCTTTTGCAAAATAATCGGCGGATTGAACACTCACTAAAAAGGGCAATTCAACAACGATATCTGCTCCGTTTTCAATAGCCATTTGTGCTCTTGACCACTTATCAACAATAGCAGGCTCTCCTCTTTGCATAAAATTACCAGACATGGCAACAATTTTCAAACCAGAGATTTGTTCTAATAAGTAGCGATGACCGTAATGAAAAGGATTAAATTCGGCAACAATACCTGTAATCGTCATTTTCTTGCCACAAAAAACCAGCGTTTTGAAGTTTCTTCTGGTTTTTTATCCTCAAAATCAGCATAAACCTCGACATTTTTAAACCCAGCCTGCTCTAGTAAAATATCATAGGTTAGTATCTCATAGGTTCTTTCTTCATGTATTTCATCAAAACGTTTGAAGTCACCTGTTTTATCCTTAACAAAAAAAGTGAGTTCATGAACAACAGAATGAGGCGCCTCATCAGCGTAGGTATCCCAAAGAAAAGCAAAGTCTTCAGCATTTTCATGATAACTGTAACCTGGAAAAACTTGGTCTGTTTGAAAAGTGGAGTGAACATCGAAAATAAAAACACCGTCATGTTCTAATATGTTATAAACCTCTTTAAAAACATCGCCAACGTCTACCTCATCTTGTAAATAACAAATCGAGTCTGAGTAGCAAGTGACCATATTAAATTTTGGCAGCTGAGATAAGTCTCTCATATCCCCTTTAATAAAAGTAATATCAAGATTTTTTGAATCGCGTCTCTTTTTGGCAATATCTAGCATTTCAGCACTTAAATCTAGCCCAGTCACATCAAAGCCAGCTTCAACAAAGTAAATCGATTGAAGACCTGTTCCACAAGCCAGTTCTAATAACTTTTTTTTGTCTTTAGCACTGGGTAAGTGGCGAAGGCTAAAATCAGTCCATTTTTGATAGAGAGAGTCATCCATCACACTATCATAAATCCTTGCAAACATTTCATAATTAATCATTTTTTTCATCTTTCTTTTAATTCGGTCTATCACTACCATCAGAAAAAACCTGTTCCTAGGAACAAGGTTAATTAGTTTATAATGTCTTCTAAGGCTATTAGTGGTGCTTCATGCCATAATTTTTCTAAATTATAGTGAGCACGTTCTTCTTCTGAAAAGATATGGACGATGACACTGTTTAAATCAAGTAACACCCAACCAGCTTTAGCATCGCCTTCAACATGACTACTGTCTTGTCCAGAAAGCTTCACTTTTTCACGAATATTGTCTGAAATAGCTTCTAGTTGTCTACTATTAGTGGCACTCATAATAACAAAGTAATCAGTCATACTTGTTAATTCTTGTAGGTTTAAAACCATGATATCTTCAGCTCTTTTTTCATCGGCTGCTGATAGGATTGTTTGTAGTAATTCTTTTTCTAACACGTTTGTTCCTCTTTTTCTAGGTTATCATTATCACACAACAAAGTCATCAGTCTTCGTTTAAATGATGAATATAGGCATTGTAGGTTTGAATCGTTCGGGGATGAATTGGAATTCTTTTTTTAACAAGGTAACTAATCGTTTGAGCCGTTTCATAAGCAACCGCCTTATCCAAGGAGCTCTCTGCTAATTTTCTTGCTTCATCAACACCTGGGAAATCACGATTGGGTTCGATATAATCAGCAACATAAACAATTTTATCAAGAAGAGACATCTGACTAGAACCTGTTGTATGGTATTTAATCGCTTGAAGAATCTCTTTATCGGTCAAACCCAAGTCTTCTTGAATTTTGTAGGTGCCAACCAATCCATGCCAAATATTATTGTTCCATTGTTTCAAGCTCTCATCTAATTGATACTTATCAATGAGATGGATAAATTCAGCATCAGACAAGTTCTTTGCATAATCATGAAGAAGACCGGCTAAACCTGCCTTTTCAGCATCATAATGATTTAGACGTGCTAAACGGATGCTGGTTTCTTCTACACCTATCATATGTTTTAAACGCTCTTTTGTTACTACTTGCTCTAGTTTTTTTATGAGTTGGTCACGACTCATATTAAGATAGTTACGATAAGTCATGATATAATCCTTCTTTTTTAATATAATCTAACACTGCTTTAGGTAGTAGAAAATTAGGATCTCTCTCTTTTTTGATAAAATCACGAATCATACTAGATGAAATATCCATTAATGGGACATCAACCCAGATGACTGGGTAACTAGTTCCTGATTTATACTTAGGACGTTGAACACCAACAAATTGAACCATTTGAATTAAGTCATCAATTTTATGCCATTTTGGCAGATAATCCACCATATCAGCACCAATAATAAAATAATAGTCCACCTCTGGATTTTTTTTTATCAATTCTACCATTGTGTCATAAGTGTAGCTGATACCTTTTCTTTCAAGTTCAATGGTTTCAATTGCTAACCCCTTAACACCTTCAATCGCTAACTCAAGCATTTTAAGACGGTGTTTCTCGTCAATAGTTGTTTTTGTATCAACATGTGGGGGTTTATATTCAGGCATTAGTAAAACTTGGTCAAGACCAAGTTGCTGACGAACTTGATCGGCAACAATCAGGTGGGCATTGTGGACGGGATTAAAATTACCTCCTAAAATACCAATTTGTGGCCGATTGTTGGTCTTTGTTTCTACGTCTAATTCTACTTTTGTAAATGGTGTTAAAAGTTCAATTGCCATTTATGCCTCCGAACAACTTTAAAGTGCTTTTACTTTTTCAGAAATTTTGCGATTCTCTTTTCGAGTTGACTCTTTATATAAAATCAAGATACGGCCGATTTTTAAAACAGTCTCTACACCGATTTCATCTTCTAATATTTCTGCTACCTCATGAATGTCCTCATCGGTATTTTGTAGCAGAGTTACTTTGATTAATTCACGCGCGTCTAGTGCATTTCGAACACTTGTTTTAATTGGGTTATTTAAGCCATTTTTCCCAATTTGAATAATGGGTTTTAAAGAATGTGCTTGACTTTTTAAAAATGCACGTTGTTTACTTGTTAATGTCATATTTTCCTCTTATACTACTGCTCGACGTAAAACAACTGAGACACCTTCTGGTGCCCATGCTGCCACTCTAGCTTTTTCTTTAATACGAATCCAACCAAGACCTGAAAAGACTAAATCCATTTTCTCTGTAATGACAAACTCATGTTTGACTAACTTTGGGAATGTCTTTATTTGGTCATGTTTTGGAGGACTTAATAGTTGTCCAAGATGTTTTTGATAAAAACCATCAGCACCTTCTAACTTTGTTCGATGAAGAGGCAGGTTGTTATCAACAAAAATGGTAAAGCCTTGTTTATCCCCTTCTAAAAAATCAAATCTGGCTAAGCCAGCCATGAAAATAGTTTGTTCTTGATTAAGTTGGTAAGTTTTAGGTTTAATTTCCTTTTTAGGACTCACGTATTTCAAATCTTTTTTCGATAAATAATGAGCCATTTGATGACGATGGATAATTCCAGGAGTGTCAAAAAGGTAATGCCCATCTTCTAAAGGAATTTCAATTTTATCTAAAGTCGTTCCAGGAAAACGCGAAGTGGTAATCACATTTTGGCTACCGGTAAGTTCTTGAATAATGGCATTGATTAAGGTTGATTTTCCAACATTAGTGACACCAACGACATAAACATCTCTACCTTTTCTTAATTGATCAATTTTCTGAATTAATTCTTTGATAGCTTGACGATTTTGGGCGCTGGTTAAAACAACATCTTTAGGTCGAAGACCTTCTTCATGAGCTCTTTCCATCAACCATTGAGTCACTTTAGCATCTTTGACAGATTTTGGTAAGATATCTTTTTTATTGCCAACTAGTAAAATATCGTTATTAGCGACAAATCTTGATAAACCAGGGATAACAGAGCCATTAAAATCAAAAATATCAACAACATTGACAATTAAGGCGTTACTGTCACCCACTTCATGGAGTAGTTTCAAAAAATCATCATCAGACAATTGAACATCTTGAATATCGTTATAATGTCTGAGTCGAAAACACCTCTGACAATAAATATCACCTGTTTCTTGATTTTTTTCTAGTGTTGACAATGGGGTATACCCTATTTTGTCTTTATCAGTGGTTTGAATTTTGGCACCACAACCAATACAATACAAATCTTTCACTTAAATTCCTTTTTTATAGTCGATTTTGCCATATTTCTTTTCAATTTTTGCAAGTACACGACGTTCTCTCATACGATTAATTTTTGTGTTCCAGGCGTCGGAGGTGACAAGTGGTTTCACCAAAATCGATCTGATACCAGCTCTGTGAGCAGCCCTAATATCAGTCATTAACTGATCACCTACCATAACAACTTCATTGCGATCAAAACCATACCTTTCAATAGCAATATTGATCCCTCTAGCAAAAGGTTTCATGGCGCGACTAACAAAGTCAACACCAAATTTATCAACGGCACGCTCAACTCGGTCATATTTATTGTTAGAAACAACCACTACCGGAATATCAGCAATAGTCATTTCATCTAACCAAGCACGTAGTTCTGCAGTACCATCAGGATTATTCCAAGCGATCAAGGTATTATCCAAGTCAACTAAAACAGCACGAATCCCCTGATCTCTCAGATTATCAGGCCTTAAATCATAGACAGCTTCGACCGCAAAGGTCGGTATATAATCTTCTATACTCACATCTCTCTCCACAAATATATAGTACTCTTATTCTAACATAATTTAGGTAAAAAAACACCTTCTTGTTATTAGTATTACTAAAGGATTAGCTTTTATTTACTGAAGAAAGAAAAATAGTCATTTTTCTTTAAATCATAAATCAACCAGATAATAATAATCAGTTGAACAAGAATACTAAAAATACTTCCTTCAATACCAAAGTCACCGCCAGACAACCAAGCAGGTCCATTCACACTAACTTTGATAAAACTTTCTGAGGCTGCTGTTCCACTAACATTAAAATTGAAAAAACTACCTTGAAAACAATTCCATGCAGCATGAATGCCACTAATCCCCCAAATATTATTAGTTTTTAACGTATATAAGGCAGCTAACACACCAAATAAAAATAAATCAAAAACAGGAATCACTGATAAATGATCATTACCTAGATGTAAGAGGGTAAAAAATAAAGATGATACTATTATTCCTAATAATACTTGGTATCTAGCAGACACTGAACTAAATAACCAACCTCTAGTAAGAATTTCTTCTCCACTAGCTTGGATAGTCCAAGCAAACATTAAGATAATAAATTGAAAAACAAGATTTGGTGATAATTGAAATCCTACAAAGCTGATAACACCAAAAAGAAACATCAAAAAAACGCAAGTCAATATCATTGCTATTCCAATCCCCCAGCCTTTAAGAAAAGATTGAAAGGCTTTTATTTTTGTAAAACCAAGTCCCTGCCATGGACTTTTTTCAACAAATTTTCCCCAAACAATAACGACTAAAGAGATAGAAATAAATGAAAACAATTGCACCTCTAAAGGTGGTATTTGATAAGGAAAAAAGGGAACTATTACTATAAAACTTATGGTCTCTGCTAAAGTTAGCAACAAAAAGCCTACTAATGGTCCTGTCAACCATCCTAAGTTAAATTGAGATTTTTGTTTTGCCGAAATAATTGTCTTTTCCATTTTAATAATCCTTTTTAAATATAGCAAACATTAATACATAAAAAGTTTACACCAAATTATCTTAAAAATCTATCTTTTCTCAAATATTTAGCCATTAAAGACAATCAAAAACATCACCACTAACTAATACGGTGGTGATGCTTATTTATCAGGCAGCTGTTGCAACTAAAGCTTCCATTTCTTTATACTGTTCTTCTGTTAGAAACGGTTGATAAATTTCTAATACTTTTCTTAGTTCTTCTTTAGAATAAGTAGAAAGATTATTTTTAAATTGATTGTACAATTCTTGAAATTCTTCATCAGTTAAATCTGATTGAGCAACTTCTGATGATATCATCTGTAATTCATCAAAGCTAATTAATTTTGAATCCTCTGGTATTTTAGGAGCTATATAGTCTACTTTTTTTGAAATCATCTCAATCGTTACAGACTCTATCCCATAATCTAAACCTGGAGCCATTTTTAGATCAATGGTCATGTTAGCACTACCATCTTTTTCAATACGATAAGTAACTGAACTGCTCTCTTTAAGGTAAGCATTCATCATGTTAAGATAAGTATTAGCTGTCTCATCTTCTGCCATGGTTTTAACCATGTCTAATAATTCCGACATTTTAATGGTCAAGACAGCTACATCACCATCCATTTTAAAATATTTGGCATCAATCTCTTTAAAACTATCCGTCCAACCTGTTGAATCTTCTGCTTCATCAAAAACAGAATCATAGTCCTCACTAAAGTCAGCTACATTGATATAACGACCTTTGATTTTATCACTTTCTATACCAGAAAACATTCCCCAAAGTTCAGCATTAACGTAAAAATCATCATTAGTTCCAACGATATCTAACATAGGAAAAGAAGGGTTGAATTCAGATAAGTCAGAAGAAATTGAAAAGATTTTATCTTTTGTTGATTGAGAAACATCAAAGATGAATGCTTTGTTTTTTAAGTCTTTCAACTCAGACATCTCTGTACTATTATTTGCCAATTTAACATCCTTAATTTTGACACTAAATACAAAACTTGTTTCTTCTTGTTTTAGATTATTATTATAACGTGTGATAAATTCATCTTGAGGATTTTTCGAACAAGCCACAATAATAATGAGTAGTGGTAACAATAATAAAAATTTTAATTTTTTCATTTTTAAATCCTTTCTGTATCTTATTACTATTATAACGATTGTAAAACGGTTTCACAAGTAAAAATTTGACTATTTTAAAAAAGATTGAAAGCTAATAAGGCTTTCAATCTTTTTTATCGTTAAAGCTTACCTAATTCTTCATTTAACAATTGTTGTGCCACTTGTGGGTTGGCTTGCCCTTTTGTTGCTTTCATTAATTGCCCAATTAATGACTTAGCAGCATTTTTATTACCTGCTTTATAGTCATTAATGGCTTTTTCATTATTAGCGAAAACATCTTTAATGATTGGAATAAGTTGCTCAGGACTTGAAATTTGGACAAGTCCAGCTGATTCAACATACTCTCTAGCACTGCCACCATTTTTAGCAAGATGGATAAAGACTTTCTTTGCAATTTTAGAAGAAATAGTGCCATCAGCAATTAAGCTAAGCATCTCCACAAGATTTTCTGGTGTTAAAGAAATATCCTTAATCGTCTGACTAGTGGTATTTAGATATTGTGCCACTTCACCTTGGAGCCAGTTAGAAACAAGTTTGGCATCGCCTCCGATAGAAACAGCTTTTTCAAAAAAGTCTGAAACGGCTTTTGTTGCTGTTAATTGCATGGCATCATAAGCTGATAAACCAAATTGTGTTGTGTATTTTTCACGGCGTTGTTTTGGAAATTCCGGTAAGCTAGATCGAACCGCTTCAATCCAGCTGTCTTCAATTTCAAAAATGGGAAGATCTGGTTCTGGGAAGTAACGATAGTCACTTGAACCTTCTTTGACACGCATCAGAATGGTTTCACCAGTTGCTTCATCATAACGACGAGTTTCTTGTTGAATTTGACCACCTGAGCGAAGAATTTTTGCTTGGCGTTCCACTTCGTATTGAAGACCACGACGTACAAAGTTAAAGGAGTTTAAATTCTTGAGCTCAGTCTTCGTTCCAAAAGCTTCTTGACCATAAGGACGTAAAGAAATGTTAGCGTCCACACGCATTGAGCCTTCTTCCATTTTGACGTCAGAAATACCAGTGTATTGAATGATTTCTTTCAATGCAGTCAAATAAGCGTAAGCTTCTTCAGGACTTCTCATGTCTGCTTCTGAAACAATCTCAATCAAAGGCACGCCTTGGCGATTGATGTCCACATATGAATAACCACCACTGCCATGGGTATTTTTACCTGCATCTTCTTCTAGGTGAGCACGTTCAATACGAATGGTTTTTTTCGTGCCATCTTCAAGTGCAATCTCAATAGAGCCATTGTAGCCTATGGGTTCATCAAATTGAGAAATTTGGTAAGCTTTTGGGTTATCTGGGTAAAAATAATTTTTACGGTCAAAATGCATTCTTTGATGGATGTCCATATTCAGCGCAAGAGCTGCTTTAATCCCATAATCAATCACACCCTTATTCATTACCGGCAGAACACCCGGGAAGGCCCAGTCGACAATATTAGTATTGGTATTTGGGTCCTCACCAAAATGAGCTGGAGCAGGTGAGAAAATTTTTGAATTTGTTTTTAATTCCACATGGACTTCAAGTCCAATAACTGTTTCAAAATTCATTACTTGTCACCTCCAAAAATAATCGGTTGTTGTTTATGGTAGTCGGTTGTTGCTTCAAAGGCTTGAGCTACTTGATAGATTACTTCTTCACTGTATTTTGGTCCTATTAGTTGTAAACCAACAGGCAAGCCTTCAACAAAACCTGATGGAATAGAAATAGCAGGAAGGCCAGCAAGGTTAACTGGAATGGTCAACAAATCAGCCAAATACATAGCAACAGGATCATGACTTTGTGTCCCAAGACCATAAGCCACATCTGGAGCAGTTGGACCAAGAATTAAATCATAATCAGCAAAGACTTGATTAAAATCATTGATAATTAAGGTCCTTACTTGACCAGCTTTTTTAAAGTAGGCATCATAATAACCTGATGATAAGCTAAAGGTTCCTAGCATAATACGGCGTTTCACCTCGTCACCAAAGCCTTCACTTCTGGTATTGATATAAACATCTTCAAGGTTATTATAGTTTTCTGTTCTAAAACCATAACGAATGCCATCAAAACGTTGCAGATTTGAAGAAGCTTCTGAAGAAGCAATGATATAATAAACAGCTACGCCATACTTACTATGTGGCAAACTCACTTCTTCAATGATAGCTCCTAGGCTCTCTAAATGTTTTGCTGCTTTTAAAATATTGTCTTTAACAGCAGGGTTAATGCCTTCTCCCATATATTCTTTAGGAAGAGCAATCTTCATTCCTTTAATACTTTGACCGATTTTACTAGTGAAATCAGAAACAGACTGTTTAGCTGAAGTAGAATCCTTGTCATCAAAACCTGAAATAACATTTAATAGCTGTGCATTTTCCTTAACAGTTTGTGAAAAAGGACCAATCTGATCAAGTGAACTACCAAAGGCAATCAATCCAAAACGAGACACACGGCCATAAGTTGGTTTCATACCAACAATACCATTAAAGGAAGCTGGTTGACGGATAGAACCGCCTGTATCAGATCCTAAGGATAGGCGCACTTGTCCTGAGGCAACTGCAGTTGCAGAGCCACCTGATGAACCACCAGGTACTTTCGTTGTGTCCCAAGCATTTTTCGTGGTCTTGAAGTAAGAATTTTCAGTTGAACCACCCATGGCAAACTCATCCATATTGGTTTTACCGATAACAACCATATCATTGGCATAAAGTTTTTCAACACTTGTGGCATCAAAAATAGGGGTATAATTATAAAGCATTTTTGATGCTGCTGTTGTTAGAATACCTTTTGTTGAAATATTATCTTTAACCGCTAAAGGAATACCACTCATGACATTATGGGAATCAATCCCCTTTTCATCAATAGCTTTAGCTTGTTTTAGAGCATCTTCTTCAGAAATGGTGATAAAACTACCAATCTTTTCTTCACGTTCTGAGATATCTTTAAGGGTTTCTTTTGCTAACTCAAGAGCTGAGATGTCTTTTGACACAAGAAGGTCATGTAATTCATCGATTGTTTTATGATTTAAAGACATTAAGCATTTCCTCCTTCATCAATAATGGCAGGTACTTTTATCAAACCATTTTCAGTTTCTGGTACATTTTTAAAGAGTTCCTCTCGATTCCAACCCTTGATAGCAACATCTTCACGCATAACATTGACTGTATCAGCCATAGTCGTTGTAATAGCAACACCTGTTGTATCGACTTCATTTAACAGTTCTACCATATCAACAATTTTTGAAAGTGTGGTTGCAAATTCTTTTGTGTCTTCATCACTAAAGGCTAATTTTGATAGTTTAGCCACGTGACGCACTTCTTCTTCAGAAATTTTCATTCGTTACTTATCCTCCATTTAGTCTATCGTTAAAATTATACCATATTTTCTAACGCTTCGTCTTTTGTTTCCTCATTAAATTCTTTTTGAAAATAACTTCATACTAATCAGACGTTCACCTGTTAATGACCTGTTAATGAAATAATAAAAGAACACCTTATCACACAGGATTAAGGTGTTCTTTTTTCAAAATATTTTAATCAACAATTTTAGCGCCTAAAACATTCTCGAAATGATTTAAAGCCCACTCATGACTGTTAACATCAATACTAGCCACACAAGATTTCGGAATTTCAATTTTATAACCCAAGTTATAAGCATCGATAGCGGTATGTAGAACACAAATATCAGTTAAGACACCTGTCAACACAACAGTATCAATTTTTCTTTCACGAAGACGAATGTCAAGATCTGTGCCAGAAAAAGCAGAGTAATGACGCTTATCCATCCAAAAAACCTTAGATGATCCTTTAATGTCTTCGTAAACATCATTTAGTTTTCCATATAAAAATCGACCTGATGTCCCTTTGATATTATGTGGCGGAAATAATTTCATTTCAGGATGAAAATCATCATCGGTTGTATGACAATCAATGGTAAAGAAAATAAAATCACCATTATCATATGCTTCTTGTGTTTTTTGAGTAATACTTTCTTCAATGGCTTGAGCTGGTTTTCCAGCCGTTAACTTCCCATCGTCAGCCACAAAATCATAAGTGTAATCAATCGAAATCAGTGCTTTTGTCATCTTATTTATGGTCCTTTATTTTTTGAAAAATCCCATCATTAATCACTTTAAGATAGGTACCTTTCATACCAAGAGAACGACTTTCAATAATGCCGGCGCTTTCTAACTTACGAAGAGCATTAACAATCACACTTCTTGTAATACCAATACGATCAGCAATCACAGAAGCTGTCAACCGTCCTTCATCTCCATCCAATTCACTTAAAATAGCTTTTATCGCTTTCATTTCTGAATAAGATAATGTATTAACAGCCATGTTAACAGCGGTTTGTTTTCTAACGGTTTCTTCTAAGTTTTCATTTTGTAAATTCAATAATTGAACGCCTACAACAGTTGATGCAATTTCACTTAAAACGAGAGCATCATCTTCAAAAGGTTTGTCGTTTCTCCAGATAATGAGAGTTCCAAGTCTCATCCCACCGCCATAAATTGGTGTTAGTGTGGTTAAGCCATCAGGATAAATATCTTTTGATTCCACTGGATAAACAGTTAACGGACTACTGATTGGTAAATTAGCCTCCGTGTCAAAAATGCGATTAACTGCTTCAACATATGAATCTGGAAATTGATGTGCTTCAAAAATTTCTTCTACTCGATCATTGTTAGTACTATATTTCATCGCATAACCAAGCATGTGACCAGTTGCATTCATAATACAGGCATTGCAGTCAATAATATCAGCTAACTGAGCTGCAGTGGTGTTATACGGTAATTCTTCTTGCAGTTGATCAATAGCTTTTTGCAAAATTGAGGTCATTCTTCTTGTTTTTGTAAGTAAGTTAGCCATAATCCACTCTTTCTATAGTAATCATGACTATTATATCAAAGTGGTATTTTATTTGCAAACAATTGTCAGAAAATTTTTTATTATTTCAATATTTAAAGTTGTCAATGTCATCTTAACGACGATATTGATGAAGAAAACGTGTCATTTTTTCTTGTAATTCTGCTAATTCTTCTACTCTTGGTAAATAAACCACTCTAAAATGATCCGCATCTTTCCAGTTGAAGCCTCGACCATGCACCAAGAGTACTTTTTCTTGTTTTAAAAATTCTAAAACAAAATTTTCATCATCTTTAATATCATACATGTTTTGGTCTATTTTAGGGAAAATATAAAGACCAGCTTTAGGTTTGACTGCTGATAGACCAGGAATGTCATTAATCGCTTTTGTGATAAAATTACGCTGTTCAAAAATACGACCACCTGGTAGTAAAAGTTCATCAACGGATTGATAACCACCTAGTGATGTTTGAACAACTTGCTGTGCTAAAACGTTTGAACAAAGTCGCATGTTTGACAACATGTTTAAACCTTCTATGTAACCTTTAACATGGTCTTTTCTCCCAGAAAGCACCATCCAACCTACTCTAAAGCCAGCAATGCGATGCGATTTTGATAAACCATTCATTGTCACCACAAAAACATCTGGAGCAAGACTTGCAATCGGAATATGTTTAAGCCCATCCATCACCATGCGGTCATAGATTTCATCAGAAAAAATGATTAGTTCATGCTGACGAGCCAATTCAACAATCGCCTCTAAAATATCTTTTGGATATAGGGCACCTGTTGGGTTATTGGGATTGATGAGAACAATAGCTTTGGTGTTTGACGTGATTTTTGACTTCATATCTTCCATATCTGGATACCATTCTGATTGTTCATCACAAATATAATGAACCGCATGTCCACCAGACAAACTAACCGCAGCCGTCCACAAAGGATAATCAGGCATTGGTACTAAAACTTCATCTCCATTGTCAAGAAGCCCTTGCATGGACATAGTAATCATTTCACTAACACCATTTCCGATAAAAATATCATCAATGTCAACATTTGGAAAATTTTTGGTTTGACAATATTGCATAATAGCTTTTCTGGCACTAAAAATCCCTTTACTATTAGAATAGCCTTCGCTATCTCTTGCATTCATGATAAGGTCTCTAATCACCTCATCTGGTGCTGTAAATCCAAACTCGGCAGGATTTCCCGTATTAAGTCTCAAAATTTTCTTGCCATCAGCAACCATGCGATTAGCTTCATCAAGAACAGGACCTCTAATATCGTAAGCAACGTGCTCCAATTTAGATGATTTTTCATATCGTTTCATAGTTTTTACCTCGTGTTAAGTATTATAGAACTAATTGTTAAAAAAGTAAAATGGCAGTCGTTATAATTTTTTACCTCTTTAGAGAACTCTTCTCAAACTATTATTATTTTTTTACTAAAAGTTGTATAATAGAGATAGAAACAAGGAGGTGTTTTACTATGACTTACCAATATAAACGCATTTTAGTTGGTATCGATGGCTCACCACAAGCGGAAATAGCTTTGAAAAAAGGCATACAAATTGCCATCAATGATAAGGCAGAACTGATTTTAGCCCACGTCATTGACACACGTGCCACTCAAAGTGTGGCTACCTTAGATGGTTTTGTTTTTGAACAATTAGAAAACGAAGCGAATCGTATTTTAAAAAAATACAAAGAATTGGCTCAAGAAAAAGGACTTGAAAATGTAAAATCTATCATTGAATTTGGGAATCCAAAAACACTTTTAGCAACTGACATTCCAGAAAAAGAAAATGTAGACTTAATCATGCTAGGTGCAACTGGTCTAAGCACCTTTGAAAGATTACTGATTGGTTCTTCTTCTGAATATATTATGCGGCACGCTGCTGTTGATATTCTCATCGTTAGAAAATAATAAAAATAGAGATTTCTATTCAGAAATCTCTATTTTTGTTCTTAATGCCTTTTGAATTTGGCGATCAAGTTCTCGTTTGATAGCTGGTTCAGGTGCAAAACGTTCTTCCCAGTTATCTGGTTTTAAAATTTTATGCGTCACAGGGTCAAAATGGGCTTTGCCATCTGGGAAAATTTTTCCCATGTTAGCGCCATGAACCGTATCAAAAAATGGTTTAGGATCAACACCCATGAGAACGAAACTACCATAGGTGAAATAAAGTAGATCTGTCAAGGCATCAACTTGACCAACAATACTTTCTCCCTCATAAGGTTTTCGGGAGACTTTTTTTGTGGCATCATCTATCGCAGTGTGTAAATCTACCACTGCTTTTTTAAAGTCCTGATTATTACCTTGGCTTGTTGCATAAAGAAATTCGACAATTTCTTCCACTTTAAAGCCTGATCGATAGCTCGCCTGTTCTAAACTATAGGCTTTGGGGACTTGACGCGTTTCCCCGTCCATCAGCTGGTGGAAATCCTTGACTTTATTGAAATTTTCATCCTTACTCTTAAAGGTCTGACTAGGATATAAATGAACAAGACCATAGTGATCAAGAGCTTTAGAAATACCATCGTTATTATTAGTATCCGTAATATAGTGAGCTATTTTTTTAACTGATTCCTTAGCATTACCCATAGCAACGCCAACACCAACGCCTGATAGCATTTCGATATCATTATCAGAGTCCCCAAAAGCCATCACTTCTGAAATATCAAATCCAAAAAAATCACCAACAAGTGAAATACCCTTTAACTTAGACTGATTTTTGGAGATGAGATCGGCAGAATAAGGACTACTTCTTGTCACAGTTAATTGAGGGAAACGATCTTCTATTTTTTTAGTTTCTTGCTGACTGGCTACTAGTACCACTTGAAAAATGGGTTGACGCATCATGGTTAGTAAAGTAGCTCTATTTTGAGGTTTAAACCGTCGAATCAAATGTTTAAAACTTTTTTCAACCGTTTTAGCCATTTTTTTAGGAATGAGACGACTGACAATTTGACCAAAACGACTTGTTCCCATGTTGATAATTTGTGAACCAACTAATCCTGAGACCGTTCCTAGAGAAATCTCTTTTTTTTGATCAGAAGCGTACTTAATCACCTTGTAAACTACTGATTTTGGCAGGGTATTTTGGTATAAAATGCGATCTCTTGTAAAAATATATTGCCCATTATAAGTAATGGCAAAATCAAGCCCTAGATTATCCATAAAAGGGTCAACAAAACCAGGACCACGCCCAGTAGCTAGTCCTACAACAATTCCTTGTTTTTTCATTTCTTTTATTGCTTGATGGGTTGATTTTTGGACTGATTTAATATCATTTAAAAGTGTCCCATCAATATCAAAACAAACTGCTTTTATTGCCAATTAAAATCCCTCTGTTCAGTTTTTATGCTAAAATAAGTATAGCATATTTTTTAGAAAGCTGAGATTCTTATGAAAAAAATTCTTGTGCTCCACACAGGCGGAACTATTGCTATGCATAGTGATCGTTCAGGTCACATTGTCACAAACGATAATAATCCTATGGCGAGTGTTGAGGTCAATCTTGATAATATTGAACTATCGGTTAAAAATGTTTTAAATGTTCCTAGTCCTCATATCACTGTTGATCACATGCTTCTTTTATTTCGTCACATTAAAGAAGCTGATAAAAAGTTTGATGGTGTTGTTATTACTCACGGAACAGATACTCTTGAAGAAACGGCTTATTTCCTTGATACCATGGCAATTCCAAACATCCCCATTGTCTTAACTGGCGCCATGAGAAGTTCTAACGCACTTGGTAGTGACGGTATTTATAATTACCTTTGTGCGTTAAGAGTTGCTGCCCATCCTAAAGCTTATGACAAAGGTGTTTTGGTGGTGATGAATGAAGAAATTCATGCCGCCAAATATGTCACTAAAACGCATACCACTAATGTTTCAACCTTTCAAACACCAACACATGGTCCACTTGGTATTATGATGAAAGACGATATTCTTTTCTTTAAAACAGCTGATCCGCGTGTCCGTTTTGATTTACATCATATCTCTGGTGTTGTTCCAATCATTAAAGCCTATGCAGGAATGGAAGATGATTTGATTAATCTCTTACAACCTGACGGTATTGATGGTGTTGTCGTAGAAGCATTTGGTGCTGGAAATATGCCGCCCAAAGCTGCAATTGCTTTAGAAAATTTGATAAAAGGTGGAACGCCTGTTGTCCTTGTTTCTCGTTGTTTTAATGGGATTGCTGAAGCTATCTATGATTATGAAGGTGGCGGTATTCAATTATCCCAAGCAGGTGTTATGTTTGTCAAAGAATTAAATGCTCAAAAAGCCAGACTAAAATTATTAATTGCTCTTAATGCTGGTTTAACGGGAGAAGCCTTGAAAGAATACATTGAAGGTTAATATAAAATGATAAAGCAATATAAAAGCAGTAAGTTAATAACTTACTGCTTTTATATCGTTAATTGTTTTAATCAAATGTTTCTTGTGGTTTGAGATTAATAGCTAAAAGAGACCAGTCTGGATTTTCTTCCCAGTTGTCTTTTGACACAATTGTTTGTGCGACTTGTCTGGCTTCTTCTAAGATATGATAATCTTCTACAATATCTGCTGTTTTAAATTCTGGAAGTCCTGATTGTCTTGTGCCAAAAATTTCACCTGCTCCTCTCATTTTTAAATCTTCCTCAGCAAGAACGAAACCATCTGTTGTCTCTGTCATTATTGTCATGCGTTGTTTACCATATTGAGTTTTAGGATTTGCAACCAAAATGGCATAGGATTGCTTTTCCCCACGACCAACACGACCTCTTAGCTGATGAAGTTGACTAAGCCCAAAACGATCGGCATCCATAATTATCATGATGGTGGCATTTGGAACATTGACCCCAACTTCGATAACTGTTGTTGATACCAAAATATCTATTTGATGCTTTTTAAACCCTTGCATAATGGCATCTTTTTCAGCAGTTTTCATCCGACCATGTAAAAGAGCAACTCTTGCTTTACCAGTAAAATGATGGTCCAATTCCTCATACAAACTGACAGCATTTTTTAAATCAAGTGCTTCTGATTCTTCAATCAAGGGCGAGATAACATAGACTTGTGCTTGTTTAGCCATTTCTTTTTCCAGCCAAGTTAAAACGGTTGGTAATTGTTCGTGTTTGACCCAACGGGTAATAATTTTTTTTCTACCGGCAGGTAATTCATCGATAATGGAAACATCCATCTCGCCAAAGGCAGTAATCGCCAAAGTTCTTGGAATAGGCGTTGCTGTCATCATTAAAACATCAGGATTATTTCCTTTTTCACGAAAAAGACGACGTTGCTTAACACCAAAACGGTGCTGTTCATCTGTTATCACCAGTCCCAATTTATGATAATTGACCGCTTCTTGAATCAAGGCATGCGTGCCAACAATCATCTCAACACTTCCATCAGCAATGGCTTTAAGCGATGCTTTTTTAGCAGCGACAGTCATTCCCGATGTTAACAGGGCAATAGTGTTTTCTGGGAATAGTTGTGATAAACTTTGAAAATGTTGTTCAGCCAGTATTTCTGTAGGTACCATCATTGCTGACTGAAAACCAGCTGTAAAAGCCGCGTACATAGCTAATCCGGCAATGACTGTTTTACCAGACCCCACATCTCCTTGCAAAAGGCGATTCATGTGTGCGCCTGAGGTCATATCAGTTAAAATGTCCGTTAATGATTTTTCTTGAGCTTTTGTTAATTGAAAAGGGAGTTCTTTAATCTTTTGATTAACTTTTTCTTGGTTAATGGGTAAACTCAAGCCATTTGTTTCTAATTTATTTTCTTTTTTCAATACCTGTAACTGCATCTGGAAATAAAGTAATTCTTCAAACTTAATACGTCTTAGGGCTTGTCTATATTCCTCAATGTCTTTAGGAAAATGCATAGCCATAACAGCTCTTTGTCGTCCTAAAAGGCGATAACGCTTGAGTAAAACATCAGGCAAATTTTCTTTAATCAAGTCCCCATAGCCTGACTCAAAGGCTATTTTTATAATTTTAATAAGCTGATATTGAGAAATCCCTTTTGCCACATGATAAACAGGTTGAAGGTCATCATCAACTTGAGCCAATAATTTCATTCCAGTTAAAGAGGATTTTAACTGGTCCCACTTACCAAAAATAGCAGTTGCTTTTCCAACAGTTATTTTGTCTTGTAAATAAGGTTGATTAAAAAAATTAACGGCAATAACAGCTTCGCCTTGTCTTAGTTTAAAATGCAATCTATTTTTTTTGAAACCATAGTACTGCACATTTGGTGGGGCAACAACTGTTCCTGTAATGACTGCTTTTTCCCCATCTACCAATTCTTCTACCAAACGACTTTTAAAATTTTCATACCTAAAAGGAAAGTATAATAAAAGGTCTTCTATGGAAAAAATACCAAGGGCATTAAATTTTTCAGCGGATTTAGGTCCCAATCCTTTAAGAACGGTAATGTTATCATTTAAGTCCACGGCTTTCCTCCATCTTCTTTGTTATTAGTGAAAACAAAACTCTTGTACATCTATTATACAAGAGTTTTTCTTTATTTTCACTCATATTCTCTAGGAATTCGCTCACTAAGTAGACATAAAACTTCATAATTAATTGTTTTTCTTTGTTGAGCTACTTGAGTTGCTGTAATGGTTTGGTTACCATCTCTACCAATTAAAGTGACTTTTGTTCCCAGCGGGTAATAGTTAGGTAAACGAATCGTCATCTGATCCATTGAGACACGTCCAACAATCTCACAAAATTCTCCGTCAACTAGAACCGAAAAACCTTGCATATCTCTAGTCCAACCATCTGCGTATCCAATAGGAACTGTTCCTATCCATTCTGATTGTTTAGCCTGATAAGTAGCACCATAACCAACCAAGTCGCCACTATTAATCTCTTTCACATTGACCAAAGCAGATTCTAGATGAAGGGCTGGTTTTAAAGGATAGGGAAGTGTTAAATCAACACCACTTGGGTTAAGACCATAAAGTGCGATTCCTATCCTGACAGCAGTCATAATACTATCTGTATGCCATAGACTGGCTGCTGAGTTAGAGGTGTGAATAATTGCTGGTTTGTCTTCTAATTGGTTGATTAATTCTTTAAAGAAAGTTAGTTGTTGCTGATATTGACTGTCATCTTTTTCATCTGCTGTTGCAAAATGAGTAAAAATACCTTCAATGCTTGCACCATATTCTTTAAGTCCTTTAATCAGTTGATTGGCTTGTTGAAGACTTCTAACACCAATTCTCCCCATCCCTGAGTCTACTTTAATATGAACGGATAGCTGAGATAAAGACAGTCCTTCTTTTTTCACCATTTCAAGCCACTCTAAACTTGCAATGGTCACGACCAGATCATACTGAATAGCAACTTTTATTTCATCAGGCAATATCGCACCTAACACTAAGATAGGTTTTTTCACCCCTGATTGACGCAGTTCTAAACCTTCATCAATATTAGAGACACAAAAGGTATCTACTTGATTTTCAATTGATTTGGCGACATTAACGGCACCATGACCATAGGCATTTGCTTTTACCACAGCAAAAAATTGTGTTTTTTGAGGGAGATGACTTTTAATAGTCTCAATATTATCACTAATTGCTTGTAAATTAATCTTAGCCCTCGTTGGCCGATGTATACTAGAAACCATCTTAATCCTCCAAAATCACACTAGCCTGCACAAAGTGACCACTGTGAGAAATACTAATAAATATCTTACCGTCAAAAGGAGCTTTAGAAACATAGGGAGCTCCTTTAGCATTATTTAATACTTCAATATCTTGAAAGGTTACCTTACCAATACCTGTCCCTAAAGCCTTTGCAAAAGCTTCTTTTGCTGCCCAGCGACCAGCCAAATACTCTATTTGACGCTTACCTTTCAATTGCTGAAAAACAGCTTCTTCCTGATTGGTCAGAATCCGCTTTAAAAAAGAATTATTTTTAGCATAAACTTTTTGAATGGCTGATACATCTTGTAAATCAATACCATGTCCTACAATCATAGTAACCTTCTACATTCTAACCATCATTAAAACCTTTAATCAGCTAATGTTTGGTAAATTTCTTCGACTAACTTCTCAGTTTTTTCCCAACCCAAACAAGGGTCTGTTATCGATTTGCCAAATACTTCTGGTCTATCTTGGCGACCATCTTCTAGATAGGATTCAATCATAAAACCTCTAACGTATTGCTTAATCATTTCATTCCAATCGCGATTTATCAGTGTTTGGCGGACAATTCTAATTTGTTCTAGATAGTCTTTTCCTGAATTATCGTGATTGGTATCAATAATCACAAAGGGGTTGCTCAAATGCATCTCTTTATAATCAGCAATCACTTTTAACAAGCAATCATAGTAATAGTTTGGGATGTTTTCACCATGCTCATTCATTGCTCCTCTTAAAATCACATGAGCAAAAGGATTACCATCTGTTTCAACTTCTGCATCATGATAGATAAAATTTTGCTTGTTTTGAGCGGCATAAATGCCATTAAATACCACGTTAAGGTTACCTGAAGTAGGATTTTTCATTCCTACTGGTGTATCAATACCAGAAGCCAAAAAACGGTGTTCCTGATCTTCAACTGACCTAGCCCCTACCGCATGATAAGAGACTAAATCATCAATCAAATGATAATTAGA
Source organism: Streptococcus zalophi (assembly GCF_016481285.1). Classification (GTDB taxonomy): domain Bacteria; phylum Bacillota; class Bacilli; order Lactobacillales; family Streptococcaceae; genus Streptococcus; species Streptococcus zalophi. The sequence continues at coordinate 27,312 of NZ_JAENBP010000007.1, forward strand.
TGTATACACCATCTCATCAGCCGTTGTTAGACCTGTTTCTGTGATAACGCGATAATGAAGTTTCCTAACCATTTTAATACCGTTAATAAGATCGGGTAATTGTAAGGTGTTAGGCTGATGTACCAGTCCCTTGTATCCCATTCCATTTGTTCTTGGTTTTGCGGTATACACCCGCATCACTATAAAGAGTTTATCTTTGACCTCTTCTTGTAGTTTTGCTAGGCGATTAGCATATTCTAACACAGCCTCTTCATTATCTGACGAACACGGTCCTATCAGCAATAAAAGACGTTGGTCTTCACCTTTAATGATACTTGCTAATTCATTATCTCTTATTTGTTTTTTTCTTAAAAACGGCCCTGTCAGTGTCGTCGTTTTTTTTAATGCTTTAATATCTATTTTGCCACTTTTTTGGTGGATTCCCATCTTTTTTCTCCAAAACATCAATAGACGTTCACTAATTCTTAGTCAAAATCTCCTCTAATGTCTGATAACCAGTTTTAATGAAAAAGAGTCGCACCCATCACTAGTGATAGGTTGCGAATCTTTGCCATCTTTTTAATATAACATTACTAAAGTAAGTGTTATGCTTTTTGACGTCCGTGACAATTTTTAAATTTTTTGCCTGAGCCACAAGGACATTTATCATTTCTACCAACATTAGAAAAGTCATATTGAGAAAGATCTTCTTTCATTTCTAAATCTGAATTTTTGGCAGCGATATTAGCTACAGCAGTCGTACGTGCTTGCGTTGGAGCTTTTTCACGCTCTTGCTCATGAATTTGTGCTTTCATCATTGTTCTTGTGACATCAAATTCAATAGCACCAATCATTTCCTGGAACATTTTAAAGCCTTCTGATTGATACTCAACGATTGGATTGTTTTGAGCATATCCTCTTAAGCCAACAGCACTTCGTAATTGATCTAAGGCATCAATATGATCCGTCCACTTGTTATCAACAACCATTAGTAACAACACTTTTTGGAATTCAATAACAGCTTCTTCATCACGTAATTTTGAAATTTGTTGTTCGTAAACTTTTTCAGCTCTCTCAAATAATTCTTTCTTAATATCAGCATCACTTAGGTTTTCAATATCTGATAGGGAAATAGAATCCTCAGGTAGAAGATTTGTTTGCGCAAAAGTTAAAATAGCTTCTAAAGCTTGTTTTCTATCACTGCGACTATGCCCATCAACAGTACGATCAATCGTCCGCTTAATCATTGCCTTAATCTCAGGACCAAGGTCACGATTAGCTGTGATGACATCATAACGTTGCGCATAAATAATCTCTCTTTGTTCACGCATAACATCGTCGTATTGTAAGACCTGTTTACGAGTGTCATAGTTGTTTCCTTCGACACGTTTTTGAGCCGACTCCACTTGATTAGTTAACATTCGAGATTTAATCACAGTGTCTTCTTCATCAAGATTCATTCGTTCAAAGAAGGCTTTAATTCTTTCTGAACCGAAACGACGCATCAAATCATCTTCTAGTGAAAGATAGAATTGTGATTCCCCTGGGTCTCCCTGACGTCCAGAACGTCCACGTAGCTGATTATCGATACGACGACTTTCATGACGTTCTGTACCAATAACACAAAGACCACCACGTTCTCTAACACCATCACCAAGCTTAATGTCGGTACCACGACCAGCCATGTTGGTGGCAATTGTCACTGCTCCTCTTTGTCCAGCATTCATAATAATTTGAGCTTCTTTAGCATGGTTTTTGGCATTTAAAACTTCATGTGGAACACCAGCTTCAACAAGCATTTTCGAAAGCAAATCACTTGTTTCAACGGCAACTGTACCAACAAGAACAGGTTGCTCATTTTCATAACGTTGTTTAACATCAGCAACAACCGCTCTAAATTTAGAATTTAGTGTTGGGTAAAGTAGGTCAGAATGGTCAATACGAGCAATTGGACGATTGGTTGGAATAGGAATAACGCGCATGTTGTAGATTTCACGGAATTCATCTTCTTCAGTCTTACCAGTACCAGTCATACCAGCTAGTTTTCTATACATACGGAAGAAATTTTGGTAAGTAATTGAGGCACTAGTTTTTGATTCATCTTGGATTGGCACACCTTCCTTAGCTTCAATAGCTTGGTGTAAACCATCTGAGAAACGACGACCTTCCATAGTACGACCAGTAAATTGGTCAACAATAAGAATTTCTTCTTTCTCGCTAACCACATAATCAATATCAAGTGTCATGATGAAGTTAGCTCGAAGTGCATTGTCTAAAAAGTGAGTCAATGCTACGTTTTCAATATTATAAAGATTCTCTAACTTGAAGTATTCTTCTGCTTTATCGATTCCTGAGTCTGATAAACCAATGGTCTTTGTTGGTACATCAATAATATAGTCATCCTCAGTTAAAGTTTTAACGAAACGATCAGTCCAATCGTATAATTTATTAGTTTCAGAACTTTCGGCACCTGAAATAATAAGTGGTGTTCTCGCCTCATCAATTAAAACTGAATCAACCTCATCAACTAGTGCATAATTTAGTGGACGTTGAACCATGGCTTCTTTACGAACAACCATGTTATCTCTTAGATAATCAAAGCCAAATTCTGAGTTGGTTGAGTAGGTAATATCACAAAGATAAGCCTCACGTTTTTCAGCTGGTGACTTAGCTGCCAAGTTGATTCCAACCGATAGCCCTAACCAGCTATATAATTCACCCATTTCTGTCGCATCACGAGCTGAAAGATATTCATTAACTGTTACTACATGAACACCTTCTCCTGAGATAGCATTCAAGTAAACAGGCATGGTTGCTGTTAAAGTTTTACCTTCACCTGTTCTCATCTCAGCAACATCCCCATGATGTAGCACAATACCACCCATAATTTGCACATGATATGGAAACAGACCTAAAACACGTTTTGCTGCTTCACGAACAACCGCAAAGGCTTCTGGAAGCAAGTCATCCAGTGTTTCTCCTTTTTGATAGCGTTCTTTAAATTCTTCTGTTTTAGCTTTTAATGCCTCATCAGAAAGTGCCGCCATTTCATTTTCATAGTTTTCAACTTTTTTTGCTATTTTATCTAATCTTTTTAATTCACCGCTATCATTTTCAATGATTTTACGTATAATATTTGCCATTATCTTTCCTTTCGATACACTTATCGGTTTATTTTATCATATTAATTGCTCTATTTCAAGAATTGAAGGTAATGAACAGATTCATTTCAATTCATTGAACTTCTAAGAATAACATCAAAAAAACGAAGTCACTAGAACTCCGTTTTTTTATCAGTTTTATGAGAATAAAAAGCATAAAAATTATTAACTAAGCGTTCAAATTCCTTCTGAAAAAATAATTCACTCTCCTCATCAAAAAAGAGGGTCTTAATAGGATTTGTTTCATAGTCGACATAAGAGATAAAATCTACTTTTTTTCCATCGTAACTAAATTTCAGCATGGGATGAGGTGTGTTTTCACCACAAAATCCTGGCACTGAAATCGTTAAACTATAGATGTTATCACCGTGTGATTTTAGGCGATAATAGCTCCCCCTATGGTAATGGCGTTCATCATTACAATAGTTTAAAATGGTATCAAGCTTTTTCACTTGGCAAATCCTCTTCATTGCTATAGCTAGCAATGATTTCTAATTGTTCTCCACTAAATGTCCATTCTTTAACCGGATAAGGTAAAATAAAATGATCACCTTTTTGAATAGGGTAACTGTCTTCATCAATTATAAGGTTCCCCTTACCTGATAGTACACTAATCAAGTAATAAGGTGCTACTTGCTTAAAAGTCACAGAACCATCAATCTCCCATTTATAAACAGTAAAGAATTTATCATCCACCAAAAGTGTTGATGTTAATTGATTAGTCTTTAAGGTGATGGGATGACTGTTTTTAGGCTCTCCAATGGTTAAAACATCAATTGATTGTTGTAAATGCAGTTCTCTTTTTTGACCATTGTTATCTTTACGGTCAAAATCATACACACGATAAGTCGTATCACTTGATTGTTGTGTTTCTAAAATCATGATACCTTTACCAATCGCATGCATAGTCCCACTTGGAACATGAAAAAAGTCTCCTGCTTTAACAGGTATTTTAGTCAACAAATCATCCCATTTTTTATCAGCAATCATTTGAGCTAACTCTTCTTTACTTTTGGCATTATGACCATAGATAATTTCTGCTCCTTCATCTGCTGAGATGATATACCAACATTCAGTTTTTCCTAACTCACCTTCATGAGCCATACCATACTCATTATCTGGATGGACCTGAACACTTAACCAATCATTGGCATCAAGAATTTTGGTTAGTAGAGGAAAAACAGGACTTTTTGGTTGACCGAATAAGTCCGGGGTGTTTTGATATAGATGGTCAAGTCTTTGACCTGCATAGCGACCATTTTTAACCATTGAAACACCATTAGGATGAGCTGAAATAGCCCAGCATTCTCCTGTTTTATCACTAGGGATATCATACCCAAAGATATCTCTTAATTTTGAACCACCCCATATTTTTTCTTGCATAACGGATTCTAAAAATAATGGTTCTGCCATAGCATTTCCTTCTTTCTCTTTTTTTATGATTTTAACACAAATTAGTAAAAAGCAAAAGAAGAGACTATAGTATCACTTTAATTTTGAAGAAGAAAATGGTTAATACTTAAAAGTATTAACCATTTTTTATTTCTTATCTGTAATAAATTGGCTTAAAAGCCCATTGATAAATTTACTTGATGTGACATCAGAATACTTTTTGGCTAGTTCAATGGCTTCGTTAATGGCTACCCTATCAGGAGTATCCTCATAAAAGCGTATTTCATACAAACCCAAACGTAGGATAATTTTATCCGTTTTGGTTAATCGTAAGAGACTCCAACCTGCTTTTAATTTTTCTTCAATCAACTGATCAAGTTGTGATTGGGTGTCAACTACTCCTTTAACTAAAGCAATTAGATAGTCAGGAATTACTTGTTGGTCATCAGTCTCACTATTTTCTTGGTCATAGGTGTAAATAAAAGAAATGGCATCTTCTATATTATCACCATATTCTAAACTAAAGAGAGCTTGGAAAGCACGTTCTCTCAAGTCTCTTCTAGAATCTTTAATACTATTAGTCATCTAGAAAATCCTCATCAAATAAGGACTTCATATCTGGTTTTGGTGCTTTTTCTGGGACAATACCAACAATGTGGACATTGACTTGAGAGATTGTGATTTCTGCCATATCATAAATTGCATCTTTCACAGCTTTTTGTATAGCCATAGACACTGCTGGTGCATTGACACCATACTGCAGGTAGACAAAAAGATCAGCAATCACATCACCAGTTTCTTCTGTTTTAAGGTAGACACCACGTCCTCTGTGCGCTTTATTAAATGTGTCTGCTACTTTTTTATTGTGAAGGGAGTGAACACCATCAACTTTTGTGGCAGCAATACCTGTAATCACTTCAAGCACGCGCGGAGAAATAACGATTTCTCCAATTGATTCATTTGTCATAGATTTGTCCTTTCAAATATCTGTCACTTCTCTTTGCCTAATAGGATTAAGCACGAGATACGTATGACCCTTCGGCAGTGTTAATAATTAATTTTTGACCAACTTCAATAAAGTCAGGAACGTTAACCACTAAACCAGTTTCTAATGTTGCTGGTTTTCCAGAGCCAGTTACTGTTGCACCTTTAATCGATGGTTGTGTCTCAGTAACTGTTAACTCAACTGTTGTAGGAACTGTCACACCAATCACTTCTGTTCCATAAAATTGGATTTTGACTTCAGCATTTTCAAGAATATATTTCAATTCTTCTTCGATGTTAGCTACTGGGATTTCATACTGATCGTAGCTGTCTGTATCCATAAAGTAAGCTGTGCCATCCATTTGATATAGGTATTGTGCTGGATGTGTTTCAATAATCGCTTGCTCGAATTTTTCTTCTGGGCGATAGCTAGTATCAAAAGTTGAGCCAGTACGAACATCACGCAATTTCATACGCATAATAGTATTTCCCTTACCTGGTTTGTGGTGACTAGCTTCTAATACTTTAATCAATTTTCCATCAGCTGTTTCAAATGTCATTCCCGCTTTAAGCTTACTTGCTTCAATCATTTTTTTACCTCTTATTAATTATATTTATCATCTCATTCTATCATAAAATCGCTATTGTCTCAAATTTTTACGGCAATATTTTATTAGCAATCATTTTGATTCGTTTTATTTTGCTATTTTTCTTTAGTATCATCCCCCAAAGTTAATTTGGGAACACCATGTTCAACATACTGCACACCTTTTTGCGCCATTAATTCTTTAGCAAAAGCATGAGGATTGTAAGGCGTTTTATAAGTAATTTTTTTTATACCCGCCTGTAAGAGAGCCTTGGTGCAATTGATACAAGGGAAATGAGTGACGTAGATTTCTGTATTATCAGTTGAAATACCTTCTTTAGCACACTGAATTAAAGCATTCATTTCAGCATGAACAGTCCTGATACAATGACCGTCTTCCATTTGATGACCGACCTCACTACAATTTGATGTTTCTGAGACACCACCATTGTAACCAGTTGCAATAATACGATTGTTTTTTACCAAAACAGCTCCAACATAAGCTCTATCACAAGTAGAGCGTTTTGAGATGAGTTCAGCATTGGCCATAAAGTAATCCTGCCAGGTTAAACGTTTTTCTGCCATCATTTTTCCTCCTACAAAATAATTAATTCTTTGGGAGCATTTGTTAGCACTTCACACCCTGTTTCAGTAATCAATAAATCATCTTCAATGCGAACACCATATTTCCCTTCAAGGTATATACCTGGCTCGTCTGTGATTACCATACCAGATTTTAATGTCTTGTCACTTTTACCAAAGAAAGGCAGTTCATGCACATCTAAGCCCATGCCATGACCAATACCATGGGTAAAGTATGGCCCATAGCCTGCTTTTGTAATCACCTCTCTAGCAAGACCATCATAATCTTGATAGCTAAGTCCTGCTTTTGCTTTTTTAATCAATTGTTGATTGCTTTGATAAACCACGTCATAAATGGCACGTTCTTCATCACTCACCTGACCAATGTGAATGGTTCTTGTCATATCACTAACATAGTGCTGATAAATACAGCCAAAGTCAAGTGTTAGCGTTTCTCCTGTTTCAATGACTTTTTGACTAGCAACACCATGTGGCATAGAGGAGCGATAGCCTGAGGCAACAATAGTTTCAAAAGATATCCCAGAAGCTCCTAGTTCACGCATCCGAAAATCAAGGAAGTTGGCTACTTCAAGTTCTGTTTTTCCAGGTGTGATAAAATCAAGGGCATCAACAAAGGCTTGATCAGAAATCTGACAAGCTTGTCTAATCAAGGCAATTTCACTAGCATCCTTGATAATACGTAATTCCTCAATGAAATTAGTCAGGGGCAATAACTCGTAAGCTGAAAAAAGCTCTTTAATCGTTTGGTAAAAGGCAAAAGAAACTTGCTTATCAAACCCAATTTGCTTGATGTTGCTACCTTCAATTATTTTTACGATTTCTGTTAGTGCCGAGCGTGTTTCAATAATCTCAAAGCCTTTAATCGTTTGCTTAGCAATCAAAGCATATCTGGCATCCGTCAAAAAGAGACGATGATTTTGACTGATAAAAACTGTCCCAGCAGATCCCCAAAAACCAGTTAAATAGTAAATGTTTTTTTGACCAGTCACAAGAATAGCATCGATATTAGCTTGTGCTAATTTGGCTTCCAGTTTTTTAACTCTCTCTTCCATATAATTTCTCCTTCAAATAATGGCCTGTATAAGAAGAGGCAACTGTTGCAATTTCCTCTGGAGTACCTGTTGCAATAACGATACCTCCACCATCGCCACCTTCTGGGCCTAAATCAATAATGTGATCAGCTGTTTTAATAACATCAAGATTATGTTCAATGACTAACACAGTGTTTCCTTCTTCAACAAAATGTTCAAGAACTTTTAAGAGTCGTGCGATATCGTCGGTATGAAGGCCAGTCGTTGGTTCATCAAGAATATAAAAACTCTTTCCGGTTGAACGCTTATGTAATTCACTAGCTAGTTTCATCCGTTGTGCTTCACCACCTGATAGAGTGGTTGCTGGCTGTCCTAGGGTAATATAGCCTAGACCTACATCTTGAATAGTTTTCACTTTTCTAGCAATTTTAGGAATATTGGCAAAAAAATCAACCGCATCATCAACCGTCATGTCTAGGACATCAGCAATATTTTTATCCTTGTAGCGAATATCAAGTGTTTCACTGTTGTAACGTTTGCCATGACAGACCTCACACGGCACATAAACATCTGGGAGAAAGTGCATTTCAATCTTAATAATCCCATCACCTGAGCAGGCCTCACAACGACCACCTTTAACGTTAAAGCTGAAACGTCCTTTTTTATAACCTCTGATTTTTGCCTCATTGGTTTTTGCAAATAATTCTCTAATATCGTCAAATACCCCAGTATAAGTGGCTGGGTTGGACCTTGGTGTTCTTCCTATCGGGCTTTGATTGATGTCAATCAAGCGCTCGATTTGTGAAATCCCCGAAATGGTTTTGTGTTTTCCTGGTTTATCAGAATGACGATTTAATTTTTGAGCGATAGCTTTTTTGAGAATACTATTAACTAGAGTGGACTTCCCAGAACCAGAAACACCTGTTACGGCAATGAATTTTCCTAAAGGAAATCTGACAGAGATATTTTTTAAATTGTTTTCACTGGCACCAGTCACTTCGATGAATTGACCGTTCCCTGAACGTCTTGTGTGAGGAACTGGAATCTTCTTTTTTCCTGAAAGGTATTGCCCTGTAATTGATTTTCTCTTTTTAGCGACTTGTTTGGGTGTTCCTGAGGCAACAATTTCACCACCAAATGCGCCAGCACCTGGTCCGACATCAATCAGCCAATCAGCTTGTCTCATCGTGTCTTCATCGTGTTCAACCACGATTAAGGTGTTACCCAAATCCCGCATTTTTTTGAGGCTGTCAATCAGACGATCGTTATCTCTTTGGTGAAGACCAATAGAAGGCTCATCAAGCACATACAAGACACCACTTAGGTTAGAGCCAATTTGAGTGGCCAGTCGAATCCTTTGACTTTCACCACCCGATAAGGTGCCAGCAGAACGCGACAAGGTCAAGTAATTAAGCCCAACATTATTTAAAAAGGTCAGTCTATCAGTGATTTCTTTGAGAATAGGCTTTGCAATCATCGCCTCATTATTTTCTAACTGCAGGGTTGGTAGAACAGCCAAATGATTTTCAATTGATAAGTCGGATAATTCACCAATATGATAACCACTTTCTCCCCCAACTCTCACTGACAAGGCTTGATCATTTAAGCGATAGCCATGACAAACTGAGCAAGGCAGTTCATTCATATAAGAACGCATCTGATTTCTCGTGTAATCACTATTGGTTTCATGATAACGACGATTGATATTGGTTAAAATACCTTCAAAAGCAATATCAATATCACGCACTCCTCCAAACTCATTTTCATAGTGAAAATGAAACTCACGACCATTTGACCCATTTAAAATGATATCTTTGTCCTCTTCTGACAAAGCTTCAAATGGTGTATCCATATCGATACCAAACTGGGTCATTGCTTGTTCAAGCATTTGCGGATAATAGTTTGATGAAATCGGGTTCCAAGGAGCAATCGCCCCTTCTCTCAAACTTTTTTGGGGATCTGGAACAACCAAATCCATATCAACGATTAGTTTGTGTCCCAAACCATCACATGTCGAACAAGACCCAAATGGGGCATTAAATGAAAAGAGACGTGGCTCTAATTCTGGTACTGTAAAACCACAAATGGCACAGGCATAGTGCTCTGAAAAGAGCAACTCATTACCATCCATCGTATCAATAACCACATAGCCGTCAGAAAAATGAAGCGCTGATTCAACTGAATCAAATAAACGACTTCTAATCCCTTCTTTGTTAACTAAGCGATCGACAACCACTTCAATAGTATGTTTTTTATTTTTTGATAACTCGGGCACATCATCAATATCATAAATTTCGCCATTAACCCTTACTCTCACATAACCGTCTCTTTGAATCTGGTTAAAGACTGTCTTGTGTTGTCCTTTTTTTCCTCTAATCACGGGAGCAAGAATTTGCATGCGCGTCTTTTCAGGTAAGGATAAGACCTTATCAACAATTTCTTCGACAGAAGATGCCTTAATAGGCCCATGCCCATTTTTACAATAAGGTGTTCCAACTCTTGCATAGAGAAGCCTTAAATAATCATTGATTTCTGTGACTGTTCCAACTGTCGATCTTGGATTTTTACTGGTTGTTTTTTGGTCAATCGAAATAGCCGGACTAAGGCCATCAATAGAGTCAACATCAGGTTTATCCATATTACCAAGGAATTGTCTAGCATAGGCAGACAAACTCTCCACGTAACGTCTTTGCCCTTCAGCATAGATGGTATCAAAAGCTAGACTAGATTTACCAGAACCCGAAAGACCAGTCACCACGACAAATTTGTCTCTTGGAATTTCAACATCGATATTCTTTAAGTTATGGGCCCGTGCCCCTCGAATAATTAATTTGTTTTGCATGATTTGACTCTCTTTCATCTCACAATGCGTTTAAATCGCATTGTCTTTATTATAACAAAATTTCTATTAATCAGTTACCCACAAAATCGATATTTTGTAGTATAATAGTACAATACATGAAAAGATTAAGGAGGGCTACTGATGAAACAAATGTTTCTTTCACGAGCAACACATTTTGAAGAAATTCAAACATTTGAGCCAGGCGCTTGGATTAATTTGGTAAACCCCTCCCAGGAAGAATCAGTTAGTATAGCTGAAACCTTCAATATTGATGTTGCTGATTTACGCGCACCTCTTGATGCGGAAGAAACATCTCGTGTATCAGTAGAAGACGACTACACTCTTATCTTAGTTGACGTTCCAACCTATGAAGAACGTAATAATAAAACCTATTACGTTACCATTCCTTTGGGAATTATTATTACAAAAACAGCTGTTATTACGACTTGTTTAGAAGAATTGACACTTTTTGAAAATTTCTTTAATAAACGTGTTAAAAACTTCAATACCTTTATGAAAACACGCTTTGTTTTTCAAATTTTATATCGTAACGCAGAGCTTTATCTATCAGCCCTAAGGACAATTGACCGTCAATCAGATCGTATTGAAGCACGACTAGAACGAGCCACAAGAAATGAACAATTAATTGACATGATGGAACTTGAGAAATCTATTGTCTATCTTAAAGCATCTTTAAAATTTAACGAACGAATTGTTAAAAAACTAGCTAGTCACAATAGTAGCTTAAAAAAATATGTTGAAGACGAAGACCTTCTTGAAGATACCTTGATTGAAACCCAGCAAGCGATTGAGATGGCGGGGATTTATGAAAATGTCCTTAATGCTATGACAGAAACCACAGCTTCAATTATTTCCAACAACCAAAATACTATTATGAAAACTCTTGCCTTGATGACGATGGCACTTGATATTCCAACGGTGGTCTTTTCTGCCTATGGGATGAACTTTAAAGACAACGATCTCCCTTTAAATGACATACCACAAGCTTTTTGGATAATTGTTTTCTTAGCTGCTATTGGTAGTGCATCCGTTGTCATTTATTTTTTCAGAAAAAAATGGTTCTAATAAACAAAAACAGGAGAAAAACACATGCAAATGCTTAATAACCTTACTAAAAAAAATCAAGAATTTATTCACATTGCTACCAACCAACTGATTAAAGATGGTAAAAATGATGAGGAAATCAAAACGATTCTTGAAGACATCATTCCTCAGATATTAGAACAACAAAAAAAAGGTATTCCTGCCAGAACCTTTCTTGGTGCGCCAACCGTTTGGGCAAGCCAATTTAGTAATCAAGCCCTTCAAAAGCAAAAAGAATTGGCTGAAAAAAATACTAATCCATGGCTAATGTGGTTAGATACCTCTCTCTTATTTATTGCCATCGTGGCCTTTGTCAACGCTGTCATGAATCTTGTTAATCCCACTGCGGCAACAACTGGTATTGTATCTCTCATCCTCATTGGTTTCGGAGGTGGGGGTGCCATGTATGCTGTTTATCACAGCATCTATCGTCATGTTGGAAAACCAAAATCTACAAGGCCAAGCTTTTTAAAAACAATTGGAATTTTATCACTAGCAATGGCTCTGTGGTTAGTAGTCTCAGCTTCTTCAAGCTTTTTACCAGCAAGTATTAATATTCCTCTGTCTTTTGCAGGACTTTTGATTATTGCTGCTATTTCTTTTGGTATTCGTTATTATCTTCAAAAGAAATATAATGTTTTAAATGCTATGGCACCACAACGTCAATAGAACCTTAATCACTTATCAAGGAAAACACTAAAAAGGATGACTTAGTCATCCTTTTCTTTTTTGATTAACTCTCTTGTCACTGATTAGTGACTATTGTCCTCTTAAAGTTCTGCAATTTGATACAATTCTAATTCTGCTGCAGTCTCTGTTCCAAACATATTAAGCATAATTTTAACTTTGTTATTTTCAATTTCAACCACACGACCTTCTTGACCTATAAAGGCACCGTCAATAATTTGAACCATATCTCCTTCTTTGATATTGGTATCAATGACATCTACTGATTGCCCCATTGAAATTAAAATAGCTCTGATTTCTTCTTCAAGTAGTGGTGTTGGTTTTGAACGGTTACCATGAGAACCTACAAATCCTGTGACATTTGGTGTGTTACGAACAACAAACCAAGCCTCATCCGTCATGACCATTTCTACTAAGACATAACCTGGAAAACGATTTTCTTCAACTTCTTTGGTTTGACCATTTTTTTCTACATTAACAGTCTGTGTTGGAATTTCAACACGTAAAATGTTTTCAAGCATGTTGTAAGTTTGTGCTCGTTGTAATAAATTTTCTTTTACTTTATTTTCATATCCTGAATAAGTTTGTAACACAAACCATCCTTTGTCAAAACTATCTAACATAGCGCTTCCTTTCATAATAAAAAAGCCGAAATCGGCTTTTTGTTTGTTGTTTCTCTCATTATATCACAAAAGCCTAAAGGGTTGCAAATCTAAAATCGACTTAATAACTCTAAAATTCCTAAAGAAAGAAGTTGGTCAAAAATAAATATGATTAGTGCAAAAAAGGCTGTGTATTCTAAAATAGAAATGAAATCATGCCAACGTTGTTTTCTATTAGGCCACGTTGTTTCTTTTAATAATGTGAAAATACCCTTAATAAACGTCACGAGAGTCTCCTTATCTGGTTTCTTTATGTAGTGTATAGCGACCACAATGTTTACAAAATTTATTAACCTCTAGTCTTGTCGTTTTTGGTGTGCTACTTATCGCGATTGAATAATTTCTAGAACCACAATCAACACAAGCTAGACTTGCTTTTTTCTGAGCCATAACGCCTCCGTAAAATTCATTTTATCATTATTTCATCATTCATGCAAGTTATCTGAAGTAATCTACGATATCTTGCCAAGTGTCTTGGATTCGCTCAACAATTCCTGACTCATCGACAGCGCTTCTAATATTTTTTGCAGCTTCTTGAACTGATTCTTGCAAGCTATCAATGATGCCTTGAGATTGTTCTTCGATTTCTGTATTGGTCACAGCAGAAATACCATTTTCCTCATAGGTACTATTTTCACTAAAGCTAGTTCCTTCAGTATAAGGTAAGATATAGCTGGCCTGCACACTAAAAATAGTCGAGGCGGTTCCTGCACTCGAGTCAGTCAGATAATGACTTTCATCAGGTTTATCAAAACCAATCCATTGACTGATGACAACGTCTGGGGTATAGCCGATAACCCATTGGTCTGTTGCTAAATCAGGATTAAAGTCAGCTTCTGTTGTCCCAGTTTTTCCTGCTAATGTATAGCCATAGACATTAGCATTAACACCCGTACCATTTGAAAAGGTTCCAAGCATCATACTAGTCATTTTTTTGGTTTCAGACTGACTTAATACCTTGGTAGAACTTTCTTTGAATTCTTTTAAAACTTTGCCACTGGCTGTTTCAATTCTCGTGATGAGATGAGCTTTTGGCATGACACCATTATTGGCAAAAGCAGCATAAGCCTGAGCCATTTCTAATGGGTTTGTTGATACACCTGAACCAAGTGCGACCCCTAATTCTTTCTTAGTTTTTGATAAATTCAAGCCAAATTTTTCACCGTAAGAGAAAGCCTTATTAATGCCTAATTCTTTAACTGTATAAACAGCAGGAATATTATAAGAATTGGCTAAAGCTTGATACATTGGCACAGATTCCGACTCAAAACCACCATAATTATGAGGGGTATAACCATCAAAATCTTGCACCATATTTGGTAATTCCCTTTCAGGTTGCCAACCTGAAGCAATAGCAGGTGAGTAAACCATCAAAGGCTTAATGGTTGAAGCGGGGCTTCTTTGGGCTTGTGTCGCATAATTAAAACTTCTAAAAATTGTTTCTTCTGAGCTGTTAACACGACCAACAAGTCCACGCACACCACCATCTTTAGGATCAAGGGCAACACTAGCACCTTGAACACTCGTTCCATCCTCATAAGAAACAGGGAAAAGTGCATCGTTGTTAAAAGTTTCTTGCATCCCAATTTGATAGTTTTGATCCAAGGCGGTATAAATTTTATAACCATTATTAACGATGTCCTTCTCAGTTAAACCGTATTCTTCAATGGCTTCATTGATGACAGCATCAAAATAAGACGGGTATCTATAATCGTCAACCTTACCAGTATAAGTATCACTAAGACGACTTTCCATGTTAACTGCCATATACTCATCAGCAACACTTTGTTCTATTTTTCCTGCATCAACCATTGCTTGAAGAACTGTATTACGTCGATTGGTTGCATTTTCTATCGAATAATAAGGATTATAAATTTCTGGTCCTTTTAGCATGCCAGCAAGCGTCGCTGCTTCATCAAGACTCAGCTGACTGGCAGACACGCCAAAATATTTTTGACTGGCGTCTTCGACACCCCAAACTCCATTTCCAAAATAAGAATTATTGAGATACATGGTTAAGATGTTATCTTTACTGTATTTTTTCGTTAGTTCAAGAGCAAGGAAAAATTCACGCGCCTTACGTTTGATGGTTTGGTCTTGTGTCAGATAAGCATTTTTAGCCAGTTGCTGAGTAATGGTAGAGCCACCACCTGAACGGCCCAATGTTAAAACAGCCAGAAGTGTTCTTTGGAAATTAATCCCGTTATTGTCATAAAAACTTCTATCTTCAGTTGCAATAACGGCATTCTCTAAATCGTCACTAATGGCATCAAGTTCAACATAACTCCCTTTTTGTCCAGAGAGAGCACCAGCATACTCACCGTCACGGTCATAAATCACCGTAGTCGCTCTAAGAGCACTTTCTAGGTTAGACACATTAGCTGTTTTTGCTAGATAGAAAAGATAACCGCTAATCAGTAATACAAACGTTGAAATAACAATTACTAATATCTTTGTAAGATTATAGCGACGCCAAAACTTTCTAATCGGATTATTGGGTGATAATTGAAAGCGATGGAAAAAGCCTTTTGGTTTTACTTCTTTTTGCGAGACTGGTTTACTACGTTGATAAGAGCTCCTCCTTTCAAAAGACTCTGTTCTTGTTAATGTCTCATCCTCTTCAGTCGTTGAGGCTTCTATCGTTTCCTTATCGGTTAATTCGTTATCATCTTCTGGAAAAAATTTTTTCTTTAGTACATCTAAAATAGTCATACCCACATTATAGCAATTTCTAGGAAAATCGTCATAATAAAATTGTTTCTACTCTTTTTTGATAAGAAGCATTTTTCACTTAACCTTACTTATGAAAAATCTTAGAAGATGGTATAATAAAACTATGACTATGAAAATATCATTTAAAAACCACTATGGCAAAGTGACGGTCAAAGAACTGTTAGAAGAAAAATGCTTAATCCCTAGGAAAATTCGTCATTTTTTACGAATGAAAAAACATGTTCTCGTCAATGGCAAGTCTGTTCATTGGCAAGAATGGGTTGAAAAAGAAGATCACGTTCTTTTATGGTTTGATGAAGAGGATTATCCTGAAAAAACGATTCCTTTTGGGCAAGAAGAGCTGGTTGATTGTCTTTATGAAGACGAGCATCTCATTATTGTCAATAAACCTGAAGGAATGAAAACTCATGGTAATGAACCTACTGAAATAGCCCTTCTCAATCATGTCTCTGCCTTTGTAGGACAAACGTGTTATGTTATTCATCGTCTTGACATGGAGACGAGTGGGCTTGTCATGTTTGCTAAAAATCCTTTTATCCTACCTATTTTAAACCGTTTATTAGAACAAAAAAAGATAAAACGAGACTATCTAGCACTTGTTTGCAATCATTTTCCTGAAAAAAGAATGACGTTTAAGGATAAAATAGGGCGCCATAGACACGATAGACGAAAACGAGTGGTTGATGAACGAAATGGACGAACAGCTCTAACAACGGTTGAACCTCTTCAATATTTTCCCAAAACAACACTTGTTAGATGTCAATTAGAAACAGGAAGAACCCATCAAATTAGAGTTCACCTCGCCCATCATCACTATCCAATCGTTGGTGATCCCTTGTATCATCCAAATCAGCCATATTCTCGTTTAATGCTTCATGCCTATCAACTGGATTTTAGACATCCTTTAACACTAGAGACAATTAGTATTAAAAGTGACTCAGAAACCTTTCAAAAAGGACTTGCCTAGGCAAGTCCTTTTGGGTTTCGTCTAATAACTTAGTTAATCTTAGTCATCTTAGGACTAATATAGCCTTGCGAATAATCAATTTCTTGGTCTCTTGAACCTGACCAAAGAACGAGATTAATCTCATTTTCCTTGATGATGATACCATAATCATAGACGATATTAACACCTCCTAAACCTGGTAAAATCGTGAAGGTAGTAACATCAGCACCAGAAGCATACTTAAAGCGGTAGGTGTTTTCACCCGTCTCAATCAGTTCTTCCACTTTGGCTGTTCCAATTTCATCTTTTTTGATTTTATCATTAAAGACGGTTTTCTTTGAAACAGTTCCATCTTCTGCAAAGGTTAGCGTTGCTGTATAATCTTTATCTTTGACTTGCCATATTCCGATGAGTTGTTTAGGGAAAATACCTGGTCTTTTCACTTGGTTATTCTCACTCACCAATGCTAGAGGAATATGACCACCTTTGGCAAAAATCATACCATCTTTGGTTACCTTGATAACAGCTTCACCTATTAAGCTTTGATAGAGATGTCCTGTTGTGCCATTTTTTGAATCCGTTGATACATCATAATAATAATCATAGGTGGTTGAATAGTTAAGGGCATAACTATCAACGCCAACTTGAGTGACACTATTTATCACAATCTCTGGTATTGACAAACTTGAAGCTCTTCTTGGGTCTGTTTGCGTTTTAGCTTTGATGCTGTCTTTCAACAATTTGTAGTAATCATTATTAGCACCATTTTCAAAAACGGTAGCAATATCAGCGGCATCTTGACCACTACTGTAGTAAACGAGCAATTTATTAAAGGATTCCACTAAAACCTGACCGGCTTTTTCAACATCAAGAGCCTTGTCGCTATTTAATTCAACAACAGCATTATCAGCAATATCACTCATAGCAACTTTATTTGATATCAAGTCTCCATCAGGAAATTGCTTTTTGACATAAACGTCTACAGAATCAGATGTAGGGTATTCTGAAACATCGAACTCCCCATCTTTGAGACTGCCAATTCGTCTATCACTGAAGTAGAGTTCACCTGCTGTGATGTTGCTTTTTACCTTGAAGGTTTTAAAGCGCACACTCAAATCAATCGTGTTTTCAACGCCATCATAGCTCTTACTAATATCAACTTTTTTCCCTTTATAAAACCCACTGATAGACGCTTTGTAATCTGCCACCGGCAATTTATCTAGCGTCACACTATAATCGTCACTGTTACTTTGAACAACTTTTTTATCATTTAATAAAATATCCATCTTATTAACGTTAGTTTTAATGGTCAGAGACATAGGCTTGACAGCTATCTTATAATCGGGGAAAATACCAAACTTACTACCAACACTTTTGACATAGAGATTGGCTGATGCGTCTGCTTCTTGTAGTTCTTTTTTTAAAGCATCTTTTTCTTCTTGGTTTTCTAACTTGGTAAATGTTGTGTATTTGGCATCATTCATCGAAATAATGGTATTATCATCTGCCCAAACGATATAAGGTTTGATGTTTTCAAACACATCACCATCTTTACCTCTAGCAGTAATGTATCTATCAATACTGGCATCTTTGGAATAATAAGAAAATCCAGCCACTCCTAGTATAAAGATGAGGATACTTGCGATGAGTAAACTAATTTTAACCTTTTTCTTTTTGAGAAACGTTCTAAGAGTTTCCATTTGCGTCTCCTTTGTTTAGTATAACACTGTTAATGTTATCATACTTATTCCCATTATAACAAATTTAAGCTATAAGAAAAATCCAAGTGATGATATTAGTAAAAAACTCTTCTTTTTTACCTAAAAATTGAGTTTGGCAACTTAAATCTAGTGTCTTTCATTAGTTTATTCGAAAAAACAACCCCTTTTTGCCCCTTTTTTTATAAAAAAGATTTCAAAACAAGCAAAAACCCTTGATAAACAAGGGTTTCTTTTTTATTTTTACATCATGCCACCCATCATTGAGGGATCCATTGCTGGGGCTGGGCTTGCTGGTTCTGGTTGGTTAGCGACAACTGCTTCTGTTGTTAGGATAAGACTTGCAACACTAGCAGCGTTTTGAAGGGCTGAACGTGTTACTTTCACAGGGTCAATAATCCCTGCTTCAATCATATTAACCCATTCACCATTAGCAGCATTAAAGCCGACACCTACAGGACTGTTTTTCAATTTGTCAATGACAACTGAGCCTTCATAGCCAGCATTGTAGGCAATTTGACGAACTGGTTCTTCAAGCGCGCGAAGAACAATGTTACGTCCAGTGTTTTCATCACCAGTGAGTTCGATAGCAGCGACTTTTTCGATGATGTTAACAAGAGCAGTACCACCACCAGCGACAATACCTTCTTCAACAGCGGCGCGTGTTGCATTGAGAGCATCTTCGATACGTAACTTCATCTCTTTAAGTTCAGTTTCTGTAGCGGCACCGACTTTAACAACAGCAACACCACCAGCTAACTTGGCTAGACGTTCTTGTAATTTTTCACGATCAAACTCTGACGTTGTTGTTTCTAATTGAGATTTAATCATGTTAACACGGTTACTGATAGTGCTTGAGTCACCAGCCCCTTCAACAATGACGGTGCTGTCTTTATCAATAGAGACTTTACTTGCTTGACCAAGAGCTTCCATCGTCGCATCTTTTAATTCAAGACCAAGATCTTCAGTGATGACAGTACCACCTGTTAAAATCGCGATGTCTTCAAGCATAGCTTTTCTTCTATCACCAAAACCAGGTGCCTTAACCGCTACCACGTTAAAGGTTCCACGAATCTTGTTTAATACAAGGGTTGGAAGAGCTTCACCGTCAACATCATCAGCAATGATAAGAAGTGGACGACTTGTTTTTAGGATTTCTTCAAGAAGCGGTAAGATATCTTGAATGTTTGAAATTTTCTTATCGGTGATTAAAATGAATGGGTTGTCAAGGTCTGCTACCATTTTTTCGTTGTCAGTCACCATGTATTGTGAGAGATAACCGCGATCAAACTGCATTCCTTCAACCACTTCAAGTTCTGTGGCCATTCCTTTTGATTCTTCAATAGTGATGACACCATCTTTACCAACACGTTCCATTGCTTCACTGATGTATTCACCAACTTTTTCGCTTCGAGATGACACTGCAGCTACTTGAGCGATAGCTTCTTTATTTTTCACTTCTTGAGAAATGGCTTGTAGTTCTTCTACTGCAACGGCAACAGCTGATTCAATCCCACGACGAATACCAATAGGATTAGCACCTGCTGTCACGTTTTTTAGCCCTTCACGGACAATTGCTTGGGTTAAAACAGTCGCTGTTGTTGTTCCATCTCCTGCAATATCATTAGTCTTAGAAGCAACTTCTGAAACAAGTTTTGCTCCCATGTTTTCAAAATGATCGTCTAACTCAATTTCCTTAGCGATAGTGACACCATCATTTGTAATAAGTGGTGAACCAAACGCTTTTTCAAGAACAACATTGCGTCCTTTAGGACCAAGCGTTACTTTAACGGTATCTGCTAAAATATCAACCCCACGTACCATACTAGCACGCGCATCTGCTGAAAATTTAATATCCTTTGCCATGAATTTCTCCTTATTCTACAATTGCTAAAATATCTGATTCACGAATAATCATATAGTCTTGTTCGTCATATTTAACGTCTGTTCCAGAAAAACTATCCATTAAGATGGTTTGACCAACTTGAACACTAGGGGCAACAAGTTCACCGTTTAGTGTTCTCACGCCATCACCAACAGCTACAACTTCTGCTGTCTTTGTTTTTTCTTGACTAGCGCCTGCGATGACAAAGCCACCAACTGTTTTTTCTTTTTCTTCAATTACTTTTACGACCACACGATCGCCTAATGGTTTTAACATATAATGCCTCCGCAAATATTTTGTTAGCACTCTTATCTATCGAGTGCTAATTCCATCTCTTATTGTATCACTTGGTCAAAAATAGTCAAGAAAAAAGCAATCGCAACGATTACTTTTTTAGTGATTTTAAAAAGGGAGTTCTTCTTCATCCAAGACCAGGTCAGCAATGTCACTAGAAATATTGTTTTCACGCATGGCACGTTGGGTTTTACTTTCTAATAATTGGAAAGAAGAACATAAGAGTTCACTAACGTAGTGTGTTACCTTGTCTTTATCATACTTTCTTGTTCGCCACTCACCATCGACAGCGATAAGACTGCCTTTAGTACCGTAGCTAACAAGAACTTCTGCTAGTTTCCCCCAGACAACCACTGAAATAAAATCAGTCTCTCTTTCACCATCTTTTCCTTTGAAGCGCCTGCCAACAGCCAAAGTCGCTCTTGTGACACTTTTTTCATTGGGTGTGGTAATCAGTTCAGGTGTGGCCGTTAGTCGACCAATCATTATTGCTTTATTGTACATTTATCGTCCTCCTATCTCTTTATTCGAAATAGAACGAGAAAAATAAGAGACATTTTAGTTCCTACCATTCTTTAAAAAAGAAAAGAGAAGAACTTCATCTTCTCTACTTATCTTTTTATACTTTTTTACTGCCAGTGTTTTTTAACATCAAAAGCTTCACCAACGATGGCACTATCATCTAACTCGATAATGCCTCTTTTTTGTGGCGCATTAGGAAGGGCTAATTCTCGTGGTGAGCACATCATCCCAAAGCTATCTTCACCTCTTAGTTTTCCTGAGAAGATAAGACTGCCATTTGGCATCATTGCACCTGGTAGAGCAACAATCGTTTTAAGACCAACGCGAGCATTTGGTGCACCAGCAACAATTTGAATCTCTTTATCTGCAGCAACTTTCACTTGGCAGATATTAAGGTGGTCACTATCAGGATGAGCTTTCATAGCTACAATTTCACCAACAACAAAACTTGGTTCTTGAGGATTTTCTAAAGATTCAGAAAAACCAGCTTTTGCTATTTCTTGATTAAACGCAGCAACTTGATCATCAGAAAGTGTGATGTGGCCACTACCTTCAATCGCTGTCACTTCTGAGGCATCAAAAATATTCCATGCCACTGTTTCCTTAGTATCTTGTAAAAAGACACGCGCTACACGTCCTTTTCTCTCAGAACTGACACGTTTTCCTTCATCATTAGCCACAATAACCATCAAGACATCGCCAACATGCTCTTTATTATAAGTGAAAATCATAGTTCCCCCTTAGCCTAAACTTGCTAAAAATTGATTGATTTCATCTTTGGTTTTACGATCTTTATTAACAAGTCGTCCCAACTCTTTACCATTTTGAGTGACAACAAAACTTGGAATACCAAAAATATCCCATTTTTGAGCTAATGGCATGTATTTGTCACGGTCAACCTCTACAAAAACAAACGAGTCATTTTCTGCTTCAATTTCTGGCATTTGAGGATGGATAAAACGGCAATCACCACACCAACCGGCTGTGAAAAAGAGGACCAATTTGTCTGGACCTTCTACTAGTTCTGCTATTTCTTCTAAAGATTTTGGAATAATCATTGTTCACTCTCCTTATAATTAATATCGCCATCTAGATAATGAAAGAAAAAAGTGATCTCATCATCAAAGACAACTCCCCCTTGTGCTTCTTTTTTAGCAGGGTTAAATGAACTGATATAAACCACCTTAATCACGCCAAAAGAAGCAAAAAAAGAGCGCACTTCATCCAAAATCTCAGATTCCGTTTTTTGATCCTTAACTTGTTTTTTATGGCCTAAAAAAGCGGCAATACCTAAAAATGCTGGTGTCCCCAATAATAAGCCTGTGGATAACCAAAATTTCTTTTTATTCATACCTTATATTCTAACATAATTCTCTTATTTTTTAAGCTTAAAATGCTTTTAATTTTTGTTATAATAGAAATTATAGAAATGAGGTATATATGACAAGTTTATTTAATAAAATTAAAGAAGTCACAGAATTAGACGGTATTGCAGGCTACGAACACACTGTTCGCGACTTTTTACGCCAAAAAATGACACCATTTGTTGATAGCGTAGAAACAGATGGTCTGGGTGGTATTTTTGGTATCAAAAACAGTCAAGCAACTGATGCTCCACGCATAATGGTGGCTGCTCACATGGATGAAGTTGGTTTTATGGTAAGTGAGATTAAATCAGATGGTACCATACGTGTCGTTCCAATCGGTGGTTGGAATCCCCTTGTGATTAGCTCACAACGCTTCACCCTCTACACAAGAAGTGGACAAGCCATTCCTTTAATTTCTGGCTCAGTGCCCCCACACCTCCTAAGAGGAGCAGGCAGTACCCCTAGCCTCCCTCAAGTGTCAGACATTATCTTTGATGGTGGCTTCACGGATAAAAAAGAAGCAGAAGCCTTTGGCATCACACCTGGTGACATCATTGTCCCAGCGTCTGAAACCATTCTTACCGCCAACCAAAAAAACATCATCAGTAAGGCTTGGGACAATCGTTACGGTGTCTTAATGGTGACCGAACTCCTTGAAAACTTGAAAGATGCCAAATTGTCAAATACCTTGATTGCTGGTGCTAACGTTCAAGAAGAAGTGGGTCTTCGCGGTGCCCATGTCTCAACGACTAAGTTTGACCCAGAACTGTTCTTTGCGGTTGACTGCTCACCTGCAGGTGATGTTTATGGTGACCAAGGCAAAGTCGGTGACGGTACTCTCATTCGCTTCTACGATCCAGGACACATCATGCTCAAAGACATGCGTGATTTCCTCCTTGATACTGCCGAGTCTGCTGGTATTAAATATCAGTATTACACAGGAAAAGGAGGCACAGATGCAGGAGCAGCTCACCTCAAAAATGGCGGGATTCCGTCTACAACCATTGGCGTTTGTGCCCGCTATATCCACTCTCATCAAACGCTTTACGCTATGGATGACTTTCTAGAAGCACAAGCCTATTTGCAAGCCATCGTTAAAGGCCTTGATCGCTCTACGGTCAATACGATTAAAGGCTACTAAGAAAACAAAAAACATTTGAGACAATCTCAAATGTTTTTTATTGTTGTCGTAGAATGATTAACCCATTTGCGTCATAATTAAGAAAAAAGCAATCAGATTATTGAGAAAATGAAGAATAATACTATATTCAATTCTCTTTGTCTTATAAACTACAAAAGTTAGAGCAGTACTCATCAGTCCATAAATAATAAAACTACCAAGATTGGTCGGCATATGAAATAGTGCAAACAAAATACCACCAACGATTAAGCCAAGAGTTGGTCGATTTTTAAAAAGATAGTGCGGTAAGAACTTTCTAAACAAGAGTTCTTCCATGACAGGTGCTGCAAGGACAATCATGACAAACATGATAACCATAGGGACACGACTGATTAAATCAAGGATGATTTGCTGATTATCGGTTGTTGCCTGCCCATCAGCAGATATGAAAAGACTACCTAGTATACTACCAAGCAATATCACTGGATAACCAATAGCAACAACAAGGAGAGTTATGATGGGTGATAGTTTTTCCTTAAGCGAGATAAACTGCTTTTTAATGGCAAAATAAAGAAAAGCAAAAATAGTGGCCAACTGTATCAAAACAGTCACGATAATCTGAAAAAGATCAAAATCACTATTCACTAGTTGATTCATACTGACAAAAAAGCCAATCGGTATCTGTCCTAAAATAAGAACCCCTGTCCAAAGCAACAAAACAAGAATGCCAAAAGCAATTGATTTTAATTTATTCATTTTCTAATAATAACCCCTTAAAGTAATTTTTCTAATAATAATTTGATGAGTAGAAATCCGTAAACATGTATAGCAATGATAACCAAGAGTAGTGATTGAAGTGAAATTGTGAAATGAGCAAAAGACTGTAAAAAAACTAAAACGATAAGCAAGAGCGTTTCAATGACATAAGTGATTTGAGCTGCCAAATTTTGAAGATAGGATTGACGTTCATCAGCAAATTTGACATAAAAAGCGTCAAATCTTTTCTTATTGGTAATCACATACCATTGATAGAGACTGACAACGATAATAGCTAGTGAAAAACCAAACCAAAAATTATGATAAAAATTTGATAGATGCTGGTTGATTGGAAAAAAAAGTAAGACAATCCCCAGTAAAATTCCTATCAAAGCCTGCCAAAACATTACCTGCTTCACTTTTTTCCGTGTTTTCTTTTGAAAAAGAAAATAACTGATTAAAAACATTGTTAGTCCTCATCTTCCTCAAATAAAAAAATATCCTCAATGGAACGATTAAAAAATTTGGCAATTTTAAAAGCCAATTCTAACGATGCCGTATACCTCCCCCTCTCAAGAGAGATAATCGTCTGGCGCGTGACATCCAAAGACGTCGCTAGTTCCGCTTGACTGAGCTTTTGCGCCTTTCTCAGCTCTTGAATTCTCGTTTTCATCTCTTTTCTTTCTATCAACATTAAATGTATAGTTCGCTTTACATTTATAGTATAATCGCTAGACGCTGTTTTGTCAAGATTTTAAGACTGAAAAAAACGGTTAGACAAAAAAGTCTAACCGTTAGTTGTTATAGCTTAAACTCTTTTAAAAAGTTTTCCAGTTCTGTCTGCGCTTCTGGTGTTGTGCCTTTGAGTTGTCCAAGCATGGTCATCAAGTCTTTGTTTTGCTGTTCTATATTGGCATTGGTTTGATTGATGTTAGCAACAATCTCAGCAAGTGGTGTGACTTCTTCTTCTTCAAAGGTATCCACATAACGAGGGATATTGAGATTGAAGTCGTTCTCTTTAATCTCCTCAAAAGTCGCTAGATGAGCAAACTTATCAATATCTTCACGGCTCTTATAGGCTTCTAGTATCTTATCAAGATGCTCATCAGTCATGATATTTTGATTTTTCCCCTTATCAAACTCCTTCGAGGCATCAATAAAGTAAACATCGCGCATGGTGCGATTCTTTTTCAAAATAATGACAGTGGTTGGGATACTGGTATTAAAGAAGATATTGGCAGGCAGACCAATCACGGTATCAATCGCTCCTTCTTCAAGCAGGTGCTTTCTAATCTTACCTTCGGCATTGCCTCTAAACAAGACACCATGTGGTAGGACAATTGCCATGATACCACCATCTTGTTTGAGATGGTAGTAGCCGTGTAGTAAAAAGGCAAAGTCTGCCTTAGACTTGGGTGCTAGGGCACCAAAAGGTGAGAAACGTGGGTCTTGTTTGAAGCCATCACTGGCGCTCCACTTGGCAGAGTATGGAGGATTCATCAAAACGGCATCAAAGTTGGTAGGCTCTTGGGTTGGCCAGTCCTCATCAAGGGTATCGGCATTACTCAAGAGGTGATGACCGACAGGAACACCGTGCAAAATCATGTTCATCCGAGCAAAGTTATAGGTTGTTGTATTTAACTCCTGACCAAAATAGGAAATGGTTGTTGGGTGGTGGCTGTACTTTTTAGCGTTTAAGAGGAGGGAGCCAGAACCCATTGTTGGGTCATAAAGGGTGAAGTCTTTTTTATCCTCACGGCCAAGCAGGGCGATTTGCGTCATCAGCTTGGCAACCGGTTGGGGCGTATAAAACTCACCGGCTTTTTTTCCCGAATCCGTCGCAAACTGACCGATAAGGTACTCATAAGCGTCTCCAAGCATATCTCCAATATAACTATCTATATCAATATTAGCCAAAGCTTTCATGACACTAGCGATGGTTTGGTTTTGCTTTTGAGGCGTTGCGCCCAGTTTTTTCGAGTAGAGGTCGATGTCCTCAAAGAGATTTTCAAAGAGCTCATCTGCCTGCTCGATATTACGAAAACCTTGTGCCAAACTCTCCAACTGGAAAGTTTCCTCATGGATTTGGGCAACAAGGGCGATAAAGGTGAGATCAGGCTCCATCACATAAGACACCTCACGCATAAGCACTTCAATCATAGCTTCTTTATTGCTGTCATCGTTGTAGAGAGAGCGGTAAAGTTCCAACGCCTCACTCAGATTATCAGAGGGTTCTCCCATCATCTCAGCCACATGAAAAAGTAGCTTATCAGAGAGATATTTGTAAAAGATAAGCCCCAGCAAGTAGGATTTGTAGTCATTGGCATCCATCTTGGAACGCAAAATATCCGCCGAATTCCACAAGGCTTGATAAAGATCTTTTGAAGAGTTGATGTTTTCAGTCATTTTAATTTCCTTGATTGTTTTTAATGATGTTTTGATAAGTTAGACAAACATGTCTTTTAGTAATTTTTTCTTAAGCAATTCTAAGTTGTCTATCTTGTCTTGATACGAGGTGATGATGTTGTCTAAATTGGCAAAGAAAGTACCGATGATTTTTTGTTCTTCAAATTCTGGAACAAAAATGCTAAACATTCCATATTCTTTTCCATTTACGCCTGGTTGTCCTGATCTTTGAGAAGTAATTTCTATATATCTCTTATATCTATCAGTTAATGTGTTTTGAAAAACAAAGTTATCATCGTAAGATTCCTTTATCCTTACTCTAATTAAGAAACCTGCAAAATATACTTTTCCATCTTCCTCAGAATAGATATATGATTTTCCAACACTTGCTCCCGTACGAGCAAATAATAAATCATTTTTTTTAAGTAGATAGTTATCTAATAAACTTAAATCAATATCTGGAGAAGTAATCTTATTTTTTAAAAATTTTCTAGAAACATCATCAACATCTGTTATTCTTAAATACTTATTTTCTCCATCAAATTCTTTTGCAGGAGCATTAATTCCATATTCTATACTTTCTGACATTTCTTGAATAGTTTTCTTCTCCCACTTCCCTTCAAATCCCTCTAAACGGATTTCAGGTGTTGTTTGACCATCTCTTGGAAACATTTTCGACAACATGGTTTCCTTAAACGATTGATAGTGAGACAGATTGTCCTTATAGGAGGTTAATAGGTTATCTAACGTGTTAAAAAGAGAACCAATGGCTTTTTGTTCAGGGAGAGAAGGGAGATTAATAAGGATATTATAAAAATTATCCATATTCAAGTTCCGTCTTACAATACTTGCTCCTTGTTCAGAACTCTGTTCATATTGGAATAACATTTTAGGTGTTTTTAAATAGTATCTCTGAAAATTAACATCTGTATTAATAAATTCAAATATTTTATAAGAAGGAGACAATATTCCAATATCAAATTTAAAATTGACATTAAGATTTCCCATCCAAATATTTTGAGGACTAAAAACTAATTCATTTTTTTTAATAATTTTATATCCTACATTGTCTTTGCTTGCAATTTGCCTATTAAAATAGTCGTTTTGCAAAATTAATCCTTTTGTAGTTGAAGAAATTATTGGGTATTGATTATTCTCAACGGTTTTCTCATTTTTCTCTTTTAGAATTTCTTTTATTTTTTTTATTTCCCATTTATCATCAAATTCTCGAAATCTTATCTTAGGAATCGTTTGTTTTGTCATATTTATCTTTCTTTTTTTGTTGATTAGTGTTTATTTTACAACTGGTTAATCAAGCATTTCTTTTGCTAAGCCATCTGAATCCAAACTATGAACAAATACTATTTTTCTTTCACCTGTTAATTCTATCATTTTATCCTTACCTAGAATAATAGTCAGATTCTTTATAGTTGAACGTTTCGTAATTTCATAATTTATATGTCTAACCCTCTACGTTTTATTGTGAAAATAATATTTCTAATATAGTCAAATGAATTTTTTTAATATGATATTATCATACTAAAAAAAAATCCAATAGGCTAGAGCCTACTGGATTTTATTTCAATCTTCTTGCTGCAACATTATATATTTCTTTATCCTCACGCTTGCCAATTGCTATAATCAGTATTGTGTGAGAATCTTTAGGATGTAACTTAAAAATTATTCTAAGTCCTGTTTTTTTACTTTTCAGTTTTTTACATCCAGAAAGATCCCCACTCAAGTGTTTTCCAACCATCATTCCTTTTTGTTCTAATTTCAGAAATGCTTTTCTTACAAAAGATGCTTGTGAATTATCTAAACTTTTAAAATCGCCTATTGAAAGATCATTAAAGTGAATGTTATATTTCATTCCCAGTCGTCTCCTATTACTTCTAACCCTGTTCTCCAGTCCTCACCTAAAAATTCTTCAATAGAATATGTTTCTTCTTGCAAGCCTAGTTCAAAAGGGATTTTTTTAAATTTTTTTATTTTTTTAAAATAAATATTGATTGCTGAAGTATAATCAAGACCAATTTCAGATAAAATATCGCCTACTTCATTTTTCAATTCAGAATCAATATTCACGTTTAGTCTTGTTTTTGCGGTTGTCTTTGGCATTATATTCCTCATTTTCTTCAATTCACTTTTGATCTATTTTGATTCTATTTTGATTCTATTTTGATCTATTTTTAATCTACTTTTAATTCTATTTTGATTCTATTTTTAATTCACTTTTGATCTACTTTTAATTCTATTTTGATTCTATTTTTAATTCACTTTTGATCTACTTTTGATTCTATTTTGATTCTATTTTTAATTCACTTTTGATCTACTTTTAATTCTATTTTGATTCTATTTTTAATTCACTTTTGATCTACTTTTAATTCTATTTTGATTCTATTTTTAATTCACTTTTGATCTATTTTTAATCTACTTTTGATTCTATTTTGATTCTATTTTGCCAATTTACCAGTTCTTCAACCTCCTCTATTTATTATACACCTATTATACACCTGTTAGGTGTATGTGTCAAGTGGTTTTGTAATTTAACTATAACAATGTTTTAAAACTAGCATACTTACTTCTTATTTTTAGTACATGATTCAAATTCTTAGTTATTCTTAATTTTTTTGTACTTCCAAAAAGAACAATATAAATAAATCTAAAAGTTATCAGATATGCCATTTTCTTTAGTATTATTTGCTTTTAATAATACAATAAATAGGATAATTAAAATCAGAAAAATTTCAGAGACTATAAAAGTTTTACCAATAAGAAAAAATCTCAGAGTAGTTGATAACATTAAAAACGCTAAAAATAATATGTAAAATAGTTTAAACCTAGGAAAAGAAACTTTGTTATCAAAATCTTCAGCCAAAAACATAAAATTTTCCGTATAAAATTTTTTTAATCTCCGATATTCTACTTTACTTCTCCTGACCTCACTAATATACACAATCATGATATACAATAAACCAATGAGTAGCATTAATAATATCATTTTTGTTTTTTGAGAATTTGACAAAATTAAACGTTCAAATATATTATTTCCGTCATAGCTATTTAGTTGATTAAAAATTGTTAATCCCAAAGCTGATAACCATCCTAGAATTTTTAAATGTAGAGATTGGTAAATATCATTTTCATACTTTGAAATAATTAGAAAATCATCTTTTAAACGATTGACTTGTTCAAAATACTTAGATGTTTCATTTTTCACAATTCTTTGAAAAACACTAATACTTGCTGAAAGAAAAGTTTTTTCAAAAAGCAAATCATTTGGTTTATTTCTTAATACTAAATTTCTAATAATATCTATCTTCTGGATGTAAGAATTTTTATAACTATCTTCTAATATCCAATCATAGATTTGATCTATTGCATCAATATCATCAATATCCATTTCTTTTAGTTCATATTTTTTCTTAAAACTAATTCCATCTTGATAAAAATGAAACGAAATTGATTCTCCATCTCCACTTACTTCAGTTTTATTAGCAATAAGTATAAGAAAAAATATTTTTCGAAGTTTTTTTATCTTATTTGTTTGAACATTTATTTTTTTCAATAGTAAAATAGAAAATTTTTTTATTTGATGTTTAGAAATAATATTATTTTTCGCAAGAATTTTATTTACAATATTATTTTCAGAACTTAGATTTAAATTTTCAATCTTTTTGGGATTACTACTAAAAATTACTTGAATTGGGTTTAGAAAATCAATTTTTTTTATATAATTAATAATTGAAAAAAAAGAATTTTTTTCTATGTAATCATCTACAAATACAATACTATCACGTAAAGGATAAAGTATTTTAAAACCATTAGATTCCTCTAATTTAAAACCCTTTTCTTTTAAAAATTCACAGTAATCATCATCTTTATTGAACTTTATAGAGTGATTTTGCCATAAATAATTCATTCAATTATACCTATTTTAGTTTTAACTTCTTCTTGAAAATCTACATCTACTTGTAATTGAATAAAACTTCCATCAAATGTGATACCATTTCTTCTGACTAAATTTTCAAAATTATTTGTTTTTATAAAAGTATCTTCTGAAATTTGAATCTCAGCCTTATATTTATCTTTTAAAACTTTTGGATCAATATCAAAACTGAAATTTAATACGGAAGATTGTTGACTGTAAAAATTTTCAGAAAAATTTGGAACTGAAGTGTCTATATCCGTTAAATTATTATTGTTTAATACTTGAATAAGTTCATCTTTTTCAAAACGATTATTATCAAATATATAATCTCTTGTTGCTTGAAATATTTCTTTAAATGTAGGATGTTGTTTTATTTCATCACTAAATAATTCTTTATTTTCCAATAAATCTATTAGGTCAGAAGTATCTATTGTATTATTCCTAATCTCTTCTAATCCTAGAAAATCTCTAATCCAATAATTTGCAACTCTTCTACTTTTATCAATAACTTGAATAGAATCTTTATTTTTAATAATACATGCTTTATAGTAATTTTTTTCTGTTCCAAGTTGATCAACCAGTTTAAAAGTATTAGTATCTGCGACAGAAGTCTTTTCTAATTTTAAAAGTGATAATTTATTGCTCTCTTGTTTTATAAACAAATATCCTGTGGTAATACTTTTTTTCCTTTTACTACCATCCATTACTTTTTCTGCATCAAGTAATTTGTCTGCAAAATTATTAATTAAAAAATCATCCTTGTTGCTCAAATATTCTCGTACTATACTATCTTCTGACTGTATTTTTGCATCAATTGTTATATGAGAAAATTGAGAAGAATTTCCAATGATATTCTTGAAAATTTCATCAATATTAGAAATTTTTTCTTCATTCAACTTTATTTCATTTATTTCTTCATTTATTTCAAAAACAGAAGTCTTTTCCTTCATAAACATTTTCCTTCTTACAAATTTTATTATCCAAGAATATTTTAATAAATCTTTTCGCCTACCTCCCCACTCTCAATGGCTCGATAACCTCTTCTATCAGTCTGATATAATCATTTCTGATTTCGTTTTTATAGCTAAAGATGTTGAGTGGTTCAGAGACTTCATTTTGATAGTCTTTATAGCGCTGACTCTGGTTGAGGTCTTGTTCTCCGAGTTGGCGTTTTTTGCCCTTTTGGTAGTGTTCTACCAAGTACATCAGCTCGTCAAAACCGATATACCATTTTCTTGCCAGCTGTGTTACTTCTTTTGTAATCACTTCATCAATCATTTGTTGCAAGATATTGTTAACCGATTGACCACGATAGCTCTCTGGATCCATCTGGATTTGATACCATAGGTTCGAGATTAAATCAGCTAATCCTTTATTTGTCTTTCCTAGATTGTCGATATAGCCATCAATCGCTTCAATCTCTTTTGGTGTCATCTCTTTAGTGTCGTCATCACTTTCTGGGATGAAGGATTGGATAAGGCTAATGATGTACTCGTAATTAATTTCATCGATGTGGACAGACTCTAATTCATACATGATATCAACAAGAACATCGTCTTCATCCTCATCACCATTGTCGGCACGACGTTTCAGTTCTGCTAAGACATTTTGATAAATGCCTTGGTAGTTTTCCAAAATCTCTTGGGTCAAGTTTTTTTCTTGGTAAATACTATCTTCATCATATTCAAAATATACTTGAATGGCAGCAAAGGCTCTATCAAAGGCTTGGTAGTTTTTAGCAAAAGTTTTCAGATAACTAGTACTTGCTGCTTCAATGTCTGTTGCAACATCAGGATTATCCGTCAATTCTGCTTGAAAAATAGCTAATTTTTCATCAAAAGTAGCTTTGGCGTCTTTCCACTCAGGTGCCAGGATATCAGAACTACCTTCTTTACTATTTGAGTAGAGTCTGATGGCATCATCCACTCTTTCCTTGTAGTGTTCTGGTCTTTGGAAGGTCACAATCTGACCATAGTGTTTTTTGCTATCAAAGATACGATTGGTGCGACTAAAGGATTGGATGATATCTTGAGGCGACATGGGCGGTCTATCAATAAAGAGGGTTGACAGACAAGGCGCATCAAAACCAGTTAAGAGGCGATTAACCACAATCACCAAATCCAACTGTTCACTGCGATGCTGATAGATATCACGTTTTCTCGCCAAGCGATTATTGACATCAGTGTTAAAACCTCGTAAGTCAGCCAGACTAAAATGCGTGTCAAATTCTTGATTGTAATCACTAATCGAGTCCTGCATCTTTTCTTGATGATCAATAGAACTTTCTTCGTTTTCTGTGACGGAGTAGGTGATGGCCACCTTAGGAAAGTCAGGTAAAACTTTTTTGACCTGATTAGAAATCTGAACGCTTTTCTCCCCACGCTTAACGGCTTGAATCAAATCATAATAGTGTTGAGCAATGGTAATCGATTTGACTGTCAAAATCGCATTGTAGGTCTTTCCGACACCTTTTTGAAAACCCAATTTGCTTCTTGATTTATTGATGATATAATCAATCACCTGAAGCATGTGCTCTTCATTTTCATAGTAATGGTCAAGAATATCGTCTTCGCTCTCAATTTGATCACTATGAATGGTGTTGACATACTCGACTTTAAAGCCTAGAACAGCCTTATCATGAATGGCATTTCTAACCGTATATTCATGGAGTTTATCCCCATAAAGCTGTTCGGTTGTTTGTGGTAAATCACCCAGCGCCTGACGCTTGTTCTCACTAAAAATAGGAGTGCCTGTAAAACCATACCACAAAGATCGCTTAAAGAAGGTCGCCAGTTTTCTCTGAGCAAGAGGACTAACTGCCCTGTGACACTCATCGACAACAAAAGCCACTCGTAAATTCCTAATCTTTTCAGCTTCACGCTGATATTTCCCGTCATCAACCTTACGTTGCATGGCTTCTAGTTTTTGGATAGTGGTGACAAGAACTGTTTTTTCATCACTAAAGAGCCGTTGCACCAATTCTTTAGTATTATCCGTCTCATCAATAGCAATTGTGTCGTTTTGAGCATAGGATAAAAAGCTTGAGGTCGTTTGCTGGTCAAGGTCACGTCTATCCACGACAAAAATCGTTTTATTGATAGAGTTGATTTGCAGTAAATTTCTTGCTACCTTATAAGAGGTCAAAGTCTTACCAGAACCAGTGGTGTGCCAGACATAACCAGACTTGCCTTGATAGCTAGCTTCTTGTACCGCTTCAATCGCATGCACTTGATAGGGTCTTAAAAGGATTAAGGCCTTTTTGGCGTCATCAATCACTGAATACTGCATCACCATCTGATGGGCACGGGGAATCCGTAACACCTCATCAGCAAAGTCAAACAAATTGATGATAGGTCGATTGTCGGTATCTACCCACTTGGTTAAAAATTGGTCGTTGAGTTTGCTTTCTTTGGCCGCAGCGATATAGCGTGTGTCAGTGACATTAGACACGACAAACATTTGAAGACTTGAATAAATGCCTTTGAGTTTGTTTTCTCGTTCATACTTTCTGATTTGATGAAAGGCATCCATGAAAGGATGTTGATGATTTTTCAACTCGATATGAATCATGGGAAGACCATTGATGAGTAGCGTCACATCAAGACGTCTATCTTTATCAGAAGGATTAACCTTTGGTCTTTCCACTTGATTGACCACCTCATAAGAAGATTTCCCACCAGCGACATTATCACGCCAAATGACTGCTAAACGAATGGTACCAAGCGTCGCATCTTCTCTTTGCACCTGTACCTTAGCGATACCATTTTCCCCAGCCAGCCATTTAGCAGCCTCATAGTAATTGGTAAAGGTCAACTGCACCTTGATTTGCTCTTTTTCTTGTTCAGTCAGTAGGTTCTCACCAAGAATAGCCAGGTTATTTTGTTCCAGTTTTTGAAAAAAATTCTCCCAAAGAGAATCTTCTGTTCTTAAATCTGGACGATAAGACCACTGACTATCACCAGTGATGAGCTGTTCAATCAAACGCTTTTCAATTTCAAGTTCCTTTGTTGTTTTGGACATAACTGCTTCTTTCCGTATCTTTATACTTTTTTATATTATATCATATTTAGAGCGTTTTCTCTGATGATATTTCAAGATTTGTTTGCTTTTCATTTGAAAAGATTCCGTTGTACAATCTAGATTCAAGAGAAGCGTCCAATAAGTCAATTATCTCTTTAAACAGTATGATTATCCATAAAATAGCTTTTTAAGCGCGTTTTATACGGGTATTTATGCTTTTTAACATCATCAAAAAAGCCGTTAGTTCCCTAACGACTTCTTTTTATTTTCTTATTTGCTTTGATTTTTCAAGCGTTCCACATCACGTGTAATCATCAATTCTTCATCAGTTGGTACTGACAAGATAGCCACACGAGAATTCTCGCTAGAAATAATACCTTTATAGCCAAAGACGTTCTTTTCTGGGTCAAGTTCTAAACCAAACCATGAGAGGCCATCAATGATATCTTGGCGCATTTCTGTGCCATTTTCACCCATACCAGCGGTAAAGACAATGGCATCTGCTCCGTTTAAAACAGCTAGGTATTGACCGATGAATTTCTTAATGCGATCAACAAACATCTCGTAAGCAAGGGTTGCTTTTTCATTACCATTTTCTTTGGCATTTTCAATGTCACGCATGTCATTTGAAAGGGCAGAAACACCAGCAAGACCTGACTCTTTGTTAAGCATATTAACAACAGCTGCAGCATCTTTTAATTCTGGCACTTCATTGACCAAGTAAGGAATGATGGCTGGGTCGATATCACCAGAACGTGTTCCCATCATTGGTCCAGCAAGTGGTGTGAAGCCCATTGAAGTATCAACACTCTTACCATATAAGTTAGCGGTGATGGAAACACCGTTTCCGATGTGAGCCGTAATGATTTTCAACTCTTCAACAGGTTTACCTAAAAGTCTTGCTGCTTCTCTTGAAACGTAGAAATGACTGGTTCCGTGTGCTCCGTATTTACGAACTTTGTAGTCTGTGTAGTATTTTTCAGCAATTGGGTAGCGGTAAGCTAACTCAGGCATGCTTGAGTGATAAGCGGTATCAAAAACGGCTACACTTGTGATGTTTGGCAATAATTTCTTAAAAGCTCTCATCCCATCTGCAGCTGCCCCATTGTGAAGAGGTGCTAATTTAGCAAGTTCAGCCACTTTTTCAATCGCTGAATCATCTAAAATAACAGAATCGCTAAAGTCTTCTCCACCAGCCACAACACGATGGCCAACGCCGGTAATCTCTTCAAATTCTTGGATAATGCCATGTTTTTTAAGATCAGCAAGTAGTAATTCAACCGCTGCTGTATGGTCAAGAATTTCAAGAATCTCTTCTTCTTTATTATCTCCATATTTCACAGTAGAGATAGCATCTGATTTACCAATTCTTTCGATAGCCCCTTTTGCCAATACCTCTTCTTCAGGCATTCTATAAAGTTGCCACTTAAGACTTGAACTTCCAGCGTTAATTGCAATAGTTTTTGACATAATTCACCTCAATATAGCCTTTCTTTCTATTGTTCCATTATAGCAAAATTTAGCTTAATTGTAATGGTCTTTAACCCATTTTTTGAAATTTTCCATAAAATCAACAAGATTTTCCTTGTTTTGCAAATCCGAAATTGGGTAAACAAATGTTTCAATGCTTTGGTGTGAATTCTTTTTCATGAGAAAGAGTGATTTGGCATTTGCTTTACTGCCAAAAAGATTTTCTGGTAGGGTGATGACCCCTAACAAATCCACCGCATCCACCAACCAATGTTTTAAAGAATCGCTCTGCTCACTCGTCAAAAGATTAACGGGTGCTAAAAAAATAGCAACGCCATCTTCTTTAAGGTATTTAACAGCTTGTTCCATCATCAAATGATGAGCATAGGTATGACCTTCTTTGGCTGCCACTTGATACCTTGAAGCAATAGCATCATTAGGATAATAGCCTACTGGTAAATCACTGATAATCACATCACTTTCTTTTAAGATATGAGGACGAACGGCATCCGCTTGGAAAAAGCTCACTGATGAATCGATAATTTCAGAGATACTGGCTGCCAAATCGATTAATAAATCATCTAATTCTATTCCCAAGTAAGTGAGTTCTTTCTCACTATTAGTGACAATGGTTTGAGCAAGATTACCTGTCCCACTTCCCATTTCTATCACCGTTAATGGCTTATCAGCTGTCAGTGTTTCCATTAAAAACAAAATCAAAAAACCAATAGCATCTGGTGTAAATTGGTGGTTGGTCTGCAGTTTTTCATATTGATTGATTTTGATAAAGAGGTATTCAAAAGTTTTGCGCCATTCTTCCTTACTTAGAGATAAATGGTGAAGTTTGCTATTATTTTCTTTGATGGCTGGTGTTTCTTCTTTGCCTTCTATGTAATACCCATTTTGCTCAATTAAAGCATCATAAAGACTTGTCTTCAATTGATTTGAAAGCACCTGAGTGTTCTCCCAGATAAGATGAAAGGCTTGTTCAATAGTCTCGAAATTCATATTTTCCTCCTTGTCTAATCATATCAAAAATAAGGATAAAAGAAAAGAAAGCCTTTTGTGGCTTACTTCGTTTTTTGATGACTCTCTAAAGAGGGCGCCAAGAAAGTGTAGGAAAAAGTCTGCTGATTCGTTAGTTGCACTTGGATGGAGATGTTCTCTTTTGTTTTTTCATAGCTTGTTTGTCCTTCTTTAAAGATGAGTTGACCCTTATCTTTACTGGCTATTCTAGCTGTCATTTGTGCCATGAGATAGGACTGGCTTTGACTGATTTGGGCTTGGTGTTGTCTTTGACTGGCAACAATTCGTCCTAAGTAAAATTGTAAAAGCATGGCAAAAATTGCCGAGATTAGTAGCGCATAAATGAGAATACCTGCCTTAACTTTTTTCTTTAAAAGCATAGACAAAACTCCTTTCTTGCCCATCATTAAAAGTTAGTCTTAAGGTGACGATTTGTTCTCTTTTTTCAATAGCCACTTCTTTGACTTGATAAATCATCGGCTGATAGCCACGACCACTCGCACTTGTCTTTCTAAAATCATCTTTTTTGTACTTTCCAAAGGCTAAGGTTTTCTGATTTTTAGTGAGGTATAATTTATGATTTTCTATCTTCTCAAAATGACTACCCTCCCACTCTTTTCGCAATTGCTGACAAAATAGTAACCACTCTTCATCATCGTGAGTGGATAGGTGAGTGATATGACTATTAAGGCTTTTTGTGAGTCCTTGATAAATAGTCAAACTCCCTGCAATGACTAAAAGCGAAACAAGACATTCTAACAGTGTAAAAGCTTTCACCTTATTTTTCAGCAACTGACATCACTTCCTCTCCCTCATGAAAGACTCTTATACTATTTCCGCTTTCTTTGACACTAACGGTTACGTCATCAACCGTCAGTTCACTTTGATGGGTTTGAACAGCCATACTTGCCACATTCAAAACTTGTTCTTGTCTAATATTATCTTTGATTCTTTGACTATCTTTACTGAGTTCTCCTAAAATAACAGTTGTCACCATCACCAATAAGGCTAAAGCTATCAAACTTTCAAGGAGAATGTAGGCTTTCAATGTCTTTTTTATATTTTCCACTCCCTATATACAATTGGTATCTAATCGTCTGATGGTCAGTTTCAAAGATAATTTTCTTCAAAGATGAATTACCACCAGCTTGATTAAAAGTTATTATCAGATTTTCTTTTAAATGAACACTTTGAGGTATCTTTAAAACAGCTCTATTCGTTGAAACGGTTTGATTATTAAAGGTGATACTTCTCTTTTTTTGTGAGGCTAGGCTAAGCTTTTGCGTGTCTTGATAGAGATATTCAAGATTCAAAAAGAACAATCGTTCCTCCATTTGCGTGAGAATCGTTGATACTGATGCAAATAAACTAAGCACCAAGAAACTAGTTGTTGCAAGTGTCAGTAGACTTTCTAATAATGTAAAAGCTTTAATTCGGTACTTTTTGGGTTTCTTCTGTGTGATTAGCATAATACTCCTTATAGCCTGCTTCTTGTTTTTCTGTGATGCTACCATCAGCCAATAATTTGGAAATACTAGCTGTATCATTTGACCCTAGCTCATAAAGATCTGCTTGACTTTCAACAATTTTAACAATCGCGGCATTCCCTGTCTCTTGAATTTTATCTTTTTGCTTATTCAAATTAGGAACAAAAAGTAGAAGCAAGACCGAAATGACGAATAAGACCATTAACATTTCAATTAATGTAAAAGCTTTGACAGTTTTCTTTTTTAAAGCAGTCAATAGTGTTTTTTTCATAAATTAAACCTCCAAGGTTTGATAAATAGGTAAGAGCATAGCAGCATAAATCATCACAATGACGATAGCTACAAAGAGAAAGACAATCGGTTGAATCAGTTGTGTTGCTTTTGTCACCTTGTTAAAAAATAAGCGCCAAAGTTCCTGAGCATAAATCTCTAATTCTAGTCCAAGCTTTGATTTGATTTGGCCATATTCAATAATTAAACTGAGTTCCTTGACAAAAAAAGGATAGCTAGCTATTTTTTCATGAAAAGTCATACCAGACAACAAGGCTTTCTCTAGTTCCTGACCGATTTCTTGAAACAATAGTGATTTTTGTTCTTGCATCAATTTGACAACAACAGAAAGCTCAATGCCTTGACCAATTAGATTTCCCCATTCACGAGCAAAAAGGGCACTTAAGTAGCACTGGATAAAACCACCTAAAAA
The DNA here is from genome assembly GCF_016481285.1 of Streptococcus zalophi. Lineage (GTDB taxonomy): Bacteria > Bacillota > Bacilli > Lactobacillales > Streptococcaceae > Streptococcus > Streptococcus zalophi. The sequence continues at coordinate 66,727 of NZ_JAENBP010000007.1, forward strand.
AGGAATTCGACTAAGAAAGCGATAAAGTTTCATTTTCCCAAGACGATGAGACAGACCATAACCTACAATGATTAATCCTATAAGGATAAGTAAAACAGCAAAGAAAACGTTTGGAAACTGTGAAATTATCCTGGTTGCTAGATTACCATTTTCAACATCAAGCAACATATAATTTTTGAGGCCCATCATGATTAACATCATAAATCCCAGTAATACCATGGGATAAGTGGCCACTTCAATCAGTTTTTTCTTTACGAGAATAATATTTTCAAGATAAGCATCAATCTTACTTAGACTTTTTTGAACGTTGCCATGACTATCAGCTAGTGCTATTTGCGTCACAACATTATCAGAAAAGCCAATCGAAGAAAAAATATGTGATAGGCTTAATCCACTAAGTAAACCTGCTTTCATTTGATTGGTAATCGGCTTTTTTAACATATGGCTTCGCTCCAAGAAAGTAATGGTCTCTGATAGTGTGAAGCCACTCGCATAAAGATTGTTAAATAATTGAACAATCTTTTTTTGCTGTTTAAGTGATAATCTCTTCGGCTTCTTTTTGCTCCTTAGTGATATGTCCATCTGTAAAAAGTGTTTTAAGCCGTTTATTCCATTGATTTTGGGAATAGTTTTGGTAGTTTTCTTTGGCAAAATCAATAAGCGCTCCTCCTGCTATTAGCCTTTGATAAGCAACACCATTAAGCGTGTTGGCTAATTCTTTTTTTGTAATCCCCAATTCTAATAAACGATGATAAACCCCAGGAATACTTTTAGCATGCAGGGTTGAAAAAATGATAACACCCGTAAGACTAGCTCTAATAACCGCTCTTGCAGTCTCAGTGTCTCTAATTTCACCAATAATTAACACATCGGGTCTATGCCTTAGTGATAATTTGATGAGACGTTCATAAGTCATCTCAATACTATTATTAATCTGAAGTTGAAGCATGTTTTCTTGTTTCATCTCAACCGGATCTTCAATCGTCATGATTTGTTTATCTGGAAATTTTTCTCTAATCAAATGATACATGAGAGTGGTTTTGCCACTTCCGACTGGTCCTGAAAAAAGATAAAGACCTCGAACATACGTTTCCTTAAGCATCTGTTTGTCACCATCAAACCAAAACTCTAAATTTTCTTGCTTTTCAAATAAAAGGCGGATGACTAGACTTTCTAACCCTTTATAATCACTAACACTTGATAGTCTTAATGAAATAGAGGCATTATCAGCATAAAGATAGTCACAAGCACCAAGTTGACTGCGCCGTTTTTCACCAACATTCATCCCTGAAACAAACTTAAAGTGACTAATCAAACCCGCCATTTCTTCATAGGGATAAGAAGCTATCCATTTTCTATCATCTTTTATCCTCATGTATAACTCATACTGGTTACTTTTAGGAATGAGATAGATATCCTGAGCCTGTTTTTCAACAGCTTGTTTAATAATGTTTTTTCCTATTTCTTGTATCATTATCTTCCCCTTCATCTTGTTATTCGTAAGACTAATGTTAAAATGAATGAGTTTTTGACAATAAAAAAGCCTATTCTAGTCAATTGTCGACAAGAATAGGTGTTTTTAATAATAAATAATACTTATAAGACAATAATAACAGACTTATTGTCTTAAAAATTAAGAGAACATGATGGCGGTGTTGTTACTTGATTACCTAAATTAAATTTTTCATCATGAAGCGTTTCAGGTATTATTTGGTCATCTTTTAATAATAAAAGCGAGTGGTATTGCTGAAGGTCTTCATCACAGTCAACACACCATCTCTTTTCTTCATCATCCCAAAAAGCTGCCATAAAATCACTTCTACTTTGGAAGCTTGGAAAAGTCTTTTTAAACTCTTCCCACTTCTTTGTATAAAAAGCGAGAGCTTCTTTAAAAGTAGAAAACGTCGTTTCTGATACGATGTCATCTTTCCAATCTTCTAAAAACCACCACGGTTCAAAATCGCCATAAATCTCAATTACTTGATACATAGTTCCACTTCCTTATAAAGACATTATATAGTAATGTGTCTGATTAACGAAAGGATTTGCTCATAAGGGTAATGAAAAAGACTCGCAAAATGCGAATCTCTCTCATTATTCAGTAACTTCCACTGTTTCTTCACTAGTAATATTTTCTGTTATTTCCACTTCATTAATAGCTTGAGGTTCAATATGACGATATCTTGCCATACCAGTACCAGCTGGAATAATCTTACCAATAATAACATTTTCTTTAAGTCCAAGAAGATGGTCTTTCTTACCACGGATAGCAGCATCTGTTAAGACACGAGTTGTTTCTTGGAAGGAAGCGGCAGATAAGAAGGAATTGGTTTCTAAGGAAGCTTTGGTAATTCCCATTAAGACAGGACGGCTTGTTGCAGGAATACCACCAGCGATTACAATTTCCTTATTAGCATCTGTAAAGTCAGAAATATCCATCAAAGTACCAGGTAATAAGTCAGTGTCTCCTGGATCCATAATACGAACCTTACGAAGCATTTGACGAACCATCACCTCGATATGTTTATCTCCGATTTCAACCCCTTGGCTACGGTATACTTTTTGAACTTCTGCTAAGAGATAAGTCTCAACAGATAAAGTATCACGAACTTCAAGTAAGTGTTTAGGTTGGATAGACCCTTCTGTTAAGGCTTGTCCACGAAGAACAGTATCACCAATGGCAACTTTTAGACGAGCTGTAAACGGAACAACATACTCTCCATCACCAGTTTCACCTTTAACAAAGACTTTCTTGGTGCGGGTTGAAGCATCTTCTTCGATATCAACAATTTCACCCTTAACTTCAGTAATAACAGCCTCACCCTTAGGATTACGTGCTTCAAAGATTTCTTGAATACGTGGTAAACCTTGAGTGATATCGGTATTTGAAGCCACACCACCTGTATGGAAGGTACGCATGGTTAACTGAGTACCAGGCTCACCGATTGATTGGGCAGCGATTGTACCAACAGCTTCACCAACTTCAACCGCATCACCAGTTGCTAGATTAATACCATAACAATGACGACACACACCGTGACGAGTATTACATGTAAAGACTGAGCGAATAGTCACTTCCTCAACACCGGCATTAACAATTTTAGCAGCAATGTCTTCTGTGATTAATTGATTTGCACCGATTAAGATTTCACCAGTTTCAGGATGTTTAACAGATTTCTTAGAGTAACGTCCTTGCAGGCGTTCTTCAAGAGTTTCAGTCACTTCTCTATCATCTGTGATAGCAGTGATAATCAAACCACGGTCAGTCCCACAGTCATCCTCGCGAATAATCACATCTTGGGCAACATCAACAAGACGACGAGTCAAGTAACCTGAGTCAGCAGTTTTAAGGGCTGTATCGGTCATCCCTTTTCTAGCACCGTGTGTTGAGAAGAACATCTCAAGTACTGAGAGACCTTCACGGAAGTTAGATAGAATTGGAAGTTCCATGATACGACCGTTAGGTGCCGCCATCAAACCACGCATCCCCGCAAGTTGAGAGAAGTTTGAAATATTACCACGCGCTCCTGAGTCCATCATCATAACGATAGGGTTCTTAGGATCTTGTGTTTCAATTAAACGACGTTCTAAGGCTTCTTTCGCTTCACGCCATGTTGTAGTAACTGCTTCATAACGATCATCATCAGTCATCAAACCACGACGGAAGGCTTTATTAATTGATTCAACTTTGGCATGGGCAGCATCAATAATCTCTTGTTTATTATCGATAACAGGAATATCAGAGATACCTACTGTTAATCCAGCCAAGGTTGAGTGGTAGTAACCTAAGTCTTTTAATCTATCAAGGAAAGCAGAGGTTTCTGTTGTTCTAAAACGTTTAAAGATTTCAGCAATGATATTTCCAAGATTTTTCTTCTTGAATGGTTCATTTAAAGGAAGAGCTTTAATGGTTTCTTTTACATCTGCACCAAGTTCTAAGAAATACTTATCAGGTGTTCCTTCTGATAAGTTAACATTGTTAGGTTCTTGTAAATATGGTAAGTCAGCAGGCATAATATCGTTAAATAAGATTTTACCAACTGTTGTTACCATGATTTTATGTTTTTGGTTATCACTCCAAGGCTTGTCAGTCATGCTATCAACAGCAATCCCAACACGACTATGAAGATGGACATAACCATTTTGAAGGGCCATAACAGCTTCATCACGATCTTTAAAGATCATGCCTTCGCCTTTTCTGCCTTCATCTTCCATGGTCAAGTAATAGTTACCAAGAACCATATCTTGAGATGGGGTAACAACTGGTTTACCATCCTTAGGATTAAGGATGTGTTCTGCTGCAAGCATCAAAAGACGAGCTTCTGCTTGTGCCTCTTCTGATAAAGGCACGTGAATTGCCATTTGGTCTCCGTCAAAGTCGGCATTGTAGGCCTCACAAACAAGTGGGTGAAGTCTAAGGGCACGACCATCGATAAGAACAGGTTCAAAGGCTTGAATACCAAGTCTATGGAGGGTAGGTGCGCGGTTAAGAAGAACAGGGTGTTCTTTAATCACTTCTTCAAGAATATCCCAGATACGTTCATCACCACGCTCGATTAAGCGTTTAGCAGCTTTAACGTTTTGAACCAAATCGCGGGCAACGATTTCTCTCATCACAAATGGTTTGAATAATTCAATCGCCATTTCACGAGGCACACCACATTGATACATTTTAAGTGTTGGTCCAACTGCGATAACTGAACGTCCTGAGAAGTCAACACGTTTACCAAGAAGGTTTTGACGGAAGCGCCCTTGTTTCCCTTTAAGCATATGGCTTAGGGATTTCAATGGACGACTACCTGGTCCAGTAATTGGACGACCACGACGACCATTATCAATCAAAGCATCAACAGCTTCTTGGAGCATTCTTTTTTCATTTTGAACAATGATACCAGGGGCATTAAGCTCTAAAAGACGTGCTAAACGGTTGTTACGGTTGATAACACGGCGATAGAGGTCATTTAAGTCACTGGCTGCAAAGCGACCACCATCCAATTGAACCATTGGACGAAGATCAGGTGGGATGACTGGTAAGATATTTAAAATCATCCACTCTGGTTTATTACCTGATTTATTAAAGGCATCAAGAACATCTAAACGACGAACAGCCTTGATACGCTTTTGACCAGATGCTGTTTTTAATTCTTCTTTTAGGACAGCAATTTCTGCATCAAGATCCACACGTTTCAATAAATCTTGGATAGCTTCAGCACCCATTTTTGCGATAAATGAACCATGTCCATACTCTTGTAATTTTTCACGATATTCACGTTCTGTCAAGAGTGATTTAGGCTCTAATGGTGTCTCTTTTGGATCGATGACAACATAGGCAGCAAAATAAATAATTTCTTCTAAGGAACGTGGACTCATATCAAGTGTCAAGCCCATACGACTTGGAATACCTTTAAAATACCAAATATGTGATACAGGAGCTTTTAACTCAATATGCCCCATACGTTCACGACGCACTTTGGCACGAGTGACCTCAACACCACAGCGATCACAAACAATCCCTTTGTAACGAATACGCTTGTATTTGCCACAGGCACACTCCCAATCTTTTGTAGGACCAAAGATGACCTCATCAAATAGTCCTTCACGTTCTGGTTTTAAGGTACGGTAATTGATTGTTTCAGGTTTTTTAACTTCACCATAAGACCATGAACGGACTTTACTTGGTGATGCTAATGTGATTTGCATACTTTTAAAACGATTTACGTCAACCACTAGTTATTACCTTTCTTTTTTACTTCTCATCATATTAACATTGAATAATATTCATTGATTAATAATTGTTTAAGTTAGTGAGGTTTCGTCACTGACTTTCTTTTCTTCGCTAGCAAATTCTGCTGCTTCTTGAGCTTGTTTTTCACGTGCTTTTTCAAGATCATCAACGTGCATCACATCATCATCTTCACCTTCATCAAGATCACGAAGTTCAACTTCTCTGTCATCCTCATCAAGGACTCTCATATCTAGTCCAAGAGATTGTAGCTCTTTGACTAGGACACGGAATGATTCTGGAACACCTGGTTTTGGAATAGGTTTTCCCTTTGTGATGGCTTCATAAGCTTTCAAACGACCAATCACATCATCAGATTTGTAGGTCAAGATTTCTTGAAGGACGTGTGAAGCACCATAAGCTTCAAGGGCCCAAACTTCCATCTCACCGAAACGTTGTCCACCAAATTGTGCTTTACCACCAAGTGGTTGTTGGGTAACAAGTGAGTATGGTCCAACAGAACGTGCGTGTAATTTATCATCAACCATGTGGTGAAGTTTAATCATGTACATGACACCAACAGAAACACGGTTGTCAAAAGGCTCACCAGTACGTCCATCATAAAGGACTGTCTTAGCATCGCTATCCATACCAGCCTCTTTAACAGTTTCCCACAAATCTTCTGCGGTAGCACCATCAAAGACTGGTGTTGCCATATGAACACCCAGAGTACGAGCTGCCATACCTAAGTGAAGCTCCATAACTTGACCGATATTCATACGTGACGGCACCCCTAGAGGATTCAACATGATATCAACTGGTGTACCATCTGGCAAGTAAGGCATATCTTCTACTGGCACAATACGAGAAACAACCCCTTTGTTCCCGTGGCGTCCGGCCATTTTATCTCCGACTTTAACTTTACGTTTTTGTGCGATATAAACACGAACTAACATATTAACGCCAGATTGAAGTTCATCACCATTAGCACGTGTAAAGATACGTACATCGCGAACAACTCCATCTCCTCCGTGTGGGACACGAAGAGAGGTGTCACGAACTTCACGAGACTTATCACCAAAAATGGCATGCAAGAGACGTTCTTCAGCAGATAAATCTTTTTCACCTTTTGGTGTTACCTTACCAACAAGAATGTCACCTTCTTTAACTTCTGCACCAATGCGGATAACTCCCATCTCATCAAGATCTTTAAGAGCTTCTTCACCAACGTTTGGAATTTCTCTCGTGATTTCTTCTGCACCTAATTTGGTATCACGTGTTTCACTTTCAAATTCTTCTAAGTGAACTGAGGTATAGACATCATCTTTGACCAAACGCTCACTCATGATAACCGCATCCTCAAAGTTGTAACCTTCCCATGTCATGTAGGCAACAATTGGGTTTTGGCCTAAGGCCATTTCACCATTTTCCATTGATGGCCCATCAGCAATAAAGTCTCCTTTTTCAACGACATCGCCAACTTTTACAAGGGTTCTTTGGTTATAAGCAGTTCCTGAGTTAGAACGACGGAATTTAGTGATTTGATAAACATCAAGACCACCATCTTCTCTACGAACTTCTACTTTATCAGCATCAGAGTAGATAACTTTACCATCATTTTGTGCAATAACAGCAGCTCCTGAATCATGAGCGGCTTGATATTCCATGCCTGTTCCAACAAGCGGTGCTTTTGGATCGATTAACGGTACAGCTTGACGTTGCATGTTGGCACCCATCAAGGCACGGTTTGAGTCGTTGTTTTCAAGGAAAGGAATACACGCTGTTGCAACTGCAACTACCTGTTTAGGAGAAACATCTACATAATCAACAGCACTTATTGGGAATTCTTGGTTATTACCTTGATGACGTCCCATAACGATTTCCTCAGCAAAAGTACCATCTTCGTTAAGAATAGAGTTTGCTTGTGCTACAGTGTATTCATCTTCTTCATCAGCTGTCAGCCACTCAATGTCACGAGTAACCACACCTGTTTCTTTGTCAACTTTACGGTATGGTGTTTGGATGAAACCATATTTATTTAAATGTCCATAAGATGACAAGTTGTTGATCAAACCAATGTTTGGTCCTTCAGGTGTTTCAATCGGACACATACGACCATAGTGAGTATAGTGAACGTCACGGACTTCATAACCAGCACGGTCACGGGTCAAACCACCAGGCCCAAGGGCTGATAGACGACGTTTGTGTGACAATTCAGAAAGTGGATTATGTTGGTCCATGAATTGTGATAACTGAGAAGAACCAAAGAATTCTTTGATTGCTGCTGTAACGGGTCTGATATTAATAATTTGTTGCGGTGTTAGAGTTTCATTATCTTGAACACTCATACGTTCACGCACATTACGTTCCATACGAGCTAAACCGATACGGAACTGGTTGGCTAACAATTCACCAACGGCACGGATACGACGATTACCCAAGTGGTCAATATCATCTACTTTCCCAAGACCCTCTGAAAGGTTTAAGAAATAACTCATTTCAGCGAGAATATCAGCTGGTGTTAGATTTCTAATTTTTTCATCTGGATTAGCATTACCAACGATAGTGACAACTCTATCTGGATCAATTGGTGAGTAAACCTTAAATTTTTGCAGAACAACAGGTTCAACAAGAACAGCATAGTCGTTTGGTGTATAGGCAAATTTATTTAAATCACCATCGATATGCTCTGAAATGCTATCAATCACTTCACGTGTCATTACAGTTCCAGCTTCAACAAGAATTTCTCCCGTTTCAGCATCTACTAAGTTTTCTGCAATGGTTTGATTTAAAAGACGTGTTTTAACATTTAATTTTTTATTGATTTTGTAACGACCAACAGCTGCTAAATCATAACGACGTGAATCAAAGAAACGGGCAATCAAAAGGCTACGAGAGCTTTCTGCTGTTTTTGGTTCACCCGGACGAAGACGCTCATAAATTTCTTTTAAGGCTTCATCTGTTCTAGAGTCGCTTGGATTTTTATGGATATCTTTTTCAATGGTATTTCTAACCAGATCCCCATCACCAAAAATATCAATGATTTCATCATCGCCAGAGAATCCTAGCGCACGAATCAGTGTTGTAAATGGAATTTTACGTGTACGGTCAATTCTAGTGTAGGCAATATCTTTTGAGTCAGTTTCGAGTTCCAACCATGCCCCGCGATTAGGAATAACGGTTGAACCATAGCCAACTTTACCATTTTTATCAACTTTATCATTAAAGTAAACACCTGGTGATCTGACCAACTGACTAACAATAATTCTTTCAGCTCCGTTAATGATAAATGTTCCCATTTCAGTCATTAGCGGGAAATCGCCAAAGAAGACCTCTTGTGTTTTGATTTCACCAGTTTCTTTATTGACTAGGCGAAATGTCACAAAGATAGGCGCTGAATAGTGAGCATCATGGGCACGCGCCTCTTCTAAAGTGTATTTAGGCTCTTTAATTTCATAACCTAAAAATTCTAGTTCCATCGTATCTGTAAAGTTAGATACTGGAAGAACATCCTCAAAAACTTCCTTTAACCCATGATCAAGAAAATCTTGAAATGAATCTGTTTGAATTTCAATCAAATTTGGTAAATCAAGAACTTCTTTGATTCTTGAAAAGCTACGACGTGTACGGTGTTTTCCGTATTGAACTTCATGTCCTGCCAAGTTTTCAACTCCTTTTTTCTAATAGGCTTGTTAAACAAGCAAGTGTCAACAAAATAATAGTCCTTTTTGAATTTTTAGAAAATTTAAGAATAGATTACAATTCATAAAAATCCTAAAAATGGGCACAAAAAGAGCAGCTAAATCTGACTAATAGTGTGATTTAACTGCTGTAAGTCTTAGTTGGACAATATTTCAACTAAAACAGACGACAAATTCATTTCTCATTTTACCCTATTTTCTTTTAAAAAGCAAGTTTTTTTATACTTTTTAATAGGTATAAGATGACTTATTACGGCTCATGATTATCATTATCATTACCATTATTATTAGCATTATCATCTTCTTCTGTTTGTGGTTTTTCTTCTTTTGTTGTTTTTTCTTCTTTTGGTTTTGGTGTTGGCTGAGGGTTGCTATCGACAATTTTTGCCCAAGCTTTAGCGTAGTCATTATCTGTTCCACCAATAGCAAATTTATAAGTTGTTACCCCTGGACCATTTTTAGCCCATAAACTTGTTGTAGTTGAACCCCCCACATTGATGGTTCTACCATTAAGAGAAACAGACCCAGGTTTTAATCCTGTCGAGTTTAAAACAGAGGCGCTAATAACACTAGGATCCATTGTAAATTTCTCTGCTGATCCTAAAATATTAGGGTCAGCACTATTAATAGCTGTCACAAGATGAGCGACATAATTAGCATGATTATTATATCCTGTTAAGGCAGCTAAAGAACTGTTATCATCGTGTCCAGCCCAAGAACCTAGAGAAACCGAAGGTGTTGATAACATTAACCAAACATCAGACGTTTCATTGGTTGTTCCTGTTTTACCAATCCAATCAACTCCTAAAAGATTACCATTTAAACCACTCAATCTTGAAGCAAAGGTTGTTGTTGTTCCTGAACTGATCGGCCCACGTAGGAGTGATGTCATAATATTTGCAGTTGCTTTAGAATATACCTGTATTGGTTCTGGCTGATGTTCATAAATCACATTACCATCTGCATCAGTAATTTTTGAAACAATGTACTCTTTGAGGAAAACCCCATTATTAGCAATTGCTTGATAGGCATTTGTTTGTTGAACAACAGAAGTTTCAATCCCACCACCTAAAGGTAAGCTCTCTATATCATAATAAGGAATTGAGTAACCCATCTTTTCCATATAACCTTTGACGTCAACACCTTCTCTAAGAAGCATTTGATAAGTCCAAAAGGCTGGAATATTCCAAGACGTGTTAAGAGCTTCTTGAAGGGTTACCATGCTTGTTCCCTCATCGACACCATGCATAATCTTTTGACCACTTGAAAAGGTTGTTGGATAATTTGATAAAATACTAGCACTACCCATCAATCCTTGATCAATAGCCGGACCATAGGCAAGAATTGGCTTAATACTTGAACCTGGTGATCTATAGGTATCAAAAGCATGGTTGTTTTGATTGGTATTATAATCACGACCACCAATAAAACCAATAACAGCACCCGTTCTATTATCCAAGAGGACATTTCCCATTTGAACTTGGCCGGTCCCATCATCTAAAAGCCCACCATAATTTCTCGCAGCATCTTGCATGGCATTGTGAACTGTTTTATTGATAGTTGTTTGGATAGTATAGCCTCCAAGTTGAATAGCTTTTAAAGCTTTTTCCTCATAGGCTTGTTTAGTGTCATCATTTTTTAAGTCCTGTTCAGAAACACCATCTTTTTTAACTAAATAATCATACATAATATCTTTAGCTTCAGCTAATACGGTGTAGTAAAGATAATCATGATTGTCCTCAATAATAGCTTCTGGCTGTCTAAAATCTTGTTTCAAATCATAAGCCTTGTAACTCTCATAATCTGCTTTTGATAGTTGCCCTGTTCGATACATACTGTATAAAACATTTTGAGCTCTTTTAAGACCAATAGCCATATCTTCTTCTGTTTTAAATTCACCCGTTGATGTGTAAGGAGAATAAACAATAGGACTTTGAGGTAAACCAGCTAAGAAAGCTGACTGAGGGATGGTTAAATCTTTGGCAGAAACACCAAAGATACCTTGAGCAGCTTCTTCAATTCCTGCAATATTTTGTCCTTTGTTATTGCGACCAAACGGCGACACATTAAGATATTTCGTTAATATTTCATCCTTATCCATATAACGCTCAAGTGACAAGGCATAAATAATTTCTTTTGCTTTACGTTTAAAGGTTGGATCATCACCTAACACTTGTTGTTTTAGTAATTGTTGTGTCAAAGTCGATCCACCACTTGTTTCACCTACTCCTAAAACAGAAGTCAAAGTCGCACGAAAAACTGCTTTAGGAACCACACCTTTGTGGGTCATAAAATTTTCATCCTCAGTAGCAATAATAGCATTTTTGATATTATCAGAAATAGCATCACTACCAACAGGTGTTCTTAATAAATCGGTGTTAATGGTTGAAATCAGTGAATCATCTGAAAAAGTCATCCTTGAAATACTAGTCAAGCTACTGACGTCAGCAATTAAAGTTTCTCTATCAGGAATCTCAACATCATCAATTTGACTTGCAAAATAGCCAAAACCAATCCCCATACCTAAGAAAGCAAAAAGCAGCACGATAACATAGAAAAAATCAGACATCAACTTCAAAGTTCTAAGAAAAACTGAGCCAATATCCATCATGCTTAATTGAGGAGATTTAGAAGTTTTTTTGCCACTCATTTTATTTTTTAAGGATTGTGTTTTTTTAGTAATTATATCTTTTAAATTATCTTTATCTGATTGTTTCATAAAAATACCTCATCCCATATTATAACAAAATTTAACAAGACTTGCATAGAAACCCTTCTTTTTGTTATAATGACCAGTAAGATTATAAATAATGGAGAGTAAGATAATGACTATTTTCAAAGAATTAAAAGAACGTGGTTTGATTTTTCAAACAACTGATGAAGAAGCCTTAGAAAAACAACTAGCTGAAGGACCCCTTGCTCTTTATTCTGGTTATGACCCAACAGCCGATAGCCTTCATTTAGGGCACTTGGTTCCCATTATCGTGATTCGTCATTTGCAATTAGCAGGCCATAAACCTTATGCCTTGGTTGGTGGTGCGACTGGATTGATTGGTGATCCATCATTTAAAGATAGTGAAAGAAGCCTTCAAACCAAAGAAACCGTAGAAAATTGGAGTCAGAGTATTCAAAAACAGCTAGCTCGCTTTCTAGATTTTGAACATGGTGACAATAAAGCTGAAATGGTCAATAACTATGACTGGTTCCAATCTATCAGTTTTATTGATTTTCTTAGAGATATTGGAAAATACTTCACCGTCAACTACATGATGAGTAAAGAATCCGTTAAAAAACGCATTGAAACAGGGATTTCTTATACCGAATTTGCCTACCAAATCATGCAGGGCTATGACTTCTACGAACTGAATCGTACTCACAATGTCACTCTACAAGTTGGAGGGAGTGACCAATGGGGCAACATGACTGCTGGAACAGAACTTTTGAGACGGAAAGCCAACAAACAAGGTCACGTCATTACTGTTCCTTTAATTACCGATTCTTCAGGTAAAAAATTGGGTAAGTCAGAAGGCAATGCTATCTGGCTTGATGCCAACAAAACGTCACCATACGAAATGTACCAATACTTTGTCAATACAATGGATGATGACGCTGTTCGTTTCCTTAAAATCTTTACTTTCTTATCTCTTGAAGAAATTGAAGAGATTAGAGTAGCATTTGAACAAGAACCACACAAACGTTTAGCTCAAAAAATCTTAGCTAAGGAAGTAGTAACTCTTGTTCATGGTAAAGAAGCTTTTGACAAAGCTATTAATATTACCGAACAACTCTTTGCAGGGAACATTAAGAACCTATCAGCTAACGAGTTAAAACAAGGTCTAAATAACGTACCAAACTATCACGTGACAAAAGAAGACAACCTAAACATTGTCGATTTACTCGTGACAGCTAATGTTGTGACCTCAAAACGTCAAGCACGTGAAGACGTTACTAATGGTGCCATTTATATCAATGGTGACAGAGTACAAGACGTCAATTACATTCTTTCAGATGTAGATAAAATTGATGGTGAGCTAACAGTTATTAGACGCGGTAAGAAAAAATACTTCGTTCTAACCTACTAAAACAAAATAAGAAAACCAGCTTAAGGTTAAAGCCTTAAACTGGTTTTTATTTTCATTATTTTCTTATAAGTTTAGCAATGACTCTAATAATACTAACCACTAAAAACATGATGATAAAGATAATGGTAATGGTTGCACTCGCTGGAGTTTTAGCCCAAAATGAAATAAAAATACCAAGTACCATACCAAAGAAACCAATTAAAATCCCGTAAGTAATGACTGCTTTAAAACTCTTACCAATTCTCATAGCAATACTAGCTGGTAAAACCATAATCGTTGAAACTAAGAGGGCTCCAGCAGCTGGAATCATAAGAGAAATAGCCACACCTGTAACCAAATTAAAACAAATTGACATTAATCTAACAGGTAAACCATCAACAAAAGCTGTCTCTTCATTAAACGTCAAAATATACATTGGTCTAATAAATAAGATGGTTAACATTAAAACTACTAAAGCAATGGTAAATAATGCAACAACTTGTTCTGCCGTAATCGTTATGATAGAACCAAACAAATATTGTTCCAAACCAACACCATTAGAATTATTAGCTTTACTAATAATAATCAGTGAAATAGCTAAACCAAAAGACATCAAAATAGCTGTAGAGATTTCCATGTAATGGCGATAAACAGTCCGCAAATATTCTAAAACAATGGCTGCCAAACTAACCACTAAAATAGTTGTCCAGGTTGGTGAAATACCAATGAATACACCTAAGGCAACACCTGCCAAAGAAACATGGCTTAGTGTATCACTCATCAAACTTTGACGACGAAGAATTAAAAAAATACCCAAAATAGGTGAAAAAATACTGATGGCGATAACAGCAAGAAAGGCTCTTTGCATAAAGTCATAGGATAATATCTCAAGCATTTTGTTCTACCCCCTGATTATCACTATGAACGTTAAAACAACGCCAAGGTAAATTTTGATTTCTCACGAGATGAATATTTCTATCCGAATACTTTCTAACTTCTTCAGGATCATGCGTAATCATCAACACCGCTTTACCGTGTTGATGCGAGCTATGGTGCATCAGCTCATAAAAAGTTTCAACTGTACCTATATCCATTCCCGTAGTTGGTTCGTCTAAAATAAAAATATCTGGATCACTAGCAAACATTCTAGCAATCACTGCTCTTTGTTTTTGACCACCACTCAAACTACCTATAGCTTTGTGACGATTTTCCCACATGCCAACTGACTCTAAACTGACTTTAATATGTTCTTCATCATGAGCATTAAGTCTTCTAAACCAACCCTCCCTAGGGTAGCGACCTGATTTGACAAATTCATAAACAGTACTTGGAAAACCAGCATTAAAACTCGCAATTTGTTGAGGTAAATAGGCAATTCTCAGTTTTTTGCCATCTTTATTAACTTTAGAAAGCTCAACTGTACCAATTTTTGGTTTTAAAATACCTAAGGTAGCCTTAATCAATGTTGATTTGGCAGCACCATTTTCACCAGTTAAGGTAACAAATTCCCCACTATCTAAATGATAATTAATATCCTCCAAAACTGGCTCAGCATCATATTGAAAAGCCAAATTCTTAACTGTAATATATCTCATTTTTCTCTTTCTAATGTGTCAGACAACTGATCTAAAAATTTTTCAATCACCAGTTGTTCATCTGCTGAAAATTCCTCTAACAAATGGTCATAAAAAGATAACGTCTTGTTATGGTGAAGCTGATGTTCAACTGCAATAGGTTTAGCCAACTCAGTTAACTCAAAATAGGTAATTCTTGCATCTTCTTTATTTTTTGAAGAAGCTAACATCCCTTGTTTTACCAAACCTTTAATAGCCTTAGTTACTGCAGCTTGACTAATCTTTAATCTAATGGCTAAATCAGAATTTGTCAATTGTTCATCTGCTAAAAGCATTAAAATATGCTCTTGTGTATTGGTTAATTTAATATCACTTTGACAAGATCCAAGTAATAACTCATGTTGATTCTCTGAAAATAATAAAATTTTATTAATCGCTTTATCAATACTCTGTGATAAATGTTTCATAGAATTCTCCTTTATGCTTAACCAGTTAATTTCATTGCTAACTAATAATATCACAAAAAGATTGAAGAATCAACCGAGCTAGAAACAAAGACAATAAAAAAACTAGCTCACGCTAGTTGAGATACTCCGGCAGTAGGACTCGAACCTACGACATCATGATTAACAGTCATGCGCTACTACCAACTGAGCTATGCCGGATACTAGCTAAGCAACTACCCTATCTCACAGGGGGCAACCCCCAACTACTT
>NZ_JAENBP010000008.1 GCF_016481285.1 Streptococcus zalophi
ATCATTAGTTGTGTGGTCGAATTATTTGGTCGTGAAGTGTCATATGGAGCAGCTGTACCTACCGCTACTTGTCCTTCATTGCCTGCTTTATCAATGATGTAGGCAGAAATGGTAGTAGCTGGAGCCATTTCTACTTCTTGACCATTTTGAAGAATATCTTGAGTAACGGTATAAGACATACCATTAATCATCAAAACATCACCAACTTCTGTACCAGTTGGAACAGTAACCCATGCTGTGATTGTACCATCAGGACCAACTTCTGCGTGATTATAAACACCGTCAGCGCCTGGATCTTCAAAAGAGATAGTAGGTGAAAGGGGTGCTATCGTGTCAACAACAAACTGGACGAGGTTACTACTTCCTTGAGTACCGTCAACACCATTATAATAGCTACCAGACAATAACGTAATTTTCCCTTCCCCGCTATAATCATAGATAGGAACAATATTTGCTGTCCAGGTCTTTCCACCATCAACAGAAGAAAGATTATTGAGAGAAACGCCCATCGTTTTAAAGTCAGATGGTTCTAGACCAACAACTTTGTCAGTAAAAGTGATGTGAAGAGTTGTTTTCTCTCCAATGGATAGCATAGTATCATCAAGTGAAAATTGTTCAAATGTTGTTTCAGCATGAACAGTCATCGGTTCACCGATGATTGGTGCGTTTGGTGAGAAAGCAGAAATGATTAGAGTAACTAAAACAGTGACTAAGCCAATAAGACAGTTTTTGAATATAGATTTATGAAGACCACTAGGCCTTGAATGACTAAATGTTTTCATGTGTTCTATCCTCCTCTTATTCCATAACAAAACTTTATTAAAATATTCTAATAAATTATTACAAAATGATAGTTAACCCGTTTGTTTCTCCTCCTTTCTCACCCGTATTCTAGCATTTTGTCTTATAACTGTACAGTAATTATACAAGATTAAAAACTATTTTTATGCTAATTAAAACGGTTACAAACAAAAATTATTAAAATCTTATTTTTTGAGAATTTAGATGCTTATTTCAACAATTTCAAACACACTTCTAAATCAATATCTTGAAAAAGATGTTGAGGGGTAAAAGGGATTAAAATATCTGGTGCAACTCCTTTATCTGTCATCCCTTGACCAAAATCGATGGCTAAACTTCTTGAGGTAGGAAATACTAGTTGATAGTCACCTAGGAAAGCCCTACAAACGTTAGAGTAGTCCAAGATTCCCATGGTTGGTCGACCAAGAACAGTCACTTTTGGGAATTTTTTCATCATCTGAACAAAGTTATCACCCGAAGAAGCACAATAGACATCGCTTAAAATAAAAATTTCTTTCGGCCATTTTAAGCCAGTCATTTCTGGAAAGACAGTATCATCATCAAAAAGCACGAAATCATCATTTTGATGACAAATTAATTCTTTTTTAAAACTTTCAATCAGTCGTCTTGTTTCTTCAGTAGTTGTTTCTTGTTCTAAAATTTCTTCAAATTGTGCTAACCTTAACGCCACATTACGCTTAGTATACAAGATTTCCATCTGATCATCATCAAAATTAATATCATCTAAACTTTTGCCTTCTGGTAGTGCATATTTCAGCAAAGGAAAATATAAGGAATCCGTGCCACCATGATTGGTTCTGACATCAATGACAAGTGCTTTAGCCTGTTCAATGGCTGATTGACTGTCTTGAAAGAGTTGACTAATGGCTGATTCATCGTAAAAATTTTCCATTTTTAGATAAACAATAGCATCAGTTAGTCGCTTCCATTCAAAAACGCTATCGGTGATTGGTAGTTTCGTTTTTTCAACTAAAATCTTGTGAGGTTTACCATCTCTTTTAACAGTCACATGGCTAGCCCTAGTGATAAGGATGGCCCAGTCCATAAATTGGCGTTCAGGTGTTGGACTAACAAAAAAAGTCTTGTGCTTGTCATAGTAAGTAGAGATTGGGACATCGTCTATAGCAACAATGGCATCCCCTTTTTGGAGGTTGGTGTCTTTATTTGCTGATAAAACGTATAAGACATTATCAACCCGACGAAGCCTAAAACCATTAGGTTCTACTTTTTTGGGTCCAAAGTAGACATGACTCAAAATACCAAAACTCGCTATATAAGAATGCATGAGATAGAGAAAATCATCTTCAGACATGTCATCATCAATCAAGGAACGGTAATCGTCTGGATTAGCGCCCTTGATATCCTTTTTCGTCGACGAATCTTCTCTCAAATAGCGAACGACTTCTTCAAAAATTTCTGTTTTTTTCATTTAACTTCTCCATAAACTTCTATATTAATGAGGGATCTGTTAAACTGGTTAAACCTTCCCATTGATTTAACCTCCTTTAATCTTCTTAACCAATTGTCGATATTTCAATAATTGTATTCCGACAATCACTAAGGATAGAACACAAATCATCAATAGAAATTTATCAGCCCAGGTATGAAAGCGTGTTACTACAAAAATACCATAAGTCAAAAAGAGAAGAACAATCCCATAGATAGTTGGAAATTTGATACTTTTTTTCGCGCGATTTAATTTTGAATCCATATCACTAAATAAAGTCAAATCACCATCATTATCTTTTTTAGGTTTTCTAAAATAGTACCAATGATTATACTTAAAAACATACTCCCAGCCATAATCTTGACACATAGCAATATAGGTTTCTTCATCACTGGTTTCTTCTAAGATATCCAATTGATAGACATAGTCTTCTTGTCTTGTTTCTTCAAACACATATGTGTTAAGTCCCTTAATCTCAACAAAACGCCAACCATTTTGATGTTGTTTTTCTAAAAAGCTTTCTTCTTCTAAAAAATCAACCATCGAAAAAAAGCGATGTATTTTTTTAATTGTCATGGTTATTCTCTCCTTTAATATTATGATACATTCTTTCAATCCGTTTCATCTCTATCTGCAAAATCTCTAGGCCTAAAGGTGTAATCTGATAGAGTTTTCGTTTCCCTTGGGCTCTTGAAAAAGCGATAAGCCCATCACTTTCCATTTTCGATAAACTACCATACATGGTGCCTGCACTAATAATCACCTCATCATTGGTCATTTCTCTAACCATTTGTGTAATATTATAACCATGTCTTTCTTCTTGCAGACAGTAAAGGATATAGAATCCCGTTTCTGTCATTGGTAGATAAATTCGTTTAAGACGTTCATCCATCATCCCACCTCCTTAATAATATTTTATATCGTACTTCTATCTATATTATATCGAGGTGCGATATACTTGTCAAGGATTTTAAGAAAGATAGAAAACTGATTAATCTCTTTGCATCTTCCTTGGCTTTCTTTTATAATAAAACTAACATGACGACTCACAAGAATCGACTAGAAAGAAGGAAAATCATGATAGATGCAACACAAATGGCACAAAACGTTCATTCTAAAGAAGTCAGTCCTTTAGAATTAGTGAAGGAAGCTATTCAAAAAACTGAAAGGATTAATCCTAAGTTAAATGCTATTACTAATGAACGCTTTGAAAAAGCTTTAAATGAAGCCAAGACACGAGATTTTTCTGGTAAATTATTTGCTGGTGTCCCTATCTTTTTAAAGGATTTAGGACAAGAACAAGAAGGAGAACCGTCAACATCTGGCTCTAAACTTTTCAAAGACTACCGTGCTACAGCTTCTGATTATTATGTACAAAAACTTGAAGAACTCGGTTTTATAATTCTTGGGCGAACTAACACCCCCGAGTTTGGTTTTAAAAATATTTCAGATAGTGCCCTTCATGGTAGTGTTAATTTGCCTGATGACCTCTCAAGAAATGCAGGTGGTTCTTCTGGAGGGGCTGCAGCTTTAGTGGCAGCAGGTATCTCTCCTTTAGCGCCTGCCAGTGATGGTGGTGGTTCTATCAGAATTCCTGCTTCTTTTAATGGTCTCATCGGCTTAAAACCCACAAGAGGTCGTATTCCTGTTGGTCCTAGTTCCTATCGTGGTTGGCAAGGAGCTTCTGTTCAATTTGCTCTAACTAAGACCGTCAGAGACACCAAAAACTTGCTACAAGGCTTACAAGTTTACCAGATCGAAAGTCCATTTCCTTTACCAACACTGACTAAGGAGGATTTCCAACAAAAAAGCAAGAAACCACTGAAAATTGCTGTTCAACTTGACTCACCTATTGGAGGACTTGTCTCAGAGGATGCCAAACAAGCAGTGAAAAAGGCTATTGCTTTTCTAGAACAAGAAGGTCATTACGTCACACTTATAGATAAACCTGTTATTGATGGCATTGAAGCCATGCAGACTTATTATTTAATCACTTCTGTTGAAACAGCTGCTATGTTTGATAGAATTGAACATTTTTTAAAACGCCCTTTGACAACAGATGATATGGAAGTCATGTCTTGGGCCCTTTACCAAATGGGGCAAAACATTGCTGCTAAAGACTACACAAAAGCCATTTCTCAGTGGGATCAATACAGTCGACTCATGGCTTTGTTCCACCAAGAGTATGATGTGCTATTATCGCCAACAACAGCTGATGTTGCGCCTAAACATGAGCAATTATTATTGACAAAACAACAATTGATTCGTCTAGAAAATAGTGAAGATGTTTCATTAGATGAACAAAAAGAGCTGGTTTGGGATATGTTTGCAAACAGTTTAGATCTCACCCCCTTCACTCAGCAAGCCAACATGACAGGACAACCTAGTATTAGTCTCCCTGTCTATCGTAATGAAGATAAATTGGCCATAGGGATTCAATTAACTGCTGCTAAAGGACGAGAAGATTTGTTACTCTCTATCGCAGAACTCTTTGAAAAAAATCAACAATTTTTATAAGACAAAAATAGCAGTTTGAATAATTGATTATTATACTTATAAAGTGTAAAATAAATCGTAAATGCATTAATGCATAATAAATTTATAAAGGATGGTCTTATGGCTAAAAAAATCTACTCCCTTCTAGTTGTTCTTGTTGCCGCAATTTTGTTGGTGGCATGTGGTTCTAGTAATACTAAAGATTCTGGCTCACAAGCAGATGCTAAGTGGGAAAAAATCCAAGAAGCTGGCAAGTTAAAAGTTGCTACGTCAGGAACACTCTTTCCACAGTCTTACCACAATGATGACAATAAATTAACGGGTTATGATGTTGAAATTATTAGAGAAATTGCTAAGCGTTTAGACTTAGATGTTGAATTTGTCGAAATGAACGTTGATGGTATGCTTGCTGCCATTGATAGTGGTCAAATTGATGTCGCTGGTTATTCCATTGAAAAAGACAGCAAAAATGCAGAAAAATTCCTCTACACAACAACTCATAAATACTCTTTCTCATCAATGGTTGTTCGTAAATCTGACGATTCAGGAATCAAAACGCTAGAAGATTTAAAAGGTAAAAAAGCCGCAGGTGCTTCTACAACTTCTTATATGAAAGTAGCTAAAAAATTTGGTGCTGAATTGGTTATCTATGATAATGTGACAAATGATGTTTACCTTCAAGACGTTGCCAATGGTCGTACAGATGTTATTCTAAATGACTTCTACCTCCAAACAATGGCAACAAAAGCATTACCTGATATCCCTGTAAAAGTATTAGAAGGTCTTTACTACAATCCTTCAGAAGCTAACTTTGCTCTTAAATTAGATAATACAACTCTTCAAGCTAAAATGAATGAAGCCTTAGAAGACATGCGCCAAGATGGCACACTAACTAAATTATCTGAGCAATTCTTTGCCGGTGAGGACGTTTCAAAAGAAAAAGATTATGATTTTGAAAAAATTGATGTTTCTGACGTTGAATAATCATAAACATCACATCATTTGAAATACAATAAGGAGAAATAAATGTCTTTTATTAATTTTAAATTGATGATTGATAATTTTGGATTTGTCTTGACTGGACTGCCCTATACTCTAGGAATTGCAGGCCTTAGTTTTGTTACTGGATTAACACTAGGACTCTTTTTAGCTTTGATGAGACGATCAAAATCATTTTTTTTACAGACACTTGTGCAAGCTTATGTATCAATCATGCGCGGTGTCCCAATGATTGTTGTTCTTTTCATGCTCTATTTTGCCCTACCGTATTTTGGCATTCAGCTACCCGCTCTTCTTTGTGCCTATATTGGTTTTAGCACAGTCAGTTCAGCCTATATTTCAGAAATCTTTCGTTCATCAATTGCAGCCATTGATGCTGGTCAATGGGAAGCAGCTCGTGCTTTAGGATTACCTCAACGAATTATTGTTCAAAAAGTGATTCTACCTCAAGCTATTCGAGTAGCGATTCCTCCTCTTGGAAATGTAGTTGTTGATATGATTAAAAGCTCATCTCTTGCTGCCATGATAACAGTCCCTGACATTTTTCAAAATGCTAGAATTGTTGGTGGTCGTGAGTGGGATTACATGAGTATGTATATTTTAGTGGCATTTATTTATTGGTCTTTATGTATCTTATTTGAACGTTTCCAAAATTATCTAGAAAAACGATTAATACTGGAATAAACAGTTAAAGATAAAAAACCACCTAATAGGTGGTTTTTTATTTTATAATAAATCAGTTTTTGATATAGCTATTGATGGGTAGTGGTCTAACATTGTTAGATCGGTATCCAAGAGCACACTATAGACCATATAATATTTTTCTGGATGAGATGCCGACAATTCTTCTAATTTTTCTTTTGCTCGTTTCTTATCCTTAGTAGCAAAAACAACTGAAACAACTCCTACTTTTTCTGTTTCATTTTCATCAACCTCTCCACAAAGAATTAACTTAAGAGGCGCAATACCATTTAATCCTTGTTCAATATAATCTTGGTGAGACATTATTAACCTCCTGTAATGATTGCTGGCTACCTTATCACAACTTTCTTATGATAGAGATGCTTCTTTTCTTCATTATAACATATTGATATAAGATAAAATTTCTGCAAAGCGATTCAAACATTAAAAATGCTTTCGCTCATTCTCAATGAATAAAAAAACTGGGGATTCCCCAGTTTTTAATATTATGGTGTTACTTCTTCTAAAGTAGCAAGATCTACGATAACTGTTGTGCCATCTTTTTTAGCAACGGTTACTTGTCCTGGTGCAGCATATGACATTTTATCCACTGCAACATTATAGCGTCGTGTGAGAGCGAGCAATTTGTTAAAGTAGTCGTCACCACTTAAACCATGACGTTCTCCTTCAGTACGCATTTGTGCATCAAATGGATCTTCCTCTTCTTCCCAGTCTTCTTCGTCATCAACTTCTTCGTCAGTTTCAGTTGTTTCAGAATTATTATCGTCTGGCTCTTCACCAAAACCATAGTTATTATCCCAGATACCAATATGACTTTCTGTGTCTTCTTTAGCATCAGTTCCCCAACCATCTTCTTTAGGAGCTTCTTCTGGGTGTGCCATATAGTATTTAATCGTTGCCAATAGTTCTTTAATACTATAACCATCTGATAAAAGAGAGCCTTGGTCTAACCAACTGAGACGAACATTATGGTAATGATCTAAATGAGGAATGATCAATTGCCCATCAACGTATCTTACCGCATGATACATATTGCCCTTAATCTTGTCTATTGGAACAATTTTTTCAGGAAGAACTTTTGCGAAAACGTCTGTTGCTTTTAAGCCAGTAGCATCTAATTCACTAGCTGAAATAAGTTGTGAGTCATTTGCTGTTGTATCGTTCTTTTCAGGGGCTGTTTCATTATTTGTTGACTCTGAAGTGTTTTGACGGCTAGCCAAGAATTCTTCTGCAGCCTTTCGTTCAGCCTCAGATAAATCTTTTTTAGGAATCCAGTGTTCGTGGTCCATGTGTGGTGTGATGTAAGCTTCACCTGCATCTCTTATGATATCTTTGGCATCAAAGATATAACCATCTGAAGTAGCGTATTTACCTGCTTTTTTAGCTTCTGCTATTTCTTTAGCTGAGTACACAATTTGTGAATTTGGTTTTCCTTCACGCTCTGATTCAGGCGTCACTGGATGACTTTCTTCACCTTCATGGTGGTGACCTGCTTCATCGTGATGATGGTCTTCACCTTCGTGATGGTGATGGTCTGTTTCATCATGTTTGTCAGTATTTCCTTTATGAATATCTGCGTCTTCACCCCATCCAGCTTTTTTAGGGCGTTTGTCAGGGTTTTCCATATAATACTTAGCTGTCGCTAAATAGGCATTTAATCTATAGGTTTTATCGCTTACTTCAAAGATTTCTGGTTCTTTATCAATCCATTTTAATTGAACATAATGATAATGGTCAATATGAGGGATAATAAAAACTCCGTCTTTGTACTCAGTTGCAAGCGTTATGCCATAAAGCATATCTTCTGGATCAATGATAGCTTTTCCTTGAATAGCTTCATAAATTTCTTGTGCTGTCCAACCCTTATAGTCATAATTCTCATCTAAAACAGCATCTTGTGGTACCCAATGACGACCAACTTTTCTCATCTCTTTTCGAGTGTTATCATTTTCAGAGGTTTGAGGATTTGTTGCTTTATCATCAGCTGTTTCGTTATTTGTAGCTTGGTCATCAGTAGAGTCTTCATTAGTAGATTCGTTATCTACATCGTCTTCATCCTCGGTATTGTCCCAAGAAAAACCTGAAAGTCCACCTAAAATCTTATCCAAAATGTCTTTATTGTTTTGTTTATCAGATTCAGTAGTATCTTTGGCATCATTACTGTGATCTGCATCATGATGATGATCTGCTCCCTCGTCATGATGATCTGCTTCGTCATGGTGATGGTGCTCTTCAATCTGTTGATTGTTGTGTTGAGTTTGCTTGTTATCTTTCAACAACCTAGTAATTTTTTCTTCTAAAGGACTCATTTGAGAATAAGGAATGTAATGGTAGTGATCACCGTGAGGGACCGCAACACCATTATCTGACCAACTATAAATGGTTTGAGGGTCATAGACTAAACCATCTGATTCAACATGTCGCTGCTTAAGAGGTAGTGCATAAAGTTGTTTGAGTAAGTCGGCAATGATATTTTCTTGTTTTTGAGATTGCTGTGTTTGTTGTGATGCGTTAGAGTGTTGTGTTGAGTTTTGTGATGTTTGTGAATGATTAGAGTGTTGCTCTTTTTTTTGGTTTCCAGTCCCTTGATTTGTCGTATGAGAAGATTGTGTTGAAGCTGTTGAATGGCTACCAGAACTTTGTGCCACATTCCCTTTTGGGGTAGTTTGTGGCGCACTTCCTTTTTTATTATTCCAGTAAGCTTGTGCTTGCGCTAATTCACTAGGTGATAAATCTTTTTTAGGAATAAAATGGAAATGATTACCATGTGGCACAATAAAGCCATCACCTGTATCTTCAATCACATCAGTTGGACTAAAGACATAACCATCATCCGTTCTATAGCGACCATCGCTCTTTTGACTGACTTGTGATTGTTTCTTACCTGATTTATGTTTTTTTTGAGCGGCTTCTAAGGTGCCTTTTTCTTTTTGTTCTTCAATTTGTGCTTTAGTACGAACGTTTTCACGTTTACTACCTTCTTTAAGATAAAGATAGTAATTCCCATTAACCTTAATGATATAACCATCTGCTACTTCATTAACAACGTCTGCTTGGTTAAAAGTATAATTTGGGTCATTCATGATAAGATCTTCACTGATAAGTGAATCAAAAGGTACCTTACCATTATAGTAATGATAGTGATCACCATGAGAAGTCACATAGCCATCATCAGTGATTTTAACCACGATTTGTTCAGCTGAAATGCCTTCTTCTTCATTAATTTGTTCTTGCGTTTTATTCTCTGATTTTGCTGTGGTATTAGATTTTTTGTCACCACCTTCAATATAGGCAACTTTATTATCATTTTTTGGAACTTCTTGGTTTTGATTCATTTGATAAGCTCCAACACCAACTGCTAATAAAAGAGCTGCGGTTGCTGAACCAATAATATATTTCTTTTTCATTCTATCTCCTACTTACTTAATTCTTGATAAAGTATTTCTAAATTATCTTTTACATTTTCCAAATAATTTTTATTGTTTTCTGGGTCTGCTTCAAGCGGACTAAGAGTTTTTAACTTTGCTCCTGTTGATTCAGCAACTGTTTCAGCAATTTTTTGAGAAACGTTTGCTTCAACAAAAATAGTTTTAACATTATTATCTTTGATAAATTCCCTAATCTCGATCAACTGACGCGGTTGTGGCTCTTGGTCTGGTGAAATACCTGCTATGCCTAATTGTGTTAATCCAAAGCGTTTAGCAAGATAAGAGAACGCTGTGTGTTGAGTGACAAAGGTTTTGTTTTTAACAGATTCAAATTTCTTCTGATATTCCTTTGTTATCTCTTGTGCTTCTTTTTTAAAAGCCTCAGCATTTTTTTCATAGGTTTCCTTGTTATCGGGATCAGCAGAAATCAGCATTTCTTTAATGTGTTCTACTTCTTCTGCCGCCAATTCTGGATCTGTCCAAGTATGAGGATCATATAAGGTGGCTGGATCAATGCCATCACCAGCTTCCATATCTTCAAGACCTTTCACCTTATCTAAAGACATTTTTTCAGATGCTTCAAGCACTTTTTCTTGGGAATCCTTGAGATTTTCCTTGATGTCTCCTGCCCATGCCTCCAAGGTGTGTGAATGGAAAATAAAGACATCAGCATCATAAATAGCTGCAACATCATTTGGCGATGGTTCAAAGGAATGGATACCATTTCCTGATTGAATCATTCTAACATTGTTTAAATCGCCAGACACTGCTTTTGTCATGGCGTAAATAGGATAAAAACTGGTAACAATATTTAACCCTTCTTGATTATCAGTAGTGTTTTCTGACTGTTGTTGACAAGCTGCCAAAACAACTGCAGAAACAAAAGTAATGATAACCAAGGAAAGATATGAAACTATTTTTTTCATTATCTTAATAAACTCCTCCATAAAATACTTATCCAGTTATATAACCGGTTAAGTAATATAATAACACTATGGGTTTAGTCTGTCAACCATTTACTGAAAACAATGAAAATATAACAAAAAGGTTGTTTCATCACTTTCTGATTAGCAAAAAAGCCTGCATCAATTGACGCAGGCTTTATTATTGAGTTATTATTTCAAGAATCTAAATTCTCCAAAAGAAGAATTGACATGAAAATCAGGATTTTGAGTTTTAGGATCGACCCAAGAAATCCATTCCATAACAGGATCATCACCTTCGTTTTCAGGCGCAGAAAATTCTGCGCGATAGGCTCCGACTTTTATGACATTATTGTTCAACAATTTCAAGTCTTCTAATGTTTTAATTGGAATTTTTCCTTCCACACTATAGCCATTATCTGTTTTTGTTGCAGCGGTTTCCAATCCTTCTAAGTTCCACTCACTGTCAAAATCTCTATAATATTCAATAGAATAATCATGAATTCGACCATCTGCATCAACTTCAATTGCATAGTAAAGTGGCATGCCATCTGGCGTTGGCTTATCAACGCTACCTCCAGCAAAGAATAATTCAACACGGTCTTCATTATCGACGGTACTTTCATCTTCTTTCCAATCACTATCAAGTAACACGTCTTGATCTAAAACATTGAAATGAAAATAAAAATCAGTGCCATCGTTAAAAGCTTTAAACTCTGTTAATGGGGCTTCTTTAGTATCCCAAGGAAAATGAAAACCTCCAGATAAGATTGGGACTGTCTCCCAAACAGCATCCTCTGACATCCCATCTATTTGTGGTTTTTCATTACGCATCACCACATCATAGTGAGGTGTTGTTGCTTCATTATAAGCAATAATCGTCTGGGTAGCCATCTCATTATTTGCTGGTGTTGCTGTATTACAACCAGTAAGAACTAATAATAGAGATAAACTCATCACCAAATAAAACCAATGCTTTGATAGTTTCTTCATATTATACCTCCTAACTATCAAACACAATGCATATCTTCTCTACAAAATGGAAAATCCTAGACTCTTACTATCAGACAAAAACGTTTGAACTGTTTCTAGTGAATATTGTTCTAAATCTTTATCCTTTAAATTGAGTTTTTTGATGATACCAGGTGTACAAGTAATAATATCAACACCCAATTTATCAGCTTGGTAGATGTTGAACACTTCTCTAGGACTGGCCCATAATAATTCAACTGAGTCTTTGGTTTGACAAACTGTTTTTGCAGAAGCCATTAGTGGTTCTGGATCAACACCCGTATCAGCTACTCGTCCAGCAAAAACAGAAACGATGGAAGGTGTCTTCTCACTAAGAGCTGCTACTACCTGTTCCACTTGATTCAAAGTAAAAATCGCAGTAACATTCACTTTAATACCTTCAGCTGATAAATCCTTAATAATAGGAATCGTACTGTCACCTTTTGAATTGGTGATTGGAATTTTAACATAAACATTATCTCCCAGACTGGCTATTTTTTTAGCTTCACGTTTCATTGTTTCTAAATCATCAGCAAAAACCTCAAAAGAAACTGGGTATTCAGTAATGACTTCTAAAACATCTTGAGCAAATGTTAAGTAATCTGAAACACCTGCTTTTTTCATTAAACTAGGATTTGTTGTAAAACCAGTAACCAGTCCAGAATTTAAATCGGCTATCATATCTTCCAAAACAGCACCATCTGAATAAATTTTAACCGAAAAATCCGTTTTCATTTTTTTACCTCACTCATGATTATTAATCGCTTCTTGAGATTTACTCATTAACGATGGCATAATTAAAACAGCTAACAAGACACCCACTATTACATAAACGCCGATAGATTGTGCAAATTCTCCCATACGGCCAAGTAAAATACCAAGAACAGCAAAGTCAAAATCTCCAAAAGTTGTATTACTAAAACCTAGATTTCCCAAAACTGGTAATAACATAGCTGGTAAAAATGCCAAGAATAGACCATTGACAAACGAACCTAAAATGGCACCCTTACGGCCTCCAGTAGCATTGCCAAAAATACCTGCTGTCGCACCACAAAAGAAATGAGGAACCATCCCAGGAATGATTAAGACACCACCAATTGCGCCTAAAATGAACATGCCAATAAGACCACCTAAAAAGCTAAAGGCAAAACCGATAATGACAGCTGTTGGTGCATAAGGGAAAAAGACTGCACAATCAACTGCAGGAACAGCGTTTGGAATCAGTTTAGTACTAACCCCTTCAAAAGCTGGAATCAAATCAGCCAAAATCATACGAACACCAGCATAGACGATAGCAACTCCCACTGCAAATTGTAGTCCAGATAAAATGGCAAAAATGAATGGATTTTTACCACCAGAAATACTTGATACAAAATCACCACCAGCAGCAATGGCAGCGATAAGATAGAAAACAATCATAATAAGCGCGGTAGAAATCGTTGTGTTTCTTAAAAAATTCCATTTTTCAGACACTTGAATATCCTCTGTGCTCTGACTTTCTTTACCAATCAAATCACCAATCCATGCTGCTAAATAGTAGCCCAAACTACCAAAGTGCCCCATAGCAATTTCATCACCATCTGTTACTTTTAAAGTATAACGTTGACCAATCGCTGGAGAAATAGCTGACCAAGCCCCTAAAATAAAACCACCTATAAGAATTAAGAGAACTCCTTTGAAATCTAAAGCGCCTAAAACAGCTGATAACAGACAAGCCATAAAGAAACTGTGATGACCGGTCAAGAAAATGTATTTAAAGCGTGTTAGACGTGCAATAATCAAATTAAATAATAAGCCAACTACTAAAATAGACATGGTTTCAACACCCAAAATTTGTTGGGCAACTGATGTGACGGCTTCATTATTTGGCACAACCCCAGTAATATGAAAGCCTTTTTCAATCATTTGTGCTAAAGGATCTAAATTAGCAACAATCACTCCAGCACCGGCAGATAACATGAGATAACCTAAAATTGGACCAAGTGTCCCAGTCATGACCTTATGAGCTGGCGATTTTAAAGCCAAAAGTCCCGCACAGGCAATCAAGCCCATCAAGAAAGCTGGCTCACTTAAGATATCTTTTAAAAAATCTAATATTACCATTTCTTATCCTCCCTATTTAGATAGCATCTCTTCTAGTACAGGCAATAAGTCTTCTTCTATCCTCTTTTTATTGGTATAGCTTCTTACAATACAAACTTTAGCCTCTTTAGGAAAAATATCTTTAAATTCTTTGACGGTTACAAATAAGTCTGCTTCTCGTCCAACAGCAGCATTTGAATCACAAGACTCAGCATCTATGTCATAACCGTGTTCCTTAGCAATTGCATCCACTTTCATTTTGAGTAATAAACTACTACCAATACCATTGCCACAAACTGTAATTATTTTCATCATTTCACCTCTTCATTTAACGTACACCACTTCAGTAACCGATAAATATCTTCTCTTGTTTTAGCAGCTATTAATTTTTGAAGCATTTTCTCATCATCTAAAATCATTACCAATTGTTGTAAAGCTTTTAAATGAGCAGAAGAATCAACAGCAGCTAGAACAAAAATCAGTTGCACCTCCTTTTCTTCATCATAATCATTTTTATCCAAATTAAAGGAAATAGGTTCTTGCAACTGCAATAAACTCATTCCCAATCGTTTAACACCTTTTTCTGGTGCTGCATGAGGTACTGCAACATGTGGTGCCAAAACAATATAAGCACCTAGTTTTTTAACAGAATCAATCATTGCAGTGATATAACTAGCTTCAATGTAGCCTTGTTTTAATAGTGGATCTGCTGCTAGAGTGATAGCTTCCTGCCAATCCTTAACTTTTTCTTTCGTTTGAATCAAGTCAATTGTCAACAAATCAGTCAATGATGCTCCCTCCCAACTCGTTGTATCTTGTTTGTCTAGTGATAAAAAATAGGTTGCTAAATCTTCTCTTAATGCTCTTTCATCTTCAATGAGACAGGATTTTTTAATAATTTTAAGTAAGTCGTCACTTTGAGAATAAAAAGAAGAGTGTAAGGAAAATTCATTGTAAACCGTTTTCTTCAATATTGTTTTTTCAACAGGATTCATAAAAGGCTGGACAACAAACAAAGGTTTATCCGTTTCAAAGAAAACCGTCGAAAAAATCACATCATAATCTTGTAGTTGTAATTCGTTAAGTTGGTCTAATTGATGGATATCTTTAAAAACAATTTCTGGTAAAAGTACCTTTAGCTCTGAACCTAAAATCAAAGAAGAACTGATGCCATTTGGACAAACAGCTAAAGCGACAATTTTTCGGTGATTACTCTTAGTTTGACGACTTGCCAAATAACCACCAAAATGCATGGTGAAATAAGCAACTTCATCATCACTAATCGTTTTTCCTAAGGCTTCACTAAGTGGAAAGAGACTTTTTTTAATTAAATAAAACAAACTCTCATATTCTGATAAAATGTGTTCTTTTAAAGGATTCACAATGTGATTATCAAATAATAATCGAAAATATGCTGGTGCTAAATGACAGTATAAATTTTTTCTAAATTGTTCATCGTTAGTAACGATAATCCCTGTCTTTGCTGACACCGTATCAATAATAGCTTCCATAATGGTTAGTATTTCTGGCTGAGGTGATATTCCCAAATCTCCTTGAGTACATCCCATTAGTCTTGTCGCAATAAAATAACAGTCTCTTTTTAAGTTAGGAAATTCTGCGACAAATTGTTTTGCCAACTCAAAAACAACAGTCTCTCTAATCAATTGTTTTTCTTTCTCAGAATACACCACCTTCCCTTCTAAACAAGACCATTTCAGACATAAAATAACATAAGATGTCGCCTCAACCCGCTCACTAATAAAAAATAATTGACTTCGGCTGGTGTCATTTACAAAAAATGGTGTGATTTGATCAAAATCAAATGGTTTTTGACAACTATAAAAGAGATAACGAATAATCCATTTGCCACTACTAAATTGTAGTAGTTCATTGATTGCCCATTCCAAAACTATGCGCAGTGCTTTAGGAGTTCCTGCTAAGGAATAACCTTTTCTTCGATTGTATGTGATTGTCACCTCTTTTGAAGCAAGAATTTTTTTTAAGTCTTTTAAATCATTTAACACACTATTTTTACTTATTCTTAAAACATCTTGAAGATGAAAGTTTGAGATATAATCTTCCTTTAATAGCAGATAGAGAACTATCATGTATGGTCTTTCGTCTTGAAAAATGTAGTGTTTGAGATGGGGTGATAACTTTGCAAATATATCCGTCACGGAAATGGATGGAAAAAAGATTTTATCGTTGTAAAGAGAGATGATAGGGATATCTAATTCCTCTAAAATGTTATTGATTTTATTAATATCAGATAAAATTGTTTTCTTAGAGACTCCTAAAACTCCCTCCAAATCTGATAATGAATAGCCATGATACTTAGAAAAGAATGGCAATTTTTTAACAATTTCGTTGGTTAGCATTATTAGCCTCCTAATTAAATTATATTATAAAACGTTTTCATTTTTTGGGGAATTGAGTCCAATTTACTATTCAAAAAGTAAAATCTCATTGTGCCAATCGTATTGCTATATTGATATAATAAAAATGGAAGAGACACTCGTCCCTCCCATTTTTTTATTTTGTTAATTGTTTAATAATCACTTCATATTCTGGGTATTTTGCTAGCAGTTCTTTACGGCTAAATAATTCAAAGTCTTCAAATTCAAAGCCTGGCGATACCATACAAGAAACAAGAGCAAAACCTTCTTCGACGGTTGAACCAAAGATGGTCCCTTTCGGCACACGGTATTGCAAGACTTCATTTTTTGATATATCTTTCCCCAAGATAACTTTTTCATAAGTCCCTTCTGGCGTTATCATATGGACCGTTAAGGCTTGTCCATCATGAAAGTACCAGATTTCATCAGCCGTTAAACGATGAAAGTGTGATGGGTTTTCTTTTTCCAAGAGAAAATAAATACTTGTGAAAAGGGAACGCTCTTTACCATCAATGGTTATCTTGTCCTTTGATCTTTCAACTTCACGAAAATAACCACCCTCTGGATGAGTCTTCATATCTAAGCAAGTTACCCACTCTGCAACTGATTTTGTCATCATCATTTCCTCATATACTCTTTTCTTTATTTTAACATATCAAAAAATTATTGGTCAATTGATAATAGTTGGTAATGATTTCAAATATTAAAAGATTATCAAATTTTGTTAAGATAAACCGTTATAACAGAAGTTTGATTCTCTTTTCGTCAACCATGACTGTTTTTACAATCCTTGGCAATAAAAAGCCAGTAACGATTTGTTACTGGTTTTTCTTATTGATTAAATAAAATTTTGTTAAGTTTTTTCAGTCTTAATCGCTTGTAAAATAAAAGCTTTTCCTTCTGGACGCATGAAAAGGGCATCCCCTTCAATAATGAGTTCCTTGGTCACTGTTTTCAAACCAAGCGTTTCCAGTTCTTTTGATAAATTCTCTAAATCAAAGCCACTATAGTTGGCATCAAGATCTTGGTAAAAATCAATCATGATGAATTGACCATTGTCATTTAATGAGACGAATAATTTTTCCAACAAGTCTTTATAATCTGGCACATGATGCAAGACCAATGAAATAAGAAGTAAATCATAAGCTTCCTTGATAGATTGGTTTGTTTCATCCACTAATTCTGTAGTGATATGGGTGTGACCTGTTGCTTCAATTTTTTGTTTTGCCTGATCCAACATGGCTTGACTGATATCTGTGATAATAATCTTTTTTGCCTTATCAGCTAAACCAAGAGCAAGGTTGCCTGTTCCGCCACCATAATCTACTACCGTATCAAACTGATATTCTTCTATCAAAGAACGTATCACCTTGTTAAAATGGTCTGCCAAAGCAAGCTGCTGTGGAGAATCATAGTGCTTTGCTTTTTCATCAAATTTATTAGCCATTTTCTTTCCTTTCTGAGATTGTTAACTAGTTAATCATATCAAAAAGTAATAAAGAATGCTAGAATTTGATATGGGATATGTGGTTTATAGTTTAGCCAAGATAATTAGCACTAGATGACAAAAAGAGAATCTTTTCGATTCTCTCTTTATCATGTCATATTATTTTTTAAAGGTAAGTTTCAATAGCGGTCAAATCAGTCTTGCCATCATTTTCAACGACGACTTCTTTTGCCCCTTCACCCTTAGCAATCACTTTCCCTGCGACTGTCATTTTGTCAACCGTTCCACCGTTAACATGGTAAGCAACAACCTTGGCACCATAAGTTTCAATATTTCCTTTGACATCAAGGGTTTTAATGCTACCGCCGGCTAAAACGCTGATGGCATCAGCAGCAAGTGTCATGATTTGACCTTTGACTAAGGTTTGACCAACTGATCCAGATGTTGAAATATCACTACCAATAGTGATGTCCCCAACGGGCTTACTGAATTGCATCCCGATGGACCCGTTACCTTTAGTAACAATTTTTTCAAAATAAGCTTTTTCGATAGTCCCGTCGTATTGGTTAAAGCCTCTTGCTCCTAAGCCATTGGTTGTAATCGTTTTTTCTGCTCTGAAATCTTTGACATCGCCAAAGTTAACAAAACCGATACCACTTTCTCCGTAGCTGATTACTTCTTCTTTGACAATCCAACAATCAACACTTCCCCAAACATCCAGAACCATGTCATTGGTACCATAAGTCACGACAACACCGTTTGATACGATTTCTTTAGCGTGGGCACCATAAACGATGAAAATACCACCGGTAATGAGATTGGGTTGACCAGACGGAATCATACCATTTGAATAAACGTCGTTGGTGGTTAATTGTTCAACATGAACAGGTCCTGAAGCATCATTAAAGCCTGAGATGAAGATACCACTACCAAGAACTGGTGCATTTTGTCTACCAACAGAAACGTTGTTGGCAACAACCTTAATCTCACTACCTTCTTCAGGATTGAAGTTGTAAATGGTTAAAGCGCCTTGATAGACATTAACACCATATTTCATCGGTCTTTCTGGATAAAATCTCGCATCAGCTGAAACAATATCTAACTCATCAATCACAACCGATAAGGTTTTGTTTATACCACGCGTCATTAACTGAACCATCCCAGTTACCACAAGGTTTTTAAGTGTCATTTGTCCCAAATCCATGCGCGTTGAGTCGATATAAATGGCTCTTTTAGCTGGTGAGGTTTGAATGGCAATGCCTGAAATGGCATTGTTTTGTGTCAAAGCAATCCCGTCACCATTAATAAAACTTAGTAAAATATTATCTGACCCAGCTGTCAAACGTTGACCTGGGTTCAATTTAATAGTATTAGGGACACTCATTGAATTTATCAATTCTATCTCTTTTTCATTAGCTAGAATAGCTTGCTTTAGTTCAATAAAATTTTTTACTTTCATTGGTTTACCCTCCTGGGTATCATTATAGCACTTATATTCTTAGTGAGTGAGTGATATGCTTATCGCTCTTTTTCATAGAAAAAAGAGAGGTCTCCCTCTCTTTTAGATGTTAACTTGTTATTCTGTGTCAAAAACAACAGATTTCAAACGTGACATCGCTTCAATAGAATAACGCACACCTTGTGTTCCAGAACCAGAGTTTTTCACTCCCATGAATGGGAAATTATCTGTTCCACGTTGTGTTTTGTTATTGATATGAACTGTTCCTACCTCTAATTGCTCAGCAATAGCGAACGCTCTTGGGTAGTTCTTAGTAAAGATTGATGCTTGCAAGCCATATTCAGAAGCATTTGATAATTTAATAGCTTCTTCTACAGATTTCACGCGGATGAATGGCATTACTGGTCCAAAAGGTTCTTCCCAAGCAAGTCTCATATCAGTTGTGACATTATCAAAAACGACTGGTGAGATAAGATTGTTTTCACGTTTAATCTCATTAAGCGGTTTCGCACCTTTTTCAGTAGCATCATTGATAAGACCTTCAACATAGTCTGCTGCTTTAGTATCAATAAGTGCTGTAATATCAGCATCATCTTCTGGTTGACCAACTTTCAATGCATTCACTTTATCACGAACGATAGCTGCCAATTCATCAGCAATACTATCCATAACAAAAACACGTTTAACAGCTGTACAACGTTGGCCAGAGTAACTGTAACCGCCAGTAACAATTTGTTTTGCAGCAAGTTCTAAATCAGCATCTTCTAAAACAATCGCTGAGTCTTTACCTCCCAGTTCCAAAAGAACTGGTCTTAATCCAGCTAATTTAGCAATATTTTTACCAACAGGTGTTGAACCGGTAAAACTGATAAAATTAACCGCTTTATGTTCAACAATGTAATCACCAATTTCAGATCCTCGACCTGTAATAGTGTTGAACACGCCATCCGGTAAACCAGCTTCTGCAAAGGCTTTTGCCAAAAGTATACCAGAAATTGACCCTTGTGTTGGTGGTTTGAAGGCAACAACGTTTCCTGCAATCAAAGCAGGAGCAATCTTAGAAGCTGCTAAATTGATTGGATAGTTAAACGGTGAAATCGCCAATACCAATCCTTGTGGTTCACGTCTAACAACAGCTAGTTTTTTCTTGCTGGCAGCTTCAAAACTACCACCTTCTAAAACTTCACCTGTTAAACGAAGACCTTCTTCAGCAGCAAAATCAATGATTTCCACTGTACGAACAACCTCACTAATAGATGATTTAAGTCCTTTAGCAATTTCTTTTGATAAGATAGCACCAATCTCTTCTTTATCTCTCATCAAAATATCGGCAACTTTATGAAGATAAGCGGCACGTTCAACGTAAGAAAGGGCACGCCATTTTGGAAGAGCTTCTTTGGCAGAAGCCATTACATAATCAACCTCTTCTTGGCTCATGGCAGGAACAGTCCCTAGTTCTTTACCAGTCGCTGGTTCATAAATTTTAATTTCTTTTTCTGATGATTTCCATTCACCATTAACATAATTTTTATATTGCTTCATTTTTTCTCCTATTTGAGCCATCATTCTTTTAAAGAATGTGCTCTGTTTTTATTTCCTATTTTAACATACCTACTTAAAAATTAAAAAGGTCATTTAAATTTTCAGCCATCGTCGGATGAGTGAAGATTTGTTTTTGGAAGTAGGTGTAAGGGATATGATTATCCATTGCCATGGTAATCAAATTGATAATTTCATGTGCCTCAGCACCAAAGATAGTTGCTCCTAAAATTTCCTTTGTTTCTTTATGAACAACAACCTTAAAGAGGCCTCGTAAATCACTGTTGATATGTGCTCTAGGCATTTGAGCCACTAAGAGACTATTTGCCTTATAAGGTAAGCCTTTTTCTTTAGCCATTTTTTCATCTAAACCAACATGCGCTAGTGGCGGATTAGTAAACGTGGTATTTGGAACATTTGGACGATTTAAAAGAGAATAGTTCTTATCCCCATTAAGATAGTCAAAAACAATTCTAAAGTCATCTAGGGAAATATAGGTAAATTGAGGACCACCATTAACATCTCCGACAGCAAAAACATCAGTAACAGTCGTTTGTCTATAGTCATCAACAATAATAGCCCCGCGTTCAGAAACTTCGATAGCTGTATTTTCAAGTCCTAAGTCTGCTGTATTTGGTTTTCTACCAGTCGCATACATGACAACATCGAACTCAAATTCGCCCTTATCTGTCACAATCACCGTCTTATCGTTATCATTATTTTTTACTTTTGTGATTGTTGAAGATAATTCAAATGAAACACCAGCTTCTTCCATATATTCTTGTGCCATCTGAGAAATAATTTCTTCCTCACGACTAAATATACGATTTTGTGGGTCGAAAATAGTGACCTTTGTTCCTAACTGACTATATAAATTAGCAAATTCAAGGCCAATATTACCACCACCAATGATGCCAAGAGTTTTGGGTTGAACAGTCAGCGTTTGCATCTGGGTTGAATCAAAAACATTTTTGCTCTCTAATAAACCAGGTATTGGCAAGACATTTGATACAGCACCTGTGTTAATGACAATAACTTTCCCTGTTAACTGTCTAGTTTCGCCATTACTATTAATTTCAATCACTTTATCTGAAACAAAATGTGCTTTAGCGGTATAAACATCCGCAGTAGGTGCATTAGCAAGCATAGCATAATTTTTTTGACGAAGACGACTGGTAACAGCGTCTTTTTCTGACATCACATCGTTAAAGTCGTGACCCGTCTCTACACTATGAAGCATTGTTTTGGTAGGGATACAGCCGATATTAATACAGGTTCCGCCGTACATCTTGGCATCTTGTTCAATCATGGCAACAAATTTTCCCTGTGTAGCCATTTTAGAGGCCAGTGTCTTTCCACCCTTGCCAAAACCAATGACTAGCAAATCATATTCTTTCATATCACCCTCCTTTTCATAATAAAACAGTTAACTGTTTTATTAAAAGAGTTATCTCTTTCACGCCATATAATATACCAAAAAAGATAACAATTTGCACAGAATAAAAATCAAATGCCTTTTCAAAAGATTTAAAGCAATCATGTCTAGAAAGGATATTTGAAAAGTTCTTACTTTTTTTCTGTGCTTCTATTGTATACCCTTTTTAAAAAAATGGGGTTAATAATGCTTGAACCTATCAAAAAGAGGCTAGAATCAACCTTTCTAGCCTCCCTTAATAAATTTTATATACCTTCACAGTAATTGAGTGAGCAATAATATATGGACAAATCAGCTTTTCACAGTTCTATTCTATTAAGTAAGAAGAACAACATAACAATCGATTATCTCCATTTTTTCATTAGTCATTAAAGATAGAAGTTCTAAAATCATCTGTTAAGTCATTGTAAGCTTTCATGATGGCAGCTTTTAATTTTTCTCTAGCAAAACCATATTGTCCTACTTTTAGTTTAGCCAAATCCTCATCAATCGCTTTCGTCATTACACCTTTCAATGTTTCAAAAGAAGTGATGGTATAAGATTGATTGTCAACCATGATTGTAATTGGCTTAATCTTGTCTTTCTTAGCCATTCGTTGCATAAACATCTGAATTCTAAAATCTTCATAGTTTTCATACTGACCATTAAAGATTTTCTTGAAGATAAAGCTATCTGACAATGGTTGTTGCTGTTCTTCGGCTTCTTGTTTTAGTTGATTACTTGCATAAGGAATGAAGCCTTCATCCCAACCCAAAGCTGCTAATAGTTCAAAAGCAGTTCTTCTAAACATCAAGCCACCACTAGTTCCAGAATCATTTTCATAAGCTGCATAAATAGGATAGTAAAGTGGTATGAAATAATAATTATTATGATTATCACGAAGGTAGTCTTTTTTCAACAAAGTACCACTCTGACTAACGAGTTTTTGACGAACCAAATCAGGAATTGAAGTTAAGGTCATTTGCTCCCACTCTTGTGTGGTAATCTCTCTAATCACATCTTTACCATGAGTTGCACCAGCTTTAGTATCCGTATCTTTTACTAATTCTATCTTATTAAAGAAGAATTTTTGATCGGCCTTATCTTTTTTAAGAATAATATCTGCCTCAATACCATCTAAGAGGTACGTCACATCAAAAACGCCACTAAGGTAGTCTTTAAAATCGTTTTTCGTTTGGAAACGAGAGATACGATCATTGTGGGCACCATGTTCCAAATCATACATGAAGTTAAAGCCATAGTAATAACTATTTGGACTGGTTACCGATTCAAATAAGCCAAGAGCATAGGACTCTGCTTCTTGTCCATCACGGTAACCATAACCATTTAACACACCATCTTCATCATAAGCATGTGTCATCTCATGACTATAAGTTGCTCCGCCCTCATGTCCTAAGATATCAACACCATCAAAGTAAATGCGATTTAAGGATTTATTGGCATAGCCAGAATCCTTGTTAGGTGATTGTGGGTAATACCTACCGATTGGACCAAAGAAATCGTCAATGGATGTATCAATGTCACCATAAGGTTCTGCCCAGCGTCGTTTCTCATTGAACAGAGGCGCTATTTTGCCATTAACTGGATCTTTAATATAGTACCCGGCAAATAATTCTGTCAATTTATCCGCATAAACCTTTTGACTGGTTGGTGAGCCCACCTTCATAAATAAGTCGACAAAGTCTTGCCATCTTCTTGCCTTATCATTAATCAACTGATGCACACGTTTTAGCTCTTCTTGATAACGTGCTTTATCAGTTTCTTTAATGTTCATATCAATGTCACGACCATAACCACCCAAAATTAATGAAGATAAGGTCGTCACCGCATAAACATTGTCTTCTTTTAATGCTAACAGAGGAAGGATATAGCTTCTATAGGATTCTTTTATTTGAAGTCGGTCATAAATAGCCACACTTTTCTCAGGTAAAACTCGCGAAGCTTCTTCATGAATATAAGCTTTTGTCGCCGATTTAAACCAGTCATTTGCTGTCATTTCAGGAGCAAAAATCATTCTATTATGGTCTAAGAATGATAAAAGAGATGGTTTATCAATCACTTGCAAGGTGTTTTCATAAAAGGCTTCATTTTTATATAACAAAAGATTATTGTAGCCTTGTGAACCTATATTGATTAGCCAATCAAGTGTATCAACGGCTTTCCCATAAAAAGATGGTCGATACATCATCAATTCTTTGATATGGTAATCGCCAAATTGAATACCATAAAGACGATTCAAGTAAGATAAGCCTAAAAGTAATTTTTCCTTATTATCGTCAATATGTCTTAACAAATACTGCTGAGTAGCAAGATTATCTGTTTCCATGAGAGAACTTGAGAGAAGTTTTTCTACTACGGTTGTTAACTGATTCTTAACTTGTGCAAAAGAATCATCCAAATACAAGGCCCTAATATCTTGCTTTTCTGTTGTTGCTAATACTGTTTTAATAGCAGGGTCCGCTAGATTAACAGAAGACAAAATAGTCATCACTTGATCACGAAGCTGGGGTTTTGTTGACACAAAATAATCAGGCGTGTAAAGGAGTTTATCTAATAAACGAAACTCTCTGACTTTAGTATTAGAATACTCCCCAAGATCCGTCAAGGAAAGAATTGCCTTACTATCATCCTCATAAAGCACGAACAACTGATTAACATTTTCTAAGGTCTCAAGATTAGTCACAAATTGACGATCAGTCATCGGTGTCACAGAAACAATCCGTTTATGATAGAAATCACTAGCCACATCTATTAAATTACCATATTTGATAATCGTATGACGATCATACAATGGTAACAATTTTTTCGTGTTATAGTACGCAATTTCTCTATCTGCTTGAT
This sequence comes from Streptococcus zalophi, assembly GCF_016481285.1. Taxonomy (GTDB): domain Bacteria; phylum Bacillota; class Bacilli; order Lactobacillales; family Streptococcaceae; genus Streptococcus; species Streptococcus zalophi. Next base: position 25,028 of record NZ_JAENBP010000008.1, read on the forward strand.
AATGCTTTAGCTCACTATCCTTATAATCAGATGATGGTTGTGCTTGTTTCTCAGTTAGAACACCAAGCAATTTTAGTTTGTCAAGATACTCTTTCTGACTGATTGTGCCATTTTGACCATCACCCACGCGTTTATTATTTGAACCGGCAATACCGCTTCCTAACATGTCTAAAGACATATTGCTAGTATTATTATCAATTTGAGTCGCACCAAAGTTGAAAGCAAGCAGAGCCGCTTTTTTAGACTGATTACCTGTGTTAATCTCACCAGCAACAACGTTATTAGTCAGACGAGACGTTGCAACATATGAATTTGCCCTTGCTGCAAGACCAGCAACATTGTTATTAGCACGGTCTCTTGCTGTAATCGACAAATTAACATAGGAAGAATCAACCGTAGAGCCAGCAAGTGTTGCGACCAAGCCACCTATCTGATGGGTGTTAGAGTTGTTTGGATCATAAGTCAATTGCCCATCAACAAAAACATGGTTAATATTTGCATTGTTTGCCCACAAGGCTAAACTAGCCGTGTCTGCCTGTGAAGTGATATTAACTTCTTTTAACGAAAGGTTTTCAACTCTAGCACCTTCCAAGCGATTAAATAATGGTTTATTCAAATGGTAAATCGTGTAGTGTTTACCAGCTACACTTGAAAGACTGCCAGAGAAATTTGAAGTGATATAAGTAGCTCTATCTGTTGGTGTCGCATAAAGATCACTTCCCAATTTGAATTGACCAGAAGGATTCTGTGCCATTGCAGTTATCAATTGATTAAAGTCCGTGTAGATGCCATTGCCTGTGATTATTTTGTCTACCTTAATACGATAACCATCTGTGACACTGATATTGTCTGACGCAAAGGACACCAAACGAGGATGAATGATTTGTCCTTCAATATGGCCATCAACTTCTCTAAATTGAGCAACTGGTAACAAGGCACTGTCATGATTAGTCGTTAATTTCACCAGATAAGAGCTGGCATCTGTTGGTGCTTCTTCTAGTCCTGTGACACGTTTTAGGCGATGATTAGCATCTAATTGGAACAACTCTGCCTTTGTGATAGAGCGAAATTCTATTTTCTTAGGAATGAATTCAACTTCCTGTTTTGGTTCTAATAGTTCTTCAACATCACCTGTACCTGTATCATAAACAACAGTTGTTTCTATGTGATAGGTCGTATAAGGTTTTAAGCCATCTAGTTGAAGGGTTCTATTTTCCAATTGAGACTCAAGTGTTTGAACAACTTGATTACCTTCTTTAACACTCACTTTTAGCTTTTTAAAGGCAGCATCAGGGTCTTGTTTTTCATAAGTGATGCTAAGTGTTTGTTCGTCATCATTAGTCACCACTTGATCAACAGCAACCACTGGTTTTTCCTTTTTAGGTTTTTCTAGTACTTGTCTAGCGATTTCTTGTCTTTGTGAGGTGACCTCTCCTGTTTTTTCATTAACCTGATAAGTGGTTTGATAAGTCACTTGATAACGCATACCATTATCAACAATAACTTCTGTCTCTTCAATTGGTTTGGTACCAAGTTTGACAAGCGCATTAATAGGTGCTGTTGTTTGATTTTCACGGCTTAATTCGACACCTCTAGTTCCATTTTCTTCAAGATAGGTTACAGTCGTTACAACAGATCCTGGAATACCTTGTCTTAGTGTTTGCACTTGACCATATTCCAAACTGTCATCTGCTGTATAGCGTGTCTCAAAAGCCAACGTTTCACGACTAGTCTCAGCTACGGTTCGTGCTTCTTCTAAAACTACTTCTGGATAATCTGTCGGTACTTCAAAAGAAATAGCATTATCCTCAACGACTGGAGCTGTTTCTGGATGTGCCTCTACAATCTCAGCTTCTTCCAAGCTAACCGTTGGATAATCTTTTGGTACTTCAAAATAGATATCATTATCTTCGACAACTGGAGCTGTTAAAGGGTGTTCTTCTACAATCTCAGCTTCTTCCAAGCTAACCGTTGGACTATCTGTTGGTATTTCAAAAGAAATATCGTTATCTTCGACAACTGGAGCAGTTTCAGGATGTGCCTCAACAATCTGGGCTTCTTCCAAGCTAACCGTTGGACTATCTGTTGGTATTTCAAAAGAAATAGCCTTATCCTCAACGACTGGAGCAGTTGAGGGATGCTCTTCTACAATCTGAGCTTCTTTCAAGCTAACCGTTGGATAATCTGTCGGTACTTCAAAATAAATAGCCTTATCCTCAACGACTGGAGCAGTTTCAGGGTGTGAAATCTCCGATTTTTTCTCTTCTTTTAAAGAATCATTGCTTGTCTCTTGATTTATCTCAGGCTTAGAAACATCATTTTTTACTTCAATAAAACCAATGTAATGATGATTAGGAATATCAAGCACAATATCAGCGGTCTCAAAGACTTGGCCAGCTTGTATTTCTTGATGGTAATGTCTAAGCGCACTCACTTCTATAGATGACACTGTCATAGAAGCCGGCACAAGAAAGACACCCGTAACCATCAGTAAATATGGCAATGCTCCTTTACCTATTTTTTTATTTTTCTTTATCGTCACCCCTACAACAAGTAGCGACAAGCCACCCAAAAAACTATAGGCAATCAAAGACTTATCATTGGTCTTTGGCAAAGTCGTTTCTTTATCTGGCTGATAAACCAAATAAATGGTTGTTTCTTCAGCAATCTCGTCTCTCGGACTCCCTTTTTGAATGAAAGAAAGCTCATCAGGCGTTAATTCTGATTCTAGTACATAATCATAGGTGACTTTGGCATGATGCTGATCTGCCAAAACCGGTGTTGCTCCCAAAAAAGAAGCACCAATAATCACCGAACCAATACCAACACTTAATTTTCTAATAGCATAATTAAAAATCTTTTCAAATTTGTCGTTTGTGTTTTTCATGACAATATTTTCCAATCTAAAAAGTTCATTATTAGTTATTATAAATGTTATTATTTGATACTTAAAATCAAATACTGTTATATTCTACAAAAAAATACTATAAATTCAAAGGAAATCGTCTAAAAAATCATCTCTTTTTTAAAAATCGGTGATTCACTTTTTATGAAAAGATTTAAGTAAACCCACTTTCTTTAACTAGAAAAGAAAGATAGTTGTGATTTCTATTTGATGGTGATATGATGAAGAAAGAAACAAGAAAGGAATCAAACCAATGAAACATTATGATTTTCTCATTATCGGTTTTGGACAAGCAGGTAGACCTCTAGCTAGTCAAATGGTTGCTCAAGGTAAAACTGCTGCCATCGTTGAACAAGACCCAATGATGTATGGAGGAACCTGTATCAATGTTGGCTGTGTGCCAACCAAAACCATGATTTCTGATGCACATCAACACCTTAATTTTGAAGAGGTTATGGCAAGAAGAAACAAGGTCACCTCTATTTTACGTGAAGGTAGTGCCAACAATGTCAAAAACTCTGGCATGGATTTATATCTTGCTAAAGCACACTTCGTTTCCAACAAAGTGGTTGAACTCACTTCAGAAAACGAGACTATTCAAGTGACTGCTGATATCATTGTTATCAATACCGGAGCTAAGTCGAGAGTTTTACCAATAAAGGGACTTTTAGAGACTAAAAATGTCGTTGATAGCACAGGACTACAAGCACTTAAAAAACAACCCGAAACCTTAGGAATTATCGGTGGAGGAAATATCGGTCTTGAAATGACTCACCTCTTTACCCAAATGGGAACCAAGGTGACCATTTTTGAACATGGTTCTCGCATTTTAAGTCGAATGGATGACGAGTTTTCAGAATTAGCACAAACTTATATGGAAGAAGATGGTGTGACCTTTAAGTTTAATGCCGGTGTTGAATCTGTCAAGAACCAAGGCGACCAAGTCATCTTAACAGCAGACGGCAAGGACTACCTTTTTGATGTGGTCATGTATGCAGCAGGGCGCGTGCCAAATACCGATGGTCTTGGACTTGAAAACACTGACATCGAATTGACTGAAAGAGGTGGCATTAAAGTTGATGACTATTGTCAAACAACTGTTGAAAACATCTACGCTCTTGGTGATGTGCGTGGTGAGATGCAATTTACATACATCTCATATGATGATTACCGCATTGTTTACAGTCATCTGATGGGAGAAAATAAGTTCAGCCTCTCTAAACGTCAAAACATCCCAACGGCAACCTTTATCAATCCAACTTTAGCCAGTATTGGTATAACAGAAAAAACAGCAAAAGAACAAGGATTGCCATATAAAGCCAATAGCCTCAAGGTTGAAAATACTTTAAGAGCTTATATCACCAATAATTCTAGAGGATTAATAAAAGTGATTGTCAACAAAGAAACGGATGCTATTTTGGGAGCCACTATTTTTAGTGAAGCAGCACACGAAATCATTAATCAACTGAAAATGGCAATGGACCACGATATACCATATACTTATCTTAAAGACCAAATTTTTACTCACCCAACCATGTCTGAAAATCTCAATAACGTCTTTAATTTCTAAAAAGAAAGAGGCTGGTACAGTTTGTACTAAGCCTCTCTTTTTATTATTTGCTAGTCAAGTAATTCTTACAACTCTACTTAAAGAGGAATAATGAAATTATCGATAGTTTTTTCTAATTTTTTCAAGCAAAACTTTCACTCCTTGCTAGTAGTTCCAATTTTTGCTCAATAGCATGCTGACACGCTAAAAGACTATTTTTTTCAAAAATAACAGCTGGTAAAGGGTGCTTTTCCCCAGAACTAGTCTGAAAGGTTAAAATCATCTGAAAAGAACTAATCACTGTCAATAAACCAACCAAAACCAGCACCCCTCCTAATAATAATTGATGAAAAATTAAGATTTGAGATAATCCAATGGCTATTAATATCAGTCCCCAAATCAGAGATTCAAAATCTGTTTTTGATGAGGATTCAATGCTCTTAATGTCCTTTAAAAGAATTAACGCTTTTTTTGAACCAATTGGAATTAAACGATAAATCAAATCCGGATAAGACATTCTAATTTCATCTCCTTCCAAAAAAAGGGACGATTTTAAATAAAATGTGAGGTATGACGTGATAAATAAATGGTTCATGTCAATTCTCCTTACTTCTACGGTGGTTTGTACGACATCTTTTATTTTACAAATTAATAATGACATGCTTTGAGGCAAACCTTTAAAACATAGTCCAGTACCTGCAAAGCCACAATTTAGCAAAATGCTGGTTACATTATAACATTTATTAATGGTGTCTTCTACACTATTCACAAAAAAGTAACTATATTTTAAAAAACCAACCAAAAATTTGGTTGGTTTTATTAAGAATAGCAACCAAATGAAACAACTAGAGTGTTTTTGCTAGTTCTTTTTTCATCATCCAGTCTTTTCCATCAACAATTCTTGCTATCATCATGGTAAGGCCGGTATCTCCAGTCACGTTTAAAGCAGTTGCTGTAGCATCCGTCACTGTCCCTAGTAGGACCATGATTGGAATGGCTTCTTCTGGGAAACCAAAGGCAGAAATGATGAAAAATTTCAGCCACGGAACCACCACCAGGAATCACACCAACAACAAGTGATGCAATCACTGATATTAAAACTGCCATAAAAATATTTTGCGGTGTGAAGAAGTCAATCTTAAACAGTGATGATAGGACCACAATTTTTACAATCTGAATCAAACACGCGTCGCTCCAAGAGGAATCACAAAATCAGCAATTTCATCAGAAATGCCCAATTTTTTAGCGTGGTCTAAATTAACAGGTATTGATGTGGCAGAAGAACTTGTTCCAAGAGCTGTTAGTAGTAAAGGGATACAAGTGCTCCACCATTTTTTCACACCTGAAAAACCTGCCGACAGATAGGCTGCTAAGGTTTGTGAAACGATAAAATAAATGACGAGAACAACCAAGTATAAGCCAACTGCTTTTGAGAGCAAACCAACCACTTCACTACCGTTATTTCCAATCAAGATAGCAAAATAAGCCCCCAATCCTAACGGTGCTAGTTTCATAATAATGCCAACCACCTTAACAATCACCTCCGTCAAGGTCTCCATTAACGTCACAACGGGCTTGCCTTTTTCACCCACTTGGATGAGCCCGATCGCAAAAATAATCGTAAAAACAATGAGCGCCATCAGATGATTTCTTGAAAAAAGCTCAGGGAAATCATTGACCGTAAACATCCCAAGAATATTGAGATTACTATCACTCGTATCAACCGACTCATTTAAGGCAATGTTCACCCCCGAAGCCGGATTAACCAAAAAGGTCGATACCACCATAAATAAACTGGAAACAATCCCTGTCACAAAGGTTAGTAAGAAAAAACTCCCCATGATTTTAACCAGTTTTGACAAGTTTTGCATCTTTGCAATCGCAGAAGACAGCGAAAAAAAGATTAAAGGCACCACACTACAATAAAGCAGATTTAAAAAAGTATCCGCAATAGGCTGTAAACTAGACGCCCCAGGCCCCCAAACAAAGCCAAGTAAACCACCTAAAATCATTGATGCTAAAAGAATCAATGATGACCAATAAGAATTAATTACTCTTTTCATTCCAACCTCATTTTCTATCACTATCAAAACCCACTGAAAATACTGATTAGTTTTCGACAAAATGATTTTTTTACTGAATTTTTATCCTACCCTATTCTCATTTATTTGTAAATCATTTAGTTTAAAAATTGAGGTGCAAAAAGACGATAGAAAACTATCGTCTTTGGGAAATGGAAATTTTATCTTATTTTAAATTTTCATTCGTATTAATTCTTTCCAATCTACCAATAAATCTTTCCTTAGCCTCTTCGGTATAATTTTTAATATTCTCATGGAAAAACCTCTTTGCCTCTCTAGCTCCTTTTTCATGACTAATAACAATTGATTTCATGCAAACATAGTTATTATGATGTTTGGATTGTAATTCTGGATCACTAAAATAATCAAGGATTTCTTTCATTTCATCAATTTTATTGAATCGTTCAACTATATCAAATTTTAAAAATCTAGCATATTGAATATCTGGATTTGCTAAGATTGCACGATCTATATTTTCAATTGCTGATAAATAATCTCCTTCTATAAATGCATTATATTGTGCTTCTAGTCTTAGAGCCATTTCATCAGAAACTTTATTATTAATAATTTTCATAGTGTTAATTAATTGTTTAAGTATATCGTTTTTATTAGGAGTATCAGATTTTATCAAACAAGTAAAATATGCTTGAATATGATAGGGATTATTTTTGAAGTTTTCATAATTACTCTTTGCTAATTCCAAAGCAGAGTTATAGTCTTGCATAGCTATCAACACTTGAACTTTTTCCCGTTTTGCTTTAGAAAAATTCTTTCGTTCAATTAAACTTCTATCTAATCTTGTAAGGGCTTTATCATACTGACCAATCTGTCTATAAAAAAATCCAAAAAGAAAGTCGTGATCAGGTCCATTGATAAATTGAACTTCTCTTCTGAATCTATCTTTACTTTGATTAGCAACAACATTCTTTTGTTTTGATAGTAGTGAGCTTTGCTTTGCTAATGCAGAACATAGAAGATATCTAATTTCAAATATCATTTTATCATCATAATTAGATTTTCTCTCTAATGCTTTATCTGCAAAATTTATCACTTCTTGATATTTACCTGAGTAATATAAATCATTCATTGTTTTTAAATAAATTGAGGGAAAAATATATTTATCATTTATTTCAATATTATTTAGTAATGAGTGTTTTAAACTAAAAAGCAATTCAGGAATATTATAATCTTCATTTTCATCAAGACTCTTTATAAATTGTTTTACATACTCCAACAATAATTTCTTATGATTTTCATCATATTTATAGTCACTTCTAATTATAAAGTCTTTTATACTATCATTTACACGAATATATTCTTGTAATGTACCAACTGGTTCACAAATTCCTTGAAGCAAGAACGACTCAATCATACCTTGATATTTTTCAGTTTCTTCACCTCCGTTTGAAACAATTTTTAAAATATAATCTTCTCCTATCGAATCAAATTGACATAATAAAGCCAAAAATTTCATTTTTTCATCATCTTCTCTTAAATCACTCAAAAGAATTTCAGCTTTCTGATTATTAAAATTCACTATAGATTCTGTGTTTCTATAAAATCTTAGCCAGCCAATATTCTTAAGCTTATCAATAGCATAAAAAATTTGTTCAGGTAAGCCAGTAAGAAGATCACTAATAAAATTTAATTTATCTTTTTCTAACTCTTGTTCAAAAACTTTTTCTGAATATCTATAGAGTAAACCTTGACGTTCCTTTATTTCTAACTCGGGAATGTTTAATGCATATATTTCACTCATATCCATACTTTCCCTATTAAAATATCTAAATTTTGATGACACTAACATTAATAATTGATTTCTTACTTTTTCTGAAAGTAAAGCGTTTTTAAACCATTCGGCTAATTCTCCTCTATGATTGATAATACATCCATGATCATTTACAACTATAAATACTTTTTTATCTTGTAAGCTAGATATTAAATCTATTAAAATAATTTGTTTATTATCAATAGATAAATTATTTAGTTTTGATAATTCAAAAAATTTTGTCTCATCATCAAAAAATCCTAAGTCATAAATTTTTAAAATGAAATCTTCAATACTATCATTTCTCTCTGTAACAATTTCAGAAAAAGGATAACTCGACTTTACAATATCACTTTTAACAAGACTTCTCTTTAACAAAGTTCTTCTACCAACACCTTCTAAACCTGATGCAATTAAGGCAATGGGTTTTGGTTGATTAAAGTCGTCTAGTCTTTGTTCAATTTGTTTCAGAAAAGCATTTCTTCCAACAAAAAGATCTTGTCTATTTTTAATATTCGAATGCTTCATTCGATTAATCTCTGTCATTCTTTCAGTAATAATATTTACTATCTTTTTGTTGCTCTTAACTAATTGAATGTTATAATTTTCCTTTAGCCAGTTAGGTATCATTTCATTATCATATTTTATTTTTTCATCTATTATGATAGGACAAATTTGATATCTATTATTTTCCAATATTTTTTTACCTGCAATAGACAATTCTTCTTTAACCCATTGAGATTTTAATGCTTCTTCTGATAGAAAAATTACAAATAGATCGGATTTAGATAAATTATAGATAATTTCTTCTTTTGTATTTCTTCCTTCCTCAAAATTAAAAGAGTCCATGATAACACTCTCAACACCAACTATGGATTTCAACTTAGAATAAATAGTATTTACCAATTCTTTATTTTTACTACTGTGTGATAAAAAAACTTTTGTCATATATATACCTCGATTCAATATATTTTATTAAATTATAATATAAATTTTAAATTTAATCAATTTTTATATAAAATTAACAACATTATAAAGTTATATATCCATATTAAATTGTTATGTTGCAAAATTTCAAAGATACACACCTCTATCAGAAAAGTAGACATAAAAATAGAGGCCATTAATAGCCTCTATTTTTATATCTACTTTTCAAAATCTGTATTTCCAATGGTTAAATTTTACACTTTTTGTTTTCAATCATTCAATTTAATCGTATTAAATCCCCATCATTTCTTTCCTTCTAAATAATCTGCAATGGCTGCAACGTCTTTATCGCCACGTCCGGAAAGATTGACGATAATGATTTGGTCTTTTGCCATTTTTGGTGCTCGTTTGATGGCTTCTGCAAGCGCATGTGAGCTCTCAATGGCAGGGATGATGCCTTCGGTTTTCGACAACAAGAGTAGCGCTTGAACGGCTTCTTCATCGGTGATTGGCACATAATCCACTCGTCCAGAAAAATTAAGGTAAGCATGTTCTGGGCCAACGCCTGGGTAGTCTAGTCCAGCTGAAATCGAGTAAACGGGAGCAATCTTGCCATCTTCTTGAAAGAGCGCATAGGTCTTCATCCCATCGACCACACCAACGGTTCCCTTGGTCATGGTTGCTGCATGTTTATCTGTTTCAACGCCTTGACCTGCGGCTTCTGCGCCAATCAAAGCAACCTCTTCATCAGCAATATATTCTGAAAAAGCACCGATAGCGTTTGAGCCTCCACCGATACAAGCGATCACAGCATTCGGCAAGCGTCCTTCCTTGTCCAAAATCTGCTTTCTTGACTCAATACTGATGATTTTTTGAAATTCATGAACCATGGTTGGATAAGGATGTGGACCCACAGCTGAGCCCAAGACATAAAAGGCTCCCAAGTCTGCCATCCACGCGCCAAAGGCCGCATCAACCGCTTCTTTCAAGGTCTGAGTGCCTTCAGTGACCGCATGCACCGTCGCTCCCATCATCTCCATCCGAAAAACGTTGAGGCGTTGACGCTTGATATCCTCAGCCCCCATATAAACATCGCAAGCCATGCCAAATTTGGCTGCTGCAGCCGCTGTTGCCACGCCATGTTGCCCTGCCCCAGTTTCAGCAATCACACGGGTTTTCCCCATGCGTTTCGCCAAAAGAATCTGCCCCAAGACATTATTGAGCTTATGCGATCCCAAATGATTCAAATCCTCACGTTTGAGGTAAATCTTAGCCCCACCAAGCGCTTGACTCAATGACTGGGCATAATAAAGTGGCGTCTCACGCCCTGAGTAGTCTTTGAGATAGTAGGCCAGTTCCTTTTGAAAATCCTCATCATCCTTGTAGGTTTCAAAAGCAGTTTCCAACTCATCCAGCAATACTTGAATGGGTGCAGGGACAAAACTCCCACCAAACTCACCAAAAAAACCTTTATTTTGTTTCTTATCCATCTGTCTTCCTCCTAATTTGTTCAATACAAAAAACCCCGCACAGAAAAAATCTGTGCGAGGGCGTTAGTTCAAATAGCGCGGTGCCACCTCACTTGATGATAGCAAAAAGCCATCATATCTCAATCCTCTCAAACAAGAGGACGCACGATAAGGGGTGCCCACCGAATTGACATGTGTTACAATTCCTTATATCATCAGTCCAATGTTCACAAACACAAGCTACCCGTTCACAGTCACCACGAGCTCCCTGAAAACTACCATTTGCTACTTTTCTGATTACGACTACTATACAGGAAAATCAGGGAGATGTCAAATGGGGAGATAGATTAAATTGCTAAATTAAATTTTATATTTTTGTAGAATTTTCTTGATGATATTTGTAATTTTTGTTAAATAAATCATCAAAATTGTTTGAGTTAAATAGATTGTTATAGTTAGTATATCTATCAGAATACCAAATTACTTCATATGCTATTGAATTAGGTAATTTAGTTAAATTAAATAAAGTAATATTTTTATAATTTTAAAAACTTATTTTAGTATTTATTTCGAATTCTTTTTAGTACAGGAAAAGCATAAACTTATCACAATAATAAATATTAAAAAAAACATCGTTGTTGTTAATAAATTTAAAAACGCCAATTTATTAATATTCACATTTTGAGGAATTAAAAAAGATATTTGCTCAGCAGAAATCAAATTTTTCTTAATTAATATTCTACTAGCACTAAACGAAAGGAAACTTGTAGTTAATAATGTTCTATTGATTGAAAAATTTATTTTATTTTGAGGAAGTTTTTGACGAAAAAGATTATACCTATCTTCTGATAAGAACCACATCCCACCTTCATATAAAAGTATTGTAAAAATAAATTCAGATAAATCTAAATCTCCAAGTATCTTATATAGTAGCCATATAACCAATAAAAAAATTGATTCAAAAAAAATACGCTTTAAACGATTATATTTATAAATTTGCTCATTAAAATTTGAAAAAAATATTACAAATAAAGTATCTAACATAAAATATATAAAAAGTATATATATAAAAATCGAAACTAAAATGGAAATCGGTTCATAAACTTCAATGTAATGCTGTAATTTAAAAATTCTAACTATCATTCCAATGAATAAAATAATAGACAATAATAACATAAAAAAATTCAAAAAAGTTGCTATTTGACTAAAGATAAAAACAGGTAATTTCTTATCGAATACTCCAAATTTATCTATGACGGCTTTTATTTTCCAACTTTTTTTCATTTTATAAAACAAAAAATATAGTAAATGATAAATATTTAAAGCAATAAAGTATCTAATTAAAAATAAAGAATTATCTTTTCCAATAAGAGACAAAATTGTAAAAAGCATAATACTTAAAAAATCTATAGCAAAATGAACTTTAAAACAAAATATATTTTTATCTTTAATTTTTTTCATATTTCATTCTCCAAATGTATATTTTCACTTAATATTATAACACTTTTCCTACATTTTTATATAAATAACAACAATTTTTCAACAAAAATTTAATAAAATAAGTTATTTTGTCTACTTTTGTAATCCTCACACACCAAAAAACACTTCTCCCAGCTTTTTCACTAGTCAAGAGAAGTGTTTTTCTTATTTTTCAATCGAGTCTTTCTCAGTAGCCTCCCATCAATAGCATCTCTCACTGGGTACCTTGATATCTAAACGCCCCATAACCGATACCCAAGATAAAAGGAAGTTCCTATCTCATGTGTTTAAGGAGTTGTTTTTACACGTTTGAATAATAAGTTTTTCCTTGCTTTTTCTTTTGAAAAGGGTTACAATGAGTTTATGTTAGACAAAAGTCATTTTTAAACATTTGTTTATAGGAGGTGATACTTATTCTTAATGAGAAAGAACAAGCAGTACTAGAGCTCATCCGTCAACATCCTTTTTACGCTCAGCAGGAGATTGCCGAGCAAATAGGATTATCACGTTCAGCTGTTGCCAATATGATTTCGGACTTGATTAGGCGCAATTATCTCTTGGGTAGGGCATATATTATTAATGATGAGGTGCCTGTTGTCTGTATTGGCGGTATGAATGTCGACCGCAAATTTTACGCCAAACAAGAGTTGATTTTGAAGACGTCAAATCCCGTCAGCAGTTCGGTTTCCATCGGAGGTGTTGGTCGAAATATCGCTGAAAACTTAGGGCGTCTGGGGGAAAATGTCGTCATGCTTTCTAGAGCAGGGGACGATCAAGACTGGGATTTAATCAAATCTGCTTCGGAGTCCTACATGAATCTACGTCAGGTTGATATCTGTCCAGAAGAGGCGACAAGCTCCTACACAGCTATCATCGATATTGATGGAGACATGAGTATGGCTTTAGCCAACATGGCTATCTGTGACGGTATGACTGTGTCATGGTTAGAGCAATACGAAAACCTCTTGTCTAGAAGTAAAGCCTTGGTGGTTGACCTCAATCTCCCTCAGGAGAGTCTCGTCTATCTCATCAAGTTAGCAAGAGAAAGAAACTTGGCTCTAGCCATCATCCCCGTTTCAGCACCCAAGATGGTCAATCTTCCCAAAGATTTAACCGGTGTTGAATGGTTGATTGTCAATCAAGATGAGAGCGAAATCTTTTTCGATAAATCCTTGGGATCTAGTGAAAATCTAGAATCCTTGGCAAAGCTTTGGTTACAAACGGGGCTCAAGCAAGTTTTGATCACAAGAGGAGCCAAATCAATGCTCTATGCTAATCAGGATGGGAAGCGACAAGTCATGACCCCTAAAATGGTCCAACAAATGGTAGATGCTACAGGTGCAGGCGACTCCCTATCAGCCGGTATTCTGTTTGGTTGGCTCAATGAGTTTAGTTCTCAAGAAACCCTTGAATTTGGTCTGACCAATGCCTACTACACCATTCAATCACAAGACACGGTTAGAAAAAATTTATCGCGTCAATCGTTTTTACAAGAAAGAAAGGAACTTTTTACCCATGAATCTTAATGCCTACTTAGAATTTTCACCAGAGGTTGAAGCAGCAAAAGCCGCTGGAAAACCCATCGTTGCCTTGGAGTCTACCATCATTTCTCACGGCATGCCTTATCCGCAAAACGTAGAAATGGCTAAAACGGTCGAACAAATTATTCGAGATAACGGAGCTGTTCCTGCAACCATCGCCATTATGGATGGTAAGTACAAGATTGGCTTGTCAGAAGCCGATTTAGAACGCTTAGCAACAGAAAAAAATGTCGCCAAGGTGTCACGACGTGACTTAGCTGAAATCATCGCTACCAAACGTATTGGGGCAACAACTGTTGCAACAACAATGATTGGTGCAGCCTTTGCCGGGATTAAATTCTTTGTCACAGGCGGTATTGGTGGTGTGCATCGTGGCTATGAAGAAACCATGGATGTGTCTGCTGACTTGGAAGAATTAGCACAAACGTCAGTGACTGTTATTTGTGCGGGTGCCAAATCCATCCTTGACCTGCCAAGAACCTTAGAATATTTAGAGACTAAAGGTGTCCCAGTTGTTGGTTATAAGACAGATGTCCTTCCAGCCTTCTTCACAGGAACAAGCCCATATAAACTCAATACCACAGCCGACTCAGTGGAGACGATTGCTGCCATTGTTAAGACGAGTGATGACCTCGGTCTTAAAGGAGGCGTACTAGTAGCCAATCCTATTCCAAAAGAACACGAATTAGACGCTGACTATATCGACAGCATTATTGAGAATGCTATTGCAGAAGCCGAAGTAAAAGGGATTGTTGGTAAAGATATCACACCATTCTTGTTGAGTAAAATTGTCGAGTTAACAGACGGTAAGAGCCTCAAAGCAAATATCCAATTGGTCTACAATAATGCTAAAGTCGGTGCACAAATCGCAACAAGCTATAATAGCTTGTAATAGAAAAACTATAAAAAATGGACAGCCAGAGCTGTCCGTTTTTTTTTGAAAACTTTTCAATATAATCATAAGAATATTTTAAAAGGTACTTTTTCACAAGTATGGCCATTTTTTTAATTCTTCTATCATAAAATGCTTTCTAATATTCAGTTGCTGATGCTATTGTGCTCAGCTAGTAGTTTATAACAATTCTTGTTCGTCAACAAAATGGGTATGTTTTACTTTCCATTGCTCAAGCTTAATGGCCACCCAAAAAGAGTAGATCCCAAAGGTAATAATAATCAGTAGGAACCATTTTAGCCACTGAACAAATAAATCTAAGGCGTTACCGCTAAAATAGAGGCGTCTGCCTTCAATAACCGTATGGCTGACTTTCCATTTTAAGAGTATCACAATTGCCCAAGGTGTCCCAATCCCAGCTGTTAGAGCCGTTATCAGTCCTGCCAATAGACTATAAAAGACATAATCTATCATACCACCATCAAAATAACTAACTTGTTTCATTTTTTCTCCTTTTTAGTCTTCTCACTGAAGACTCTTCTTTTTTTAAAAAAAAAGCACCTTGCAAGATTTTTGCAAAGTGCTTGTAAACAGTAATATAATCGTTTTGATTAACGTTTTGAGAACTGGCTTGCTTTACGAGCTTTCTTAAGACCTGGTTTCTTACGTTCAACCATACGTGCGTCACGAGTAAGAAGACCTGCGCGTTTCAATGAATCGCGGAAATCTGGATCTACTTGTAACAATGCACGCGCGATACCATGACGGATCGCTCCTGATTGTCCAGCATAACCACCACCAACAACGTTAACGAAAACGTCGTATGAACCAACAGTTGAAGTCACTGCAAATGGTTGGTTGATGATTAAACGAAGGTCAGCATGTGGGATGTATTCTTCAACATCTTTTTTATTAACAGTAATTTTTCCAGTACCTGGAACCAAACGAACGCGTGCAACAGCGTTTTTACGGCGTCCTGTACCTGCATATTGTGCTTGTGCCATTATTTAATGCTCCTTTCTCTTAGATAAGTCCTGAGATATCAAGTACTTCAGGTTGTTGTGCAGCATGTGTGTGCTCAGCTCCTACAAATACTTTCAATTTCATCCCTTGCGCACGTCCAAGAGTGTTGTGCGGAAGCATACCTTTGACAGATTTCTCAATCAAGCGAACAGCATTTTTAGAACGCAATTCACCAGCAGAGATTTGTTTCAATCCACCTGGATACATTGAGTGAGTGTAGTAAATTTTATCAGTTGCTTTTTTACCAGTTAATTTCACTTTTTCAGCATTGATAACGATAACAAAGTCACCTGTATCAGTATGTGGTGTAAATGTTGGTTTGTTTTTACCGCGAAGCACGCTTGCGACTACTGCAGAAAGACGTCCAAGAGGCACATCAGTTGCGTCAACAACGTACCATTTACGGTCAACTTCACCTGGCTTAGCCATGTATGTTGTTTTGTTCATGATTTCTCCTATACAAATCGTTTATGTTTACAATGTGGATGTTCCGGTCCACGGGTTATTTCAAAAGCTTTCCGGGGCTTACGAAATGGGGTAAACAATACCGCTTATAATCATATCAAAAAAAGAGGGGTAAAGTCAAGTACTTTAGCCCTTCTTTTCCTTTTTATTTTTAATTTCTCTCATTCTTCCCAAAACAAATCGTCAAGGGTTTTATCAAGCGCCTTACAAATCTCAATACAAAGCTTAATCGTAGGATTATAGCCCCCTTTTTCGATAGCAACAATGGTTTGCCTTGACACACCAACAAGATCAGCCAAGGCTTGTTGCGACAAGTCTTTAGCAACCCGTGCTGATTTTAGTTTTAAATTCTTCATGCTTTATTCTCTCTATCATTCAAATACAGGCGATACAAAATACTACTTCCTATAACTACTTGTGCAAAACCTAGGATCATTAAAGAAGTATCATTCTCACTCAAAAAGCGTAAGACATTCCCATTTACCTGCACCGTCTCCCAAATCGTATAGATAAGAGTTATTATACCAAAGAACAAGAGTAAACCACCAACAAGATAGCCATTTTTACCAAAGCGTTTATCAACAAAAATGGAAGCATCGTGTATTGTCGCATAAACAACCTGAACGGTAATCCCAACTAATAGGGCTAGTAAAATCAAATCCTTGCCAGCATGAACAACTACTGCTAAGCGAATGAACCAAAATGAAATCATAAGTGTCAAGACCATAGTCCAAAAGCCAAGTTGATAACTTCTAAACAAAATTTGTTCTTGTCGTTCATCCATTTTTGTTATCTTTTTATCTTTCAACATTTTATTTCCTTTTCTCATCAACGATTTATTTCTAATAAACTAAGATTTTCCTTCAAACACCTAACGATTCGTTTTTTCCTTTTTTTCTTTAATGATTTTTACCAAGGTTGTTATCCCGATACTAAAAAAGAAGAGAAAATTTAAAATTTTAGGAATTTCCCAAAGACTTCTTAAAACAGAGTAAAGATGTAAAAGTGAGAGAAATAAAGAAGAAATAGCAAAATAAACTTGGTTTTTATCATTAAGATCAAAATAAGCATCCTGCCAAATACTATAATTGGAATAGACAATAATTCCTAGCGAAAACGGCAGAAAGAGTAATTCAACAGAGAGTCTCACCCCAGTAACTATTGAAAGAACAATAATAGCAAGTAAAATGACCATTACAGTAAAAAAACTCAACTTATAGGCCTTGTATTGTTCAAGTATTTGACGTTCATCATAACGTTTAAAGGCTTTGGTATATTTCAAATAAGCCCCAAAGAAACATAACAACACAATGATTATTAGCATTCCAGTCATATTTTAAACCTCCTAAACTTATTTCTATTATATGATATAACAATCATTATGTCAAATATAGTATACATTTTATTGCATTGACCACATTAAAAAGACTAGGTAAAACCTAGCCTCTAACACTGATATCATTAGTTTTTATCTCAGCAATTTAGCCTTAGCGTCTCACAGACTGTCCCATTCTAAAGTAGGTATGACGTCTGCCACGTACCGCAATGCTTAAAGCGAGGATGTTTTCTGGGATTGGCATACGACCATAGCCGGCATCACCAATATGGTGGATATCACTACCCACGCGCTTGTTGCTGAGAGCAAATTCACGAATGGTCGCTTCATCAGCACTTTCTTGGCTAGTACCAATGGTACTCATGACAAGACCACCCATTGCTTTGATACGGTCAACGATTGGTGCCAACTCATGCTCTCTCACACCAGGCACCGTACCAACACTAGGCACTAAAACACCATCAGCGCCAGCTGTGATAAAGTCAGACAAAACATCACCATCTACAACAGCCTCTCCAACACCGGCACCGTGCATTTTGCCCGCAAAAATTAAGCCGTTAAAGGACTCTCTAGCTATACTAATCGCTTCTTTAATCGCCTTTAAGGAGACTCCGGTAGAAGGATTGCCCGTCAACAAAAGAAAATCAACGCCTAACTCTTGGGCTTTGATAAAGGTCTCTTTGGTCGCTAAACGCCCTTTGGGAAGACTGATTTTCTCATCAACGACAGTCACATTCTCATCAACAGGCTCAAGGTTAATCCCAATAGGACGACCCGTCAAGCGCTTGAGTTCAGCAATCGGATTTAGCGTGTCATAAAAACCATTGATGTATTGGGTGAAGACATCAAACTCATTGAGCACGAGCAGATCAGCGCCAAAACTCGCCATCATCTCGGCATTAGTCACCCCATCAATCAAGGGCGCAGCCGTCACGATAGTCTCACCCAAAATAGTACGCCCCTCACTGCTTTTAATGGCCTGTTTGAAGTCGTCTTTCGTCATCTTTTCAAAATCACTCGCATAGCACGAAATTAGTCGTTTCATAGCACTTCCTCTTACTCTCTAATAACGGATTATTATTTTTATTTTTTGGTCCATCCTTATCAACACACATCGTTTGTTTACAAGCGATGACGATAAACCTCATACATGAGAATGGCAGCCGCCACACTGGCATTGAGGCTTTGCACGTGTCCACCCATGGGAATGGTTATCATCTCATCCACTTGTTTTTTCAGGTTGGCAGAAATACCTTTGCCTTCATTGCCGATAATCAAGGCAAGCTTTCCTGAAGTGTTCCACTTGGTTGATGGCGTGCCATCCATATCAGTTCCAAAAATCCAGAAACCAGCTTCTTTTAGCTTATCAACTGTCTGATTGAGATTAGTCACCCGCGCAATCGGGAGGTGTTCAATCGCACCTGTAGAGGTTTTCGCAACAACAGGTGTCACCCCAACCGCACGATGTTTAGGGATAATCACACCACAAACTTGAGTGGCATCAGCCGTTCTTAAAATAGAACCAAAATTATGAGGATCATTTAAACCATCCAAAATAAGGATGAGAGGATTCTCCTCCTGACTAGCTTTAGCCAAAATGTCTTCTAATTCAGAATAGGCATAAGCAGACACCCTCAAAACAAACCCTTGATGAACAGCTCCTTGCGTCATCTCAGATAAAGCTTTTTTAGACGTCCAAGAAATAGACACCTTTTTTTCAGTTGCTAGAGCCTTAATTTTATCAACATTTTTGCCACGCAAATCATCCTGCACATAAAGCTTGTTGCCCGTATTTGCCTGTAAACTCTCAATTACGGCATGAACGCCATATACTATATCATTATTTTCCATACCTTCATTATAACAAAAAAAGACAAGTTTCCTTGTCTTTTTTATGATTCTTCGACAACTTTAAAACACCAAGCGATTAATTCTTCCAGACGCTCAACTTGTTCGGTCATATGAAGATAGCCAATTACCGCTTCAAAGCCAGTTGACATCCGATACGTAATAACATCGGTATTTTTAGCCTTGGTGTTGCTGGTCGCATTACGGCCACGACGATAGATATCTTCTTCCTTGTCCGTCAACAACTTTTCATCAATCAGTTTATTGATTAGCATGGCTTGAGCCTTAGCTGACACGTAATGTGTCGCCATTCGGTGCAGTTGATTGGGCTTGGTTTGCCCTGTCATGATGAGATGTCTACGCACATACATCGAATAAACCGCATCCCCCTCAAAAGCCAGAGCAATCCCGTTAATCAAGTTAACATCAAGCACGCGTCCACCTCACACCATCTTTGGTATCTAATAATTTAATCCCTTTTTTGGCTAAATCATCTCTAATACGATCAGCTGTAGCAAAATCTCGGTTCTCTCTAGCTTGTTGGCGTTCTTCAATGAGTTTTTCAATCGCTTCATCAAGAATGTCTTCTTCGTCATCAAAGAAAATACCAAAAACAGCTAACAAGTCAGAAAAAACAGTCTTAACAGCTTGATTATAGTTCCCTGAATTAATCCATTTAGCCAACTCAAAGATAACGGTAATCCCATTAGCAGCGTTAAAATCATCATCCATGGCTGTAGTAAACTGGCTGACAAAGTCATTTAAACGCTTCTCATCCACAGTCTCTTTGAAGGATTGTGAATAAGCATTTTTAAGGTATTTGAGGTTAACGTCTGCATCATGAATCGCTTTTTCAGTAAAATTAATCGGTTTACGATAGTGCTGTGTTGCCAAAAAGAAACGAAGCACTTGACCATCAACCGTTTTTAACATGTCATGAACAGTGACAAAATTGCCTAAAGACTTAGACATTTTTTCATTGTCAACATTGACAAACCCGTTGTGCATCCAGTAATTGGCAAAGGTTTGACCTGTTTTAGCTTCAGACTGAGCGATTTCATTAGTGTGGTGAGGAAACTCAAGGTCTGCACCACCAGCATGAATATCAATGGTATCACCTAGCAATTCCGTTGACATAACAGAACACTCAATATGCCAACCAGGGCGACCAGCACCCCACGGACTATCCCAAGAAATTTCACCCTCTTTGGCTGATTTCCATAGGGCAAAATCAAGAGGATTTTCTTTAAGTGCCCTCTCGTCATCCACACGGCCACTTGCACCTGCTTCTAAGTCAGCTAAGGTTTTGTTTGCCAACTTACCATAGTCTTTAAATTTAGTCACCCTATAGTAGACATCACCAGAAGCCTCATAGGCATAGCCTTTCTCCAATAAAACAGTGATGAAGTTGATGATGTTTGGAATGTAGTCCATCACGCGCGGATGATTGGTGGCAGGTTTGACAAAAAGTTTACCAGTGTCTTCTTTAAAAGCTGCGATAAAAGTATCTGCCACTTCTTTAGGAGTCATCTCCAACTCAATCCCAGCCTTGATGATTTTATCATCAACATCGGTAAAGTTTGAAATGTAGTTCACTTGATAACCACGATACTCGAAGTAACGACGAATGGTATCAAAAGCAACGGTGCTTCTAGCATTACCGATATGAATATAATTATAAACCGTTGGCCCACAGACATACATTCTCACCGTCTTTTCTTCTATCGGTTGAAACTCCCGAAGGCTTCTTGTCATCGTGTCATAAATTTTAATCATTCTTTCCCCTTACTTTTTGTTGGCTTCGCCGGAATACCAACAACGGTTATACCTGCTGGGACATCCTTTAAAACAACAGCCGATGCACCGACTTTAGCATATTCACCGATTTCGATAGGACCAATCAGCTGCGAGTGAGCAGATATTAAAGCACCACGTCTCACCGTAGGATGTCTTTTACCACATTCTTTCCCCGTACCCCCAAGTGTCACACCGTGATAAAGAAGGACTCCTGTTTCAACGATGGCTGTCTCTCCTATCACTAGGCCACTCCCGTGGTCAATGAAGACACCAGAAGCAATCTGGGCTCCTGGATGAATCTCAATTTGTGTTAAAAAGCGCCAAAATTGGCTATGCATTCTTGCTATTAACTTAAAACCATGTTCCCACAAGAAATGGGATACTTGGTGAGCAGCAAGTGCCTTAACCCCTGGATAAGTCAGTAAAATTTCAAGGGTACTTCTTGCTGCGGGATCATTTTTTTTAACAATAGCAATGGTTTCTTTCCACCAACCCATATAACTCCTTTATCGTCTCTTTAAGGTAACTGTTCCCAAGAGAGCATCTCCATCTCCTCATCAAAAGGATTAATCACAATCCCTTTTGAGGGTAGTATCTCATTTTCTCCTGATTGTGGGTGTCTTAATTCGTTCAATTGCCAAGCTAACATAGTGCCTTTAGCTTCTCTAAACCGTAGACCAAACTTCTCATGATTATACCAGCGAGCAAAACTTTCCAAGTTAGAAAAGACAGGGATATAAATATCACCATCAGGGTTTGTCATGGTTGGAAATAGTCTCTTTTTATCATCTTCTTTTGTCAAAGAAAATGATGGGATGAGATAGTATTTTTCCAATTTCTCTGCTTTTTGATTATCTTCATTCATCAATCGGTTCAAAATAGTTGTGAAATAATTAATAAATGTGACTAATTCTCCACTTTTAAAAGTTGTAGTGTTACCAAAATCACCTGTCTTTTTTAAGTTAAAGATAAGACCATATAATTTATTAACAAGTACTTCTTCTAAAATTTCCAAACTTGAGCGAAGAATCCAATGTTGACTTTGAGCACTTTCTTGAATAGCTTTAAAAGCGTCCAAATCCTTCTCATCAGTAAATACTGGTGTTACTTTTTTACCATCAACCTCAATAGCATAAGGTGCTTCACTCGCCCAAACAGGGCTTTGGTGAAGGCTATTCACAAAAGCAATGCTATCTAAAAAATTATCCGGTGCGTTGATAAAAGCGCGCAAGCGTTTATCAATTTCTGCCATAATGTTATTATTTGTCTTGTTTGTCATGTTTTTCTTCTTTACGTTCTTTTTTCTCAGGTCTTGGTGGTCTTGGCAAAAGTGCCTTCATTGACGCATCAACACGTCCCTTGTCATCCACTTTAATGACTTTGACAGAAACCGTATCCCCTATAGCCACTAAATCTTCAACCTTGTTAGTTCTTGCCCAAGCCATTTCTGAAATATGAACAAGGGCGTCAGTCTTATCAAAGAGATTCACAAAGGCACCGAATTTTTCAATTCTAACGACTTTAGCTTCATAGACATCACCAACTTTTGCTTCACGTACTAGGTTAGCAATAATTTCTTTGGTACGATTAATCGCTTCTTGATCGCTTGAGTAGATAGAAACCATACCTTCTTCGTCAATATCAATCTTAACGCCTGTTTCAGCGATAATCTTATCGATGGTTTCACCGCCTTTACCGATGACAATTTTAATTTTATCGACATCAATTTGAATGGTATCAATTTTTGGTGCGGTAGGTGCCAATTCTGGACGAGGTCCAGAAATAGTGTCATGAATGACATCAAGAATTTCAAAACGTGCTTTTTTCGCTTGGGCTAGTGCTTCTTCCAAGATTTGAGGCGTAATTCCTGCTATCTTGATATCCATTTGAAGGGCTGTAATCCCTTCTCTTGTCCCAGCCACTTTAAAGTCCATATCACCAAAGTGATCTTCTAAGCCTTGGATGTCTGTTAAAATAGTGTAGTTATTGCCATCAGAAATTAAGCCCATAGCAATTCCTGCTACTGGCGCTTTAATCGGTACACCACCAGCCATAAGAGCAAGCGTACCCGCACAGATTGAGGCTTGTGAGCTAGAACCATTTGATTCTAAGACTTCTGCCACCAAACGAATGGCATAAGGGAAATCCTCATAACTTGGTAACACTTGTTCAAGCGCACGTTCCCCTAGCGCCCCATGACCAATCTCACGACGACCAGGTGCCCCGTAACGGCCTGTTTCACCAACAGAGTATTGTGGGAAATTATAGTGATGCATGAAGCGTTTTTTGTACACGTCATCAAGACCATCAACCAATTGTGTTTCACCAAGTGGTGCCAAGGTTAAAACAGACAAGGCTTGTGTTTGCCCACGTGTAAATAAACCTGAACCATGAACTTGTGGTAAGAAATCAATTTCAGCATCTAGTTGGCGAATCTCATCAACACGACGACCATCAGGACGAATTTTATCTTCTGTGATCAAGCGACGCACTTCTGCGTGTTCCATCTGCTCTAAAATCTCAGCCACATCACGCATAATGGTTGCAAGATCCTCATCATCAGCATATTTTTCTTCGTAAACAGCTTTAACTTCTTCTTTGACGGCTTCTGTTGCTGCTTCACGCGCTAATTTTTCTTCAACTTGTACGGCTTTTTGTAATTGTGTATTGTATTGAGCAATAATTTCTGCTTGCAAGTCTTTATCGACTTGGAGAAGTTCAACCTCTGCTTTTTCCTTACCAACTTGGGCAACAATCTCTTCTTGGAAGGCAATCAATTCTTTAATCGCATCATGACCAAGTAGAAGAGCTTCCAACATGATATCTTCGGTTAATTCTTTGGCACCAGACTCAACCATGTTAATGGCGTGTTTAGTTCCTGCCACAATGAGGTCTAATGAAGAAGCCTCTTGTTCTTCTTGTGTTGGGTTAATAATGTATTTACCATCTACATAAGCCACTTGAACCCCTGCGATTGGACCATCAAATGGAATATCAGAAACGGATAATGAGAGTGATGACCCAAACATTGCAGCCATAGGTGCAGATGCATTAGCATCGTATGAAAGTACTGTGTTAATCACTTGCACTTCATTTCTAAAACCTTCTGCAAACATTGGACGAATCGGACGGTCAATCAAACGTGCGGTTAGAGTTGCATTGGTACTTGGACGGCCTTCACGTTTATTGAATCCGCCTGGGTATTTCCCAGCAGCATACATTTTTTCTTCATAATTGACTTGAAGTGGGAAAAAATCACCAGTTGCCATTTTTTTAGACATGGTTGCTGCGGTTAAGACCGTTGTTTCACCATAACGAACAACGACAGCCCCATTGGCTTGTTTTGCCACCTGACCAATTTCAACCACTAAAGGTCGCCCAGCAAAAGTTGTTTTAAACACTTGTTTTGACATAAAAACTCCTTGAATCTATTTATTATTTGATACATCGTTTGCTACAAAAATCAGCCTACTTCTCTAGAAATAACCTCATCTTTGTATCAATCATGTATCCCTTTTATTTTACCACAAATGAGATAAAATAAAAAACGTCTTAGCTACTGTTTTTCAGATGTTTTCATTTTCTAAAAAAGAAAAAAGCTCCCAGAGGGAACTTTTCTTTTGACAGTCTTGATTAACGACGAAGACCTAATGAACCGATTAATTCACGGTAACGGTTAACGTCAGTGCGACGTAAGTACGCTAATAAGTTACGACGGTGACCGATTTTTTTCATCAATCCACGGTAAGTAGCGTTATCTTTTTTATGAACTTTAATATGTTCGTTTAAGTGGTTGATTTCCCATGTTAATACTGCCACTTGAACTTCAACACTACCTGTGTCACCTTCATGACGAGCGTATTGTGCGATAATTTCATTTTTTTTCTCTTTTGAAATTGCCATTATTTTTCTCCTTTTTATGCTTTATCCGAGTCATAGGTTTTGGCAGACCTAAAACCAAGAAAAAGTTGGTGTGTCCTTTGGACATCATTCATTGTATCAAAAGAGACTCCCTTTTGTCAAATAGTGCCACTTTATTTCTTGTTTTTTTTATGATATAGTTAGACATGAAATTAGATTTAGAAATCGAGGAATACTCATGTCTGTTCAAGAAAAATTAATTCGTGCTGGTCATCTCATTGATATGGACGATATCATCAGAGAAGGAAATCCTACTCTTCGTGCCAAAGCTAAAGAAGTGACCTTACCACTTTCTGATGAGGACATCAGACTTGGTGAAAAAATGATGCAATTTTTAAAACACTCACAAGATCCTGTAATGGCTGAAAAAATGAAACTGCGTGCAGGTGTTGGTTTAGCAGCACCACAAATTGATATTTCAAAACGTATTATTGCTGTTTTAGTACCAAATCCTGAAGACCCAGAAGGCAATCCACCAAAAGAAGCCTATTCTTTAGAGGAAGTCATGTATAATCCAAAAATCTTATCACACTCTGTTCAAGATGCTGCTTTAGCTGAAGGCGAAGGTTGTCTATCTGTTGACCGTACTGTAGAAGGTTATGTGGTTCGTCATTCACGCATCACCATTGAATACTATGATAAAAATAATGAAAAACACAAACTAAAATTAAAAGGCTATAATGCCATTGTTGTCCAACATGAAATTGACCATATTAATGGTGTGCTTTTCTATGACCGTATCAACTCTAAAAATCCATTTGAAAGAAAAGAAGGACTACTCCTATTAGATTAGTCACTAAAACAACAAAAACCTTTGACCTTGTTAGAAACAAACTAACAAAGCCAAAGGTTTTTTTTATTAAGCAATCGTTTTTTGAATGTCTTGCATCTGAGCATAACGACCATTTTTAGCCATTAATTCTTGATGGGTTCCTTGTTCAACAATTTCACCATTATCTAAAACCAATATCTGATCAGCATCTTGAATGGTTGACAGGCGATGAGCAATAATAAAGGTTGTTCGACCTTCTTTCACAACTGCCATGGCTTTTTGGATAATCTCTTCGGTTTCTGTATCAATATGAGACGTCGCCTCATCTAAAATAAGAATTTTTGGATCAACAAGCAGAGTTCTTGCAAAAGCAATCAATTGTCTTTCGCCACTAGAAAAGGCTGCTCCTTTTTCAACCACTTTTTCATGAATGCCATTTTTTAATCGCGCTATCATGTCACTAGCACCAACACGCTTAAGAGCTGTCATAATCTCTTCATCAGAAAAAACAGGATTATTCATGGCCACATTACTAGCAATCGTCCCTGAAAAAATATAAGGGTCTTGAAGAACAATCCCCATATGACTACGAAGACTCTCTCTTGAAAACTCTCTGGTATCTTGACCATCAATCATGATTCGACCTTCTTGTGGATCATAAAAGCGATATAACAGATTCATAATGGAAGATTTTCCTGAACCTGTATGACCAACTAGAGCAACTGTCTGACCTGCTTTAGCATGGATAGCAATGTTTTTTAAAACTTTTTTATCAGCTTCATATGAAAAAGAAACGTTGTCAAAAACCACATCACCAACAGCAATGGTAAGTTCTTTGTCTGAATCATCTTCAAGCGGTTCGTCTAAGAGTTCTAACAGGCGTTTTCCCGTGGTTAATGACCGTTTAAGATTTGGCAAACTTCGTACTAAATTTCCCATCATATCAAACAAGATAGAAACATAATTGATGTAGATAAATAGTCTACCTGGTGTGATTAGTGAATTATTGGCTAAAAATTGATAACCAACAATCGTTAGGGTTCCAGCAATCACAAAATTTTTTAACATTTCCATCAAGTTCCAAGAAAGCGAACTATCAATCAAAATAGCTTTGTTTTCTGATTGACGCATTTTCTCTGATAACTGAAGAAAGTCGTTCATGATCCGTTTTTCCTGATGGTACAGTTGAATCACAACAGAACCATTCATCGTTTCATTCACTTGCGTGTTGATTTCACTTCTAGCTTCATAAAAATTAGAAATCGGCTTTTCCGTAATACGATTATAAAGAAGTTGCCAGTAATAAAAAATAGGGAGTAGCAAGAGTAAAAATAGTCCCAGCTTCCAATCTAAGAAAAAGACAATCCCATAAATAATTGTAATTCTCAAACTCGCACGAACAAGATTAGATAAAAGATTAGCATAGAACTGTGTTCTAATGGTTTCTGTATCATTAACAATCCGAGTAGCGATTTTCCCTGCCGGCTTATCATCAAAGTAGGAAATAGGGAGTCGTTGCATCACTCGGTAGGCTCTTTCACGTAAAAAGGCAGCTGTTTTATTAGCAGAATGCATCAAAAGACGAGTTGACACATAATAACCGATGCTATAAACAACCATTAAGGTCACAAATAAAGATAGATATCTTAACAGCAAGGCTTGATTGAGTGGCAACCCTTTAGATAAATCACTCAAAGGGCCATCAATAATTCTTCGTACAATGAGTGGTGACACTTGCTGTAAAAGAGACGACATTAAGAGCAAAATCATCCCCAAACCAAAAATTTTTTTAACTGCTTTTAATTCTTTTACTAATGATAAAATAACACTCAAAATTAATCCTCCTTCGTTTGTTGGCATAGATATTATTCATAATATCAACCTTTTTTAGCCATCAAATCTACTGGTTTACCAACACTAGCGAAAGTTTCTCTTGATTTAATGCTTAAACTAACTTCTGTCAAACTTTGGTTTGAACCATTTGATAAATAAACAAACAAGATTCAAACACTATTACTTCTGATTTTAAGACCAACTGACCATCTTTTTCTAGTTGATCATCTCTCGTTTTTTCTATTTTTGACTTCTTGGTTAAAAAAATCTTCTAATTTTTCAGTGCCAAATTTTGGAGCAGACATATCCATCGCCATGGTCGTCATTATAAATTCTAATGGGCCATAGATCTTTTGACCAGTAAACGTCCTAATGGCACTAAGAGTAAATCTTCTTAAAAAATCCGGTAAGTGCACTATCCTGATTTTTTTGTGATACGCCTTTAATGCTAATACTGCCATTTCGTTTTGCGAAAGTAGCTCAGGACCGCCGATAGCTAATTCTTTTTCATCATTTACGATAGAATCAACGACCACAATGGCTAAATCTTTTCCGTGAATTGGATTGAGTTTTAATGTGCCATCTCCAAACAAATACACTGTCCCGTTTTTTGCCATGTTGAGAAATTCCGCCATATCTGAGAAAAATCCATTTGCTCTGATAATGGTGTAATCTAAGCCTGAGGCTTTTAAATAATCACCTAATTTTTCTTTGGCTTCACAAATTTTTAAATGTCTCAGCTGTTCACCTTTAAAAACCGAAACATAGATAAACTTTTTGACACCACTTTTTTTAGCGTCATTGATTAGGTTTGCGTTTGCCTGATAGTCAACATCCATATAGGTTAATCCATCTTTTTGACGCGTAATACCAACTGTACTAATCACGATATCAACATCCTCGCAAATACCTTTTAGATCCTCAGGACTTGTTACTTGCGCTTCAACGATTTCAAGGGTTTCTGCTATCAGGTTAACTTTATTTTTATTCCTCACAATGATTTTAGTTGGATAGCCTCTTTTTATCAGCTCCTGCATTACAAATCTTCCCAGATATCCTGTAGCTCCTGCTAAAAGTACTTTTTCGTTGGTCATCATTTCACACCTCCTTAATGGCTCATGAAACATGTGTTTTGACTGGAATTAATCTTCCTTCGTTTGTTGGCGTAAGTATTGCTCATAATACCAACCCTTGTTAGCAATTAAATCGGCAGGTTTTCCTGCCTCAACAATCTTACCTTCCTCTAAAACAATCACCCAATCAGCATGGTTAACAGCTGATAGCCTGTGAGTCACAATGATGGTTGTTTTTTCTTGTCGCTCTTTTTGAATATTATCAATGATAGCTTGCTCAGTTTTAGCATCAACAGCTGACAAGGAATCATCTAAGATGAGAATATCTGGATTCTTTAAGAAGGCTCTAGCAATTGAGATGCGTTGTTTTTGACCCCCTGATATCGAAACACCTTTTTCACCAATAGCAGTTTCAAGTCCTTTGGACATGCGGTTTAAATCGTCAGTAAAGGCTGCTGTCTCAATAGCTTTTAAAATATCTTCTTGACTAGCATCAGCATTTCCCACAGCAATATTGTCACCAACAGATTTTGAAAACAAAATGTGCTCTTGTGGTACATAACTAATGGCATCTTCGATAGACGTTTTTTGATAGTCAACGACTGGTCTTTGATTGATATTAAAAACACCCTGTCCTACTGGGTATTGTCTTAGAAACTGACGCACAAAAGTCGTCTTCCCAGAACCTGTTTTACCAACAACACCAAGAGTTTCTCCCGCTTTAATACGTAAACTAATATCAGATAGACTTTGGTTTGAACCATTTGGGTAAGTAAACGAATAATGATCAAACACTATCTCTTCTGGTTTTGTTAAGATAATCTTCCCGTCTTTTTCAAGTTCATCACCAGTTACTAACAATTCATTAATTTTTTCAAAAGACGTTTTACCAACTTGATAGGTTAAAATAAATTCTGCCAACATCCAAAATGGCTCAACTAAAGATGAAGCGTAGATCTGAAGAGCAATAATTTGACCCAAGGTTAGGGTCCCATCTTGGATGCCATTTGCTCCCATCAAAAGAATAATCACCGTTGAAATCCCTAAAAAGAAGAAAAATAAGGGACCATATGCAGATTGGTAGCGTCTAACGTAATCATCTTGTCTAGCTAATTTTTGTGTGCTCGCTTGAAATTTTTTGAACAAATCTTCTTTTTTACTATACGCTCGAATCACACGAATACCTTCAATGACTTCTAAGACTTCATCGCTTAGACTGGCAATGGCGTTACGATTTTTTTCAACTAAAACATCTTGTTTTTTCCCCAAAAAGTAGATACACCCTGCTAACAAGAGTAGGGGAATAATAGCAAAAAGACTAACTGACCATGAAATAAAAAACATGACAGGAATCACAAAAAGAACTGTGCCACCAGCATAAAAAACAACCATGAGACCAAAACCAACGAGTTCTTTGAGTCCTTCTGAATCGGTTGTAAAGCGCGTCATCACATCTCCAGAACGAAACTTGTCAAAAAAAGGTGTTCTCATCTTCAATAATTTTTGAAATGCCTGTTTTTGTAGATTCAAACGAAATTCGACAGAGGATTGGAACAAGTAACGCGCCCAAATATAAGCTGTCACATAAGAAATAACAGTAACAAAGATTAAATAAATGGCATTGTTAACTAATAGTTGCGAGGTGAGTTGCCCTTTTGTCATCAAATCGACAACCTGCTCAATGATTTTAGTTGGAATAACCAGACTCACATCATAAATAACAAGAGCCGTCACAATCAGCAAGTAACGCCACTTCTTTTTCATAATAAAATGATAGATTAGTTGAAACATCACGTTTTCCTCTTTCTTTTGACCTCATCTTTTTATAGGCATCCTTTCAATCGAGTAATGACTATACGACAGCTAGCCTAAAACAGCCTAAAAAGATTATAAAAATACAAAAAGACCCATAGTAGAACAACTCCTACCATGAGCCTTTGATAGTGCGTTTAAAAAACACTACATTTTCAGGTCAGAAAGGAGTTTATTATTATCTAACATCATAGCAATCCATAATTTGTTCATGACTTTGTACTCCTTTCCTTAAATTCGTTATTAATAGTAACATAAATATACAGAGATGTAAACCATTTTTATTTTTCTAGCAAAATAATTATCTTCCAACACAATCCTCAAATTCTATTGAGTGGTTTCTAAAAGAGAAATAGCAACCTTAACGTCATCACGCAAAAGTTTTTTAACACGACAGTAGTCATCAATATAAGCTAGGATGGCTCCTGATTCTTCTTGATTATATGAATGATGAATAGCCACTGTTAAGCTGAAATGATCATCTTCATAAGAGGAAGACACTTCAATTGGTACCTCGTTTAATTGATGGTGTTTTTTAAAATACCCTTGCACACACATGGTAATACATGACCCTAAGGCAATATTAACAAGACTCATTGGCGTTTCTCCTTGTTGTTTGACACCAAATAACTCTACAGAGTCCCCATAGCCTTCTGATTTAACATGAAAAAGACGATCACCAATAATTTTTGTTTGATACATATTAAACTCCTTTGATAGATAATTTATAAACAAAACAGGAGAAGAGTATATCTTCTCCTGTTAAAGACTTATTAAGCCACGATAGCTTTTGCGACTTCTTCTACTGTCATACGTGAGAAATAAGCAGTTGTATCGATGGTTTTTAATTTTTCAAGAACTGCAGGGTATTCATAAGGAACACCAACTAACAATTCTTCAATTTCACTAACATCTTTAATTCCAAAGAAGTCACCGTAAATTTTAATCGATTTAATGATTGACTTGTCAACATTGGCATAAGTAGTAATCTTACCAGCTGGATAGCGAACATTACGAGAAATGGTATATTCTGGTGCTTTACCATACGTCCAATCCCATGTCCCAAAAGTTTCTTCTGCTGACTTTTTAATATGAGCCAATTCTTCATCTGATAAAACATATTCTGTCATATCAGGATGTGTTTTTTTCATTTGCTCTAAGAGGGCATCTTTAAATTCAGTAACAGTGATTTTTTTAGGTAATTCACTTAAAATGTTAGTCACACGTGCACGCACTGATTTAATCCCTTTTGATTCAATTTTATCCTTGCTCACTTTGAGGGCACTTGCTAAAACTGATAAATCAACATCAAAAAGTAAAGCACCATGGTGCATCATACGTCCTTTGTAGTATGCTTGAGCGTTACCACCGAATTTTTTACCATTAATTTCCAAGTCATTACGACCTGTAAACTCAGCTTTAACACCCATATCTGCTAATGTTTCGATAACTGGAGCTGAGAATTTTTTGAAGTCAAAAGCGCCTTCTTCTCCTGATTTTGAAGAAATAATGGTGTAGTTAAGATTATTTAAATCATGATAAACAGCCCCACCACCTGACAGACGACGAACCACTTTGATACCATGTTCATCAGTATATTCTTTATTAATTTCTTCAATGGCATTTTGGTGTCTACCGATAATAATGGCAGGCTCATTTATCCAGAGAATAAAAATTTCATCCTCATCCATTAATTCTCTAAAAGCATAGGCTTCTAAGGCAATATTAAAAGCTGGGTCATTGCTATTGTTGACAATATATTTCATTTGTAACTCCTTACCTTATGATAATGATAGAACTAAGAAAAGACAAATCTTAGACAACCTAAGATTTATCTTTTACAAGTATTATTTACGTCTTGGTGGATTATGGATAGCTTCACCTAAAACATCCATGAAGGCTTCATACATCACTTCTGAGAAAGTAGGATGTCCATGAATAGAAAGCGCTACTTCATCAACTGTTAATTCAGATTCCATGATGGTTGATGCTTCATTAATCATTTCAGCTGCAGATGGTCCAACAATGTGAACACCCAAGATTTCATGATATTTAGCATCAGCTATTACTTTAACAAAACCATGGTCTTCATTTGAAGCAATCGCACGTCCATTTCCAGTAAAGCTGTTTCTACCAATTAAGATATCGCCATATTGTTCACGCGCTTGCTCTTCTGTTAAACCACAGATAGCTACTTCTGGATGTGTATAAACAGCTGCAGGTGTGTAAGCAAGGTTCGCTTTACGAGTGTTACCACGCATTGCATTTTCAGCAGCCACTTCACCCATACGGTAAGCAGCATGTGCCAACATTTTTTGACCATTCACATCACCTGGTGCATAGATACCTGGAATAGATGTTTCTTGGTATTCATTAACTTTAATACGGCCTCTATCTAACTCAAGGTTAAGATCTTCAAGTCCATTTAATTGTGGTACACGTCCAATTGAAAGAAGGGCTTTATCAACAACAACTTCTTGGCCACTTACTTTAAGGGTCAATTGATTATTAGCTTCAACAATTTCTTCCAATGATACTGACGTCATGAATTTCATACCTTTCTTAGAAAGGATTTTTTGTAATTCAAGAGAAATTTCACGGTCCATAGCAGGAATGATACGGTCAGCCATTTCAACAACAGTGACTTCTGTTCCATATGATGCAAAGACTAATCCAAGCTCAACTCCGACAACACCACCACCAATAACAGCTAATGATTTTGGAATTTCACGAAGATCAAGAATATCATCAGATGTCAACACATGTTTAGAATCAATTCCTGGAATATTAATACGAGAAACTTTTGAACCAGTTGCTAAGATGATGTTGCGACCTTTGATGGTTTGGCTACCAATCACAACAGTCTTATCTGGATTAACTTTAGCTAAACCATTAAACATAGTCACTTTATTAGCTTTTAACAAGCCACCAACACCACTTGTTAATTTCTTAACCACTGAGTTTTTAAAATCAACGGTTTTATCCATATCAATGGTGTAGTTTGTTGATGCTAGGTTGATACCACGGCCGGCAGCAATTTTCAAACCTTCTAAGATTTCAGCATTTTTAAGATAAGTTTTTGTTGGGATACATCCTTTGTTTAAGCAGGTACCACCAAATTCTGATTTTTCAACAATAGCGATTTTACCACCAAGTTGAGCACCACGAATAGCAGCATAATATCCTGCAGGGCCACCACCAACAACAACAATATCATACTCATCATCTGCTAATGCAGCTTTTGGTGCTTGTGCCACTTCTTGAGCAGGGGCTTTAGGCACCTCTAGGCCAGCAGCTTCAAGTTCTTTGGTTGCTTCTTTAACAGTTGCTGTTCCAGCATCAACAGTTTCACCAGCTTCACCCAAGTAAGCAATGACTTCTGTGACAGGAACAGTTGCACCATCTCCATGAACAATCTTGATGAGAACACCAGAATCTTCCGCTTCAATTTCCATATTTGTTTTATCAGACATGATTTCTAGAAGGATGTCACCTTCTTTGACTTCATCACCTTCTTGTTTTTTCCACTCGAGGATTTCACCTTCTTGCATATCAACACCGAGTTTGGGCATGATCACTTCAATTGCCATTATTATCTCCTTTTTATTTCAATAATTAAATAGTGATTTATTATCTATTTTATGAAAACCTGATGTCATCAGATCAATAATTCAAATGGGTTTTCAATGAGGTTCTTAAGATCAACCATGAATTTAGCACCATTCATACCATCAACAAGACGGTGGTCAATCGTTAAACTCAATGCCATGATTGGACGAACAACAACTTCGCCATCAACAACTACAGGTGTTGGAACGGTTGCTGAAATTCCTAAGATAGCTGAGTTTGGTTGATTGATAATTGGGTTAAATGATTTAGTTCCAAACATTCCAAGGTTAGTAATTGAGAATGTAGAGCCTGACATTTCAGCCGCTTTCAATTTACCAGACTGTGCTTTTTTAATCACATCTTTTGAAGCGATAACAAAATCAGAAATTGTCATCTTATCTGCACCTTTAACAACTGGTACAATAAGTCCACCATCTAATCCTACCGCAATTCCTAGGTTAACAAAACGATGGAGTTCAATCTCAGTAGCATCATTGATGAGTGAAGCATTAAGATAACTATGTTCAGGTTTCATCAATGTTTTAACAACAGCCATACCAAGTAGGTCAGTAAAGGTTACTTTATTACCTGTTTTAGCCATGATTGGGTCGATTAACTTCTTACGAAGTGCCATCATTTCTGTCATATCAACATCATAGTTAAGCGTAAAGGTTGGTGCAGTAAGATAAGAATGCGTCATACCTTTAGAAATAGCCTTACGCATTGCAGTCATCTTGATAACTTCAACGCCCTCTGGCAATTCTTTCACAGCTTCTTCAGCTGGTTTAGCCGCTTGAGCAGTTTCTGCTGCTGGCTTAGCTGCATTAAGAACAGCCATGACGTCTTCTTTCATAATCTTACCATTGTAACCTGAACCGGTAATGGTAGATAAATCAAGACCTTTATCTTCAGCAATTTTCTTAGCAAGAGGGGTTGCTTTAGGTTGAGCACCTTTGAAGTTTTCAACATCATCCTTGTGCACGCGACCAAATGGTCCTGTACCAGGGACTTGTCCTAAATCAATACCTAACTCTTTAGCTGCTTTGCGGGCTGCTGGAGTTGCTCTCACTTTTCCTTTATTTCCTTGAGGGGCAGAAACAGCAACTTGAGGAGCCGCTTGAACAGGTGTTTCTGGTGCTTTTGCAACTTCTTGCGGAGCTTCTTTAGACTCAGTTGAAGGAGCAGAAAGATTGTCAACAGATTCGCCTTCTGCACCAAGATAGCCGATAACTTCAGTAACTGGAACAGTCTCACCATTGCCACGGACAATTTTTAATAAGATACCAGAATCTTCTGCCTCAAGCTCCATATTTGTTTTATCTGACATGATTTCAAGAAGAATATCTCCCTCATTAACCATATCACCTTCTTGTTTTTTCCACTCGAGGATTTCGCCTTCTTGCATATCAACCCCGAGTTTGGGCATTATAATTTCGACAGCCATAAAATTCCTTTCAAATAAAATATAAACGTAGAAAAGAGATGGTGTTGCCATCATCTTTTCTCTCTATTCTTATATCATTATTGTTAACTAAGCAACTAACAGTCATTAGCAAACAACAATTCGTTTATGAGAGTGTGATTAAATTTTCTATAATAACGAGTATGAAAATCTTAAATTACAATCCCTTATTAACCATTTTATAAATAGCTGCTTTAATTTTTTCAACATCTGGAAGTATTGCCTGTTCAAGAACACGTGCATAAGGAACAGGAACATCTTCACTTGCCAAACGTACAATTGGATGATCAAGATAATCAAAAGCTTCACTTTCTGTTATAACGGTTGCAATTTCTCCGATAAAGCCACCTGTTTTATAAGCATCATTAACAAGCATTAATTTACCTGTCTTTTTAACAGAGTCAATAATGAGTTCTTTATCAAGTGGAATAAGTGTTCTTGGGTCAACTACTTCAACGTTGATACCATCTTCAGCTACTTCTTCAGCAGCTTTTAGAACTCTCTCTAACATACGACCGTAAGAAACAATGGTTAAATCTTTACCCTCACGTTTAATCTCACCTTTACCAAGTGGAATATAAAAATCAGGGTCCAAGCTAACTTCTTCTTTTTTACCATAAAGTGCTTTAGGCTCCATGAAAAGAACCATATTATTGTCTCTAATCGCAGATTTTAATAGGCCTTTAGCATCATTAGCATTTCCTGGTGCAACTACTTTAATCCCTGGGATGTGAGTTAACCAAGCCTCAAGAGATTGTGAGTGTTGAGCAGCTGATCCAATACCAGAACCTGAAGCCACTCTAAAGGTTACAGGTGTTTTAAGCCCACCACCAAACATGTAGTTGTTTTTAGCACCATTGTTAACAATAGCATCCATAGCGATTGTCAAGAAATCCATGAAGGTTAAGTCAACAATAGGACGTAAGCCTGTGATTGCGGCACCAACTGCTGAACCTGCAATTGCAGCTTCAGAAATTGGAGTGTCTCTGACACGTTTTTCACCAAATTCTTCATACATTCCTACAGAAGTTCCAAAGTCGCCTCCATAAATACCGACATCTTCACCCATTAAGAAAATAGTGTCATCTTTACGCATTTCCTCAGTCATTGCAAGGTTAACTGCTTCACGTAAAGCCATTACTTTAGTTTCAGTCATTATTAATTTCTCCTCTTCCTTTCCTTAGTCTACCCAAACATCTTCAAAAGCTACAGAAAGTTCTGGATCTGGGCTATTTTGTGCAAACTCATAAGCTGCATCAACTTCTTTAACCACATCAGCATCAATACTATCAAGTTTTTTAGCTGTAGCAATTTTCTTTTTAATTAGGAAGTCACGGTATTTAAGAAGGGGATCTTTTTTCTTCCACTCATTAACTTCTTCTTTTGAACGGTATGCTCCAGCATCAGCTGTTGAGTGTCCGAACCAACGATATGAAACAACTTCAACAATCGCTGGACCATTGCCACCACGAACATGTTTCACTGCTTTTTCCATTGTTTCATAAACAGCCATAACATCGTTACCATCTTCTACATAGTAACCTGGGATACCGTAAGCTTCAGCACGTGTATATAGGTGAGGTGTGTTGGTTGCTTTTTTGATATTCATAGAAATACCATAACCGTTATTGATAATAAAGAAAATAACCGGTAATTTCCATGTTGCTGCCATATTTACTGACTCATGAAATGAACCTTCATTTGTCGCACCATCACCAGAATAAGCAACAACAATATTGTCAGTTCCATTGTATTGTTGTGTCAATGCTGCACCAACTGCTAAAGCATAACCACCACCAACAATACCATTGGTACCATAGTTTCCTTTTTCAAAATCAGCCAAGTGCATTGAGCCTCCGCGACCCTTAGACACACCAGTTACTTTACCTGCTAATTCAGCCATCATACCATTCAAATCCATATCCTTAGCAATAGATTGTCCATGACCACGGTGATTTGAAAAAATAATATCATCATAAGAAAGGTGAGCAACACTACCAACACTAGCTGCTTCTTCACCAACAGAAAAGTGAGTCATCCCTTGTACAAAGCCACGACGCACTAACTTATTTATACGCATATCAAATTCTCTGATACGTTGCATTTTCAAATACATTTCCAAATATTTTTCTTTAGAAAGTTTAACCATATTTTCCTCCACAAAATCGTTTTACATCCTCAATCATATAATAAAATTTCACAAAGTGCAAGTTTTTTAACCGCTTTCCTATACTTATTTACAAGACTTTTCAGTAAAGTTAATTATGTTTTTCACAATGTTTTCTTTCTTTTTCTTATGAGGTTTTCTTATGAATTTTAAAACCCCACCGATTAAATCAGTTAGGGTTTTGAGTAGTAACTAAAATAGATCATCAAATAAACTGAGCTGATTATCTTCAGGTAAGGGACCAAGAATTCCCATCTCATCTAATTTTTCAACTAACGTTGTTGATAAACCACCTCGCTTACGAAGTTCTGTTTTGGATAGAAACTCTCCTTCTGAACGTGCTTTAACCACTTGTTTTGCAACGTTTTCTCCCAAACCATCCATAGCAATAAATGGTGGAATAAGAGTATCTCCCTCAATTAAAAATTCATGTGAATCACTCTTATAAAGATCCAGTTGACCAAACTTAAAGCCACGTTCCAACATCTCATTGACAATTTCTAAAGTGGTGTATAAATCTTCTTCGACCTTACTTGCTTCGTTGTTTTTACGTTTTTGAGTAATTTCAGCCATTCTAGCTTTTACAGCTTCAAGACCACCACTCATAGTTTTCAAATCAAAAGCCTTAGCGCGAATAGAAAAATAAGCACTATAGTAATAAAGAGGGTGGTGAACTTTGAAATAAGCTACTCGTAGAGCCATCAAAACATAGGCCGCAGCATGTGCTTTAGGGAACATGTATTTGATTTTACCACAAGACTCAATGTACCAATCTGGTACCTTGTTTTCTCTCATGGCTTTAATATAAGCTTCTCTTTCTTCTTCCGAAATCTTTAACCAGAGTCCTTTACGAACCCGCTCCATAATATTAAAAGCCATTTTAGGTTCTAAACCGGCATGCATCAAATAAACCATGATGTCGTCACGACAACCAATAACCGTTGATAAGTCGGCAATACCTGCCTTGATTAAATCTTGAGCATTTCCTAACCAAACATCCGTTCCGTGTGATAGCCCTGATAATTGCAATAATTCAGCAAAAGTTGTTGGATGCGTTTCATCCACCATACCACGAACAAAATTGGTACCAAATTCAGGAATACCAAGCATACCAGTTGACGTACCAATTTGCTCAGGCGTCACACCAAGTACTTCTGTTCCAGAAAACAACTTCATCACATCAGGATCATCGGCTGGAATCTCTTTTGGATCAATACCAGATAAATCTTGTAGTTTACGAATCATTGTCGGGTCATCATGACCAAGAATATCAAGTTTCAAAACATTCTCATCAATATCATGGAAGTTAAAGTGAGTCGTTTTCCAACCTGCTGTTAAATCATCAGCTGGGTATTGAACAGGTGTAAAATCATAAACATCCATATAACTTGGGATAACAACAATACCACCAGGGTGTTGACCAGTTGTTCTTTTAACACCTGTCGTCCCCATAGCTAAGCGGTCAACCTCGGCATCACGGTAAAATTTGCCATAATCACTTTCATAACCCTTAACAAAACCATAAGCTGTTCGATCGGCAACGGTACCTACTGTTCCTGCTCTAAAGGCATAATCTTCACCAAAAATATCACGAACATCTAAGTGGGCGCTGGCTTGGTCATCACCAGAAAAATTCAAATCAATATCAGGTACTTTATCCCCATCAAAACCAAGGAAAGTTTCAAAAGGAATGTCTTGACCATCCTTACGATACTTTGTGCCACACTGAGGACAATCTTTTTCAGGTAAATCATAACCCGAACCAACAGAACCATCTGTGATAAATTCGGAATGTTGACAACTTGGACAAACATAATGAGGAGGCATAGGGTTAACTTCTGTGATACCAATCATTGTAGCAACAAAACTAGAGCCGACAGAACCACGACTGCCAACCAAATACCCACGATCATTGGAGCGTTGCACTAGCATTTGTGAACTAAGGTAAATCACCGCAAAGCCATTTCCCAAAATAGAGGTCAATTCTTTTTCAATCCGCAAGTCAATAATATCTGGCAAGGGATTCCCGTATAACTCAAAAGCCTTCTCATAGGTAAGTCTTGCCACCTCTTCTTCGGCTCCTTCGATGAAAGGCGTATAGAGGTCACTTTTAACCACTTCAACTGCTTCAAAGCGCTCAACCATGGCATTTGGATTTTTCACAACGATATCGTAAGCTAATTCTTCGCCTAGAAAAGCAAACTCCTCTAGCATCTCATCAGTTGTTCTAAAATGTGCCTTTGGTAGCGGCGCTGGTTGCGCGTCTTCGCCTCGACCAATTGGACGATTGATCATGGCTCCTTGACCTTGACTACGTACAATAATTTCACGATAAATCTCATCTTCTGGGTCTAAATAATGGACATCTCCAGTTGCTAAAACTGGCTTATCAAGACGTTTAGCGACATCAATTAACTCTCTAATAATCGTTTCAATGCCTGCTTGATCGGCAATCAATTCTCTAGCGATTAGAGGTCGATATAGCTCTGGAGGCATAACTTCGATAAAGTCATAGTAACAAGCTTTTTCAACAGCCTTTTCAACACCTTCTGATAAGACAGCATCAAAAACTTCACCTTCTTCACCACCAGTTCCTAGTAGTAGCCCTTCTCTATGCTCATCAAGAACTGTTCTTGGAATACGAGGAACACCCTCAAAATAGACAACATTTGACAGACTAACAATTTTGAACAGATTTTTTAAACCTGTTTGATTTTGAACATAAATTGTGACTTGTTTAGTCTTTGCTTTTTTATAAGAGTCTTTT
The DNA here is from genome assembly GCF_016481285.1 of Streptococcus zalophi. Classification (GTDB taxonomy): domain Bacteria; phylum Bacillota; class Bacilli; order Lactobacillales; family Streptococcaceae; genus Streptococcus; species Streptococcus zalophi. The sequence goes on from NZ_JAENBP010000008.1 coordinate 65,524, forward strand.
AAAATCGCTTTTTTATTTAAGTCAAGAAGATTAGTAATTTGCAATTTTTCCTGTGCTTCTTTGAGGAAAATAAACAAGAGACGACCAGTTGCTTCTGCATCATAATTAGCCATATGATGATGTTCTAAAGACACTTGGAAACGTTTGGTCAAAGGCCCTAAACCATGACGTTTATAATCTGGGTATAGGTTTCTAGAAAATTCTAAGGTATCAATGACCGGCTGAGTGATTGGAGACAATCCATTTCGCTCATAATTAGCATTCATAAACCCAACGTCAAAAGTGGCATTGTGAGCTACAAGAACCGTGTCTTGACAAAAAGCTTGAAACTCTTGTAAGACCTGTAATAAAGGTTTCGCCCCTTGTAGATGTTGGTTGGTAATCCCTGTTAATTCAGTTGTAAATGGGCTAAGAGGATAACCTGGATTAATAAATTCATCAAACTGTTCAATGATATTTCCCTTATACATCTTTGAGGCCGCAATTTGAATGAGATCGTTATTTATTGCAGACAGACCCGTTGTTTCGACGTCAAAAACAACATAAGTGGCCTCATTAAGCGCTAAATCAATTTCATTATAGGTAATAGGAACCTTGTCTTCTACTAGATTAGCTTCAAGACCAAAAATGACCTTGATATTATTTTTTCTACCCGCATGATAACCATGTGGAAAACTTTGAACATTGCCATGGTCGGTAATGGCAATAGCATTATGTCCCCATTTAGCTGCTCTAGCAATTAAATCTTCAACCGTAGGCAGTGCATCCATGGTCGACATATTGGTGTGCGCATGAAATTCTACCCGTTTTTGTCCTTCAGACATTTTGTCTTGACGTTCTTCATGGTCAATGGCTTTAACATCCTGAACGTTCATTGTTAGAGACTTAGTGAATTGATTATTCTCAATATTTCCTCGAACACGTAACCAAGCCCCTTTAGCAATCACATCATATTTTTTCAAATCTTCCTCGTCTTTAGCCCATTTTTGCATGGCAAAACTAGAAGTATAATCCGTCATTTTAAAGTTGATAATATAGCGCCCAGTTCGTGTTTTTTTCTTTTCTACAGCGAAAACAAGACCCTCAAAAACAATCCTATTTTCTTCTTCAAACACATCAATCATAGGTGTGATTTCAGCCTTAGCAAAACTAGCTTGTCTCATTGTTGTTCGTTCTTGATAGGAAGTATTTGTTGTTTCAGGTTGCGGTTGTAGGGCTTCTAAAGATTTTTGAGCATCAATAGCTTCTTTAGTCGCTGTTTCAATTAATTGATTTTTACCAGATTCAAATTCTTCAACAATAGTCTTTGTCAACTCATCGCTTGAGACAATATCAAAAGAAATTTTGCCAAAACCAAAAGCTTCAAATTGTTTTTCCAGATTAGGTAAATGATTCTTGCGAAAATGCTCATTATTTAAAAAATGAGGTGCCTTAATAAAGATGGTATCATCCTCATAATAAACTGCTAAATGAGAAAAAGAGCTTTTAAAACTCATACTCTGACAAAGCTCTGAATCAAAGGCTTCTTGATAATAATTCTTAAGCAGTTCATCAGTCACTTCCACATTTTTAACAGATAGAAAAAGAGTTGCTTTAATGTTTAAAGATGCGAAAGTTGTGACCAACGAATGTCTTAAAACTCGGTAGACTGAAATGGGTAACAATTGATCAAAAGAAAAATAAAACTCCCAAGTTCTTTTTTGAGCATTCACTAAAACACGTTCAATGTCAGCATCAGAAAAAACTGCTGATTCTTTCAAATCATCAGGAATAGCTATTTGATCTAGTAATTGCTTGAATAAATCCGTCATGATTACTCCTTGTTAAATCGTACTTCTATTTTACCACAATTGTAAGGAAGATACGATGACCAAAAACAACAAAAAGATAAGTAACCAAATACCTATCTTTTAACTCTTTTTTATACTATCAAGTATTTGAAAATCCTATTTTAAGCAAATCAAATTCTCTAGAAAAATCTTTCAAACACTTATCCTAAGTAGGGAACTGGCTAAAATAATAGACATTCCCTTGTCCTTTATAATTATCTAGTTGAGGATTATAAACAAGTCCAAGAGATTCAGCCGTTTTTCGAGAAGGCAGATTAGTATCAAGCGTTAAAGCCACAATAGCATATTTATTATCTAGCTCTCTAAGGACCGTCGTAATAATTTCTTGTGCAGCTTCTTTAACAAAGCCTCGTCTTGTTTTTTCAGGGGTAATGCGATAATACAAATTGAGATACTCTTCATCTTTAATCGTCACAAACTTCAAACCACTAAGACCAAAAACAGATGAGTCTTCTTTATCAATCAAAACGTAGTAACCAAAGCCATGTATACGATGATGAAGTAACCACTCATCAAATATCTGTTGAAAAGCAATTCTATTTTGAATAGGACCATTGGGATTATAAAGATTAGTCAAAGGATTAGAGTGAATGGCATATAGGGCTTCAAAATCTTCATTCTGAGGAGCTCTAATGATTAGTCTTTTTGTTTCTATCTGTTTCATCTATTTCTCCTTATGAGTGTTTTCATTTTTTGACAGGGTAAAAGAATGACTACTGTTTAGTTTGAAGAGGGGTATTAGCTTTTTCAATTAATTCTTTAATAACAGCTGATTTGTGGTTTTGATATTGCTCTGGAAAATAGCGATATAACTGACTTGCTTCTCTTTTTATTTCCAAATAACGATCAAAAGCTTCTTGATTATTTCTCAGAAAATCTCTAAACTTTAATTCTTCTAATGCTTTATAGTTTCCATCTTGATAGAAGTGAAGATGAACTAAATGAGTGCTGTTATCAGAAGCGTATTTTTCAAAATACCTTCTTTCAGATATACCGTTTTCTCCTTTGGCTATATAACCCAACTGTTCTAACGGCTTGTTAAAAGAATCAACTGTTTCAATTTTTTTAACAGTAACCAAAACATCAATAATCGGTTTAGCAGACATCCCTTCAACAGCCGTTGAACCAAAATGATGCACTGCTACTATTTGTTTCGATAAAAGATTAACCAGATCAAGTTTTATCGTTTCAAATTGTCTCACCCAATCAGGATTGTAGGGCGATAAAAGCATCTCTCGTTTTTTCATTAATTTTTCCTAAACATACTTTAATTAATTATTTAAATTGATTTAACTTCTCTTTAAAACAAGTATATCATAAAGAGGGAATAACTAGTTGTACCAAGTAAACAAGCAATAAAAAAACAAGGGGTTAAGCCTTGTTTCATATTAACGTGATTAAATTTCATGAATTCTCTTTCTAATTCTTATCTTACAATGTTTATAACAATCATTAAACATAACAATATTATATTTTAGTAGTTAGATTTATTCTTTTGATAACCTAAAATACTAAAAATTTGGTTTGAATTTTTGAACTTAAATTGTTCAAGTAAGACACGAAAACCATGATGTTTGTAAAATGCAATAACAGGCTCATTATGAAATGCCATAGTGCTTAAAAGTAGATTATCTTGTGAAACACTAGCAATTAATGCATTTAAAAGTTGACCTCCAACTCCTTGTCCCTGAGTATCTTGTTTGACAAAAAGTTCATTCACCTCAAACGTTGATGCATACCAATCATAATCATCACTCAAATAAGGATTAACTTGCTTTGCCCAATAATTGTCTTTCAAATAATCATAACCAAAAACACCACCAAGTAATTCATTATCATCTGAAAAATAAGCAATGACGATTGGATTCTTTTTATTATTAATACTTTTCTTAATTCGCCAAACAAGTAATGCCTTAGCCTCGTCATCAACTTGAAAAACCTCTTGGTAAAGCTCAGAAATTGGCTCAAGAATTCTTAATATTTCCTTGTCTTTAAATATTCTAATCATAGGAACAACCTCAACGTTTAACTAATATCACAATCACTCAAAAAATAAAAGAATTAAAGAAATTATAACACAAAAACAACCTAATAACTGATAAAAAGAAAATAAAAAACAAGACTACTAGTCTTGTCATTTTATGTATACCGGCGGCCGGGGTCGAACCGGCACGTCCGTGAGGACACTGGATTTTGAGTCCAGCGCGTCTGCCAATTCCGCCACGCCGGCAAAGAGTTCTAACTGGGGTAGCTGGATTCGAACCAACGCATGAGGGAGTCAAAGTCCCTTGCCTTACCGCTTGGCTATACCCCAACAAAATAGGCGAGTGATGGGAATCGAACCCACGAATGCCAGAGCCACAATCTGGTGTGTTAACCACTTCACCACACCCGCCATATTCCAAACACGGGCAGTAGGAATCGAACCCACACTGAAGGTTTTGGAGACCTTAGTTCTACCTTTAAACTATGCCCGTTATGATGGAAAGAGAGGGATTCGAACCCCCGAACCCGAAGGAGCGGATTTACAGTCCGCCGCGTTTAGCCTCTTCGCTATCTTTCCATTTTTATATTACATGGCGCGAGACGGAATCGAACCGCCGACACATGGAGCTTCAATCCATTGCTCTACCAACTGAGCTACCGAGCCGTTTTCTCTATTGCGGGAGCAGGATTTGAACCTACGACCTTCGGGTTATGAGC
>NZ_JAENBP010000009.1 GCF_016481285.1 Streptococcus zalophi
GTCTACACTGTTAAAGAAGTAGGAAAAGTCGATGGTTATAAAGTTGCTATCGGTGACTTAGACCAAGGTAACGTTACCATTACTAACACTCATACACCAGCAGAAATCAGTATTAAGGGAAGTAAGACATGGAAAGATGCTAAGAACCAAGATGGCATTCGTCCAGATGAAGTTGTGATTAACCTCTTAGCAGATGGTGTTGCGACAGGCCAAACAGCTACTGTTTCTAAAGCAAGTGATTGGTCATATGAATTTAAGAACTTACCAAAATACAAAGGTGGTAAAGAGATTGTTTATAGTGTGACAGAAGATGCTGTTGATGGTTATACAACCACTATTGATGGTTATGATGTGACTAACACTCACAAACCAAGCACTACTAAGGTTGTTGGTAAGAAGACATGGGATGATGCTGATAATAAAGACAAGTTAAGACCAGAGTCGATTACCGTACGCCTTTATGCCAATGGTAAAGAAGTGCAACACGTTGTAGTGACAGCAAAAGACAAATGGTCATATGGCTTTGAGAATCTTCCAGAATATGAGAATGGTAAGAAAATCGAGTATAGCCTATCAGAAGATGCTGTTAAAGGCTATACGACAGAGATTAAGGGTTATGACATTACTAATGTTCATCATCCAAAACAACCATTACCAAAAACTGGGGAGTCATCAACACTACTCTTTAGTTTAGTAGGCTTATTGGTAACAGGCTTAGCAGGTATCTTTGCTTACAAACGCTATGCTAACAACTAATCATTTTCCTAGTGATTAACTAGAAAAACCCTCTGTCAAATATGGCAGAGGGTTTTATCATATCAAAAATCAGCTTTGTAGAAGCAAAACTGATTTTTAGTTTTTAACAAATTTATTTATTTTTAGTGTCTAAAATAATAGTTACTGGTCCGTCATTGATGAGTGATATTTGCATATCTTCGCCGAAAAGACCTTCTTTAACGCTAACAAATGCTGATAGTTTCTGATTAAATTCTTGATAGAGTTGTTTAGCCAGTTCGGGTTTTGCTGCCTCTGTAAAGGATGGACGGTTACCCTTTTTAGTATTAGCAAACAAGGTAAATTGTGAAATAGACAAAATACTTCCTTTAATGTCTTGAATGGCTAAATTCATTTTATCATTCTCATCAGAGAAGATACGCATATTGATGATTTTGCGAACAGCGTAATCAATATCTTCTTGGGAATCTTCTGGTCCAACACCAACTAATAGCAGAAGACCTGTATTGATTTGGGCGATGGTTTCTTCTTTGACAGAAACGGATGCTTGTTTAACACGTTGAATAATAATTTTCATCTTTTTTACCCATTAGTTCGTTTGACAGAGTAGACATCTGGTATACTTTTAACCTTGTCAACAACTGTAGTTAGTGCCGTAAGATTGCTGACAGCAAAAGCAATATGAATATTAGCAAATTTCATATCTTTGGTTGGCTGGGCATTCACTGAGGTAATATTTTTGGTATTATTTGACAGTGTTTGTAAGATATCGTTTAAGACACCACCACGATTTAGACCATAGATATCAATTTCAGCAAGATATTCTTTATTGGCATTTGCCATATCCCACTCGACTTCGATGAGACGTTGTTCATAATTTTCTTGGCTCTTGAGATTTTGGCAGTCTGAACGGTGAATGGCAATTCCTCTGCCTTTAGTGATGTAACCTGCAATATCATCTCCAGGAATTGGATTACAACATTTTGCGATTCTCATCAACAAACCAGATTCTCCTTGAACAATTACCCCATCTTCACTTTTTACCTTAAGGGCTTGTGATGGTTTTTGTTCATGCTTAATCTCACCGCCTTTAAGAAGTTCATTAGCTTCAGCAGCAGCTTTGGCTTTTTCCTCTTCACGACGTTCTTTTTCAGTTAGTTTATTGAAGATGCTTAAGGCACTAACTTCTCCAAATCCAACCCCAGCATAGAGTGCTTCTTCACTACTATAGCTAACTTTGGGTAGAATTTTTTCAATATGTTTCTTATCAAGAAATTTATTGGCCACATAACCATGTTCTTGGAAACATTCAATAAGAAGTTCACGTCCTTTATTGATAGACAATTCTTTATCTTGATTTTTAAAGAATTGTCTAATTTTATTTCTGGCTTTGTTGGTTTTGACAATCTTAATCCAATCACGACTAGGGCCAAAGGAGTTACTGTTTGTCACAATTTCAACAACGTCACCTGTTTTTAATTTGGCAGTCAGTGGAATCATACGACCATTAACCTTAGCACCTGTTGCTTTTTCACCAACTTGTGTGTGGATGGCATAGGCAAAATCAATCGGACCAGAGTCTTTTGGTAATTCTTTAACAGCACCATTTGGAGTAAAGACATAGATGCGTTCTGCCAGAATATCTTCTTTGACGGAAGTGACAAAGTCTTTGGCATTTGCAGCATCATCTTGTAGTTCTACGATTTCTTGAATGAGTCGCATACCAAAAGTCGCTTCTTTAGAGTTGACTTTTTCTTTCACTCCTTTTTTGTAGGCCCAGTGAGCAGCAATACCGTATTCAGCGACTTGGTGCATTTCTTTGGTACGAATCTGAATTTCAATCGGTCCTTTTGGTCCATAAACGGTTGTGTGAATGGATTGGTAGCCGTTGGCTTTAGGAGCCGCTATATAATCTTTGAAACGACCAGGCATTGGACGCCAGAGTTCGTGGATATAGCCGACCATAGCATAAACATCACTTGGTGTTTCCATAATACAACGAATGGCGATTAAATCAAAAATTTGATCAAAGCGTTTTTTCTTATCACGCATTTTTCGGTAAATGGAATAAATGTGTTTTGGTCTTCCGTAAACATCTCCTACAAGTCCTTGTTCTTTGGTGTATTTGTTGATTTTATTGACGATATCTTCAACAAGGGCTTCACGTTCTCTACGTTTTTCTCTCATCATGCGAGAGATTTTGTAGAATTCTTGTTCATTGATATAACGAAATGCGAGGTCTTCTAGTTCCCATTTGATTCGACTAATCCCCAAACGATGAGCAAGCGGTGCGTAGATTTCCATGGTTTCATGCGAAATGCGTTCTTGTTTATCTTTTCTAAGGTGTTTTAGTGTTCGCATATTATGTAAACGGTCAGCTAGCTTGACAAGAATGACACGAATATCTTGTGACATAGCCATTAGCATTTTTTGGTGATTTTCAGCCAATTGTTCCTCATGTGAACGGTATTTGACCTTACCTAGTTTGGTCACGCCATCAACAATAATACGGATATCTTTACCAAAAGCTTCTTCTAAATCATCGAGTGTGTAGTCAGTATCTTCTACCACATCATGTAAAAACCCACAGGCTACGGTTGTGGCATCTAAATGGAGTTGCGCTAAGATAGCCGCAACTTGGATGGGATGAATGATATAAGGCTCACCTGATTTTCGGAATTGTCCTTCATGTGCCTGTGTGGCAAAATCAAGCGCTTTTTGCACAAGAGCGACATCTTTTTGATTAATATATGTCGCAGCCAAGATGACCACATCTTGACCGGAATAATTTCTTTCTTTAGGCATATGATTTTCCTTACTAATTGAACAATAATGTTCACATATTTTCTATATTGTACTATTTTATCATTTTTAAGCCAAAAATAAAAAGTTTTGAGAAATAAAATTTTTAAAAAAGACTGATACCACACTGTTTTGACCTATTATTGCCTATAGGCGAAGTGATGTCAATATGATATAATAGATAAAGCTAGTCATTCAAAAAAATAGTACATTAAAGGATAGCTTATGATTGATTTACAAGAAATTTTGGATAATCTTAATCCAAATCAAAAAATTAATTATGATCACGTCATGCAAAAAATGGTGGCAGATTGGCAAAAAAAAGGCCAACGACCTAATGTTTTAATGCATGTTTGTTGTGCACCATGTGGGACATATACGCTGGAATATCTGACGCAGTATTGTGATGTGACTATTTATTTTGCCAATTCTAATATTCATCCCAAGGTTGAATATGAAAGAAGAGCTTATGTGACTAAAAAATTTGTCCATGATTTTAATGCAAAAACAGGTGAATCGGTTCAATTTTTATCAGCGCCTTATCAACCCAATGAGTTTAAACAAGTTGTTCGCGGTTTAGAAAATGAGCCAGAAGGTGGCGATAGATGTAAGGTTTGTTTTGATTATCGGCTAGATACAACTGCTCAAAAGGCTGTTGAGCTTGGTTTTGATTATTTTGGCAGTGCCCTAACTATCAGTCCTCACAAAAATTCACAAGTGATTAATGCGGTGGGAATCGATGTGCAAAAATTGTACACAACCCAGTATTTACCAAGTGATTTAAAGAAAAACAATGGCTACAGACGTTCTGTTGAGATGTGCGTTGAATATGATATCTACCGTCAGTGCTACTGTGGTTGTGTCTATGGCGCTAAGGCTCAGGGAATTGATCTTGTTCAGATTAAAAAAGATGCTAGTGCCTTTATGGCAGATAAAGATACCGAAAATGAATTTCCAAATGTGGTCTTTACCTATAAGGGCAAAACAGTTTAAGGAGAAAAAATGACACCAACCGTTGACTATATTAAGAGATTAACCGCCATTCCATCACCAACAGGCTATACAACCGAGATTATGGATTATGTCCAAGCCGAAGTGGAAAAAATGGGGTATACCGCCAAAAGAACACCAAAAGATGGCTTGATGGTGACCATAACAGGTGAAAATGATGAGAAACATCGCTTGTTGACGGCTCATCTTGATACATTGGGGGCAATGGTTCGTGCGATTAAACCTGATGGGCGTTTGAAGATGGATTTGATTGGTGGTTTTGTTTACAATGCGATTGAAGGTGAAAATTGTACCATCCATGTGAGTAAAAATGGTAAAGACATTTCTGGTACCATTTTAATGCATCAAACCAGTGTTCATGTTTATAAAGATGCAGGCAGTGCTGAACGTAACCAAGCCAATATGGAAGTTCGTCTTGATGAAAAAGTGACCAATGAAGCAGAAACACGTGCTTTAGGGATTGAAGTTGGGGATTTTATCTCCTTTGATCCAAGAACGATTGTCACTGAATCTGGTTTTATCAAATCACGTCATTTAGATGATAAAATTTCAGCAGCTATTTTATTGAATCTCTTAAAAACTTATCAAAAAGAGCAAGTGACTTTGCCTTACACCACGCATTTTTACTTTAGTTCTTTTGAAGAATTAGGACATGGTGCCAACTCAAGTATTCCTGAAAAGACAGTGGAGTATTTAGCGGTTGATATGGGAGCAATGGGTGATGATCAGCAAACGGATGAATATACTGTCTCTATCTGTGTCAAAGATGCTTCAGGGCCATACCATTATGGCTTACGTCAGCAAATGGTGGCACTGGCTGAAGATAAGAAAATTCCTTACAAGCTAGATATCTATCCTTTTTATGGTAGTGATGCTTCAGCAGCGATGCGAGCAGGAGCAGAAGTAAGACACGCTCTTATCGGTGCAGGGGTAGAATCCAGTCATTCTTATGAGCGTAGTCATATTGACTCTGTTGAAGCAACGGAGCGTTTGGTAGATGCTTACGTCAAAAGCAAAATGATTGGTGAGTAATCTCTTAGACACTTTATTTCAAACTAATTAACAAGAATAAATAAGAAAGAGGCTAGGAACTTATGTTCTGGCCTCTTGTTTTTTGTTATTAATCATTGCCTCACTTATCATCAAGTTCTAACGCATAACTGATAGCGCTCAAAGCATAAAGTGGTGCTGTTTCTGTTCGTAAGATTCTTGGTCCTAGTCCAAGAGTAATGGTACCATATTGTTGAAAGGTTTTGATTTCTTCTGGTGACAGACCCCCTTCTGGACCAAAGATAAAGAGGATTTTCTCACCTTTTTTAAGAGTAGAGAGGGTTTTAGCCAGTTGAGATTTTTCTCCAGCCTTGGCTGATTCCTCGTAAGCAATTAAAATCTTGTCAAATTGGGAGAATTGCGCTAAAAAGTCAGATTTACTAGCAAATAATTGCACTTGGGGCAGTCGATTGCGTTTACTTTGCTCGCTAGCTCCGATAACAATTTTTTCTAATTTTTCTTTTTTCTTAGCCAGTTTTTTGGTATCCCATTTGACGACAGACCAATCAGCTGGAAAGCCCCAGATGCTACTTGCTCCTAATTCGGTGGTTTTTTGAGCAATCCACTCTAGCTTGTCCCCTTTAGGAAAGCCAGAAGCAATGGTCACGTCAACCGGTAATTCAACATTTTCTGCTAATTCTTCGAGAATTTCAAGCTCGTAAGTCTCACGATTGGTGACTTGAGCCAAACGTTTAACACCATCATCAAATACCAGAACGACCTGTTCATCATTTGCCAGTCTCATCACTGAAAACATGTGTTTAATCGTTTCTTTGTCTTGAATGACTAGGCGCGTGGTTAAAGGAAGTCCCTTAATAAAATACTGTTGCATTTAGCCTCCAATCACACCTGTTTTATCTTTGGTCTTTTTAAAGACACAAGCATGCCATTCTCCTTGTATCATGTGGGTTTCTAAAAAGAAACCGGCTTTTTCAGCAGCTGTTCTAACCATCTCCCATTTGTCTGAAATGATGCCAGACATGATGAGGTAGCCATTTTCTTTAACGAGTTGATAGGCATCATCGGTGAGATGGATTAGAATATCGGCAAGGATGTTGGCGACAATGACATCGGCTTTAATCTCAACCCCTTTTAGGAGATCACCAGTAGTAACGGTAATGTTGGCAGTATTAGCATTGAGGGCGATGTTTTCTTTTGCCACTCGGACAGCAACATCATCTAGGTCGTAGGCGTGGATATCCTTTGCACCTAGTAGGGAACTGGCAATTGAAAGAACACCAGAGCCTGTTCCGACATCAATGACTGTTTCTCCACCACGAATGACTTGGCTCAAAGCGAACAAGCTCATCTTGGTTGTCGGATGGGTACCTGTTCCAAAAGCCATGCCAGGATCAAGCCTGATGATTTTTTCACCGGCACTTGCTTGATAATCTGTCCAACTAGGAACGATGGTTAAATCGTGGGTAATTCTTGTCGGTTCATAATATTTTTTCCACTGATCTGCCCAGTCTTCTTCTGCTAATTCTTTTGTTTCAAATCGGAAGTCACCAGTGATAATGGTCTCTTTTTTTAGAGTTTCCAAACGATTTTTTAGCTCGTTTTTCACTTCAGCAATAGCTATATTTTCCGGGTAGTAGGCAGTAATGCTCACTTCATCAGATTGACTAATATCCGGAAAAATTTCACCATAGCGCCCCACCTGACCTAAATAGTCGGCACTATCTTCAATAGCAACCCCTTGACTACCGGCTTCAATGAGGAGATTAGAAATAATCTCTTGAGCGTCACGATTGCTAATGACTTTTAATTCTTGCCACTTGTCCATAATTACCTCTTAATATCTAGGATAGGGGAAAAAAGTGGTTTCAGTGATTTGAGCAAGTTCTTTCTCAAAACGCTCTTTTTTCCAGTTCATCACAAATTCTTCCTGACTGTCATCAGATAGAAAATCCATTAAATCACTTAAACCATCAGTTGCTACCTCATTGAGATGATTAGCAAAAACGGCAAGAAATTCACGAGAAAACCCTTTTTTAGGATGATAAGGGATGGTAACAAGATAATCAGTCTCTTCAAAACGGGATTTATCAGGCTGGTAAAATAAGACAAAATCTTCCAAAGTGATATCCTCACTAACGACTTGACCATCATCATCAATCGTTTCAACCCCAGAACTATTTTGTGCCTCAAGAATAAAACTCACCTCAACAGCGTGATTTTTCTTATCCCAGTTGATAGCATAGTCATAGTGAAAGGCTTTGTCAAGCTCTTCTTCTAAAACGGAAAGAAAGCCGTATTTTGCCATAATGTGTCTCCTTTGTCTTGTAATGGTTGATTTAATAGGCTTTATTGAGCCTTTGAAATGGGTTGTTATTTTTTAGTACACGGATAAGTTAGAACTTATATTGAATAGTTTGAATCAGTTAGGTTGACTTAACTGCTAATATTATATCATACTATGGGTCAAAAAATTTTAGTGGTATAATAATGGTGATCAATTTTATTCGAAATAATAGGAGTTTAACAATAGCATGACGTATGAAAAATATTTTACGGCTGTCTTAAATGATGTTGACGTTAAAAAAGATAAGCCTCTTTATACCATTTTTTTAAAAGCTTTTACTGAGTATCAAAAAAATCAAGATGATGCCATCATTGCTAGGATTGCTCATGAGGTATCGCTCCATTTAATGACTAATAAATACAAGGCACCTCAGAGTGTCGTAGACTTTATGTTGCTAGGTCAAAAAGAATTGACAAAAATAAGAGGAAAAGGAAGCTTTTTAAAAATGCTTGCCATGTCTATCGCTAATATGAGATGATATTTTGACGGTTATTGATGAGATAAAATCATTTGACAAATAAAATTAAAAGGAGTAAAATTTCTCTAGATTCCTATAATGATAAACTCCTCCACCATATGCTTCCTTATTGGTGGTAACTATTTTACTCATATACTTCAATTTATAGGAATCTAAATCCCAAAAATAAAAAGCACCGTAACGGTGCTTTTTATTTTGTTATAAGTCTTAAAAAGATAAGCTTGCAATATATCTAAGCGATAGTTTAATTTCTTCTGTATAGTGATAATTTATTAAGTTTAATCACTATTTTATTAACTTTCTGTTTCTTATAATATGTAAAGTTAATATTGTTAATCCAGAGATTGATAACAATGACGATAGGCCACTATTGTCACCTGTTTTTGGAAGTTTAGACTTTTCGATAGTCGTAGTTGGTTCCTCTGATATTGTAGAAGTAGTCGTAGTTGGCTCTTCTGACGTTGTAGAAGTAGTCGTAGTCGGTTCCTCTGATATTGTAGAAGTAGTCGTAGTTGGCTCTTCTGATGAAGAACGGTCAGCTTTAATAACTGTTACTGTTGCAGTCTTGGTGGTACTTGCTCCTAAACGATTAGTGACTTTAAAGGTTATTTTGTACTGTCCTATTTTATCAGCTTTAAAGTCACCGTCATCAACTAAGACTACAGATTTTGTCAAATCGCCATCTATTTTATCTTCAGCGGATACTATAAGGGTCATTAAGTCTAGCTGTTCTCCTTGTTTAATACTTGCATCTTTTACTTCTAATACAGGTGCTTCAGCGATAGGAGATGCTTTTAAACTATAAATAGCATAAACGCTTAAGTCTTGGTTAACCACGGTTGTTTCAGTAAAACTCATCTTTTTCCCATCTGCGCTAGTATTCCATTCTTTGAAGATATAGCCATTTTTAGTTGGTTGATTTGGCATCTTTTGTTCTGTTAAATCATCACTAGCAATCGTTTTTCCATCTTGGACTTCAACCGTTGCATAGGTGTTATCTTCATTGATGAAAGTCACCGTATGAATAGCAGGTTTCACCTCAAGTGTTCCATAAATGACTTGAATATCATAATTTTCTGCTAGAGTGTTGTCGTTTAGAGTATATGTAAATTCATTATCAGAAATACCAACACCACTTTGGCTTCCAGTTACAGTAAATTTAGCCCCTTCGTTTTCAGCAAATCCTTCTCCCGTAATAGTTATTTTTGGATTGGTAAGAGGTTTGCCATCATCGTTTTTTTGGTCGCTCTCTGATGTTAAAATAATTTTTCTTTTTACAATGTCTAATTTTTGTGTTTGAATGATGCTACCCTCGTAGACACCCTCTACTTGAGCTCTTACAGTGATTGTTTTACTATCAGAAATATTTTTTGCTGTTATATCATTAATGTCACTGGTCCAATTAATCCCATCAAGGCTGTAGTCAATTTTGACATCGTGTCCATTGCTATCGACAGAAATTGCTTTCATAGCAGAATGTTCCATTCCATCATAGGTATAAACGGCATCTGTTGTAGACAATGTGACATTCTCGTAGATATTTGGAAGCGGGTGATTGATAGTAACAGACACAATGCCATGATATCGGTTTTCAAAATCTTTTAAAGGATTTTCATCTTTGGTGTTTTGACTAAAACGATAAAGGAATTTCAGTTTATCTTTGGCAATTTTAAAAGTGTTTGTTTGAGCATCGTAAGTAGCAGTATTTTTTTCAATCCCATTAGGTGCTAAAGGTTCTCCATGTATTCCAATAATTGGATTTTCTATGATACAAAAACCGTCTTCCTCTTTATCACAGGTTACTGTTAAGTTGATACTTTGGCTATGTAGGTGGCTGTAGCTTGTCATGTTGTCAACATAATCAGCAATAGGAGACATGTCCATGATATGATTGTGACTAAGATCTAATGTTGTTAACGATGTGAGATTTTTAAGGGGACTAATATCTGAAATATCGTTGTTCCAAAGATTCAAATAAGTTAAATTAGTTAAATTAGCTATAAAACTGATATCCTCAATCCCACAATTCATGAAGGCTAAAAATGTCAGTGATGTACACTCTCCAATTTTTTGATAATTTAAAGGAAGTCCTTTGCCATTATCTCTAAAAAAGGTGAGATTAGTACAATATTGTATCCCTTCAAGATCGGAGACTCCAGCTGGGAGTTCTATTTGTTTTATAGTTGCTAACTGTTCTATAGTAATATCAGCATCGTCACTTTGATTGAGTTTTTGATTGAGATAAGCTTTAAAAGTCTCATCAGGAATGTTTGCTGTTGTTGCTTGAACTGGAATGATGTTAATTGCCATCATCACTATTGGGATAACAATCATAGCACAAAAAACAATAATTTTTTTTCGCATTTTTCTTCTCCTCTTAGTTCAAAAGTAGTAGTCAAGTACTGAATACTATTTTAAGAAGAACTATTAAATTTTATGTACATAATGTTTATCATATCATCGATAATTTGTCAATGACTTATAAGCTATTTAGAATTAATATTTGTTTTTTAAACCTATTTTAATGAGTAGCTTATTAACATTATTTTAAGTGAGTTGTTATCAATAATTTGTTATGTTTCCAAAAAAAGCACCCTAGAGGTGCTTTTTGGAGACATATATTAGATTTGAAGTGTGATTAAGAAGTTTGGTTATTTACCAAGGAAGTCCAGCAGCGGCAATTTCAGCTTTTGAAGCGTATTGCCCGTTAGGTCTGTGCCATCTTCCTCTGTCATCTTTATGATAGCCACTTTGAGCTGCTCTTTGTGCCTCTTCGGCAGCAATTCTTTCTTGTTCAGCTCTTTGAGCTTCTTCAGCAGCGATTCTTTCTTGTTCAGCTCTTTGTGCTTGTTCGGCAGCAATTCTTTCTTGTTCAAGTCTTTGCGCCTCTTCGGCAGCGATTCTTTCTTGCTCAAGTCTTTGAGCTTCCTCAGCGAGTCGTCTTTCTTCTTCCGCTTTTTGTGCTGCTACTTTTTGCTCTTTTGCTGAAAGAACAGTATTTTGAGCGGTGCCAGTAACATAGTCTATCGTTGCGTTTGGAGAAGTATTTTCAAGAACCACTTTACTGATGCCATAGTTGTCTTTAGTTGATTTGCCACCAATATTAATCTCTAAAAGCTTACCATCTTTATCAATACCAACATACTGTAATTCAATTTGTCTAGGTATTAACTCATCTCCTTGATAGATAGGGGTTACCTTATAGTCGAGCCAATAATTAGGATGTGTTGCTAACCATGAATCCAATCGTTTTTCATAGAAAAGCATACTATCTTGATTATTTTTATCGGTACCTTTGTAGTTGCCTGAATTAACCCAAGCAGTCATCGGGACTAAGTTTTTAGCTTCATCATTTAAACCACTAAATTGATAACCAATTAAATGGCCACGGTTCATCAACCAAGCTTTCTTTTCACCATTGCCAAAATAAAATTTATAGTTATGCCAGCCGGCAGGATTATACTCTAATTTCTTTTTGCGTTTTTTAGTTGGTTCGTCTTGATCTCTTAACTGAATATGTGCCGATGTCGCACGACCTTTATCATCTAACTTTCCTAAAGAAAGTTGGAATTCCTTTTTGAATTCAAGAGTTCCTTTAACGGTTTCGTGATACTGGTCAGCTTTAACAATGTTACTGTCTAAGACGTAATGTTGATTATTTACGGGTAGTGCTATGGAACTATATGACGTTAATAAAATAACAGCACTAAAAATTAATTTTTTAAAAAGTTTCTTTTTCAAAATCATTTGATTCTCCTTAAATAAAAAAATTTCCTAATAACAACTTCCTCAGTTAAGGTTAGTTGTTACGATGAGAATCCTTAATAACTTCCCTTTTCTGATAAATTTAATATATTAAGTCCTATTAACTGATATTATACCATTTATTTTGAAATAATGTATTAAAAACACTAAAAAAACACCTTTTTAGGTGTTTTTTGTATTTTAATCAACTTACTTGTCTCCTAAGGCTTTTTCAAAGCGATTGTCTGGGATAAACCAGATGGCGGCAACTGTAATATAGCCTAGCTCTGCGAGAAAGACGGAAAACGGTGCAATGAGAATGGAGAAGATGTAAATAGCTGTTGACACTTTTCCTTTCAGGTCTTTGCCAATAATTTTTTTGATAATCTTAGAGTGATCACTGTATTTGATGATTTGATTTTGAAGCATGAAGTAAGAAATAGCTGTTACAAAGAGAACAACTCCATAAACCATAACGGGAAGTGTCTTATCATAAAAACGACTAACCCAATCGGTTGACCAAGGGATTAATGATACACAAAAAAGCCAGAGATTATTAATCCATAAGATGATACCGTTAACCCTTGTAATACTAATCATTAAATTATGATGGTTATTCCAATAAATAGCAACATAAATGAAACTTAACACATAAGCGAGTAAACCAGGAACGGTTTCTAATAAGGAGTTTAGTGATTCTGTATCAGGTGCCTTTAATCCAAGAACCATAACAGTAATCACAATTGCCAAAATGCCATCACTAAAGGCTTCTAATCGTGAACTTGTCATTTGAAATCTCCTTTATAATAGTTACAATTTATCATTTCTTATCATTATTATATCATAGAAAATAGTCTTCTATGTAGTTTGTGAGGCTGCTTGAAAGCTTCTTTTGACAAAGATAATAGTAAACATTTATCAGTTTTAGTGAGCATGACTAAAGAGTGTAACATATCGTTGTCTGACAAATCATTCGTTTAGTTAATTAAAGGTATTATTTTAAGTGTTTGCTATAGTAGTAAAATGGCTAGTTTCTTCGTGAATTTCTAATATTACTAGTACCACATAAGAGGATAGAGGAAGACGAGTAAAAAAATAATTGAAGGAATGGACAAAACAGTTAATGCATAATACATTTGACGTTCATTTTTATTTTTAATAGATAAAAAGAGAAGAATTAGTCCAATAATAACACTTGAAATTAAAAAGATCTCAGTGATTGTACTGGGATAGAGTGCTTTGCTTTCAAATATATAAGATAATCTTTCACGAATATTAAAAATAATAAATAAAGAGGGTAGTGATAAAAAGATAAGAGAGTTAAACCGCATTTTTTCATTTCCAGTAATAAGGGCAACAAAAAGAAATATTAAGCTCACTGAAACGCCAATGATTATTAATAACAATGCAAGAAAAATAGACGACATTAATCAGACTCCTTTGTTTATCCAATTCTATTTTGATGGTTGATTTATTTTATTGTTTTAGAAATGATTAAGGCTATTTGTGGCAAAAATCATTTAATCACTTACTAATGGTTTAGTAGAGTCCATTATAGCATAGTTGATTAGAAATGATGGTTTTAACCTGTGTCTAGGTCAATAGCTATTTTCAGTCTTGTGGTATAATCAGTATAAAGAAGTGATAGCAAGAGAAAGGAAAAAATTATGCCAAACAATTTAGCTTTGCGGATGAGACCAAGAGATATTTCAGAAGTGATTGGTCAAAAGCATTTGGTGGGAGAAGGAAAAATTATTCAACGGATGGTTGCAGCTAATATGCTTTCTTCCATGATTTTATATGGGCCACCAGGTATCGGAAAGACATCCATTGCTAGTGCCATTGCTGGTACAACAAAATATGCTTTTCGTACATTTAATGCGACGGTGGACACTAAAAAACGTCTGCAAGAATTAGCAGAAGAAGCTAAGTTTTCTGGTGGGCTTGTCTTACTACTAGATGAAATTCACCGTCTTGATAAGACCAAACAGGATTTTCTTTTGCCACTCCTTGAAAATGGTAAAATTATCATGATTGGTGCCACGACAGAAAATCCTTTCTTTTCAGTCACTCCGGCTATTAGAAGTCGTGTTCAAATTTTTGAACTAGAATCGTTGTCAAATGATGATATTAAAGAAGCCATTAAACGCGCACTCGCTGACAAGGAAAGAGGTTTTGAGTTTGATGTTAAGTTAGATGAAGATGCTCTTGACTTTATCGCAACTGCTACTAATGGGGACTTGCGGTCTGCCTACAATTCGCTGGATTTAGCGGTGATGTCAACCTCTCCAAATGAAGACGGGAGTCGTCACATTACGCTTGACATCATTGAAAATAGTCTGCAAAGAAGTTATATTACCATGGATAAAAATGGGGATGGGCACTATGATGTCTTATCAGCTCTTCAAAAATCGATTCGTGGGAGTGATGTCAATGCTAGTCTTCATTATGCGGCAAGATTGATTGAAAGTGGTGATCTTCAAAGTCTTTCACGTCGTTTGATAGTGATTGCTTATGAGGATATTGGTTTGGCCAATCCAGACGCTCAAGTGCATACTGTCACCGCTCTTTCTGCGGCTCAAAAAATTGGTTTTCCAGAAGCTAGGATTTTGATTG
Organism: Streptococcus zalophi; assembly: GCF_016481285.1. Lineage (GTDB taxonomy): Bacteria > Bacillota > Bacilli > Lactobacillales > Streptococcaceae > Streptococcus > Streptococcus zalophi. The sequence goes on from NZ_JAENBP010000009.1 coordinate 14,742, forward strand.
CTAATGTTGTCATTGATTTGGCACTGTCACCTAAGTCCAATTCAGCTTACCTAGCAATTGATGTAGCTCTAGCTGACTTACGTTCAAACGGGAATCTTCCTATCCCAAGGCATTTACGTGATGGGCATTATAGTGGTAGTAAAGAGTTGGGTAATGCGCAAAATTACAAGTACCCTCACCACTATCCAGAAAAATGGGTGAATCAGCAATATTTACCTAATAAGCTTAAACAAGCTAGCTATTTTGAAGGTAATGAGACTGGAAAGTATGAAAGAGCTTTAAAAGGTCGCCAAGAAATCATTGAAGAATTAAAAAAACAATCTTCTTCACAATAATCGTTTTTTAAAATGAGAAAATTCCAAATAGCTTTTCTTTGTTTTTAATTTGTAGATTAAAAAGAAATGACTCTTTTGATTTTGTTCGGAAATTAGTGTCTCAAACAAGGCTATTCATAGTGATATCACTAGTTTTGAGTAGTCTGTAGCACCTTTAAAACTTGAAAATTTCCAAAAATATGATATGATAAGGATAAAGAAATGCTGTGGTATACGAATTCACATTACTGTGTTGACCGACTAATTTTTTGTATTATAGGGAAACAAAGATCTCCCGACAGTATGTAGGCCGTTTCACGCGGAAACAACTAAGTTGGGAACACGTTGCCCACCTGCGTATAGCGTGCGGGTTCAATACAAGCCGTGAATAAACGGTACCAATACAGCTTTTTTTGCCTTCTTAGCTCAGCTGGCAGAGCAGCGGACTCTTAATCCGTGGGTCACAGGTTCGATCCCTGTAGGGGGCATCTACCACACAAGAAAAAGCCTTGATTTCAAGGCTTTTTTGTTTGTCTAAAGAGGATTTGTCTTATGAAACTAGAAAAGGTTATTGTGATTATTTACTAGCTAACTTTCTGCATACCAACCAATTCCTTCATAGTTCCAGCCAATACGTTCTAGAAAATTAGCTTCGCCTTTTGATGTTGTGTAGTGGTGGCTACCAGCGCCTTTTGCATTGGGATTATAGAGTCGATAAACGGGAATGTCTCCACCAGATTGCCAGCCAATATTTTCTGAACGCCAACCAACCTTCACAAGGTAATCATTTTCACCTTTTGATGTTGTGTAGTGGTGGTCTCCATTGTTTGGATTGTAAAGACGGTAAACAGGATTTCCAGAAATAGGAGCACTCCAGCCAATTCCTTCAAATCGCCATCCAAGAGTCACAAGATAATTTTTTTCACCAGTGGAAGCAGTGTAGAAATGTTCTCCAGAATTTGGGTTATAAAGACGATTCATTGCATTAGTATTAGCATGAACAGTGATTGTTAAAGGTTCCATTGCAATTTCATTAATAAGCCAATTGGTACTTAAACTAAGAACTTCTAATTCTTCTTTAAATTTTGGATTAGTTTGTGGGTCAGTTAAATGAAATTTGACTGTCACAGTCCCTGGTTTTAGTGCTTGCCATTCACCCTTATCACTGAAATTTAATACACTAGTATCGGAACTTTCTATAGTAAATGAATAATTCGTATTAGCTAAATAATGATTACTTGGTCGTTTCATTTGTCCTGTTTGACCAACAATAAGTTCATTTGGTAGACCTTCATATTCAAAGCCAGTGAATGTGGTAACAGCATTTGAATTGTCAATAATTTTTTCTGTTGACGTTTCTGGTTGGTTGTTGGTAGATTCATCGGCCAAAATTGGAGAAGAGAGCATTAAAGAAAAAGCTGATATTGTAAGTATTAATAAAGATTTTTTCATTTGTTTTCCTCTGATTATTTAAGAAATGATGTTTTTTAAGTTAAAAAGAATTTATATTCTCACTTCTTATTATATCTCTTTTTTAAAAAAGTTATAATAATATTATTTGATTTGTTGCCTTTTTGATTAACATTATTTTCTAGTACCAAATTATTAAGAATTAGAAAAATCAAAAATCTTTAAATTTGGAGTTACTAATGATTTTATTCGCGAAAATTAAACAAAAAGGCTATACAGGACATCTACCACACAAGAAAAAGCCTTGATGTCTAGGCTTTTTTGTTTAGTTGAAAGAGATTTGTCCCATGAAACTTGATGATATTAGGTAACAATGTTGTTTAAAATAAAATTGGTTTTAGTAGTTAAAGATAAAAAATTACTGCTTATTAGTTAAATTTTAGAATAACCATTTAAAAATTTCACAGATTCCCAAAAAAATAGGAAAAGTAAACGCACCTATAATAAACCACTTTTTTTCTCTTATTTTTTTACACCAGTTTTCTTTTTTTTGATTAATCATTTTAGTACCGCCCGTATAAAAATATTTTGGATTAATAAAATACGACCATTTTGCGCATTTATTATAGCATAATTAGCCAAATTTGGAAGTGAAAAACAGAATTATTGTTGTCACTCTTTACTTAACTTGAATATCACCATAACTTTTGCAATAACAAATTTTTACGTTAAAATTTTTTCTAATATTATCATTATTATATCTTTTTTAAAAAAGTTACATACTAAATCATATAGTTTGTTTTATATTTTTCAACTGATTGATAGATTTTCTTGATTCTCTCTAGTCGCTAATTCTAATGAAGTAACCATCTGGGTCTAAAACGGAAAATTCTCTAGGTGTCACCATTTTATCATCAACTCTAAACTGGAGTGTTGTCAACTCTTTTTTTATCGGGTAGTTGTTTTCAATCAAGCGTTGATAAATGTCAGTGATATTATCAACACCAAAGGTAAAATTGACTCCTCTGCCAAAAGGATAATGGAGCAACTCTAAGTCCTCTTTCTCCCCTTCTTCTAGCATGAGTTGAATCTTGCCCAAGGATAAAAAAATAAAGTTATCTTCGGGTCTTTCATAGGTAACGCTGAACCCGAGTAAACGCACATAAAAATCTTTCGATTTGTCAATATCGCTAACGATTAATTCTGGTATCAAATCATTGTATTCTAGTGGTGCCATAGGATACTCTTTTCTAGTTTTTGTTTAGCCTTCGTTCACTACGGTTCCTTGATGGAACAACAATTTCCAATCATTCTGATAAATAACCCAGATGGAACTGCGATTGGTTTTTTGTCCGGTCATGTTATCAATCAACTGGTAAGTAGCAAGACATGACGTTTCAGACAAGGCTAAAACATTGTAGTCGATGATTTGGTAATCACTTTCTAGCAGGTCTATTTTTTCAAAATCATTCTTATAGAAAATTCTGCCTGAGGCACCAAATTCTTTGTAGTCAGGATGAAGGACATCGAGATAAGTCTGGTCTTTTCTCTTGTCATTCGTTAAATGACGCCGTTCATAAGCTAAGATATCGGGTATTTTAGTCATGTTCCCTCTTTTTTTCCACTATTTCTTGTTAGAATGATTATCTAATCATATGTTTTAAAGCTTCAACTATGATTTTGATGTTGCTTCATTATATCATAAATGATAAGAGAAATGAAATTGTCATGCTACTAGCTTGTTATATAGTTATCATTTCAAAACCTATTTTCAGCAACGGTATTTTACCATTAGATTAGCGCTATTTAGTCTTTTCATGATAAAATGATAGTAAGAAGGATAGGATGATTGCTTTAAAAAAGAGGGAGTTTAGCATGAAAAAAAGACATAAGATCTTAGTTCTCATAGTGACTGTTTTTTCTTTGATGGGTCTATTTGGCTGTCGTAAAGATAACAATCAAAAAAGTCAGTCAGTAAAGTCTACTACTGTTGAAACTACACTTGAGAAGACAAAAGAGACGACTGAAAATCCTAGTCAGTCAGACTCTGTCACCATTGAAGAAAGTCAGAAGAAATCCTCAGAGAATAATAAACCAGAGAATTCTCAAAAAGAGGTAACACAAAACCCACAAGTGATTGCAGGCATCCCTGTTGGTGCAAAGCATCAATTATCTGTTGAGGGTCAAGTGCAGCAAGTCTGGAATTATTGCGCGCCAACGACTGTTAGTATGATGCTGTCTTCTAAAGGGGTAGCAGTAGATCAATTCCAGCTAGCAAAAGAAATGGGCACTTATGAGCCTTTTGGCACTCATAATCGAGATGCCATTCGCATCCTAAACAAACATCTGTTTGGTTATGAATTTCCTTCAGGCAATCAAGCAGGCTATCGTTTAGCAACCGTTACGCAATCATCACTAAACTCACAAGATATGAAGCTATTTAAAGAACGTCTCATCCAAAACATCGCAGATGGCTACCCGATGTACTATACTATTGAATTATCCAAAGTATATCCTGGGAAAAAAGGAGAGCATAATGTGATTGGAACGGGTTATCTGGAGACACCAGACGGCAAGGATATTGCCTTGTTATATTATATTGATCCTTCCCCTGTTTCTCAAGATAGTTATTATGGTGGGCTTAAAATCATTACGCCAGAGGAATTATTATCAGCAATGGTGGTCTGTGAAGAACCCAATTACGCTTGGTAAAACGTAAAAGATAAGACCTGCTATGAGAATGGAAGTATCAATCTCCTTTCTCAGTTATCATGAGTGTGATTCCTTTTTCATTATATTGAGCGATAGATTTTTAATTATTCAAAAATGAATTGATATGATTTGCAATTATTACCATTTTACATTACAATGAATGAAAGAGTTAATATAATTTTAGTTTTAAAGGGTTAACCATTGTTATTAATAACGAATGTTTAATCATTTGAATATTGTAATCTTTCATTTTGCTAGATGATATGTCATTTAAAATTAAAGGAAAAGTGAGAACTTTAAAGTTCATTGTTGAATGACATTTGGCGTTTTATTTAAAGATTTTTAAGTAGTAACAAAGGGTGTGTTCAACGAACACACCCTTTTAATATAGCAGTTGAACTATCTTTAATCACAAGGAGGCGATGTTAATCGGTTGTGAACCAGCCAGCATTGTAATAGAAGTCCTACGATAACTAATCTTACAAAACTTAATTAAAAAGAGAAGGAAAATACTATGATATCATTCATGACAAAAAATCGCGACAATTTTTGGGTTTATCTCAAGTATCAGATTGTGACGAAGCTCGCTTTATCTGTTATTATTCTGCCACTTTACACTTTTTTACTCAATCTTTTAATCGCATCTAGCGGTAGAGATAATCTCTCAAGTGGGGATTATTTGAGTTTTGTCTTTAGTCTACAAGGTGTAGGGATGTTAATTCTTAGTTTAATTCTCTTTGTGAGTATTATAGGGATTGACGTCAGCTCATTTATTGCTCTCAGTACTATACAAAGAGAAAAAGAAGGCTACATCAAGAGCACTCAACTACTAAAGATTGGCTTACAATCGATAAGAAATTTACTGAATCCTGCCGGATTATTTGTGGCTTTCTACTTGACGATTTTAGTTCCTATAGCAGGCGCAGGAATGGGAGTTTCTTCTATCGGGAATATTAAAATTCCTAATTTTGTCACTTCAGTGATTTACAGCAAACCGCTTTATCTCGCTCTTTATACTGCTGTTGTTATCGTTATTACACTCATTACGATTTTACATATCTTCGCCTTTCATTATATTACTCTCACAGGAGATAATATTTTTGGTGCCTTAAAAAAAGCTAGACAGTTATTCTTAGGCCACTGGAAAGCATTTCTTAAGAGAATGGTAAAGTTTTTTGGCTTTCTCTTAGCCATTTCACTCATTGGCGCTTTGATTGTCGGAGCAGGATTATTAGTTCTCTTAGCGTTACAAAATGTTAGCACAGAACTCTATCGTTTCTTTAACTGGTTACTCCTTTTATCAGTAGCCTTTATCGTCTTTATGGTGACTGCTGTTGTTCTCCCATTTTTCATTCATACGTTGACAGATTTGTTCTATCAATTTAACGAAGAAGATGGTCATAAAGTAATCTTGACGCCGATGATGGCTAAGTTACTAGAAACCTCAGGTAAACCTGTCAAACTAGGTTTCTTACAACGTTATGCCTTTAAAGTCTTTATGTCAGGAACAGCCCTTGTTATCTTACTAGCTTCTGTTATGTTTACCTTATTTTTCAACGAGATTTTTAAAATCAATCCTCATATTGATGTCATTGCTCATAGAGGTGGTGGTGACTTGGGCGTTGAAAATTCGATTGAGGGAATAGAAAGTGCGATTGCTGAAGGGACAGAATGGACTGAAATCGATGTTCAAAGAACCAAAGATGGTTACTATGTCCTTAATCATGATAAAAATTATGCTCGTATTGCAGGTGTTGATAAAACACCGATGGAAATGACGCTAGCTGAGATTAAATCGCTAGATTTAACCAATGAATTTGAAGAAAATGCTCCAACTGCCAAGGTGCCAACATTGGAAGAATTGATTGCTGCTTCAAAAGATAATATTGGATTATTTATTGAATTAAAAGGAGCTAGTGCCGATCATCAAATGGTTGATGATGTGGTGAAACAAATCAAAGAAAACAATCTTGGTGATAAGGCGGTTATCTTATCTCTTGATTATGACATTATCGAATACACTGAAAGCAAGTACCCAGAAATTGAAACGGGTTATCTCTACTTCTTTAATATCGGAAACCTGAAAGATTTAAAAGGAGACTATCTGATTATGGAAGAAAGAGAAGCCACTGATGACCATGTGGCTGCCATAAAAGAAAATGGTAAAAAAGTCATTGTCTGGACGGTTAACACACCAGAGTCGATTGATGAGTTTGTCAATTCAGACGTTGATGGGATTATTACTGACCATGTCAAACCTGTTAAACAAGCCCTTAAAGACAGAAGTAAAAGAAGCGATGTCGAAATCATTCTTCATGAACTTGGCTTATTAAACTAATAGCAAAGAAAGGGTGATGAAATGATTATATATGTCATATTTTTAGCACTAATTGTAGGCATTGGATTTTTAACGAGACTACCCAAAGAAAGACGAATGGATATCCCAAAAGCCTTTCTTCTCATTGTTGTGGCACTAACCATCGGGATAATTAATTTTGTAGTACTCCATTTATTGGCATCTTTAACGCCCTTGTTAAGTGTTGTTTTGAGTGATGTGGCTTCCTTATTCATTTTGATTTTAAGTATCGCGATTATCTCGGGCATTATTTTATATTGGATTGGTGTTTGGTTAATTCCTAAATTGAAAATACCGATGAGTGTTATCGTTCTATCAGAATATATTATTCAGTGGGCATTGATTTATATTACTGTTTATCAAATCACCTTTGATTCTTTATTTAAAGGGGAGGCAGCTGATCAAGTGGCTAAAATTGATGTGACGAATCCGACTCAAATGATGATTATGGTCCTACCATCTCTCATCTCTATTTGGATTGCGGTTATTTTATATAGAATTAGAAAAAAAGATATTTAAGATTTGCAACTAATGCTTGTCATTTTATTAAATGACATAATGATAAAAAGGAGGAAACATATGTTTCACAGTAAAATAAATGCGATTAAGGCTGATGGTGCAAAAAAACTAATTTGGATACCCATTTTAATGGTATTAGTGGTCTCTGTTGCTATACCAGGTGTGATTCAAATGATTGTAGGGCTAGTATTGTCTTCACAAGAAGGTCAGTTGATTACATTGGCATCAGTTGTTCAAATGGCACTAACATTTTTTGCAACACTATTTGTCCTATTAGCAGTAGCTAAAATAAAAACGAAGGATTTAGGTTTTACTAAAAATGCTTCAAAAGATATCTCAAAAGGTTTGTTATATGGCTTTGGAGCCATTTCAGTGGTTGCCTTAGTTCTTGTTGTACTAGGTGCTGTTAATATGAGCTTTAATTTTCGCTTTGGGTCTATTCCAACCATTATTCTTGCGATAGTAATGTTTGGTTTTCAAGGGCCATTAGAAGAATTGGTTTATAGATCTTACTTGATGCCTCATTTTGGCAAACAGTTAGGGATGGTCAAAGGAATTTTACTAAGTTCTGTCTTCTTTACTCTCATTCATGCTCTAAATCCTGGTATTGGTTTTATGCCTATCGTCAATCTTTTCCTAGCTAGTCTTGTTTTTTCATTAATCTACTACTTGACAGAAAGTTTTTGGTTGGTAGGAGCAGCACATGCTGTTTGGAATTTTTCACAAGGCATCATCTATGGCTCACTAGTGTCAGGAAATCCGATTAAAGAAAGTATTTTCACGGCTACACCAGTTAAAGGGATGGATTTCATCTCAGGAGGAAGCTTTGGTTTTGAAGGTGGTATCATTACTTCCCTCTTAGGAATTATTTTGATGGTCTTACTGATTAGTGCGATTAAGAAAAAAAATAGAGCTTACACAAGAGCTTAACATAAAATAAAAAGCATCTTTCTTAAGAAAGATGCTTTTTTGTTAGTGTTAGTTGTCACTTGCTAATTCTAATTGTAAAAATTTAGTATTTTCATCTGCTTTAAAGTGGTGGTTTTGGTTAGTAGGGATAGAAACAAGACCATTTGCTTCTAGTGTTTGACTTTCTTTTTTATTGGTTAACACTAATTTTCCTTCAAGAACGATGATGAGTTTGGTCTTGGGACTTGATTCACTACTAATGGTTTCTCCTTTTGCCATTGCATACAAAACAAGCTTTTCTTTGATGTCTAGTTTTTGACTGAGAAGACGACTAGCAATTTGATGGTCATGATAGTTAATGGCTTCTAAAAGATTTGGAATCATTTTAAGCCTCCGGTTTGACAACAATCAGCAACATTTGAAAGGCTTCTTTGGCAAATAAACTGTGTGGTATATTGGCTGGCATGATAATGGTTTCACCAGCAGACACGCTAAAGTTTTCTTCACCAATGGTAATAAGTGCTTCACCAGTTAGTATATTGACCATAGCATCTCCAGGAGAGCTGTGGCGACCAATTTCTTGTCCCTTGTCAAGAGAAAAAAGAGTCATTCCTAAATCTTTTCGCTGGACGAGGGTTTTGCTGAGCATTTGCTCTTCTTCGATAGGGACTTCATTTTTTAAGTCTAGCACTTTACTCATTTCAATTTTTTCAATGTATGACATGTTATTCTCCTTTGTTACTTGATACTTGCAACAGCAATATAGCAGAGGTTTTTCCCGGTTTTACTGAAAAATCGTCTCATGTTGAGAAATTGCTCTCTGTTTTCTTTTTTCAAACCACGAGAGACAATTTTAACACTATCCACAAGTCCTTCGTCTTTAATCATTCCAAACGGTGACATGAGAGTCATTTTCCCGTGAGTATAGTCAGATTTTGAGAAACCTGCATCTAGAATAAGGCGTCGCCAGTCATCTAATTGCAATGGTGTGACGTGGACGTTGATGGTTTGACTGAGTTGATTGAGGATAGCTTGAGTTTTAGGGTCTTCATAGGAAACATCATGAGTTAGTAAGACACCACCTGGTTTTAAGACACGATGGTATTCTTTAAGTGCCTTACTTTTAGCCTGATTGTTTAACATGGTTAACATGGCTTCATTGATCACAACGTCAAAACTATTATCTTCAAAAGGCAATTTCATCGCATTAGCTTGCATGAGTGTAATATAATCTTCTAACTGTGCTTTTTGAACATTTTCTTTTGCTTCTTTTAAAGCTTTTTTATCCATGTCAACACCAGTGATGTGGCAATGAAATTGTTGTGCCAAGTCGATGGCTGTTGTTCCTCGATTGCAAGCCACTTCAAGAACCTTACTTTTACTTGAAAAGTGACCTTTTTCAATTAACCAGTTGGTTGCTGTAATCCCTCCAGGACGCAATCGTTTTTTCCCCAAACGTGCTAAAAATTGATGTCCAACTTCTTTACTTGACAATAATCTTTCCCCCTTTGTTAAATGAGAGTCATTAAAAGTTTTTGCTCTCTTAATCGTCGTCTAATAATCATCTATACTATAACACTCTAGTGAAAAATAATCAATCGTGTCAAGAGTCTTACTTTTGACAACAAATAAAACCTTTACAGATCTGTAAAGATTTTTCAGAGACAAGCTAGTTTTTAGCCATTATTTTTGAAACCACTCATACTTTTTAGGATAATCGTTGTAGTGGTTAAATTGTGAAGAATGGATAGAAGACTTGGTGAGATAAGGTTAAAGACACCTAGCAAAATTAAGCTACTGTTAATGGTGATGGTTTCTTTAACATTTTTTGAAACTCTTATTTCAAGCTCTCTAGTAATATTTTCAAGGTCTAAGAGGCTGTCTAATTTATTGCTTGCTAGGACTAAATCACTGGTTTGTTTGCTAATATCAGCTGCATCATGCATGACAGCACCAATGGTTGCTAGTGAGATGGCAGCAGAGTCATTTAACCCATCGCCAATCATCATCACTTTTTTACCCATCGTCATTTGTTTTTTGACAAAATCGTATTTATCTTCGGGAGTAACATTGGTTTTAATGTATTGGAAAGTGATATCCCCGATAAGATTTTGGGTTCTCTCTACAGTATCTCCTGTAAGGAGTGCTACTTCCTTGCCTTGACGTTGCAGGTAAGCAATCACCTCTTTTGCACCCTCTCTTAATGGGGTGTCAATTAAGAAAATACCAATTAACTGCCCATCATATCCAAGATAGAGAAGGTTGTATTGTTTTTGGTAGGAAGCAATCAACTCTTCTTGTTCTGATGTGATTTTGATCGCTTGTTCAGTCATTAGTTGATAACTACCAATTGCTACTTGCTTGTCGTCAATGGTTGATAAGATACCGCGTGAAGCAATGTGTTTTAGTTGTCCGTGCATTTCTTCATGGATAATATGCTGCTCTTCAGCTTTTTGGACTACGGCAGTAGCAAGTGGATGGTGAATATGCTCTTCTAAACACGCGCCAATTCTGATAACATTTTCGGTAGAATAATGATGGAAAGGAATGACTTTAAAGACCTTAGGGTCAGAGACGGTCAATGTGCCTGTTTTATCAAAAACAAACAAATCAATGTCATTATAGTTTTCCACCACGTCCATACTTTTAATGATAATGTCATGATCAACAGCCTCTTTAATGGCTGACAGGTAAGAAACAGGAATTGACAGTTTTAACGCACAGGAGAAGTCAACCAGTAGGAAAGACAAGGCTTTTTGGAAGGAACCTGTCAAGAAATAGGTGAGAAAGACGCCTAAAAAATTGTATTTGACCAGACGGTCAGCCAATTTGATAAATTTTCGCTGTTCACTCCCTTTTTTTGTTTCTGATTGCCTCATCAGTCGCATTAGTTCATGCAGACGATAATTGAGTGTGGCATTAGTGACTTTGATATAAAGTTCACCAGATTCCAAAATAGTGTTTGAATAAACAGTATCTTCATTTGTTTTAAAAACGGGGAAAAATTCGCCATTGAGAGAACTCTCATTGACCATACCACTTCCAGCTGTGACGATACCATCAAACAATAATTCGTTACCAGCAGAAATAATGACAATGTCATTTTCCTTGATGTCTTTGCTGTGTTTTTCGACTTTTTGTTGGTTGTCCTCTAAAACCCAGACCATCTGTTCACGATTATTTAAACTATTTTCTAAATCTTCAATGGACTTTTTATTGGACCAATCATTTAATTGATCACCCAAGCCCATGATAAACATGATAGATCCGGCTGTTTTAAATTGCCCCATGAGAATAGAGGTCGAAATAGCAGCACCATCAAGCACTTCCATCGTCAATTCTTTTTTGGTTAAATGATTTAAGGCTTCTTTAATGTAGCGAGTGGCTTGGTAAATCGTATAACCATATTGAAGCGGCATTGGTAAAAATAAGCGTCTTGCTGCAAATTGCAGAAGTTCTTTTGAGACGATTTGATAAGGTGTCTCTTCTTTTTGATAGGGTTTTTCTAAAGCTATTTTGAGCTGTTTTTGATCAATGCTTTTTAGATAAAAAAGAGCAGACGAAAGAGCATAGCCTTCGTTCACAGTGATGGCTATGGTTTTTTCGTCTTGATAAAAATGAACCATCTTAATGGCTTCATTTTGATGAGCCAATTCTTTGAGATAGTCTCTAACAGCATAACTACAAAGAAAAGGGCATTTCACCCTTATTCGACTATTGTTTTGATGCAATATTTTAAATGTCATTTGCTACTATCAGTTTTCTGTCGCGCTTGGTTGGTCGAGTTCTAATTCTTTGGCACTCAATGCCAATTCTTTTTGTTTTTCAGATTCATAGATTTCTCTAGCATCGGCTAAAACATCATCTGTGTGTTGTTTGACCACTGAAAGACTTGAATCTAGTTCGTCTTTAACTTGGTATGATTTCGCAATCACTTTAGCATACTTAGATTTCGCGTTTTTACTAGATAATAATTTTAAACCGACTGTTCCAAAAAGAACACCGCCTAAAAATAATCCAGAGCTTTTAGTAACTTGTGTGGCTTTTAATAGTTGTTTTAACATAAGGGCCCTCCACTTTCTTTGATAAATCCATTATAACGTGAATAGACAGTTATTACAATTGATACGGTCTAGCAAAAAAGGTTTGGGACAAAAAATGGACATGATATAGAGACACGATATTATGATTTCAGTGTCTATACAAAAAAGCAGAGCTACAAAAAGGCTGATGAATCAGCCTATCATAGTTTACTTAATCTCTGGGTTAGACGTTCATAATAACCATCAAAATGTAGCGTTGTTGTTCCAGTATTTTAGCGATTGGTTCTTATCATTCGTCTGGCACGTATTCAAGAATATCACCAGGTTGGCAGTCTAATTCCTTACAGATGGCTTCTAAGGTTGAAAAACGGATGGCTTTTGCCTTACCCGTTTTTAAAATGGACAGGTTGGCAGGAGTAATACCAATGCGTTCTGCCAGATCTCCTGAGCGCATTTTCTTTTTGGCAAGTTCAACGTCTAGATTAACAACAATCATCGTTTACTCCTTTCTAGATAGTAAATTCATTTTCGGCTGCGATGTCATTGGCTTTTTCTAATATTTTTGAAAGTGTCCAAACAACAAGAGCGGTGATAATATAAGTAGGATTGAAAAAGGAGTAATCTTGGAATTGGAAAATACCATTTCCAAAGAACGATGCGATAGCTAAAAGGAGTGCAACACGTTTTGACAAGAGAACATTTTGTTTAACAAAAATCTCATCGGCTATAATATTTTTGAAAAATTGTCGAACACAATAAAGGACAAAGAGAATAATATAGCTATTGGCTAGATTTAAGAGAGTGGCTAAAGGACTAGCGTCTTTTAAAGACATCGTAAAACTCATATCAGCATTGTTAAAAAGATCAATATTTGTAATGCCAAGGGCAAAAAAGATTGTGGCAAAAACAAGTGAGATGGCTAGTATGATGAGTAAGATATTGATAAAACCAAGGATATATCTTAAGTAGGTGTTTTCTTTAGTCACTATGGTGTCCTCTTTTCTAGTGTTTTGTGGTATAAATTAGGCTTGTTGTTTGGTATGGTTTTTGATGTAAGTAATCACTTTGCTAGCTATCAATAACCAAACAGCAATACCAAGATTGACGATGATGTGATTAGGATTAGCAGTAAATTCAGTAATGCCTTGAATAAGGCCAACAACAGCCATCAAAAGAGCGCCTTTTTGCAAGAATAATGCTGTTTTTTCTGAGATTAACTCACTTGGGTTGAAAGAAGTGATGAATTGTTTGAGTTTGATAAGTCCATAAGTCATGAGAGTATTACCAGCCACAAGGGTAAGAACATAAGCATTAGGACCACCCCAAGCATTTTGAGCTGAGAAAGTGGTTTCAACGCCTGCAGGTAACAGTTGTGTGAGATCAACTTGTCCAAACAGTAGGACAAGGGAGGCAATACTGATAATGCTGAGAATGACGATGGCAATAGTAGCAGCTAATGTGATGAATCCTTTAACAAGGGCAGTGAGTTTAGTAGTTTTCATTTTTTATTCCTCTATTTCAATAATTTTTTTAAATTAGACATAAGGTGAGCTCTTCTTATCTCTTTATCGAAATATATTTATTGTTTTTCGATAAATATAGTATAGCACAATTTTTTTGAAATGCAACACTTTTTTATCGTTTTTTGATAAAAAAATATTATTTTTCGTTATTTTATTAAAAAAACAATGTCTATTAATAGAGGAAAACCCAGATTTGACGGTCTTTTAAGAGATTTTCCTAGTTGAAAAATTTTTTTGAGATGACATAGTGATTGCTCACGATTTTTTAAAACAATAAAAATCCCAACGCAATTGAGTTGGGATTGATCGGTTATTCAATTATTCAACACCAATTGATGCTTTGTAATCATTTAAAAGTTGTTTGGCTTCTTTAATTGTTAAAGCATCTTCAGGAAATTCTGGTGAGGGGTTAATGGCTTGATTTTCTGGTGGATAAATAGAATATCCGCCGTGATAATTAAATTCTTCACCGTCGTCTATTTCAAAAGGTGGTAAAGCTTGTATTAATTCATCTTCAGTTGTTAAATAGCTGTCATCTAAGCTATCTACATCATTGAATTCAGGAAAACGGATATAATCTTCAATAATACTTCTGATAGTAAATTGTCTTTCTTTGCTTCCAGTGATCTCAGCTTCAAATGATCCTAGGTTTCCAGAAAATTCATTTTTGGCTGCTGTTGTTCCAACTTTACCATCTGTAACAAATACAGATGTCTCAACATTATCATTGGTTGTAGTTACTGCAACTTCAGTAGTGTCATTTGTGACACTATCATCAGCATTAGTCGCATAATTTAAACCGAGGAATGCCAAGGCTGCTACTAAGACTGCACCTGTCGTTAAACCATAAATCAGTTTTTTCTTCATTTAGTTTCCTTCCTTTCTTAATGGTAAGATTAGTTTATCAAAATAATAATAAATAGTCAAAAATATAGCATATAACCCTATTAATTTATTATATATACTAAAATAAAGAATATATATAAAAATATAAATAACGGATTTAAGTTACATCATCTTATATTTTTACTATCTTCCATGGCTTCAAGTATTTTCTGAAAAGTGGTGAAAATAATAAAAACAACAATTTTTAAAATTGCTGTTTTCAAATAATGGATTCATTTTTATTTTATAATCTGTGTGATTGTTTGATTAACTGAGTTTCTAAGACACTTTTTCAAAGACTTCACAGAGCATTGGTGCTTGTTCATAAAAGGTTTTCCCCAATCTTTGATATTCTTTTTCAAAAAAGCGGTCATGAACTTTTCGCCAATAGTCATAGCTTCTGTCACCTTCTCCTTCATGCCATGCATGTTCTGGAGATATTAAATAATAAGGCATAACATAAACCAGTTTTGTTTGAGTGACACAGACTGGCTCGTTTGAGCCGTTTAAAATGATATTATACTCTCCCGCCTTTGGCAGAGGATCATCGTTTTCATAGAGTTCATAGGCAGAGGTTGTCGCTGTTTTTATTTTTTTATCCACTAAATTAGCCAAGTCATCAGCCATTTCTTTCGTGTTGCCAAAAGCCCATGCCTCATAGGGAGTGTCTATCGGAATATTTTTTTCTGTACAGAATGTTTTCCAGTAGTTTTTGATATTGTCTGTCATTTTTGACGCCTCCATATATTTGTGTTTGTATTATCAACATATTGTCCTAGTGTTATTTTAAAAATAGGGTTTAGTTATTGATTTTCGTTTTTAAATCGAATCACCTGCTCTTTAGCATCGACATTTGCAACTATTCCAAAAGGAACAATGGCACGTGGTGTGGCATGCCCAACATTAAGGTTATAAAGAATTGGCAGAGAAGGATTGTCAATCACGTCAACTAATATTTGTTTATACTCTTCATAGTAAGTTTCATCCATTGGTTTACCAACTAGAATGCCATTTACAACAGAAAAGATGCCTATTTCTTTGAGAGTTTCAAGCATTTTTTGAAAGAGTTTTGGACTTGGTTTTTCTTCGCTGGTTTCAAGCAGGAGAATTCTCTCTTGCCAATCAGAGAGATTTGGGAAGAGCTGATACTTTTTAGCCAAGATTGGTGAATCGTTGTGTCGTGTCCCATCAAATAAACCATAGAGGGATTCTAGGCAACCGCCAAGGATTTTCCCTGAGAAAACACTCTCACCTTGCAGTAACTCCCAGCCTTGATTTGGATGACTTTGACGCATAGTACCCAAGGCTTTAGGGCTAAAATCTGTGCGCTCTTCGTACCAAACCTCACTTGGTTTAATCTCAGAAATAGTCTTTGTTTCAAGTAATTCTTTAAAGTATTTTTGCGAATAGGGCAGCATTTCCTTGTCGAGTTCAGCCACATCCGGTAGGAAAGCCTGACCATAAAAGGTTTTGATACCAAGTTGATGTAGCATCAAGTGGTTAATGGTGGTATCAGAAAAGCCAAGAAAAGGTTTCTGCTTAATGACTTGTTTTAATTCATCCTTTTCAAAGAGATGAGGTAGCAAACGATAGGTATCGTCACCACCAATAGCACACAAGATCATATCAACCGTTTCATTTTTAAAGGCAGCCAAAAGGTCCTCTGCTCTTTTTTCAGGATGCTTGTCCAAGAAGTCAATCCCTTTTAAAGCGTGTTTAGAAAAAGTAACGGTAAGGCCTAGTTGTTTCAAGCGTTTAACACCCAAATCAAGCTCGTGCTTAACAAAGTTTTCTCCCAACATGCCACTAGATAAACTGATAATTTCAATGGTTTTAATCATAAATACTCTCCTTGGAAGTCTTAGGGTTATTATAGTATAGTTTTGTTGGTAAGACAAGAAATGACGAGAGTTTTGTAGCTTGGCCCATTTGCTTGTTCTGGCAGTAAAGATAATCAATCGAGTAACAGGTTTCATTTTAGCATCCCTTGACATTTGTTGTTTTTTTCGTTATGATTAAAAAAATTATATCCAATAGACGTTGTTCAGGAGAAGAGAATCATTCATGATTTTCGCCGAAGGAGCTAAACTCTCAGGTGCTTATAGTAAGTGGGACTGAAAACTGATGGACTTCTGGAGAGACTTGTTGAGATGATTGTCATCTTAGAACAGGCGCCGAAGGGGCAAGGCTAACGCTCAATCTCTCAGGCAAAAGGACAGAAAAAACCTAAGTATAACTAAGGAATATCAGGAGAAAAACAGGGTTTTTCTGATGTTTTTGCAGTATCTTTCGTTAGTCACTTCAGAAAAAAAGAACAAGGCATCTATTGGTTAGTTGCCTTTTTGTGTTGTTTATTACTTTTAATTTAAAAGGAGAAAAGATGTTAGCATTTTTGAAACACCTAGATAGTTTGATTTGGGGACCACCTCTGTTGCTATTATTGTTAGGAACAGGTATCTACCTTAGTTATCGTTTAAGATGGCTACAATTGTTTCGCTTAAAAACGGCTTTAGCCCTCATAGGTAAACCGCAAGATGATGATGCTAGTGGAGAAATCTCTAGTTTTGCGGCTTTAAGCACAGCCTTAGCAGCAACAGTTGGAACGGGCAATATCGTGGGTGTCGCAACAGCTATTAAAATGGGTGGACCAGGTGCTTTATTTTGGATGTTACTGGCAGGGTTTTTAGGAATGGCAACCAAGTATGCAGAAGGATTTCTTGCCATCAAATACCGTCAAAAAGAAAGTAATGGCGACTATTCTGGTGGTCCCATGTATTATATTGTTAAGGGGATTGGTCCCAAGTGGAAACCACTGGCACAATTTTTTGCTTTTAGTGGTGTCTTGGCAGCTCTTTTTGGGATTGGTAGCTTTACTCAGGTTAATGCGATTACAGAAGCTGTTCAAAATAACTTTGAATTACCTTCTTATTGGACGTCTTTCTTATTAGCCATTTTAACGGGACTCATCATTTTTGGAGGGATTAGGTCTATTTCAAGTGTTTCTTCAAAAGTTGTCCCTTTGATGGCAGGTTTTTATATCTTGACAACCATCATTATTATAGCAATGCATGCTGATCGCATTTTGCCAACTATTCAGTTGATTTGGCAGTCTGCTTTCACAGGACATGCAGCAACAGGTGGTTTTTTGGGTGCTAGTATGGTCATCGCCATGCAGTCTGGTATTGCTCGAGGGATTTTTTCAAATGAATCGGGTTTGGGGTCAGCACCAATTGCTGCTGCGGCCGCTAAATCCAATCAGCCTGTTGAGCAGGGGCTTATTTCAATGACAGGAACCTTTATTGATACCTTGATTATTTGTCATCTGACTGGGTTTGCTATTCTTGTAACGAGTTCTTGGCAGGGTGATTTGAATGGCGCTGTGTTAACGCAATCGATTTTTTCTGATAATTTTGGTCCCATTGGAACAACAATATTAACCATTTGTTTGATATTATTTGCCTTTACCACCATTCTTGGTTGGAGTTATTATGGTGAACGTTGTATCAATTTCTTGTTTGGTGCTAAATTTATCTTCCCATATCGCATTATTTTTGTTGCAATGATTTTACTTGGTGGCTTTTTGGAACTGGAAATCATCTGGATTATCGCAGACATTGCGAATGCCTTAATGGCAATGCCAAACTTGATTGCTATTTTATTATTATCACCCATCATTGTCTCAGATTACAAGGCTTACTTTAAAAAATAAAAAAAGCTGACGTTTTTTCTAAACGTCTGCTTTTCTTTAATTCTCTTTGATTTTTAGTGTCATAGCATTGATGGCCACAATAACTGTTGAAAAGGACATTAAAATGGCGCCAATAGCAGGATTTAAGGTAAAGCCAATTGGGGCTAAAATGCCAGCTGCTAATGGTATGGTAATTAGATTGTATCCAGCTCCCCACCATAGATTTTGAATCATTTTGCGGTGTGTTTGTTTGGCTAAATCAACAAAATGAAGGATATCTTCGGGGTTGCTGTTGGTTAAAACAACATCTGCAGAATCTATGGCAATATCAGTTCCTGCTCCAATAGCGATGCCAACACTTGCTCTTGCTAAGCTTGGTGCGTCGTTAATCCCATCGCCAACCATGGCAGCTTTTTTGCCTTTAGCGACATAGGTTGCAATCTGTTTTTCCTTGTCTGTTGGTAGTAATTCTGAAAAGTAGTTGGTAATACCAAGATACTGAGCGACTTTAGCGGCAGATTCTTGGTTATCTCCTGTTAGCATGATTGGTGTTATTTGTCTTTGTTTTAAGGATTGAATGAAAGGTAGAGCTTCGGGTTTGATGGTATCTCCAAGGGCAATGAGACCAACCAATTTGTCATCAATAATCACAAAACTAAGGGTATAACCCTGTTCTTGATAAGTGTTTAAGCTATCATTTGGAACTAGATATTGCAAGTTTTCCAGTTCTTTTTGGTTAACAATTTTAACGGATTTTCCTTCAACTGTGCCAGAAATACCTTTGCCAGACAAATTATCGGTGTGATCTGTAGAAAAGCTAGTGATATTTTGTTCCTTGAGGTAGGCCATAATACTTTTGGCAATCGGATGGTTTGAATTTTTTTCTAGGGCACCAGTATAAGCGAGAATGTCTGTCACACTCATTTCTTCAAGTGCTTCAATTGCAACAACTTCAAAGGCACCTTTGGTTAGAGTCCCTGTTTTATCAAGGAAGATAGCATCTAAATGGCTAGCTGTTTCTAAAGCCATTCTTTTTTTGAGTAAAAGACCGTTTTGAGCGGCAAGTGTTGTTGATCGAGAAACGACTAAGGGAATGGCAAGACCAAGCGCGTGTGGACAGGCAATAATCAAAACAGTCACTGTGTATTGCAGTGCAGTTGGTAGGTCAGTTAGAAGAGACCAGATGAGAAAGGTGATTAAGCCAACACTTGTTGCAATATAAAAGAGCCATTTCGCCACACGGTCAGAAAGGATTTCTAAGCGTGATTTATCATTTTGTGCTTGACGAACAAGGGTCATGACTTGTGCTAAGAAACTGTCATCTCCAGCAGCGGTAACTCTAATGGTGAGAACACGATCACCATTTATTGCTCCACCAATGACCGGATCATTTTCTTTTTTAACAACTCCTTTTGATTCACCGGTGATAGCCGATTCTTCAATGAGACTTTCTCCAGCGATAACAATACCATCGGCAGGTATTTTAGCACCGGCTTTAACAATAAGTACATCATCAAGTTGAATATCCGTTATGGCAATGGTTTCTTCTTGGCCATTGGTAAGTCGAATCACATCATCAGGCAGTAAGGCGGCAAGTTTTTGGAGTGATGAGCTGGCATTTGAGATGGCAGACATTTCAATCCAATGCCCCAAAAGCATGATGACAACAAGACTGGCCAATTCCCAGAAGAAGTCCATGATATGCCCTTGTTGACCAAAAGTGTTCATGAAAAAAGCATAGATAGAATAAAGATAGGCAACACTAATCCCCATAGCAATAAGTAGCATCATTCCTGGTGTCTTTGCTTTTATTTCATCTCTACCACCTGTTAAAAAAGGCTCTCCACCATAAAAATAGATAATGGTAGAAAGTAGTGCGACGATCCAGTCAGAGCCTACAAATTGAAACTGAAAAGGCAACTGGTATCCCATAAAAGGGGATAAGAAGATAACGGGAATGGCTAACACCAGAGTCACCCAAAATTTTTGTTTAAACTGTAAGATGTGGTGAGAGTGATTGTGCCCCATATGCCCATGTTCCATATACCCATGTTTCGTGTGCTCATGTTCCATATGTTCATGCCCCATATGCTTATGTTCCATATGTCCGTGCTCCATA
Source organism: Streptococcus zalophi (assembly GCF_016481285.1). Taxonomy (GTDB): domain Bacteria; phylum Bacillota; class Bacilli; order Lactobacillales; family Streptococcaceae; genus Streptococcus; species Streptococcus zalophi. The sequence continues at coordinate 35,220 of NZ_JAENBP010000009.1, forward strand.
TGCTCATGTTTCATTTGCTCATATTTATGATGTATCATCGGTATATCATCGTGATTTTTGTGGTGGTGATCGTCATGTTTAGTCATTACTCTCCTCCTTCAATAGGGTTGTGGTATTTGTAGCTATGACATTCTGTTCATTAATTATAGACTACATCTGTAGATTTATCAACTATTTTAGCCTTTTCATTTAAGAGGATGAGAAGAAGTTTTTTATTACAAAAAAATTAAACGGATAAAAGTAATAAAGTACTTTAAATGGCAAAACAAAAAAATTGTTAGCGCTGTCTTTTTATGATATTCTTAAAATATAAAAAGGAGGAGTTATATATGGAATGTCCAAAATGTCACAAAGAAATGACTCAAGGTTTCATTTATGGTGATCGTTATGCCTTAAAATGGAGTCCAGCTGATAAAAAAGCTTTGGGTGGTATTTGGGTAACAGATGGTATAAAATTAAAAACCAATGCAAAATTACTCGGAAGACCTAAAACGGTTACTTTTGCTTGTGAGACGTGTGACCATCTGATTATTGACTTAAATACAGAACGTGCTTAATCTTATTAAGTTTATTTAATTTATCATTTAAAAACCCCTGTTAAAAACAGGGGTCTTTTTAGTAGAGTCAGTTGATTATTCTTTATTCCACTTGAAAGCTAACAGTCCAGAGCTAGCTGTTGCTGCCATACCAATTAATACCCAAACAACAGTTGTTTCATCACCAGTATTTGGTAAAGTAGTCGCTGTTGGTTGACTTGCCATCGGTTGAGTTGTGATTGCCATTTGGGTGTGATTGTGATCGATAACAATAACATCTTTATCAGGAGTTTCTGATAATACTTTAAAGTCAGTCAGTTCACCACGTAAAACGGCATTACTTACCCAGCGATAGAAGTATAGGGTGTGGAGCTTATTCATTGGATTACCAGCATAGATAAATAGTGGGTGATCCATATAAGTACCATCAATAGCCATTATTTGACCTTTAACGGCATCATGACCTGGCCACCAACCGGAAATGTAAAAATCATTATCTGGAGAAACTGATAGTAATTGTTTGAACGTTGATGGTAATGATTTAATCCAGCTACCTGAGTTGGAATAAACGAGGTCATTAGCTCGATAACCACTAGAGAGTGGATTAGTTTTATTAACGAGAGCTCTTAGGAGACCCTCATAAGAGTTGCCGTCATCTAGTGTTTCAGCATCAAAGCCATCTAAGACACCAAGTCTTTCTAGTTTTCTCATAGCAGAGCCACCAATGATAAGAGTTGGTTTTTTACCAAGAAGATCTGCATCAAATTGATTGCTGTCTAAAACAAGCACATCTGCCTCATCAAGACTGTTTACAATTTCAAATCCCATTTGAGTAAGAGACAAGGTAGCCTCAGAAACAGAAGGATAGCCGAGATTTCTATTTGGATTACCAGGAGCATAGACTTTCATTGGTTTTAGTGGTATACCAATCGGTTCTTTATTGTAGAGTGGTGTTCCTAATAAAGCAAAATCCATTAAGAGATGACTGAAATCAGGTGTTTTCACCACATAGCCATCAGTTGTTAGGTAGACTTTTCCTCCTTGTTTTAAGAGAGCATTAACGGCTTGGATGCTACTAAGAGAATTGTTATGTATCATATAGTAGCTTGCTTTTTCATCAACAACAGTTCTAGGTGCCATTTGATGAGTTGGTTGTCCTAATGCATCTTTAAAGAGATTTTCATTAAAGATAGCTTCTGCTTTAAAGCCCCTCATTGCTGGGAAATTCATCACTACTTCGGCATACATTTCTGGCCAAGCAGACTCATCATTTCCTTTATAGAGAACATGGTTGGCATAACCACGTTTTGCTTGTGCCATGTCAATGACGAGGTCACCTTTTTTATAGTTGCCGACATCTTTGGTTAATTCATTGACAACAACACCGTTACGTTTGAGGTAAGCAATCATCTCAAATGCTTGTTGACTATCACTTTCAGTAGACAGTCCCATTGGGATCACATAATAATCTGGGAAGAACTTAGGATTGTCGCCTTTAGGTCGACCAACAACGTTACCATTAGGGTCGATAAATTGATCTTCAGCCTTTTTATCTTCAATCTTATTAAGGCCTCTGAAGTAATAGTTGAGACGATTGATTGTAATCTCGTCTTTATTTTGGATATTATAGTTGATACCAGCTAAAACAGCAGCATAACCTGCATAGAAAGATTGTTGGTTCATTTCAGGAATTTCAACGGTATGACCCAACACACCATGATGCATTGAGTAAACCGCAGTATAGCCTGAAAAGGCATCGTCCCAACCAGCACCATAATCAAGTCTTGGGATAATAAAGCTAGTGTATTTAGAGCTAGTAATTCCCGCAGTTCCCATGGCTTTTGCTTGTTCAAGCATGGTTTTTTCTAATAAGTCATACTCGAAGTTAAGGTCATGTGGCGGTGTTGCAGGCTCAATTAAAAATTCTTTAACAAAGCCATGAACATCATAGAGTGATGCAGGATTCCATTTAGAAATTTGAGCTGCAATGGCACGAGTTTCTGGATTGGCTTGGTAACCAGCATCTCTATTAGGGTCAATGCCATTAGCTAAGGAGCGAGTGTTTAACAAATCACCATCAGGATTTTCAGTAAAGTTAAAGATTAAAATAGCATGTTTCAGCAAATCTTTAACGTTTAGTAGGACACTCACTTGATTTTGATTAGCATCTAGTGTTTGGTAACTAACGGTGTCTTTAGTGGCAAAATCATTAAAGAGAAAGGCGATAATATCAATACCTGGTTGCTCATCAGCATGCGTGTTGTTGATAATGATAGGAACCTTATAATCAAGTTTTCCATCAGCAATTTGTTTGATAAGATTGGCTGGGTCTTGTAACATTTGAGGTGTAAAATGATCAAGGTAATCTGAGATATCTGATTCTTTATCAGCAACAATCCCCATTCTCAAGTCGCGTCCTTGAGCACTCTTACCAATAATTTCTAAACCGACATAACGGTCGTTAGCATGATTAGTCATGGTGTCATCAACAAAAGCCACCATTTCTTCATAGGTTTGATAGCTCTCATATGGTCTAAAGGTTAATGGTTTTTGAACAATGAGTTCTCCAGCACCATTACGTCCTTCTAAAACGTAGGTACCCATATAATCGCGAAAACTTCTTCTAATATTGTTTGGCCAGCGAAGACCTAAGTCTTCTCCTAGAAGAGGTTTTATCGTAAGAGTCGCTTGGTATTGTCCATTAGTATTTTGCACATTAGAAATAGCAATGAGTTGTTCACCTGTAAAGGTGCCATCTTCAATGATATAAGTTTTATCTGGTAAACCATTGACTTGCCAATTAATGTCAGTCTCAGGAGTTTCAACAGAGATAGCAACTTCATTTGTTTCTGAAAGGTAAACCGTTTGTTTTTCTAACGTGATTGGTGCCACTGCTTGTTGTGTTGCTATTGGTGTTTCTGCAATAGCAGCTTCATTTGCTGTAGTATCTGTCTCAACAGCGGTTTTTTTTGGTAAATGACTATCTTCAGTAACTGTTGGTAATATCACTTCTTGAGGAGTGATTTCTGTTTGAGTGTTGAATTCAGCAGCTTGTTCAACATTATTTTGATTCTCAGTTGGTTCAGATTGATTTTCTACCTGAGTAGTTGTAACGGTAGAAAGTTGTTCATCATTGGCATGAACCGGGGTAATGATTCCTTCTGCCATTAAGGCTAATAAAAATGATGCCGATAGGCCTACAATACTTTTAGGTAAACGTCGTTTTTTCACCATGAATTATCCTCCTTTAAGTTAAGTTAAATTTAAGCTGAATTCACTTGTATTTTAACATTAAAAGCGCTTTCAAAACGTGATGGAATTAACACTCAGACAGCTTATTTTTATCAAAAAATAATAAAGAAAAACACTCTTTTACCAGACAGTCAATACAGATGACATGATAAAAAAGAGACAGGGTCTTTTAACCCAGTCTCTGCAAGTAATGATGCTTTTTTTAACCAGCTCTAGACCCGTTTGGAATTTGTTTTTCCGGTATAGCAAGTACTGGTGTGATGCCATCTTCATAGCCAATATCAAATAGCATGCCATGAGAGATGTGACCAAATAGTTTTCGAGGTTTTAAATTAACAACAAATAATGCTTGTTTTCCTTCAATTTCATAAGGATTTTGTCGCTCTTCTTTAAGACCACAAAGGATTGTTCTTGGTTCTGTTTCTCCCAAATCAACGGTTAATTTAACGAGAGTTTTTGATGCTTCAATATCTTCAACCCTTAAGATGGTGCCACAACGAATATCGATTTTTTTAAGGTCATCCAAGGTAATTTCTGGTTTAATGTCGACTGTCATAAGAGTCCTCCTTTTTTAATAAGTCTATATAAGCCACTGATATATAATCAGTATCCGAAACATTAAGTTTTTCAAGAATAGCATCTACCTTTTCTTGAGCTTGTTTAAGTGGTTCATTATCTACGACCATGTATTCTAATTCGATAAAATCACCTAAGTTTGTGACCCTATCTAAGTGAAAACGTACATTATATTTTAAAAAGAGCAGACGTGTCTTTTCAACAACGCCAACGCGCCCCAAAACTATTCCTAAAATCCTATCCAAACGTTGAGGCTTGTTAATCGTCCATATCTTGTAGTTGGAAAGTTTTGATTTGGAGAGATTAGGTCTTTGATAAAAAATCAATTGACTATCTTTTTCATTAATCTGACGGAGTTTTAGTCGGCCAAACCAAAAATGATAAAAAGTATCTCGTTGCTTTAAAGTGACAGGTTCTACCTGAGTTAATTGATGAAATAGCTGTTTTGTTTTTTGATAATTTTTAATGCGTGCTTTAATTTCAATGTTTTTAGCCAAAGGAGTTCTCCTCTTGTTTTCATCAGTATATCATAGTGTATACTTTATTGAAATCAATAAGGTGTTTAATATGCGTTTTATTCCTTTTTTTGTTAAAATGTAAAGTAATATTAATAGAAATTGAGGTCGATATATGGTTCGATTACAAGATGATTTTTACAATGGAGTTAATGGTGACTGGATTGCGTCAGCCGTTATTCCTGATGATAAGCCAAGTACTGGCGGGTTTTATGATTTAGCCGATGAGATTGAAAAACTTATGCTTAAGACAACAGATGGTTGGCTAGAAGGTAAAGATGTGCCTAATGATGCTATTTTACAAAACTTCGTCAAATTCCATCATCTCGTCTCTGATTTTGACACAAGAGAAAAATTAGGGGTTACTCCTGCTATGCCTTTAATCAAAGAATATCAGGAAATGGAAAGCTTTAAAGACTTCACCCAAAAGCTAGCAAGTCTTGAGATGCAAGGTAAACCCAACTTAATGCCATTTGGTGCCTCACCAGATTTTATGGATGCAAGAACGAATGTTCTTTGGGCCTATGCACCAGGTACTATTTTACCAGATACGACTTTCTATGATGATGATAATGAAAGAGGTAAAGAATTACTAGCGATTTGGCGTGCTAACAAGGAAAAAATGCTTCCTCTATTTGGTTTTTCTGAAGAAGAAGTGAAAGATATACTAGATAAGATGATTGCGCTTGATGCCAAACTGGCAAAATACGTTTTATCAAGTGAAGAATCTTCAGAATACGCTAAGCTATACCATCCTTATGAATGGTCAGAATTTACAAAATTAGTGCCAGAGTTGCCACTTGATGACTTCTTTAAAGAAATCTTAGGACAGCTTCCAGATAAAGTAATTGTGCCTGAAGAGCGTTTTTGGACAGAATTCGCCAAAGAATTTTATTCAGAAAAAAATTGGCCTGCTTTAAAGGCTGTCTTACTTTCTGCAGCAGCACTCAATTGGACCTCTTATTTGACAGATGAAATTCGTGTCTTATCTGGCGAATACCAACGTGCCATTTCTGGGACACCTCAAGCCATGGATAAGAAAAAAGCAGCCTTTTATCTGGCACAAGGCCCGTACAATCAAGCGCTTGGTTTATGGTATGCAGGTGAGAAGTTTTCACCAGAAGCTAAGGCTGATGTCGAGAAAAAAGTGGCGACCATGATTCAAGTTTATAAGGATCGTTTAGAAAAAAATGACTGGTTACAAGAAGAAACACGTCAAAAAGCCATCACTAAACTTAATGTGATTACACCTCATATTGGCTACCCAGAAGAATTGCCAGAAACTTATGTTAAAAAGATTATTGATGACAAACTTAGTTTGATTGAAAATGCGCAAAAATTAGCTGAAATTTCGATTGCTTATTCTTGGAGTAAGTGGAATCAACCGGTGAATCGTAAAGAATGGCACATGCCAGCTCATATGGTTAACGCTTATTATGACCCTCAACAAAATCAAATTGTCTTTCCAGCAGCCATTCTTCAAGCACCATTTTATTCATTAGAACAAAGTTCTTCAGCTAACTATGGTGGTATTGGTGCAGTAATTGCTCATGAAATCTCGCATGCCTTTGATACCAACGGTGCTTCCTTTGATGAAAATGGTAGCTTAAAAGATTGGTGGACAAAAGAAGACTACGACGCCTTTAAAGAAAAAACAGACAAAGTAGTGGCCCAATTTGATGGTCAAGAGTCTCATGGTGCCAAGGTTAATGGTAAATTAACCGTTTCTGAAAACGTGGCCGACTTAGGTGGTCTAGCTTGTGCTTTAGAAGCTGCGAAAAAAGAAGCAGACTTTTCTGCCGAAGACTACTTTATCAATTTTGCTAAAATTTGGCGCATGAAAGCCCGTGAAGAATACATGCAAATGATAGTAGCTATTGATGTTCATGCCCCAGGTCATCTTAGAACCAATATTCAAGTGGCTAATTTTGATGATTTCTTTACAACTTTTGATGTGAAAGAAACAGATAAAATGTGGCGCAAAAAAGAAGATCGTCTCATTATCTGGTAATAAAGGAGAGAAAAATGAAACGTGTATTATTAGTGGTCAATCCAAGTTCAGGAGGCGAAAAAGCTAAAGAATTTGAAGATATGGCTAAAGACAAGTTAGCTACCTATTTTGATGATGTTGTGGTCAAACACACCAAAAAAGGTGGTGACGCTAGAGATTTTGCTAAAGAAGCTACTAAAGATTATTTCCATAGTGTTTTTGTTATGGGTGGGGATGGAACCGTTAATGAAGGTATTAGTGGTTTAGCAGAAGAAGACCACCGTCCTTATTTTGGCTTCTTCCCATTAGGAACCGTTAATGACTTGGCTCGCGCCCTTAATATTCCACTTGATCCAAAAGAAGCTATCGATTCCATTGACTTTGACAATTTACATCCATTAGATATTGGTAAAATCAATGATTCCTATTTTATGAACGTTGTTGCTATTGGGACTATTCCTGAAGCTATCAATGATGTGGAATCAGAAGATAAAACCAAACTAGGTAAAATGGCTTACTTTGTTTCAGGATTCAAAAGTTTACTAGATCATCAATCTTATGACTTTAAAGTGACAGTAGATGGTAGTGAAAAAGAGATTAAAAGTAGCACCCTATTAATTGGATTAACCAATTCCATTGGTGGTTTTGAGCACCTCTTACCTGAAGCTGAAGTTAATGATGGTTTGTTGCACTTTGTTTATTTGAAAGACTCTAATTTATTAGAAACACTACAATCTGTCCCAAGTCTTTTATTTGGTGTTGATAATTCTAATCAACGTATTGGTTATGAAAAACCAAAAGAATTGGTGATTAAATTAGAAGAAACAAATGAGGAGTTAACCGTTAATGTCGATGGTGATGAAGGCGATGCTCTACCGGTAGCTATCAAAGTTTTACCATCACACCTAAAAGTTTACAGACCATAAAAATTACAACAAGTTCTATAATTGACTAGGTATACTAAAATACAACGTCTAGAAATTTTTAATAAGTTATCTTGTTACTACTATCACTATTTATAAAATTGAGTTAGTAGAATCATACCTTAATTTTTCACCACTTAGTTAGAAAATTATCTATACTAGATTAAATAATTACTAGAGTTATCATTTTTAAAAACAAAAAAACATCTCTTGATTTGGATTGTCCCGAATCAAGAGATGTTTTTTTGTATTATATCACTTCTTATATTGAATCATTTTAATAGTTAAGTACATTGTTATTTATTTTGATGGCGTTTATAAATATAAAAACCAGCAAGTCCAACGATTGCAATTCCAAAGACAATCAACAGACCATTATTATTTTCACCTGTTTTAGGAAGTTTAGGTTTTTCAGTAGTCGTTGTTTTAGGTTCCTCTGTTGTAGTCGTCGTAGTAGAAGTAGTTGGCTCCTCTGTTGTAGTCGTCGTAGTAGAAGTAGTTGGTTCTTCTGTTGTAGTCGTCGTAGTAGAAGTAGTTGGCTCTTCTGTCGTAGTCGTCGTAGTAGAAGTAGTTGGCTCTTCTGTTGTAGTCGTCGTAGTAGAGGTAGTTGGTTCTTCTGTTGTAGTCGTCGTAGTAGAGGTAGTTGGTTCTTCTGTTGTAGTCGTCGTAGTAGAAGTAGTTGGTTCTTCTGTCGTCGTTGTAGTCGTAGTCGTTGTAGTTGTAGTCGTCATTATTTTTTCATTGATAATTGTTTTATTAGCTAATTTAGAGTTGGCATCAAAATCAGATTCGTTAATAATAATATCACGAATGGGTTGATAGCCGTCAGGAACATTAGTTTCTTTAAGAATATAGGTATCTTTTAGTAATTTATCAATTGAACCCATACCATTATCATCAGTTGTTATCTGTCCAACAGATAAGCCTGTTCTTTTTCTAATAACGTCAAAAGTAACATCTTTAAGTGGTGTTCCTTCTTGGTCTGTTTTTTTTATTGATATTCCATAGGTATAACCGATAGCTTCACCGCCAGCTGTTTGGAAAATATAGTGAAAAGACTCTTCTTTGCTTAATCCATCATTAGTAATAATAGTAGCTTTATTATTGAATTTTTCGCCATCAATTGGTGCATGAGCAATTTTAACTTGGTAGCGAATTAAAAATCCTTGCTCTGCTGGGATATCTCCGAAATCAATTGAGAAACTATTACCAGTGAATCTAGTGTTGTACTGGCTAGTAACGTCTTGTATATTTGATAACGTCCAATCACTTCTTTCATTGTTATACTCCCAATTCCCAGTATAGATAACTAGAGAGTCTGGAATATATGATAGGTATGACTCTGTTAGTTGATCAAGAATTTGAACACCAGATAATGCCTGTTTATCTCTATTGACCGCAATAAGATACTCAATGATTTGGGGGTCACTATCATTTCTCCACCCAGACTTACTCAATTTTCTTGGATGAGGATTACCGACACCCTCATAATTAAATTTACCGCCAGGAACTAATTTTCCATTGACATCTAAAGAAGCGGTAATATCTTTATTTTCCTTGAATTTATCGTGGTCAACTCTGACATAAATGAAGAGAGAACCACTGATGTCTGATTTTTTTTCGACATAGTCAGTATAAGTTAAGACTATTTGACGATTAGTTTTTATCTCAGCATTCGCAACAATTTCATTATCTTTAGTGATAACTTTAAAATTCTGTGAACTTGGTGAGAACATTAGCTCTTCAGGAATAGTAATAACTGTTGTATCACCAGCTTTTACTTGATTGTTTGGTAAAGTGAAATCAGCATTAATTCTAAATTGTTGCCACTGTCTAACACTTCCAGTGAGAGGATTACCTTCATTATCTGTGACATAGACTTTGGTAACAACATCACCGACTTCATCAGTTTTAACAGTTTCTCTACTGATTCCAAGTAACATTGGAATCAACAATACTAATGCTAAAAAATAAAAAGTTAATTTTTTCATCATAAAAAAATTCTCCTATTTAAATTTAACGATTATTAAACATAAACCGCCATTATTTATTATATATAGTTTTATTAATAAAGTCAATAATTATTGATATCTTTTAAGTTGACAATTGAGTAACAGAAAAATTTTTAGAAGAGTTATTTTCAAACCTTCTATTATAAAAAAGATAAATAATTTTTACCGAGATTTTCCTGAAATCGACCTAAATTTGACCTAGAAAAATCATAAATCAGTATGAATGAGAATTAATAGAAAAAATAAAAACCGCACAATAGAGCGGTTTTTATTGTCTATGAAAATGAATGAAAATGTTTTGTAAGGCGGTAATCAGATTCGAACTGACGATCAAGCTTTTGCAGAGCCGTGCCTTACCACTTGGCTATACCGCCACAAGTAATTATTCTAACGCAAAAATAAGATTTCGTCAAGTAGAAATATAGGAATATTTTTCTCATCTCTTTTTCTGAGATATCAAAAATAATTAGCTTTGAGATAAGAAAAATGATGATTTATTTGATGAAAAGATAGGACAAAAGGCTTGTTTATTTGTTTTTTTTTTGATATTATAGTAGGGTCATTTATTGTGGCAAATACTCATCTTGGATGAATTGTGATCTTGTTGCTCAATAGAGTGAGATGGCAAGTTGAAGTCCAAGAGAGGAAAAAAACAAAAAAGGAGAAATACTCATGGCAGTAATTTCAATGAAACAACTTCTTGAGGCTGGTGTTCACTTTGGTCACCAAACTCGTCGCTGGAACCCTAAGATGGCTAAATACATCTTTACTGAACGTAACGGAATCCACGTTATTGACCTTCAACAAACAGTTAAATTGGCAGACCAAGCTTACGAATTCGTTCGTGATGCTGCAGCTAATGACGCTGTTATCTTGTTTGTAGGAACTAAAAAACAAGCAGCAGATGCTGTTAAAGAAGAAGCACTTCGTGCAGGTCAATACTACATTAACCATCGTTGGTTAGGTGGCACATTGACTAACTGGGGAACTATCCAAAAACGTATCAAACGCCTTAAAGAAATTAACAAAATGGAAGAAGATGGCACATTTGAAGTTCTTCCTAAAAAAGAAGTATCACTTCTTAACAAACAACGTGATCGCTTAGAAAAATTCTTGGGTGGTATCGCTGACATGCCTCGCATTCCAGATGTGATTTATGTTGTTGACCCACATAAAGAACAAATCGCTGTTAAAGAAGCTAAAAAATTAGGTATTCCAGTAGTCGCTATGGTTGACACAAATGCTGATCCAGATGATATCGATATCATCATTCCAGCAAACGATGACGCTATTCGTGCTGTTAAACTAATCACTGGTAAATTAGCAGATGCTGTTATTGAAGGTCGTCAAGGCGAAGACTCAATGGAAGCTGTTGCTGATGAAATGGCAACTGAAGAAGTAAACGAAGAAGCATCAGCTGAATCAATCGAAAAACTTGTTGAAGTTGTTGAAGGTACAAACGAATAATCATTACCTTTGATGATGACGTCTATAAACGGGGCAGAAATAGCAAACCGCTCTGTCTCGTTTTTCAATAGAAACTAATATAACATGGAGGAAATTTAAAATGGCAATTACTGCAGCTCAAGTAAAAGAATTACGTGAAAAAACTGGTGCCGGTGTTATGGATGCTAAAAAAGCATTGGTAGAAACAGATGGTGACATGGAAAAAGCAATCGAGTTTCTTCGTGAAAAAGGGATGGCTAAAGCTGCTAAAAAAGCAAGCCGTGTTGCCGCTGAAGGTTTAACTGGTGTTTATGTTAATGGTAATGTTGCAGCATTGGTTGAAGTAAACTCTGAAACAGACTTTGTTGCTAAAAACGAGCAATTTGTTTCACTTGTTAATGAAACTGCTCAAATTATTGGTGACAATAAGCCAGCTAACAATGAAGAAGCGCTTAAATTAACCGTTGCTTCTGGTGAAACGTTAGAAGAAGCATACATTAAAGCAACAGCAACTATCGGAGAAAAAATTTCATTCCGTCGTTTTGCACTTGTTGAAAAAGAAGATAGTCAAGTTTTTGGTGCTTATCAACACAATGGTGGCCGTATTGGGGTTATCACGGTTCTTGAAGGTGAAGATGGCGCTCTTGCTAAATCAGTAGCAATGCATGTTGCTGCGATGAAACCAACTGTTTTATCATATAAAGATCTTAGTGAAGAGTTTGTTCACGATGAACTAGCACAATTAAATCACAAAATTGAACTTGATAACGAAAGTCGTGCTATGGTTAATAAACCAGCGCTACCATTCCTTAAATATGGTTCAAAAGCACAATTAACTGATAGTGTTCTTGCTGAAGCTGAAGCAGCTATCAAAGAAGAACTTAAAGCAGAAGGTAAACCAGAAAAAATCTGGGATAAAATCATTCCAGGTAAGATGGATCGCTTCATGCTTGACAATACTCAAGTTGACCAACAATACACTTTACTTGCTCAAGTTTATATTATGGATGACAGCAAAACGGTGGAACAATTCCTTGACACACAAAATGCAAAGGTTATTGCGTTTACACGTTTTGAAGTAGGTGAAGGTATTGAAAAAGCAGCTAACGACTTTGAAAGTGAAGTTCAAGCAACAATGGCTGCTGCGCTTAACAAGTAATCGCACAAAAAGATGGGCAAACCCATCTTTTTTTATTTTCTATGGTATCTTTGCTAGCTTAGCTTTTTTGGTTTTCAAATGACAGTATTTTCGGTATAATAGTCAGAGATAGTCAAAGATGATAGAGAGGAGTTTGAAATGAGTTCTAAAAATATATCTGATATTATAGAAGAGTATATTAAACAGATATTAGCACAATCTGGTATTGCTGAAATCAGACGTTCTAGCTTGGCTGATACCTTTCAAGTTGTTCCTAGTCAGATTAATTATGTGATTAAAACCCGTTTCCCTGAAAGTAAAGGTTATATTGTTGAAAGTAAACGTGGTGGAGGTGGTTATATCAGAATCGCCAAGGTTCGTTATTCTGATAATCATCAGATGCTAAGAGAGTTATCAGAAACAATTGGTGAGCGCATTAGTGAGCAAGTCTTCACAGATTTGATTCAAGTCTTATTTGATGAGGGCATTATTAGTGAGCGAGAAGGTAACCTGGTACTTGCCACTTCGATGGATGAGGTGCTGGGAAATTTTGCTCCTCAAATTCGTGCTCGTATGCTTCGAAAAATTTTACAACAATTAGATAGAAAAGGACCTCATTTATGATTCAATATTCTCCTAAAATGCATGATGTTTTTAAACATGCACAGTATCAAGCGGCTAGATACGATAGCCTTTATTTAGAAAGTTGGCATGTTTTACTAGCCATGGTTTATGTCCCTGATTCGATTGCTGGTCACGTTTTTTTAGAGTTTGATAATCTTGTTCCAGAAAGAGCCTTTGAAGAGGCTGCTAGATTAGCTGTTAATAAAACACCAAAAGAAAGAGTTAAAGGATTAACTTTTTTTGAACAATCAAAAGCTTTAGCCCACACACTAAGGTTTGCTGAGGCCATTAGTCAAGTGACGGGTGATGAAGAAGTTGGGACAGAACACGTCTTATTTGCTATGTTGTTACATCTTGATTTACTGTCAACTCGTATCTTAGAGTTGGCTGGTTTTAAGATGAAAGATAGTGATGCCAAATTACGTCTTATTGATCTTCGCAAATCACTTGAACGACATGCTGGTTTTTCAAAAGAAGATTTAAAAAATATTCAACAATTATTAAAACCACAAAAAAATAAAAATAGTCATTTCTCTGATTTAATGAAGCCGCCATCATCAGTTGGAGAATTATCTGAATTCACAAGAGACCTGACAGAAATGGCACGTTTAGGTGATCTTGATCCTGTGATTGGACGTGATAAAGAAATCACACGAATGATTCAAATTTTAAGTCGAAAAACCAAAAATAATCCTGTTTTGGTTGGTGATTCTGGTGTTGGTAAAACGGCTCTTGCTTATGGGCTTGCTCAGCGTATTGTAACAAGTGATGTACCGTATGAAATTGCTGATATGAGAGTGTTAGAGCTTGACATGATGAGTGTTGTAGCAGGAACCCGTTTTCGTGGTGATTTTGAAGAACGGATGAATCAAATTATTGAAGATATTGAAGCTGATGGTCACATTATTCTCTTCATTGATGAACTTCACACCATTATGGGCTCAGGGAGTGGGATTGATAGCACACTTGATGCTGCCAATATTTTAAAACCGGCTCTTGCTCGTGGAACTCTGAGAGCAGTTGGTGCTACCACTCAAGAAGAATATCAAAAACATATTGAAAAAGATGCCGCTCTTTCACGTCGTTTTGCTAAAATTTTAATAGAAGAGCCAAGCGTTGAGGATGCTTATCAGATTTTGTTGGGTCTAAAGAAAAGTTATGAATTATATCATAACGTTACTATTAGTGATCTTGCTGTTAAAACAGCTGTTCAATTAGCTCATCGCTACCTCACTAATAAAAATTTACCTGATTCAGCTATTGATTTACTAGATGAAGCAAGTGCGACAGTCCAATCTTTAGTGAAAAAGACAGACCCAGAAGTCCTAACGAAAGCTGACAAGGCTTTAATGGCTGGGAAATTAAGTCAAGTTTCTAAATGGCTAGCTAAAGAAGAGGACGAAACAAATCTAGCTCCAGTTCCTGTTGATGAGGATCATATCAAGAAAACCCTCAGTCAGCTCTCAGGGATACCGGTCACAAAACTTACTCAGACAGATGCTCAGCGTTATCTCAACTTGGAAAAAGAACTCCATAAACGTGTCATCGGTCAAGATGCAGCGGTATCAAGCATTAGTCGTGCCATCAGACGTAATCAATCTGGTATTAGAACCGGCAAACGTCCGATTGGTTCTTTCATGTTTCTTGGGCCGACTGGAGTTGGTAAGACAGAATTGGCAAAAGCGCTTGCTGAAATTTTATTTGATGATGAATCAGCACTTATTCGTTTTGATATGAGTGAGTACATGGAGAAATTCTCAGCCAGTCGTTTAAATGGTGCGCCTCCAGGCTATGTTGGCTACGATGAGGGCGGAGAATTGACCGAGAAAGTTCGCAATAAACCCTATTCAGTTCTTCTTTTTGATGAGGTAGAAAAAGCGCATCCAGATATCTTTAATGTTTTACTACAAGTTCTTGATGATGGTGTATTAACTGATAGTAGGGGCCGAAAGGTTGACTTTTCAAACACCATTATCATTATGACAAGTAACCTGGGTGCTACAGCTCTTCGTGATGATAAGACAGTTGGATTTGGTGCGAAAGATTATTCTAATGATTACGAAGCTATGCAAAAACGTATCATGGAAGAATTAAAAAGAGCTTACCGACCAGAATTTATCAACCGTATTGATGAAAAGATTGTCTTCCATAGTTTAACACCAGATCACATGAGTGCTATTGTTAAGATTATGGTAGCCCCTCTCATTAAAACACTGGCAGAAAAAGATATCACTCTTAAATTCCAACCATCTGCTTTAGATTATTTAGCTAAAGAAGGTTATGATAGTGAAATGGGAGCAAGACCACTACGTCGAACTCTTCAAGAAAAAGTTGAAGACCATTTATCAGAATTAATTTTATCAGGAGAATTAGCTTCTCATGATACTCTGAAAATTGGAACAAGAAAAAAACAGTTGAACTTTACAATTGTTCATCCAGATAACTAAAAAAAGCTTGAGAGCATTAGGCTCTCAAGCTTTTTTAGTTTAGTCTAACAAATCAAGTTCTCTTAATTGGCTATCAACCATATCAAAAATAGTTTGTAAATCTTCAGGATTTTCAATGAAATCAAACTCATCCCCACTGATTTTAATTTTTGGTGAGGCATTATAATTTTCATACCATTCAGGGTATTCCCCGTGAACTTGTTTGTAATAATTGTATAATTCAGGATTATCTGCAATCTGTTCAAACTCACGACCACGTTTTTTAATACGTTCTAGCATTTTTTCAAATGAGACATCAATATAAATGAGTAAATCTGGTCTCTTTTTAGGCATGCCTTCTAATTCTTCTAGCATGTTTTCTAACAATTCTTTATAAATATTTAATTCAGTCTCTGTGACATTACCATTTTTATAATTAATCGTTAGAAACAACTCATCTTCAAAAATCGAACGATCCAAAATATTATTATCTTCCTTATAGGCTTCTTTGATGGATTTGAAACGTTTGTTTAAGAAAAAGATTTGTAATAAAAAGGCATATTTTTTTGGGTCTTTATAATAGAGATCTAAAACGGGATTATTATCAACGGCCTCATAAAAGACTTCTGTTCCCAAATGTTCACCAAGTGCTGCTGCGAGGGAGCTTTTCCCAGCTCCAATGGTTCCTGCTAATACAATCAACATACTTCTCCTAACTTTATATGACGTTCTTATTTTATAAAAAAATGCTTATTTTTTCAAGAGGGTAACGATTTTCCTATAAACTCATGCGAGCTTGAGCAAATAGGTTTTCAATTTCTTCAATGGTTTCTGCTCTTGAGACAGCCCCACGAATTTTAGCGGCACCAGCTGTTCCTCGTAAGTAGTGTGGAGCAAGTCCTCTAAATTCACGAACAGCGATATGCTCTCCTTTAAGAGAGGCAAGGCGTGTCAAATGATCAAAAGCAATGTCTAATTTTTTCTCAAATGGCAAATCAGGTAAAATGTCACCTGTTTCAAAGTAATGATTAATTTGAGTAAAGATATAAGGGTTGTTCATGGCTGCACGTCCAATCATAACAGCATCTGTTCCAATTTCATCAATCATATAAGCTGCATCTTCAACCGTTTTGATATCACCATTACCGATAAATGGGACTTTTGTGACAGCTTTTGCGACTCTTTTCAAGGTCTCATGGTCGCAATGACCAGTGTACATTTGTTCTCTGGTTCTACCATGCATGGCTAAGGCAGAAACACCGGCTGATTCAGCTGCTAAGGCATTTTCAACAGCTAGTGAGCTATCAGCCCAGCCCGTTCTCATCTTCACCGTTAAGGGAATATCAAGAACAGATTTAACGGTTTTGACCACTGAGTAAATTTTTTCAGGATCTTTTAACCACTTGGCACCAGCTTCATTTTTGACTACTTTATTAACCGGACAGCCCATGTTGATATCAACAAGGTCAGCTTTGGTATTTTCTTGAATAAATTCAGCAGCTCTTGCTAAACTATCACCATCACTACCAAATAACTGAATAGAAACAGGATGTTCTTCGCCATCAATATGAAGCATGTGTAGTGTTTTTTCATTGTTATATTGAATCCCTTTATCTGAGACCATCTCCATGACAACAAGTCCAGAACCAAATTCTTTAGCAATCGTTCTAAAAGCGGAGTTTGTCACCCCAGCCATTGGTGCTAAAACGGTTCTATGTGGGACGTGGATGTCTCCAATCATAAAAGGGCTATTAAGATTTGTCATTGATTATTGTCTCCAATTCTTCTTCATTAAAGGTATAGACAGTGCCACAAAATTGGCAGATAATTTCAGCACCATGGTCTTCGTCTTTCATTGCTTGCAACTCTTTTTTATCAAGTGTTGCTAGGGCATTTTGAAAACGTTCTTTCGAACAATCGCACTGAAAAGCTAAGGTGTCTTCTGAGAGTCTTTTAAATGCTTCCTCACCATAAATAGCTTCTAAAAGGGCTTCAATATGATTTTTTGACGCTAAGAGACTAGAGATGGCTGGCATTTCTTGAATGCGTTTTTCATAGCGCGCAATCGCTTCTTCTGGAGCTCCAGGTAAGACTTGTAGCATGAAACCACCGGCTACTTTTACCTGATCATTCTCATCAAGTAGAACATTTAAGCCGACAGCAGATGGTGTCTGTTCACTCTCTGTGAGATAGTAAGCAAAATCTTCACCGATTTCTCCAGTGATAAGAGGCGTTGTTGACGTATAAGGTTTACCAATGCCATAATCTGTAATAACGACAAAGTGTCCATTTCCCATGAGTGGGCCAACAATGACTTCACCAGTTGCGGTTTTTTTGATGTCAATCCCTTTGTTTTGGATGTAGCCTTTGACATGACCCTTAGTATCAGCAACAGAAATGACATGGCCAAAAGAACTATCACCAATCACTTTAACAGTAATTTTACTGTCTCCTTTTTGATTAGCAGCCAATATTTGAGTGGCAATTAAAGTTCGCCCTAAAGCTACTGTAGAACTTGCTAGCGTTTGATGCTTTTCTTGAGCTTCTTTAACGGTTTGGGTACTATCTAGTACATAGGCACGAAAATAACCAGAAGCTGAAATTGTCTTAATTAATTTATCCATAACCTATATTATAACATAATATTTCTTGATTTAGCAGGTTATGATTCTTGAAAAAGTAGAAGTGACGTTGACTAGCTCAAGTGACAAAAAACAAGCCACTATTGTGACTTGTTTTTTAATAGTTATTGGTTTTCTTCGTTTTTAGGATGATTGTCAACTTGTTCTTGCGTTTCTTTTCCTTCATTTAAAAGGGCTTGAACAATTTTTTCATCACGTAGTTTTGATGTGTCATTAATGGTTTCAGCTGATTTGATGATAGCTGTTTCAAGTTGTGCACGTTGTTTTCTACCATTGTCAATAGCAGCTATAATCCCATTGTTTTGAGCCACCAAACTTTCTGCCAAACTGGTCACAGAAGTGATAGAAAGTGTTGGACTTTGAGCTGTTCGCTCAAGTGCTGGAATGGCTTCTTTACTAGTTTCAGCAAGCATTTGAAGAGCAGCATTATTAGCATTGATGATCGCATCGGCCGTTGCTCCTGATTTAACAGATTGTTGTAAGACACCTAACTGAGCGATGGATAATTTCATGGTTGGGATGGTATTGCGACGAAGCATGCCCAGTTTTTGGCGCATATCAGAAGAGACTTTAACAAGATTTCTCATTTGAGGTGTTGTCGCCCATGCCACATAGAGACGACTCATGTATTCGGTGTGTTGTTGTTCCAAGGTGTTAATAACCTCGGTCATTCTTGCCAACTCTTCAGATTTAAGATGATATTCTGGTGTTGCACTATCTAGTTTAGCAAGAGCCTCTTGGAGTGTTTTAGCACGATTGGCACTTTCTTGTTGACTAGACTCGATAAAAGCAATCACACCAACAAGGTTTTCAATGGATTTGGTGTTGTCTTCAATGAGCATCTCTGCAGAAACAATATTTCTTGCTAGCACCTCTTCTTGTTTAACAATGGTTGCGGCCATGCTGTTCATTTTTTGTTCAACATTTTGAGCATCAAAGTAAAATTCTTGGAGGGTATTTCGGCTTTGTTTGAAGAGTTTTTGAATAAAGTTTGGTTTTTTCTCTAACTCTGCAGGTGTCACATCCTTATATTTAACAATAAAGCCATTGAGTTCACGGTTGGTATTTTGTAAAAGTTCATCAACCTGAGGAATTTCCAATTTCTTCTGTTCAGATAAAATATGATTAACAGTAGCATTAACCTCTTCAACAGCTGATTGACCAAAGTCTAATAGAGCGTTTTGATCAGAGATAAAACCATCAACCAATTGAGGTGTTCTTTCTTTGATCGCTTCTTGTTGTTTGGTGCTTAATTTTTCTAAAAATGATATTTGCCCTGTTTTTTCTTTTTCATCAAGAATAATATCAGTTGTTTTGTCTGTTTTTACCAATTGATTATTTGCAATTTTATCAATATCAAAATTAAATGTATCTGACATTACTGTCTCCTTTAGTTTGTTTTGTTATGTTGCATCATTCGTAAACTAATCTCAAAATCTTTTAGTTCACTTTCATTGAGTTTACGAAGAGTTTCGTCTAAATCTAAATCAAATTTTTCAATGGCTTCTTTAGCCTGTGCTAAACGATCCTCTGCATTGTAATAATCTTTGGGATTTGCCTTGATTTTGAGGTAGCCAGATAAAATATCTTCAAAGCGTTTCATATTGCTTTGGTGGATGGCGATTAATTCCTCCTCATTATCTGCTTGTTTAATCTTCTCCAAGATAGATAAGTTATCTTTTTGAATATTGTGATAGGCCTCACTTAGTTCAGGCGCAAGCTTGAGGATGTGTCTACCATCATTTGATGTCGGCATATCAGGTGATAGCCCAAGTTTTTCTATTTGTTCTTGAATGTCTAGTCTAGTGGTATGCACTTTTTTAATGATTCTTTTATGAACGAGTGGCTCAATTTCTTTTTTTAATCGTTCTGCTTCATCATTGATGTGGGTTAACTGTGGCATGATTTGTCTAACCAAATCAATATAGTCATCCCATTTTTCTTTTTCGCGATAGCTTTCTAGTTTTTTAAGTTTCTTATCAGTTAACTTGATATAAGCCTTTAATTCTTGAATGTCAATACTATCACTAATTTGTTCTACTTTTTTATGCTGGATAGGTGTTTTTTGACTTTTCTTCCACCATTGAAAAAGACCAAAACCTATGGCTCCAGCGATAACAAAAGGTATGGCTATTTGTATAAAATAAACCAATATAATCAGAAAAATAATTTTTCCAAATAAACTTGACTGTCTCATTATTTATCCTTTACTAACGTTTAATAGTTGCTATTATTGTAACGCAATCTTACCGTTATGACAATGAAAAGCATGAAAAATACTTATGTTTTTTATTAGAAAATAAAAGATTATGAAAAAAGAAGATTCTTTTATTGTTTGTTGAAAAATAAATCATAATTTCATATAATAGGTAAGGTGATACGCTTGTAGGTGAAACTCCTACCATGATTATCAAGAAAGGATTTAGCACACGAGTATTTCGTGCTAGGATTCATTATTATGACATCAGTAGTAGTAGTAGGTACCCAGTGGGGAGATGAAGGAAAGGGCAAAATTACAGATTTCCTATCATCAGATGCAGAAGTTATTGCGCGTTATCAAGGTGGTGATAATGCTGGTCATACCATCGTTATTGATGGTAAGAAATTTAAACTCCATCTGATTCCATCAGGCATTTTTTTCCCTGAAAAAATTTCTGTGATTGGTAATGGCATGGTGGTCAATCCCAAATCATTGGTCAAAGAATTGAAATATCTTCACGAAGAAGGGGTGACAACAGATAATCTTCGGATTTCAGACAGAGCACATGTGATTTTACCTTATCATATCAAGTTGGACCAACTACAAGAAACGTCTAAAGGTGCTAATAAGATTGGGACAACCAATAAAGGAATTGGCCCTGCTTATATGGATAAGGCCGCGCGCGTGGGTATTCGTATTGCTGACTTGCTTGATAAAGATATTTTTGCTGAGCGTCTTCGTGTTAATCTTGAAGAAAAAAATCGCCTCTTTGAAAAAATGTATGAGTGTGAGCTATCATCGTTTGATGACATTTTTGAAGAGTATTTTGCATATGGGCAACAAATTAAACAATATGTTACCGATACGTCTGTCATTTTAAATGATGCCCTTGATAAAGGAAAACGTGTCTTATTTGAAGGGGCACAAGGTGTCATGCTTGATATTGACCAAGGAACTTATCCGTTTGTAACCTCTTCTAATCCAGTTGCAGGAGGTGTTACCATCGGTTCTGGTGTTGGTCCAAGTAAAATCAACAAGGTTGTAGGGGTTTGTAAGGCCTACACCAGCCGTGTTGGTGATGGACCGTTTCCAACAGAATTGTTTGATGCCACAGGAGATCGCATCCGCGAAATCGGTCATGAATATGGTACAACTACGGGTCGTCCGCGTCGTGTTGGTTGGTTCGACTCAGTGGTTATGAGACATAGTCGTCGTGTATCAGGGATTACCAATCTTTCATTAAATTCGATTGATGTCCTATCAGGCCTTGATACTGTTAAGATTTGTGTTGCTTATGACTTAGACGGAGAACGTATTGACTACTATCCAGCTAGTCTTGATAAGTTAAAACGTTGCCAACCGATTTATGAAGAGCTACCAGGTTGGTCAGAAGATATTACAGGTGTTAGACGTTTAGAGGATTTACCAGAAAATGCTAGAAACTATATCCGTCGCATTAGCGAGTTAGTAGGTGTTCGTATTTCTACCTTCTCTGTTGGCCCTGATCGTGACCAAACCAATATCCTTGAGAGTGTTTGGGGAAGTATTTAACGATTTTTTGTGGAATAAATGGTTTAATAGTGACATTTTTGAAAATTAATTATTAAAAAAACTACCAAAAATATTTTTGGTAGTTTTTTAGATAAAAGTAAATAAAATAGATTAAATAAATATTTAACAGAGTGAATAATTTTTCTAATTTGTCTCCATTAACCTGTTTAATAGATTAAAAATTTAAGTGAGTTAAAAAGATTACCAATCTCATCTTAAATTTTTAGTTCAGGTTACTTGTTAAATACTAATTATTAGTTTAGAGGTTTTATACAAGAACTGTTGCTAAACATTGGTATGTGTGATAAGATTGAGTTAGAAATTATGATTTAAGGAATTAAATATTAGTATTTCGAAATCGTTATAATTAAAGAGGAGGAAAAAAGATGCTTAAAGATGTAAAGAAGATACTCTCCTTACTGTTTTTATCGTTAGTAACTGTAATAGGACTTAGTCTACCAGGTCAAACGGTATATACTGATGGAGTGGGAGCTTCTACTACTAATCTTAATGAATTATTAACTAATGTTGATATAGATGCAGAAGTAGATGCTGATGGCAATTACATTGTATATCCAGATGGGGATTATGATGTTACATTTCGTTTTGCTGAAAACCAGACAAAACAATTTAGTGATGAAGAAGAAATGATATATACATTGCCAGCAGGATTAACAGTAGGTCCCGTTGGTGAAACGACATTTTCAATACATATTATTGATAGTGAAGGTGAAGTAGATGTCAATAATAATACATATAGAGTTGAAGGAAATCAATTAAAAGTAAAATTCAACAAAAATGACCCCAATTTTACAAGATTGACCAAAGTGGCAAATATTGAATTTGCGATTGAAATTAAAGGGAAAATTGCTGAAAATATTACTGAAATTCAATTTAATGAAAATATTATCAAGAAATTTGTTGTCAATATAGATTCAGATATAACCATTGAAAAATCAGGAACCTATAACAAAGACACAGGAATGGTTGACTATCAATTAACCATCAAATCAAAAGGTATCAATAAAGATGTTGTTATCACTGATACTATCAGTGGGACAGCATTGACTTTTAATAATGATGTTGTTATTACTTCAAATAAAACTAATCCACTGCCACATCAAACAACACAAGTGGGAAATGGGTTTGAAACAAGAATCGAAAGACTTGGTCATGGAGAAGAAGTAGTAGTTAAATACAGTGCAACAGTGAATCACGATGCTATTGCCGAAAAAGGGACGGTAGAAGAGACAAAAAATACTGCTACTGTGAAAAGTGACAAAGTTCCAGATCCTAAAAGTATTGAATTTAACTTGGAAAATAAGATTGATTTTTCCATGCTAGCAAAAAGAGTTTTAAAACAAGAAGATAAGGGTAATAACATCCATGAGATTACTTGGAAACTTGAAATAAATAAATACATGCGTAAAACCATGGGTGGAGAAGTCATCTTTGACAAAATCACTGATGTTTCTAGTAAGAGAATGGGTTATTCAGGACAAGGAATTAAGATTACTGTTACAAAACCGGATGGTTCTACAGAAGTAAGAAACATTCCTTGGTCACAACTAGACACCACCACTGCTAATGGGAAGATGAATTCTTGGAAGCATATCATTCCAAATAGTGATGGCAAATTCAAATATGAAATTGAGTACACAACGGAAATTGATATGACTGGTGCTCCAGGAACGCTCAATTTTAAAAACAATGTTACTGTAGGTAATTACAATACTACAGGTTCTATTAATATTGAAAATGGACAAATTGCCACAACGCTAGCTAAAAAAGCAATTGAAGTATCATCTAAAAAAATTAAGTGGCAAATTACCATTAAAGATTTTCCAAGTCAAGGACATGATGGTCAAGCCTTTATAGTAGATGATTTACCAAAACTTGAACACAATGGGAAATGGTTAAGAGATATTTTTGATGAGACAGACCCATCTAAGATAAAAGTCACTGGTTTACAAGATCAGGAAAAATATGAAATTATTCGTTCAAGTAATGCCCCAGATAAAAACACCATATCAATACATTTTTATAAAGACGAAGCTAAACATCCAGGATTAAATCCGACACCAGATGGTCAGCCTAGAGATATTGTTATAACTTTAGAAACAGATGTTGATCAAGAGTGGTTAGAATATGCTGCATCAGTT
Source organism: Streptococcus zalophi (assembly GCF_016481285.1). Taxonomy (GTDB): domain Bacteria; phylum Bacillota; class Bacilli; order Lactobacillales; family Streptococcaceae; genus Streptococcus; species Streptococcus zalophi. The sequence goes on from NZ_JAENBP010000009.1 coordinate 59,213, forward strand.
GGTTATAAAACTGGAGAAATTCACACAAATAACACAACTTTCAGAATGAATACTACTCAAGGGGAACAAGTCATTTTAGGTGCATATGCAAGAGCAGTTCCTAAAAAACAAAGCCTTGAAAAAAAATATCTTGAAAAATCAGAAGTTGAAATCAATGGTGTCACTTATCCTATCTATAAATATCAATTAACGATAGAAGGATTGTCTGAAGAAACACCAACTATTGTAGATAAATTTGAAACATCATATCTAAAATATTATCCAGATAATGGTATTCAAATCAGAGGTGTGGATGTAGATGATAATACTTTTGATGGAGGAGAAGCTGATATTTCTTCAACCAATGAAGGAATTGAGATGACCCTCAAGAATTTACCCAAAGATGGCAGTCATTTGTATCCAAAATATGAAGTATTTTACTACCTAATACCAAAAGATAAAGCAGCACTTGATCAATTAAACGATAAAGCATTGACATTGGAGGAAGGCTATCCTCTTAAAAATGTTGCTTCATGGGGAGAATTCACTTCCGATACTGTTGTTGCTAATCATACTTACTCACCATTTGTTGACAAGAGTTTATTAACTGAACCAACAATAGATAATGGTTATGTTGCTACTTTTAGCATTGAAGTCAACAAAGAAGGAAGAGACTTACTTACTAATTCAGATAAACTCACTTTAACAGATAAACTATCTGATAACTTAAGAATTAAGTTAGACACAGTAAAAATTACCCCTGATGCACCAGATGCTAATATAGGCTATGATAAAGAAACTAATACTTTGACAATTAATAATCTTCCTGATAGCCAAAAATTGACAATAACTTATGATGCTAGAGTGTTAGGTAAAGGAGATGCTACTTTTTCAAATGCTGCTACTTTGGAAGGTAAATCTAGTAAAATTACAAAAACAATAAACATTGAAACTACAGGTGGTGGAACAGGTAGCAATCCAAGCGTTACAATTGTTAAAAGTGATAAAGATGATTACTCTAAAAAATTAGAGGGTGTAGAATTCCAACTATTTGAGATTGTTAATGGTCAAGAACAAGCCATTAAAGATAAAAATGGTAATGATGTTAAATTTGTGACAAATGAGAATGGTAAAGTCCTTATTCAAGGGGATCAACAAAATTTAGGTTGGGTTCTTTGGGCAGATAAAGAATATCTCCTTAGAGAAACTAAAACCATTCAAGGCTACGATATCACTAAAACTGATGATGTTAAATTCACACTTAAAAAACAGGTTGAGAATAACACACAATACTCAATCGTTGGTGATGAAATTAATGTTACAAATGAAAGACCAAAGACAGAAGTATCTGTTCAGAAAAAATGGATAACATCTTCTACAAATCACCCTGATATCTATTTGAAATTATATCGTCAAATAGAAGGTGGTCAACTTGAAGAAGTTCCTGAAGCTAATGTTAAAAAATTAGAAAGTGGAACTACTAAAGTAACTTGGACCAACCTATATAAAAATGACCTACAAGATCATAAATACATCTATAGCGTTAAAGAAATCGATGAAAATAATGGCAGTATCCAATTAGATGGTGATAATTACCTTGTAACTTATGGTGGCACATCAGATAAAGGACTCACGGTAACTAACAAAAAACTAATCACCATTGCTGGAACTAAAACGTGGGATGATGCTGATAATCAAGACGGTAAACGTCCGAATAAAGTTACCATTATCCTTTTAGCAGATGGCAAACAAATAGATACTCAAGAAATTTCAGAAGCAACTGGTTGGAAATATCAATTTGATAATCTTCCAGAGGCTAAAGGTGACAAAAAAATTCAGTATACAGTTAAAGAAGAAACTGTACCAGAATATAATGCTGTGGTTACTGGTTATGATATTACCAATACCCACACACCAAGCACTGTAAATATCTCAGGTAAAAAAATCTGGGATGATGCTAATAACCAAGATGGGAAACGACCAACAGAAGTCATTGTTAACCTCTTGGCAGATGGTCAGCCAACTGGACAAAAAGCGACAGTAACAGAAGCAACTAACTGGGCATATGAATTTACAGATCTTCCAGAATTTAAAGCTGGTCAAAAAA